>NZ_CP036433.1:1035000-2253604 GCF_007751035.1 Lignipirellula cremea | reverse complement strand
GCCGAAATCGCTCACTCGAAGATTGAAGATTGACGCAGCACTAGTGGTGCGTCAAGTTTCAATTTCAGGTTTGGCCATTTTCGCGCGAGCCGCTGTTGCTTTTAGTTAACCGTGGCTATCGCCAAAACGGCTAATGGGAAGAACCCGAACTCCTTGCCTTGACGCACCACTAGCCATCTTCGGGCAAGGGATTTACGCCGCCCCCATCATGACGGGTGATTTTCCCCATCCTGACGTGCGGAGATTCGGCGTTTCTGGCGATTCCGGGTATACTGGGACGATGCCAACGGCGTCTGGCGAAAAAAATCTGCGGCTCGTGTTATGCGCCACGGTTCTAGTTCTTGTGACGATTGTCGAGTGACCCGGGGACGCACGTATGAACCTTGATCTTTGCCCTGCCCCGCAGCAGCTGTCGGAATTTGCTACGGGTTCCTTGTCCGAAGCCCTGGCGGTCGGCGTGCATGATCACCTGGAAAATTGCGTAGAGTGCCGGGCGCAGGTGGATCGGCTGTCGTCAACCGACGATAGTCTGCTCGGTTTCATGCGGGCCGCCCCGCCGACGCCGGCAAGCGATGCTCCCCAGATAGAAGCCCTGGTCGCCGCTGCGGCAGGCATGCTGGGATCACCGGCCCGCGTGCGTCGCACGCCCGCAGATATCGAGCAGTTTGTCGTACTCCTCCAGCGCAGCCGGCTGTTGTCGCAGAAAAAGATCGACCAGTGCCTGGCGAAGCTCAATACCTCGTCGCTGACGCGGTTCGTCCGGGATCTGGTCGCCCAGAAGGTCCTCACCCGCTACCAGGCCCAGATGCTGGCGCAGGGCAAATCCAAAGGGCTGGTGCTGGGGAATTACACGCTGCTGGATCAGCTGGGTAAGGGCGGCATGGGCCTGGTGTTCAAGGCCCGCCACAGCCGCATGAATCGGCTGGTCGCGCTCAAGGTGCTGCCGCCGTCGGCGACCCAGTCCGCGGATCGCGTCGGCCGGTTTCGCCGTGAAGTGGAAATGGCGGCCCGACTGCACCACGAGAACATCATCGTTTCCCACGACGCCGACCAGGCGGCCGGCGTGCATTTTCTGGTGATGGAATATGTCGCCGGCGAGGATCTTTCCAAACGCGTCAAACGGGAAGGACCGCTGCCGCTGTCGAACGCCTTGCTGTGCATGCTGCAGGCGGCTCGCGGCCTGGAATACGCCCATGAACAGGGGATGGTGCATCGTGATATCAAGCCGAGCAACCTGCTGCTGGACCCGCAAGGGGTGGTGAAAGTGCTTGACCTGGGCCTGGCCCGCTGGGAGAACGACCTGCTCGATGATGGCCTGACCCGCTCCGGCATGGTGATGGGGACGATCGACTACATGGCTCCCGAACAGGCGCTGAACTCCCGGCATGCCGACTACCGCAGCGACATCTACAGCCTGGGTTGTACGCTGTTCTTTCTGCTCACCGGTCGAGCGCTGCACCAGGGCGAAACGGTGATGGAGAAGCTGATCGCCCATCGAGAATTGCCGGCCCCGTTGATCCGTGCGTTCCGTCCCGACGCGCCTGCGGCCCTGCAGACCCTGTTCGAACGGATGGTGGCGAAAGATCCGCGAGACCGCTTCGCCACCATGGGAGAGACGGCCGCCGCGCTCGCCGCCCTGCTGGCCCAGGCCGAACCGGCCTGGTCGGCCGCTCCGGCTCTCGCGGCCCGCATCGACGACGCGCCCAGCACGGCCCGCAATCTGGGACCAGGCATGTCCTCGACCGTGGGCATATCGCTGTCGGCTTCCTCCACCGGGCATGCGGCCGGCAGCGGACCCACCGCCTTGATGCCGGCGGCATCGGCCGCGCCCGTCACGACGGCCATGTCGCTGACGGCGCCGATGTCCGTTCTACCGGGAGCAATGTCGGCCTCGACGCCCGGGTCGACTGCCCCCTCCAGCGGCCAGCGTATTTCCCGAAGAACCTGGTGGATTGGCGCCGGCGTCGCCGGGATCGCGATCCTCCTGATGGCGAGCGCAGGCGGGATCGCCGCTTATGGCATGCGGGGGAACTCGGCCGCCATCGCCAATGGCGGACGCGGCCGGGTGGCGGTCGTCCTGCCGCAAAGCGGTTTTAATGGTTATGATTTTAAGCAGGTGCAGTCAGCCCTGGCGAAAGACGGCATCCAGCTGGCCCTGGTGTCTGCCTCGCCCCGCAAGATCTCCCCGACCGACGGCAACGGCGGCCCGCTGACGCCCGAACTCCTGCTGCAGGACGTTCGCCCGCGCGACTTCGACGCGGTGCTGTTCTGCAGCGGCGATCAATCCGGCTATTTGAAATCGCCCCAGGAGAAAGCCCAGGCCAAAGAGCTGATCACCGAAATGCGCGCGTCCCAGCGGGTGCTCGGCGCCGTCGGCAACGGCGCCATGGTGCTGGCCTGTGCCGGGGCCCTCAAGGGCCAGAAGTACTCGGGCCAGGAAAGCTACGGCAACGGCGCCACCGCCGTCAAAGATCCGTGCGTGGTCGCCGGCCATTGCGTAACGTTCGCCGACAGCTGCAATTCGTACGGTCTGGTCCAGAAACTGCAACGTACCCGTTCCCGCTAGAGATCGCTCGCCGCAAACCGTGTTGCGACGAAGTTCTCCCATCGACACTCCCCGAAGACGGGACGTTCTTCCTGCACGCCTGGCAGGAACGACTGCCCGTTTCCAGTAAACCATCTTGCATCTTTCCGCGCCGGCTTTGGTCAGCTGCGCCGCGGGTCTTCCAGAAAGAAGAGTTCCATGTTGTTTTCCTCGTCCCAAAAACTGGCGGCCCTGATCGCGGCTGGCCTGGTCGTTCTGGCGGTTTCGGTCGCGGTCGCCCGCACCTGGAGCGACGCCTCGGGCATGTTCTCCATCGAAGCCGAATTTGTCGCGTTCAGCGACGGCAAGGTGCAACTGAAGAAAGAAACCGGCGATACGATCGTGGTGCCGATGCTAGCGCTCAGCAAGCCGGACCAGGAATGGGTGCGGGAAGAACTGGCCCGGCGGAAAGCGGGCGGAGCCCCCGCCGCCGAAACTCCGACCGCCCGCGATACCAACCAGGCCGCCGTCCCCGGCGACTGGCCCCAGTGGCGCGGGCCGAAGCGTGACGGCGTGAACCGGGAAACAGGTCTGCTGGAAAGCTGGCCTGCCGGCGGGCCGGAACTGCTGTGGACGGCCCAGGGGCTGGGCTCCGGCTATGCGTCGGTGAGCGTGGCCAACGGCAAGATCTACACGATGGGCGCCGTCGGCGATGGGCAACGGCTGATGGCTCTGTCGACCGAAGACGGCAAGGAGATCTGGTCGACCGAGATCAGTCGCAAACGCGACAAGCCGAACTGCACCCCGACGGTCGACGGCGACCTGGTGTTTGGCCTGTCGCTCGACGGCGTGCTGCTCTGCTGCAATGCGGAAACCGGCCAGGAAGTCTGGCGGAAGCGGTATGCAGACGACTTTGGCGGCCGGATGATGTCGAACTGGGGCTACAGCGAATCGCCGCTGGTCGACGGCGACCGCCTGATCTGTACGCCCGGCGGCGACAGGGCGATGGTCGTGGCGCTGGATAAGCGAACGGGCCGCGAGATCTGGTCGACGCCGATGCCTCGCGGCGGGGACCAGGGCTCCGACGGAGCCGGTTATGCGTCGCTCGTGATCAGCAACGCCGGCGGCGTTCGCCAGTACGTCACGCTGGTCGGACGGGGAGTGATCGGCGTGCGCGCCAGCGACGGCGAGCTGCTCTGGGGCTACAATCGCGTGGCGAACGGCACGGCCAACTGCCCCACGCCGATCGTGGAGGGCGACTACGTCTTCTGTTCCAGCGGTTACGGCGACGGCGGCAGCGCCCTGCTCAAACTGAGTAATCGCCAGGGCCGATTCGCCGCGCAGGAAGTTTATTACCGCTCCGCCAAGGAGGTGCAAAACCACCACGGCGGGATGATCCTGGTCGACGGCTTTGTGTATATGGGGCACGGCCATAACCAGGGTCTGCCGCTGTGCCTGAAACTGGAAACGGGTCAGCTGGCCTGGGGACCGGAACGCGGCCCCGGCGGGAACTCGGCCGCCATTCTGTACGCCGACGGAAAGCTGTACTTCCGCTACGAGAACGGCGTGATGGCGCTGATCGAAGCCACCCCCCGCGGCTACAACCCGATCAGCGACTTCCGCCTGCCGACCAATAACGACAAAAGCTGGCCGCATCCGGTGATCGCCAACGGTAAACTCTACCTGCGCGACGGCGATGTGTTGCATTGCTATCACGTGAAAAAGTAGCGACCCGGGCCGCTCATGTAGTTGAAGTCGCTAGCCTTGCGCTTTCCGTTTGCTGTATTGGGAGTCGTTCGCTATCCTATCGACCGTTGCACAGCGACAGACTGTGCTGGTCAGGCAAGGATTCTTGAACCTCCCATGAGCGTGTGAATGTCGCCTCTGCGCCGATTCTTGTGGGAGTTCTGGCTGTTCGGGATCAAGCAGGCGTCGGCCTGTATCTTTGGCGCCTTTCTGCTGACGATGATTCTTGTTACCAGGTTTTACTATCCTGCCGACGCCTGGTTATATCGCTACGATTTTTTGCTACTGCTGGCCGTAGCATTCCAGGCGAGTCTCTTGTTGTTTCGCATGGAAACGCCGAAAGAGGCGCTGGTGATTATCATTTTCCATGTCGTGGCGACCGGCATGGAGGTTTTCAAGACTTCGGGGGCGATCGGGGCCTGGGCGTACCCTGAGCCGTTCACCTTGGGAATCGGGAATGTCCCGTTATTTGCAGGATTTATGTATAGCGCCGTGGGCAGCTATATCGCCCGGGTGTGGCGGATCTTTGATTTCCGATTTTCCTACTACCCGCCGGTCTGGCAGACATGGCTGCTGGTGGCGTTGATCTATATCAACTTTTTCAGCCACCATTACACTGTTGATTTGCGCTGGCCGCTAACGGCGGCGACGGTCTGTATGTTCTTTCGCTCGCAGATCTATTTCAAGATGGATCAAAAACACCGCCATATGCCCTTGCTGACAGGCTGGCTGCTGGTCGCCCTGTTTATCTGGTTTGCGGAGAATATCGCCACCTATGCAGGAATCTGGGTTTACCCGGCACAGGCGAACGTATGGAAGATGGTTCCCCTGGAGAAACTGGGCGCCTGGTTCCTGCTGATGATCCTCAGCTTTGTGCTGGCGGCCCTGGTGCAGCGTCCGCAGTTGATGCGTGCTGACGGCAGCGACACGGGCGAGCCAGACAAGGAAAAAGATTTCGCTGGCAATGCGTCGCCTGTTCCTCCGCCAGTTTCATCGTCGCGAAAGGAATGGCCTGGGGATATTCGTTCGTCGTTCTGCGGACGAGCTGGCGCCGGAAAGTCGCCTGACCGTCGGTAAACGGTTTCGCGGTCTCCCTCGTCCGTTCGAGTCTACTCGTCGAACGGAGTATTTGTCTCCTGGCCGACGCGGCGGAGGTCTTCGACGACGGGCAGGATGAGCGGCACGCCGGACTCGCGGCGGATCTTTTCCGCGGCCCGTTCGGGGTCGCCGGGGATCAGCGGCCCGCTGTATCCGGGAGCGGGCGGGGCGGCCCGCATCACTTGCACCCAGTGATCGACCTGCCGCTTGAAGTCGTCGACGTCGACAAAGGCATCGATCTTCATCGCGCCAAACAGGTGCCCGATCCCCTTGCCGACCGTGCCATGGTGAGCCTCGGGCGGGTAGAGCAGCGGCGGGGCGAACGGGCCCCAGTTGGCTCCGGCCAGCGGCCCGCAGAACAGGTCGACCATGGAGCCCAGGCAGTAGCCTTTGTGGCCGCCGCGTTCTTTGTCGGAACCCAGCGGCAGCAGCGCGTAATCGGGGCCCATGGCGGTGGGATCGGTCGTGATGTGTCCGGTCGAATCGAGCGCCCAGCCGGAGGGGATCGGCTCCTGGCGGCGGCGGGCGATTTCAATCTTGCCGTAAGAGACGACACTGGTCGCCATATCAATCACGACGGGCGGTTCGACCAGCCCGGGAAAGGCCACGGCGATCGGGTTGGTGCCCAGCAGTCGCTGCCGGCTGCCGTGCGGCGCCACCTGGTTGGTGGCGTTGGTCATGGCCCAGCCGATCATGTCGCGTTCCAGTGCGACCAGCGGATAGTAGCCGGCGATGCCAAAATGATGCGAGTTGCACACGGCGACCCAGGCGGCGCCGGTCTTCTCGGCCTTCTCCATGGCGATCTCGTTCGCCTTCGGGCCAACGACCAGCCCCAGGCCGTTGTCGCCGTCGACGGTGGCGGTCGACAGGCGATCCCGGGCGACGGTAATGTTGGGCCGCGGGTTCATCCGTCCCGCCTTGTACTGCGTGACATAGGCATGCAGCCGGGCCACGCCATGCGAATCAATCCCGCGCAGATCCGCCTGGGTCAGGATGTCGGCCGCCCTGGCTGCGTCGGCCGGCGGCACGCCGCAGGCGACCAGCACCTGGGCGGTAAATTCGTGCAGGCGTTCGACCGGAAAGGTCAGCGATTTTATCGGGTTCATCAGCACAGGACCCTGGCGAAGGTGTCCGCAAGCGCCAGCGCGTTGCGGTCAAGAGAGGTGGGCGGACAGTTTATCGACAATCAGCCGGCCGATATTCAGCGAGGCCGTGGCGGCGGGCGACGGCGCGTTGTTGACGTTGATCACCCGCTCCGTCTCTAGAATCAGGAAGTCGTCGACCATTTTCCCTTCCCGCGTCACGGCCTGCGCCCTGACGCCGGCGGGCGCTTTGACCAGGTGTTCCGCACGGATCTCGGGCAGCAGCCGCTGCAGGGCGTGGACGAAGGCCTGCTTGCTGAAGCTCCGCCACATTTCCCCCAGGCCGGTCCGCCAGTGCTTCATCGCCATTTTCAGGAACCCGGGATAGGTCAGCGATTCGGCCAGGTCTCGCAGGTTGATATCCCGTTTGCGGTACCCTTCACGGGCAAAGGCCAGCACGGCGTTCGGCCCGCACTCCACGCCGCCTTCGATCATGCGAGTGAAGTGCACGCCCAGGAAGGGGAAGCTGGGGTCGGGCGTGGGATAGATCAGCGTGCGACAAAGGTGTTGCGCCTCGGGCTTCAGCTCGTAGTATTCGCCGCGGAAAGGGACGATCTTGGCCGCCGGTTTCTGGCCGCTCAGTCGGGCGACGCGATCGCACTGCAGGCCGGCGCAGTTCACCACCTGCCGGGCGGTAAAGTCGCTCTGCTTTGTCTGCAGTACGACGCCGCCGTCGCGATGCTCCATCGACAGCACCCGGGCGCCCAGGACTACTTCGCCGCCGCGTTCGCGCACGATGGCGGCCAGCCGCTGACAAACCTGGCGATAGTTGACGATGCCGGCTTCCGGCACGTGGATCGCCTGGATGCCGGCCGCGTGCGGCTCCAGTTCCAGCAGACGTTCGCGCGGGATCATTTCGCAGCGGACGCCGTTGGCCTGTCCGCGTTCGAAGATCGTCTGCAGGGGGCCCAGTTCCTGTTCGTTCAGGGCGACGATGACCTTGCCGCAGATGTCAAAGTCGACTCCTTGCTGCTCGCAGAACTGCTGCATGGCCAGCTTCCCTTCGCGGCAATTGATCGCCTTGAGGGAGCCGGGCTTGTAGTAGATTCCGGTGTGCAGCACGCCCGAGTTGTGGCCCGTTTGATGGGCTGCGACGGCGGTCTCTTTTTCCAGCACGACAACCTTGGCCTGGGGGAAACGCTGCGTCGCATGCCAGGCCGTCGCCAGTCCTACAATGCCGCCGCCGACTACGGCGATATCCACGGTCTGCATATCCGTTAAACGCCCTTCTTGAGTGAGCGACCCAGTTGCTGTTCCACGCGGGCGACCTTGCCGGACAGAGAGCCCGAGGCGCCTTTGCGGTAGTCGAGTTTGGCCGAGCAGGCGATGCGATCGCAATCAGTCGCCAGTTCTTCCAGACATTGCTGAAGGACGGCCAGCACCTGGGCGATTTCCCCTTCGATCACGGTGCCCATGGCGTGCAGCCGATAGTCCAGTCCGCTGTCGTCGATGATCTTGAGACAGCGGGCCACATAGGGGCTGACGCTTTCGCCTTTGCCAAGCGGGAACATGCTGAATTCAAGCAGCACCATTGCCAACCTCCTGTTTGAAAATAATGCGGCCGCTTTGGGCGACTACGGCGCCACGCCAGCGGCCGGCGGCAATTCGGCGCCGGGCGGCAATGCGACCTGCTTCATCGCCGACAGGTAGGCCACCAGGTTAAGCAGGTCTTCGGGCGTGAGTTTTTCGACCAGGCCGTCGGGCATCATCGACTTGGCCGAAGGCCGCATTTCTTCGATGCTGTCCTGGTCCAGCAGCAGCTTCTCATTGACGGTTTGCACTTCAAGCACCCCGCCGTTGGTGCGGCCGATGATGCCGGAGATGACCCGCCCGTCGTCGGTAATAATCGACGTTACCTGGTAGGCTTTGGCCACGGCCGCGCTGGGGTCCAGGATGTTCTCAAACAGGTAGTCGAGGTTGTTCCGGTTGGAGCCCGTGATATCGGGCCCGATCTTGCCCCCTTCGCCGTACAGCGTATGACAGGCGGCGCACGTTTGGGTGAACAGCAAGCGTCCCTGCGGCAAGTCGGCGGCGGCGATCCGGTCCGCGTTGTACTGCTTCTTTAGTCGCGCGATCTGCTGGGCGATCTCGGCCGAGGTGGGACGCGACACGCCCCACGTTTTGGCCACGCGGGCGTCGAGTTCGGCGTCGCCCAGGCTCTGCAGTTGCCGCACATGGAAGGCCGAAACATCGACCGGCGGAATCTGGTTCGCTTCCAGGGCGTCGAGCAGCTGACGGGCGTAGACCGGCCGGCTGCACAGGGTCGTCATGGCGTCCCGTTTTTCTTCGACGGAAAACTTCGAATAGCGTTTCAGAATCTGGGCCGGCGTATCGGCATGGCTGCTGGCGCCCAGGGCGCGTAAAGCAGGCCCACAGACGGCGGGCTGGTCCAGCAGCGTAAACAGCAGCGGCTCCAGGTCGGGCGTTTTGGTCTGCACCAGCACCTTGATGGCGGCCGCCCTTTCCTCTGCCGTACGCTTGGGGTCGGCGATCACAGCGGTCAGCTCGCCCCGGGCGACTTTGTCGCCGAAAATCAGGGCCAGTTCACGGGCCTGCACACGTACGTCGTTATTGGGGCTTTTGGAGAGACTGCCATAAGCGTCCGACCAGCCTTTAGGCGGCGGCACATTCAGCCGGCCTTCCAAGGCGTCGTGCATCCCTTTGAGCAGGTCCAGCTGGAACGAGGGATCCTCGATCACGGCCAGCAGTTCCACCAGGGAATCCAGGCCGGAATCTTCCTCCGCCCGCACGGCAGGCGCCGTGAACAGAAGCAGAAACAGAACCCAGCAGACGGTTGACTTGAGGCAGGGAGAAACACGTTTCATGGCGATTTCACCAGGCACGCGGCCCAGGCGGGAAGGAGGTACGGAAGGAGAATGGATTGCCGACGCCGGCCAAGATCCTCTGCGGCGACAGGGACTGACGCTCGGCGCAACTGCCATTCTAGCATGCGGGCGGCCCGCCAGGCCATGCAGGCGGAAGCCGTTTCACGTCGGCTCCGCTTGCTCGCCTGGTAGTGGACCTGGCCACTATGGGGGAGGGTGATGACGGTGAGCTTACTTTTCCGCCAGACGGCGGGCGATGTGGCGGCGGAGCAGGGGGACCTTGGTGGTCGCGGCGAGCTGGATTGCCTGCTGGCGATCGGCGGCGACGGCCGGCTCCATGCCGTACCAGATCATCAGCGGCAGGTCATGGTCCTCGGCGTCTTCCGCCCGGCCTGCCAGTTTCATGCCAATCGGCCAGCGATCGGCCAGCGGCATGCGCTGCAGTGCCGAGGCCAGCGCCAGCCGCACCAGCGCCGACGATTCTTCCGCCGCCATCTGCGTAAAGGCGGTCACCGCCGCGGCGCTCGGCTGCCGGTCTTCGACCAGCAGTTGCACGGCCCAGCCGCGAACGTGTTCGTTGTCGTCGTTCAGCAGCGCCAGCAGCTCCGCTTCCGGCAGGGAGCCAATGGCGTGCAGCGTCCATAAGATGCGCAACTTCTTCAGCGGGCGTTGCTGTTCTTTCAGCAGGGCGAGCAGCGATGGCGCCGTGTCGGAGGCGAGCTTCCCCGCGGCGGCCCGTTCCTGCAGCACCCGGCGGGCATGGTTCGACCACCAGGCGTTCTTGTGCGACTGCAGGCCGACGAGCTCCGCGTCGGTCATGCGGCTGACGTCGAAGGTTTTGGCGGCAGGCGCTTCGCCATAGACGATTTTATAGACGCGGCCGCTATCGCGATGCACGCCGTCCTTGTCATGGCACTCGCCCAGGTCGGTCCAGTCGGTGACGAACACGCCGCCGTCGGGACCGTACTGCAGCGTCACGCCGCGGAACCATTCATCATGGGCCAGCAGAAAGTCCGGGCCGTGCTTCGCCACATAACCGCCTCCCCGCCGCTCCAGCAGGTCGCGGTTCACGCGGTTGCCGTGGATGTTGCACGTCATCACCGAGTTGCGATACTCGTCGGGCCAGTTGTCGCCCAGGTAAACCATGGTGCCGCTGTGGGCGTGGCCGCCGCCCAGCTGATCGTGTTCCCCTTTGCCGCCGCGGGCTTTGGTCCAGTCGTCGCCGGCCCAGTGCAGATGGTCGGAGCAGGATTCAATCAGGGCGTAGGAATACGGATTGACGTCCTGGCCGAACATCCGTTTGTAATGGGCGCCAGGAATCAGGTGCCACAAGTGCTCGATCACGCAGTTGGCGAAGAACGCCTGGCCGTAGTCGTTCCAGTCGAGGCCCCAGGGATTGGTCGTGCCATGGGCGACGACTTCGAAGATCTCTTTCGTCGGATGATACCGCCAGACCCCGCAGTTCATCTCCACCCGGTCGGCATCGCTGGCGCCCGGCTTGCCGACAAGGGAAGGGGCGGTGATGCCGTTGCAGCCGTAGAGCCAGCCGTCGGGCCCCCAGGCCAGACCGTTGACCACGTTGTGGACCCCTTTGGTCGACCAGCCATCAAGGACCACCTGGGGCGGGCCGTCGGGCTGGTCGTCGCCGTTTTTGTCGGGAATGAAGAGCAGGTGCGGAGCGCAGCACACGTACACGCCGCCGAAGCCCAGCTGGAAACCGGACAGGTAATTGCCTTCGTCCCAGAACACCTTACGGGTGTCGTACTGGCCGTCGTTGTCGGTGTCCTCGAAGATCAGAATGCGATCCTTGCCGGTCGCGGCCCAGGTGCGATAGCCGTAAAACTCGGCCACCCAGAGCCGGCCGCGGTCGTCGACCTGCAGGGCGATCGGTTGGCGGATGGCGGGTTCGCCGGCGAACAGCGTGACCTGGAAACCGTCGGGCGCCTGCATCCGTTTGAGCGCAGCCTGCGGCGACAGCGGCTGATCTTCCGGTCGCTGAGTGTTTTCGACGCCGGGCGGCAGGGCGAACTCGTCTGCCCGAAGCGACGACGCCGGCGGCAGGAAGACGGACAGCAAGAGCAGCAGTAAAGCAGAACGGACCACGGCGAATGTCCCCTGGAGCAAAGGAAGGCCGGCCCGTGAAGCAGGCCGCAAATCGAACCGCCTACTATGCCCTGCGCCCGGCGACGGGTCAAGCAGCAAGCGGAAGTCGCCCCTGAGCGGGAGCGACACCAGCATGTCGCGGAAGTCGCCCGACTTTGGACGAAGCTTTCTGGAACCGCGTCCAAACTCTGGCGAGTTCGGCTACGAGCCGAGCGGATTCGGAACGGAAAAGATCACCGAGCCGGAACGATAAATCTAAAATCCGTGAGTTGCTAATGGAAGCAGTGGTCGATGCCGCCAGCACCGAACCTGTCTCTCGGACGCTACACGCGGCCCGGACTGAACTCCTTCGTTGAACCGCCGTATGCGGACCCTCACGTACGGTGGTGTGGGGGCCGGACGGGGAAACCCGTCCGGCTACCCGATTAGCCGCCGTTTAGTCTGTTGTGGACGCTCCGATCCACCAGCCACGACCGTCGTCAGACACCAGTGTCCAGAGGAACGCGCCCCACCATTCATTGCCGGCATCAAAGTAGTTTGACCAGTCTGTCGACCATTTACGTATTGTAAAGTCGGACAGATCGCCGAACAATCGCGTCATCGATTGCGAACAAATCGCCCGCTTTTCATCATCGCACGAACAGCGAATGCCATACGGCGGATCGGTAAAAGCGTATGTGTACTCGCGGACGAATTCATCCATATCAACAAGTGATGATGTCGCGTTGTCGATTTCATATTTGATGTAGAACCGATCAGATGGACCGAGTTTGTCTGGATCGACCGTATTCATGAAGCGATCAGGATCTGCAACCACATTTCGCTTCAGGTTTGCGAAGTACTCCTCGTTTCGCTTGAAACGCTCATCCATACCCTGCCGGGCGAGCTGTTCGTGGACAGCCTCGACATCCGCCGTGCTGAGTGGCGTCGCGAAGAGAAAGCACTCGACGACCACATGAAGACGCTGCTCGAGGTCGGCAAGATGGTTGCCGTGCTCACCAGTACCGAAAGAGTCAGAAATCAGTTGAAACTCGTTCATCGTGAGCCGGATAACGTTGCGATTGAGCGGGGTCGCAGAAAAACATTCCATTCGTTTGTACCGCGTTGCGACTTCCGTTCCAATCACTGGTTGAGGAGGCGTTCATGCCGGACCATTTGCACCTGCGACTGGTACGGTTCGACCGAAGGGCGCCTGTCAACTGTCGGCGGCCGGTAGGCGTCCGAGAGGGAAACTGAGACATGCCGGACCGCCCGACACGCCTGGATGCCTCCTCAACGGCTGCGATCAGCCGCCCGCTCGAAGCGACCGGGCTTGACGTGAGTCTACCGCGCTCGAAGCTGACGAGCTAACTCGATTTCGAGTGCCGGTCGACTGGATCGCGTTGTTAGGCTTGTGTATTCACTTCGACGATTCCGAGCTCGACGAGTCGATCGCTGAACCGACCGTAGGCGTCGTCGGAGATGCCCTCGATCTCAAAGACCATCACATGGAAGTAAGGATTAGAATGCGCACAATCACGATCGAAGCGGTAGCGATACTGGCCCTTGTAATCGGATATTTGCGAGAGCGCGTGGACGATGTCGTCTCCGGCATTGTCAGAGTTGTCAGCGCCATAGACTCTCTCGATTATCCGGAGCGGCAATCGCGTCGATCTCCACTTTGGCCTTTCGTAATGAGGCATCGAATTATTTTCTGCGGCCTAACGTTACCGATCAGCCGGTCGCGGCGGTTGATCTTCCATTTCAAAACGCCCGGCTACCGCGACTCGGTTGCATCGGATGGTTCGCCGCCTTCGCTTCGCAGATGATCGTTGAGGCCGGCAGACCAGTGAAACACCCACAAATACAAAGCACTGGATAGCGTCAATGCAATCGTACCCGCTATCCACATCCCAGACGAATGATTGGAAACCGAGTTGCTATATGGAAAGCCCGGCGACGTGAACGGGAAGGTGATGTTGAGGGTCAACATGTACGTAAATCCAAGGACGAATCCCGCGACGAGACCACGAATTAGTCGCTGTGGGATGCCAGAAAGCCAGGAATCGTGTTTCGTGCCCAAGAGAACGCTCGTCGCGCCGCCGAGTATGCAAGGAAAGCCAACCATCACAGCAAGAAAGTTCGTGCCGCAAAGAGCGTAGTACGCGAGACCAATTGCGAGCCCGGCAGCGAATCCGAATATAGTCCATAGCGCCGATCGACGTATCCAACCCGCCCACAGCCCAAGAAGTGGCGGGTAAATAAACCCAAGGTTGTTTGCCAATCTCAAGTCGTGAGTCGTCGGTGAGTCAGTGCTCGATGGGATCAATGCCATCGCAGCCAAGAAGCTTACGGCTCCCAGAACAGCGCCGGCGAGAAGTATTACGCCGGACGAAACCGATCGCGGTTCAGATGATGGGACGAGCTCAAATCCTGACGTTGGTGGGGAATATGGATTTGCGTCAGGGTTCACGTTTTCGTCACACTGTTTTTGGTCGGGGAACGTTGCGATTGAGCGGAATTGTAGAGAAGACGTTCCTTGTGCATTCTACCGCGCCACAATTTCCGTTGGAATCGCTTGTTGGGGAGGCGTTCGTGCCGGACCATTTGCATCTGCGGCTGGTGCGGTACGGCCGAAGGTGCATCGCCAACGGCCAGACACCCGAGGGCGTCCGGGAAAAGGGAACTGCGGCGTGCCAGGTTTTTGCCCAGAGCGCCGGGTTAGCACGGCGAATCGCCGGGCCTGCCTGCTGGGACCGGTGCTCCAACAGGTTTGTCACGATCGTAGCTCCCTCAAGGAGCTAAATCGCTACGTTGAGTAGGCATGGACGCCTCCTCAACGACCCGCATCACGGGGTGGCGGGAGTGGACATTGATCTAATAACCGGCTGGCCACCGCCACTCCCGTGCATGCGATGGTTATTTGGCGTTTGTCGGGATCAACTCTGCGAGACGGTCGTCGAGGTCCCAAAGCGAATCGTTTTTCCGAATGTCATCTTCAATATCGTCGAGAAACCCGAAGTCGTCGTTGTCGAGGTCGGAAACCATCATCGAATCGTCGCCGAAAAACCCGGCATCGCGGAGTCGTGAGTGAGCTTGGTTGAATGACTCCGCGAGTGTGCCTGCCCCGAGTTCGTTCAAAGCGTCGACGAGGAGACGAAGTTCGTTCTCGGTGAGCAGTTGATCGAATACCGAATCGAACCCGTTCATGTCCATTTCGCAACGTGTCGAGATCACATAGTAAATGATCTGGTCGTGCTTCGGCAAATTGTTCGGTCGTGCAGATGGATCGCGATTGCACCGCTCGATAAGAGAATCATAGTACCTGGCGAGTTGTTGGGAAACGTCCATCGGTGAGCCAAATAACGTTGCGATTGAGCGGAATTGTAGAGAAGACGTTCCTTGTGCATTCTACCGCGCCACAATTTCCGTTCGAATCGCTTGTTGGGGAGGCGTTCGTGCCGGACCATTTGCACCTGCGGCTGGTGCGGTACGGCCGAAGGTGCATCGCCAACGGCCAGACACCCGAGGGCGTCCGGGAAAAGGGAACTGCGGCGTGCCAGGTTTTTGCCCAGCGCGCCGGGTTAGCACGGCGAATCGCCGGGCTTGCCTGTTGGGACCGGTGCTCCAACAGGTTTGTCACGATCGTAGCTCCCTCAAGGAGCTCAATCGCAACGTTGAGTAGGCATGGACGCCTCCTCAACGACCAAGCTCAGCGACCGCCGCCGGAAACGCCCGGTCGGCTGCAACAGTCGCGGACAAATTACCCGAACCGTCCAACTGCCCAGCGGGGCGGCGGTTCGCTGCAGCGCTCTGGTTAGGCCTTTCTCTCACCATTTGATCTCCGCCTCGTTCGATATGACACTCACAGCAAGCCACTTTCCAGACTCAGCGCCAAATCCTTTTAGGGAATAGAGCCTCTCCATCTTATGGTGAAACTCGCAGATGTCTTTCAAACGTTCGATCGCCGTCTCTTCAATCCATTGGTTCGAGTTGTGATCATAGGACATCGCAGTCACAGGCCGCGCTAGGGGAAATATCATCTTGGCGTGGCCGTGGGAAAACCCGTCGAAGAAAACATCGGAAACCTCCAATTCGAGTAGAGCATCAGAAAGTCTCCAAGCGACAACCTCGGCATCTGGGAATGAGTGTGCGGCGGTAGGCTTCATTGTTGGCCTAACTTGTTTTTAGGATGATCAGCGTATTACCTATAGGCTGCAAAGTTGTCAGAATAACACTCCGTCATTCAATTGCGGTAAGTTCAATAGTAACAGGCAGTTGCTCTCATGTCACGCGGTTTTTTGCGTGATAGGTTGTTTCCGCCTATCGCTCATCGGGATGGTGAGCCAGTCCGTCTGCGGGGCTGCGAACGCCGCGCCCGCCTCGGTTGAGCACATGGGTGTAAATCATGGTAGTCCGAACATCT
The DNA here is from genome assembly GCF_007751035.1 of Lignipirellula cremea. Lineage (NCBI taxonomy): Bacteria > Pseudomonadati > Planctomycetota > Planctomycetia > Pirellulales > Pirellulaceae > Lignipirellula > Lignipirellula cremea. Next base: position 2,237,761 of record NZ_CP036433.1, on the reverse strand, counting down.
TTGTGGCCGAGGAGTTCCTGCACGGTTCGGATGTCGTATCCATCGGCCAGCAGGTGGGTGGCGAACGAATGGCGAAACGTGTGGCTTGTGGCCCTCTTTGTCAGCCCGGCCTGGCGTACAGCCTGCCTGATCGCCTTTTGCACGAGCGACTCGTGGACGTGGCGTCGTCCCCAGCGGAAGTATGGCGCCATCCATGAATGGCGCAGGAGAGCGGAGAACGGAGCCGGCCAGGTCGCATCGACGATCGCCGATTTTATCGTTGCCTGGTGGGGGAAAGGCCGCCTACAATGGCGGCTTGCCTGGCCCTTTTCTGGACTGCGTCCTGTCCCTGTTGATGCGGAGTTAGCCGTGATTCTAAAGCCTGACCGTCGTCGTTTTCTGCAGGCGGCCGCTGCTGCTGGCGCGGCCTCTTCGATCGTACCTGCGGTCTCACGCGGGGAGGAGAAACGGGAAGCTCCCAGTCGACGGCTGACGCTGGGTTGTATCGGCGTGGGCGGCAAGGGGCGGAATAACCTGGGCCGGTTCCTGACGGAGAAAGACGTCCAGGTGGTCGCCGTGTGCGATGTCGATGAGAACCACACGCGACTGGCGGCCGACATGGTGCGCGAGAAATACGGGAACGACGATTGCCGCGTGTACGCCGACTTTCGGGAACTGCTGGCCCGCGACGATATCGACGCCGTTTCGATCGCCACGCCTGACCACTGGCATGCGCTGACCGCCATCGCCGCGGCGGAAGCCGGCAAGCACATTTATTGCGAGAAGCCGCTGGCGAACTCTGTCGGCGAGGGCCGCGCCATCTGCAATGCGGTCGAGCAGAACAAGGTGCTGCTGCAGACCGGCAGTCATGAGCGGAGTAACCCGAACGCCCGCTTTGCCGCCGAGCTGGTGCGGAACGGTCGAATCGGCAAGCTGCGAGAGATCGTCATTCATCTGCCGTGCGACCAGGCGCATCACCAGCAAGTGAAGGAGTTCAGCAGCAAGCCGGCCGCGTCGTCTGTGCCGGAAGGTTTTGATTATGACTTCTGGCTGGGGCACACGGCGGAAGCTCCTTACAGTGAGAAACGCTGCCATTTCTGGTGGCGGTTTATCCTGGCCTACGGCGGCGGGGAGATGACCGACCGCGGCGCGCACATCATTGACCTGGCCCAGTTGGGGGCCGGGACCGACGCGACCGGCCCCGTGCTGATTGAAGCGAAGGGCGTGCAGAATCCCGATAGCCTGTACGATGCCTATATGGACTATCAGTTTGTGAACACCTACGGCAACGGCGTGCGGATGACGGGCAAGTCGGAAGGACCACGCGGGCTGAAGTTCATCGGGGACGAGGGCTGGATCTTTGTGCATGTGCACGGCTGCAAGCTGGAGGCGGAACCAGCCTCGCTCCTGCAGACGACCTTCGGCGAGAACGACGTGCAATTGGGCCGCAGCCCGGGCCATCACCGGAACTTTCTCGATGCAGTGCTGCATGGCGCGGAGCTGATGGCGCCGGCGGAAGTGGGGCATCGTACGGCGACGATCTGCCACTTGAACAACATCGCCATGCAGGTCGGCCGCAGTCTGAAGTGGAACCCCGAAACCGAGCAGATCGAAGGGGACGAAGAAGCCTCGGCCCTGCTCACCCCCGCCATGCGTTCCCCCTGGAAGCTGTAGGCCGTACGCAGTAAAAACGCCCTGCTTTTAGCAGGGCGGAGGGTTTGCACGACACTTTCCGCGCTATCCCAGCGAGGAGAGCGCACGGCTTACTTTTTTGGTTGTTCCAGTTTGTCGACCAGGGCGGCGATCGTCAGCAGCGAGGCATTCTTGGACTCCACCGCCGTGCGTAGCACGGGAGTGGGGGCCGGCACCCAGCCAGCGACGAGGTTGGGTTTATGCAGGTTCTTGCCATGGATCATCAATAACGGCAAGTCGAGCATACTTTCGTCCATCTTCTCTAATGCTTCCAGCAAGAGCCTTGCCGTAAAGTACACCGGAGGAGGGGAATCGGGGGAAGGTTTGCTCATTTCAGTTCGCCAAATTTTCGTAAAAGAGTTGCGACATTTTCCGTTATAGGGACTCTTGCGTGAAGGAAACGTTAAGGTTTTATAAATCTTGATTTCTGCGGTTGGAGGCATCGAAATGGCGGTTATAACTGAACCATCGACACGACGACTCACCACGAAAAAATCAAGGGAATTCCGATCATGCAACGTGCTTTTCTGTTGCTTCTCGCGGCCGTATTGCCGATGGTGCTTTCCGGTTGCGGCGGTTCTGCTTCGAGCGTGAAACTTGAGGCGTCAGGCGCCAGTTTCCCCTCGGCGTTGTACCAGGACTGGTTCAAGAAGTATCGCGAAAGCCACCCGAATGTGAAACCCGACTACCAGTCGGTAGGCAGCGGCAAAGGGGTCACGGATTTCCTTGAAGGTCGTTCCGACTTTGGCGCCAGCGATGCGGCGATGAACGAGGAAGAGATCGCGGCGGCTGACAAGAACCGCGGCGTGATTCTGCTGCCGATGACGGCGGGAGCGATTGTTGTGGCCTACCACGCCGACCTGCCTGCCGATTTGAAGCTCACTCGCGAGGTTTACTCGAAGATATTCCTGGGCGAGATCAAAAACTGGAACGATTCGGCCATTGCGGCCTCGAACCCCGGCGTCACGCTGCCCGACCAGGGGATCACGGTGGTGCATCGCTCGGACAAGAGCGGTACGACCTATGTGTTCACCCGCCACCTGGACGCCATCAGTCCGGAGTTCCACGAGAAGCTGGGCTATGGCAAAGAAGTGGCCTGGCCCAACACGGGTTTTGTGGCCGGCGCCAAGAACGACGGCGTCGCCGCCGCCATCAAACAGACTCCCGGCGCCATCGGTTATATCGAGTACGGGTTTTCCGTAACGGCCGACCTGCCGGTCGCCAGCCTGGAAAACAAGGCCGGCAAGTTTGTGGCGCCGTCGCTGGAAACCTCGTCCAAAGCCCTTGAAAACGTCGAACTGCCCCCGGATATGATTGCCTGGGCGTCGGATCCGGCGGGCGACGAATCTTATCCGCTGGTGACCTACACCTGGATGATGGTGCACAAATCGTACGATAAGGAAAAAGGCGAAGCATTGAAGGAACTGCTGCTCTGGTGTCTGGACGAAGGCCAGACGATGAGCGAAGGCCTGCACTTTGTCAAACTGCCGGCCAATGTGGTAGAGAAAGTCAAAGCCAAGGTCGAAGAGATTAAAATCGCTTCCGAAAAGACCTAAAGCGTCCGGGGTGGATTGTGATCCCTGATTCAGGGCTCCGGGGACCTGTCCTCTGGCCCTTTACTCTGGGACGAAAGTTACCTTCCGCGACACGATTTCAGGTTTCCTTGATGAGCAGCACAGACGAACCACTGGCGGACAGTCCCGCCGAGTCCATGTCGCGGCCGCCTACCATGGTGGAAGTGGGCATGAACCGGGCGTTCATTGCTCTGACGCGAGGGTTTGGCTGGGCGATGATTGGCATGCTGGTGGGGATTCTCCTCATCATTCTTTGGGCCGCCTCGCCCGCCATCCAGGAATACCATGCCTCGTTTTTGTTTACCAACACCTGGGACGCCGCGGAGAATCGCGAGGGGCAAACGGCCGAGTATGGCATTGCACCTGCAATTGTCGGTACGCTGTACACCTCGGCCATTGCGATTGTGATTGGCGGCTTTTTCGGCGTAACGGCCGCGGTCTTCATCAGCCAGGGGTTTCTGCCCAGCGGGGTGGAACTGCTGCTCAAGAACATTGTCGAACTGCTGGCCGCGATTCCCTCGGTCGTATACGGATTGTGGGGGATTGCCGTGATTGTCCCCTGGTTCCAGGGACTGGGGATCATGCCGGCGTCGCTGGTGCTGGCGATTATGATCCTGCCCACCGTCACGGCCATTTCTCGCGAAGCGATCGTCGCCGTGCCGCCCAAGTTAAGGGACGCCGCCTATGGCCTGGGCGCCACCCGCTGGGAAGCGATCATGGGCGTGGTCTTGCCGACAGCCGCCACCGGCATTTTTGGTTCGCTGGTGCTGGCCTTTGGCCGCGCTCTGGGTGAGACCATGGCCCTGGCGATGCTGGTGGGGAACAAGAATATCCTCACGCTGAACCCGCTGTCTCCTTCCAATACGCTGGCCGCCCTGATGGCGAACAAATTCCCGGAAGCAGAGCCCGGCATGGAAGTTAGCGCCCTGATGTATGCGGGCTTCGTTTTGCTGGTGATCACCCTGGCGGTCAACGTGCTGGGTTCACTGGTGATGATGCATGCCTCGAGAAATCAAAAGGGGCTCTAAAGGTTGAACGGTCAAAAGGATGAATCTGTGTCAGAAATCGTCATCGCTTCCGACAGCCTGTCGGCAAACGAAGAGTTTGACCTGGAGGAATTGAGCCGCTCCCTCAAGCGGCCCCGTACGCTCTTGAACATTCTGCTCACCACGCTGGCGGGTGCGGTAACGCTGACCGGCCTGTTGCCGTTGTTCTCCGTGCTCTGGACGCTCATTATCCGTGGCGGCAGCCGTTTGCGACTGGAGCTGTTTACCGAGTTGCCCCCCACGGGGGCGGAAACAGGCGGCGGATTTGGGAACTGCCTGCTCGGTTCGTTTATTATGGTGGGGCTGGCCTTTCTGATTGCGGCGCCGTTCGGGATTCTGGCGGCCATTTACCTGGCGGAGTTTGGCAAGGATTCCAAAATGGCCTCGACCGTGCGCTTTTGCGCAAAAACCATGACCGGTTTTCCCTCGATTCTGGCGGGCGTGATCGCGTTCGCGGTCATCGTGGAGTTTATTTTTCACCATAACTGTGCGCTAGCAGGCGCCGTCGCCCTGTCGCTGCTGATGATCCCCACGATCATGCTGACAGCGGAAGAAGCAATCAAAATGGTGCCCGCCCGCATGAAAGAAGCCGCCATTGGCATGGGCGCAACCCCTACCCAGGTCGCCTGGAAAATCACCTTGCCGGCGGCTTTCCCCGGAATTCTGACCGGCATGATGCTGGCCATTGCCCGGGCCGCGGGGGAGACGGCGCCTTTGCTCTTTACGGCCATGTTTTACAACTACTGGTTCACCTGGAGCTGGAAGGGCATCACCGAGGACAGGACGGCTTCGATCTCTGTGTTTATCTTCAATTACGCCACTTCGGCGTTCAGTCACCACCAGGATGTCGCCTGGGCCGCGGCGTTGGTGCTGGTGGGGGTTGTTCTCGCCATGAATGTTGCCGCCCAACTCGTTGCCAGACGGCAACAAGTCCGATAGTCTAATGTAACGAGGGTCAAAAATATGTCTGCTAAAGCAATGCCTGTCGACACGGACGTCGTGATAGATACTCAGATTGATTCTTTGCACTATGGCTCGTTCAAAGCCGTCCGCGATACGCGGATTCCCATTGAAAAGAATCGCATTACCGCTTTCATCGGTCCTTCGGGCTGCGGCAAAAGCACGGTTCTCCGCTGCCTGAACCGCATGAACGACCTGGTCCGCGGTTTCCGTTTTTCGGGGCACGTGCATTTTCGCGGCCGCGACATTTACGAACGCAGCGTGGATCCGGTCGCTGTCCGCCGCCACATTGGCATGGTGTTCCAGCAGCCGAACCCGTTCGCCATGAGCATTTACAACAATGTCGCTTTTGGCTTGCGGCTGAATGGTTTCCGCGGAAACTACGACGAACAGGTGGAGAAAGCCCTCCGCGGCGCCGCCCTGTGGGAAGAAGTCAAAGACAAGCTCCAGGCCAGCGGACTCTCGCTTTCCGGTGGTCAGCAGCAGCGACTGTGCATCGCCCGCGCCATCGCCACCCGGCCCCAGGTGCTGCTGATGGATGAGCCCTGTTCCGCGCTCGACCCGATCGCGACCCGTCGCGTGGAAGAGCTCATGCTGGAACTCCGCGAGCATTTCACCATCGCCGTCGTGACGCACAACCTGCAGCAGGCCCAGCGGGTCGCCGACAAAACGGCCTTCCTGTACGTTGACACCTCCGAAGGCGGCCGCACCGGTTATCTGGTTGAATTCGGCGACTCCAAGCAGATGTTTGAAGACCCCAAAGAAGAGTACACTCGGCAGTACATCCGCGGCGAATTCAGCTAAGCAGCCTCCGTCCGTCCGGCCGATTCCGGCTACGTCGATCCCCATCGCAAGGCGACGTAAGCTGGCCAGCCGCGCCCCCCTGCAGCGGACCGGCCTTTCCATCCAAGGCCGTGGGCCTGTGATTCATCCGCCCCCCATGCCCGGCGGAAGTAGTTGCGATTCCTCTTCCGCCAGCCATTCTTTGTTCCCTGGCGACCTGACTGATCGGCCCGCCCTGCTGGGAATCGGGCGGAGCGCGAAGCCGTAACGGGCGAGCCGTTCCTGCCTGCAGCCAAAGCGCGTTACACGCAGCTTTGGCGATTCCTCCGGCGTTGGCGACTGCGTGTCCTTATGCAAATTGCCTGCATGAGTACAATTCAAAGACTGCCGCACCCCAGGCGGCGCGCCGCTCGCACCCCCCTGCTTGTCGTCGAACGCATCTCCTTTTTTCCTTGCGGCGCTTCTCACGCACGCATCATCGCGAACGTATTCGCAGCTTGACGGTCTTATGGTGAATCCGCTTTTCCTTCCTGAACTGCGTGAAATGCTGGCGACCCAGAATGAGGTCGAGCTGAAAGCGTTTTGCGAAACGCTGCACCCCGCGCGCACCGCGGACTTCATGGAAGGGCTCTCGGCCGATGAGGCCTGGCAAGTGCTCCAGCATGGGACCGACGATGAACGGGTGGAGATCTTCGCCTACTTTCCGCACGAGTTCCAGGTCGAAATTCTGGAGACCCAGCCGCGCGACCAGATCGCCCGGTTGATCGCCGAGATTTCCCCCGACGATCGCGTCGACATGTTAAGCGGCGTCGAAGAAGAAATCGTCAACGAGCTGCTGGTCCTGCTGCCCGCGGCCGATCGCCGCGATATCATGCGGCTGTCGTCGTACCCCGAAGGCGTCGCCGGCGCCATCATGACGACCGATCTCGCCAAGCTGGGCGAGAACCTGACAGTTCGCGAAGCATTCGAAGCCCTCAGCCATTCGGCCGGCGATCTGGAGACGATTTACTATCTGTATATTGTCGACGACGCAGGCCACCTGCGGGGCGTGGTTTCGACCCGCCAGCTCGTCTCCTCGATGCGGAAACAGAACACGCGTCTGGCCGACATCATGGATACCGAGATCACCACGGTGCATGTGCTGGAAGACCAGGAAGAGGTCGCCCGCCAGGTGGCCCGATTGGACCTTCTGGCGATTCCCGTGCTGGATGACGAACGCCGCATCGTCGGCATCATTACGCATGACGACGTGATGGACGTGGTCCGCGAAGAAGCGACCGAAGACGCCCATCGCATCGCCGCCGTCGATCCGCTGGAACGCGGCTACCTGCAGACCAACCTGTGGACGATGAGCTGGAAACGGGGCATCTGGCTGACGATTCTGTTCGTCGGCGCCCTGGCCACGGCGAGCGCCCTGCAGTCGTACGAAGGGCCGCTGGATCGCTGGACGTGGCTGGTGCTGTTCCTGCCGCTGGTCATTTCCTGCGGCGGCAACACCGGCAACCAGTCGGCCACGCTGATCATTACGGCCTTGTCGACCGGCGACGTCAAACTGCGCGACTGGGCCCAGATCATGCGCCGGGAACTGGCGATCGGCATTGTGCTGGGCGGCTTTCTTTCGGTGATCGGCTATATGGTCGCCTGCACCATGGCGCCTTCGCTGATGGAAGCCTTCGTGCTGCCGCTTACGGTGCTGCTGGTGGTGATCTCCGGGGCGGTGCTAGGTTCGGCCTTGCCGATGGTCTTTCATCGGATCGGCTGGGATCCGGCTTTGATGAGTAATCCGTTTGTCGCCGGGCTGATCGACATTCTGGGAATTCTGATCTACATGAACGTCGCCATGCAACTGCTGCCGCTGGTGGAGAAGACGCTCCCCATCGTCGAGAAAGCGATTCCGTAACGGAAGTCGAATGACGCGAGGACGTCGCCACCGGCCGTCACGTGTCGGGGTGATTGACCACGCTGCCGCCAGGGGAGAAAATCGCAGCCGTTGCGTTTCTCCCTTCGGCTTGCTGTGGCGTTTATGTTTTTTCAAGGCGTGGATTCTTTTGCCGATCGCACGGCCCTTTCCCTGGGCGACTCTGCCTGGACCTATCAGCAACTCGATGCAGCGGCCGGCGCGGTCGCCGGGGCGTTGCTGGACGGGGCCGACGATCTGCGCGAGGCCCGCGTTGCCTTCCTGGCCCCGCCGGGCTTTGAATACGTGGCCGCCCAGTGGGGAATCTGGCGGGCCGGAGGCGTGGCCGCGCCGCTGGGGCTGATGCATCCGCCGGCCGAGATCGAGTACGCCCTCGACGACATGCAGGCCGCGGCCGTGATCGTCCACCCTGATTACTTCGATCGCGTCGCCCCGCTGGCCCAGGCCCGCGGGCTGCAGCTGCTCACGATCGACCAGGCCCTGCAGGCGACGCCGCAGACCGGCCCGGAAATGACCGGCGATCGTCGCGCGATGATCCTGTATACCAGCGGCACGACCAGCCGGCCCAAAGGGGTCGTCACGACCCACGCCCACATTTCCGCCCAGATCGACGCCCTGGTGGAAGCCTGGGAATGGACGGCCGATGATCGCATTCTGCATGTGCTGCCGCTGCATCATATTCACGGGATCATCAACGTTCTTGGTTGCGCGCTGCGGACCGGCGCCTGCTGCGAGATGCTGTCCCCGTTTGACGCCGACGCCGTGCTGGATCGGTTTGCCGATGGGGATCTCACGCTGTTCATGGCCGTGCCGACGATTTACTCGCGCTTGATTGCCGCCTTTGAAAAACGGGATGCCGTGTCGCAGGCTGCCGTTTCCGCCGGTTGCGGCCGGATGCGATTGATGGTGTCGGGCTCGGCCGCGTTGCCCGTTTCCGTCCTGGAAAAGTGGCGGGAAATCAGCGGGCACACCCTGCTCGAACGCTACGGCATGACCGAGATCGGCATGGCCCTGTCGAACCCATATCACGGAACCCGCCGGCCCGGTCATGTCGGACGACCGTTGCCGCGGGTGGAGATCCGCCGGGTCGACGAGTCAGGCGCCTTGCTGGCCGACGATGCAACGCCGGGCGAGATCGAAGCCCGCGGGCCGAACGTGTTTGAGGAATACTGGAACCGGCCCGAAGCGACGACGGCCGCCTTTCACGATGGCTGGTTCCGCACCGGCGATGTGGCCGTGATCGACAACGGCGACTACCGTCTGCTGGGCCGGAACAGCGTCGATATCATCAAGACGGGCGGCTATAAAGTCTCCGCCCTGGAGATTGAAGAAGTGCTGCGCACCCATCCGCAAATTCGCGAGTGTGCGGTCGTCGGCGTGCCCGACGAAGAATGGGGCGAGTGCGTAGCCGCCTGCATTGTGGCCGACGGTCCGCTGGAACTGGCCGAACTGCGGGCCTGGGGGAAGGAACTGCTGGCCGTATATAAAGTGCCGCTGCGATTGCTGTGCGTCGATCAGTTGCCGCGGAACGCAATGGGCAAGGTGCAAAAACCCGCCGTCAAATCGCTGATGGAATCTCCCTGATAGTCGTCTTTCACTCCATGTCGGCGGCGCCCTGAAACTCTTTCAAAGAACAACGCTATGGAATCTTCCGAACTCTGCTTCAAGCCGGCGACCGAACTGGCGGGACTGATCCGCTCCGGCCAGTTGTCGGCGCGGGAAACGATGGAGGCCCACCTGGCGCAGATCGACCGCGTGAACCCGGCCGTCAATGCGATCATCACCTATCTGCCGGAACAGGCGCTTGAGGCGGCGTCGGCGGCCGACGAACGCTTTGCCCGCGGGGAAGAGTGCGGGCCGCTGCACGGCCTGCCGGTCGCGCATAAGGATATCATTTCGACGGCCGGCATTCGGACCACCTATGGTTCGCCGCTGTTCAAAGACAATGTCCCCGACAAAGACGCCGTGATCATCGAGCGGTTGAAAAAAGGCGGGGCGATCACGCTGGGAAAAACGAACACGCCTGAGTTTGGCGCCGGTTCGCAAACGTTCAATCCGCTCTTTGGCGCCACGCTCAATCCGTACGACGTTACCAAGACGTGCGGCGGCAGCAGCGGCGGGGCGGCAGTCGCCCTGGCCTGCGGCATGATCCCGATCGCCGACGGCAGCGACACGGGCGGATCCTTGCGAAATCCCGCCAGCTTCTGCAATGTGGTCGGCTTTCGTCCTTCGCCGGGACGCGTGCCGCTGTGGCCTTCCGAGGTCGCCTGGTTCCCCATTTCCGTCCAGGGTCCGATGGCCCGTACGGTCGCCGATGTGGCGCTCATGCTGACGGCAATCGCCGGTCCCGATGACCGCTCGCCCATCTCCCTGAGCGACCCGGGCAGCCTGTTCGGCCGCGACCTGGCCCGCGACTTCCAGGGCGTGAAGATCGCCTGGAGCGACGACCTGGGCGGCCTGCCAGTGGAACCGTCGGTCACGGCCGCCATCAACAGCCAGCGGCAAGCGTTCGCCGATCTGGGCTGTGAGATCGACGACTGCTCGCCCGACTATTCGGGAGCCGACGAATCGTTCAAAGTCTGGCGCGCCTGGAAGTTTGAGCTGCGTTTCCGCGAGATGCTCGACAAGCACCGGGACCAGATCAAAGAGACGGTCGTCTGGAATGTCGAAGAAGGCCGCCAGCTGACCGGCCCGCAGATCTCCCGGGCTGAACTGGCGCGGACGCAGCTCTACCAGCGACTGCGGGTATTTATGGAAACGTACGAATACCTGGTATTGCCCGTCAGCCAGACGCCGCCGTTTGACGTGAACACGCCGTACCTGGACACGATCAACGGCCAGCCGATGGCGACTTATATCGACTGGATGAAGTCGTGCTATTACATCTCGGCGACCGGCCTGCCCTCGATCTCCGTCCCCTGCGGCTTCACCCCCGACGGTCTGCCCGTCGGCGTGCAGATTGTCGGCCGCCACAACAACGACTTCGGCGTGCTGCAGTTAGCCCACGCCTTCGAACAAGCCACCCAGGTCTGGCGCCGCCAGCCCGGCGTGGTGTAAGCGGAGCGGGCGTCTCGTCTTGCAGTCGAAACGAGAAATTCTCGACGGACGGAAATCGACTGACCGAGAGCAAGTCGCCCTTTCTGCTCCAATAAGTTTGGGTGGCCCCATTTCGCACAGGAAGTCGATTCGCCTTTGGAGCGAACGCCGCCGTTCTGCGTCTGCGCGGTTCTCTAACCCGCGCCGACGCCGCGGTCGAAGGAGTCCTGGTCGCGGAGGTAGACGGCCAGCGCGGACTCGAAGGTTTCGCCGGAGATGCGCCATTGCGGTTCGGCTTCGCTGTGCGAATTGCAGTGGTCGACCAGCAGGCGGTACAGGAACTTGAACAGGTGCCGCGGTACGCGCAGACTGCGCAGCGAATCGACCAGCCGTCGGTGGGTCAACTTTTCGTCGAACATGTCGGACAGGTCCACTTTGGCGCCGCCTTCGGCGCAGGCTCGCATGCGGGCGTTGGCGACGTCGTACAGGGCTTCGCCTGTCCACTGGAAAGAGCGGATCATGTTCTGCTTATCCAGCCGGGCCCGCTGGTAGAACTCGCGTTCCTCCCGTTCGACAAAACGGGAGAGCTCGATCGGCAGCATCAGCTTCAGGCCCAGGCCGGGGTGCTTGAGAAACTTGTTATCCAGCATCGGCCAGACCAGCGCCTTCATCAGCTCGGCGGAACCGTTGATCAGGTGCGGTTCGTCGACGCGATCGATCAGCACCAGAATGCCGTGGTAGCCCAGTTCCTGCAGCAGGCCCTGGAATTTGGCCAGCAGTTCATAGCGATCGTCGGTCCGGTCTTTGTCGGGGGCCGGCTGGGCCGTCAGCTCGGACCGGGTGAAGTTCATCAGGATCTTGCGCAACGCATGAACATCGTGGTTGCCGGTGCGCACATGCCGGGCGACGCCTGAGGCCAGGCTCCAGTGCTGGACGAAACGGACCACCCAGGGTATCCAGCCCAGGGCGACCAGCAGGGGGTACAGCCAGAGCGAGTGCATCCCGGCGTTCATGCCGTTCATGGCCATGGCGATCAGCAGCGTGACGATCGCTACGGTCCAGGCGAAGCCGACGGCGGGCAGCACCTGCGTTCCCCACACGCCAAAGTTCAGGCGTTTGCGTAACCGTTCCCAGCGCATCTTGGAGGTCTGCGCAACCGATTGATCGTAGTAGGCGGCCAGCAGCAGCAGGTCCCGCTTCTGGTGCCGGTCCATTTGATCCAGGCGTTCCGTATCGACGTCGCCATGCACCATCTTCGAGGGCTGCTTCACCCCCAGCACGCGATCGACCAGCCCGGTTACGCCGATCGACAAAATGGCGTCCATGTGGTCCCACAGTCGCCACTGGGCGAGCACTTTGTCGGCCTTTTTCCGCGGGCCCACATGCTGGCGAAAGCGATCCAGGAACGGATTGAAATCGTCGTAATGCAGAATGTACAGCTTGGAGTCGGGATGGGTACGGTTGTACTCCTCGGCATGATTGGCGATCTGCAGCCGCATGGCCGTTTTGCCGGAGCCTTTTTCGCCAAACACCACCGCCGTCGAAGGTTCGCTGGGATCGCCATAAACCTTGTCCCAGGCCGGATGATACACGACCTGGATGCACAGCTCTTTGAAAACCGGATCGGTCTGCGCGTCCTCTTCGGCGAAGGGGTTGCGCTCAATATGGTGATGTTCGAGAAACTGTTTGATTTTCATCTGCGATCTCGATGCGATAACGACGCCAGCGGCATGCCAAACGCGTTCAGGTGCAAGCAGTCAAAGCGGCGCGCCCGCCTGCTGGAAATAACGGCCGGCCACGTCGCTGGACCCGCCCCAGGAAGGACCGGTCGGCCAGGGCGGCGGCCGCAGCCTACCGTAATATATAGCTTGCCCTGCAACTTTGCCCAAGGCGCCCCACCGGACCCAGGCGTCGCCGGAATCTGGAAAATGGTGGGATTCCCGCCCGCAACCCCCGCCCGGACGAACGAATCGACATGATCCCTATCGTCTGCAATCGGCCCAATGGCCGCGAGCAGGCAGGGAGGCAAAAAAGCCCGTGTGCAGATCGCCCTGGAAGTACGATGGCGTTAGAAACCGGTCGACTTTTTCGTTTTCAGCTGCTGGATGGCTGTTCTCAGAAGTTGCGGGTGCGAAAGCAGGAAAGGGTGATCGACAAAGTAGCCGACCAGCGTGGGCGGGAACTCCAGGAAGTCGGCGTGAAACCGTTTAACATCCGCGACAGAAACGTTCGGCGTTTGCGCGGCGATTTCCTCCGGCGTGCAGTCCGCCAGACAGAGTCGCAGGATCTGCTCGCTATGCTCGCCGAAGGAGCGTTTCAATCCCTGCAGCACCGCAATGGCGTCAGCACTGGGATCGCGTTCCTGGCTCCTGGCAACCAGGTTCCGGCGGTCGTGTTTCCGTTTCCTTTTCACCCGGTCTTTTTGCCGGCGCTGTTCACTCTTTGCCATGGGATGGGTCCCACCGTTCAAGTAACATGCTTGCCGCTCGCACACCCTGCGGATCACGGCAAGGCGGCGATGCGGGGCCCCCGGATTGTCAACAAGGGCCCGATTGTCTGCTGATGAAACGCTCATGACGTTTGACAAATCGCTTGCCAGACTACCTACGCGACGGTCGAATGGCGACGGTTCCAGGATACCTTCCCTCGCCCGTTTGATCTCGTAATGCGTCTTACAAAACGAACCTTTTTGAGCGACTGTTTGGTGACCTGCCGCCAACTTGCCACCAGGGATGTAATGCCTGCGGATCGCGAGGGGGGGGCAGCGGCATTGGAAGCCCCAAGGGTGGCGCCGGGAGCAGCGACGTCTAAAATTCCAGCATGACGACCGCCTCCTCTTCGATTGCAACGCCGACGGGCCAGGGCCGCTGGGGGCCGTGGCTGTTCTCCGCGCCGGTCGATCTGCTCGCCTTCCTGGGCAGTGCCGTGCTGGCCTTGATGCTGCTGGCCTATGGCGGCTGGGCTGGGCTGCTGCACGAAGCCTCGCCCGAGTGGACCTGGGTGCCGCTGGTGCTGCTGATCGATGTGGCCCATGTCTACGCTACGGGCTTTCGGGTGTACTTCGATCGCCAGGAACTGGCGCGCCGGCCGCTGCTCTATGGGGGCGGCCCGCTGCTGTGCTACGTGCTGGGCGTCGCCCTGTACAGTGAAAGCGATCTGCTGTTCTGGCGAGTGCTGGCTTACCTGGCCGTGTTTCATTTTATTCGCCAGCAGTACGGCTGGGTCGCCTTGTACCGCGCCCGGGCGGGCGAGCGCGACGGCTGGGGGAAGCGGATCGACAGCGGAGCCATCTATGCGGCCACGCTGTACCCGCTGCTGTACTGGCACGCGCATCTGCCGCGACAGTTTGCCTGGTTTGTCGACGGCGACTTTGGCCAACTGCCGGCCCTGCTGTCGCGGCTGGCCTTTCCGTTCTACGTCGCCGTGCTGACGGCATATGCGATCCGATCGGTTCTGCAGTGGCGCCGGGGACGGCCGCAGCTGGGGAAAGATATCGTGGTCGCCACGACGGTCGTCTGCTGGTACGTGGGGATCGTGTCGTTCAATTCCGACTATGCCTTTACGGTGACGAACATCATTATTCATGGCGTGCCGTACATGGTGCTGGTGTTCTGGTTCTGGCAGTTCAAACCGGCGCCTTCGCAAACTTCGCAACTTTCGCTTCCGGCCGCGGATCGAGCAGCGCCGGAGCGGCGCAGCTGGTGGCCGGCTTTGGTGATGTTTGTGGCGACGATCTGGCTGCTGGCCTATGCGGAAGAGCTGCTGTGGGACTGGACGATCCTGCGCGAGCGGCCCTGGCTGTTCGGCCCGGGGTTCCGCACGCCGGACGGCTGGCAGTTGTGGATCGCCCCGTTGCTGGCCGTGCCGCAGGCGACGCATTACCTGCTGGACGGTTTCATCTGGCGCCGCCGCAGCAACCCCGACATGCGGACCGTCACGCGGTAGCGCCCCGGCTGGCCTGTTTCCCGTGCGAAAATTCGATTCGCCGCGCCCCTTTCCTCTGGGGGATCGCCTGGTGATTTCCCCCTGCCAGGCAGTCGGTTATGATGCGTCGATGTTACCGGTCGCGGCTTTCGGCCGGACCGAGGTCGCACATCGCCACCAGCGTGGTTCGACACCGCACACAGAATCAGGGGCTCTTTTATGGTCGCCACAGGTTTAGCATCGGGTTTTGTCGCCTTGCTGATGTTCGTGTTCTCCGGCTCTCCGCTGGGCTTGCCGCCGGAACCGGAGAGGGAAATCCTCGCCCGGATCGCGCCGGAAGAATGCTTGTTCTATCTCACTTGGTCGGGCGCCATGGAGGCGAATCCGGCCAGCCAGAACGCCACCGAGCTACTGGCGGCGGAGCCGGCCGTGCAGAAGTCCTTTGCCCAACTGGAACAGGCGCTGAACCTGGCGATCGGCAACGGCGAACCGCTTCCGCCCGACTCCATGCCCGCGGTCGTCCAGCGGGTGGGACGCCACGTGCTGACGCATGCGGCCGCCATTTATGTCCGCGACGTGCAGCTGGAACAAGGCCCGCAAATCGCCGCCGGCGCCGTGTTCAACCTGGATGAAAATGCGGCCGAGTTCAGCACCCGGCTGCAGGACGCAGTAACCGGACTGTTCGGCGACGCCGTGACCGAAGTGCAGCTGCAGGGGAAAACCTTCCATACCGTGCAGCCTGGTCCGGGCCCGCCGGTAACCTGGGGCATGATCGGCAACTACCTGCTGGTCGCCGTGGGCGAAGGGGAGATGAAGAACCTGCTGGATTGTGCGTTGTCGCCAGTCCCGGCCTGGCTGGCGAAAATTCGCCAGGAAACCACTCTGGAACGCCGGGCCAGCATCGCCTGGATTGATGTCGAAAAAGCCTTAAAGATCGTCGACAGTCTGCCGGAAGGGACGATCAACCCGGCCCTGATCAACGCTTCCGGGGCGCGTTCGATCCGTTCTTACGTCTCCGTTTCGGGTCTGGATGCCACCGGCTTCCAGACACGCACGCTGCTGGAATTCAACGGCGAACCGGAAGGGCTGTTCGCCGCCCTGGACGGCCCTGGTTTAACGGCCGAAGATCTGGCCCTCATCCCCAATGCGGCGCCTGGCGCCATGGCGTTACGGGTGAGTCCTGCCGACCTGATGGATCGCCTGATTGCCGTCGCGCACCAGGTGGATCCGTCCATAGCCGCCAAGATGACGGAAGACCGGGCCAAACTGCAGCAGGATCTGGGCGCCGAACTGAACGACATGCTGGGCGATGTGTGGCGGGTCTACGCGGCCCCGCACGACGGCGGCATCATGTCCGGCTGGGTGCTGGTGGGCGATGTGAAAGATCCGGCCGCCGTTTCCGCCTGGCTGAAAAAGGTTGCCGCGGGCTCGCCGCTTGTCAGCAATTACGGAACGCTCGAAGGGGTTGATGACTCGCTGCAGGTCAACGGACACACGCTGTATCGTCTGCGTGCGGACACCGATTTGCTGGTGGAGCCCACCTGGTGCGTAACCGACAAGCACTTGGTGGTTGGCATTTACCCGCATGCCGTGCGGGGTTTCCTGCAGCAGAAGCCGCCGACGGAAACGCTGGCCGACGACCCGCAAATCGCGGCCGCCCTGGCGGCTGAGGGCGCGATGCCTTTCGCCCTGCGACTGGACCTGCGCGAAGTGTTTGAACGGTTGTATCCGGTCCTGCAGTTTGGCGGCGTGGTGATGGAGCAGGAATTCCTGGGGCGTGGACGGGTAGCGGAAGAGGAGTCGCCTATCGACCTGATGGCGTTGCCGCCCGGTTCGGCGATCGCCCCGCATCTGACGCCGGCCTACACGACGATCCATCGCACAGAAACGGGCCTGGAGTTTGTCAGCAAACAGAGCCTGCCTGGTTTCAGCGTGGGCGCCGTCGCTCCGCTGGTGACGGCCGCGATCGTTCCCGCCGGGATCGAAGCCCGCCTCGCCGCCCAGCGGATGAATTCGCAGAACAACCTGAAGCAGATCGGGTTGGGGGTGCATAACTTCGCCGATCAAAACTTGCGACTACCTCATAGCGCAAACACCGACGCCGACGGCAAACCGCTGCTCAGCTGGCGCGTCCATATCCTTCCATATATGGAAATGTCCTCGCTGTACGACCAGTTCCACCTGGATGAACCGTGGGACAGCGAACATAACCTTGCTGTCGCCGGAAAGGTGACGCCTGTTGTTTACGCCGCTCCGGGCGCCAGCCTCGAACCGGGGAAAACGGTGTACCTGGCCAATGTTTCCAAGGACGGCTTTCTGCGGCCGCAAAACGAAGGGAATCTGAAATTCAGGGACATCACCGACGGCATGTCCAACACGATCGCCATCGTCGAAGCGGCGCCAGAGAATGCCGTGTTCTGGACGAAGCCTGATGACTTTGCCTATGAAGCCGAGAACCGAACCAAGGGCCTGGTTGGATTGCGGCGTGGCGGTTTTCTGGCCGTCTATGCGGACGGTTCGGTCCAGCTGGTCGATTACACCAACCCGACCCTTTTATATCGCCTGTTCACTCGGAACGACGGCGAATTCATCGACCCCAACGAATTCCCCAATGATGACCAGTAACGCAACGCGAAAGGCGTCCTGTACGCCGCCAGAGTTCCCGCTCTTTCGCGCCGCGAAGGGCTCCCTACCCGTCTTGAGTTTTTCCAGGAGCTTCCCCATGTTCAGGTTTCGCTTTTTGAGCGCCCTTGGCTCGCTGTTCGCGGTGCTGGCGTCGACCAGTTTCTGTCTGGCGCTGGGTGTTCCGCCCGCCCCGGAGAATCCGGTAGTCCATCGGATCGCCCCGGCCGAGTGTCTGGCGTATTTGTCCTGGTCGGCCACCGCCGACGCAGATCCGACCAGCGCGAACTCGGTTGAAAAGCTCATGGCCGAACCGGCCATGCAGGAAGCGATCGACGCCATCGATGCGCTGGTCCGGGAGTACACGCCGACCACGGGGGCGGGCGACTTGTTCGGTCGTCTGTCCCGCAATGCGGCCCGGCAAACGGCCGCCCTGTATCTGGCGGAAGTGCAGCTGGGCGACGGTCCGCCGCAAGTCCAGGCTGGCGCCATCTTCGATCTGGGAGAGAACGCGGCCGCACTCGCCGGAGAACTGGAACGCTGGCAGACTGAAACCTTCGCCGCAGCGGCCCAGCCGCAACCGATCGACGGGCAGCCGTTCTTTACCGTGCGACTCGATCCGTCCGCCCCGCCGATTACCTGGGGCGTGCGCGATTCCTTCCTGCTGATCACCGTGGGCGACGGGGAAATGGAACGGCTCCTCGCCCGCATGCAGCAGGAACCGCCGGCCTGGCTGACCGCCATTGCCGACACCTGCCCGATCGAACGCCGCAGCGTGATCGCCTTTTTGAACCATAGCAAAGTCATCGAAACGATCAGCCAGCTGCCCGAAGGGGAAATGGCCAAACCGTTCCTCGATCAGCTGGGGCTGTCGTCCGTCCGTTCGATCGCGATTGCTTCCGGTCTGGACGCAGAAGGCTTCGTCACCCGGGCGTGTATCGATGCTCCCGGCGAGCCGACCGGCCTGCTCAAAGTGTTCTCTGGCGCCGCCCTGACCGACGCCGACCTGGCCGTGGTTCCGGCCGACGCCCCGGCTGCTTTGGCCTTCAAGTTGGATACGGTGGAGCTGTTCGATCTGGTCACCACGATGATGGGCAACGTGGGCGGTCCCGCAGCCGACCAGGTTCCGGCCATGCGGGAGGGTTTCCAGGAAGCGTTCCAGGCCGACATCCGCGACGATGTGCTGGCTTCGCTGGGCGATACCTGGACCCTGTTCGCCGCCCCCGATGACGGCGGTCTGCTGACCGGCTGGACGATCGCCGTCGCGCTCAAAGACCGGGAGACGTTCAACAAGTTTTTCACCTCCGCCATGAACATCGCCAAAACGGTTCTGCCGCGGGATAGCATTGCCCTGAAACAGACCCAGGTGGGCAAACAGCAGGTCTATTCGGCCAAGTTTCTCGGCGACCTGGCGATCTATCCCGCCTGGTGCGTCGCCGATGATCACCTGGTATTCAGCCTGTACCCGCAAGCCGTGCTGGGCTTCCTGGGTCGCAAGGCAGACTTCCAGCCGCTGAAAGCGGACGCCTTTACGGCCGGTCAAAGCGATCAGGGCGACCTGCAGAGTTACGGCCAGCTGGACGGCGCCGCCGCCGTGCAGTGGGCGTATCCGTTCGCCCTCACCGCCATGCGGTACCTGTCGCAGGAACATCTGAACCACGGTTCTGACATCGAAAGCATTCTGCCCCCGGGCTCGGCCTGGCTGCCGCACCTGAAAGGGAACGTAACTACCTGGCGACGGGTCGACGGCGGCCTGCAGATCGTCAGCCGGCAGGCGGCTCCCGGCGTGGTCGGCACGGCCATGTCGCTGGAACTGGTCTGTTCCGTGCCGCAAGTCATGGAGCAGATCGACCTCTGGCGGCAATCGCAGGGGGTAAACTGCCTGCAACAGATCGCCATC
The DNA here is from genome assembly GCF_007751035.1 of Lignipirellula cremea. Lineage (NCBI taxonomy): Bacteria > Pseudomonadati > Planctomycetota > Planctomycetia > Pirellulales > Pirellulaceae > Lignipirellula > Lignipirellula cremea. The sequence continues at coordinate 2,218,327 of NZ_CP036433.1, read as the reverse complement.
GCCTGTCTTGATTATCACGATAACAACAAAAGCTTCCCCCCTGCGGCCAGCGTGGACGCCGACGGCAAGCCGCTGCTCAGCTGGCGCGTGCTGATCCTGCCGTACATGGGAGAGCAGGAACTCTACCAAAAGTTTCACCTGGATGAACCTTGGGACAGCGAGCACAACAAAACGCTTCTAACCCAGATGCCCGACGTGTACCGGATGCCTGCCAGCAAGAGCCCTGCGGGAACCACGGTTGTTCTGGGGAACGGGGGCGAAGAAAAGGGAGTCTTCGCGCTGAAAATACCGGTCCAGATTGGCGATATAACCGACGGATCCAGCGCCACGATTCTGGCCGTCGAGGCGGCGGACGAACAGGCCGTGCCGTGGACCAAACCCCAGGACTACGACTATGAAAAAACGCCCGGCCTGAAGGCGCTCGTTGGCTCCCGCAAAACGGAGCCCCTGGTCGTCTGCTGCGACGGAACCGTTTGCCGCGTCCCCAATTCGATCGAGGAACGGAAGCTGCCGTTCTATTTTGACTACCAGGATGACAACGTCGTCTGGGGAATGAGGGAAGTAGAGCCCTACCGCTTGCCCTGGGAGTCCCGTCGCCTCAGAGGGCCGGGCGCCGTGCAGGTGCGCGAGGAATTCCCGCGAGATCGCGAAGTTACCGTGCCAGAGGTCCCCTTTACGCCCAAAGATTCGGAACCTTTTGACGATCCGTTTGGTCCCAAGCCGGACGGACGTTAAACTGTAAGGCTGGAAACCATCGGCTCGTTGCGAAAACAACGAGCCGTTTTTTTTGCCCGCGTGATTCGCACCACTCGCTCTATTCGCTCTCCCGCAGCCGGACTCGCCAGAGTTTGGTCCTTGTTTCTATCGCCCAGAATACTCCGTCTCAAGTCTGGCGACTTCGGCTACATGCTCGCACGCCTGCCCTTCGCCCTGGCGACGCGGCCTGAAAGGAAGATATTCGATGACCCGATCCTTGACCCTGCTGCTGGCGTTCCTCTGCTGCAGTCGCCTGGCCGCCGATGACGTCCCGCCGGAACCGGAACGACCCGTCGAAACGGTCGCCGCCGCGACCGTGGAAGAGCTGGCGGAAACGGCGCTCAAGTCGGTCGTCGTGGTGACGTTCACCGGCCGCGACGGCAAACGCCAGGGACTGGGAGCCGGCTTCCTGGTTTCTGAAGACGGCCTGATCGCCACCAACTACCACGTGCTGGGGGAGGCCCGTCCGATCGCGGTCGAGCTGGCCGACGGCCGCTCGTTCGATGTCGTCTCCATCCACGCTTCCGACCGCCGCCTCGACCTGGCCGTGATCAAAATCGAAGGCGACAATCTGCCGCCGCCGTTGGAACTGGGCCGTTCCAAAACGCTTCGCCAGGGCGCCCCGGTTGTCGCCTTTGGCAACCCGCAAGGGCTGAAGCTGAGCGTCGTCTCCGGCGTGGTTTCCGGCCGGCGGGAGATCGACGGCCGTCAAATGATCCAGATCGCCGTGCCGATCGAGCCGGGCAACAGCGGCGGCCCGCTGCTCGACGCCTACGGTAAAGTGCATGGCATCGTCACCGCCAAATCGCTGGTGACCGACAACCTGGGCTTCGCCGTCGAGGTCGACGATCTCAAACCGCTGCTCGAAAAACCGAACCCCATTCCCATGTCGCGCTGGCTGACCATCGGCGCGCTCGACGCCCGGCAGTGGAGCCTGGTCAACGGCGGCAAATGGCGCCGCCAAAGCGGAACGATCGTCGCCAGCGAACCGGGCGACGGGTTCGGCGGCCGTTCGCTCTGCCTGTGGGAAGGGAAAACGCCTGAGCTGCCGTACGAGATCGGCGTGCAGGTCAAGCTCGACGACGAGTCGGGCGCCGCCGGCCTGGTCTTCCAATCCAACGGAGCGCAGCGGCATTACGGGTTCTACCCCAGCGCCGGCAACCTGCGGCTCAGTTCCTTTATGGGCCCCGACTTCCGCTCCTGGAAAGTGCTGCGGAACGAAGCCAGCCCCCATTACCGGTCGGGTGAATGGAACTACCTCAAGGTGCGGCTGGAGAAGGATCGCGTCCGCTGCTTCTTGAACGACGAACTGGTCTACGAATCGACCGACGAAAGCCTGCCGCCCGGCAAGGTCGGCCTGGCCAAGTTCCGCGATACGACCGCCTCGTTCAAAGGCTTTCGCATCGGGAAAGAGCTGCCGCGGTTCAAGCTGGATCCGGCCGTCGCCGCCGGCGCGGCCGAGGCGCTGCGCAACCTGCCCTCGCTGGCGGAGATTTCCGGCCTGTCGCTGGATCCGCTCGAGGATCAGGCCGCGATCGCCGCAACCGTACTCCGCGACCAGGCCCATGACCTGGAACGCCAGGCCGCCGACCGCCGACGTCTGGCCCAGGATCTGCTCACCCGGTCGATCACGCTGGAGCTGGAGAAAATGGTCAAACAGCACGGCGAGAACGTCGACCTGCTGCACGGGGCGTTGCTGCTCTCCCGGCTGGATAACGAAGATCTCGATACGAACTACTACGAACAGCGCGTCGCCGAAATGGCGGCGGAAACCAAGGCCAGCCTGCCCGCCGAACCGACCGACGCCCAGAAACTGCAGGCCCTCAATCGCTACCTGTTTGAGCAGAACGGATTCCACGGCGGCCGCACCAATTACTACCACCGGGCCAATAGCTATCTCGACCAGGTCATCGAAGACCGCGAAGGCCTGCCGATTACCCTCAGCGTGCTGTACCTGGAAGTCGGCCGTCGCCTGGGGCTCAAGCTGGAAGGGGTCGGTTTGCCGGGCCACTTCATCGTGAAGCTGCCGCAGGGAGACGAAGATCAGCTGATCGATGTGTTCGAGCGGGGCGAAACTTTGTCCAAGGACAACGCGAAGAAAATCGTCGACGACTTCGCCGGCAGGGCGTTCCAGGAAACCGACCTGCAGCCGGCGTCCGCCCGTTCTATTCTGGTACGCATGCTGCACAACCTGAACAACACGGCCCAGCGAGAAGACGACAAAGAAGCGATGCTGCGGTACGTCGAAGCGATGGTCGCCCTGGAGCCCGACAGCGTGTCGCACCGCGGTCTGCGGGCCGTGCTCAACAGCGAGACAGGCCGCAAGGTGCGGGCCCTGGCCGATCTGGACTGGATTCTCGACCAGCAGCCCGCCGGCATCGATCTGGACGCTGTCCAGCGCATGCGGGACTATTTTGAATCACGTTAGACGTCCTGGAGTGGACCTGGCCAGGACGGGACAGCGGCGGCTACGCCGCGTTGCGATCGTCGTGCTGTTTGGTGTCGTCGGCTGGTTCTTCGGAAGTGGTCGCGTCGGTTGTGGTCTCGGTCGGCAGGCTGAAATTGGCTCCACGCCGTAGCGTGGGCAGCGTCATCCAGCTCGGCAGATAGCCGCCTTCGGGATTGCTGCCGCCGCGGAGGGCGATGAAGGTGGCGATAAACACCGCCAGGCCGATCGCCATCAGTCCGGTCTGGCCCATCACGGTGGAGCTGGCCATCTCCTGGATAACCGGCGGCGGGCCGGCGGCCGCGGTGGTCGGCAGATCCAGCGTCGGATGCTCCACCAGCACCAGACCGGCCCCGGCAGGCAGCAGCACTTCCACCACCTGGCGAATCCGCCGGCGTTCGGTATCTTCCGCCAGGCGTAACGCCTCATAGGCGCCCGTTTCCGTCGCGGCGTGCCGCTCCAGATAGCGGGATCGAAGGCGTTCAAAATAGTTTTGCGGCACGCTCACGCAAACGCCGGTCGCGGCCTGCGTCGCGGCCGGATCCGACGAGGAGACGTTGACTTTCGTCGTAACCATCACGCCCGGAATGCTGGAAAGGGCATGGGCAATGCGGGCGGTGGTGCGTTCCTGCAGTTCCTCTTCCAGGTCGGCCGCCTGGCGGAGGGGAAAGACGGAAACCGTCTCAAAGGGTGGCAGCAGACCGGCCGAGGCCGCGGGTTCTTTCGCCCGGCTGGCGGGCGGCGCCGCCGCTTCTGGCTCGAGCGCCGCGTTCGATTCGCGGAGGTTCGGGTCGCTGCGAGCGTCAGGGAACTTCATCGTCAGGGCGACGGGCTTCGCCATGCGTGTGTCCGCGACGATGCTGGCGGGCCGGTTGCTTTTCGATCGCGTTTTCGCCGTCGGAGCCGCGGCGATCTGTTTTGATGCGGTCGACCGGGCCGCCCATTGGCTGCCGAGTCGTCCCAGCTCCGTTCCGAACCGGGAGGCCAGCTTGGCCGCTAGCGGCGGCAGGGCAGGCGCCGGGATCGGCTCCGCTTCTGTGCTCGCGACGGGTTCGGCGGCTGCAGCCACGGCCGGGCTGGAAGATGGCGGTCCTGGCGGCTCGTCAAATTCGGCGCAAACGGCCTGGCAGCACACGAATCCAGCGAACAGCGATAAACAGATTAGCCCCCAGCGCATCCGTGCGCCTCCCTTGGCAATGGTTAGTCGCCCGCTCCACGACTGAGAATCAGTCGAATGGCGAGCGAACTCCGCCGCAGTTTACGCCATTTGGCCCGACCGCGGCCAGATCAGTTGCCGCCGCTCACCGCCGCCCCGTTCCCCCCGACTGAACAATAAATACGGCCAAACGCCCGCGCAAACCGTCTGCCGGGCAACTAAACGACCCGAACAGGGGGTATTTCTTTTTTTGCAATGCAGGCATTTACCCCACTCCGTTTGGGGCGAACGCAGCAGGATCGGCCAGCCGGTGGATTTAGCGGGGACGATTGCAAAAAGGGCCGGGAACCCCCGAATCGTAACCTATCTTTCCTTGGGCTCCCTTATTTCCAGGGCGTCTTTTGTCGGTGAATGCGGGGCGAAAGGAAAGATTGGTGCGATGGAAGCGGGACATCTGACAGAACTGATACAACTGGAAGATTCGTACTGGTGGCATGTCGCCAAACGGCGTCTGGCCACACGATTGCTCCAGGAGCACTTTCCGCCGCCGGGGCTGGTGGTCGAAGGGGGCGTCGGTTCCTCGCGTAATCTGCTCGCCTTCCAGGAACTGGGCTACGAGGTCGCTGGCCTGGATGTGATGGAGCCGGCCGTCGAGCATGCCCATGAACGCGGTCTGGAGAACGTGCATCTGCACGACCTGACTGAGCCCTGGCCGCTGGCGGACGAATCGGCCTCGGCCGTGGTGCTGCTGGATGTGCTGGAGCATCTTTCCGATCCGGTCGCCGCTTTGCAGCATGCCTGGCAGGCCCTCAAGCCAGGCGGCGGAGTGATTGCGACCGTGCCGGCCTACCAGTGGCTCTTTGGCGAGTGGGACGAACGCCTGGGACACTACCGTCGTTACACCAGGCGTCGGCTGCGTGAAGAAGCGGAAGCGGCCGGCTTTACGGTCCGCTTCCTGTCACACTGGAACGCCTTTACGCTGCTGCCGGCGATTGCCGTGCGCACGTATGAACGCCTGTTGCCCCGGTCCCGCAAAGCGGTGTTTCCGCGGGTATCCTCTTTGACCAATCGCGCCTTGCTGGCATGCGCCGACTGGGAGCGCTGCTGGATGAGCGCTTGCCCGACTCCCTGCGGCTTGTCGGTGGTGGGAGTACTGCAAAAGTGAGAAGCGAACGCAATCCTTTCGTCTCGGTCGTGCTGCCCGTTTATAACGAGGCCGCCGCCCTGGATGCGCTGCATCAAAAGATCGTGTCGGCCCTGTCGCGAGAGACGGGCGGTTATGAAATCGTCTTTGTGAACGACGGCTCCACCGACGGTTCAAGCCTGTTCCTGGACCGACTGGCCGATCGGCATCCGCAAGTGGTTGTCGTGCATCTGTCGCGGAACTTCGGCCACCAGGCTGCGCTGCAGGCAGGACTGGCGACGGCCCAGGGCGATGCGATCGTGGTGATGGACTCCGACCTGCAGGATGACCCGGCCGAGATCCCGCGGTTCCTGGAGCAATGGCGCGCCGGCGCCGATGTGATCTACGCCGTACGACAGGAGCGGAAAGAAGGCCCCGTCAAACGTCTGCTGTTTTACAGCTTCTACCGAGTGCTGGGGGCGCTGGCTTCGACCCGCATCCCGCAGGACGCCGGGAACTTTTGCCTGCTCGACGGCGCTGCGGCCCGGCGGATTGTCGCCATGCCGGAATCCGATCGGTACTTTCCCGGACTGCGCAGCTGGACTGGCTTTCGCCAGGTCGGCCTGCCGGTGGAACGGGGAGCCCGTTACGATGCGAAGCCGCGGGTATCGCTCTATGGCCTGTTCCAGTTGGCGAAGACGGCCCTGTTTTCCTTCTCGCGGGCGCCGCTGAGCATGTTCTATGGCATTGCGGGCCTGTCCCTGGCGGTCTGTCTGGCCAGCGGCTGCTTCACGCTGTTCCATAAACTGGTCACCGGCCTGGCTGTGCCGGGCTGGACGTCAATCACTATCATGACCTCGCTCTTTGGCGCCCTGAACGCCCTGGGGATCGCGGTGCTGGGCGAGTATGTGGTGCGGATCTACGATCAGGTTCGCAACCGGCCGCAGTATGTAGTCGCCCGGATGAGGAACGGCGGAATGACGCCGGTCGTGGAAGAGGAAATCCTGGACGAGGTGCGTGCGCTGTCGGCGGAGGCCTCCACCGCCCGGACGCCGACCCGCGATTCGGCTTGCGTCGCCCAGCGCAACGCCCGTCGTCAAATGGTCTCCCGTCGTGAATCCGAGTTCTAATCCATGAGCCAGCCGCCGCCGGGTTCGACCGCTCCTTACGCCTTGCATTCACCATTGGAAACGACGGCCCTCCCTGCAGACGAACAGCCAGCGGACGCCGCTGGCAAACGGTCTGGCGTGAACCTGTTGCTGGTCGTGCTGCCGGTCGTGCTGATTGGCCTGGCAGGCTGGGGACTGATGCAGCGTCTGGGGCAGACGGGTCCGATGCACTTCTGGGAAGGCGGCATGCTGGCCGACAGCTATCGGGCGGCGCACAACTTGCCCGTTTATGAAGCAGCCGACAGCGGGCATGCGACCCATATGTACGGACCGCTGGCGACCTATGTGCCGGCCGTCCTGTTCCGCGTGACGGGTCCGAGTTTCTATCCGGCCCGGCTGCTCAGTCTGGCCAGTTTTGCCCTCGCCATGTTGACCGTCATCGTCTGTTGCCGACCACAGGGAGTGACGTACGCCGCCCTGTTCGCCCTGACGCTGATGATAGCGGTGGGCGCCTGTGCGCACGATTTTCTGGAACCGCGTCCCGACGGCGTGAGCCTGCTCCTGGCGATGCTGGCGCTGCTGCTGCTGTACCGAGGGTTTGCGCGGCAGGCGTGGATGACGTACCTGGCCGGCGTGGCGTTGATGATCACGGCGATCTTTTTCAAGCAGCCGAGCGCGATGATCTGCGTGATGCCGCTCACGGCCGTGCTGCTGCAGCGGCCCTGGAAGCAGATCACTGCGCGGCAAGGGATCATGCTGCTGCTGCCGCCGACGGCGGTCCTGGCGACGCTGGCCGTGACGGCGACTGCGTGGCCGATGCTGTTCCATTACCTGGCCGTTACACCGGCCCAGTATTCGATCCGCGAACCGGAACTGGCGATGCGGCTGATCCGCTTTCCGCTGTCGATCCCGCTCACCTGGCTGGCGGTGGTACTGTACTGGCGCGAACGCGGAGAGGGGACGTCTTTGACAACCTTACCGATCCCAGGCGACCGGATGACGGCGAAGACGGCGTGGCTGATCGCCGCATTGCTGGTCGCGTTCCCGGCCGGAGCGCTGGCGGCGGCCAAGCAGGGCGGCATGGCGAACAGCATGATCCCGGCGTACTTCGCCGCGGCGGCTTTAATGCTGCATCTGTCCCGACCGCTCGAATTGCGCTGGCGATCCGGCGCCGCCGACCTGACGCCCTGGACCGGCGTGGCGATGGTGCTGCTGTGCCTGGCGTTTCTGGAGCCGCGCTGGGACAGCGTCCGCTCGCATGTTCGCTTCGCCGACGACGCCTATGCCGAAGCGGTTCGCCTGGCCGGCTTGCCGGGGCAAACGACCGCCTGCCCGCAAGACCCTTCGATCAACGCGATGGCCGGAACGCGCGTGGGACGTTCGCTCATTTTCGAATACGACCAGGCCGGCTGGCCAGGCGTGATGCCGGCCTCGTTCTTCAGCGATCTTGACCAGGCCGACAACGCCATCACGGTCGGCAAACAGAACGACTGGCGCTGCTGGCCGCTGACCATCGATCAGCGCGACGCCTTGCTGCGCGAGCGTGGTTTCCAGCCGATCGAACATCCGGCGTTCGACGACAGCGTCTATACGCTCTGGCGACGCACCGATCGCGATCATGCCGCGGCCACGATGCTGCCTTAGCGGGGCGTCATCGCCTCATTTCCAGGTCCCCTGCCTCCCACGCTCCAGCGACCTCTGCTTATCCCAGCAGTTCCGGAATGATTCCCGTGCTGTGGCTGAAGCGATCCACCGGGGCGCCCGCCTGCTGCAGGAGGGTGAGCCAGTAGTTGGCCAGGGGCGTGTCTTTTTGCGGGAGAACAAGGTGGCGTCCGTGCTGGATCGCTTTGGCGCCTCCGCCGGACAATAGGGCGGGCAGGCTTTTCAGCTCGTGTCCCGAACGGAGATTGGTGCCGAAGCTGACGATGCAGTTGTCGTACAGCCGACTGCCATCGATATCCTTGGCCTCTTTCAGACGGTCCAGGAAGTGGGCGAATAATTCGGTGCACTTCTGGTCGCGGGCGCGGGAGGCCTGCGTGCGCGTTTCCGAGAATCCGTAGTGGCTGAGCGAATGGGCTTTGAGCGAGACCCCCATGCCCAGCAGCATGGAGCAGACGGGCTGGCGGTAACTGACTACGCGCGTTGAATCGGTCTGCAGGGCCGCGATGATAAGATCGTACATCAGGCGGATCTCGGTCTCGCCTGTGAGCCCTTCGCCCGGCATGGGGAAGTCGGCTTCCGGTTTGGGGATATCGGCCCATTCGGCCTGCCGCTCGAGAGCTTGTTCGACCTGACGGACGCCCTGGAAATACTCGTCAAGCTTGTCCTGGTCGCCCCGACTGAGTTGCTGCTTCATGGCGCGACCGTTGAGGCGAACCACATCGAGGATGCTCTGTTTTTTGCGTAGCCGCGCATCGATTTCTGCGCGGGAGTCGGCCGGGTTGGCGAAGATCGTGCGGAAGAGTTCACGCGGTTCGTTGATACCGGGGATCGGGTTTCCGGAAGCGTCCCAGGAGAGCGAATGGCCGGGGCCGTGTCCGGAGTTCTGTCCGCCGTCGCTTTCGTTCGCGGACAGCGTCAGCGAGGCGAATCGCGTGTCTCGCCCCAGGTGCTGGGCCGCCAGCTGGTCGCAGGAAATGGAGTTGAAGAAGCGCTTCCCCGCCGTACCGGAGACGTTGGCTCCCGTCAGGTAAGAGACGCTGCCGCCGTGCGGATCGGTGGCGCCGAGGTTGGTGAGATGGGAAATCAGCGTGATGTCCTGCTGATGCCGCTTGAGGGGCGTCAGTCCCTCGGTCAGGCCAATCTGAGAGAACGGACCGGCTGCCTCAGGATAGAACGTGTCCTTGGTGAAGCCGAATCCTCCACCAAGAAAAATCATGCGTTTGGGCGGCGCAACCTGGCTGACTTTTGCGGACGCAAACGTTTCCAGAAAAGGCAGCGCCAGGCAGACCCCGGCCCCGCGCAGGAAAGACCGCCGGGTGTGAGAGTTGGTGATAAACGCGGGCATCGCCGGACTCTATTTCGTTTGGAACAAGGGACTGGAAACAATCTCATGGATCATGGAGCGCAGTCGATAATCCTCATCCGCCAGATTCTGCAGAATCGCGGAGATGGCGTCCGCGTCGGAGAATTCCATCGGGCGTCCGATGCTGTATGCCAGGAGCGATTCGACCAGCTCTTCCGCCAGCCGATCCTCCTGCTCCAGCAGCAGGGACTTCAGGTCGTCGATATTCTGGAACGCCGCCCCGCCCGGCAGCGTGCCGCCGGACTCGATGGGAACCTGCTTCCGTCCGACTTTCTCGGTGTCGCGCCAGGCTCCGATCGTATCGAAGTTCTCCAGGCCAAAGCCGATCACATCCATCTTCCGGTGACAGGAAGCGCAGACGGCCTGGCGTTGATGCAACTGCACCATCTGTCGATTCGTGACGGGCCGATCCGTGGCCGCACCCAACTCGGGAACATTGGGCGGCGGAGGGGCCGGTTTGTCGTGCAGCAGTTTCTCCATGACCAGCGCCCCGCGAATCACGGGCGAAGAACGTTCGCCATTGGAGCCAATCGTGAGGAACGCGGTCTGGCCCAGAAGTCCGCCGCGCGGAGAGTTCGCCGGCAAAGCGACTTTCTGAAAGCCGTCGGCCGTGACGCCCGGAAGGCCGTAGTGAGCGCCGAGCGCCGCGTTGATCACGACGAAATCTGAGTCGATAAAATTGGACGCCGGCAGGTTCTCTTGGACCAGGGTTTTGAAAAACTCCAGCACCTCGCGATAGGCCGAGAATCGCAGCCCGTGGTTGAATTGAAAAAACGCAGTCTCGTCGACGGTGATCGCGTCGAATCGCTGGAGTTCGGCCCATTGACTCATAAAGCCCGTATGAAAGGCAGCCGCTCTTGGGTCGTCCAGCAGTCGATCGACCTGCGCATGCAGTACGGCCGGTTGCGACAGGGAGCCGTCGCGGGCGCAGGCGTAAAGTTCCGCATCCGGCGGACCGCTCCAGAGAAAGTACGACAACCGGATCGCCAGTTCCTGATCGTCCAGACGCCGTCTCTTGCCTTCCGGTTCGGCCGCTTCCTGCAGATACAAAAACCCAGGCGAGGCCAGCACGATCGCCAGGCATTCGCTCATCGCCTGATCAAACGTTTGACCCGCAGCCCGATTCTTCTGGAAGAGGGTCACCAGTCCCTGCAGGTAGTCGGCGTCGGGTTGGCGGCGACGGAACGCTTCGTACGCGAAACGCTCAATCAACTCGCCGGCGTTTTCGTCCGACCAGACCATTTTCTGCGGGCTGCGTTTCGGCGGGTCCGGGTAGAGCAGGGTCTCAAAGAAGGCTCGTTCCTGGGGATAGAATGGTCCTTCGATTTCCGCCCAGTCCAGCCAGATCGAAGCCCACTCCCCCTCCGGATCCGCCAGTTTGAGATAGTCATAAAAGCCTGTTCCAGCGACGCGATTCTCTTCCACAAAAAGAGTGACGGTGCTCCGATCAAACGCGGGCCGATAACGCCGGGTAATCACTTCCGGCTCGCTGGCGGAAGCGCGCACCTGCACGACGTCGACAGTGCCCTCGTGATCGACAATCCGGACAAATTTGCGGAGTTCGGGAGGTTGGCCGACAAGACCCGCCCGGAACCGAAAGAGGTATTCGCCGCGAGGATCCGCTGCGCCCCGGTTCATGGCGGAACGGGCTGTCAGTGTTTCATTCGACAACAGATAGATCCCCTGATCGACCTGAGGGTACTGCAGGTAGCGTCGTGGTTTGCCAGCGCGGTTGTCGAACTGCTGGAAGACGACGCGCATCTCGCCTTCGTCCTGGAACCCCATTTCCTGCCAGGTTTTTCCGGCCTTCTTCATTTCCATTTTCAGATCGAGATCCGCCAGCCTGTCGCGTAAACGCTGGGTGACGTTCATCTCGGACTCGCGCCTGAGCGTCCGCGAGGGGACGCGCGGTTTCGCGGCCCATTCCCAGCCTTCCGCGGTGATCGCTCGGCCCAGTTCGAGATACTTGTCAAAATGCGAGGAGGTAAAGAACTGCTCGACGCCTGCGGTGTCAAAGGTCGCCGCTTCGCCGTCGTCAGGGATCAGATGCAACGGCGCCTCGAAACCGAAGAGCTCGCGAATGGTGTTCGCGTATTCGCGTTGATTCAACCGTCGCATGGCGATCCGGCCGCCGGAATCGGTAAGGCGTCGACGGGCAGTGATCAATGATTTTGTCAGCGGATCAAGCACGCCCGCCAGTTCGGCCGAGGACGGCTGCGGCTCCTCCTCCGGCGGCATGGTTCCGCCATTCAATTGGTCGAGCACATCTTGCCAGCGCTGGGCTACGTCGTTGTTCCTGATTTCCCAGATCGGCTGGTCGAAACGCACTTCCGCTTCTTGCGTTTCCGCGCCATGACAACCGATGCAATACTTCTGGAGAAAGGGCTCCAGCTGCGCCTGCGGCGCAATGGCCGTCGCCGGCTCTGCGGCTTGGACAGAGGGAAAAAGCAGCAGCGTCAGAAGCAGCAAGGCCGGGCAGGTGCGGGTCAGCATCAGCAACAGGGGATATAGAGGAGAACAGAGCGAGGGATAGCAGGCTGGCGGTTGTTCCGCGAGGGATGCGTTCGTGCTGCCACGGACGAGCCATTCTCTGCAGCTTACACGCGCGGACAATTCAAATCAAACCAAGCAGTTTGGCGCCCGCCATGCGGCCCTCGTAGCTGAACTTGCCAGAGTTTGGCCGCGGCTCCCATCGCCCAGAATGGTCCCTCCAAAGTCTGGCGACTTCGGCTACGTGCGGGTCAATTACTGGGCGGCAGTTTCTTGCGGAGGGATTCGATTTCGCCTTCGAGCTTTTCGATCAGGGCCTGCGTTTTTTCGCGGTCCTGCTGCTGGCGAATGAGTTGTCCTTGCATGTGGACGATGGCGCTGCGGTAGCCGTCGAGCGCTTTCTGCAGAATGGCGATCTTCTGCGAGTCGGACGAGTTCTCGTCCGGGGGAACTGCAGCGGGCGGGTTGGGTTCAGCGCCGACTTCCGCCAGGTGGCCCGCCCGCAAGGGACGTCCTTCGACCAGGATTTTCGGCTGGAAGTAGCCAGAGAGTTTGACCCGCGGGGCGCCCTGGATCACGACCCCGCCGCCCAGGGCGACGGTGATCGTTTTCTGGCCAGCCTCTTGCTGGACCAGATAGTCGATGGTGTCGCCCGGCTGCTTGAACAGGAGCGGGCGAACCGCCTGGTAGACCGAGCGGACTTGCACCCCTTCGACGGCGAGGATCTCGTCGCCGATCTGCAGACCGGCGCTGGCGGCAGGACCGCCGTCGGTTAGCCGGTCAATGTGTACGCCTTCGGCCCTGCCGGTCAGCATCATGCCGACGACGGGACGCCGGCGCTGAATCACCATCACGCCGTCTTGTTCGGCAGGACGACTGCGGAAGGCGCGCACCACACGGCGGATTTGTTCGGCCGGAATGGCGTAGGTCCAGCCGCGCTGGTTGGACGGTTCGCCGGTGGCGACAATCAGCCCCAGCAGTTCCCCCTGGACATTGACCAGTCCGGCGCCGGAAGAAGTAGAGGCGGTGCGCAGATCCAGCTGCAGCAGCGGCGGATAACTGGCCCCAGGCAGGGAGCGATCAACGCCGCTGACGACGCCGACAGAAACGAGTGCGTCTTCATCGCCCCAGCCGGCCGCACTAACGACCCAGCTGCCGGCCCGCGGGGATTTTTCCGCCAGCGTCACGCCGGGAGCGGTTTTTTGATCCATCTGCAGTAACGCCAGGCCTGAGTGTTCATCCAGCACCAGCGGTTCCGCCAGCGCCTGGCCGCCGCCGGGCAGCGTAACACGAACCTGGGAGCGTTCGTTTTCAAACAAGGGCGTTACCAGCAGTCCGTCGCCCAGAGAGACGGCCGAGAAGACCGAGATCTTCGCCGGCTCCTGATTCTCGGCCCCTGCCGGAGGCGACACGCGCAGCGTCACCGTGGCGGCCTGCAGTTTCTCTGCCGCCGATTCCAGCGAGGGTAATTCCTGGGCCAGCACGCAGGGGCTCGCCCAAAGGCTCGCACAGAGGATCGCCTGGAACAGGAGGGTGGAACGCATGGCCTTGGGCATCAGAGGTGCAGGTTGCTTCGCGAAGACAGGTACCGATCGCAGCCGGCAGAAGCGGAACAGGTTTTTCGGGCGAACAAGCATCACAAACGGGTCGCCGTGATACGCCTCGCCGACCGGCGGGGCGACGGGTTAAATCTCAATCGACAATTCGCCGTCTTGCTCCCACAGGTCATACATCGCTTCCAGTTCAGGGGCCGAAGCCTCACGCAGGAAAACCGGGGCCGACAAATTTTCAGGCGTCGCCGGGGAGCCTGTGGGCGAAAGATCCTCTCGCAGCACGTCTCTTTCACTCGGAGCCGCCAGCACCTGGGCCACGGGGGTTCGGAAAACGGGCGTCTGGGAGCTGGAGCGACTGTAAACGGGACGAGAGCGGGCGATGTGAACCGGCGTTGTCGCGGCGAATTCCGACAAAGACGGACCGGCCGCCATGCGCTGCGCCACGCCGTACGATACGCCAGCGCCGACGATCGCTACCAGCAGCAGGCCGACCAGGCTGATCGGCCAGCGTTTGCCGCGGGGCCGAGCGGCGGGGAGCGGACGAATGGTCTGGGGCGCGGCAGCGGACAGGACGGCCGTCGCCGCCTGGGCTGGCACGGTCGAACCGGGCGGATACAACGAATTCAAACGGGCGGCGCCGGAACATAACTCGGCGGCCAGCTCCGCCAGATCGGCGTCCAGGTCGTCTTCATGCTGGAAGCCGGCTATGTTGCTGTCGGCTTCGTCCCACGGCGAGCCTTCTTCGTCGAGGTCGTGGAAATCGGCGTTCCATTCCGAGCAGGCGCGCGGGGCGAAGCGGTCCCGACGGGGACCGTCTTCGTCGTCAGGGTGAAGGATGCGGGGTTCAAACGGCATAGTTTCTATCCTCAGCGGGCATCGAGGGGAGCTGGGTCAGCGTATCCCCCTCTTTTTCCAGCAGGCTCCGTAGTCCAATCAGGCCGTGATAAATGCGAGATTTGACGGTTCCCAGCGGGCATTCCAGGGCCGCTGCAATTTCTTCGTAACGCAACCCCTCGCTGAACCGCAGCACCAGCGTTTGACGCTGGCCGTCGGGCAACTGGGCGACACGGGCCCACAGGCTGGTTTTCCATTCGGCGACTTCAATCGGGGTTTCCGCAGGCGGCATCGTTCTGCCGCCAGTTGGTTCATCGTCCCATAACACCTGCAGCTTCTTCCGTCGCATGCCGTGCCGGCGTCGTTCCCGGCGATCCAGGTTGAGCAGCACGCCGTACAGCCAGGTGTAAATGCTGCTGCGGCCTTCAAAACTGACGACCCGGCCCGAAAGGACCAAAAAGGTCTCCTGCGCCAAGTCGTCGGCGTCCCACGGGTTTCCGGTCAAAACCAGAGCCGCCCGATGGATACGCGGAAAGTACTCGGCCGTCACCTGGGCCACATCGAGCGCAGCCGGATTGGCGGGCGCAGGATTTTCCGGCCCCGTACTCGAAGTTTTCCCTTTGCTGGATGCGGCCTTCCCGGAACGTGGGGAAGAGTCGCTGCCTGGGGAGCGGGAAGAATCCTGTGTCGTCATAACCAACCTAACCGCGTCTGTGGGATCCGGGCGGGCCGCCGCAAGCCTGGCTGAAGAGGGGTAGAGAGACCTTTTCTGGTGGGAAAATTCTCTCTTCCTGGCAGCTGACCGGGGGTGCGACGTATCGTTATTTCTCACGAGGGGGGCTGGGAGTTAGTATAACCCAAACAGCCGCGGATCAAATTGGTTTCGCGACGGGGGACGGGTTTTCTTCTACGTCTTTCTCTTTTGTGCCCTGGCGATCCGTAAAGGTTCAATCCTGGGGAGAATTAGAAATTCCCCGCTGGCGCCCTTTGCCCGCCATGGAAAAAAACGTCCTGCAGCGTTAAATTTAAGTGCACGTTTCCACGACACTTAGGGAGATCTTCTTTGAATATTCTGCTGGCTAGCAGTGAAGCGGCGCCCTTTGCTCGCACCGGCGGACTGGGCGACGTGTGCGGTTCCCTGCCTTCGGAACTGGCAAAGCTGGGCCATTCGGCGGTCCTGTTTTTGCCCGGATATCGGCACGCCCTGAATTGCGGCGAGTGTATCGAAACGACCGAGGTGGTGTTCGATATTCCGATCGGCGGCAAGATCGTTTTTGGACGTCTGCTCAAATCGACGTTTCCCGGCACGGATACGCCGGTTTACTTTGTGCACCAGCCGGATTACTTCGATCGAGAAGGCTTGTACAGCGAAGGGAAACAGGATTACCGCGATAACTGCGAACGGTTTGTGTTCTTCTGCCGCGCCGTGCTGGAATCGATTCGTCAGTTGAACCTGGAAATCGACGTCATCCATTGCAACGACTGGCAAACCGGGCTGATCCCGGCCTACCTGAATACCGACTACGCCGAAGCCCGGGGCTACGAGAAAATCGCCTCGCTGTTTACCATTCATAACCTGGAATACCAGGGCCTGTTCTGGCACTGGGACATGCTGCTGACGGGCCTGGACTGGAAGTATTTCAACTGGCGCCAGATGGAATACTTCGGCCAGCTGAACCTGCTAAAAACGGGCCTCGTGTTTGCGGATGCGATCAGCACGGTCAGCCCGCGTTACGCACAAGAAATCCAAACGTACGAACGTGGCTGCGGGCTGCAGGGGCTGCTGCAGGACCGGTCGAACGACCTTTCCGGCATCCTCAACGGGGTCAGTTACGAGGTCTGGAACCCCGAGACCGATGAGCACCTGGCCAGCAATTACACCGTGGACGACTGGCGCACCGAAAAGCCCAAGTGCAAGGCGGCCCTGCAGGAAGCGATGGGTCTGCCCGTCGCGCACAAACCGCTGCTGGGAGCTGTGGGACGACTGACGCGGCAAAAGGGCTGGGACTTGATCCTGGAGGTCATGCGCCGCTGGCTGCCGAGCGTCGACGTGCAGTGGGTGATTCTGGGATCAGGCGAAGATTTTTACGAATCGCAATTGCGGGCGCTGGCGGAAGAATACCCGCATAAACTGGCTGTGCAGATCGATTTCAGCGAACCGCTGTCCCACCAGATCGAAGCCGGTTCCGATTTCTTTCTGATGCCCAGCCTGTATGAGCCCTGCGGCTTGAACCAGATTTACAGCCTGAAATACGGCACGCCGCCGGTCGTGCGGGAAACGGGCGGCCTGGCCGACACCATCACCGACGCCTCGGCGGAGAACCTGGCGGCCGGCGTTGCGAACGGTTTTTCCTTTCAAGAGTTTTCCAGCGACGCCCTGGAGCAAACCTTGCGTCGAGCTTGCAATTTATATCGTGACCAGAGCGACGATTGGACTAAGCTAGTAGAAACCGGCATGCAGCAAGACTGGTCGTGGAGCCGCAGCGCCGCCAAATATGTGGAACTTTATCAGCAACTGGTCGACCGACGTCGCCAGTAACAGGATGTCGGTGTCGAAACGCCTTCGGCTGACGTCCGTTTGCAGGAAATGACAAGGCGCCGGCTCATGATTGGCCGCCCGCCTGTTGCGATTCGCCGCAACAACCCCCGCGCTGTGGGTAAAACCTTTCCTCTCCGACGATGGAGAGCCGCCGATGATGTCGCACCTTCGCCAAGATCCGCTGCGCGGTTACTGGGTTGTCGTGAACGAAACTCGCGGTCGCCGACCGGACGAGTTCGCCGCCGCCCCGGCCCGTCGCAGGGCGCTGCGATGCCCGTTCTGCGGCGGCAATGAAGACGCCACCCCCCACGCCCTGGCTGAGTACCGCGGCGCGCGGAACGGCAGCGCCAGCCTGTGGCAGGCCCGCGTGATCCCCAACAAGTACCCAGCCTTTGTCGGCGACGCTCCGCCCGACCGCAGTAACGGCCGCACGATCCAGCCCGCCGGCTTTCATTCCGCCGACAACGCCGGCCGCCATGAGGTCATCGTCGAATCCCGGCGCCACGTCGCCAGCTTCGCCCAGCTGACCGAAGACGAAGCCGAACGGGCCGCCACCGTCTATCGCGATCGCCTGCTGGCCCTGACCGAAACGCCGGGCCTGGTATACGGCGCCCTGTTCAAAAATACCGGCGCCGACGCGGGCGCTTCCATCGAACATACGCATAGCCAGCTGATCGGCATGCCGTTCCTGCCGCCGGAAGCGGTGTTGGAAATCGAAAACTGCCGCCAGCATTACAACGCAACGGGCGGTCCCCTCCTGGCCGAAATTGTCGCCAGCGAACTGGAACAGGCGATTCGCGTGGTCGCCCGGACGGAAAACTTCATCGCCTTTTGTCCGTACGCCAGCCGCTTTCCGTTTCAAATGTGGGTGGCTCCGCTGCAGGCGACGCCCCGATTTGAGCACACCCCGGTAGAACAACTGCACGAACTGGCCGGACTGCTCAAGCATCTGGTGGCCCGGATTGAAACGGCCACCCAGGGCGCGTCGCACAACATGCTGCTGCACACGGCGCCCTTGAAGAAAACGGTCTGCCCCGGCTTCTCCTGGCGGCTGGAACTGTTCCCTCGCATCAGTCGGCAAGCTGGCCTGGAATGGGGATCAGGCGTGTTCATCAACACCGTCGCCCCTGAAACGGCCGCCGCCCGACTGCGCGAGTAACCCGCCACAAATCTCCGTAGTGGACTTGGCCGCAAGTCCCTTTGGCGTTTCAGAGAGAAGACGACCTGTGGCCCGGTCCACCACATGGTGACGTACGGTTAACTCGCGTTGCGCAATCGCAGGCCGGCAGGCACCAGCAGGTATTCCAGCAGTTCGAAGAAGAACTTCACGACGAGCGCCAGGATGGCGGCGGGGATGGCGCCTTCGAGCATCAGCGGGATGCTGTCCAGCCGGAGCCCGCTCATAATAGTCGCCCCGTAACCGCCCGCTCCGATCAGTCCGCCCAGGGCCGCGTAACCCACATTGATGACGGCCGTCGTTTTGATGCCGGCCAGAATCAACGGCGACGCCAGCGGCAGTTCGATCAGCCGCATCCGCGCCGGACCGGATAGCCCCAGCACCACGCCCGACTCACGAATGGCGTGCGGGATCGAAGTCAACGCCGTCATGGTATTGCGAATGATGGGTAACAGGCTGTACATCACCAGCGCCACAATCGTCGGCGTGGGGCCGAACGAGCGTATCCCCAGCGGAACCAGCACGGCCGTGATCAGAATCAGCAAGGCCAGGCTGGGAATCGTTTGAATGATCTCGGCCGACCCCA
The DNA here is from genome assembly GCF_007751035.1 of Lignipirellula cremea. Classification (NCBI taxonomy): domain Bacteria; kingdom Pseudomonadati; phylum Planctomycetota; class Planctomycetia; order Pirellulales; family Pirellulaceae; genus Lignipirellula; species Lignipirellula cremea. Next base: position 2,199,533 of record NZ_CP036433.1, on the reverse strand, counting down.
CGATCACCTGCCCCAGCACCCGGTTCCGGGCCGCCAGCACGCCCAGCGGAATGGCGACGCAGATCGCCAGACCCAGCGACACAACCACCAGGTACATGTGCTCCAGCGTTCGCCGCCAAAGGCGGGCCGCCATGGAAGGCTCAGTGACTTCGATCTGCAGGCCAAACGCCTGCCCCAGGTAGTCGGCGGCGGCGCGGCGTTCGCTCAGGTGCAACTGTTCGACGCTGCGATTCATTTCCGTCATGGTCGAGGCATCGATCTTGCCGGCCAGTTCCTGCAGCTTTGCAATCATCTCTGGCGCTCGGTCGGCCAGATCGGCCCGGTACAGATAGACCGCTTCATAGACGGGGAAATGCCCGCGATCATCGATCAGCATTTGAATGTCGTACTGCGAGATCTTGGGGTCGGTCGTATACACATCGACCACGTCGAGGTCGCCCGCCTTGAGCGAGTTATACGCCAGGGCGTGATCCAGGCTGGCCGCTTTCTGCGGCAAACCGTAGGCCTGTTTGAGGCTGGGCCAGCCGTCCTCCCGTTCAAAAAATTCGTTACTGAAGCCGAACCGAAGCTCCGGGACGCGGGCCAGGTCTGAGATCTTTTTCAGCTGGTGCTTTTCCGCCGCCGCACGACTGACGCCGATAACATAGTTGTTTTTGAAGCCCAGGTCGGGCGACATCAACACGCCGTCCTGGGCCAGGCGTTTCCGCACCGCTTCCAGGTCGGGGAGGGATTCGCCATGGAAGATCTGTTCACGAATGGTGCCGGTGTACTCGGGGTAGACATCGACCTCGCCGTTGATCAGCCCCGACCAGACCTTCTGCGTGCCGCCGATTTCGCTTTGATGGAACATGTTCAGGCCGGCGTCTTCTCCCAGCAGCACGGCGACTTCCGCCAGGATGATCGATTCGGTAAACGCTTTGGAGCCGACGACAATCGGCGGCGACGTGGTTTGACCAAGCGTCGCCAGCACCAGGAGAAATGCGGCCATGACTTTGTCTGCCCCCAAGGCGAAGTGAAGAACCGGAAGGCGCCCGACACTTTGTCGACGGCAGGACGCCGGGAATCGGGCTTAATGGAGTGCTTCCAGCGGACTACGCTGGGCGTTGATAAAGGTGGAAACAAACGGGTCCGCCGGCTGTTTCACCAGTTCTTCCAGCGAGCCGCGCTGCATCACCTGGCCCGCTTTGAGCAGCAGGATATCCTCGGCCAGGAAGCCGGCCTCGCTGATGTCGTGGGTTACCATGACGACCGTTTTCTTCATTTGCTGAAAGATCGTTTTGAGATCGTTCTGCAGCTCGGAACGGATCAGTGGATCCAGCGCGCCCATCGGTTCGTCGAGCAGGACCATGTCGGGATCGAGGAACAGGGCCCTGATCATGCTGACGCGCTGCCGCTGCCCGCCGGAAACCTGCATGGGAAAGCGATCCAGCGAGACAGGGTCCAGCTGCGTGAGCCTGGCCAGTTCCTGCAGGCGTGCCTCGATCTTTTCAGCCGGCCAGCGCAGGTGCCGGGCCATCAGGCTGACATTGCCGCGGATGGTGAGATGCGGGAACAGACCGCCGTCCTGGATCACGTAACCCATGCGCCGCCGCACTTGCTGCCAGTTATCGGTGACCGGCTCGCCGTCGAACAACACCTCGCCCTGGTCGGGCGCAATCAGGCCCACCATCACGCGCAGCAGGGTCGACTTGCCGCAACCGCTGGGACCAATCAGCGCCGTGGTTTTTCCCGGCTTCAGTTTCAGATCAATTGGCTTCAGGGCCTGGAGTTCGCCAAAGGCCTTGGAAACGCCTCGCAGCTCAAGCATGGCCTGCCCTTTCTCGGATGGTTCGCCGTGGGAACGAAGCGTTGGTGATGAGAGTTTTGAGAGGCTCCCGGCTTTGTCCTGGGCAAACCCCCGGAGGTAGTATATCGGTTCAGGCAGCAATAAAAAAACCCGGGACGCCTGGAGACGTCCCGGGTGGAGATCCTGACAGAGGGCAGGCTCCCGTCACTACTTTTTCTTTTGCTGGGCGGCTCGTTCGGCCTCACGTTTGGCAAGACGCTGCTTCTCCTCGGCGGCGATGGCCGCTTTCCGTTTGGCGAGTTCTGCCAGCTGGGTCGGGTTGAGAGTTTTGGCGACGTCCTGGTCAAACGATTCCCGGAGCTGGGAGTATTCGTCGCGCAGTTTGCGCGATTGCTCTTCCAGCTTTTTCTGCTGTTCGCGATTCGCTTCCAGCGACGAGTTGAGTCGCTTCTGCAGCTGTTCGATCTGGCCGATCTGGCGTTCATCGACCAGGTCCTGCACCAGGCGAGGCATCTGGGACCGGCGACGCAGCAAGGCGTAGGCGATTTCCCGCTGCTTGTTGAACTCTTCCTGTTTTTTCAGCGCTTCGGCCCGCTGTTTGGCGATTTCTTCTTCACGTTTTTTCGCGTCCGCGGCGCGCTTCTGGTCGGCGGCCTTTTTGGCCGTTTCGTCGGCCCGCTTCTTCTCGTCGTCGGCTTTGGCTTTGGCGGCTTCGGCCAGTTTCGCTTTGGCCGCGGCTTCGGCGCGCTGCTTTTCAACAAGACGCTTCTGTTCTTCGACGCGGGCTTTCCCTTCGGCGATCGCCTTCTGGGCGGCGGCCTGTTTCTCGGCGGCGGCGCGTTTATCCGCTTCGACTTTTTTGGGGTCGACCGCGGGCTTCTTCACTTCCGGCTTCTTCACTTCCGGCTTCTTCACTTCCGGCTTTTTGGCTTCTGCCTTCTTTTGATCGGGCTTGCGCGATGAGACGGAAACGGCGGGTACCTTGCCGTTTTTGTCGGCCGTCTTCTGGACCGTTTCTGATTTCTTCGCACAAGTTTTGCAGTCTTTGCACTGTTTGGCGTCTTCGGCCAGCACCATGGAGCTGGTCGTCAGGCACAGCAGGGCGGCGCCAAGGCAAATCGCAATCCGAGTTCTCGCCATAGAATTCTCCTTCAAGAGAATGTGTGGGTGGGCTGGCAGACTCCACAACAAGAGAATCTGCGCAGGAGGTAGGGGAGAAGAGGATTCTACTTATCTGACAGGTAAATGCAAAAGCTAAATTCACCATTCTTTCACGTTTTCAAAAAAAGATTTGACGGGACGAATCCCACTTTTTTTAATGCCCCCGTACGGCAGAACTGGCCCGCATTACGGGAAGCTGGAAAGAGTGCGCGGCAAAAGCCAAACGCCAGGATAAGCAGCGGAGAATCCGCAGCAGAGATTGCCCGTCGCAACGGAGCGGCGTCCCGATGGGTGAAGGCCGTTGTGATGGCGACGTTAGCGCATGAGATTAGCGCATGAAAAAACGCCGTGCTTACTGCTTGAGTCATTCGACTCAAAAAATGACCCCAAGGGGACTCGAACCCCTGTTGCCGGCGTGAAAGGCCGGAGTCCTAGGCCACTAGACGATGGGGCCGTGGAATGCGTAAGCACGGCGTACAAGTAGTGAATTTACGGAGACGCCCAAATTCGTCAAGTGGGGTCTTGGCGTAAAAATTGATCCCGTCGGCGGTTGACCGGGAGGGAAGCGGCCAGAGACCGCAAGAATGCGGGTTCCCGGCAGTAAAAGCGGGTAAGTGAAACGAACGAAACGACATCCAGGCCGACGGAAAAAATTACTCTCCGGCCGCTTCTTTATCGTGCTGTTGTTCGTTACGCTTGATAGCGTCATAAACTTCACGTCGATGAACGGGAACCTCTTTAGGAGCTTCAACGCCCAATCGCACCTTGTCGCCGCGGATCTCCACCACTACGATCGTAATGTCATTGTTGATGACGATACTCTCGTTCTTTTTGCGTGATAACACCAACATGTTCCATTCCTTTGTTTGGTTGGCAGGACAACCCATTCTTGGGTGACCTGCGGGAGCAACGCGCAGCCACGGAACTTCGGACTGCCTTCAAGTGTGGATGGTCATCTGCGGCGGTGGGTTCAAGGCAATCTGCGAAATCTTTGCCAGAATCCGGTACCCGCTATAAAAGTCCCTGGCGTTTTGACAGGAAAAACCTCCTGACTGTCAGCGCAAGGCAAGCGAATTTCGATCGCTCCCTCCACTCTACGCGCTGGATAAGGGGAGTCAAGGATTCAAGCAAAGGACGGGCCAAAAAAGCGGTAACTATTTGGCCAGCAATCGGTCCTATCGCTTCGGGTCTACTCTTCTGCATGAATCCCCTAGCTTCTCGCGTTCGCTTCCCTGCCTTTGAAGCAGCCACCTAAGTGCCTTGAAAAAAAGGACTTACACACTACAGGGCGAGCGAATCTTCGCGCTGGATCGCATCAACCATTCGGAATAACGGAAAAATCGTTAAACAAGACGTTTTGCGGAAACTGCGCGGCCTGTGCTTGTCCGCGGTCGGCGTCTTTCTGCTGGCTGCAGTGGCGGCGATTAAGGGCGAGGGGCGGATTGTGTTCCGGAGTTTCGCAGACCGCGTCGGTTGCGGTTGCTGACGGCCATTTCTCGGCTGCGTCATTTGTCCGGCCAGGAACCGGGAGGCTTCGGCTGCGTCTGGTTGCGAACTGGAGACGGCTGCCTATAATTCACAGGAACGCTTGCAGACGACACCTCATTCGCGGCCTGTCTGGCGAATGCGGGAGACTGCTCGGCGACATCTGGCACATTGCCCAAAAAATTCAATGCCGTAGAAGAACATTGCCTCGAAAGTTTCGAGCTGGTTTTCGCGATAGGTAGGAATCGCTATGTGGGAATGGTTTCGTAATATCGGTTCCGCCATCTATACCGTGGGACAAGGCCTCCAGGTGACCATGCGTTACTGGCTGGCCACCTACCGGTCGGATCGGAAAACTTTTACCGAGCAGTTCGAGTACCCCGAGAAGCCCGTTCCCGTGGCGGCCCGTTATCGCGGGTTTCACCGGTACGACCTGACCACCTGTATCGCCTGCGACCAGTGCGCAAAGGCGTGTCCCGTGGATTGCATCTACATTGGCAAAGAACGGGTCGAAAACGGCAAGGGTTTTAAAATCACTGGTTTCACCATTGATTACACCAAGTGCATGTTCTGTGCTTTGTGCGTGGAGCCCTGCCCGGTTGACTGTATTTTCATGGGCGCCACCCACGATTTAAGCTGTTACAGCCGAGACGGATGCATCGTTGATTTCTCGCGAATGCCGGTCGATGTCGCCTGGGGAAGGTCCACTTTGAACCCCACGGCCGTCGCCCAGTCGAAAGTAATTACCGAACCTGTGCACGGCGGACCCAACCAGTAAGTCCGTTTTAGCGTACAATGGATATATGGCGGCCCCTGAAGCGACGTATGCCCAGGCGGTCGCGCCACGTCGACACCAATGGTGCAGAGGGCGTAATGATGGACTTTCAAGGATCTTACCAACCCACGCGACTCTTTACGGTGGACGAAGCCAACGCAACCTTACCGTTGGTACGCGCCATCACGTTTGATCTCATGCAAATGTCGCGCGACGTGATTGAGCGTCGCGAGCGGCTCGATTCCATCAAGGCCGCACGTCGTGGCGAGTCGGGCGAATTTTACGACGACGAACTGGCCCACGTCGAAGGCGAACTGGAACGCGACGGCGAAAAACTGGCCGAATACGTCGACGAACTTCGCCAGATCGGAGTTGAACCGAAGGGCCTGCCCGATGGGCTGGTCGACTTCCCTTCCCTGATGGACGATCGGGTCGTTTTCCTCTGCTGGAAATACGGCGAACCCGAAGTGCTCCACTGGCACGACATTGATTCCGGATTTGGCGGACGCCAGCCTTTGGCGGCCGGCATGATTTCCGGCGGCGACGATGAGCAGGAAAACCTCAAAGAGTAACGTCGCAACAACCGGTAACGCGGCCCGCTCCGTTCTCTGCCTGGCAGGGACACGGATCGCGGGCCTTTTTCTTTGCGCAAACGCCCAGAAAGATAATCCCGCCAGGATTGCTGGCGGAATTCACCTCTGGGGAATGGCGGCTTTGGCCGACTAGTGCTGCGTCAATCTTCAATCTTAGAGTGATCGATTTCGGCCGTGCTGCCGTGCTGCCAAAAAAACCGTGGGCTAGCGCCCGGCGGCTGATTTAGAGAAACCTGATTTTATGGTTTGACGCACCGCTAGTTGTCAGTCGGCGCGCCGTCTTTTGGCTCGGCTTTCTTCTCGTCGGCGTCTTTCTTCGACGGCTCGTAGGTCAGCACCAGTCGCACAGGCGTTTTTAGGGGCGGGATGTGCTCGGTAAAGGCGCTAAACAGCAGGCCCGCATTGCCCTGGCTGCTCTCGATTGGCAGATCTAGCGTGGCGGTGGGGAAATTGGAGACGCAGATAAAGTCGCCGCTTTCCGCCTGGTAGTGCCGCTCGCTGTTTTCGGGATCGACCCAGAAACCGCTCCCAGCAAATACCCAGTCGTACGGCATTGCCTTGCCTGTTTTGACCTGCTGCACCCACTCCTGGGCGCGCGTTTTCTTGAGCTTGCCGTCCTCGTACCATTGCACTTCGATCAGGATTTTATCGCCCCAGGCGGGGGCGTATTCGGGATCGAACTTCACCACGTTGCCAGCCTTTGCCCCAATGGCCAGGAGTCCGGCGTGGACGAAGTACGCCCGGGTCTTCAGGGAGACGACCGATTCGTGTTCTTTAGTGCCGCGAGGGCAGGCAAACATTTCCAGCTGGCCATCGCGCAGGCAGACTTCGCCGTCGACCAGCACGCTCTTGTTCTTGACGTCGATCCAGACATCGTGTTTCGGCGACAGCCGCACGGCGTTGGCGGGCGGGTCAAACGCCTGGCCGGGGGCCGTTGGTTCTGCGTCGGGCTCCTGGGCGCGGACCGGAACTGCAGCAACCAGCAACAGGCTGGCCGCACAAGCCAGTAATAGTGAGCGTAGCAACATGGGACGGGAACCTCCCCAATCGGGTAACCGACGCATCGGCAGTGACGAAAAAGAAAAGACAGGGCGCCGCACAGCGCCAGCCCCTGTTAGGATACAAAGCGATGTCGGCCATGCTCATTATAGGAACTCCTGGCGCCGAGCATACACCGGTCTGAAACTACCCGACGAAATGGCGAACTCCCACCGCATGAATGCTGAGACCTTGACAACCGTGAAACGATCTTCGCCTGCTGACAACAAAAAAAAGAAGCAAAAGTCTGCTGGAAAGTGGGCCTCCAAAAAACAGGACCTCGCTCCGGTTTGCGCAGCGCCGGCGGGCGAAGTGCTCGACTGGCAGGTCTGGACAACGTACCTCCGCCAGCGGCCGGCCGTCGCCGGGCTGGCGGAGATCACAGTCGGCAATCGCTCCCCGCTTCTCTGGCGTCTGCCGAGCGATATGGATGAGACGTCCTTGGCGGCGCTTCCGGCTTTGCGTTCGCGGGCCGTATCGACCGACGACGGGTTGTCGGCGGTGAACGTTTGGCTGGAACGTATCGACCAGGAGCCGCTTTCCGCCGATCTAGCGCTGGAAGCGCTGGCCTGGGCGTGGTCCGCCCCGGACCTGGCGGACCGTTTACCCGAAGACGCCTGGCGACGACTGGTCAACCGGCTGACCCGTCTGGCCCTGGACTCCGGCGCCGTACCGCTACTGGAATCCCCCGTGGTGCATCAGTGGATCCAGGGGGAACTGCCGCTGGTGCTCTGGCATCTGCTGCCGGAACTGGCCAGCTCGGCCGGTCTGTTCGAACCGGCGTCCGCCGCCCTGTCCGCGGGGCTGCTGGAACTGCTCGACGGTGAAGGCGTTCCCGCGGCCCGTTACTGGAATCAGATGGGCCCCCTGCTGGCCTGCTGGACCCGCGCCGCCTGGCTGGCCGGGCAGCATAAGGACGATGTGTTTTCCGGCGATGGACGCACCCATTACGAATGGCTCGTTCGACAATCGCTACGGGCCTCGCGCGGCGACGGCCGGCAAAGTTTAACGACCGGCACTGAAGGACAATTTGAACCCGCGCTGCTCGCGCTGGCGGTGAAGCTGTCGGGCGATCCCGATGACTGCGAAATCTCTGCGGCGGTGTTGCCCCGCGGCGGCTTGAAAGAGGCTCCCGCCGGAGCCTTGCCGGAACCGGCCGACCACAGCGAATGGGCCGGCGTCGCTCTGCTGCGCAGCAACTGGTCGCGAAAGTCGCGAGGCTTTACGGCCCTGTACTCCGCTCTGCCGATGCAGGCCGAGTTGTGGGTGGGGAAACGGGCGTTGATCCACGGCCAGTGGAGCTGCACCGTCGCCCGGAACGGTCAGACGCTCGCCGTCAAAGACGACGCATGGCGCGAAGTCTGCTGGCACTCCGACGACGATGTGCAGTACCTGGAGCTGGAACTGGAACTGGCCGAGCGCTGCCGCGTACAGCGGCAGATTCTGCTGGCGCCCGAAGATGGCATCCTGCTACTGGCCGACGCCGTGCTCAGCGACGAGCCCGGCCAACTGGAGTATGCGACCACCTTGCCGCTGGCCACCGGTATTGCCTGTGAGCCGCAACGGGAAACGTACGAGGGAACGCTGGCCGACGACAAACGCCTGGGCGTGATGCTGCCGCTGGCCCTGCCGGAATGGAAATCGGAGGCCAGCCCGGGCAACTGGGAACAGACCGAAGCCGGCCTGAATTACCAGCTTCGCGGGTCGGGACCGGCGCTGTACGCCCCGCTGTTCTTCGACCTCAAGCCGAACCGTTCGCGCAAGCAGCTAACCTGGCGTCGGCTCACGGTGGCGGAAAAGTTGTCGATTGTTTCGCCGGAAGTCGCCGCCGGATATCGAGTGCGGATTGGCGACGAGCAATGGGTCGTTTACCGTTCGCTGACCGGCGTCGTCAATCGGACCCTGATGGGGCAGAACGTCTTCTGCGAGTTCGCCGCCCTGCGTTTCGATACCGACGGCGACACCGAAGAGCTGATCTCGCTCGAATAGAAGGCCCACCGCAGCGCGTTGTCCGGCGTCCCGCCTCCCTCGCAATCCGCCAGGCGACTACCGCCAACAAATAACGCCCTGTCCCGCGAAAGAATACCGCGGGACGGGGCGTTTTGTGATTCAAACAACTGCCGGCAAAGTGCAGGCGTGTTACTTGCGAGGGCGGAACCGCACGCAGACGGGGGACGGCACTTCGATATCCACGCCGGTCGGCGTGAGCTGGCCCGTTTTCTGGTCGATGCGGAACACGACCACGTTGTTGGTTCGCTGGTTCGCCACGAGCAGCAACTGCCCGGTCGGATCAATGTTGAAATTACGCGGCGCCGATCCCATCGTCGACTGATGGCCGGCGGCGGTCAGCTTGCCGGTCGCTTCGTCGATGGTGAAGATCGCCAGGCTGTCATGCCCGCGGTTGGATCCGTACAGGAACTTGCCGGAAGGATGCACGCGGATCTCGGCCGTGTGGCTCGTTTCCGTGTAATCGGCCGGCAGGGTCGTGATCGACTGCAGCGTGGTCAGTTCGCCCGATTTGGCGTCGAACGCAAAGGCCGTCACCGTGTTGTCTATCTCATTGATCACATAGGCGAACTTGTTGCTGGGGTGGAAGGCAAAGTGCCGCGGGCCGGCGCCGGGGGCCGTTTTGACAAAGGCCGGATCGTTGGGCGTGAGCTTCGCCTTGGCCGGATCCAGGCGATAGATCAGCACCTTGTCGAGGCCCAGGTCGGCCGCCATGGCGAAGGTGTTGGTCCCGTCGACATTGATCGAGTGCGCGTGCGGACCCTTCTGGCGCGGCGTGCCGCCGTGGCCTTCGTGCTGGAAGAAGCTGACCGGTTCGCCCAGGGAGCCGTCGTCGTTGATCGGCAGGCTGACAATGCTGCCGCCGCCGTAGTTGGCCGCCATTACGCACTGGCCGGTGGCGTCGACCGTAACGTGACACGGACCGGCGCCGACGGAAGGCTGTTCGTTCAGCTTCGTCATTTTTCCGGTCGCCCGATCAAACGCAAACGCGGCGATCGCTCCGCTCTTTTTCCCTTCATGGCTGGCCACTTCGCTGGCCGCATATAAAAAGTCGGCGGTCGGATGCAGCTCGACAAACGACGGATTCTTCACCCCGCCCGAGGCGCCCAGTTTGGTCAGGGCGCCCGACTTCAGGTCGAGCTCATAAACAAACACGCCCTGGTCGTCGCCGCCGGTATACGTTCCGAAAAAGACAAGCATTTTCCCTTCCTCCGCGGCGACCGCCGGCAGGCCGGCCGAAACAACAACCGACAACATCGTGGCGGCGGCGATAAGCGACGCCCGCACCTTTAAAAACAGCGACATACAAAACTCCAGGACAAAAAGCAGGCAAATCATGAAACAGCAGAGGAGCGGTCAACGCACCAGCAGGAATTCCGGCGACATCAACAGCACCCATAATACATCTTCCCAGGCGGCCGCGGTGGGCTGCTCGCCAAGAGTTTCCCGCAGCAGGTCCGCTTCCGCTGCAGTCGGTTCCCGCGTCAGCACCGACTGGTACAGCAGGCGAATCCGCTCGGCCGTGTTGCGATCTGGGCCGGCCGCGAACCGCTGACCGCCGGCGACCAGGGCGCGGGCCAGAATCTGGTTGTTCGACAAGTCGATCGCTTCCAGCGTGGTCAGTTCATTCGGCCGCGAAGTCACAATCTGGTCCCGGTTGGGTCGGCCCAGGCTCCGCATGAGAAAATCGCTTTTCAGCAGCGAGGCTCGCACCATGTGCGGGGTGGAGGTCGAAGCTTGCGCTAACAGCCGGGGCGTCCCTTTGACCGCTTTCGTCCATACGGACAGCGGCTCCACGATAACGGCGTCTTTCCAGGCGAGCTTCGCCAGATCCCATTTCTTCGCATCCCCATCGGGCAGGTCGCTGGCGACCTGCCAGCTGTCGTCGGTGGCGATCGTTTCCGATTTTCCGTCGGCGTACTTCAGTCGCACCTGCACGAACAGACCGGCCGCATTTGGCCCGCTCCCTTCGTTTTTGGCGACGACCAGCAGCCGGTTCTCTCCCTGGCGGATGCGGCCCAGCAGGGAGGCGGCCTGCGGTTTCTGCCATTCGCCGCTTTGCGCGACCTGGGCTCCGTTGACGTACAGAGTAAAGCGGTTATCGCAGGTCGCCAGCACGGCGGCGGCCGCGATGGGCTGATCGACGGTGAAGGTCTTTTCCATGGCGAGCGTTTCGCCGGCAGGCGGCGTGCTCGGCGGGGCGGCCGAGTCGCCCCAGATCCACTGGGCCTGCAGCGGGATGGAAGCGACTTCGCCCGGTTCGATCTGGCCGCGGGTGACGGGAGCATCGTAACTGTTGGGGGCCGTGCCGGTAATCTGCCAGACAGCGTCGACAAACTGCTCGGCCGTCATCCGTTTGGTGCGGGGACCGCGAAAGCGATAGCCGCCCAGGGCGTTCTCTTCGTCCAGCACTTCGGCTTGCGACTGGTACGCCTGCGATGTGGCGATCAGTTCCAGCGTCTGTTTCAGGTCGTAATCGTGCTCCTGCAGGTGGACCGCCAGATAGTCGAGCAGATCGTCGTTCCAGGGCGGCGTTTGCATGGCGTCGACCGGATGCACAATGCCGCGGCCCATCAGCTGATGCCACAGGCGATTGACGATCGTCCGCGTGAAGCGGCCGTTCTCGGGATGCGTCATCAGGGCGGCCAGCTGCGCCAGGCGTTCCGGCTGGGAGGCTTTGGCGTCGATCTGTCCCAGCTCCGGAAACAGCCAGGCGGCGGTCGCCGTTTCGCCGGTCGGCTTGTCGCAGCGGTACAGATCGAGCGGACCGCTGGCGTAAATCGCGGCCAGCCCGTAAGCCTCCGACAGTTTCCAGCGATCGATAAAGCTATCGTGGCACGAGGCGCATTTCATGTTGATCCCCAGGAACGATTGCGAAACGCTCTGGGCGAACTGCACCTCAAGTCCCTGGGCGGCGCTGACGGTTCCCCGCCATTTGATGCCGTTGATAAAGCCGCGACTGCCGGCGTCGGTGGGGGCGATCAGCTCGCGGGCCAGCTCATCATACGGCTTGTTGGCGATCAACGCCTGGTACAGCCAGTTGCTGATCTGGCTGCGACCGCCGGTGATAAAGCCGGTCCCGGCGTAGTCGTTGCGCAGCAGGTCGTTCCAGAAGGTCAGCCAGTGCTCGGTGTAGCGAACTTCATCGTCCAGCAGCCGGCGGACAAGGCGAGCCCGTTTGTCGACGGCGGCGTCGGCCTGAAAGGCGGCGATCTCCTCCGGCGTCGGCGGCAATCCGATAAGATCCAGATACGCCCGCCGCAGGAAGGCGTCGTCGCCCAGCGGCTGGGGCCGCGGAATCTGCTGCTTCTCCCAGTTGGCGTCGACGATACGATCAATCGGGTTGGTGCGGCCGTCGACGACGGGCGGAAGTTCAGGCGTGCGGGGACGCAGGGGCGGCTCGTACGTCTGGGGAGCGAACGAGAAGCCCGGCTCCCAGTGCATCCCTTCGGCGACCCAGCGTCGTAACAGTGCGATTTGCGCGGGGCTGACTCGCGGCTTGTCGGCCGGCGGCATTTGAATATCTTCATCGGTCGAGGAGACCAGATCCAAAAACAGCGATTCGTCCGGCTTGCCGGGCGTGGCGCGATCGTCGTCGAGGAACCCGTCGCGGGTATTGATCGAGAAGCCGCCTTTGGCTTCTTTCCCAGCATGACAGGCGGCGCAGTGCTGCTTCAGGATGGGAGCCACCTGATGCGCAAAATCCAGCTCGGCCCCGGACGCTCGGCCCGCGATCGTGAGCGCCAGCAGCAGGACGAAAAGCGGCAGGGAAACGGCAATATCGCGGCGTGGGAGCAGTGCGAAGAGCATGAGAAGGCGAGGGCCTGCAAAGGTAGGAAGCGGCCAGCGACCAGGCAAGCTGTTTCGGTATGCGGCGGCCGGCAGGAAGCGGAGAATTCCTTTCGAGTCTAACCCGGCCTGCAGGGGAAAGCCATTCCCGGCCCGCATCGCTGACCCAATTTGTCTCCCGCTCGACTTTGCCGGGCAGAGCACGGCCCGCATCGGGGAAGAAATCCAGCCGACGGACTACATATAGCCGTTATTGTTCAACCGCTTGAAAAACTGCTGATAACTCAGGTAAGCGGACCCGATGCAGAACGGCAGGCCCAGCCCCAGGAAGCCAATGCTGGCGCCCAGGTTCCACAGGGCATGCAGTCCGACGGCCGTCCCAAAGGCGATCTGGAACCGGCGATCTTTCACGGCCGTTTTCAGTTTGCGGCCCGACTGCCAGAAGGCGGCGCACACAATCGCCGTCCACAAGCCATGGCCGAACGGGGAGCACAAGCTGCGGATTACCACCACCCAGATGCCGACGCCAACGCCGTCTTCCAGCATCGTTTCCAGGAAGTAGCCAGCCGTTTCAAACACGGCAAAGCCAAAGCCGCTGGCCGCTCCCAGAATAAGCCCGTCCATCGGCCGGTCATAAGCCGGATGCCGCCACCGCCAGGCTGTCGCCAGCAGTTTGGCCGGCTCTTCAAAGACGCCCGCAAAAACGGGCGCCAGCAGCAGTCCGCCCAACAGCAAGCCGATAAACATGGCAGAGACGAGCGTCGCCACAAAGCCGATCGCCCCGCCCAGCAGAAAGGTGATCGCCAGGGTGCGCAGGGAGATGCCCGTCTTGTCGTACTTGTCAATCAGCCAGGTCAACAGCGTGGCGGGCGCGACCAGACTGGCCGCCAGGACGCTGATCGGCGCCAGTTTGGTGTTCGACGTCAACACCATCATCAGCAGCAGCAGCGAGGCCAGCGTGCCGGTGACCAGCGCCACCTGCCAGTGCGGCGCAAGTTGCCGCAGTCGCCCCGACCAATTGTCGACATGCCCCTCGAACCAGTCCGGCGCCGCCGTCGGCGGCTGGGCGGCGACCACGCCGGCGTTGATCAACTGAAAAGCGAACACGCCGATGCGGACCTCATCGCCAGGAGCAGCCCGGTAGTGCGACTGGGGCCGTCCGTTGACGAGCACTGCCTGGAATGCGCCCGAGCGATCGACAACCTGCACATGGTCGGCCTGCACGTCCAGTTCCACATGCTGGCTGGCGATGCTGGGATCGGGGATGCAAATGGTCGACTGGGGGCTGCTGCCGAGCAGGTAGCGGCCCGTTTTCAGGTCGTACTCTTTCCCCTTCGAGGCGCCCGTAACCACGCGCAGCTTCCAGCCTGCCCTGATCGGCATGCTCCATTGCGACATGGCGTCTCCCGGCGAGGGGGGCGAACTTGCAGCTACATGCCCAGCTGTTCCAGCAGGCCCAGAGAACCCAGCACGGCGTACGCAATGAACAGCGCGTACAGGCCGCACAGGATCAGCGATTTGCGGAACGTGAGCTGCCGGTTGTGCCACATAATTCCCAGCGTAATCCCCGTCAGCACGAACAGGCTGATTCGTAAGCCCACCAGCCCCGCGATCGGCTCGCCGTCCTGGGTCAGGGAGACCGGCCCCCAGCCGACCAGATACGAGTTCACCAGCAGGGGCACCGATAGGCAGATGCAGATATCAAAAATGTTCGAGCCAAAGGCATTCGACACGGCGCCCGAGTCATCGCCCCGCATGGCGGAGCCAACCGACAGGAAGGTATCCGGCACGCTCGAAGCGGCCGCCGCCAGGATTACCGCCACAAAGAACGTGGGAATCCCCAGCTCTGTCGCCGTGCCCCGGGTGGCCTCGACCAGGAAGTAACAGGCCCCAGCCGCCAGCGCTGTGCTGCAGAGAATAATGGCCCAGGCGGTCACATGGTTGAGCGGAATTTCCAGGAAACCAAAGAACACGCCGGCGCCATCGGGCGCGTCTTCTTCTTCCTCTTCTTCCTGCAGGTCTCCCGCACGGAACTCGGCCCGGGAGTTGTCGACCAGCAGGTGATGCACTTTGATGTTCTGCGCGGCCAGACCGGAAACCACCTCGGAGGTGGTCGCGTCGGCGCCATGCTCTTCGAAGTACATCTTGAGTGCGTGCATCCTTTTCTGGAAAACACGCGTGTCGCGATAGAGCTGGCAGATATACACGATATACATGCCGATCAGCACCAGCCCCATCCACCAGTACATCACGTTCTGGAACAGGAAGACCAGCAGGGCCAGTTCGCAGATAAGGAACCAGACGCCGTCGCGGGCCAGCACTTCATCTTCTACGTCAATCGTAGGGCGGCTGCGGCGATAGAAAGCAATCGTCATGGTGACGATGGCCGGAATCAGAATCATGTTGTAAACCGCGCTGCCGGCGCAGGTGGCGATGGTCGATCCAAACCCTTCCGAACCGGCCGCTTGCCGGGCCAGGCTCTGGGCGGCCGCATCGCCGCTGGTGGAAGCCTCCGAAATGGCCAGCACCACAAAAAAGATACCGCTGAACAGTTCCGGCAGACTGCTGGCAACCGCATCGAGCGTCGCCCCGCGGACGGAACCTGGCACGCCAAGGGTTGTACCGATCCACTGGGCGGCGTCGGCGAACGGATCGCACGCCTGCCAGATCACGATCGAAATCACCACCACCGACATCAACAGGAAGGGAAGATGCCAGGGGAGGAAGTACAAGCCGACCAGAATCGCGATTGCGGCCACCGCCACAAACAGGCCGATCCAGTCGCCGCCATCCTCGTTGTTTTCTGCAGTCTCGCCCGAAGCCATTAGCCTGGTCCCCACGGAGATCGGTGCCTTGTTGCCCAGTTTGGGGTGAATTATAGGGACCGCCCGCACCGCCCACAAGCAACCTCTGGTGGAACCGAATATCCTTCAGCGAACCGGAACGAAAGATCCAGTCCTGCGGGGCGAGGCGCGTCAAAAATACGCTGATCCGAGCGCGAGAACCGGCCGGGAACCGCCCCAGGCCGCACGTGCACAAGCGAGGCAACGCAATCAGCAGACGCTTTTTCCGGCGGCGTTGTGCGACGCAGCAGAAGAGAACTCGCGGCCGGCTAGCGAATGTCGGGCTGCGGATTCGAAGCGCTGGCGGCGCCCTGGTTTTCGAGCATGCCGCGACGGGCCCGCACCATCAGGTCCTCAAAGACTTTGTTCTGCGGCTCCCGCGAACGGGCCCATTTGAGCTGCCTTTCGGCTTCTTCAAAATTTTCGCTTAGCAGCAGGTTCGAGATCAGCCGCTGCCGGTAGGGAAGGACATTGGGCATCGCTTTCACGGCTTGCTGACTGCACCGCACTGCATCTTCATAGTGCTTCAGGAATTCGTGCATGTTGGACGCCCGATTCCACCAGATGCCCGACAGGGTGGGGGAGCCAGCGGCGGATGCGGTTTCCTCGAACATGCCCACCGCCACGCTCGCGGTCGCCCGGGCTTCCTCTGGGCGGCCGGTCTTATGGTACGTCCTCATTAAGTGCAGTGCGTCGGTTCCCTGGCACTGGAATTCCGTGAAGAAAAATTCCGGCGACATAAAGGGAGTCAAAGCATCGATCATTTCCTGGCGTACGCTGGGGTCGATCTGGTAAGCCTGTTTCCAAAGCTCCAGGGCCTGGTCGCTTCGGCCCTGATCGTTTTCCTCGATTCCCGCAGCCAGCAGGATCTTCCCAGAAAAAGGTCGCACGCGGTGCGCTTGTTCCAACAGCTCCGCCACGCGGCCCGTTTGCGATCCCTCAAGAAAGTCGGTCAAGGCCAGCGTGACGTAGGCTTCTCCCAGCAAAGGGCACAAATGCAACGCACGCTGCGCATGCTTGCGAGCCAGCAGCAGCAGTCGGAAGTTTTCCCCGGTCGCGGCCTGCACCCATTGGCGGACTTCGGCCGGGGATGCGAAGCCCGAGGCGTTGGCAGCCTGGCGGATCGGATGCAGCCGCATCCCCATGGCGCTTCTCTCCTGACGCTGGTCGAACAGCGCCAGATACCGGTGGGATAAATAAAGATGCGCCCGTCCGTTGTGCGGATTCTGGCGCACCACCTGGCGTAGCCCCAGCACTTCGGAATGGAACTTGATATCGGATTCGGTCGAACGCGTGCTCACGCGCAAGTAGTTGTCCCAGTCGCCAGCCGCCCTGGCGACTGGCGTCCAGATGGCAAGGCTCATCGCCAGCAGTCCGCACAGGCAGATCGCCGCGGATCCCCAGGCCAGGCGGCCCACCGCCAGCGAGCTCTTCGTTCGCTGGCTTCCCGACTTCAGACTGGCTTTCTGCAGCTGGGCCAGTCGGCACAGGCAGGCCGCCATCGCCAGCGTCGATGCCAGGCAAGCCGGCGAATACCAGATAAAGTCCCACAGCGATTGCGTGAGGGAAACACAGAGAGCGGCAATCAATCCCGCTCCACAGGCCACCATTCCCAGGTCGCTGGATCGCAGCACTCGGAACATCCAAACAAACAGGTAGCCAATGCCAACCAGCGCCAGTCCCAGAGCCAGGCCGCCATTCTCCATCACCAGATGAACATAGCCGTTCTCGGCGTGGGTGGCGTCTGAATTGAGGGCGCGCTGGAACGTTACCGGAGCAGCGTCGGCGTGGCTGCCGGCGCCGGTTCCCAGCAGGGGAAATTTCGCCGCCAGTTCCAGATCGGCCGCCCATAACCGGCGACGGATTGCATTGGAGTCGATGCTGTCCAGTTCAGCTGTCGCCAGCCTGTCGACTTCGCTAAGCCAACGGGAGTCTTCCAGCGCCCAGGCGGCGCAGGCAACGAGCAGACCGGCGGCGACAATCACGTAAAACGCGTTCAGCTGGATGACTTTTTTCAAGGAGTAAATAATCATGGTGATCGCCCCGGCGATGACCATCACAAACGCCCCGCCGCGCGAATACGACAGCACGCCGGCCAGGGCCGTGATCGCCAGGCCCGCCATCACGACCAGCATTTCCCAGCGAAAGGGTCGCTGCGGCGACGGCCCGAAACGCGACCTGCCCGACGATCCGGATTTGGACCTGCCAGATTGCGAGGAGCCCGCGTCTTCGGTCTTGAGCGAGGCAAACAGGGTCCACAGCAGCGGGCCGATTCCTAACGCCAGAAAATGGCAGAAATGATTGCCGTTGCCAAACGTTCCCACCGCATCGCGAGTGGTGTCGTTAAAAGGATAATCATAGACCCACAGATACCGGCCGTTCCCGGCGAATACCTGCAGCACGCCGAGCGTCGCCATGCCCACCGTAGCGCAGGCGATCACGCGCAGCAACCGCTGGATATCTTCCAGCGAGGCTAAACGCTGCATCAGCACGATAAACAGCAAAGCGTGCGACAAATAAACGGCAATCCCCAGACGACTCTGGTAGGGGGTGAAAGAAAGCGTCTGCCAGCATCCCAGCGAGCCGCCGGAGCTATCGGCATTCGACCAGGCAGGCAGCATTTCCGCGAGCGCGGGAGACACGCTCTGCAGCAGGTTACCCGGCAGCGGAGCAATCTGTATCGCCGTCGCCAGAAACCCGCCCAGCAACAGCCACTCCACACCGGAAGGGCGATACGTCCCTTGCGAAGAAAACGCCTGCTTCAGGCACCACCCTATCGCGAGCAGACCAACCAGCGAGATGTACAGCAAACGACCAAACGGATGGACGCCGCCCATGAACAGCGGCACGACGAAAAACACCCCTGCCAGCAGGAAGTCGATCCCTTGCGAGATTTTTCCGGCCAGATCAAGCCGCAGCGATCTGTGGGAGGTCGAAGCGAAGGAGCGAGTGGTAGCCATCGAACGTCTGCCTTGTTGGCGCCATGCGGTTGCCCAAGGCGTCGCGGCTGGCCGTTCTTCGAGGGTGTTTGACAAGCAGGCCGGCGCACGCGCGTTCCGCGCCGGCGAAACGGCGGCCAGAACTGGCGGGCTCAAAGGGAACTCGCCGATAGATAGCAAAACCCTCGATTTCCTGCAATTTCAGTTTTTCCCTACTCCCAGAGAACCCTGGAGAACTTCCCGCTGGGGGATCGTTAACCTGCCCGGACCAGTCGTCGCCCCCGCAGGCCTTCTGAGGACGCGACGCTACGCCAATCGTTTCCACAGCCTTACTTCTCGGCGTGCGATTCCCCAAGTAGACCTTTGCGGAGCATCCAGTCCTTGAACATGACAGGCCATTGATTGTCGGGCCCGTCATGTATGCCCTCGGCATGTCCGCCGCGTTCGTAGAGATGAAGTTCGACGGAGACGCGTTTATCCCGCAGTGCCAGCAAATAGTGACAAGAGCCGACCGTGAATTTGTCTGTTGTGGCCGAAGCAATAAAGGTCGGCGGCGTCTGGTTTCGATCGGCAGTATCCAGTTTCAATTCCGGGACGAGGTTATCGGAGAGGATCGGGTCCGTCAGGTAGGCCGGAGCCACCATCGCCACAAAATTGGGACGACAACTGGCCTCATCCGCTTTGTCGATCCTTTCATAGAGTCGGTCCATCGTGCCATGATTGCCCGACAGCATCGCGGCAAGGTTGCCGCCTGCCGAAAAGCCGATGACTCCGATGCGATCGGGATCGATCTGCAGTTCCTGGGCGCGGCTTCGCAACAGGCAAACGGCCCGCTGAATGTCCTGAAGTGCATGGTGATGCATCGCGTAGCCCTGATGGCGTTTGGGAACACGATACTTCAGATAGACCCCGGCGACGCCTGCCTCCTTGAGCCATTGGACGACATCGACGCCCCCGGTTTCAATCCCGAGGGAGCCATAACCGCCGCCTGGGCAGACGATCACCGCCGGCGTGGGCGTGGGCGCGTTCGTCGGCCGCGCGATGGTCATCGAAGGCTGCGTCACTCTTTCGATCCGATCGCCGCGTTCCCCTTTGACGACCGTTTCCTCTCCGATCGGTCGGGGTTCGTCGGGTGCTTCATTCGGCCAAAGGCGTATGGTCGTGATGCGGTAATCGTCGTCAGAAAGATGCTTTCGGATCGCCGTTTCGCCAGGCGTCAATTTCACTTCCGGTTCATCGGCCCCATGGAGAGTGGAAACCCCAAACAGGCCGAGCAGGACGAATGGCAAGGTTGTGGAGATCTTCATACGGGGCGCCTTGGAAACTCTGGCAGGGTGCGGGTCCAGGATGTGCGGTAGCGGTTCGACATTGCCCGGCGCGCCGCCCGCCCTTGCGGGAACGCGGCCCTTCCGGGGCGACCAGAATCACGACTTGGGTTAATCTCGTTTCCAGATTTTCACGTCGTCGACCCAGGCGGTCTTGTTCACGGCGAGCGTGATCCAGCGTTTGGTCGGATGGCCAATCCCCTCGGACTGGAACGCGCCAATCTCTTTACCGTCGATGCTGGCGCGCATGGTGTCCCCTGCGATATCGACCTGCAGCGTGTACCACTGGTCGGCTTTCAGTTCGAGCGGAAACTGGGCCGACTTGGTCTGCAGCAGTTTGCCCAGCTCGGGCGATTTGTCGCCGGCCAGACGACGTTCGCGAATCTTGAGATCCATGTGGCCCGTTTTGGAATCGATCAGCGACAACCGGGTCAACGATACGCGGGCCATGCACAGGTGTCCCGCATGAACCGTCTCCAGTTCACGATCGACAAAGTCCAGCCCCAGGCTGTCGCCTTTCCCGAGCTTGAACTTCATCTGCACGGAGCCGTTCTGCAGGCCCGCATCGTGAAATATGGCGACGCCGTGATCGGCCTCCGCGTGCCGAACGGCATACATGGCGCCGTCGATCAGGTCGACCTGCTGCTTGCCGTTGGCCCGCCAGGCGCTGTTGCTCCGCCAGCCGTTGCCGATCTCTTCCTTGCCGGGCGTCGATTCGTCCCGGTCGAAGTCGTCTTCCAGAATCAACGTGCCTGCCATCGGCGGCTGTTTCTCGACAGCGGGCTGCTGCTCTTCTGCCTGCCCGGAATGAAAGGCCGCCCCCAACAGGCCGCCAACGGCGAGAACGATCCAGGTGCGTTTCATGGTTCACTCTTTTCAAAGAAGAGAAAGGGAACAGTTCAGAGAAGAGAAAGGAAACAGTTGTCGCCACGGCAAAGGCGCCGCGATCCGATCCGGCCACAGCGGGACGCCGTAACTCGGGTATCGGGGGCGCTTCGCCAATCCGGCCGCTGAACCGATTATACTAGATCCCGCGACCCACCGACGCCCCGCCGCCTTGACCTGGCGGCAAAGCGAACGTCGGCCCCCGCAACCCCCGACTCTCCCCCTACTCTCCAGCAGGACAGAACCGATGACCCAAAGCCCCAGTCGCCGCGACTTCCTTTCCACAACCGCGGCCGCCACCGCCGCGATGGCGGTCCCGTACTTTGCTTCGCCCCGTGTCCAGGCTGCGGAACAGCAGGTCGCGGCGTCGGACCGTATTACGCTGGGCGTGATCGGGATCGGCCCCCGCTGCACCTACGATATGAAGTCGATCCTGCAGCTGAAAGACGTCCAATGCGTCGCGATTGCCGAGGTGCAGCAGTCCCGCCGGGCCGCTGGCAAGGATCTGGTCGACACGGCGTACGGGAACCGCGATTGCAAGCTGTACAGCGACTTCCGCCAGATGCTCGACCGCGACGACATCGACGCCGTGCTGGTCGCGACGGGCGATCGCTGGCATGCAGCCGCGTCGATCCTGGCAGCCGAAGCCGGCAAAGATGTGTACAGCGAAAAACCCTGCGGCATTACGATCGGCGATTGCCAGAACATCTCCCGCACCTTTGAACAGACAGAACGCATTTTCCAGGCCGGCACTCAGCGTCGCAGCGTGCCCAACTTTCAAAAAGTCGTCGAGCTGGCCCAGACTGGCCGGCTTGGGAAACTGCAGACACTGCATGCGACCGTTTATATCCCGTCGCTCCAGAACGAATGGCTGCCCGGCGAACCCACGCCAGCGAAGCAGGACTGCGACTGGAACATGTGGCTCGGTCCGGCGCCGTGGCGTCCTTATAACAAGAAGTACGTATCAGGCGGCTGGCGGGGCCAGGCCGACTTTGACAGCGGCGCTCGTCTGCTGGACTGGGGCGCCCATACGGTCGACCTGTGCCAGTGGGCCAACCAGGCCGACGACACCATGCCCCTGGTTTATGAACCGACCGATCAGAACATCATCTGCACCTACCAGAACGGCGTGAAGCTGCTGATCGACTTCCTGCCCGATCCGTTCGGCAATCGCGGGCCGCGATGGATCACCCGCCTGGGCACCTGCCCGGTTCGTTTCGTCGGCGAGGAAGGCTCCGTAGAAACGGGCGACGAAGGTGAGATCGTCGCCAGCTCGCCCGCCCTGGCGAAAGAGTTGGAGCAGACCCAGCGGGTCCGCGGTCTCGATGTCTCCGCGCACGCGCGGAACTTTTTTGACTGCGTCAAAAGCCGCCAGCAGGCGGTTTGCAATCCAACCGTCATGCGACGTTCGCACATTGCCTGCCATGCTGCTGCGTTGTCCTGGATCCTGCAGCGGAAGCTCACGATCGATCCCCAGACAGAGACCTTTGTTAACGACGACGAAGCCAATCGCCTGCGCTACCGCGCGGCGCGCGACTGGGCGTAAATAGTCGCCAGACGGACGGAAAAACAAGGGCTGGATTCAACCCCTTCGAAATGTCTGCGGATTTTCTCGACAACCTGTTGGACATTTGGTAGCGTAATGACGGTCGGCTGTTCCTTCTTTCGACCTGCGTTTCTGCCCAACGTAGTGTCGCCGAACAGCCGGCTGTTTTTATTGCGTCGCTCCCGTTCTCGCAACCTTCTGTCCCTGTCGCGGGCGCCTTGAAAACGCTTCGCCAGGAAACAGTCATTTCCAAATTAAACCCATTCGTCCTGGGGGTTGCCGCGGCATTTCGGCGCAGGTAGGCTACCCAAAATCATGGGTAGCAATCATCAACTCCTTGGTTCTTGAAACAGGGGGCTCTTATGCCGAAGGTTCGATCGCCGAACAAACCGCTTTCCACGGTCAATGTGTTTCCGCAAGCGGACGGCACGATTGATGTGGAAGCCTGCTTTATGCCCGATCCCGATCTGCTGGCGGGCGAAGGCAGCTCCCGGGCCGTGCTTGCCCTGGACGCCTCCCGCTCGATCAAGGCGGCCTACGGCGACAGCGGCCCGTTCGGCGGCGGCAGCCCCAACTACGTGCAAGCCGTCGCCCGCAAAATTGGCGAGATCCTGGCCGACACCACCAAAGACGGCAAGGTTTCTATGCTGTACTGGGCGATGGGACTGGGAAACGATACCGAAGCCATCGGCGAGTTCGACAGCGTCGGTTGCCAGCAAGCCAAAATCAGCGGGCCAAAAAAGAACTGGGGCAAGGGCACCCGGCTGATGCCCGTCATCAAGTCGATCGTCGATAACGACTACGCGCAAGCCGACTGGGTCATGGGCGTGATCATCACCGACGGCATCATCGAAGACGAACAGGACTGCATCGATTATTGCATGCAACTGGGCGAAGGTTTGCTGCAGCAGGTCAACGCCGGGCAGCGCCGGAAGGACTCGCTCAAACTGGTTCTGATCGGCGTCGGCGAAGAAGTCGATGTGGGCCAGCTCGAACGCTTCGACGATATGTTCGAAGGCTCGTCCCTGGAAAGCGATATCGATCTGTGGTCCTCCGGCGTCGCTGCCGACATGCAAGACGAGGAAGACATTCTGGGCGTAGTTTTTGGCGAACTGATGAGCGAGGAAACGATTGTCGCCGACAGCGGCCGTATCCTCGACAGCCAGGGGAACGAAGTCGCCAGTTTCAGCGACGGGCTCCCCGGCAAGTTCCGCTTCAAACTGCCGTCCGGCTCCAGCGGCTTTAAAGTCACTACGCCCAAAGGCGAAGTCGAGCAGGATATCAGCGAAGCCGTGGCCGGCAACTAGCCAGCCGCCGCCCGTTCGCCCGTGATTGATTCCTGGCCGGTAGTTGACCGGCCGGGATGTTCGACCCGTCGCAAATTTTCCTCAATGTCGACCAGGGGGAGCTATGGCAGATTCTGAAGGGCAGGCGGCCCGCACCCAGGCCAACCAGTTGCCCAGCAACCTGGTGGCGAAAGAGTTCGGCAAGGTCTACGTCCATCGCGAAGGCGACCGCTGCCATGTGGATTTCACCGTGTGGATCCAGGAACTCGAAGGCGCCATGGCCGAAGGCTGGCAAACGGGCGTCGCTCTCGACGCCAGCGCTTCGATGAAGAACTGGTACGGCCGCGCGCTGATTGGCAAGATCCCCGACGACGCAGCCAAAGAGTACGTCCAGAAGGGCTGGATCGTCAGCCGCAGCGAGGACGGCCGCAACGTGCAAGTCGCACTGCCGGTCGCCTATAAAGACGCCATGCAGCGCGGCTATCTGAAAATGTCCGACAACATTGTGGAGCCCTGGGCCCGCAAGTTCATCGGCTATCTGGCTTCCGAACTGGACGCAGACGGCGGCACGACGGTTGTCTACTGGGCCTGCGGCGACGGCAGCGGTTTCGAAGTGCTGGGCGACTTCACCTCCGAGCAATGCGAGACGCTCGCGCTCAAAGGGCCGGAAACACAAAAGTTCGGCAACGGCACCCGACTGGTCCCGGCAATGAAGTACTTTCTGGAACGCTTCGACGACGCCGAACGCGGCATGTACGTGTTTATTACCGACGGCCGGCTCGACGATCTCGACGAAGTGAAAAAATACACCACCGAGCTCGCCCAGCAGATCGACGCCAAAACCCGGAACTTTGTCAAACTGGTGCTGATCGGCGTCGGCGACGATATCGATGAAGACCAGATGACGGAGCTTGACGACCTGGATACGGGCGTCGATGTCGACCTGTGGGACCACAAGATCGCCGTGGAACTTCGTGCACTGAGCGAGATCATCGTGGAACTGGTGGGCGAAAACCGGATCGTCGCGCCCACGGCGACGGTTTACGATTCCACCGGCGCCGAAGTCAAACGCTTCTCTGACGGGCTGCCTGCACAGGGCTCGTTCAGCATGCCGGCGGACAGCGACTTTTTTGAACTCGAAGTGGGCGGACAGCGGATCAAACAGACGGTTGTTGTTTGATCGCACGTTCTGCGGCTCAGGCGCCGCGGAGTTGCCTGCTGCTGTCGCACGTCGACAGTCGGCGGGGCGAGCCCAGCTCGCATGCGGCAGGGAGGACCGTTCCGGAATCCTTTACCTGACAGGGGCAACCATGGGGATTTTTGATCGACTCTTCGGAGGCGGCGCTTCGGCAGAGCCCAAAAGCCGCCAGCTGCCCAGCAGCATGGTCGCCAAAGAATTTGGCGAAGTGAACGTGTGCGCCGGCAAGGAACTCGCCCAGGTGGAGTTCACCATTCTGATGGAGCCCACCGGCTCCGACGCCGAAGGCTGGCAAACCGGCATGGCCATCGATGCCAGCGCGTCGATGTCGCATGTGTTCGGCCGCGGGCTGGATGAAGGCCCCAAGGGCTGGCCGCCCGAGCCGCTGCTGAACGAACACCAGAAAAAGGGCTGGATGGAGATCGTCCAGTACCAGGGGAAGAACTATCCCGTTTTTACCGACGAGGGGAAAAGCGATCTGGTGCAGCGCGGCCATTTCAACTGGTCCAGGAATGTGGTCGAGCCAATCATCCGCCGGGTCACCGCCTACCTGGCCTCGGAACTCGACGCCGACGGCGGCACGACGTGTATCTACTGGGCCTGCGGCGACGGTCGCCAGCTGGAAGAAATTGGCGACCTGACCGCCGAAGCCTGTGAGACGGCCGTCTTCCAGGGACCGCAGCGCGTCGCCATGGGGCAGGGTACTTACCTGGCGCCGGCCGTGCGTTACTTCGAAGAACGCTTCCGCGACGCCAAAATGGGAATGTACATCTTCATTACCGATGGCGAACTGCACGATCTAGAGGAAGTGAAACAGGAAACGACCAGAATCTGCCGCAAGATCGCCGCCGGCGAACGCAACAAAATGAAGTGCGTGCTGATCGGCATCGGCGACGCCGTGAATGTCGAACAGATGGAAGAACTCGACGACCTGGACTCGGGCGTCGATGTCGATGTCTGGGACCACAAGATCGCCAAAGAAATGCGGTTCATGACCGAGATCTTCGCCGAACTGGTCAGCGAGAACCAGATAGTAGCGCCAACAGGGAGGATCTTCGACAGCTTCGGCACGGAAGTCAAATCGTACTCCGACGGCCTGCCGGCCAAAGTCAGTTTCACCATGCCCGCCAACTCCACGTTCTTTGAACTGGAAGCCGGCGGCCAGCGCATTAAACAGTCGGTTGAATTCCCCAAATCGTAACCCGTAATTCAGGGTCAATGCGGTGCGTTGTCGTTCTGTGGAAGAGTCGACGCCGGAATGTCGACTTTCGCTCCGAGGCTGTGAATT
The DNA here is from genome assembly GCF_007751035.1 of Lignipirellula cremea. Lineage (NCBI taxonomy): Bacteria > Pseudomonadati > Planctomycetota > Planctomycetia > Pirellulales > Pirellulaceae > Lignipirellula > Lignipirellula cremea. The sequence goes on along the minus strand of NZ_CP036433.1, from coordinate 2,173,589 downwards.
TATTAACCAGAGGAGGGGTTCTTCTAGCAAATGGCACTCAAAAACGACCCTGTTTTGATCTCAAACCTCGCCTCTGAGATGAAAATGGCTCGTTTTTGAAGCATCCTAAGTTAACATCCCTTGAATTTCGGAATAAATTCACAGCCTCTCCGCGAAAGATCGCCTTCTTTTGCAGAGCAAAAGACAACCGTCCCTCGATGTTCGTCCGTCATTCCATCGACATCCGCCATCGGCCGCATGTTTCCTTTCGATAAGCTTTTCTCAAGGCATACGCCATGCATTTTCGCAGACTCCCTATCTATCTGTTATTGGACTGTTCCGAGTCGATGGCGGGCGAAGCCATTGAGCAGGTCGAACGCGGCATGCACGCCATGGTCGATGAACTGAAAAGCGACCCCAGCGCTTTGGAAACGGCCTGGATCAGCGTGATCACGTTCTCGCGTTACGCCAAACAGGAAACACCGCTGACAGAGCTGGTGCAGTTCCAGCCGCCCCGCTTGACGATTCGGCCCGGCACCGCGCTCGGCACCGCCCTGCGGCTGTTGACCGACTCCATCGGCAAGGAAGTGCGGAAAACGTCCGCAACCCAAAAGGGCGACTATCGCCCGATCGTCTTCCTGTTTACCGACGGTCAGCCCACCGATGAGTACCAGGCCGCCGCCGCCCGGTTGCGGGCGGCCAACCCGCGACTGGCCAACATCTACGCCATTGGCTGCGGTCCCGATGTCGACTCCGATGTGCTCCGCAGCTTTACCGACATTGTGCTGAACCTCAAAAACATGACGCCCGAAGGCTGGCGCAAGACGTTCGTCTGGCTCACTGCCTCCGTGCAAAGCACCAGCATCGCCCTGGAACGCGGCGGCGAAGGGAAGCCCATGTCGCTACCCAACATGCCCAGCGACACGCTCGAAATCGCCCCGCCATCCAGCGGCTATCGTGACCCGCGGCCGAGACAGGTTTTCTTGTATTCCTGGTGCGAGAAAACCCGCCAGCCGTACCTGATGCGGTTCATTCGCGAGGAATACGGCCACCTTTATAACGCGGCCGCCGCCCACAAACTGGATCAGGTGGAAACCTGGTCGGGCGAAGAAACGTCGCCTGGCGTCAACACCGATCAGCTGCAGGGAGTGCCGGCTTGCCCTTACTGCGCCAACCCGATCGCGGCCATGTGTTATTGCGGAGCGTTGTCCTGCGCCCCGCTGGATCCGAATGCCGTGGTCACCTGTCCCAAGTGCAATATTTCCGGCACCGCCGGCCCCAGCCAGGGCGGCTTTGATGTCCGCGGCGCCGAAGGATGATCGTTCCGGTTCCTGCCCGTTTCAACGGCGGGATGCCTTCCGTCACGACGCACGTTCGCCTGCGGCGGTTCGGTTTACCGCGCCCACAACCGGCTGACGATCGTGATAGAATTACCCCCAGGCTTGAAAGCGTTTCTCATGGCAATCACCATGCGGCCCCAAGATCATGCGGATCGGCTGCCGATCGCTCAAAACACTCAACCCTCTGCTGCACGTTGGCGCGGGTCAATAAAGTTCGCGGCCCCTGGCGCCGTAAGCCTGGAGAATAAATTTCCAGGCAGCCGAACTTCAGGCGGCGTCCATCCCCGTAACTCCCTGTTGGCTGCTCCCAGGCGCCCCGTTTTCTTCCGGCATAAGGAATCTTTGCATGACAGAAATTAATCCGGGCTTGCGACGTTTGCCCGTCTACTTGTTGCTGGACTGTTCCGGCTCCATGTTTGGCGAGCCGATCGAGGCCGTAAGGCAAGGGCTGTCGCTACTGCGTTCCGACCTGCAGAGCGATCCCCAGGCGCTGGAAACCGTCTGGCTGAGCGTGATCACCTTTGACAGCGAAGCCAAACAGGTGGTGCCGCTGACGGCGATCGATATGTTCCAGGAGCCCACCCTGCAGGCCAGCGGCACCACCTCGCTGGGCGCGGCCATCAAACTGCTGCTCGACGCGATCGATCGGGAAGTTCGCAAAACGAGCGCCGAGCAAAAAGGCGATTTCAAACCGCTCGTGTTTTTAATGACCGACGGCGTCGCCACCGATAACTGGGAAGCTCCGGCCGACGACCTGAAACGGAAGCGGCCCGGCAATATCATCGCCTGCGCCGCCGGCTCCGGCGCGGACGAAACGGCCCTCAAACGCATTACGGAAATCGTCGTCAAACTCAGCGATACCTCGCCTGGCACGCTGCAGGCTTTCTTCCGCTGGGTTTCGGCCTCGGTCTCCACCACCAGCGCCAGCGTATCGGCCCAGGGCGGGGCTCCCGTCAACATCCCGCCGCCGCCCGCCGACGAAGGCATCGTGATCGTGCCGTAACGCCGTTTCTCCGGTCTCAATCTTCGGGGGCGGAAACGCGTCCCAGCAAGGCCGCGGCGACTGTCACGGAACGGCGCCCGTCCGGCAAGTCCAAAGGAAGGAGCAATACGCATGAACCCCGTGGGTCTGCCTGTGATGCGGCGGTTGCCCGTCTATCTGCTGCTCGATTGTTCGGGCTCAATGGTCGGCGAACCGATCGAAGCAATCAAAACCGGCCTGCAGGCATTCGTCAGTGCTCTGAACGATGATCCTCAGGCTATGGAAACGGTCTGGGTCAGTGTCATCACGTTTTCCAGCGTGGCCGAGCAACGGGTTCCGCTGATGGATGTCACCGAGTTCCAGCCGCCCGAGCTGGACCCCCGCGGCGCCACGGCCCTGGGAGAAGCGCTCGAAGTGCTGGGCGAATGTATCGACGTGGAAGTGCGGAAAACGACCCCGGAACAAAAAGGGGACTGGCGGCCGATGGTGTTCCTGTTTACCGACGGCGAGCCAACAGACGCCTGGCAGGAAGCGGCGCGGCAGTTCCGCGCGGCCGACCTGGGTTCGCTGATCGTCTGCGGAGCCGGACCCGAAGTACAGGACGCCACCTTGAAGCAGCTGAGCGATACGGTGATTCATCTCAAAGACACCCATCCCGGCACGCTGATCAGTTTCATGCAGTGGGTCACCCAGGCCGTCGCCACGACCAGCAAAGCGTTAGGAACACAGCCCCCTGCGGAAGAGAACTACCTGAACGATCTTCCTGCGGGCCAGGGGATCAGCGTCATTCCGTAAACCGCCATTTCCTGTTTCCCGATCAAAGCTGCGACCAGCCCGCTGGGCCACCCTCGGTTGCGGCGAACCACGGCCGCAACCTTCAACCGACGGGCGGACTGCCCCCAAGGATTTTGCGATGGATCCCCAACAACCGCGCCGAGTCGATCGGACCGACTACACGACCGACGCCTCCACGCGAGCCCGCGCCCTGCAGGCCCTGGTCGATGGACTGAAGCTAAGCGATCTCCAGCGCACCTGGGCGTTCAACTTTGAAAACCGGGAAATCGCAGACGATGTAATGACGGCCATCCTGACGCCCTACAAAAGCGGGGCGATCGACTATAAAGAAGCTCAGCTGCGCTGGGTCGACATCTACAACGAGCACAAGCCGCCAGCCAAAGCCAGCCCGCCCCCCGCGGCCACTCCCGCGGCCCCGCCGCCGACAGCCACAACCACGCCAGAGCCCGACTCTTCCCCGCCCGCTGCAGCCCAACCTGCGACCGCCAAACCTGCTTCCGCGGCGCCGGAACCACCGCCAGCCGAGCCGCTGGAATCGACCATGCCGGTGACGCCCGTCAAACCGCAATGGAACAACCTGGAGCCGCCGGCCGACGACCCGGATTTTGTCCTGAACGAAACGAGCCGGGTGGAACGCCTGAATGACTGGCAAGCAATTGGAGCCAGCGTGCGCGGCAAATCGCACGCCCACAAGGGAACTTTTCGCGATGACGCCTTTGACATGGCGACCTGCGGGGACTGGACGCTGACCGCGGTTTCCGACGGCGCCGGCTCGTCGCCCCTGTCGCGGGTGGCCGCCCAGATCGCCTGCGCCAAAGTCGTCAAAAGCCTGCAGGGTACGCTCGCCAATTACACGCTGTCCGCGCCGCCGGGCGACATGGAAAAGCTGAACAGCGATCTCACCCGCTTGCGGAGCTTCCTGGTCGAAGCCGGCCGCGTCGCCCAGGAGGCCGTCCTCCGCGAGGTCAACCAGCGCGGACTGCAGGTCCGCGACATGTACGCCACGCTGCTCGTCATGGTGCATACAGCCTGGGGCAAGCACGAGATTGTCGCCGCCCTGCAGGTCGGCGACGGAGCGATCGGCGTGCTGTTTGAAAAAGATTCCGGCGAACAGGAGTGCACCGTGCTGGGCGACGCCGACCATGGCGAGTACTCCAGCGAAACCCGCTTCCTCACCACGCCCGGCATCGACCGCGAGTTTTCCAGCCGCGTCAAGTTCACCGTGAAAAGCCGGATCCAGTGCATCGCCGTCATGTCCGACGGCGTGAGCGACGACTTCTTCCCGGAAGAGAAGCGCCTGATCCAGCTCTTCTGCGGCGATCCGATCTCCGTCGAAGGCATGCTCTCCAGTTCGGGCGAACCGGTCCCCGGCGTGCTTACAGACCTGCTTGTCCCCGGGAAACATTCGGCCGCCAACCTGGGAGCCGATCTGGTCGCCTGGCTGCAGTACGAAAAACGCGGCTCGTTCGACGACCGCACCCTGGTGCTGCTCCACAGGAGCCCCGCGTGAGAACCGAAGTCGCGATCCTTGCCAATGGCCAGCGCGTCGAATACCTGCCCACCGTGATCGGTGAAGGCGGCATGAAACGGGTCTACTTCACCGTCGACAAAAAGTCCGTCGTCTGCTTCTTCAAAGAAGAATCCGACGCCCGCGATCCCAACCGCATGCAGCGGCTGGAAGCGATCATGGGCGACTATAACCCCACCACCCACGCCAGCACAGGCGATTATTTCCGCGACCTGTTCTGCTGGCCCACAGGCATCATCGTCCAGCCCCGCCTGGGCGTGTTGGCCCCGGCGTACGCCGCCAACTTTTTCTTCCAGTCCGGCCGCTTCAAAGGGAAAGAGAAAAAAGGCCAATGGTTCTCTAGCGCCAAGCTGCGGAAAATGCTCGACAGCGACCAGCGCGGGAACTGGATCAACTACCTGCAGATCTCGCTGCTGATCGCCCAGGCAGTGCGTCGCATGCATGCCGCCGGGCTGGCCCACTCGGACCTGTCGTCAAATAACATCCTGATTGATCCGCCCGGCCGCCGGTGTGCGGTCATCGACTGCGACGGCCTGGTCGTTCCCGGCAAGTACAACGCCGACGTGCTCGGCACGCCCGGTTATATCGCGCCCGAAGTTCTCAAAACGATGAACCTGGGCGACCAGCAGCGCGTGCTGCCTTCGACCCGGACCGACCTGTACGCCATGTCGGTGCTGATCTACGAATACCTGCTGCGGCGGCATCCGTTGCGCGGCCCCAAGGTCAACAGTTTGGCCTCGTCCGAAGAAGACGATTTCCTGTCGATGGGCGAGAAAGCGGTCTTCATCGAAAACCCACAGGACACATCAAACCACTGGAGCCGCGGCAAGGACTGGCCCAAAATGGAACAGTCGCTGGACCGCCTGGGACCGTACCTGCAGAAGGTGTTTCTCAAAGCGTTTGTCGACGGGCTGCACAACCCCAGCGCCCGGCCGTCGGCGTTTGAGTGGGAAGACGCCCTGGGGAAAACGCTTGATCTGGCGATCCCCTGCAGCAACTCCAGCTGCCCGGAAAAATGGTTTGTATATATCGACGGAGAAAAGCCCCGCTGTCCCTGGTGCGGCACGACCCTGCAGCACCCTTTGCCGCTGTTGGACTTTTATTACGCGCCCCGGGCGGGCCAGTTTCGATCGGAATCGCTGCTTCTGGTATGCTGGGACAAACGCACCTTGCATGAGTGGCACGTCTATCAGAACCGCCGGCTGAACGAGTCGTCGGACAAAACCATGCTGGCCACCACGCGCTTTCACGAGGGGAAATGGCTGCTGGGGAATGTCGCCCTGGACTCGCTCGTCTCGCCGTCGGGCACGCCGGTTCCCCGCAGCCAGTACCGGTTGTTGAGCGAAGACGACGAGATCCTCCTCACCAAAGAAGATCGAGGCCGCCTGGTCAAAGTGCGGTTTACCAAATAGGTCGGCCAGCACTTCAGGCCGCGGAGCAGAACGGATCCATGAGCAGCGACGACATTCAACAACTGATCGACCAGGTCGGCCCCGGCGGCGTGCTGAAACTTGCCCCCGCCCGGAAAGAGTTTCAGGGCCCCGCCGTGATCCGTCAACCGCTGACCATTGAAGGCCAGTCCTGCACCCTGTGGTCGGAAACAGGCCCCGTGCTTTGTATCGCTTCCGACGGCGTGGTGCTGAAGTCCCTCAACATCGAAGTCACCGGCCCCGAGGACCAGGATGGCTCCGCCGCCTGCGCCCTCCAGGTGGAGCACGGCCATGCGCTGGCCCTCCACCAGGTCGCCGTCCGCGGCAATGTCCTGGGTCTCGAAAAAGAAGAAGGCGAATGGCGATACCCGCGTTCCCTGCGACTGGGTCGCCTGCAGTCAGGGCATCCGCACCACTTTACCGCCAAGCTGGTCGTCCCCTCGCCCTGCCAGTTTGAAAGCGAGATCGCCGGCCTGACCGTACAGCCGGGCTCCACCCAGGGCGGCGCCGTCAAGCTGCGGCTGGAGATTGATCCGCTGTCGGCCGGGACGATCCTCCGCGGCGTGATCACGATCCGTACCGCCTCCCTCACCCGCACCATTCACGTGAACGCCAACGCGCCCGTCCATGCGACCGGGGCTGAAACAGTCGGCAGCGGGCAGGAAGTCTACGTGCCGGCAGACTGGCAAACGCTCTACGTCGGGGACGACGATTCCACTCCGGCGCCAGCCGTTGCTCCGCCCGCCGTTGCTCCGCCAGCCGCCAAGGCGCCGGCAGTGACACCGCCGGCCCGGCCGGCCCCGGCGGCCGCCCCGCCGAAGACGGCCGCATCGATCCCGCCGCCTCCAGCGAAACAGAAACCGGCGTCGCGACCGGGCTCCACTCCGCAAGTCACCGTTCCGGATCGCCTGGAGTCCACGCCGCGCCCCAAGCCGCCGGCCACGCTTCCGCCGTTGTCGTTCGACCCGGAACCAGAACCGGCGCCGACCAAGCCGCCCGCCAGCGAGGAGAGCGTTTCGCCTTCTTCCACCACCCGGGAGCGATCCCAGCGGCGCCGCCCCGGCATGGGCTCCAGCCTGTTCGGTTCCACCCCCGTCAAACCACCCGCAACCGCCGACCCGGCCGCCAGTTCCCGGCCAAGCGTCGTTCCGCCCCCGCCGCCGCGACCCGCCAGCAGCATCGTCCCGCCCGCTCCGACGAAACCGCCGAGCAGTGTCGTGCCGCCCGCTCCGTCCAAACCGGCGAGTAGCATCGTCCCGCCGGCTCCGACGAAACCACCGAGCAGCGTCGTACCGCCTGCCCCTTCGAAACCCGTGAGCAGCGTCGTGCCGCCGGCGCCGTCCAAACCACCGAGCAGCGTTGTCCCGCCTGCTCCGTCGAGTGTCGTACCGCCGCCGCCGTCAAAGAAACCAGCAGCCACTCCGACTCCGCCGGAACCGGAAGCGCCGCCAGAATCGACCGACGGATCGAAGTCGACCAAACGCCAGAAAAAGTCCGGACTGGGCGGTGCGTTCAATTAGCACTCGCCGCCCTGGGCTCTGGCCCGGCATCGGGTTGTTCGTCGGCGCCTCGGCCCTGGCGAAGGCGCCCGCAGCATTTTCTGTCACTTGTCTGCCTGTTGAAACCATCGGAGTTGAACATGAGTTTGAACGAACTGGAAAAAGAGATTGTCGCCGACGGCGTGGTCGATGCAGACGAAGTGGCCCGGATCCGGGGCGTGCTGTTCGACGACGGCCAGATCGATCGGGCCGAGGCCGACTTTCTGTTCAACGTCAACGACGCAGTGTCGGGCGCTGCGAACGCTGCCTCCTGGCAAACCCTGTTTGTCGAGGCGATCACCAGCCACCTGCTGAACGACGCCGAGTCGCCCGGAGCCATCGACGACGACGAAGCCGCCTGGCTGATCCAACGGATCGAAGGCGACGGCCAGTACGACGCCTGCGAGAAAGCCCTGATGCAGGAAGTCTCCCGGAAAGCCACATCAATGCCGGCCAGCCTGAAGAGCCTGCTTGAAAAGGCCTGCAGCTAAGTGGGCTGATTGGCCTCATCTCGAATAACGCCGGCCTGGTGTTTCTCGGTTACCGGCGGCCCATTCCCTGGAGGCGTCTTTCGTTCTGCGAAGGTGCGCCTTCTTTCTTTTCAGGTCCTGGGGGGGTGAGTCCGGGGGTTCGCTTGCGCGCTGGTAGCGATGGCTCCGGTTCTGCCGGTGCTTCTGCCGGGCCGTTTCTTTTTTGCGACATCCTGTTTTGACTGTCGCCGGTTGTGGCCTATTTATTCAGTGATACGACACGCTCCGACCTGGGAGCGTAGCCTGCGATCCACCCCGCCTGGCCGACTGGCCGCCTTCCTACCTTCCGCGATCGAGCGATTTCATGCACCCCAAAACCGCGACGCTCGTCTATCAGGTCGTCGATTACGGCTTGCGACTGCAAGAACGGCTGCGTCAGGGCGAATCGCCTGACCTGGAAACAGAACAGGCCGTGATCAAGAACCTGCTAATGTTCGATGACAGCGACGGTGGTCCGGCTGCCCGACAAGGGCAAGCGGCCGAATGGGATGCGGCCCAGGGAAAACGCTTCTTCGGTGTGCGTTACGCGCTGGTCTGCTGGCTGGATGAAGTCTTCTGCAGCGACAGCGACTGGGGCAAAGCCTGGAACGAGCGGAAGCTTGAAGTTGAACTGTACGGCACCAACGACCGCGCCTGGAGGTTCTGGGAACAGGCTCGCCTGGCGCAGATCCGCGGCGGCGGAGAAGCGTTTGAAGCGTACTACTTGTGCGTCATGCTGGGCTTCCGCGGCGAGTTTCGTGAGCACCCCCACAAACTGCAGTCCTGGACCGGCGCCGCCAAACTGCAGCTGGGCAAGGTGGCCGAGTTGGACTGGCGATACGAAAGCGACTTCGACGAAAAAAGCACGGCCCCGCCTTTGCGAGGACGGGCCCGTTTCCGTCGAATGATGGTCGCCGCCTGGGCTGCCGTCCTGCTGCTCACGCCGGTGACGGCCTTTTTCCTGGTCCGTAAATTCGCCGGCTAACGCACACAGCTGCGGGCGACTCTTCAAAATCACTTTCAAGGAGAACAGGCGATGGGCCTGCTGCGATCTATCGGCTCCGCGCTGCTTTGGATGTTCCAATGGGCAGCCTTGCCAATGACGAAACTTCGCGGGGCCTCTGGCGCCGGTAAATGGCTGCGCTGGGTTGCCCATATCGTCCTGGTGGCGGCCATCCTGGTCGGCCTGGGCTATTTGAACTACATCCTGGAACTTGAGAAGGTGCTGCGCACTCCCTTGCCGCTGCTCCGCCAGGTGTGGCTGCCGCTGCTCTTCGCCATGATCTACGGCCTGGCGTTATGGGCCTGGCGATTGTGGAAAACGGCCTCCGCCAGCGGCGACCCGTCGCCGTTTCCGGAAATTGATCGCGTCTGGGCTGCAGCCGTTGAATCGCTGGAACGGTCCGGCGTGGACCTCCAGCAGGCTCCGCTGTACCTGATGTTTGGCCGACCGCAAGAGACGTCGCAGCGTCTGTACCATTCGGCCCACCTGCCGCTGGTCGTACCGCCCACGCCGTCAGAGGCGGGCGTTCCCTTTCGAGTGAGTGCGGCCCGCGATGCGGTCTACGTCAACTGCGAAGACATCTCCACCCTCAGCCTGTGGTGCGCCGCCCTGGAACGCCAGCGGGCTCCGCGCCGCGGCGTTGAGCGCACCCTGGCTGCGTCCGATGGATCCGACGACGGCGATTTCGGCTCGGTGGAATCGGGCGCCCTGGATCTGGAGCAGATCTCCAGCCCCGGCGGCACGGCCCTGGCCGTCGCCCCCGCGCTCAAAACCTCCAGCAAAGCGCCCGGGTCCGCCACGCTGGACGTCCTGGAACAACAGTTGGCCCAGTTGGCCGAAGCCGAAGCCAGCCCGGCGACCGGCCCTTCCGCCCGACGCAAAGCAGTACTCCAGCCGGCCGTCGCACCCGCCGCCCCGCCGCTGCAGACGGCTGAAGTGGAACAATGTCTGCTGCAGCTGCGCCGCCTGTGCGAGCTGATCATGGAAGCCCGCGGGCCGTTCAGCCCGCTCAATGGCATCGTGCTGCTGCTCCCGTTCTCGGCCTCCGACAATGAAAGCGACGCCAACCATGCCGGCGCCTTGTTGCAACGCGACCTGCAGACCGTCAACGAAGTGCTCCAGGTAACGGCGCCCATTACGGCTGTGATCTGCGACCTGCAGCAAGCCCGCGGCTGCCGCGAACTGCTGGAACGCTTTCCGGAAGAACAACGCCAGCGACGCTTCGGCCTGCGATTCCCCAAACTGGCGGCCTGTGACTCACCCAATCTGCCGCGACTGCTGGAGCAGGGAGCCGCCTGGATCTGCGATCGCCTGGCGCCGCCGCTGGTCTACCGTCTGTTCCGCACCGGCGTCGACTCCGCCGGCGACAACTACGAGGTGCGCGGCAACGTGGAACTGTATCGCTTTTTGTGCGAACTGCGTGAACGACGCCCTCGGCTGGAACGGATCCTGCAACGCGGCCTGACCGTCGACAGCGGACGATTGGGGTATTTCAGCGGCTGCTACCTGGCGGCGACGGGACTCGATGCCGTCCGCGAGCAAGGCTTTGCCGCAGCCCTGTTCCCGCAGCTGGAAGAACTGCAGAACCGCTTGAACTGGACGCCCGAAGCCATCCATCGCGACCGCGTTTATCGTCGCTGGACGATCCTCGGCTATACGGCCATCGCCAGCGTCACAGCCGGCGTCATTGCGATTGGCGTCTGGCTGTAGGACGCGTGGAGTAAATCGAATTCGTCCTGGGGCCTGCGTCTCTCAGGGTGAAAAGGCGACGCGGCCGGGCGGGCCGGTCGCCGGTTGTTCTCCTTCGCTGCAATTGCTTTCGTCCTGCGTTACAATGACGCAAGCCTGGCAGCGATCCGCAGCGCAGCGGCGCCTGCCGGGTCGCCTTCTCTTCGCACTTTGGGCGTCCCAGGAAGGTGAGCCACCCACGTTCGACGAGGCGGCGCGCACGCCCCGGGAGACGACCTTCACATGCCGGCTTTTTCGCTTTCCTGCTGCCTGGCGGTAGTGCCGATCGTGGCCGGCCCTCTGCAGGTGTTGCTGGCCCTGGCTCCCGGCGTGTTACTGCTCCTGTTCAGCACGCTCCTGGCCTGCTTTCGGCCCCGATTTCTTGCCCAGACGGCCCGCGTTGCGTGGCGACTGAAGGTTCCGCTAACGATCTTCGCCGTGGCCATGGTCGGACTGCTGTATGGGGCCCAGGCCCTGCTGTCGCAGAACGGCAAACGGGTCGCCCAGGCCGGCAGCGACTGGCCAACCACGCGCGGCGATATGGCTCGCACTGGAGCCACGCCCGACACGCTTTCGCCTTCGCGCGGCGGATTAAACTGGTCCTGGAACCGTAGCGGCCACGCCGTATACTGCTCGCCAGCAATCGCCGGCAACCGGGCCTATATCACGACCGCCGTCGCCGATCTGACTAGCGACGGCCGTGGCGAAGTCGTCGCCGTCGATCTGGATACGGGTCAGACCGCCTGGCGGGTTTCGCCGCCCGGGTTTCGGGCGACCGTATCGTCGCCCGTGATTGTCGGCGACTATCTGCTGTGCGGCGAAGGGATGCATACCGTCACCGACGCCCGGGTGTTCTGCCTCGACCTGCGGGCAGGTAAAGAAGGCGGCATGGTCTGGAGCTTTCGCACGCAGGGACATGTCGAAAGCACCCCTTTGGTGCATCAGGGCCGAGTCTATGTGGGCGCCGGGGACGATGGCCTGTACTGCCTGGCCATTGAAGGCGACGGCCAGGGCTCGGGCCGCGTGTTATGGCATCTGACCGGCAAGGACTTCCCTGACGTCGAAAGCTCCCCCGCGATTGTTGAATTCGACGGCCGGAGCGTGCTGTACTTTGGCCTGGGCGTCGACGGCAATGGCATCTGCGCGGTCGATGCGGTTACCGGCAAGCTGCTGCGCCGGATCAAAACGCCCTATCCGGTGTTTGGCGTGCCCGCAGTTGCAGGCGGCAAGCTCTACGTCGGCATGGGGAACGGCGACATGGTGCGGCTGGCCGAAGAGATCGGCCTCGCCCCCGGCGGGGCGGTCTGGGGGATCGACCTCGCCCGCATGAACGACCCCGATGCGGCCGACCCGGTCGACTGGAAGTTCCCCGTCGAACGGACCGTACTGGGCGCCGTGGCCGTGGCGGATGATCGCCTTTATTTCGGCTCGCGGAACGAGCAGTTTTATTGCCTGGATCTGCAGGGACGGGTCGTCAAGCAGTGGAACGCCCGCAGCCGGATCGTCGCCTCGCCGGCGGTCGTCAAAGAGTTCGTCTACCTGGTGACGAACGCCGGCGCCTTGTACGCGCTGGATCGAGACACCCTGCTGCCGGCCTGGGAAGCAAAAGTCGGGGCGCCTGGACTGTATATGGGATCGCCCACGATCGGCCAGGGTCAGGTGCTGGTCGGCGTGGAAAAAGGCGGCCTGCTCTCGATTGGCAGGGCCGATCCGACGGGCCAGCAGATTCGCCTGTGGCCCGGCTACCTGGCCGGGCCAGGCGTCGGCGGCAATCCGTCCGGCAGCCCGGTGTCAGAGTTTGGCGCCTTTTCCTGGCAGTACCCGGCGACCGCGATGGGAGAGGATCAGGCGACGCTGGTCGCCGCGCCGCCGGTCGCTGTCGATGATGATCTCTATATCGCCTCGGCTGATGCTCGCTCCCCTGGCCTGGTTCGTCTGCCGCTGGCGGAGTTGACCGAAGAAACGCCGGACGCCAAGTGGGGCGAACTAACCGACGGGCGATTCCCCACCGCCAATCCAGTCTGGCTTTCACCGGCGGCCAGCGGCGACCTGGTCCTGCTCGTCGACGGGAAACCGGGCGACGGACGTCGTTACCTGCACGCCGTGGATGCCGTCTCGGGCGTGGAAGCCTGGAAGACGGTCGTGGCGACCTACGCCAGCGGCCAGTTCTGCGTGACGGCGGATGAGGTCCTGGTGCAGGATTCGCCCAGCTATTTGACCTGTCGCGAACTGGCCGAACGCGGCCGGCGAAGATGGACGAAGTCGGTCGGCCTGGTCGAGCATCCGCCCGCCGTCATGCCGACGCTGCTGGCCGTCGCGATCACGGAACCGCCGGGGCTGAAAGTCCTGGACCGCGTGACGGGCGCCGTGCTGGCGACCACCGCGCTGGATGCACTGCCCGTGTCGTCGCCGGTAGTGGTTGAGGAGATGGTGTACGTGGCGACCGAGAACGCCGTCGAAGCCCGGTTGCTGACCGACGCCGACCTGGCCCTGCAGTGGAGCGTCCCCACCGGCGGATCGGGCGATCTGGTCCGACAGGGCGAGCAACTGCTGTGCATTAATCTCGCTGGCGAACTGCTGTTCCTCGACCTGGAAAGCGGCAAAGCGACCCGCCGCATCGCCGGTTTCCTGTCCAAGAGCACGCCCTTGCCCGGTCGCAACGCGGTGCTGGCCGCCGGGAAAGAATCGCTGCTGCGACTGCCTCTGGAAACGCCGACTGGCGATGCGGCCGGCAAGCCGACGCCGTGGGTCGATTCGTCCTGGGTGGGGCCGCCGGCCGGTCCGCTGGTGCTGCATCGCGGAGCTGTCTACCAGCCGCGGCAAGGCTGGGGGCTGGTGCGGTGGGATGCGGCGCCGTGAGCGATCGCCGCCTGGTCTTCTTTCTGTCCGATCCTCTGCCCGACGACTTTGACCCTGTTGCCGAACTGGGCGGTAAAGGGGCCGGGCTCCAGCGACTGCTGGCCGCCGGGTTCTCCACGCCGCCGGGCTTCACCGTTGTCGCCGCCGCCTCGCGGTCCTACCTGGAGCAGGGCCGCTGGCCGCCGGGGCTGGAGGAAGAGCTCGCTCAGAATTTGCAGCGGCTTGAGAAGTCGACAGGGCGAAAGCTGGGCGTCGGACCGGAACCGTTGCTGCTCGCCGTGCGTAGCGGAGCCGCGGTCAGCATGCCCGGCATGCTCGATACCGTGCTGAACTGCGGCCAGGCCGACAGTCGGGCAACGACCGGTGTCAAACCCTGGCGCCAGTTGATCGACGCCGTGACGGCCGTGTTTGAATCGTGGAACAGCGATCGGGCCCGGGCGTGGCGCCAGCGTCGCGGCATCGATGACGGCCTGGGCACGGCGGTCACCGTGCAGGCGATGTTCCCGGCCGAGTTCGCCGGAGTCGTCTTCACGCGCGATCCGCACGACCAGGCGTCGTCGTACCTGGTCGTGGAATCGGCGGCCGGGCTGGGGGAAGGGCTCGTGTCGGGGAACGTCCATCCGACCCGCTTCCAGATCGATCGGCAGGACCCGACGCAGGTGCAGTCTGCCGCTGACGGAAAGGACCGGAAGCCCATCGGCGACATGGCTCCGCCGCTGCCGGCGCTCACGGAACTGGCCCGCACGGCGCTCACCGTCGAGCAGCATTTTGGCGGGACTCCGTCCGACATCGAATGGGGCTGGGCCGCCGGCGAACTCGCTCTGCTGCAGTACCGCCCGATGAAAACGTCGTCGCGGGAAGTCGACCCGGATCTCTACCGACGGCAGGAAATTGAACGGCTGCAGCAACGGGGCGCCACGGGAACGCGCTGGTGGTCGCTGTATAACCTGGACGAGACCCTGCCGTATCCGACTCCGTTGACCTGGGATCTGCTGCGGGCCTTGATGCAGGGCGGCTTCGCCCGACTGTACCGGCGGCTCGGTTACCGGCCGGCGCCAGGCATTGCGCAGGCCGGTTTCCTGGAGCTGATTGGGGGACGCATCTATGCCGATCCGCTGCGGCAGGCGACGCTGTTCTGGGACGGGCTGCCGCTGCGTTACGCCGATCCCGATATCTCCGACGCCCGCGATCCGCTGGGAGGTCCCCCGACAGAGTTCGACGCCGATGCGGCCGACAGTCGCTTGCTGCTGTCGCTGCCGGCCAACCTGTGGTCGATGTTCCGCGTCGCCCGGAAGATCCCGCGGCTCAAGCAGACGGCGGCCGCCGCGTATGAGAACACGAAGCGTCCTGCTTTCCTCACGTACGTCGAAGAGGAACGGCGCCAGGACCTGACACTGCTGTCGCACGGGCAACTGCTCGACCTGCTGCGAGCGCGGCAGCGGCGGATCCTGGAAGAGTTCGGGCCGGCGGCCTTGCTGCTCAGCTTTCTGGCGGCGCATGCGTTCGCGGCGCTGCGGGCGCTGCTGGTGCAACTGGGCGGGCCGCAGGAAGGCTCCACGCTGGCGGCCGATCTGGTCGGCGGGCTAAAGGGCGGGGGCGAGTTGGCCCAGCATCAGGCGTGGGAGCAGATGCGGGCCGGCGAATTGACGCCGGACGAGTTTCTGAGTCGCTTCGGCCATCGCGGACCGCAGGAGATGGAGTTGGCCGAACCACGCTGGGCGGAGATGCCGGAACAGTTGGCGGCCGTCGTGGTCGCCCGTCAGGATGTGACTGCCCGCGCCCGGTTGTCGGCCGTGGCTCGCCGGGAGCAGGCCGAACAGCAGTTACCGGCGCGGCTGGCGGCCTGGGGCGGTTCGAGTTTTCAGGAGCGGGTCGACGCCCATCGCCGCCAGGCGTTGGCGCTGTTGCCGTATCGGGAGTCGGCGAAAGACGACCTGCTGCAGGGCTGGCCGTTACTGCGTGAGGCGGCCCGGGAGATCGGCCGGCGGGGAAAGGTGGGAGACGGCGTGTTCTATCTGCAGTGCGACGAACTGCCTCTGCTGGAATCCGACCCGGCGGCGGCCGCCGAGAAGATCGCTCAGCGGCGCACCCAGCGGGACGCCTTTCGCCGTTTCTCCTGGCCCGCCCTGATCGACACCCGGCGACTGGAGCAGCTGGATCGACCGCCGGCGCCGACCTCGGCCGCCTGCTACCAGGGCGATTCGCTGGCCGGCGGCGTGGCCGAAGGCGTGGTCCTTGTCGCTCACGACCCGCAAGCGTCCTTCGCCAACGGGCCGACTGACGGCTACATTCTGGTCTGCCGCTCGACCGATCCGCAATGGACCCCGTTACTCCTGCACGCAGTCGGCCTCGCCGTCGAGAACGGCGGCCAGCTATCGCACGGAGCCATCATCGCCCGGGAGCTAGGCCTGCCCGCCGTCGCTTTCCCCGGCATCCTGCAGCATCTCACGCCCGGCATGCGCGTGCGGATCGACGGCAACCGGGGTTGTATCTGGCGGACCGACGCAGAGTGAGTGCGCCCGACCTGCACGCGAGGCGGTTCTTCGCAAGTCGCCATCACTGCCGTCAAAGCCGGCTGACGAAGGGCTCGCTTCCGTTGAGGTGAGCCCCGATTTTCTTGGTAAACTCCCGCGGCCAACGTTAATCTATTGGATGGGTCGATTGGGCCGTGAGCTAAACCAGAAAACGCTGAACATTTTGCCTTAACCACAACGAAAGGGGGGCCACGACAAGTCATGAGTATTTTGCGAGGACTTCTGTTCGTCAGGTTTTCTTTAAGATCGCTTATCGCATTAACAGCGTTGGTGTGCCTTGCTACTTTTGTCGTGGCAGAGTGGCGGAAATCTACCGCTCGACAAAAACGGTCGAGTGAATTCCTCACGAGGGGTGGATGGGTTGTCGTCTATGCGAGTGGACACGATTACGGTTTGACACGCGACGTTTTTATGCAGAGATGGGCTCCAAAATACCTGGGGCAAGACGCTGTCGATCCCGTGGTGGCTGTAGCGGCAGTCTATAGCACCAACATTTCCGGCCAAGACTTCAATCACATTGCGGACTTAAGCAGTCTACGCAAGGTAGTCATCGTTAATAATGCCGTTGTCAGCTACACACTTTTAGAAGACGATTTTCTCAAGCTAGGGCGTCTTAAGAGACTAGAAGCACTATCCTTGGTCGAGTGCAATTTTGAAACGTCTTGGTTTCTCCATTTGCAACACTGTCCGTTAAAAGAACTCAATATTTCGCAAGTTGATGCGTGTGTGGCAGAGAAGCTAGAACGCGTGCTGCCCGATGGGTGCATTCTCAAATTAGGGCCTTACTGAATACGCGGAATCCAAAAAGTGCCACCCACACTTTACCTTCGTAAGTCGCCACCACAGCAGTCCCGTAGGGCTACGAATGGCCGCTTCCGTTGAAGTGGACCTCAATTTCCCTGGCGAAATATCGCGGATACTGCTAATACTTGGGTGGCCCCAATTGACCCTGGTAACGGCCTTCTAGCTTGGAGTGAATTGTCAATGAAGCGATTGCCCTATAGATTCGTCGTGATTTCCTTTGTCATGACTTGTGGTTTGAATTGTTACGCACAGGAGGGCAGGCCGTTGAAGCCCATGATTCCCCTGGCGGGCGAAGTAAAGAGTATTACGGGTGAATTATTTCAGATCCGAAGTGCGACGCTTGTTCCAGGCGTGAAGTCTTTTGAGATAGAGCCCGAGTATTTTACCGAGTTTCTTGATATGTTCCGATCGGGCGAAGCGGATTCAGATTTCGATGTTACGATTTGTGAGGCTGGATCTGTTTTGGTTGAAACGAAGAAAAGACGCTCACATATCAGTTGGTACTGGACTGCGGGAAAACATCCGTCCCTTTACTTTTCCTATCAAGGACGCCGATATCATACTAGAAGCACTTCCTCAGAATCCTGGGATCAAGGATTGGCTGTCAACGGTTGGATCATGGGGACGGCCATGAAGAACAGAGTGCCTCCATTCGATGATTAGGTTTTTCCGAAAAAGAGGGGTCACAGCAATTGTCGTTGGCTTTTTTCGACTTGGGCCGGAAAGATGCGGCTCCGAAGGGGCAAGTGGGGCGGCAAGTGGGGCCATCCAAATTCAGGCGAAAGCCTGCGCTAGCGATTCCAGGGCAACTCGCGGTTTGGTCGCGAATGAGGAGGACCTGCGGGCTCTTGCTTCCCGTATGACGGGGATTCCTGCCCGTCGAGTTGGACGGCAACAACGTAAAGAATGTCCGACGATGGCGGGGGGCCATCGTTTGCCTTCGACGCCAACTCCGCTGCGATTCGGCAATCGTAAACGGCCTGAAGTGACCGTTCTACTGGGAACAGGCGGGCGGCGAATGAAAGATGCCGTTATCGCTCCGGGAGCAGATCTCGCACGGCTTGCGGGTGGTTGGTGATCAGGCCGTCGATTCCCTGTTGGATGAGGGCCGCGGCTCGACGGGCGTCGTTGACGGTGTAGACGTAGAGTTTCAGGCCGCGGTCGTGGACCGCCTGGATGTCGGCGGCGCCGATGCGGGCCTGATCCCAGCCGATCCCTTGCACGCCGATCTTTTCGATCGTGTCCAGTTTGGCTTTGGTCAGCTCCTTGTTGCCCAGGGCGACCAGGGTGGCGTCGGGGGCCAGGCGGCGGCAGTCGTGCAGGTAGTCCCAGTCAAAGGACTGGATCACGACCGAGCCGAGCATCTCTTTTTTGCGGAGCAGGTCGATGCAGGTTTGGGCGTCGCCGCCTTTGCGTTCGATCAGGGTGACGGACTTCGTCTGGATCAGATCGAGGGCTTCGGCCAGGGTGGGGATCGGCTCGCCGGCGAAGCGGGAGTGGAACCAGCTGCCGGCGTCGAGCTTTTTCAGCTCCGCCAGAGTCAGCGATTCGATCGGCGTTTTCGATTTCTTCAGCAGCTTGCGGGCGTTGGTGGTGCGATCCAGATCGCCGTCGTGAAAGACAACCGGCACGCCATCGGCCGAGTGGAAATAGTCCAGCTCGACCATTTCCGGCTGGGACGCGAAAGCCAGACGAAAGGCCGCCACCGTGTTCTCTGGAGCGTCGCCGCTGTCGCCCCGATGGGCGATCACCACGCAGCCGGAGCGTTTTAGAAGTTCCCGGGCCGGCGACTTTTCGGCGGCGAATCCCTCAGCCACAGCCAGACTCCCCAGGGAAAAACCGGCCGCCTGGAGAAACAGGCGGCGTGAGCAAGCGTTCATGGCGATCTGCCTTGTGAGGGAGTGAAACCAGGCTTCCTGACGGAGCTAGTCTTCCATCACTTCGGTTTCTTTTTCCTTGGCGATTTCGGCCGCCTGGTCTTCGTACTTTTTGGTCAGCTTTTGCACTTCGTCTTTGATTTGATCCCGTTCGTCTTCGCTGATCGGGTTCTTTTTATCTTTTTCGGCCTGGTCGGCGGCCTTGTTGGCGTCGCGGCGGATATTGCGGACCGAAATTTTGGCGTCTTCCACCAGTTCTTTAATTCGGGCGACGTACTTGCGGCGGTTTTCGGTCGACAACGGCGGGATGTTGATCCGCACCACGCGGCCGTCGTTTTGCGGGTTGAAGCCCAGTCCTTCGGCGACGATCGCTTTTTCGATGTCTTTGATGGTCGTCGTATCGTAAGGACGAATCACGATCTGGGTCGGCTCCGGCGCCCCGATCGAAGCGATCTGTTTGATGGGGGTGGGCGAACCATAGACGTCGACTCGGATTGAGTCGACCAGGCCGGGATTGGCTCGACCGGTGCGGATGCCGCCCAGGTTCTTTTTGAGCATTTCCAGCGCTTTTTCCATCCGTTCTTCGACATCAAGTAAAATGTCGTCAGACGCCATCGCAGTCTCTCCATCAGCGGGTTAGGTCAGGTTTGCGCCCCCATAATACGGCGCCTGGGCGGCCTTTGCCAATGCCGGCCGGCAAGGCATCCCATGCAGTCGGTCCCCATGCCGGGAACCGCCGAGAAAACGGGCGTCCAGCGGATCTTGGCGCACCGGCTGCGTCGTGGCAGGCAGAAACCTGCAGCACAGGAAGGCGACGCGCAGCGAGACCGGCTCGGCCGCACCGTTCAGGGAGAGAGCCGCGGCCGCGCGGATCTTCCTGTTCTTTTGATTCAACCACCCGTATTTCTACCACCCGTGTTTCAAGCAGGAGGTTCCAGGTACGCTTCTCGCCGTTGGCGGGGAGGTCAGCTTTGGATGTAGTTCTTCAGGTAGTGGTTTTCGACCGACAGTTGCTGGTGCTGGGCTTTGACGATGTCACCGATCGAAACCATGCCGGCCAGCTTGCCGTTTTCCATAATGGGCAGGTGGCGGATTCGCTTCTCGGTCATGCGTCCCATAACGACCGCGATGGTTTCGTCGGGCAAGCCGGTCACCAGGCGGGTGCTCATGTATTTTTCGGTCGACAATTCGTGCAGCAGGCCGACTTTGGCGGCGCAAGCCTTGAGAATGTCACGTTCGGTGACAATGCCGATCATGTCGCCCGCTTCGTTCCGCACGACCAGGGACCCGCAATTGTGGGACACCAGGCGATCCACCACGTCCGACAGCATGGTGTCGGGGTTGATGGAATAAACTTTGGAGCCTTTCACCTTGAGTATGTCTCGAACAAACATTTTAACGCTTCCCTGATGAAGAGATAAGAGAGACGAGACCGCTGGTATGGCGGCTGTCCGCTCAGGATACTCGCGATTCCCGTAAACCGTCAAACTGGGAGCAAGTTTTTCCCCCAGCGCCGGTGATAATGTTGATCTTTCCAATTTTTTGATGCGACTTTAGCCCGCCACTTCCCGTTTTTTAGCGGCAGGAAGGTCGGAAACTCCCTGCCTTACGGTCCGTTTCTGCAGAATGTGCGGAAAAACGGGCATTTTCGGCTCCCCTCGACGCCATTTCACGACGGGAGACGGTCGGCTCTTCTATTTTACGTCCAAGTCGCCCGCATTGAAGGGATATTCTCCGCGCGGTAAGTTTGAAATCTTGTAAACAGTCCTCCCACGGGGCGGCGCCCCATTCCCTTCGATTCCAAGGAATTATTTATGGCAGGTTGCGAACGCAAGCGAGAACTCCGGCGCCGCCGTCATCGTCGCGAGAAGATCACCAAGCTCAAAGTCCGGATGGAAAAGGCCAGCCCCTCGGAAAAAGCAAAAGTTGCCGAGCAGCTGCGACGCATGACACCCGGGCGCTGAAGTGCTGATCGGTTCGATGGGTCTGGAAGAACGCTAAGCCGGGCGACTCGAGATCAAGGCGGCCGTCAAAGGTTATTGGTTCACCTTCGTATTCAGGCCCCGCCCATGAGCGTTCCTCCTGCCCTTGACCATCGTACCAAAATTGTCGCTACAATCGGCCCGGCTTGCCGCGATCCCCAAAATGCTGGCCGAGCTGGTTCGGCGCCGGCGTTGATGTGTTCCGGCTGAACATGGCCCATGGGAAGGTCGAGGACTACGACCTGATTGTTCGCGATATTCGCCAGATCGGCCGCCAAATGCAGCGTGCACTGGGCGTGCTGGTCGATTTGGCGGGTCCCAAGATTCGCCTGGGCGTGCTGGTCGAGGATCCGACCGAATGCACCGCAGGGGAACGGGTTTGAGTTTATTCGCGCGCCAACAATCAGAGCGTCGCGATCAGTTGACCTGCAGCTATGCCCCCGCTGGTCGATGAGTTACAGCGCGGCGATCGGGTGCTGCTCTCCGATGGGGCGGTCGGCATGCGCGTGGTCGAAAAACGGCCCGATGCGGCCGTTTGCCAGGTCGACGGCGCCGGGACCATTCGCACCCGGCAGGGGATCAATCTGCCCGGCGTCAAACTCAGCACGCCCGCCATGAGCGAGGAGGACCTGGCCCACGCGCTGTGGGCCGCCCAGGCCGGCGTTGACTTTGTCAGCCTCAGCTTTGTCCGTACGCCCGAAGAGATAGAGCAGCTGAAAGCCCTGCTGCTCGACGAAGGCTCTTCCGCCCTGGCCATCGCCAAAATTGAAAAGGCCGAAGCGGTCGAGAACCTGGAAGCGATCGTCAGAGCATCCGGCGGCGTGATGGTCGCTCGCGGCGACCTGGGCGTGGAGATCGACGTGGCCGAAATGCCCGTCGTGCAAAAGCGGATCATCCAGATGTGCCAGAAGTACATCCGCCCCGTGATTGTCGCCACACAAATGCTGGAAAGCATGCAGCACTCCAAACGGCCCACGCGGGCCGAAGCGACCGATGTCGCCAATGCCGTATACGACGGGGCCGACGCTTGCATGCTCTCGGGCGAAACGGCCGTCGGCGAATACCCGTGCGAGGTCGTCGATATGATGCGGCGGATTATCTACTCCACCGAGAAAGCGCTGCGACATGCGCCGCCGCAGGCCTCTTCCGCTCCCGATGCAGCCGGCGTTCATCCCATTACGGCCGCGGTCGTCGATGGCGCCGTGCGGATCGCCCGCCAGGCGGACGCCCGGATGCTGGTCGTCGCCACCGTCAGCGGAGCCACGGCCCGGGTAATCTCCAAGCAGCGCGCCTATTTTCCCAGCATTGGCATCAGCACCAGCGACGCCACACTGCAGCGGATGTCGCTGTACTGGGGGATCATTCCCTGCGCGATGTGGAGTTTGGCCACGGCCCGGAAATGCGGAAGTACATCAACCGCTGGGCCCAGGAAGCCGGTTATGTCCGGCCGGGCGATCGCATCGTCTTTATCGCTGGCAGCGAACTGGTCGCCGGCGCCCATAATGTGGTCGTCGTCCACGAGACGCACTAAACGTCGCCTGCCGGAAGGGCGTCCCCATTGCTATGGATTGGGATCAACTCAACCAGCAGATCATCGACTGTGAAGCGTGTCCGCGGCTGCGCGCTCACTGCACGCAGATCGCCCAGGTCAAACGGAAGGCGTTCCGCGACTGGGATTACTGGGCCGCCCGGTTCCTAATTTTGGCGACCCCCAGGCCCGCTTGCTGATTGTGGGACTGGCTCCGGCCGCCCATGGGGCGAATCGCACGGGACGGATGTTTACCGGCGATCGCAGCGGCGACTGGCTTTTTGCCGCCTTGCACCGGGCCGGCCTGGCGAACCAGCCAACGGCCACCAATCGAAGCGACGGGCTTCAGCTCCACGACTGCGCATCACGGCGGCCTGCCACTGCGCTCCGCCGGATAACAAACCGAGAGGGACTTTTTTACACCACACACAAAACAATCGACATCACCCCCGCCCGCGTACTACTAGCACTGGGCGGCCTCGGCTGGCGAGCGGCCGCGATGGAGTGCCGGCGAAGGGAATGGTTTACCGGACCGCTGCCAAAGTTCGGGCACGGCGCCGCGGTCCCGCTGGCAGACGGCCGCACACTGCTGGGCTGCTACCATCCGAGTCAGCAAAACACATTTACGGGACGTCTGACCGAGCCGATGCTGGACGACGTCTTCCAGACGGCCCTGCGCCTGATCGCGTCTGCCTGATCATGTCGGCACTACGCCCTGAAGTCGCCGAACGTTAGGATGCAGAGGGCGCCCGGTCCCTGGAGCGGACCTGGCCACGCGTCCTTGCTGTGACGTGCAAGGCGGAGGGATTTGTGGCCAAATCCACTACGGTTTGCTTTGATTGTCGCAGGTCCCTGTTCCTTACGGAGTTCAACCATGCGCCCACGCATCCTGATGTGTCCGCCTGATTTCTTTGGGATCGAATACGAAATCAATCCCTGGATGAACCGGGCTCGCCAGGTCGACCATGAACAGGCAAAGCAGCAGTGGCGGGACTTGAACCAGCTGCTGACCAGCCTGGGAGTAGAAACGCCGTTGCTGTCGCCCGTCGCGGGGCTGCCCGACCTGGTGTTTACGGCGAACGCTGCGATGATCTACCGGCAACAGGCGATCGTCTCCCGCTTTCGTCATCCGCAACGGCAAGGGGAGGAAGCACTCGACGCCGCGTGGCTGCTGGAAGACGGTTTCGCCGTGACGCAGCTGCCCAAAACGTCCTATTTTGAAGGCGCTGGCGACGCCCTGTTTTGCGGTGAAACCCTGCTGGCCGGTTATCACCTGCGAAGCGACGCCCCGACCCAGCAATGGATTGGCGAGCTGGTCGGCTGCCGGGTGATTCCGCTCGAGCTGGTCGATCCATACTACTACCATCTGGATACGTGCTTCTGCCCGCTGGCGCCCGGCGTGGCCGCATACTTCCCGCCAGCGTTTGATGAATACGGCCAGAGGGCGCTACGGGAACTGATCGCGGATTTGATTCCCGTCGCGGCCGAAGAAGCCCAATCGTTTGCCTGTAATGCGGTCGTGGTGGGAAAACACGTGGTGACGAATACCGGCTGTCCGGGCTTGCATGCGGCTTTACGGCAGCGAGGTTTTTCGCCGGTGGATACCCCACTGAGCGAATTCGTCAAAGCGGGCGGCAGCGCCAAATGTTTGACGCTGCGTCTCGACGGCGAAGAAGCTGCGGCTTGGAAATATTATCCCTGACCGCCTTCACCATGGCCACCGGGGAAGGCCGGGGCGCAGGCGACTTCGTCAGCTGTCGGTCGGGTTGGCGATAAAGCGGTAACCGACATCGCGAATGGTTAAGAAGTGTTGCGGCTGGGCCGGATTCTCTTCGAACGTTTCCCGTAATCGACGGATGAACTGATCCGGCGCCCGGGTGTTGATGTGGGCCGGCATATCCCAAACGTTCTCTAGCAGTTCGCCGCGGGGGATGACGCGTCCTTCGTTGTTGATGAAGTAGCGCAGCAGCCGCATGTTGAGCTGGGTCAGGCGAATCGTTTCCCCGCGAATATTGACCTCGAATGCTTCAAAGTCGATCTGGGCGTCGCCAATCTGGAACGTTTCAATCTCTTCCTCCGCCGCCGCCGGGCGGCCCGCGAGGCGTTGCGGCGGTCGTGCAGGGCGAGCAGATTGCGGATGCGGCTAAGCAGTTCGGCCAGATCGAACGGCTTGTTCATGTACTGGTCGGCGCCCACATCGAAGCCGCGGGCCCGGTCTTCCGCCAGGGTGCGAGCGCTGAGGAACAGCACGGGCACGTCGTTGCCGGCGGCCCGCAGGGACTCGCAGATTTCGTAACCGCTCATGCCGGGGAGCATGATATCGAGAATCGCCAGATCGACCTCGCCTTTCTGGAAAACTTCGAGAGCGGCCGGACCATTGTCGACGGTCGTCACGCGGTACCTTTCGGCCTCAAGATTAAACTTGATGCCAATCGCCAGGTGCCTTTCGTCCTCCACGACGAGAATATGTTTCAATTGCGACACGGCCTGTTCCACCCAAAAATTCGTTTTTCTGATCCTTCTGATCCTGTGCTTATTTTATCGTTTTTCCTCGCGAGGAGGAATTCGTTCCCGAGAAGTTCGTCCAGTGCTGGCGGGGCCAACTGCCGAAACATGGGGCAAATCCCGACCCTTGCGTGGTTACCGCTGGGGTCGGTCGGCCGACAAACCGCACTGCGGCCGGAGGCGGGCGAGGCGCCTGCCGCGGCAAATCGCGGCTTGAGTACTTTTCGCCGGACGCCGCGTTAGAAAGACTGCGAGCGATTCTCTGGCGGGATGGGTTTGAAATGATTCCGTCGGGTGTAGTAAAATACCTGGTGTATTAAATTAGAATGCTAGCGAAACCGGAACGACTCCTCTAGTTTGGATCTCTTTGGGAGCCTGCCCATGGCAAATGCCTGCGGCGGAGGCGCCCTGGCGGTCCCTAAGCCACTTCTCAGCCTGTTTGAAAGGCAATCCTGCCATGATGCGAGTTACACGGCGATTTTTGCGTATTCGCCAGGCCGCGCTGGCGGCCATCCTGTTGCTGATTTATCTGCCGACGATCGCCGCCGCCGCACCTTCCGCCGCACAGAGAAAACAGGCGTACGACTTGCTGGCCCGCATCCAGGCCGCAGGCCAGCAGTACGCACAAGGGAAATTTGCCGAATCGGCCGCCGGCATCCAGGCCGTGCAAAGCGACTATGAAACCCTGGCCGCCACGGCGGATCGCGGCATGGTCGAAGCGCTGAACCCCGTTTACGATTCGCTCTCCAAGGCGCATCGGCTGCTCAGCAGCAAAGCGAAGTTCTCGCCGTTGAGTCGGCCCACCATCGCCAGCACCCCCAAACCGTCAACGACGCCAGCGCCCAAACCGGAACCGGCCTCCCCGACGCCGGCAACGGGAGTGAGCTTCGTGAAAGACGTCGCCCCGATGCTGGTCGCCAAGTGCGGCCGCTGCCATGTGAGCAAAACGACCGGCGGCTTCTCGATGGCCACCTTCGCCGACCTGATGCGCGGCACGGCCGACGGCGTGGTCGTTACCGCCGGATCCGACGCCAGCCTGCTGATCGAAACCATCGCCAGCGGCGACATGCCCCGCGGCGGAGCCAAGGTCACGCCGGCCGAACTGGCCGCCCTGACCAAATGGATCGTCGAAGGCGCCAAATTCGACGGCCCCGATCAAAGTGTTTCGCTGGCCACCTTTGGCACGGCAATGGCCGGAGGCCGCATGGCCGCGCCGGAAGTTCGCCGCGCCACTGGCAAGGAAACGGTCAGTTTTGTGAACGACATCGCCGGCATCCTGGTCGCCAACTGCAACAACTGCCACATCGGCGCCCAGCGGGCCTCAGGCGGACTCAACCTGGGAACCTTCGCCACCATGTTGCGGGGCGGCGACAGCGGTTCTCCCATCACTCCCAACGACCCGGCTGGCAGCCTGCTCGTCCAGAAGCTTAAAGGGATGGGCGGCGGCCAGCAAATGCCGCTGCGGAAATCGCCGCTTCCGCCCGAGCAGATCGCCCTCATTGAAAAATGGATCTCCGAAGGCGCCACTTACGACGCCGAAGACCCGCGAGCCGATGTAATCAAACTGGCCGCCCGGTCGCACGCCGAAAACTCCACCCATGAGGAGTTGGCCGCCGAACGCGCCGACCAGGCCGTGAAATACTGGAACGTCAGCATGTCGGGGATCGACGCCAACAAAGTCGACACCGAGCATTTCCTGATCCTGGGCAACCAGAGCGAAGAGAACCTGGCCAAACTGGAAGAGGTCGCCAAGAAAGTCACGCCGCAACTGGTGGAAATGTTCGGCGCCCCCGCCGACCAGCCGCTGGTTAAAGGGAAGACCACGGTGTTCGTCTTCAAGCAGCGTTACGACTACTCGGAGTTCGGCAACATGGTCGAAAAACGCTCGATCCCGCAGGAACTGCGCGGTCACTGGCGTTACGACGTGGTCGACGCTTACGCCGCTTTGATTCCGCCCCGCAGGGATGAGTATTCGATCGACGCCCTGATCGGGCAGCAGATTGCGGGCGTGTACATTTCCTCGCTCAACGATCCGCCGCGCTGGTTCGCCGAGGGGGCCGCCCGCTACGCGGCCTCGAAGATCAACCCAGAAGACACACGCGTTTCCGAGTGGAACGAACGCATTCCCGAGGTAAAGTCTTCGGTCGCTAAAGCGAGCGATTTCCTGCAGGGAAAAATGCCGGCCGAGAACTCCGACATCATGGCGTACGGCGTGGTCAAATTCCTCATGTCCGACGCCGGCCGCTTCCGCAAGCTGCTGGGTTCCCTCCGCACCGGGACCGATTTTGACCCGGCCTTCCAGACCGCCTACGGCGGCACGCCGGAGCAAGTCGTCACCATGTGGATGAAGCAGAACGGCCGTTAAACGTCCCAGCTCGCCGTAATTCCCATCACTCGAAAACGGGCCCAGCAGGGCCCGTTTTTTTATGGACGCTGGCAGCGGGCGGAAACCATGGGCCTGGGCGTCGCCAGCGTTCGTTGAACCTCGCTGTGGAGGTCAAGTGAATCGCAGGGCCCCTCGCAAGTCCGCCGCCCGTAAACGCCGCCTGAGAGCTTTGGCAGGCGGTCACGACTCCAACCCTGGATCCCGCGGCCTCCCAGACAAAACTCCTGGCGAGCCCAAGTGATTACGACCACTCCTGTTTGAGACGCCAACACGCTCGAACCGCCCACAGCAACTTCGACAGATTCGGCCTGCCATCGGCTTCTACCGACATCGCAATCGTGGGCGAGCTTTCTTCTGAGAAAAGTCCTTCTGGCGAAGCGTCTTGCTGCGCGGACTGAAGATGAAAATGTTCCTGATGAGGAATTCTTCAGCCCCGCCGTGCGGGAATTCTTTAGCTGGCAGCTCGTCGAATTTTCGACTTTTTGATGTTTCTGGGGCGGACGCCCATGGAGCCAGCGCGGGCTTCTCTGACTCTTTTCCTAATGCAGATGTGCCGACTGGGAGGATTATTCAAGTAGCCCGGGCGGTCGTTTGCGGGAAGCCGTTGGGAAAGCGGCGCCTGGTCAATACGTGCTGACGTAGAGTTGGAGTGCATTTGCGATTGTCAAGTGTCCGCTTTTTATGCGTCCAGGAATTGACGCCGCGCCGTGAAAGACAGGTGATGTTCGACTGGTTTGTCAATCATACCGATGAGGAAACCCTCTTTGTCGATTCGACCGACGCCCAGCTTCTGCGCGCTCGACGCGTGTGGGAATTCATCGTGGTGTTGTGGTCGACCTGGATCTTTTTCGCCATCTTTTTATGTTTCCGGGGTTACTACGTCGCTTCGTGCATCTGCGTGATCGATTCGGTCGTGCACCTCCTGCTGGCGGTCTGGTTCCGGAAGCATCACGACTATCGACTGATCATGAACCTGAACCTGCTGGCGAGCGCGTTCGGTTTATTCTTTGTGTCGGTCACCGATCCGGCCATGTCGGCGACGATGCTGTTTTTCCCGGTGTCGATCCTGGTCGCTTCCCAGCTGCTGGGCGTGCGGTCCGCCTTCTACTGGCTGCTAGTGAACATTGCTGCGCTGACGCTCTTTCATTTTTACATGTATGGGTTCGACATAACGGTTCGCGTCTCCTGGCTCGATGAGTTGGTGCTCCAGCTGGGCGTGGCGGTTTGCACCTTTGTCTGTTGTCTGCGCGGGGAAGAGTATTACGCGCTGCGGACCGAAAGCCTCATCCGCCTCAGCCAGGAGCTCCAGGAGGAAAGTAAACGCTTGCACCGCCTGGCCACGACCGATGCGCTGACCGGTCTCATCAATCGGTTTCAGTTCCAGGAAAAAATGAAAGAGGCCGTGCTGCTTGCGCAAAACGGCGGGCCGCCGGTGGCCCTGTTCCTCCTGGATATGGACGGCTTCAAAGAAATCAATGACACGCTGGGCCATACGGTCGGCGACGATGCGCTGGTGGAAATCGGCCGGAGGCTGAACCAGGTATTTGGACAGCGGGCGGAAGTCGCCCGACTGGGCGGCGATGAGTTCTGTATTATTTATCGCGGCATTGACCAGCACGAATATGCCGCACAGGTTTCCGAACTGATCTGCGATATCCTGAGCAAAAAGTATGTTCTGAGCGAAGCAGAATTCCACCTGGGAGTGAGTGTAGGCGTCGCTATTGCTCCAGGCGACGCCACCTGCGACCGGGATCTGCTGGCATTCGCCGACACGGCCATGTTCCACGCCAAAGAGAATCGGCTGGGACATGCCTGTTACAAGGCCGAAATGACCGATCGCCTGGTCGAGTATCGCACGATGCAGGAGCTACTATCGCACGCGCTCGACAAGAATGAGTTTTTCATTGTCTACCAGCCCCAGGTGGATCTCCATACGAACGTCGTGACCGGCGTGGAAGCGCTCCTGCGGTGGCGCCATAACGACGAAGTGATTCCGCCTTACCGATTTATTAAACTTCTGGAAGATAGCGGTGAGATCATTCGTGTCAGCCGCTGGATTGTTGGCGAGGCATGCCAGCAGCTCGCTGACTGGAACCGCGAAGGATATCAAGTCAATATCTCAATCAATCTCAGTGCCATGCAATTTCAGGACAGCGGATTCCGCCAGTGCGTGGCGGATTCTACCAGGCAATGCGGTATCAAACCGAGCGATCTCGACTTTGAAATCACGGAGGGCATGCTAGTAGAAAATGTGCAACAAGCCGTAGAGATGCTAAACGCTCTCAAAGAGATGGGAGCCAGTATCAGCGTCGACGACTTTGGGACCGGATACTCGTCTCTGGCCTATCTCCGGCAGTTTCCGATTGATCGCCTGAAGATTGATCGCGCCTTTATCAAAGATATTCCCGATGGCGACGACGGCCAGATCGCCGCGAGCATCATCGTCCTGGCCCGGGCGCTCGGAATGAAAGTCCTGGCCGAAGGGGCCGAAACCGAAGCCCACCTGAAGTTCCTCCGCGATCACGATTGCGACGAGTACCAGGGCTACTTCCTGAGCCCACCGGTTCCACCCGAGAAGGTCGTGCAGTTTTTCCAACGCGCCGCTTCGCCGACGAAGGTTGAGTAAAGCCGGCCGACATTGCTGCGCGACGCGAGTTTCTATCCCAACGCGGCGGACCAGAGGATATCTTACCCAGGTGCGATTATATCACCCTGGATCTCCAGGCGCTCAGGATCTTCATCCAGCGTCCCCAGAAGGCGCCCGCGACGGTAGTAGAATTTACCATCTGTGGCGATTGTAAGGTTTCTATCACTAAAGATCGCCATCCTGGAAGCGATCTCAGCCTCTAACGGTCTTGTGTTCATTGTGCGCTGCGCGGAATAGTGAGCGAAACCCTACCAAGATCACTGGCGCCTGGCAGGCTTCTCAATCGCCTTCCTGTCTTTACGGTCCGTCTCCGGCGCCACACGATCGTACTGAGAAAAATTCTGCCAAGGACTTTTCTCCCTTCTTTCAGGCGGTATCCGTGCAAAGGCATAGTCTACCGGACCTGAATAGTCGAGCCGTTACAAGTAGACCACCAGGGTAATACCGCGGCCTAAAGTCCTACTTGAGTACAGGGTTACGTCGAAAATTCCAGGAGAGTTTGCCATCAGGGGAGTATGAGTATTCTTTTAGTAAAACCTCGTCAGAAGGATGGAATGGGCATGTTCGGTCCTTTACAATCCTCTCAGCGCAGGCAATGAGATGTTTGCTTTTTCTCTTCGATCGAATTCACGGGGTAAATCGATGTCGCAGCAAACCTTTACGCGTGTGGTTGAGTGTTTGGCTGCAACGACACGATATCCTCACGAGTTCTTCACACCCGATGCGGACATGGAGGAGCAGCTCGGCATCGACTCCGTCAAGCGGGTTGAGATCCTCATCAGCCTGGGGCAGGAATTTAACCTGGGCCTGCAGTCGGAGAGTTACGATCCTTCTATTCGCACCGTCGGCGACGTGGCCGCCTGGATTGAGAGCCTGCTTCCCGCGGAACAACCGGCCGTAAGGGAACAGGCTTCCCAGCCGGTCAAAGTCGAACGCGAAGTGCCTTCCCGTGTCGCTGCGGTGGAACGCATTTCACCGCCGCATGGGATTCCTGCCCCGCATGTATCCCCCGGCCGCAGTGTTTCGCCCGGTCTCTACCGCGAAGCGCAGCCTGCCCAGGTGGGCCAGCCGCTGGCCGGACGCACCGCGTTGGTAACGGGATCGGGCCGCGGGGCGGGACGCGTGATTGCCCGCGTGCTGGCGGACCGCGGCGCCCATGTGATTATCAATTCTTTCCATTCACGCGATCTGGGAGAAAAGACCGCGGCGGAGATTAACGCCCTGGGCGGTTCAGCGGAGCATGTCTGGGGATCGGTCGCCAATCCGGATCATGTCAATCGTATGTTTGACGAGATCGGCGCGGGGCCAGGTCTTGATATTCTTATCTGCAATGCTTCCGACGGCCGCGTTGGGTCGTTCCTGGAAATCACGGCCAAAGACTGGGATCGGGCTTTTCGCACGAATGTCTCCGGGCACCATCATTGTGCGGTCCGCGCCGCCGAAATCATGAAACCGCGGGGCGGCGGGGCGATGGTGACCATGTCGGCCGTCGGCGCCCATCAGTTCATTGCGGGCCTGGGCTCCCAGGGTGTGGTTAAAGCGGCGGTCGAGTCGCTGACTCGCTACCTGGCGTGCGAACTGGGGCCCAGCGGCATCCGCGTGAACTGTGTCGCAGGCGGTCCGGTCTATGGCGAGCTGCTGGAACAGTTTCCTGACTCCCGGGCGGCCCAGAATCACTGGGAATCCCGGACACCCGACGGCGAATTGTGCACGCCGCTGGACCTGGCGGAAACGATCGCCTTTCTGGTCAGCGACCAGGCCCGTGGAATCAATGGCGCCGTCTGGATGGTGGACCACGGTTTTTCCGCCACCGCCGACGGCCAGCTCCAGCGCCGCGCCGTCCCGGCGCGCGTATAGAAATCGGTCGAAGAAGTCGCACGGATGCTAACGACGTTGCTCTAACGCTTGATAGCCCAAAGGATGCTTTGATGCATTTCTTCGCGACCGAATACACGATTCATTTTGATGATACGATGGCTTACGGCAGCCATCATTTCCTGACGTCCTTCAAATTCCAGTGTGCGTCGCGGGAGGCTTTCCTTTTCGGAGAGCGCGTTTTTGACGTTCCCGGCGTGCGTGAGGCGCTGGATAATATTCATCTGTTTACGTCGGATGCTTACGCCCGGAACCTGAATCCGGCGAGGC
Source organism: Lignipirellula cremea (assembly GCF_007751035.1). Classification (NCBI taxonomy): domain Bacteria; kingdom Pseudomonadati; phylum Planctomycetota; class Planctomycetia; order Pirellulales; family Pirellulaceae; genus Lignipirellula; species Lignipirellula cremea. Next base: position 2,141,490 of record NZ_CP036433.1, on the reverse strand, counting down.
TGGGCGATCGGGTGGCCATTCTGCTCTCCATCGAAGAGTGGCATCGAGCCAGTTCACGATTCTGTTACCGCGTCATTGGTGCGAACGGCCGTCCCATCACACTGGGTTTTCAGACGCTGATCTGCGCCGACGCGAAAACGGGCCAGCCGATCCCACTTCCGCCCCCGCTGTGGAACGCGATGGAAGCGATGCGGGACATCGAAGAGCCCGCCCGCGAGCGTTCCTTCCGCGACCGGGTTCTGGCCGGCGGCAGGCAGGCGGAATCGCTCTGCGGCCCGGCCGAGTGTGAGACGGCCATTCAGTTTCTCCGCACGCGTTACCCCAGTCCGCAAGTCATCGCCGCGACATTGCCGGAACCCGCACCGGTTGCTAGAGAATCGAAAGCAGCCTCGCCGTCTCCGTCCCCCAGGACAGAAGCCTGGGTCTTCGCGGGCCAGGGCGCGTTCGATGCGCCCCGATTGAGCCAGCTGGTGCGTTTGCATGCGAAGTCTCAGCGGGCTGCAGAGGAAACGCTGCAGCAATGCGGCGCCATCGCCAAAGAGGCATTCGGCCCTGGCGGCATGGACCTGGTCAGCGGCGACACCGCTGCATGCCAGGCTGCGGTGGAAGCATCGCCGGCGCTCTCCCAGATTGGGATCCACCTGCAGAATGTGCTGGGGGCGGAACAGCGGCGCCGTCAGTCGCAGGCGCCGGGTTTTGTCACGGGCCTCAGCTTTGGAGAGATTGCCGCCTTTGGCGTGGCAGGCTGCTTTGATCTGCCCACCGGTGTTCGCATTGTGGTGGAGCGGATCCGCGCAGTCGAACGGTTCGCTCCGGCTGACGGCGGTCTGATGGCGGTCTTTGCCGGTCGCAGCGTGATCGCCACCGAAGTCGCCCTGGCCCACCTGAACCGCGTCGTCATTGCCGGCAGGAACTACGACCAGCAGACCATTCTGTCGGGTCCCAAAGATCAGCTGCAGGCGTTCAGCCGCGTCCTGCAGGATCTGGGCATCGGTTTCGCCATGATTCCCAGCCCCACCTCGTTCCATCACCCCAGCCTGGGAGCGGCCGCCGAGGCCTGGCGGGAGCAGCTGAAGCAACTGCCGCTGAAGGCGCCGACGCTTCCGTTGTATTCGCCAAACGGACGACGCTTCCTGTCGCCTGCGGATGATCCTGCTTCCATCCTGGCCAGCCAGCTGCTGCGGCCGTTTGATTTCCAGGGCGCCATTGCCGATCTGGTCAGCGCTGGGGCCGAAGCATTTGTCGACTGCGGATCGACCGGGGCCCTGGCGAAAATCATCGCGAAAGCGGCTCCGCCGGACTTCCCTGTCACGGGGCTTCTGCTGGACGATCAAGACGCTCCCCTCAACGGGAACAGGAGACCTGCCGTCAAGCCGCTCGCCCGGCCGCCAGGCGCCGAAGAACGGTCCGTCGAATCACCCAAAGAAGCTCCGCCGCACCAAGACAGTGCGGCGCAGCGAGCCAGCGAAAAAAAGCAGGCGCAGCCCGAGGCCGCAGCGGACCAACGCGACTTAAGTCCGGTGGCGATTGTCGGACAAGGCTGCATCCTGCCCGGCGGCGTCGATTCGCCGTCCGCGCTGTTTGACGCCATTGTGGAAAGGCGTTCCGGCATCGTCGATTTGCGCGATATCGATCCGCACTGGGAGGAAGATTTTTTCTCGGCGAAGCTGGTTCCGGATCGATCCACATCGCATTTGTCGGGACGTATCGACGACAGCCTGATCCGGTCGCCGGAAGGGATCGACCCGCAGATTTTTAATCGCTTCTCGCGAACGCAAAAGCTTCTCTGTATCGCTCTGTCGCAATGTGTGGATTCGCTGCGCGGGGCGGAGCGGGTGCTGTGCCTGGTCGGAGCCACGGCCGACGGCTTTGAGGACCAGGACCTGGTCACGTCGCTCCGGTATGCCGGGATCGACGCCAGTCGGGAAGATGTCCTCGACCGCATTACGGCGGCGCGATTGCCTTTCCAGGAACCTCACGACGCCGTGCAGGAGGTTTTTGACCAGGTCGTGCGCATCGGCCTGGAAGTGATTCTGGTCGACGCCGCTTGTGCTTCCTCGCTTTATACCGTCGGGCTAGGTCTGCAGGCGCTGGAGGCGAACCTGACCGATGCGGTGATTGCCGGCGGGGTCTTCTGCCCGGGGCAGGGGAACGGCTGCTTGTTCTCCCAGTTCCGTGGAACGACCGCGACCGGATTGCGACCGTTTGATCAGGGAGCCGACGGGGTGGTGTTTTCCGAAGGCGCGGCCCTGGTGACTTTACGTCGTGTGGACGATGCGAAACAGGAAGGCATTCCCGTGTCGGCCGTGCTGCGCGGCGTGGGGATCTCAAGCGACGGCCGCAGCTCCTCCGCCAACGTGCCGCAAACCCGCGGGCAACTGCTTTCGCTGGAACGGTGCTATGCGAACTTCCAGCTGGATCCTGCGACGGTCGACGCCGTGGAGGCGCACGGAACGTCGACCCCCGTTGGCGACGGCACCGAGATCGAAACGCTGCGGCAGTTCTTTGCCGGCAAGGTGACCAGTCCGCTGCCTGTCCATAGCCTCAAGGGGCTGCTGGGGCATGCGGGCTGGGCCGCCGGAACGGCCTCGATCATCGCCGCCTGCGAATACCTGGACCGTTCCTATTTTCCGGCGCAAGCCAACTATCGGGAAGCTTCGCAGGCAGTGGCCGGCGCCCAGGAAACGCTGACCATACTGCAGCAGCCGCACGAGCATTCTTCGCCCCTGCGACGAATCGCCATTGATGGCTTCGGCTTCGGCGGATCGAACGCGCATGTCGTCGTCGAGCACGCCGGGCAGCTTGAATCGGACCCAGACGACCGGCCTCAGCGGCAGGCGCCGGAAGCATCAGGCGACCAGGAACTGGTCTTCGTGGCGTTCCACGAAGTGGCTCCCACCCTCGCCAGCGAACAGGGACTCGTTTTCGATCGAGAGCAGATGGCATTGCCGGCCGGGCACATGATCCTGCCCGACCTGGCGGATGATATGGACGTTACCCAGAAGCTGGCGGTCAAACTGGTCGACGGCGTGGTGCAGCAGTTGCCGGAGTTTAGCGACGCACTGCGGCGACAAACGGGCGTGCTGCTGACGCAAAGCGGCAAGACGGAACGCGGCGTCGAAGCGACGTTGCGCGTTCTCGCCGGGCGATTCCAGCGGCAGTTTGCAGGCCGTCCTGATCTGCTGGCGAAGATCCAGGCCTCCTGCCAGAACGCCCGGCCTTCGGGACCTTATACGCTGCAGGGGATGATGCCCAATGTGGCCGCCGGGCGGGCCGCGTTGCAGTTCAACCTGAACGGGCCGAACTTCGTCGTCGACGCCGGCTGCCGTTCGCTGGAGGCCGCGTTGCACATGGCCGGCCTGCTACTGGGAGCAGGGGAAGAAAGCGGGACGAAGCTGCTGGTCGTGGCGGCCATCAACGCTAACCCCTGGCGAGAGCCGCAGGGCGACCCGCCCGCTACGGAGCGGGAATACGCCGCCTCCTTTGCCGTATCAACGCGTGGGCACGCCCGGCAGTTTGGGCTGAAGGTGCTTGCCCCGGTGCGTACGGCGCTCGAGCAATCCGGCGCGGCGGCCGATTCGGCTGGCGGTTCCACCGCCGTCAAAGTGCGCTCGCTTTTGGAACATCTGTCTGGAGAAAAGTCGGGCGCCGGGTCGGGCCAGACCCGTCCCGCGGCAGAAGTCGATGCGGCCGCGCCGAACGAGGATTTCGCCATCCACACGGATTTCGCCATCCACACGCCGGTCTGGGTTGACGCGCCGGCCGAGCCCGTCCAACCGACGCGAGAAGCCCCGCCACGCGTCGCGGTGCTTGTCAGGGCGGATTGCGTTCACCTGGCGGACCTTGCCGATATCCTGCCCGAGTATGCGGACCATTACCGCATCCTTGCGATCCAACCTGTCGGCGATCGGGCTGGCGTCCGTTATGATTCGTCCGCAGTGATTGCGGTCTCTCCGGAAGATCCGGCCTCGGTCGAACAACTGCTGGGCGAGCTGGATCAATTCCAGGCTAACGTGGTCGTCGCTTACGATGCGTGCGACGGGTGGGATCTGTCGGAGACGCTCGCCGACGTGGCCGCGACGAACCGCCTGGCCGAACTGATGTTTCAAATCGCTAAACATCAGGCAGACCGACTGGAGGCCGGCGAGCTGGAATTGTGGGGACTCTTTCAGAATGGCTATCGCGGAGTCGTCCATCCCGGATCGGGAGGAACGGCGGGACTGCTCAAGTCGATCGCCCGGGAATTCGAAGCGGCGCGTGTGGGCGTCATCTGCACCGATAACCGCTCGGCGGCCAAGGCGGTCGCCTGCCTGTTCGAAGAGCGTAACCAGCCGCACAAGGAGCGGGAGTTGGTGTTCGATGGACCGATCCGGAAAGTCCGGCGACTGCGGGCCACGGCCGCTGCGCCGCATGCCCAACCGCAGGTCCGTCTGGATGCGAACTCGGTCGTGGTGGCGACGGGCGGAGCCCGCGGGGTAACGGCCGTGCTGGTCGACGCCTTGCTGCAGGATTATGGCTGCACGGTTGTTTCACTCGGTCGCAGTCCGCTGGAACAAGGGCCCGACAATCTGGACGCTCCGGCGGTGGAGTCGGATTTTTACGCCCAGTTTGTCCGAGAAAATCCGAAAGCAACGCCAGCCGAAATGCTTCGCCAGTTCGACCGGACCCGATCCAGCTGGGAGGCGCACCGGACAATCGAAGACCTGTCGCAAGGCCGCGGGCGGGTCGAATACCTGGTCGCTGATATCACCGATCCGGCTCAGGCTCGCGACGCGATCGAACAGGTCGTCGCCCGATACGGTCGCATCGATTTGTTGCTGCACGGAGCGGGGGTGCAGTATTCCAAACGGCTGCGGCAACGCTCGCTCGCCGAGTTCCGCCGCACCTACGCCGTGAAAATCGCCGGCCTGCAGAACCTGGTCGAAGCCTGCCGGCAGGAGTTGGGGAAAACGCCGCCTGCGCACCTTTTGACATCTGCCTACAGCATTTTCGGAAACGACGGCCAGCATGATTACGGCGCGGCCAACGAAACGCTTGATCGGCTGTGCGGAATGACGGCGGTTGTCGACGCCCCCGACTGGTCGAGCATCGCCTGGCTGGCCTGGGATGCCCTCGGTATGACCCGCGGCAGTGAGTACAAGGCCCTGGCCAAACTGCGAGACCTGTCGGGAATCACTGCGACCGCAGGGCAGAAAATTTTTCGCCAGGTTCTGCAGGGACAGACCGGCTCCCAGATCAATGTTCCCATGACGGAATCGGAGCACAAAGGCTATGCCGTCATGACACTGCCGCCAGCTTCCACTGAAGCGTCGCAGCGGATCCTGGAACGGCGGGTCGACCTCGCCGGCATCGACTGCCTGCCGCACCACCTGGTGCGGGGCGTTCCGACGTTACCCGGCGCCTGGATTCTGGACCGCATGGTCGGGGCTGGACTGCAGTTGCTGCCGCGTCCTGAGGGCTTTCGTTCCGTCACCATTCGCAACGCCAGGTTCCATCGCTTTGTTCGCCAGACCAGCCAGGATCCGAACCTTCGCGTGGTCGCCGAAGCGATCGACGATCGGATCAAAGTCTGGTTCCTGGGCGACGTGCTCCATGCGTCCGGCGCCATTTTGTCTAAAGACGTGACCTTTGCGGAAGCTTCGCTGGAATTCAGTCAGGCGCCCACATCGCCGTCCCGCGCAGCGGTTACCGCCGGCGGCGGACCCGACCCGGCGGTCGATCAACCGCGGAAGGACCCTTACTGCTCGCCGGGAAACCACGAGTTGGAGCTGTCGGGACCTTTTGATTGCCTGCACGAGATTGCCATCGGCGCCGAAAGTCGCGAGGCACGTTATGTCCCCCATCGTTGCAGGTTCGCGAACACGTCGATTCCCGCGTTGCTGCTGGACGCCGCCCTGCGCGTGGGCGCGATGTACGCCGCCGAGAATGAGAGAGCGCTCTTTGTGCCGGTGCGTATCCGCCGGCTGACCGCGCCGCTTGGGACGGTCGCCCAGGCGATGGAAGCGTCCCCGTGCGCCATCAGGGCCACCTCGCCGATCGTCGAGAAAGGAAGCGCCAGCTGGGAACATACGGAAGTTACGGGCGACCGGGTCGGGGCAGCCCTGCTGATCGAAGGCGCCTTCGCCGCCATGCGGTCTTAGGCAATCTGCCTGGATCGCCCATTTCCGCTCAACTCCTTCCCTTGCGCCAACCGATCGAGGTATTACGGCTTTTTGTATGGAAGAAGGTCGCATCAATGGATTTGGTGCGAAGGCCGATGGTTCAAACGACCAGGCAAGGATGGGAAAATCGTATGAGCAGGCCATCGGCGACAATCAGGTGCTTTTGCACGCTTTTCCTGTTGATGCTGATGTGCCCGACCTGGGCGGTTGCGCAAGGGGTATACGCCCCGGGCCTGGGGCCCATTAACCGATCCATGGGATCGGCCGCGGTCGCCGCCCCGCTGGATGGGATTGGCGCGATCGCCTGGAACCCGGCGACGCTCAGCGGGTTCAAACGTTCCGAACTGGAAATGTCGGTCGAGTTGCTGTTCGCCAACATTGAGACGTCCTCCTCGGTCGCGGGCATCGGGGGCGGCGCCACGGAGTCCGATTCGGGCGCCATGCCGTTGCCCAACATGGGCTGGGTGCACGTTTCGCCCGATTCGCGTCTGTCGATTGGCTTTGGCGTGCTTTCGGTGGCCGGCTTCCAGACCAACTTTCCCGCCAGCGGCTCCAATCCGATCTTCTTCCCGCAACGCTCCGGCGTCATGCCGATTGGCGGCTTCGGCAGAGTCAGTTCAGAAGCGGCGTTTATCGATCTGGCGCCGACCATGGCTTATGCCGTGACCGATCAACTTTCGGTGGGGGTCACATTCGCCGCCACTATGGCCCAGCTGAATGTGGAGCCGCTGGTCTTTGCCGGGCTGAACGACGCCAACGGCGATTTTGCCTCCACCTATCCCACGGGGCAGGGCTCGCGGTACCACTGGGGCTGCGGCGCCAACTTCGGCGTGTTTTATGAACACACGCCCAACTGGCGGTTTGGAGCCTCGGTGAAAACGCCGCGGTGGATGGAAGATTTCAAGTACCAGACGCAAGACGAAAACGGCGCCCCGCTGTCCGCCAGGTATTCGCTCGACTTGCCGATGGTCGCCTCGGTGGGAACCTCGTACACCGATGGTGATCGCTTTCTGATGGCGGTCGACGTGCGTTACATCGACTATGAAAACGCCGATGGCTTTGGCGACAGCGGTCTCAATCCAAACGGCTCCCTGCGCGGTCTGGGCTGGGAAAGCGTGTTCGCCGTGGCGACCGGCATCCAGTACCGACTGACCGACACCCTGACAGGGCGCGTGGGCTACGTTTATAACCAGAACCCGATTCCCGACGCCCTGACGCAGCTCAACGTGCCGGCGCCGTTGCATTATGAACATACGCTGTCGTGCGGCTTTTCCTACCAGCCGGTTCCGGTCGTCAGCTTCAACGTAAGTTACGCGTATTCGCTCCCGTCCGACATCACCGGGCCGATCACCTTTCCGCCCAACGCACCGACAGGATCACCGGCCTTTCCCGTTCCTGGTTCCTCGGTCACCAGCAGCCTGACCGCCCATGCCCTGGCCTTTGGCATCACGGTTGCTTACTAGCGCACGTTGATCCCTCAGTCAAAAACGACAGAACAGAATTCAGCCGTAATTCTCTTCACGTCTCGTCAAACCGCTGGGCCGATCTGGCCTGGTGCGGTCGGATATTCGCCCGCCTGGGAACGATCAGGTTCCGAGCGCCTCTTGTTGACCGCAGCACCGATCCGACCTGCTTCGCGCCTCGACGATCTCCGATAATTCCAATGCGAATTATCGCACTTCACTCTGCATGCGCGGGCTCTCTGACTCGCGGCGCCAGCCGCCCCTCTTCCGCCCCGCCATGCCCGCAATTTCATCCCTCTCCTGCGCTGCGCTGAACCAGGCCGCGAGAGAGGCGGGCGCCCCGCCGTCGTTGACAGCGGCAAGGCACGGATCATTCCGATAGCAAGAAGTGCCTTTGAAGAATGGCGTTGCGGGGCAGCCAATCAGGACATTCTTGCAATTGCAACCGACAGAATGCTGGTCAACGGGGACGCACAGACTATAGAATAAAACGCACCTGTCGGTAACGGGCTGCTTTTCACCGCCGCGGATTAGCATCGGCATGCTGTCCTGATCGGTTCTCCTCCATCCTGACCCACGCAAGTTACTGGAGAGATTCATGCCGCGATCCCTCATTGCTTTCGCACTTGCGCTGTTCTCTGTCGGAACGGCGTCCGCCCAGGAAGTTCTGCCCCGTCCCGAGGAACCCTTCAAGGGGAAAATCGGTCTGACGTATAAGGATTCCCAGGCGGTCAAACCGCAGCTGAAAATTCCCGCCACGTTTGGCCTGGAGGATCCGCCGAACATCCTGGTCGTGCTGGTCGACGACGCCGGTTATGGGCAATTCGGCACGTTCGGCGGCTCCATCCCCACGCCGACCATGGATCGCATCGCCAAAAACGGTCTCAAGTACACGCGGTTTCATACGACCGCGCTGTGCAGTCCCACGCGGGCCGCGCTGCTGACCGGGCGTAACCATCACTCCGTCGCCAGCGGCGTGATCGGCGAAGCGGGCACCGGTTTCCCGGGGTATTCGGGGATCATTCCAGACTCCGCGGCGACCTTTGCCGAAGTACTCCGCGAGTACGGCTACGCCAACGCCTGGTTTGGCAAGAACCATAACGTCCCTGACTGGGAGACCAGCCTCGTCGGTCCGTTCGACCGCTGGGCCGGCGGCCTGGGCTTCGACTACTTTTACGGTTTTGTCGGCGGCGATACCGACCAGTTCCATCCGGCGCTGGTCGAAGGGAAAAAGCGGATCGAACCGCCGGAGACCAATGAGGACGGTTCGCCGTACCACTTCACCACCGACATCGCCGACCATGCCATCCGCATGATCCGGGCCTCGCAGGCCGTCGCGCCGCAAAAGCCGTTCTTTGTCTACTTCGCCACCGGAGCCACGCACGCCCCGCACCAGGTTCCCGATGACTGGATCAACAAGTTCCAAGGAAAGTTCGACGAAGGCTGGGACGTTTATCGCGAAGAGACCCTCAAACGCCAGATCGCCCTGGGCGTAGTTCCTCCCGGAACAAAGCTCACGCCGCGGCCCGACTCGCTCCCGGCCTGGGATTCTCTCCCGGCTAAGGAACAACAGGTCTACGCCCGCATGATGGAGATCTTCGCCGCCTTTACGGCCCATACGGATTACGAAGTGGGCCGCATCGTCGACGCGATCGACGAGATGGGCGAGCTGGATAACACCCTCATCCTGTATATGGCCGGCGACAACGGCTCCAGCGCCGAAGGCGGGCTCAGCGGCCTGCTCAACGAAATGACGTTCTTCAACGCCATTCCTGAACCGCTCGACGCCAAGCTGGCCGCAATCGATTCGCTCGGCAGCGACCAGCACTACAACCACTTTCCCGCCGCCTGGGCGCATGCGATGGACACGCCGTTCCAGTGGACCAAACAGATCGCCAGCCACTTTGGCGGCACGCGCAACGGCCTGGCAATCTCCTGGCCCAAGCGCATCAAGGCCCGCGGCGAGACCCGCGACCAGTTCCATCATGTGATCGACATCGCCCCCACCATTCTGGAAGCAGTCGGCGTGGAGTTCCCCGCGCAGGTCAACGGCGTCGCCCAGAAGCCGATCGAAGGCGTCAGCATGATGTACACCTTTGACGACGCCGACGCCAAAGACCGCCGCACCACCCAGTACTTCGAGATGCTGGGCAATCAGGGGATCTACCACGACGGCTGGATGGCCAGCGCCATCCGCGGGCAGCCCTGGCTCAGCGAGCCGGAACCGGGCGACCTGCTGCACATGCCGTGGGAGCTGTACCATGTCGACGAGGACTTCAGCCAGGCCAACGATCTGGCCCAGGAGAATCCGGAAAAGCTCGACGAAATGGTGAAGCTCTTTTTCGCCGAGGCGTCCCGTTACAGCGTGTTGCCGCTTGATGACCGGAAGACCGCGCGGCTCAACGTCGACAACCGGCCCAGCCTCACGCAAGGTCGGAAAAAGTTCAACTACCCGAACCTTCTGCGTCTGCCCGAAGGGGCGGCCCCCGACCTGAAGCACAAAAGCCATACGGTCACCGCCAAAGTCGTGCTGCCGGAAACGGGCGGCGAAGGGATGCTGTTCACGCAAGGCGGCCGCTTCGCCGGGTTCGGTTTCTTTGTGCGGGACGGCAAGCTCGTCTACCACTACAACCTTGCCGGCGTGGAGCGGTTCAATATTGAGTCCAAAGACCGCATCCCGACCGGCGAAGTCACCCTCAAGGCCGTCTACAAGTCGGACTCCGACAAGCCGTTCGCCGGCGCCACGGTGACGCTCTTTGTAGACGACAAGCAGGTCGCCCAGGGACGCGTCGACAAGAGCATCCCCAACCGCGTGACGCTCGACGAAACGATGGATATCGGCTTCGATACCGGCACCCCTGTCGCCGACGGTTACGACATGCCGTTCAAGTTCACCGGCAAGCTCAATACGGTGACGATCGAGCTGGACTGAACGGCAGGCAGCAATGCCGCCTCCACGCACCGCCGTGACGCGTTCCCTCGCGGAGCGCGCCGGCCGGCGGGAGGCAAAATGTCGTAGCCAGCACCGCAGAGGAAGCGCAACAGACACCCTCCTTTCTTCCCTTGCGTGAACAACGTGGGCGTCGGGATTGTCCCATTTACTCCTGATGCCTGGTCAAAGTGCGTCTCTGGCTTTGCCTGGTGTTTACCTCCTGGTACAAAACCTGGGGGTGTTTTTCCGCGATTCCCTGGCATTGTCTGGGATTGGCTTCGCATCATGACGACTGCACCCCTTGATCGTATCACGCACCTGGCGCTGAAACAGTTCACCACAACCCTTTGCAAGAATCGGGAATTTGAATGGCGACCCCCATGCGGTTCGCCTCCGTCGCGGGGATACGTAGAACGAAAACGATTCTCGACGGAGCCGTGGACCAACGGTCCAGTCTTGGCAGCCTGGGCCATTGAAAATTATGAAGCGAGCCGACAGATCGAATCCTCGACGAACCTGCCCAGGCCGATCGTCGATGGCATGTTCTTCGACTGTATGTTGGGAAACTGGGGCGTTACCGACGACCTGAAAGAGCTTTCAATAAACTGGCAAACGGGGCCCCTGTTCGGTCGCGGTTTTGTCTATCCGATTCTGGAAGCGCCAACGGGAATCCTCTACCTTGGAAAGCGAACCACCACCTGGGTATCCTGACCGCATGAATTCCCCTGTCAGTTGCAGGACGGACGCACTGCCATGACGCGAAGGCCAGCGAGACGACGAGGATTCGCCAGCTTCGAGTGTTTGATCGTGCTCTTGCTGCTTGGGGCGATCCTGGAGGTCTGGATCGCCGGCCAGCAATTTGCGCGAAAAAATGGGGCATCGCCGGGTTGGGGCGTTCGCGGTTGGCGTTGGGTGCAACGTACTACTCTCTGCAGGCTTGATATCAATCGGATCCATCTATGCCGCGATCGTATCACGACGCCATCCTCGCCAAGAATTCCGGGATTCGTTATCTGCGTATCTTGCTTTGTCGATCGTCGTCGTGTGGCTGCCTTTTATCCTGGGTTTGGTTGCTGCAATTGTCGCCAAGGTTTACCTGTCGCTTTTCGGCTAAAACCAATGCGTCCCCTCAAGACACGCAATTTTTCCCTGTCGCCAGGAAAGCGCGAGTCGATGTTCTCTTGCCTGGGATGCAAAAAAAAACAGCAGGGAACACGTGTTCCCTGCCGGCGGTGCGTAACTTCCCATTCGAGGAACGTTACTTCGCGGTGATCTCGACCTTGAGGCCGTCGACCCACTGCTTGTGTTCGTCGGTGTAGTACAAGTAAGCTCGGCTGGCGGGGCCTCTTTTTACGCTGGAGAATTGTGATTCAGGGTCTGAAAAACCCAGCCTTACAAGATCGCTCAAATCTTTGCAGCGTACGGCGACGACTGTCGAGGGTCTAACTTTGGGGACGCGTGGCTGTCCCGTTCTGGATTTTTTCCAGTCGCGATTGCAATTGCTGGGCTTGCAACGGGTTTTCTCCAATGCGGTTCTCGCTTTGCGACGGATCCTTCTGCAGGTCGTATAGCTGCGCCACAGGCGCGTCCGGCTTGAGTTTTCCGTCGATGACATCGCTGTTGATCTGCCCCGCGAATTTCAAGGCGGCTGGTCCGCCTAGCAGGTGTTCTCCGGGCCTGGATCCCGTGAAGCCGCCTCCGCCCTGGGCGCCGATATAGATCCAGTTATTGGCGCGCAGCGCAAGGTGGGTCGGACGGTTGCCGGCAAGCACCAGATGATCCCGAATCGGCTTTTTCGGCGTGGTCAGAAGGGCCGGCAAGACGTTGAAGCTGTCGGGGCCTTCGCCCTGCGCCAGGTGCTGGCCTGTCAACGCCGCCATCGTGGCCAGCAGGTCGACATTGCAGAGAAGTTGATCGGAGACCGTTCCCGCTTCGATTTTGCCTGGCCAGCGTGCAAGGAAAGGCACCCGGTGCCCTCCTTCCCAGACGTCGAATTTGAATCCCAGCAGGTCGCCGTTGGGACGATGGCCCAATGAGATCGCGTGCTGTCCGCCCTGATTGATCATGCCGCCGTTATCGCTGGTGAAAATGACCAGGGTGTTTTCCGACAGCCCTTGCTCTTCGAGCGTCGTCAGGATCTGGCCGACGATCCAATCCAGTTCATGGACAAAGTCACCGTAGCGACCGCATTTACTGGAGCCTTGAAAACGGGGAGCCGGCGTAAACGGATGATGGATGTTCGTCGTCGCCAGATAAAGGAAGAACGGCTGCTCTTTGTGCGCCTTGATCCACGCGATCGACTTTTCCGTCAGCCGCTCGCCGACTGCTTCGTCCCGATAGAGCGCGTGGGCCGCGTCGGCGCCGCCGATCTGCGCCACGCCCATCTTCTCGGGAAACGCCTGCGTTCTGGCCTTTTGGCCAAAGACGAACGGATCGTCGGCGGCAAGGCCGACGACACGATGGTTCTCGACATAGACAAACGGCGGATGGCTGTTTACCACCGGCACGCCGAAGTAATAATCGAAACCGGCTTCCAGCGGCCCCGGCTTCAATTCGCCGTTCCAGTCGGGCGTCTTGTCGCCAAAACCCAGATGCCATTTGCCGATACACGCCGTAGCGTAACCGGCCCGCTGCATCACATCCGCCATGGTCGTGCGCTGGTGATCAAACACCAGTCCGGTACGCAGGAAGACGGGCCGCGACAGGCCCTGGCGAAACGGATATTCGCCCATCAGCAGGGCGTACCTTGACGGCGTACAGACTGACGAGGCCGAGTGCGCATCGGTAAACCGCCGCCCTTCTCGGGCCAGACGATCCAGGTTCGGCGTTTTCAGTCGGGTGGCGCCATAGCAACCCAGATCCCCGTACCCCAGGTCGTCGGCGAAGAGGAGCACCACGTTCGGCAGGACCTCTTTCGCGTGAATGGCCGGACAGGACAGCAGGCCCACGACAAACGCCCAGCCCAGCGAAAGGCGGCAAAGCTTCTGGAAAAATTGCATGTCGATCCCCTTCTTCTTGGCGTGGCAAAACACTTTTATTGTTCTCCCTGGTCAGGCTAGTGGTGCGTCAAACCATAAAATCAGGTTTCTCTAAATCAGCCGCCGGGCGCTAGCCCACGGTTTTTTTGGCAGCACAGCAGCACGGCCGAAATCGCTCACTCTAAGATTGAAGATTGACGCAGCACTAGTCTTCCGTCGTGAACAGCGAAGCCGGCAAGCCGGAGCGGTTGGTGAGATTGGCGCCAGTGGGATTGTCGGACCAGGCATAGCGCACCGCCTTTAGCTGCTTCACTTGCGGACTCTTCACCCGCACCTCCTTCCCCTCGATGGCGGCTTCGGCCCAGACCCATTTGTTGTCGGCGCCTGTGATCTGGAACGTGCGCAGCGGCTGTTCGTCGCGACTGCGTAATCCTTCGGCATGTTCAAAGCTCACTCGGATCGAATCGCCATCGATCCGATAGTCGCGATAAATGGGCCCCGAGAATTCCACACTTGAGCGATCATCGTCGTGCGCCAGCGCCCAGCGGGCCAGCCGCTCGCCGACTTTCTGTTTCTCTCGGGGATGCAGCGACGTATCGGCGCCATCGTTGATCACCGTTAGTCCACTGTGGGACGTGTCGTCGTGGAGTTAATCCTGCGCGGCTTCGATGAACAGGATCTCAGCGAAGTAGGCCGACGTCCGTTTTCCGTCACGGTCGACGAAGGCCGTCTCCAACTCTGCCGGCCCAGCTGGCAGCGTGGCGCGGAAGCGCGCGTTCGTCGCGTCCTGCGGCAGGGGGCGGGCGACTTCGTAACCGGCGATGCGCAGCCAGGTCTGGCGGGCCTGGATCGGTTGCGGGGCTTCGAGCGGGAACTGGCGGAGCGTAATCACGTAGGTTCCGGCCCGTTCCAGTTCCAGCATCCAGGGGCCTTCAACGCCGCTGAGTTTGCGGACGGCGTGCTGGCTGGTCGGCGGATTCCCAAACGGCGCCAGACGCCAGTCCTGTGCGGTCAGGCGAAGCGGGTTCTCGGCCTGGTTGCCCGCGTGCAGGCGAACGGGCTTTGCCAGTCGCGGCTCCACTTCCTGCCACCATGCCAGGTAGGACTTCCGCAACCGCTCCACCACCTCCGGATACTGCGGGGCAATGTCGCGACGCTGGCCCGGATCGTTTGCGATATCGTAAAGCTCCCGGCCGTTCAGCAGTCGCCAGCGTTTGGTCATGACGAGCGATTCACGCCAGGGCTCCGGGGCGAAGCGAAAAAACACGCCGCCCTGGTACTGGCGAATCATCGTCCGCGGCCCCCAGGTTTCGTTCGTCCCGCGCAGCAATGGCGCCAGCGATCGACCGTCCAGGGCGGGTCCCTTTCGCCCTTTCAAATCGCACAGATCCATCAGCGTGGGCAGCCAGTCGTAGTGGGCCGTCAACGGGGACACGTCGGTTCCGTGCGCAAGCTTGCCCTTTGGCCAATGGACAAAACAGGGGACCCGATGTCCGCCGTCATACATGGAGCCTTTTTTGCCGCGCATGCCGGCGTTGAACCCGACCTGCGGCCAGCCGTCGGGATTGTCGGCCACCTTCACCCCGGCCGACGTGCCGTTGTCGGTCATGTAGATCAGCAGGGTGTTTTCCGCGACGCCCAGGTCCTGTAACCGCTGCCGCAGCTTGCCGATGTTCTCGTCGATATTGGCGATCATCCCCAGGAACTCGGCGTTGGCCGCTTCGGGTTGATCGCGGTACGGGGCCGCGTAACGCTCGGCGACCAGGAACGGTCCATGCGGCGCGTTGGTCGGCAAGTAACAAAAGAACGGCTCCTCCCGCCGGGCGTGCTGCTCGATAAACATGAGCGCGTTGTCGAACCAGACATCGGTGCAATACCCGGTGAACTTTTGATACTGGCCGTTCTGTTCGTAGTGGTCATCGAAGTAGTCGTTGCCCCAGTAGTCCGAGATCTGCGTCAGCCCTCCGCAGTGATGCCACAGGCTGGACGTAAACCCGCGGTCCTGAGGGCGATGCGGGTAGGCGTCGCCCAGGTGCCATTTGCCAAAGATGCCGGTCGCATAGCCATTGTCGCGAAACAGTTCCGCCATGGTCGTTTCGTCCGGGTGCAGCATCGTCCGACCCGATGACGTGCGAAAGGCTCCGGTGCGGGAAGCACTCCGGCCGGTCATCAGGGCGGCGCGCGACGGCGTACAGAACGGGTTCACATGAAAGTCGGTGAGCCGCACCGAATCGGCATAGAGCTGATCGAGATGCGGCGTCTTGAGCACCGGATTGCCGAGGCAGGCGAGATCGCCGTAACCCTGATCGTCGGTCAGGATCAGCACGACGTTGGGACGTTCGGCCGCGATGGCGGCCGCTCCGCCGAACAGGAGTGCGGCCAGCACGAGGGGCAAGCTGCATGCGGTTCTCATGGCGTTACCTCTTTCTCCCAGGCGGTATGGAGCTGCTGCAGCCGGGCGACAATCTGGGGCTGCTCGGCCGCGTGGTCTTTGACTTCGGGATGCTCCTCGTCCAGGTTGTGCAGCGTATACCGATGCGCGTCGGAGCGGGCGTTGTGGATGGCAATCAGCTTCCACGATCCTTCGCACACGGCCCAGCTTTGGGACCAGCCCCAGTACAGAACCGGGTGACGGGAGCCAGCGTCGGCGTTCCGAATCAAAGGCAACACGCTGCGTCCGTCCAGCGGCGGGTCGTCGTCCGCAGGTTCGATTCCGCAGAGCTCCTGCACCGTGGGAAACCAGTCCATCGCGGTGACCGCCTGGTCGCGGGATTCTCCCTGCGGCAGGCCGGCCGGGTAACTGAGGATCGCAGGCGTGCGGACGCCGCCTTCGAGAAACTGCGCTTTATGGCCGATCCACTTGCCCGTATTGCCGCCGCCGCTGGCGCCGTAAAAGTGGTCTTTTGGCAGACCGCTGTTATGGTCATCGAAGCGAATGCGATTGGTGATTTCTTCAGAGTGACCGTTGTCGCTCAGCAGAATTACGATCGTGTCGTCGCGAATGCCGAGCGACTCGAGCTTCTCCGTAATCTGGCCGATGTAGTGATCGACGGTGCTGATCACGGCCGCATAGGAACGCCGGGCCGGGTCGGGCAGGTCCCGGTAAAGTTCTTCGAACTGGGGCAGCGGCTGCTCGGGATAGTGCGGCAGGTTGAATGACGTATACAGGAAGAACGGCCGGTCGCGATTCTCTTCGATAAAGGCCATGCTGCGCTGCACCATCATCTCGGGAAAGTACTGGCCCGGGGCCTGGATCTCTTTGGCGCCTTCATACAGATCGTGGAAGCCTTTCTGATGCAGGAAATAGTGGCGGTAGTTGTCGATGAAACCGCTGCGGATTCCAAAGAACTCGTCGAACCCCTGTCGGGTCGGGCCAAAGTCGGGATGCGCCCCCAGATGCCATTTCCCGAAGAGGGCGGTACGGTAACCGGCGGCCTGGAGCTCCTCGGCAAGCGTCCGTTCCGAAAGCGCCATGTTGATCCCGTTCTTGGCGTTCATGGCCCCCTGCGTCCAGAAATTCACGCCGCCCCGCTGCGGATGTCGGCCGGTCAGCAAGGCCGCCCGTGCGGGACAGCAGACCATGTGCGCATACGCCCGGGTGAACCGCACGCCGGTGGCGGCCAGACGGTCGATATGGGGCGTCTTCAGGTCGTGCGATCCAAAGCAGTTGGCATCCAGCGTTCCCTGATCGTCCGTCAACAGGATGACGACGTTCGGTTGCCGGGCCAAAGCAGCGCCGGGAACCCCCAGGAGCAAGAACAGGAGCAGCGTCAAAAGGTGTCGGGGGTATTTCATGGGGTTCGCCATGGGGCAGGGGCGTCGCGGCTTCTACCGTCCAAAAGGGCCGGCCTGGGTGCTCTGTCTGCTTCCGTTACTTCAGCACCGGGCCGTCAAGTTTTTCGCCGTTGGTCGTGAAGATTTGAAAGTGATGGATGCCGACTTTTTGTCCGTCGACGTATTGCCACACCACCTTTTTCTCCCGCGTCACTTCGAACAGTTTCGGGGCGTGAGGATCCGCTCGACCGGCGGCGTAACTGGTGATCACGACGTTGCCGTTGGGCAGCACCTGGGCGCCGCACGGATCCTGCAGCCAGTCGCCGGGCAGATCGTTGTTGGTCAACGTCCAGACGATCTTGCCGCTGGCGTCGAAGTCGACCACACGGTTGCCGTGCGTGCAGCAGACGAGCGTGTGTCCGTCTGCATGTCGAATGGCGGTGAACGGCCACGTTTGAATTTTATGGTCGGCGTCGCCCGGAGCGGTCGTATCGAGCTTGCCCAGCACTTTCCCGTCCTGGTCGTAATGAAACACGGCGAAGTCCAGCAGATGCGGCGCCAGGTAAGTGCCATCGGATAGCTTGCGCGCCATCCGCGTCTGCATGTGGTGATTCGTTTTCTGACAGGCCAGCGGGAACTCCCGCACGATCTTGCCGGCGGCGCTGACTTCCAGCAGTCGGGGATCGTCGCCTGCTTCAGTAATGACATAGGAGTCGTCGCCCGTTGGCTGGGCGCTGTTGATCTCGCTTTGCGTGCCTTGCCAGATCAGGCTTTCCTCACCGGCGGGACTGATTTTGATGACCGCTCCGCCGCTGTAGCGTTTGGATTTGCTGAGCGTCAGCAGGATCGAACCGTCGTCCAGCATGTAGCCGTCGCGGGTGGCTGCCGGCCAGGTCCAGTCGGGTTTTCCGTCAGTGTTGACGATGTATGTCTGCTGACCGCAAGCGAGAAATCGGTGCGTGATCTCCTGGGCAACAGCTCCTTGCACCAGCAAGCACAGCAACAGGGCAGTCAGGGGTAAACGATGCATCATGGGATTTGTTCCTGGGGAGAAGCGTGTCGGAGGATTCCCTCAGCCTGCTCTAACTTCAGATGCCCGACCTGCACAGCGGCGCCCATATTGGCAATGCCGGGACCAAAGTAATTTTTGCCGAAGGGGAGGATCATCGGTTCTTCATAAGGACGAGCCGGAACCATGGCCGCGATCTGATCGAGCCGTTCGACAACGTCCGGCGGCAGCGGTCCTTTCGCGACGGCGGCGACCGCCGCCTGCAGGTGATCGGCCGTTTTACAGCCGATTGGGATCGTTGTAATTTCCGGGCAATCGATCGCAAACCGCAGACAGAGTTCGGCGGGGGCGATGCCCGACTGGTCCAACAAATCATAGTAGGCCAGCAGCTGCCGCTGCCGCGACGGCGCCAGCCAGACGGGCTTCTCCTTGACCTCTGCGTCCGCTCTGCGGGTGAGAAAGCCCTGGCCCAGTGCGGATCCCAGCACGATGCCCATGTCGTTCTCGACCGCGGCCGGGATGACGGATTCCGCCGCTTCGCGATAGAGAACGTTGTAGTTAAAGGCGGTCAGCACCACATCGAAGCGATTGCTTTTGACCAGCGAGGTCAATTCCGTGACGGTCGTTCCCGCCAGCCCCGTGTAGCGGATTTTTCCCGCGGCCTTGAGTTCATCCAGCAGTTCCAGCACGGGCCCTGCCAGCGGATCGTAGCGGGTCCACCAGGGATACTGTTGCGGTCGGTCGGGTTCATGCACCATCAGAATGTCGATATGATCGCGACCGAGCAGCCGCAGGCTTTCGTCGACCGAATGACGCAGGCCATGGAAGTCCTGGGGATCAAAAGGCTGGGGCCGTCCGCCGAGTTTGGTCGTGACTACCAGCGGCGCGTCGATTCCGGCGATTGCCTGGCCGATGGTTTTTTCGCTGTCGGCATAAGCGGGCGCCGTATCCACGGCGTTGACCCCCAGCGCTACGGCCTGCCGCAGAATGCGCTGCGTTTCGGCGATTCCGCCAGCCAGCGACGACGTATAAAGTCCGCCAATCGAAAGGACGCTGATCTCCAGTTCAGTGCGACCGAGTCTTCGTGTTTCCATCGTTTCCCGCCTCTCCCAAGACAAACGGTCGTCAGCCGATGATATCGTGAATGACGTGGCCATGAACGTCCGTCAGACGCATGTCCCGCCCGCTGAAGCGATAGGTGGATCGCTGATGATCGACGCCCAGCAGGTGCAGCATGGTCGCATGCAGGTCGTGGATTTCGGCCCGGTTCTCGATCGCCTTGTAGCCCCACTCATCAGTGGCGCCATAAATCATGCCGGGCTTTACGCCGCCGCCGGCCAGCCAGACGGTGAAGCCAAACGGGTTATGATCCCGGCCGTTCTTCCCCTGGGCGAAAGGCGTGCGGCCAAACTCGCCCGCCCAGACCACCAGCGTTTCGTCCAGCAGGCCCCGCTGCCGGAGATCCTTGAGCAGGGCGGCGATCGGCTGGTCGACCGCCCTTGCATTGTTCTCGTGGCCGGACTTCAGATTCGCGTGCTGGTCCCAGCGATCTCCGCCGACTTTCGGGCAGGTCAATTCGATAAAGCGGACTCCCTGCTCCACCATGCGTCGTGCGATCAGGCACTGCGATGCATAGATGCGGGTCGGTTCGAAAGCAGATTCCATCCCGTACATTCGCTGCAGGGGCGCCGGTTCGTCGGCCAGCGACATGACTTCGGGCACAGCCATCTGCATGGCGTAGGCCAGCTCATAGTTCTGCACGGCCGACTCCAGGCTGTCGTGCTGGCCGAACTGCGGCGTGGCCAGACCGTCAAGCTGGTTGATCAGGTCGAGCTTGTCCCGCTGCCTTTGCGGAACCGCTTCGGACGGCGTGATGTTCGCCACTCCGGAGCCCGAAGGCTTGAACACGGAGCCCTGGTAACTGGCGGGCAGGAATCCGCTGCCAAAGCAGTCGAGTCCACCCGGCGGAATCAACCCGCCGTTGAGAACCACAAAGCCAGGCAGGTTCTTGCACTCGCTGCCGAGTCCATAATTGACCCAGGCGCCCATGCTGGGACGGCCCTGCAGGCCGCTTCCGGTGTGGAGGAAATAGTTGGCGAAGGTGTGTTCAGGAAAATTCGAGGTCATCGAGCGAACGACGGCCAGCTCATCAACGCACTGCGCCACATGGGGGAACAGCTCGCTCACTGGGATGCCGGATTCGCCGTGCTGCTGGAACTTCCAGGGACTGGCCAGGACCGTTCCGTTGTTATTGAACTGCGTCGGCTCCACCTGGAAGAACTCGCCCGGATCCTTGCCGTTGTACTTGTCAAGCATCGGCTTGGGGTCGAACGTATCGACCTGGGAGGGACCGCCATCCATATACAGAAAAATGACGTTCTTGGCGCGGACCTGGTGATGCGGTCCATGGCCCGCGCGTCGAGTCGCAGCGGGGCTGGCGTCCTCGCCTGAGAAAGCCCGATCCGATTGCAGCGCCGCCAGCGCCAGGGCGCCAAATCCGACGGCGCACTGGGACAGCATTTCACGTCGTGTTGTCGGCTGTGGCCGAAATCGCTGGCACGGATACGGATTCATAAGACACTCGGAGCGATGGTCAGTGGGTGGGTGGTTCGCGGCGAAAGCACGGCGGCGGTCAGCGGAGAAAGATGAACTCCTTGGTGTTCACCAGAACATGGGCGAAGTCGGCCCACAGATCCAGGTCTTCCGTTGTGACGCCGCGGGCCGACGCCTGCGACGCCAGGAAGGCGACGGCTGCCTGGCTCTCTTGGGCGGTCGGCTGTCTACCAAACCCGCACAGGTACATCCAGGCGACACGCTGCGCGACGCCATCGGAAACCGACGCAGGAACGCTCTGGATGGCCCGTTCCGCCCAGCTGCGGGCGAGCTCCACAACCAGCGGATCGTTGAGCAGAATCAGCGCCTGGGCCGGCACGTTGGAGACATTGCGGCGTCCCATCGAACTGAACGGCGCCGGCGTGTCGAACGTCAGCATGAAGGGCGACAGGAAGTTGCGCCGCACGGCGATGTAGATCGATCGCCGTCCGTCGCCGTCCAGCGGGCCGCTCGTCCTGGGACGGCCGCGGCCATCCATGAACGGCGTCAGATAAATCGGCGCCGGCGCACCGCCGGCAGTGCGATCCAGGCGTCCCGACACGGCCAGCAGGGCGTCGCGAATGGCTTCCCCCTGCAGTCGCTGGGGCGGTCGGTGGCGCCACAGCAGGTTCTTCGGATCGGCTCCCACCGCCGACTTGTCCGGCTTGCTCGACATTTGCCAGGTGCGGGACAGCACCAGATAGCGGATCATCCGTTTGATGCTGCGGCCGTCCGCCTGGAACCTGGTGGCCAGGTGATCCAGCAGTTCCGGGTGGGTCGGTCGCTGACCAAGGAAGCCCAGGTCGTCGACGGTCGGCACAATGCCCCGCCCCATCAAATGGTGCCAGATACGATTCACGATCACGCGCGACGTTAAAGGATTGGCCGGATCGTTGATCTGCTCCGCCAGTTCCAGCCGACCGCTGCCCGACCGAATGGGCAGCGGGGAATCGCCGGAAACGGCCGTCAGAAAGTGCCGCGGTTCGAGCTTGCCGGGCTGGGAGGAATTGCCGCGGATCAGCACGTGTTCGTCCTCTCCTGTGCCGTCCAGCATGGCCGGAGCCAGCCGCGACCGGCGCTGGATCCGGGCGGCCAACTGTTCGCGTTCCTGCCGCCAGGCGCGTACCAGGCGATGCGGTCCCGCGTCGCCGTCCGCCGCGGTTGCGGCTTGCTGGAATACGACATGATCGATGCCAATGTTGCCCCAGCCGCCGGTGTGGTTGTCGACGACCTGGATCCTCGCCTGCTTGCCGCGGTAAGGGCGGACGTCCCAGCGGCTGGTCGACATTTGATTGTTGTTTCGCCCGGTTGCGGACAGGACGACCTTCCCCTCGACCAACAGGTTGACGCACGTTTCTCCACGATGGGCTCCACCGCCGACGAGAAACTCGATAGCGTCAAAGTCGATGGCGAACTCCGACGAGGTGAGCGTTCCCGTCAGGCTGTCGCCGCCGCGCACGTCCCCGCCGGGACGGATGTTGTGGGAGTTGACGAAGAACTTTCCCTGGCCGTTGATCCGCCCCTGGTAACGGCCGATCGTCTGCAGTGTCTGGGGGACTTCGCCGAACGCATCGCCTGTGACGGTCCAGCCGTCGTACGTGCCGGACTCGAAGTCGGCAAAGACGCGTTCTTCAATCTGACTCGCGCCATGGAGCACGACTTCCGCGTCCTGGGCGTAGGCTGCGTATTGCTGGTCCAGCGCGGCCAGCTTTCGATCGAGTTCCGCCAGCCCCGCGGCGTCTAGCCCCTGGGTCGCCATACGGACGGACAACTGCGCGTCGGCCGCCGGTACAAACTCCAAATGCAGGCGATGGCCGACATATCTGGCCAGGTCCAGCGTGACCCAGCGTTCGCCCGCCTGGATCTGACGGATGGTCTGCTTGTGCAACGGTCCCGCCACCAGTCGGTGAGAATCGACGCAGGCGATCACATGGCCGGCGCCCTCCACCAGAACCTGAACCTGGTCGTGTTTCAGTTCAAATGTCGGAGAGCGGAGCATGCGACCGCTGCTGGGAATCCTGGCGAGCGAACTGCGGTCCTGCATGACGCCCTCGGAGACAGACTCCAAACCCGCCCAGATCGGGTCGCTGACGGCGGCGCCGAACGTCGCCACTTTCACGCCGCCCTGCGCACCGCCTTCCAGGTACGCTCGGCCCGCGTGTTGCGGGGCCTGGCCGAAGAGGAAACCGTCCTGCAGGTACTGGCTCTGCGGGAGGTTGCCGTAGTCGACCAGGATTGCTTCGTCCATCAGGAAGCTGGTTTGCGCAGGCGGCCGGATGTCCTGGCTTTCCAGCAGTTCCAGAATTTGCCGCTGATACCGGGCGTCGACCCGGGCGAGTTGCCCGGCGACCTGACGGTTCTGCTCCCTTGATTCAAAGCGAACCTGGCGATAGTCGCTGCCCTGCAGGAAACCGGACAACGCGTAGTAATCGTTGGTTGAAATGGCGTCGAACTTGTGATCGTGGCATCGGGCGCAGGCGACCGTGACGCCGAGGAACGTCTTGGACATGACGTCGAGCATGTTGTCAAAGCGATCGGCTTCGTCTTTGCGGATGTCGACGGGCGAGTGCACCCATTCGCCCAGGAACCAAAAGCCCGTCCCCAGCACCGATTCGTTGAAGTGCTGCGTCGGATGCCGTCGGGGTTCGGCGAGCAGGTCTCCGGCGATCTGTTCGCGCACGAACTGGTCGTAGGGCAGGTCGGCGTTCAAGGCCCGAATCACGTAATCGCGATACTGAAACGCGTTGGGCGTATCGTTATCAAACTCGTGCCCGCGCGATTCCGCGTAGCGCACCAGATCCAGCCAGTGCCGCCCCCAGCGCTCGCCAAAGTGGGGCGATTCCAGCAGTCGATCCACCACGCGTTCGAAAGCCTCCGGGTCTTTGTCGGCAAGGAAAGCTTCCACTTCTACAGGCGTGGGCGGCAATCCGATCAGGTCAAAGTAGAGTCGACGCAGCAGGGCCGTCCGATCGGCGTCTCCAGCCGGTTTCAGCCCTGCCTGCTCCAAACGGGCCAGAATGAAGCGATCGACTTCGTTGCGGGGCCAGGCGACGTCTTTGACTTGGGGCGGTTCGGGAGAGGTGATCGGCTGCCAGACCCAGAACTCCGATTTGCGCGCGTTCAGATCAAACGCTTTCTGGTCCGCAGCAACCGTGGGTGCAGCTTCCTTCGGCCACGGGGCTCCCATTTCGACCCAGCGGATCAGCGTGGCGATGTCACGATCCGCCAGCTTGCCCTGGGGAGGCATCTCGAACGACTGGTAACGGACCGCTTCGATCAACAAGCTGTTTTCAGCGTCCCCCGGTACAATCGCCGCGCCGGAGTCGCCGCCTCGCAACAGGGCGGCGCGACTGTCGAGCAGCAGCTTCGCTTCCAGCCGATCCGCCTTTACGCTGTGGCACGCGTAACAGTGTCTGGCCAGCAGCGGCCGCACTTTTTTCTCGAAGAAATCCAGCTGCTCGCTTGTGGGCTCCGCCGCGACAGCGTGCGTTGACTCGCCCGCAAACAGGGCCAGCATCACAGGCATCAGGGCGACAATTAGAAGGAATCGCATCGTCATCTTCGGGTCCCTGGTTGAAGAAACTGCGACATGCTTGCAACACGGTTCGTCATACTATTTGTGCCATTATTGCTTCATTTCGCTGCCCGTCGAGGATAAAATGCGACACGAAGATAATGATTTGCGACATGTCGGAAAGGCCGTAAGCTCGTGCCGCCTGGATTCAAAACGCGTCGAAGAGTCGCCTTGCTGGTGGAGACCTCTCGTTCGTATGGACGCGACTTGTTACGCGGGATCGCCCTGTTCGCCCGCACGCGCAGCAACTGGTCGCTGCTTCACCAGGAAATGACGATCGACGTGCTGCTGCCGGAGTGGATGCAGGAGTCGGCGATCCACGGCGTGATCGCGCGCGTCGACACCCGCACCATTGAACCGCTGCGTCGGTTAGGCGTCCCCTGTGTCGACGTCCGCTGCAGCCGAAGCTTTCCTGGCATTCCTCAGGTGGAAACGGACGATCAAAAGGTGGCCGCACTGGCGTTTGAACATCTTTGGGATCGTGGGTTCCGTCGCTTCGCCTTTTGCGGTTTCCAGTTCGCGCATTACTCCGACGCCCGCCTGCGATTCTTCCAGAAACTGGTCGTCGCTGCGGGCTGTCCTTTGTCTGTTTACGAAACGCCAGGCCGGCGGGACGCGACGTTGTCGAGCCTGGAAGAGTCCGGCGTGATTGACGCGGCGGCGATGTCCGCCTGGCTGAAATCGCTAACCTCGCCCACGGGGCTTTTTGTCTGCAACGATATTCGCGGACAACAAGTGTTGAACGCTTGCCGGACACTGGACCTGGCCGTGCCCGACGACGTGGCTGTGATTGGGGTGGACGACGACGACGCTGTTTGTCCGCTGAGCGATCCGCCTTTGACCAGTGTTCGGCCGGACGCAGAACGGGCCGGTTACCGGGCGGCCGAAATCCTCGACGCCATGATGAATGGAGAACCCGCCCCCGCACGGGTCGAATACATTCCGCCCACAACCGTCGTCCAGCGAATGTCGACCCAGGTCATGGCGGTGGAAGATCGCGAAGTGGCCCGGGTCTGTCGATTCATCCGCGAACACGCCTGCGACGGCATCGATGTGAACGATGTCACCGAGTTCACTTCCTTGTCGCGCCGGCAACTGGAGCGGCGTTTCCGCACCGAATTGAACCGCACCCTGCATGAAGAGATCACCGCGGCGCGACTAACCCGCGTCAAACAGTTGCTCCAGGAAACCCGAATGACGCTCGAACAGATTGCCCCTTTGGCCGGATTCAGTCACAAGGAAAGCCTCAGCGCCGTCTTCAAGCGGGACCTGGGCGAGACGCCTGGAGAATACCGTCGAAGAATTATTTCCCACGGGGAGTAATAAATGCAGTTCTCGGGCGGCGCCTGCTGCGACGCAATAAAAACCGGCAGGAAACGCGTGTTCCCTGCCGGCGGTGAACGACTTCTCATTTGACGAATGTTACTTCGCCGTGATCTCGACTTTGAGGCCGTCGACCCATTGCTTGTGTTCGTCGGTGTAGTACAGATACGCGCGGCTGGCCGGGCCGGTGTAGACGCCGGGGACGGCGGCCACGAAGCTCAGCGGCAGGTCCACCCGTTCTTCGGCCTCCAGGGCGCGCCAGTACAGCACGACTTCGCGGCCGATCACTTCGTAGGCGGCGATCTTCCCCTGTTTGACCAGCTCTTTCAGCTGGTCGTGGCGGACTTCCAAACCGCCGGGGGCGCCGATGATGGCCAGCGGCGTCGGCACGGTTTCGTTCGTCCGATTGACGATCGTCACTTGCGCTTCGGTCACCGCGCCTTCTTCGACTTTGTCGTCGACCAGCTTCACTTCCAGATGCAACGCACACTTCTCGGCCGACGCCGGCGTCAGTCGATTGTAGTTGACCGACATCGAATACGGCATCTGCGAACCGTCCTGCATGCGGACCTGCACGTTGTGTTCGCCGGCCTGGCTGAGTTGCGCCAGCACCGCGGCGGACAGCGGCAGTTCAATGGCGCCGGTCGTGTCGGCGGTGAAGCTGACGGCGTCGCCGATCGGCTCGCCGTCGATGACCAGCTGCAGGCTGCCGGGCGCCTTCGGTTTGGCCCGGGAAGCGTCGTAAGCGACGATCGCTTTGAGGGCCAGGATGGTCGACTGCGTGGAGCCGAAACGGCCCGACTTGCAGGACTCGGCCAGGTACTGGATCGAGCGTTCGACGTTCTCGATATAGTGCGGATTGCCGAGCCAGGCGAGAGTCGCCAGCGACGTCGTTTCAATCTGCAACGCTTCGCCGCCGGAACCGACCACGCTTTGCGTAGCGCCGCTCAGCGAGCCGTCGGCCTGCTGGTAACCGGCCAGCTTGTCGAGCAGATGGTTCGAGCCGTCCTTGTCGCCGGCCAGGCCCAGCACGTTCGCCGCCAGGGCGACGGCGTAGCTGTTCTGCGATTTCTCGGCCAGCTCGCGGACTGCTTTCACCTCGGTCGACAGATCGGCGTCGACGTCGGCCGAAAGCAGCGCCCAGGTGTTGTAGCCGATGGAGCATTCCGGCTCGGCGACCCAGGTGTGCAGCGTGTGGGTCTTCCGTTCGAAACCGCCTTTGCCGTCGCGCTGGGCCAGCAGCCATTTGGTGGTGCGGGCCAGCATGTCGGCGTCGACCTGGCGGACTTCGGCCATGTCGCGGAACTCCATCAAACCGTAGGCAGTGAGAGCGTCGTGGCCCGGATCGCCGCCGAACCATTCAAAGCCGCCCGACTTGCTTTCAAAGCCGAGCAAACGCGCATAGCCGCGGTCCAGGATATCGGCGCTCCGTTCAATCAGGGCCGGGTCGACGCCCTGGTGCGACATGAAATACTGCTGGGCCATGACGAGCGGATAGACGCTGGAGCTGGTCTGCTCAAAGCAGCCGCAAGGCTCGCGGATGAGGGCTTCCAGCGCCTGGGTCATGCTGGCCAGCGGGGTCGGGTAGACGACCGCCTTGGCCGTGAGACTGCGCGGGACGATGTCGGCTGGGATGTTCACGGTGAACGTCGCCGTTTCGCCCGGCCCAAGCAGACCGCCCTGGCCGTCAGCCAGCGGGAAGCCTTGCGGACGGACAGTGACAGAACGTGTCACTTTATCGGCGTACGGCCCGGCCGTCGCGGACAGGGTGAAGTTCGCCGGACCATTATGCGGCTGGACGGCGATCTCCAGCAGTTGCCGGATACGTTCGCCAGCGGCGAGCGTGAAGGGCGCTTGCGGCGAGATGATATCGAGCGCGAGGTGCGTATCGGCGGCGAACTGCGACTGGCCGAGCGCGGCGTCGGTCGCATTGACGACGCCGACCGGCAGGCGAATCAGGTCGCCGGCCGTCACTTCCAGCGGCATCTTCGGTTCCAGATAGAACGGCTCCACCGATTCGATCTGCAGCGTCCCGGCGCCCAGCGCCCCGTCGGCCGAAAACGCATCGGCCGCCACGCGGAAGCTGGTGACAGAATCATTCAGGTCAAAGCTGATCGTCGCCTTGCCGTGTTCATCGGTCTTGACGCCCGCATGCCAGAAGAGCGTCTCGGCAAAGTCCGTCCGCTCTCCCGCAATCCTTCCAGGCCGCACCGCATGCGCAAACTCCCGCACCGCGACAAAGTCGTTTCGCATCATCGGTTCGCGGCCCGGCTTCTGGGCGAAAAGGGCGTCCACTTCGATGCGGTCATCAAGAGCATCGCGCAACGCGCTCTGCTCTTTCGACAGCACAGGAGCAGCGGCGGCAAAACCCTGGCGGGCGTTGGCGGGCCGGGCGCCAGCCTGGGCTTCTTCTGCTTCCTTGAGTTCGTTTTTCGCCTCGCCGTTTTGCGCGGCCTGCAGTTGTCGGACGGGCTGAACCTGGCCGACAGGAAGCCTGGCCGCTTCGGCGGGAATGGCGTCGTCAGCGGGTGCCGGAGCAACAGGCAAGGGGATGGCGGCCTGGGGTTTGGGCGGCGCGGCAGGACCATTGAAGGCGAAGCGACGTACTGCCTCACCGGGGAACGGGGCGCCAGGGGGGAAGTGCTTGAAGCGTTCGCGACGGGTTACCAGCTGGAGCGCGGCGACCCGACGGGCGTCGTCGCCATGCTGGGCCAGGAACTCCTGCAGGTTGACCAGGGCAAAGCGACGCCAGCCTTGCGTGCCCAGCAGCAGGTCGACGGCCGCGGGAGCCTGGGGATTCGTGGAATCGAGATACACATGAGCGTCGGCCAGGTCGCGGACTTCCCCTTCCAGCAGGACCATCGCCGGCAGGCGCGGGCGCTGATCGCGTTTGTCGATCATTTCCAGCACGCTATCGTCGGTCACATTCAAGCCGACCATCGCGCTCACCGGCTCGCCAGCAGCGTTGGTGGTCGTCACGGTGATCTGGGTTTTGCCGCCGGGCGTGTAGCTGCTGCTGTCGGCGGACAGGTTCACTTGCACTGCCTGGGCCGGCTGGCGGTAAACCAGGCGTTCAGCCAGTGGCTGGCCTTGCTGATCCCAGACAGTGGCGGTCAGCACGCCGTGGTTGGGGACGTCGAGTGTGATTGGCACGGTTTTCCAGGTGTGGTCGGCCAGCTCCGACGCCGGCAGTTCGATCGTCGCCAGCACGTTCTCGCGCTGGGCCAGCGTCAGCGTCAAGGCTTGCGACTGCGCGGCGGCGACTTGTAATTGCAGCGGCTTGTCAGCGGCGAACAGATCGGCGGCGGATCGCAAGGCGGCGCCAGCGTTCTTGACTTCGGGCAGACGGTAAGTGGTGCGGATGCCGCTGGGCTGCGTGATCTTCAGCGAGTACGCCATGCCGGCCTGGGGAGTGAACTCGAACCGACCGCGGCCTTCGTGTTCGCTCTTGAACTGGGCCACTTCGGCGCCCTTGGCGTCGATGACGACGCCGGCCAGGTCGGCCGGTTTTTTGGCGGGGGTGAACGCTTCAAAGTAGATACGGGACGGCAAGCCGGCGAGCAGATCGCCGCCTTCGGGGTACATGCTGAGGTCGATCGTCTGCAGCAGGATGGGGATCGTCTTGCTGGCGGTTTCGACGACGCCGCCGTCTTCGATGACCATCGCCAGCGTCCCTTCGCCCCGGCGGATGTCGACGGGCAACGGGAAGCGGGCCGTCGCGGCGCCGTTGGACTGGACGGTCGTCTGGCCGCGATAGACTTCCTGGTTATCGACCCGAGCGATCACCGTAACCTGGGCGCCGGCGGGGACGCCGCCTTCGGCCCGTTCCACCTGCAGCGTGGCGGCGACTTCATCGCCGGGGCCGTAGCCGTCGCGGAGGAATTTGATCTGGCTTTTGAGACGCGGAGCCCGATAGGCGCGCACGTCGAACTTGCGTTCCGCCGGCGGGAAGCCATTGCCGGGGAAGGTGAACTTCATGGTGTATTCGCCGCCGGGCAGCTCTTCCGGCACGGGCCAGGAGAAAGCGACGATGCTATCGACCGTCGGCATGCCGCCGCTGGCGACCACGTCGCCCTTGGGGCCGCGCAGTTCGACCGACGTAAACACCTGACGATCGGCCGGCAGGGGGGCATGGGTGGCGTGGTGCAGGACGGCCGCCCGGAAATAGACGGTTTCGCCGGGTCGATACAGGGGCTTGTCGCTGTCGGCGAAAGCCAGATAGCGGTCTTCGCCGCCCAGTTCGCCAGTGGCGATCAGTTTGACATTCTTGGGGTTTTTGGCGGGCTCTGCGCCGCCGTCGTCTTGCGACCAGACAGCACGCCATCCGATGGCGCCGGACAGTCCCAGCGCGATCACCAACAAGCCACGAGCGACCAGCACGTGAGTTTTCATTATTCTCACCCAGTTAGAGAGAAGTCGAGACAAGGCGAGAGAGTTCTCGCACGATGCCAGCAGGCGAACGACCCCCTGCCGTTTCCTTCCATACCCAGATGGACGCACGCCGGCCCCAAACAGTTCCCGAGCCCGAGGAACTTCCGAAGGGAGAAATGGGCGCACAGGCGGCGCGCAAGTTGCAGCATTTTGAAGAGCAGGGCGGCTGAGGTCGTCCAGGGAGTCAAGTTTCTGGAAGGGGAAAGGGACGCATGCAGCGATCAGCGTCCTCCCGTTCCCTTCCTTTCGCGAGGCCGAAAAAACGGCCTTTCAGGAGGTGTCAGATGCATCCGCACATGAACGACTCGACGAATCAACAGCTGCAGCAGGATCGGATGACGGCCATCATTGGTCTGGTGGTGATCGCCATTCTGATTGCCGTGATGTTCTGGCTGGGTTCCTTGCCGGGAGTCGCGCCCCAGGCGCCTTCCGGCTGGCCCATCATGCCCTGAGGCTTGGGGCCAGGGTCCGCTGGGGTGGACTTCAGGCCCGCAGCGTTGCTAGGTGAATAGCGCCGCCTCCGCGACCAGCCCTGGTCCGAAAGCCAGAGCGACACAAGGGAGCGCGGCATTCGCTTCCTGCAGGCGCTGGATCACGAACAGCACGGTGGCCGACGACATGTTGCCGTGTTCGGCCAGCACTTCCAGCGAGATGGCGGCGGCCGGTTTTTCCAGACCGAGCGCCGCGGCGACGCCCGACACCACGCGTGGTCCGCCGGGATGGATGGCCCAACTGCCGACCTGCTCAATCGATAGCCCATGCTCTCCCAGCCAGCGTTGCAGACCGGGACGCAGATGCTCCTCGACCAGACTGGGAACGCGCGGCGACAAGGTCATATCAAAACCATGGTCGCCCACATTCCAGCTCATTTCGTTATTCGAATCCGGCAGGACCAGCGACTGGAACGAGGTCATTCGCCAGCGGTTAGTGGCCACCTCGCCAGGGGCAATCACGGCGGCCGCCGCGCCGTCTCCAAACAGGGCGTTCGCCACGACTTTCTCGGAATCCCAGCCGTAGTGGTAGTGCAGGCTGCAGAGCTCCACGCTGCACAGCAGCACTTGCGCCTGCGGTTCCGTGGCGAAAGCGCGCGCCACGCGGAGCCCATTCAGCACCCCATGGCATCCCATAAATCCAATGTTGGCCCGGGCGACGGTCGGCTGCAGTCCCAATTGGCGAATCAGTTCAAACTCCACCCCCGGCGAAGAGAAACCTGTGCAGGACACGGTCACTAAATGGGTCACCCGGTCGACGCTCAATTCAGCCGCCGCCAGCGCCCGGTTTGCGGCATGCAGGGCCAGTGGCGGCGCTTCGACCGCGTAACGTTTCATGCGCTCGGCGGTGGTAGGTCCACGATCCTCGATCGACTGGGCAGGCGGATAAAACGACTGGCGATAGGTCTGCTCGTCAGGCGGTTCCAGCAAAACGCTCGACCTCCGCTTGACCATGGTCATGCGGTACAAAGCCGGCAGCAGCGCGACTTCCGATTCTCGGCCATAGACAAATGTCTTAGCAGCGTCTGCCGCATCGCGCTGGGCAATGCTCAAAGGCGGCGTCGCAAGGCCTATGCCGGCAATCACAATGCTCATAAATGGGGCTGCATCAACAGGGAGAAAGGTAAAACAGGCAAGACAAACAAACAGAAATCTCGAACGATCCAGCTCGACTAAGAATTGCTCCCCGTCGAACTACGGGCTCCAGACGTTTTCCACGGCGGCGCATTGATGGCGTAAATCACAGGCGCCGCCAGCCAGGGAGCCCGCCGCAGAATCGAGACAGCCGTCGCCGCCAGACGAGGACGCCGCAGCAGCGCGCCAACGTATCGGCAAGTTCGCTCCCGCACAAACAGCATCTGCGACCGGCGGGATTCCCACTGCCGTTCCAGAGAAGCGGTCCACTGGTTGGCGCCAGCAAAGGCAATCGGTGCGACTGTAGCCGCCGATTGCATCGCCCAGGCGATCCCTTCGCCGGTGAACGGCTCCACATAGCCGGCAGCGTCTCCCAGAATGAATAACCGCGTTCCGCTGGCCTTGCTGCGCCGCCGGGTCAACAAAGTGGTGCCTTTCCAGGCGGCCGTTTCCAGAGCGGGCGGGGCCGGCAAACCGGCCACTTTCAGGATTTGCGCCGCCAGTGCGCCGGGGGAGCCGCTGGCCTGCAGGGCTTTACGATCGAAAGCAGCCGCCAGATCGAGCGTGCCGTCTTCCAGCCGAACCAGACCGACATAACCCGGCAGCGCACAGGCCATATAAATGACGCCCTGCTCATAGTCGCCCGGGTCGTCCAGCACGACGCCGGCTCCCACGCGGGACCCTTCGGCGACTTGCGACTCCAGACCAGGCTCCAGGTGCAAAGAACGGCCCGCGAGCCCATCGGCGGCCAGCACCACCCGCGTTCGCAGGGGAGTATCGAAATCGTTCCCCTCCAGTCGCACCTGGCGCCACTCGGCAGTTTCACCGGCCGGATCTTGCGGCAGAATCGTGGCGGTGGTCTCATCCAGAAAGGAAACGCCTGACTCAATCGCGGCCCGGATCAAAGCGGCGTCGAGCGCCACGCGGGAAACCGATACCCCCCCGGGCAAGCGGCAGACAGCCTGGCCTGTACTGGCGCATAAGCGGAGGTGGTCCAGCGGCAGCGCTCCCAGCTGGGCCGGCAGTTCGCCCAGCCCGACTTCGGACAGTACGGCCAGGGCAGCGCCATTTAAACAACAGCCACAAACCTTCCAGCGCGGAAAATGGGCTTTGTCAATCAGCAACACATTGGAGCCTGCCGATGCGATTTGTCGCGCGGCGAGCGACCCGGCTGGTCCGGCGCCGACCACTATCGCATCCCAGATGCGGTTCTGGGCCTGGGCGCGGGTGATCGTGGGGTGGATTCTCAGAGAGTTCATGGCTTTCTCCATTCCAGGAGAAAACGGCATGGCCAGCGGCGGTGGAAAACGGCTCCGTCCAGGCCTGCACGGCGCGCCAGATCAGCCGCTTCGGCAAGAGTATAGGCCGCTTTTACGGACAGCGGGCCGTCGACCCGCACCACCTCGGACGAGGTGAACACGCGGGAAGCCAGGTGGGCGAGCAGCAATCCTCGACGACTGCGGAGCAGATCGCTAACGGCGATCATTCGCCCTGTCGCTTCCCGCGCACGGAGCAACAGCTGCAGCCCGTCTGCGTTCGTCAAATGATGCAGGAACAAGGAGGAAACGATCACATCGCGGCCTGTCGGCAGCGGATCGCACAACACGTTGCACTGCTGAAAGTCGATCTTCGCCCCAGCCTCCGCCGCCTGTTCCGAGGCAAAGGCGATCGAACGGGGACTGATGTCAACTCCCAGAATTTCCAGATCCAGGCCGGCCCGCTTTGCTTTTCTCCACAACCCCAGCGGAATATCGCCCGCGCCTGTGGCAATATCCAGCACGCGCAGCCGGGTGCGTTTTTCCTCGCGAGCCAGGCGTGCGATCACTCGCCATAAATGGCTCACGCTGGCGCTCAGCTTGTTCAAACGAGACAGCCCTCGCAGCGCGCCATGATAGCGCGGCATATCGAGGCCGGGGTCGTCCATTATTTCGGGCTCCATGACCCGTTCTGCGAGCGCAGGAATTTGCAGCATGTTCACATAGATCGAAGGAGAGCGAATAGCATGCCGGGAAGGAAAGACGTCAACGCGAATCTTGCAAAAAGTGGCGGCGGGAACTTTCGGGGGTAGCACAAGTGACGGCGGGAGTGGGAAGGCAACCGGTGAATCTATCAGAAATTAACCGGCGCTAAGCGACATAATGACGATTGCCACCCCATTATGACTAGTCCGCTCGGCGACGCTCCATCCAAAGTGGGCGTAATATGCCGCGCGATCCGTGGTGTACAGGTGCAGCGTTTCGACGCCACCTGCAAACGCCATGTCCGACAGATGCCGGATCAATTGCCCGCCGATGCCCCGTCGTCGATGATCCGGCGCCACGAACACGCTAGCCAGCCAGGGGCTCAGGTCGGTCCGCGACGACAAGTCGTGCTCCACCAGGCTGGCCGACCCCAGCAGTTCGCCATCTTCCATAGCCACGACCGTGGAAGGAACCACATCGTCCCCCAGATGCGACTCAAACTCCGCGATCCGCGACTCGACCGATTTGACGCCAGGATTCAAATAGGCCCATTCCTGCTGATGCCACTGCGCGAGAGTCGGTATGAAGGGGCGGCACTCGGGCAGCGAACACAGGCGGATCATGATTTCGCTCAGCTGGATTGGAATCGGACTCGCTAATCTGCGAGCGTACCACTCTCAGAGATTTTCGCAAGGATTTCGACGGGAGAGGCCAGCATCGGACTCCCTGGGTGCGTCCGTGCGACTGGCAAAGACGCTCCTCATCGGCGGACCTTGCAAGGTTGCTAAACCGTTTCGCCTTCAAAAACCATCCGGCGATAGATCTCAAACGTCAGCAGCATCCATAACCGCAGGCCGTATCGCCCTGGACCTTCTTCGATATTGTAGTCGAGCAGCTGCTTGACGCGGGCCGGGTCAAAAATACCGGCCTGGCGGACTGCTTTGGGGCTGAGGATTCGCCGGGCGTACTTTCGCATTTCGGATTGAAACCAGAAATGCACAGGCACGCGCATGCCGCTCTTGGGCCGGTTGATGATGGCTGCGGGCAGGTCGTTGGCGTAAGCCTTTTTTATGACGATCTTCTCCACGCCCGCCTGCAGCTTGAGCAGCCCCGGCAGCTGGAACGCCAGCCGCACCAGACGTTCGTCAAACAATGGCGATAACGGCGTCACGCCCCAGGCGCCCGTCATCCGTTCGACCTTGGGCAAAATCAGATGCGCCCCTTTGAGCCGCACGTTGATCGCCATCAGCTTGTCGAGAAAGGCAGAAGGTTTCTCGCACTGAAAATAGGGAGTCAGGATCTGTTCCAGGTCGGCTTCAAAATCGATCTGCCGTCGAAACTCGGGCGACAACAGGCGGGACAGTTCGTCGTAACCGCGACGATAACTCTCCAGGTACAACTGTTCGCGAAAGTTCTTGCTGCGGTCCGGCACGCCGTACCAGTGATGCAGCAGCATCGGGATATTCTTCGGGCCGCCGAACAGTGGATCGCCGCCTTCACCATTGAAGACGGCCGAAAAGTCCTGCGACACGTGCGCCGAGAGCTCGTAGTTAGGCATGGTAATCGGATCGCCGATCACGTCGTCGAGCTGCCAGATCATCTCGCGCAGCCGCGGCAGAAAGCGTTTCGGTTCAATCAGCACTTCGTGGTGCGTTGTGCCGCAGTGCTCGGCGACCTCGCGGGCAAACGGCAGCTCGTGCGGGTACTTCGCTCCAAAATGGATGGCGAACGAATGCACCGGCTGTCGGGTCTGCTGCACCAGCTCGGCCGTCACCACGCTGGAGTCCAGGCCGCCGGAAAGGAACACGGCCGCCGGTCGATCCAGGTCCAGCCGATCGGCGACCGCCTGGCGGTGCGTTTCCCGGAACAGCCGCACCCAGTCCGCTTCGGTCGCGCCGGGATCGGGCGGTTCGAAATCTTCAAAACGGAAGTACCGCGTCAGCCGAGTTTCGCCGCACGCCTTTACCTGCAGGCGGCTGCCGGCCGGTAGTTCGTGCAGTCCCTCCAGTAGCGTGCGCTCGCCCGGGATGAAGCTGAACGACAGATATTCGGCGACCGCCGCAGGACGCAGTCGACGGTCGAAGCCAGCCGTTTGCCAGATCCCTTTCGGCTCGACGGCAAATAGCATGCGGGGGCCATTCCGCCCATAGAAGAGCGTGCGGGCGCCAGCGCCGTCGCGGAACAGGTGCAGCTCCCCCTGGTCGACGATCGCCATCACAAACGCCCCCAGCAGCCCCTGCACAAAGTCCGGCCCCTGCTGCTGATACCGGCGGGCAAGCTCTTCCAGCGAGGCCGGCGCGGCGGGCCCCCAGAAACTGCCGACGGCGGCAAACGTGAACTTGTCGATCTGACAAACGCCGGCGGTCCGCAGCACCGCTCGGTGGTGCGACTCCTGGTAACGCGTGGCGAGGGAAGATTGGGGGCCGATCACTTCCTGGCGTTCGCCCGAGGCGCGGCGCCGCAACGCGGCGTCCATCTGCTGCAGCAAGGCGGAATCCGGTTCTCCCAGGAACCCGAGCAGGACGCTCATCGTTGCTCCGTTGCTGCCGGTCCCTCGCCCGGCGGATCACTTCCGCGCGGTACTTGATCAACCGATTCCGAATCCGTCCGGGCCGCGGCGTACCGCTCCAGAAACCGGCCGACGTTCGCTTCGCCCAGGAATCCCGCCAGGCGCCAGTAAGGACGCACGCCCCGGGCATGCCGGCGGCGGGCCGCCTGGGAGCCGCCTTGCCGGCCGCACACGGCGCAGCGCCGGGAGCCGGCCTTCCAGTCGGCTTTGCAGCAAGGGCAGTGTTCGCCCAGGCGCCATCGGCGGCCATGCACTTCGCCATGCGGGAAGAGCTCCCAGCGTAGGTCCGGCGGCGCTGGCAATTTGCAGTCGAGTGATAGATCCAGCGCGGCCAGCAATGGCGCCAGTCGCTGGGCGTAAAAGCCGTTTTGCCCGGCAAGCCGCCGGAAGACAGCGCGAAAGGCGGTGCGCTGGCTGTATGTGGGGGCGGGCTCAATCCAGATTCCATACCAGGCAGGCTGCGTCGTCGCGGCCAGGATCTCCTGGGTCTCGCCGGCCTGCTCGGCCGCCTCATACGCCCTTTGAAAATCCGCGTGCAGGGAAGCATCGTGGGGGGAGAATTCCAGCAGTCCCACACAGCCCGCCAGGGCGTCCGCTTGCACCTGGGCGACGGCATTCGCCGGGCACCCGGTGCAGACAGAGCGGATAGCCTGTTCGCCGCCGTATGCCGCGAGGACTTCGTCGGCGCGGAAGCCTAGCGGCTCCCCGTTGGCGGCTCGGATGGCGGCGGCGTGATCGTCGACAGGCGACGGATCGACGTCAGGGATAACGTCGGCCGCGAGGCAGACGCCCTCAAACAGGCGGCCTTCCCGGCGTGCATCGCTGTAAGCCTGAACAGGACGGAGCAGACGTTCGACGGCCATCGGATCGGCCGGATCGTCGAGAACTTCGCGCAGCGGGCAGGAGCGTACGAGCGTCCAGCCGATAAACTCGGGAGTCTTCATGGGGAACGCCAGACCCTCGCTGGCGAGAGGGGAGCGAATCCAAGGCAGGCGACCGGCGAGATTTCGGGCCGAAAATTCCGCCTGCAGCCACGAAAAAACGGCCCTGCAGGGGGCCGTTCGATCGACCTGGCAAACCCGCTTCGAAAGGAAGAGGCCGCCAGCACCGGGACAGGCTAGTTCCGTTCCGGGGTTACATGGATGCGACGTCCGCCACGATCAAACATCACAAAGCCATCCACCAGGGCGAAGAGCGTGTAGTCGTTCCCCTGACCAACACCTTTGCCGGGATGAAATTTGGTGCCGCACTGGCGGACCAGGATATTGCCCGCTTTGACTGACTCGCCGCCAAAACGCTTGACTCCACGACGCTGTGCATTGGAGTCACGACCGTTACGGCTGGAGCCCTGGCCCTTCTTATGTGCCATGATAAATTCCTGGATAAATTCGCTGGAGAGAATGCTAACTAGAAGCCAAAAAACACAAAGGCTCCGCGATTATCGCGTTCGCCCCTGCATATTGGCGCAAGTGACGGATTCAAACCGTGGAATTTAGCGAAATATCCAGCGAAAATCAAGCGGTTCCGTCACCTGATACATGCTATAAATTTCCGCCTGTTTCTTCGCATTGTCCACGATCGGCACGCCGTAGTGGATTTCGGATTCGTCTTCCTGCAGCCAGTCGCCCGGACGCCAGAAATTCAGCTGCAGGGTCTTGTGCTTAAACACAACTTCCCCAGCCGTGTTCGTCTCATACTCAAAGGCATTGGTCAGACCTTGGATAAAGACGGAAAGGTAATCAATCCGGGGATCAATGTTCTCCCAGGTGGCCACGCCCCAGACGGCGTTTTCATTTCCGGCAACGCTGGGTTTGATCGTGACCTGGGAGATTTCCACGGAGTTGTGCAGGCGGATACCGGCGCCGGGTCTTTCCCGGGCGTAGATCGCCGGAATGGCGGCCGGGATAAGTCGATCCAGATAGGCTTTGCGCTGGTAGAGTTCGGCCCGCCCTGCGGCTGCGGCGGCTTCAATCTCTGCCGGAGTTCTTTCCACCAGCCCTTCCAGCACCAGGTGGGGGAAAAAGCGGATGTCGCGGTTCACGCTGCCAACGCCGTAAAGCACCTGGCCAAAACGGTCTTCTTCGCTGGTCGGCCCACGATGCTCGCCGCGGTTGGTAACCCGGTAAACCATGTACCAGATCAGCTTGTTCTGCATCGACCCGTTCGGCTGCGGAATATCGACCCTGACCATGCGCAGCGGCTTGAAGGCGAACTCCAGCCCCCAGACCTCGCGTCTCAGCGTAACTTCTTTGGCCATTTCGTGCAGAGTCTGGGTCAGCGGCAAGAAATTGGGCGTGACGGCCAGTCCGGGCATATCGACGATGTCCTGCACGGCGGCCGGACCAGAAATCGTTTCTTTGTCGGCCAGGACAGGCGGAATCACCGTCAAAATGCCAGGGGCCAGCTTGCGAGGGATGACCGCACGCGGGGCCGTAACGCCCGGAGCTGCGGCCGGGGCCGCAGCAGGTTCTTGGGCAGCGACAGGGGAGAGCCCCGCGCAGGCAAGACCCAGCGAGAAAGTCAGCAGCCCCAAGAGTGCAGTCTGGGCTCGTTGCATGGCGATAGTCCTTGAGGCCTCGAAAGTTCCTGTTAACTCGCAGTATCCTGCTATATTGTACGTCGGCTGAAGGGCGCCGAGACCGCGCGGAGTGGTCTCTTTTGCCTCCCTTCGACTGGCGAATCCAGCGAGCAAACGTGAGGGCGGCCATAGCGGCTGCGATTTTTAGTATAAATGCCGGATGGCGGGGGTCAAGAAAACCGTTCCTTTCCCGCGACCGCAGACGGAATTGCCGCCGCGGTCGGCGGCATAACCGATGCATGTGCTGCAACATACGACGACCATTCTTTCGTCGGCTGGCAGACAAACTATTCCCGCCGTAGCCCGGTTCGCCCCGAAATTCCGTGGCGTTTATGACAAACCCCTACCAAAGCCCCCGCATGGAGGCGGAACCGGCCGCCCTGGCGACCCCAGCCGTTTCTGCCGGGAAAACATTCTTGAACGGCATGTTCGCCGGCTCCCTGATCGGCGCGATGGTCGGCTTTGTGGAACTGCTTGCCTGCGTGCTCGTTGGCCAGGGCCTGGGCGCATTCATGCTGGGCCGGCCAAACTTCGACCTGCATCAGTTGGCGCTGGCCTGCACCGTGTTTATCAGTGCGGGCAGTATGGGAGGTTTGCTCATTGGTCTGGCCGTAGGACTTTTTGGCGGAATCGGGTTTCATTTTCTGCAGCAGAAACACCTGGGGACCTTTCGCCGGATCTGGGTCCTGTTTCTGGCATTGATCAACGGCGGTGCGATGACGTTGTGGGGACTGATGTCGATTTCCCACGGGAACATCTTCGAAATAAGCCTGCTATCGGCCGTCACTCTGATCGGCCTGGTCGGCGGCTGGATTGCGGGAATGCTGCATGTCCGGGCGCTCGTTTACAGCCTGAAGGTCCATGGCCATGGAAGCGATTAGCGATTAGCTACAAAATCATTTCATTGTAGTGGACCTGGCCGCAAGTCCGTTTCCCACGGCGATAACGTGCGGACTTGCCGCCAGCACACCCAGATTCTTGGCTGGGACGTAAAGCGAAAAGGCTATCGTCCCCCGACGGCAGGGCGGGGGATGTTCCCGTGAGCGCAGCAAAAAGCCCACGCCGGGCGACGTGGGCTGAATGGATTGATACTCGAAGCGTGCAGCCAGGCGGCCTAACGTTTCGAGAACTGGGTGCCGCGACGGGCGCCGTGCAGACCGGGCTTCTTACGCTCTTTCATGCGAGCGTCGCGAGTCAGGTAGCCGCCGTCCCGCAGGGCCGGGAACAGGTCCATGTCGTAGCTCACCAGAGCGCGGGACAGACCCATTTTAATGGCGCCTGACTGGCCTGTGGATCCGCCGCCGTTGACACGCACAATCACATCGACCTGGCCAACGCGACTGGTTTCTTCCAGTGCGGCCAGCACATCGTGACGGTCGCGAATATTGGGGAAGTACTCTTCGAACGGACGCTGGTTGATGGTGATCTTGCCCGAACCGGCGCGAACCCGAACGCGAGCGACCGACGACTTGCGACGACCAGTGCCCAGGGCATCGCCGTTGATCTTGTCTTTTTTAACTGCGACCATATTTCACTTCGAACGAAAGTTGCAAGTTGATATTAAAACGCCGACAGCACCGCCAACGTACCGGAGCCGAAACCTGGGGCCAATCTGGCTGTCCTTAGGTTTCGAGGGGTTGCGGCTGCTGGGCCTGATGTCCATGATCCGGTCCGACCACCAGCTTCAGCTTGGACAGCATTTTGCGGCCGAGCTTGTTCTTGGGGAGCATGCGGCGAATAGCGTCGCGGAGAATCTGGTCGGGCTTGCGCTCCATCCGCTTTTCCGCGGTCTCGCTGCGTAAACCGGGATAGCCGGTGTACCAGGTGTAGACCTTGTTGCTCATTTTTTTGCCGGAGAACTTCACCTTTTCCACATTGGTGATCACGACGAAATCGCCCGTGTCAATGTGGGGGGTGTAAGTCGGACGGTGCTTGCCCATCAGGACCATGGCGACTTTGGTCGCCAAACGACCGACCACTTTATCCGTGGCGTCGACATGCCACCACTGCTGGTCGACATCGCCCGGCTTCGCCATGTAACTCTTCACGACCGTCACGATCACACTCCTCGTTTATAACTCAAACCTGTATTTTTATTTTTCAAACTCGAAGGGTTCCAGTTTGAAATCTTATGGAAAATCTCACTCCCGGCCGTTGAGCGGGCAGGCCGCTTGCCAGGGAGGAATTCCGTCGAAAATCCCGAACTCTATCCATCCGAGAATAAATCGAAACTCAAAGGGAGCAGTGTACCGATCCGACCGACCTGGTTCAAGGGTAGAGAACCCGTTTGTCACCGCGAATTTGCGATCGACGCCCGGCGACAACACGGCAGACCCTGTTTATCGAGCCGATCGACCCCCCGCCGCGAGAAATTCTCATCGCTCCCGGCCGGGCGGCCCGCCGAATTTGCCCGGAAAATCTTCCTTCTCCCACTTCAAAAATCAGCGATCGCCAGCGGAGACGGCCTCGTTCCGGGCGTCCCGCGATATTCTAACAAGCGACGGCGGAACTATAGGGCCGGGCGCTACGTCTTAACCTGCAGGACGTGGTTGTGGTCGCCGTTCGGCTGGCTGGCGGCGTCCGGGGCGAAATGCTCGCCTGGTACGGCGAATTCTCGAATTGTGGAGACTCTCATGTTGGTCAACCTTTCTTTCAGACGAATGGCATGTCTGGCGGCCCTTGCGCTGACGCTTCTGGCTCCAGGCGTCTCGCTGGCACAGGGGGTGCTAATCGAAGCCCGCAACGACATGGCGTTTGTCTTGCCTCGTTTGCGCATCATGCCCCACCCTCTGCCGCGACCTCAGCCACAACCGCAGCAGGCGTACAAGATTAAAGCGCTGACCATCAATGCCAATCTGGCCGACCAGATCGCCAAAGTCCAAGTCACGCAGTCGTTTGTGAACACAGGCAATCGCCAGATGGAAGTCAGCTTCGTCTACCCGCTCCCCTACGATGGGGCGGTCGACCAGCTCACCTTTATGGTCGACGGCACGGAGTACGAAGCCAAACTGCTTTCGGCGACGGAAGCCCGGACCATTTATGAAGGCTACATGCGGAGGAACCAGGATCCGGCCCTGATGGAATGGATGGGCCACGGCATGTTCAAGACAAGCGTCTTCCCTGTGCCGCCGGGAGCCGAACGCTCCGTCACCCTCAAATACACCCAGGTGGTGCGGAAAACGGGCGGCCTGACGGAATTCCTGTTCCCCATGAGCACGGCCAAGTACACCGCGACGCCGGTGGAAAAGATCGCGAT
This sequence comes from Lignipirellula cremea, assembly GCF_007751035.1. NCBI lineage: Bacteria > Pseudomonadati > Planctomycetota > Planctomycetia > Pirellulales > Pirellulaceae > Lignipirellula > Lignipirellula cremea. The sequence goes on along the minus strand of NZ_CP036433.1, from coordinate 2,099,264 downwards.
CAACGTTAACATCCAAAGCCAGGCGTCGATCAAAAACGTCTATAGCCCCACGCACTCGGTCGACATCCAGCGGCCCAGCAACATCCAGGCGGTGGTGAAATTCGAAGTCGAGAACGAAACGCCTGCCAGCGATTTCCGTCTGCTGTACGACATTGGCGACGAAGCGGTCGGAGCCACCGTGCTCAGCTATCGTCCCCTGCCGAACGAAGACGGCTACTTTCTCATGATGGTCAGCCCCGAGGTCCGCAAGTCGACCGAGGAGCAGCCCCGCAAAACGGTCGTGTTCGTCGTCGATCGCTCTGGCAGCATGAGCGGCAAGAAAATGGAACAGGCGAAGAACGCCCTCCGCTTTGTGATCAACAACCTGCACGAAGGCGACCTGTTTAATGTGATCGCCTACGACAGCGTCGTGGAAAGTTTCCAGCCGGAGCTGCAGCGTTATAACGACGACACCCGCAAACGGGCCCTTGGCTGGATCGAAGGCGTCTACGCCGGCGGCAGCACCAATATCGATGGAGCCCTGAAGGCGGCCCTGGGCCAGCTGGTCGACAACAAGCAGCCCAGCTACGTGGTCTTTCTGACCGATGGCCTGCCGACTGCCGGCGAAACCAAAGAGCAGCAGATCGTCATCAACGCGGCCGAACGGAACAAAGTGCGAGCCCGCGTGTTCTCCATGGGCGTCGGCTACGACGTGAACAGCCGTCTGCTCGACAAACTGGCCCGCAAGCTTTACGGCCAGAGCGAGTACGTCCGCCCCAACGACGATATTGAAGAGCAGGTCGCTCGACTGTACGAGCGGATCGGCGCCCCGGCGCTGAGCAATGTCGACATCGCCTACGATCTGGAAGGCGCCAGCGTGGAGCAGGGCTCGGCCGTCAATCGGGTTTATCCGCGAGAAACGTACGACCTGTTCGCCGGCGACCAGCTGGTCGTGGTCGGACGGTACCGCAAGCCGGGCGCCGCCAAGGTGACGATCGCCGGCACCGTCAGCGAAGCGGAGCAGTCGTTCGACTTCCCCGCCGAACTGACTCGCCACTCAGGCGACGAAACGTACGCCTTTGTCGAGAAGCTCTGGGCCACCCGCCGGGTCGGCGAGATCATCGACGAGATCGACATCAGCGGCAAGAACCAGGAGCTGATCGACGAGCTGGTTTCGCTCTCGACGAAGCACGGAATTCTAACGCCGTACACCTCCTTCCTGGCCGACGACCAGCCGCAACTGCGGCCCCCGGGAGAAGTCCGCGCCCTGGCAGCCGACGCGTTCGGCGCGCTGGAACAGAACGCCGGCGGACAGGCTGGTTTTGCCCAGCGGGCGGAAAAAGGAGCGATGAAGCGGGCCGCCCAGGCTCCGGCGCCGGGGGCCGCACGCTATCGCAACGCCCAGGACGGCAGCCTGCAGGTGGTGCAGAACGTGCAGAATGTGGCCAGCAAAACGTTCTTCCTGCGTGACGGCCGCTGGGTCGATTCCTCGGTCACGCCGGAGCAGATCGCCAAGGCCCAGAAGGTCGAGCGGTTCAGCAAGGAGTACTTCGACCTGGTCGACAAGCACGGCGCCGACGCCGCCCCGTACCTGGCGATCGAAGGCTCCGTCGTGGTGCAACTGGGCGACCAGACCTACGCCTTTTAATCACCGCCGAAGATAGCCCGAACCAACCAGGCCGCGCGTCCCCCGACGCGCGGCTTTTTTTAAGGACGGTACGCATCGACTTCCGCTAATCGCTAATCGCTTCCCGCTTGCCGCCAGACTTCACTGGACAGGATTTGCGGGTTTCGGTATTGTCGGTTTTAGCTGGAAGCAAAGCGCCGTCTAGGTGCTGGGAATCGCATCTTCATGGAAGGAATCGCATGGACTTTAACTTCTTCACTTGGATTCGAGAAGGCGTTCGCCAATCGGTGCTGCTCGGAGTTTCCGACGCGGTGGAACAGATTGGCATGCCGCCGGAAAACGCCGAACTGAACCAGCGGGTCGCCAGCCTGCTGGAAACCGAGTCAGGCAGCGGCGACAGCGGTCAGAAAAACCTGCCGACCAAAAAGAGCACGCCGACCAAACGGCGCCGTCTGGGTCGTTCGCTGAAAGAACTCGAACCGTCGGTCGAAGGCCAATAACGGCCCGACAACGATCGCAACATGAAGGACGCCTGGTGGCGTCCTTTTTTGTTGGCCAGTCCGCACTCGCTTCCAAAGAAAGTTCACCGCCGATTTCGCGGAGAAAATCGGAGCGCCAAAGAAGGAGGGAAGGAAACCCGCGGCCGGCTGCCCGTCAGGCCGTCCTGGTTTCCATGGCGAAGACAGTAGGGTGAGCAACTTTCGGGCCAATTAAAAGACGACAGGCCTGCTGCAGGATGACAGGCAAACCGTCCAATTGCCGCGAATGAAAAGGAAAACGCACCTTTGAAATGGCTTCCGCAGCGCTCAAATTATTTGTGAATCACCGAAGGACACACCGCGACAGCGCAACTATCAGGCGCCAGACGCACGCATTCGACGCGGGGCGAAACGACGAAACGATCGGCCAATCGGGGATGGCCGGGAGCGGACGTGCGTTTTTTGGATCGAGCGGAAACTCGCAGCGTCCCAGCCCTGCTGCTGCGCGACGGCGACGGCGTGTGTTTGTGAAGTGACGGTAGCTGCCGCTTGCATCTGCACTGCGAACCCAGAACGGGAGCCTTGCCGCATGCGTCCTGATCGCATGCCCTCCTCCCATGCGACGCCTGCAGTCGACTTGCGGTTGCGCTAACCGTTGAGAAGATTGAGCATGGAATTCAAAAGCAAGACCTCGAAGTTGTGGGGGAATTTCTTCAAGCAGGGCATGCCGCAAATGCGCCCCTTCCCCATGTCCTGGTTTGCATTCTTTCTGTGCTTTTTCGCCTGGTTCGGTATTGCGCCCAGGATGAAGATTGTGCGCGAGCCGTCTGTATGTTGACAGGCGTCGCCTACTTTTTTCTCACGCAAGACGCACCCGACGGCAACGACAAAGACCTGCGGGCTCGAGGTGAACCGCCGGAACCGAAAAAGAAGAAAGGGGCCTTCCTGGCGGCGGTCGTCGACTACCGGGTGTGGTCGCTGCTGGTGTTCAGCCTGTTCGTGCAGATGTCCGAAGGCGCCACTTTCTCGGTCGTGCCCTTTATCAACAAACGCGCACTGGGATCGGTCGCCGGCATCGTCGGCGCGGGCGGCAATGCGGGAGCGGTCGCGGCCGGATTCCTGTTCAAAGGGAGCCTGCTCGGTTACGAGACCGCCTGGCCGATGGCCCTGCTGATCATTGGGGCGACCGTTACCTGCTGCTCGTTCCTGGCGCTTACCGTCCGTTTCTCTGAAGCGGCAGAAGGGGAGGCAGCCCGCGATTTCGCCGCCGCCAGCCAGGCCCAGGCCGAACTCAATCGCAAAGCCCGCGGTGAAACGGTCAATGCTGAGGAACTCCAGCCGGAAGTCAGCAGCGTCTAAACGGCAGCCCCGGCGCTGGCGCCCTCAAAAGACAATCTCCGGCCCACTGCACGCGCTCGAGCGAAAGTTCTTTCGGCGCAAAACGCCTGCCTGGCATCCCTGCTCCCTGCCGCGGTCTCGCACCGCTATCATTACGGGTTAAGTGTGTTTTTTTGAATTCCCCAGGGTGACGGGCAATGTCTTCTGACTCCAATAATCCTTTTGGCGATAACCCGTATGCGACTCCTCAGCATGGAGGCCAGGGTAGCATGTCGCCGCCGCCGAGCGGTGGGGGCGATGCCACCGGCGGCGTGGTGCCGTACAAGAACTGGCCGGCGCTGCTGGCCTATTATCTGGGCATTTTTTCGCTGTTCCCGTGCATCGGTTTGGCGCTGGCCATTCCCGCGCTGGTGCTGGGAATTATGGGACTGCAGAGACGTCGCAAAAATCCGGCCATCAAAGGGTCCGTGCACGCCTGGATTGGCATCGTCCTGGGCGGCTTCTTCACCCTGGTCTGGGGCGCAGTCGGCGTGCTGGTGATCATCGCCCTCATCGCAGAGTCGAATCGCTAGAGGGCCGTCGCGACGCGGCATTCAGGAGCGACACAAAGAACTCGTCGACGTTCGAACTCCCACGCATGCGCATCGCTGGCCGCACGATTCGCGATGGCGGCGACGTATCGCTACGATGGCAAGTCGATCGTGTTTCTTTGAAGCCGGAGACCGGCTGACGATGACCTCCCGTCCTGAAAATCCCCAGAGAGATAATCCCTCGCGCGAGAATCCGTACGCGTCCCCGCAGCATGCGGGATACGAAGGCTTGCCGCCGCCTCCGATCGTTGACGACGGGACTGCCGGCCGGCCGTCGCACGACAACAAGGCGTCGCACTGGGCCTTTTTCCTGGGCATGTGCGGGGCGACGCCCTGCTGTGGATTATTTTTCTCCGTTCCGGCCATCGGGATGGGGATTCTGGGACTGGTGAGATATCACCGGAATCCGTCCCTGCAGGGCGTCGCGCATGCCTGCTTCGGCATCGTCCTGGGGAGCCTGTTCACGCTGCTCTGGATTTTTTTCGCCCTCGCAAGCTGGCATTACGATCCGTGGTGATTTCGTACGAGAACCCGTAAACGGTCCGCTTTCGTACTCTCCCCCGCCGGGTGCTTTGCCCAGGCAAGCGTCGCAGGGGCAGGCAGCGTTAGCCCACGTGCCGCAAGGCATGAATGATCCGCGTCTGCGCCGCCTGGATGCCGGGGGCGATGCCGGCGAGCAGGCCGACGCCGATGGAAACCAGCGTGCCGACCACCAGCAGATCAGGCGTGGGACGGAACGCAATCGAAACGCCCTCCGCCGATACCGCCAGGCCGCTGAACGCCAGCACCGCAAAGCCTACGCCGATCCCCAGCAAGCCGCCGACCGTACTGAGCAGCGTGCTTTCCAGCACGACCAGCTGGAAAATGCGGGAAGGCCGCAAGCCGATCGTCTGCAGCACGCCGTGTTCTTTGATCCGGTCCTGCACCGACATGACGGTCGTGGTCGCGACTAGCGCCAGCACCAGACCGACGCAGGCGTAACCGAGCCAGTGGATGAAGCCGATCAGCTCGGCCAGATCGGCGAGCGTGTCGGCCTGGAACATCCCTTTGGTGCGGGTGGTGGTGGCGACCGGACCGCCCCGGTAATGCTGATCGATCGCCAGCGACGTCGCTTCCACATCGGCCTCTTCGTTCAGATGCACTTCCAGCTGCGTGACCGTACCGACATCGGCGCCGCCGCGGGCCCGCTGCAGAAAATCGAGATGGGTGAAAATCAGGTTATCCTCCGCCGGAGTCGCCGAACGAAAGATACCGGCGACCATCACCGTCACCCCGCCGATGCTGAACTTGTCCCCCACCTTCACGCCGCGCCGGCCTGCCACCGCCTGGCCGACCAGGGCGCCGTCGTCGAGTTTCTCGTACCGGCCCCAGTCCCCCTGCAGCAACGTCAGCTCGCGCGTGGACTGCAGCTTGTCGGCCGGCATTCCCTGGAACACGATCGCATCGAGGCTGGCCCGGCAGTTGTTGGTGAACACCTTGATCGGGATCACATCGACCACGCCCGGCTGCCTGGCAATGTGGCGCACATAGTCCTGCGGCAGCCGGCTGCTTTGCGGGCAAAAGCGATTCTCTTGAAAGACGATCAGCGTGCGTTGCGACTGCTTGTCCTGCGTCAGCCGCGTGAGACCGCTTTGCACGGCGCCGACAAAGCAGAACACAAACAGCGCCACCGCGGCGCCGCTGATCGTGAGCATGGTCCGCGCGCGATGGCCCCACATCCCTTTTAGTACATACGGCACAAACTTGAACATGGAACACTCCTGGATGCGGGCGGCGTGTAGCGGGCTTTCGTCAGGCGACGGCGGGCGTCGGGCCTATTGCACAGGTCAGGCGACGCGATGGCTGGCGGACGTTTTTCCGCCGGAATCGGTTTTCTCGATCAGCTTGCCGCGTTCCAGTACGATGCGGCGTTTCGACACACGCGCGGCGTCCAGGTCGTGGGTCACCATCAACAGGGTGATACCCAACTCGTCGTTGACGCGGCGGAGCAGTTCCAGGATCTGCTCGGTCGTTTCATCATCAAGGTTGCCCGTCGGTTCATCGGCCACGACCAGCGTGGGGCTGGCGACGATCGCCCTGGCGACGCCAACGCGCTGTTCCTGCCCGCCCGACATTTGCCGCGGGTAGTGGGAAGCGCGATCGGTCAGGCCGACGGCCTCCAGGGCGATATCGACCCGCTTCCGTCGTTCGGCCGCCGACAGCTTGAGCAGCAGCAGGGGCATTTCGACGTTCTCGTACGCGGTCAGCACGGGGATCAGGTTGTGGGTCTGGAAAATGTAGCCGACGTTCGCCGCCCTCCAGTCGGCCAGCTTGCCGCGGGAGAGCCGGGCGATATCGTTGCCGTTGACGATGATCTGTCCCGAGGTGACTTCGTCGATGCCGGCGATCAGGTTCAGCAGCGTGCTCTTGCCGGAGCCGCTGGCGCCCATCAGCGACACAAAGTCGCCCCGTTCGATCGTCAGGCTCACTTCGCTCAGCGGCGTGATCGTTTCCTCGCCGCTGAGATACTGCTTGGTTACGTTGATCACTTCGACCAGAGACATGGGTTACCTTTCGGTGAGGCTGGCGGGGACGGACGACGGCGAACCGCTGGCGACGCGCGGGTTTTCCATGGCGGAGGAGCCCATCGATTGATCTTCGGCCGTCACGCGGATGCGCTGGCCGGGAGTCAACGACTCGCGACCGCCGCTGATCAGTTTGTCGGTCGGAGTCAGACCGGAAACGATTTCGACCAGGTCTTTGTCGCCGGCCATACCGAGCGAAATCGAACGCTTTTCGGCCCGCTTGCCGGCCAGGTCGGCCACCCAGATAAAGGCGTCGCCAGCGCTCCCCTGGACCAGTTGCCGCGGCGCCAGGACGCGTAATTGTTCCTGCTCCGCCTCGCTGGCGGCTGGCCGTTCCGGCGCCATGAAGGTGACCTGCGCCAGCATTTCCGGGCGGATCACCTGCGGCGGATTATCGATGGCGACCTTCACCTGGAGCGTGTTCTTTTGGATGTCGGCGACGGACGTCACCCCAATGACCCTGCCCAGCAGCACGCCGCCGGCGGAGGCCGTTTCAATACGGACCGTCTGCAGCGAAGCCACCTGGGGGACATCTTCCAGTCGCACGTCGACCCGCACCTGGAGTCGGGTTGGATCGTACAGGGTGACCACCGCGCTGGAGCCTTTTTCCGAGTGCGGATCAATGCCGACCACCCGCATGCCGGCGGCGGCATGGATCGAAAGCACACGACCGGTAATGGGCGACTTGACGATCATCCGTTCCAGCTGCAGCTCGGCCGTTTGCACCGCGATGCGGCTTTGCTCCAGGCGGGCTTCGGCCGCTTTGAGCGCGGCCGCAGCGCTGCCCAGTCGGCGTTTCTCTTCCAGCCGCAGTTCCAGCTGGGAAGCGAGGGCGGTTGCCTTGTCCTGGAGCGCCTGGTGTTGCCGCTGCAGGAGCGGTTTACGGACGACGAGTTGCTGGGACACGGCGGCGGCGGTAGCCAGTTCCGACTCGGCGTCGCGGAGCAGCCGGCCGGCGATCGCTTCTTTGGCGCTGCGTTTGTTCTCGACGTTCTGCTCCGCCAGATCCAGGCGAGTATGGGCCGCCGCCAGTCCCGATGGGATGCCCTGCAGCTCGGCTTCAATCTGGGCCAGCACCGATTGTGCTTCGGCCAGATCGGCCTGCAGCTGCAGCGGGTTATCGAAGGCAAGCTGGGCCGCTTCCAATTCCGCGGCCGCCGCTTCGCGATCGGCCGCCCGCAGGTCCTGTTCGGCCTGGGCCTGGCGGAGTTCGATGCGGGCGTCGACATCCAGCAGCAGGGCCAGCGGCTCGCCGGCTTCGACAAGCTGCCCTTCGACGACATGCATCGTTTCAATCACGCCCGGCGCCAGCGACGACACGACCACGGCCGCCGGCCGCGGTTCGATCCAGCCGGCCGCCTGGAACAGGGGCGATCCGCTTTGCTGGACTTGCGCTTTGGCGACAATCACCGGCAGCACGGTCACCGGCTGGGAAGGCAGCAGGCTGTCCTTGGTCGCCCAGGCCAGCAAGCCGCCAAACGACAGCAGGATGCCGACCGGCAGCACGTAGCGGCTGAACCAGCGACGCCGGGGCTGCAGTCGCGGCCGTGCGGGCTCCGCCCTGTCGACGGCGAGCTGGCTGAGATCAATCTTTCCACTCATACAGTTTCCCTTTCCTTACCGCAGGCCGTTAGACCGACTTGATGCCTTCGACGATGGCTAACCGCATGGCCTTCATGGCGGGCGGAATCGCGCCCAGCAGTCCCAGTAACAGGCCCGTTCCGCACCCGACCACAATCGCCACGCTATCCACCCGCAGCACAAAGGCCCCCATGGTGAACCGCACGGCCGTACCATTGATGAGTGCGAAAGCCAGCACCGAAGCGATCAGCGATCCGCCAACCGCCAGCAGCACGGCTTCCTGGATCAGACTGAGCGTGATGGCCCGGCGTCGAAAGCCGATTGCTCGCAAGGTGGCCAGTTCGCGGATGCGACCGACCACGGCGCCGTACATGGTGTTGAGTCCCGCAAATACACCGGCCCCGGCGATCAGCCACACGACCAGCCAGCCCAGCATCCGCACCGGCTTGTAGTGTTGCTGCAGCGAGGCGTAAAAGACCGACTCGGGCACCGCCTTGAGTTCCAGGTCGATCCGTTCACTGCAGAACAGCTCTACATCGGCGGGCGATCCGGTCGGCGAGAGTTTCACGGCCGTCAGGCTCAGATCCTGGCGTTTCAGGGCGGCTTGCATGTCGTCCAGCGGACACCACATTTCCGATTCAAACGCGGAGCCGCCGGCGGAGAAGCGTCCGCTGACGCGCCAGTCGCGGCCGTCGAACTGCACCCGCTCGCCGATCGCCAGCGAGTCCTTGCTGCATCCCAGCTTGGAGTGGGCCAGGCTGCCGACCAGCACTTCGCTGGGGCCGGGCCAGTTACCTTCGGTAATCTGCACTTTGCTGCGCACCAGCGGGGCCGCCGTGGTGACCCCACGGACCAGCCCCAGTCCCTTGATCTGTTCTTTCAGCACCTGGATGCGCGTGCCCAGATACAGCTCGGGCGAAATGCATCGCGTCTGGAACCGCTGCTGGACGCCATCCAGACTGGCCGACAGCAGAGCCGGCGTGCGGGCCGGGATCGAGGAGTTCTCGATATCGGCCCCGCTGCTCAGCGCATAGACCAGCACCACATCGTCGTCGCCGCTGGCAGCCAGCGACGCTTCCAGGCCGCGGATAAACGCGACTACCACAAAAATCAACAGGATCACCGTTGTCAGCCCCGCCAGCGTCAAGGCGGTGCGGGTCGGCCGGCGAAACAGGTTTCGCACGCCGTATTCCCACGGCAGGAGTCGCATAGCAAACATGATCGATTCCCAAAAAAAGGACAGCCGGCAATCGCACCCCGCCAGGACCAAAGCCACGGCGGGAAGCAGTATGCGGATCCCTGCGGCGAACGGATCGCCGCCGGGAAAATTCGCCAACAGGGACGAACGGGCGAACTACTTGCGGACGTATACGCCCGAAGCGGCGATCGTAAAGGCGCCCTCTTTCTCATCCCGCTCGACCTTCCCTTTGATCACGACCATATCGTTTTCCTCGGCCGACAGCAGTTGCCGGGCGTCGATCGCCAGCGGTTTCCCCTGGTTGTCGACAATTTTGACCAGCGTGGTGCAATCCGCCCGCAGGCTGGCGCAGCAATCGTCCATACAGATCTGACCGGCTTCGCTTTCGGCGCCGTCGGCCACCACCGTCATCGAAGCATCGATCACCATGAAGGCGGCGCGATCCTTGATGAACGGTTCTTTCCGGCCGCCGATGCGTGCGACCAGGACAATCTCGTCCTGGTCCTTGGCGTCTTCACGGGCAATGATCACGCCTACAGCGCCGTCGGGTTCTTCGTTCAGCAGGTACTTCGCTTTTTCTGCGGTCAGGTCGCGGGGCGCCTGGGAATTGGCCTTGGCGGCCGGATCGCTGCAGCCGCTGGCGCTGGCCAGCAAGAGCATCATCAGTCCGAAAAATTGAAGGGTGCGCAACATGGGTTGCTCCTTAAAGAGGTAAATCAATGAGAGCCGGCTGCCGGTTGGACGCCCACTCGAGACGAGCGTTCGCAGGCAGCGGCGACCTCCCCGCGGGACGGCAAGATTCCCACGGGGCAAGTCGCATGGCGAATGGCAGTTAGTAGTTAGGTTTAGCTTCAAATACGCCGTTGGGACCGGCCAGGCGGAGCGGCAGGTCTTTCGCTTTTTCGACCGCTTCCCAGATCGCTTTGGGCGACAGCACCACATTCGGCTGGGCCGCGACGTAAAGCGTTTTCTGCTGCACGTTGGCGCGGACTTCTTTCACGCCGCGTACGGTGTACAAACGGGCCGCGATCTTCTGGGCGCAGCCGGCGCAGCACATGTCGCGGACTTTCACGTTCGTCCAGACCGGTTCCGGTTCGGCGGCGGTCAGATCGGCGGCAAAAGCAACGCAGGCGAGCGCCATCAACACGGCGCAAATTCTCGGAGACATCGTCGTCCTCCAGATCAAGGTAAAGGTAACTTCCAGGAAATCTTCCAGGTATCCATTCAGATCGACCTGATCGCTGCAGTCCGACAAGCGGAAGGCAGCGCCAGACGACCGGAACCTTTTGCGAATCCGCGTAACACGTAAAACCCGCGTTGCCCGAAGCGCAAGCCCCAGGCCGACGCCGCGCAGGGCGTCAGATCTGGGATAACCAGACTCAGGATCACCAGGCCCGCAGCGGGATCGGTCGAATGCACTCAAGCAGCGCCAACATCGCGCACGACAAGCAGAAACACTCGGCCAGAGGGCAGGCAGTCAGCGGATCAGCCCGCAGGAAAGCAGGCAGCGGCGACTGCATCAAGAAGGCGTTGCTTTGCTATCAAACGAGCAAACGACAGAGCGCAACGCAGGTCTGCAGCGATGAGCGACAAACCAAAGGCGGGGCAATCGACCCCGCAGTGGAACGGGTCCGATGCATCGGACCCGTCGGGGCAGGCTCAAAACCCGGCAGCAGATCGCCCGGGTTCCATTCCCAGCGGGAAAGCTCCAGCAACTGGGCGTGCGGCGGCTGATGGCACTCGCATTGCGGCGGGCAAGGACAGGGCGTGGTCGTCTGGCAAGCATCGACAGGCGACGTGGTCGTCTTCAGGGCGGTCGCCGCGGCTGGCGGAGCCTTGCTGCGGGAACGGCTGCAGCACGCGTGCTGTTCCTGGGTGGCGACTGAATCCGCGTTACATTCGCGGCAGGCCGCGGCGGAAACTTCGTCGTCGTGGCAGCAGACGGCGGCGCCTTCAGCGTGATCGCTGGCGGCGAAACAGTGAACGCAACGCGAGCAGAGCAGGTGCATCCCCTGTACCGACTGGAGCGGGGAAAGCAGCACCGCGAGCCAGATCAGGCATTTCGTAACTGTTGGAGACGCTCGCATGATTTGTAGCTCTTGGAACGATTAGCCAACCGCTACCGTTCTTTCGACCAGTTCCGCAAATTGACTTGACTCAATCCGGAAGGAGTTTTCCAGGGCCGACCCTTTTACTGCCTGTATCGAATATAGGCCAAGCAGGCGTTACACGCCAATAGCGAATCGCCTGGGGACGCTGCTGATCCTTGCTTCCCAGAGCAATGATTGCGATAATGCCTGCGAAATCCATCATGTAGTGCATGTTTCCCCCGTTTCACCGTCGACCTTCCGGTAATCACTGGGCCTGCTTGCCAGCGTCTCCCCACTTGCGGGGCGGGGGCTGTCAGAAGTCCAGGGATCTGTCCCGCAACCAAGTATCGCCAAAATGCGGGGAGGATCGGCGGAGCCCGCAGCGAACCGCTGAAATCCGGCTTCGTGCACAGCGGGACCGAGGAAGCACGCGACGACGCATGGCTGGGTTGGAAATCCGTTTTGCCGTTCCGCGAGAGAACGCGCGGTTCCGGGCAGGGGGATTCCCGTTTGCTCCTTCGTTTTTCGTTTGTTGTACTGGACCTTCCTGGCGATGTTTGTCGACCGAGTTCAAATTGAAGTAATCGCTGGCGACGGCGGCAATGGGTGCATGAGCTTTCGCCGTGAAAAGTATGTGCCCCGCGGCGGACCCGACGGCGGCGACGGCGGCGAGGGCGGCAGCATCATCATCGAAGCGGTCGAAGGCGTCGACAGTCTGTCGAATGTGGCCCATCGGAAAATGTGGAAGGCCGACAAAGGATCCGCTGGTTCGGGCTCCAACCGCCATGGCCGCAGCGCGCAAGACTTCGTCATTCAAGTGCCGCCTGGCACCGTCATCCGCGACGCCAACGAAGGCTTCACCCTGAAAGACCTCAAAGAAGCGGGCGAGCAGCTGATCGCCGCCCGCGGCGGTCGCGGCGGCAAAGGGAACACCCACTTCAAAACCAGCACCAACCGCGCGCCGCGCGAGTGGACGCCCGGCGGCGACGGCGAACGTCGCATGCTGGTGCTGGAACTCAAAGTGATCGCCGATGTCGGCCTGGTCGGCAAGCCGAACGCCGGCAAAAGCACCCTGCTCAGCCGCGTGTCCAAAGCCCGGCCGGAAATCGCCGATTACCCGTTCACCACCAAAACGCCCAACCTGGGGCGGGTCGATCTCGACGCCCGGCGGTCCTTTATTATGGCCGACATTCCCGGCCTGATCGAAGGCGCCAGCCAGGGGGTCGGCCTGGGCCACGAGTTCCTGCGGCATATCGAACGGGCCGGCATCCTGGTGCATCTGGTCGAACCGATGCCGGCCGACGAAACCGACCCGATCGAGAACTACGACACCATTCGGAACGAGGTCCTGCAGTACAACGCCAACATGGGCCAACGTCCCGAGATTATCGTCGTGACCAAATCGGAACTCCCCGGCGCCGACGAAGTGCGACAGCAACTGGCCGAACACCTGGGCCGCGAGGTGCATCTGATCTCCGCCGTGACAGGAGCCGGGCTGGCTCAGCTCGTCCGCCTGATTGAAAGCACGCTGCAGGCCGAGAAAGATCGCGCCCCGGTGGAGTAAGCCGCGCTGGTCGTGTGCTTCTGTTCAAAAATTGTTTCCATCGACAAAGGGTTCCCGCATGCCTCCGCAACATCCGATCACTCTGGTTACCGGAGCCAGCCGCGGCATCGGCCGGGCGATTGCGCTCGGCCTGGCGGAAACAGGCGCCCGGGTCGCCGTGACGGCCCGTAGCGCGGAAGAACTGACCGAGCTGGTCGACGCCATTGAGAACCAGGGCGGAACGGCCTGGGCCATCCCAGGCGATCTGATCGAAAAGTCAGCGACCGACCAGGTCGTGGCGGCGGTCGAAGAGCACTGGGGGCCGATCGAAATCCTGGTCAACAACGCCGGCATCGGCAGCAGCAGCGACCCCAAACCGATCGTCGGTTTCGACGACGACTTCTGGGAGCTGACGCTGCGGCTGAATGTGACCGTGCCGTATCTGCTGACCAAACGGGTGCTGCCGGGCATGGTCGCCGCCGGCTGGGGCCGCATCATCAATATCGCTTCTATCAACTCCAAGGTGGCCTCGCTGCACGGGTCCGCCTACTCCGCCAGCAAGCACGCCCTGGCCGGGCTGACCAAGGCGGCCGCCACCGAACACGCAGCGCACGGCGTGACGGTGAACGCGGTCTGCCCCGGCGCCACCGCCACGCTGATGAACGATAAGCGTCTGGAATACGATGGCGAACGAACCGGCCAAACGATCGCCCAGCTGGAAGCTCTGGCGTCCCCTTTAGGGCGTCGCATCCAGCCCGACGAAATCGCCGCCGCCGCCGTTTTTCTCGCATCCGACGGCGCGAGAGCGATCAACGGCCAGCTAATCAACGTCTGCGGCGGCCGGGTGATGTGCTAAGCGACTGGCCCCGCAAGTAGCCGAAGTCGCCAGACTTTGGACGCAGCTTTTTCGGCGACGATCACAGCGGCCAAACTCTGGCGAGTTCGGCTACGGTATACTGCCCGCGATGCTGGCCAGGGTGTGAGCGGGATTCTCTTGCATCGTCGCGTCTTGATGGGTTAAACTTTCACCCAGGCGAGAAGGACCTTGCCGTTCTTCGACGCGCACTCCCCCACGACCTGCCTGCTGCAGCGACGAACGCTGCCCGCTCTGGAATCGAGTTGAGCTATGCGAAAATCCGCCGTGCCCTCTGCCGACTGTTTGAACGACGACGTTTCCTGGAGCCGTCGCGATTTGTTGCGGATGGGCGGAATGGCGATCGGGGGGCTCACGCTGGCCGATATTCTCCGCGGCCAGGCGGCTGGCCAGGGAGGAACGTCCTCGAAGACGTCGGTCATTTTTGTCCGGCTGGGCGGCGGGCCGTCGCAGTTTGAAACGTATGACCCCAAGCCGCAGGCGCCGGCCGAGTATCGTGGCGTCTTCAAGCCGACGCCGACCAAACTGCCGGGCGTACAGTTCTGCGAACTGTTGCCGCGGCAGGCCGCGATGGCGGACCAGATCGCCGTTATTCGCTCCGTGCATCATGAGCAGGCCAGCCACATCGCCGAGCATATCCTGGAAACGGGCTACGACCTGGTCAACTCCGGCAACACGCGCGCCGGGGAAATGCCGAGCGTCGGTTCGATCGTGTCGCATGAGCGCGGTCTGAATCCGGCCGGGCTGCCGGGATATGTCGCATTGCCGACGATCTTCGCCTACGCGGGCGCCCATTACCTGGGATCGGAGCATCAGTCGTTTGGCGTGCGGGACGATCCCAATGCGCCGGACTTCAAGGTCAGCAACCTGTCGCTTAACGAGAAGTACAGCACGCTGGATCGGCTGCAGGGCCGGCGCCAGTTGCTGTCGCAGCTGGACACGATGAAGCGGGCCCGAGATCTGCACGGCAGCACGGCGGCGCTCGACAAGTTCACCGAGCAGGCGTTCAACCTGGTGACGGGCGAGCAGGCCCAGCGAGCCTTTGACCTGCGGCAGGAACCGGAGGCGATCCGCGATCGTTACGGCCGCACCACCCTGGGGCAGCGGTTGCTGCTGGCCCGTCGCCTGGCGGAGTCGGGCGTGCCGTTTATCACGGTTCGCGACGGAGCCTGGGATGACCATGCCGACCTGGCCGGCAAAATCTCTGTTCGGGCGCCGATCTACGACCAGGCGGTTTCGGCCCTGATTCAGGATCTGCAGGAACGCGGCCTGGCGGAGCAGGTGCTGGTCCTGGCGATGGGAGAGTTCGGCCGCACGCCGCGGATCAATGCGATGGGCGGGCGCGATCACTGGCCGGCCGTCAACAGCGTGATGCTGGCCGGCGGCAAGTTCAAAATGGGCCAGGTGATTGGCGCCACCGATGCGGAAGGCGCCCATGTGGCGGAAGCCGCGTATCGTCCGCAGAATGTACTGGCGATGCTGTACCGGCACCTGGGGATCGATGCGGGGATGACGTTTCCCGACTACTTCGGCCGGCCGCGGTACGTGCTGGAAGAACGGGAAGAGATCCGCGAACTGCTGTAACTTATGAATCGCGAGGAAAATAACTGTACGAGATTGTTTCCTCGTTTTGCACGAAAGCAGGCGCAGAAAGTCGACTTTCGCTCCGCGAAAGTACGCGTCCTTTCGCGGAGCGAAAGGCGACTGTCCGGCGTCGGTTCTTACTCAAAACGGTGAATCAATATCTGCAAGTAATTCGTCGCACGTTCCTTGTGGCGAACGTCAGGCCGCTTCCTGGCCGTCGTCACGGGCGGCGGGCAGGGCGAAGGGCTCTTCGCAGGCGACAATGGCGATGCCGTGCCGATCGGCGGCCTGGATCATGGCTTGTTCGTCGATAATGATGGTGCGGCCCGCTTCCACGGCCAGCACGGTGGCGCCAGCGGCCAGCAGGGAGTCGAGCGTGCCCAGGCCGATGGTTGGCACATCGAAGCGCATGTCCTGTTCCGGTTTGGCCACTTTGACCACGGTGAAGTCGCCTTTGGGGCAGAGTTCGCCGGCGCGGCGGATGCAGGCGTCGGTGCCTTCGACCGCTTCGATGGCGAGCACGGCCTGGCCTTTGACGGCGACGGTCTGGCCGATATCCAGGCGGCCCATTTCTTTCGCCAGTCGCCAGCCGAATTCGATATCCTTCTCTTGCGAGCGGGACAATCGCCTTGATGTCAGCTTGCCAGGTTTCACGAGCAGCTCCGGTGCAAAGTCAGTGGCGGGCGCCAGGGTGATGCCGTCGGACGCGTAGGCATCGATCACGGCGGTCAGCAGCGTATCGTCAGCGCGATCTTTTGAAAGCGTGACGAAGTGCGGATAAAAGGTCTGCACGCAGCGCCAGTCGGGCAGGTGCCGCAGCCAGCTGTAACGCTGGAACATGAGCGTTTTGTGGATCTTGCCCGCCATCGTCGCCAGGTGGACGTTATTCCGCTGAAAGTAGCGGATGCAGCCGCCCAGTTTGGCGACCCCTTTGAAGGTAAAGTCGTCGCAAATCTCGGCAAGTTGCGGATCGGCGTGGCCGGTAATGCCAATGCAGTACACCTGCCGCTGCTGCTGCTTGAGCGCAGCGGCCAGGACCAGGGGGTAGCGTCCCCAGCCGGCGATCAGGCCAATTTTTTCGGCCGTCGGGTCTAGCATATGCATACTTCTCAGGCCGCCTCTTTGGTCACCGGGGTAGAGGCGCCCTTTGAGAGAGAATCCACTTTGTCCTGCAGACGCCGCAACTGTTTGCGCATTTCGGGCAAGCGATGCAAAGCGGCCTGCATCAGGAAGAATTCACGCAGGGGAATGGCCGGCGCGCCGCAGTAATCGCCGCTCTCGGTAATGTCCTGCATGACGCCGCCTTTGGCAGCCAGACGAACCTGGTCGCCGATATCGACATGGTCGCCCACGCCGACCTGCCCCGCCATGACGACATAGTCGCCTGTGGAGGAGCTGCCGGCGATGCCGACCTGGGCGCAGATGAAGTTGCCGCGTCCGATCCGGCAGTTGTGGCCGATCATCACCTGGTTATCAATTTTGGTTCCGTCGCCGATGGTGGTCGGCGTGTAGGCCCCGCGGTCGATCGTGGAGCCGGCTCCGATTTCCACGTCGCTGCCGATTTGCACGCCGCCCAGTTGGGCCAGCAGCTGGTGTTTGCCGTTGACCGTTTCGTAGCCAAAGCCCCAGCAGCCGATCACGGCGCTAGCATGGATCACGCTGCGGTCGCCCACCTGGATATCTTCGTAGAGCACGGCATTGGGGTACACCACCACCTGACTTCCCAGGCGGCAGCCGGCCATGATGCTCACGCCGGAATGCACGATGCAGCCGTCGCCGATTTCGACCTGGTCGCCGATGTAAGCGCGAGGATAAATGGTAACGTTCTGGCCAATTCTGGCCGTTGGACTGATCTGCGCTGCGGGACTCACGCCCGAGGCGGTTTCCCGGCTGGGGGGGCGGAATTCAGCGACAATCAGCCGAAAGGCCCGGTGGACGTTGTCCACCACCAGGTGCGGTTTGTCGGGGGAAGGGCCGGCCGCAACCACGACTGCTACGGCGGCGCACTCGCCAGCCGCCGGCAGATGTCTGGGATGATCGGCCAGGGTAATATCGCCCGGCTGCGCATCGCGAATGGTGGCAGCCCCAAGGATGGGCAAGTCGCCATCGCCGTGGAGTCGACCTCCGACAAGCTCGGCCAATTGGCGCAAAAGAATCGCCATCGGTTCGGAATCCTTTCCGTCGAAAAATACTCTAGTTTTTCCGGGCAGTCAGGCCCCGTGCGCATCGGACAAGGCCAGCAATCGTTGTATTTTTTGTATCGCCCGGCGATCATACTCCTAATTGTGATTTATGAACAAGGCGAATTCACTCGTCGATTTTGATCCCAGCAGGTGGACTTTCCGGGGGAAGGCGGAAAAAGAAGGGGGAACGGACAAGCTCTCTCGGCCTGAGAAGCACGGGCGGGGCAGGGCGGGAACAGGAATTCCAAACCGGACCGCGGGGGTCGGCTTCTTTCTTTACCGACGAATTTCGCTAAGATGCCGAAGTAGGCGATGTTGCATTCGCTGCTCCTGTGTTCTCGCGATTTTCCAGGCGATTCTACTGATATGTCGATTAGCGCATTCCTTGACAAACACTTCCGCCACTTTAATGCGCGGGAAATGGTCGCTGCGGCCCGGTCCTACAAAACACATATCGCAGACGGCGGGTCGATGCTGCTGACCATGGCCGGAGCGATGAGCACCGCGGAAATCGGCGTGTCGCTCGCTCGCATGATCCGCGCCGGCAAGGTGCACGCCATCAGTTGCACGGCCGCCAATCTGGAAGAAGACGTCTTCAACCTGCTTTCGCACAACGACTACGAATTAACGCCCGACTATTTGAGCCTGTCGCCCGATGAAGAAACGGCGCTGCGCGAACGGGGCATGAACCGGGTGACCGACACCTGCATTCCGGAAACGTGCGTCCGCTTCGTCGAACGCTGGATCATCCCTTACTGCGTCGAAGCGGCTGAAAAAGGGGAATCGTACTTCCCGTATGAATATCTGTTCCGCATGCTCGACGAGCCGGAAATCGAAAAAGAGTTCCAGATCCCGCGGGAAGACTCCTGGCTGATCGCCGCTAAAGAGGCCGGCATCCCGATCTTTTCGCCCGGGTTTGAAGACTCCACCCTGGGCAATATCTTTGCCGCCCGTTGCCTGGAAGGGAAAATCAAATCCCACCACGCCATGCGGTCGGGTACGGAACAAATGGCCAAACTGGTCACCTGGTACGAGCAGACCAGCAACAAGTCGCCCGTCGGCTTCTTCCAGATTGCCGGCGGCATTGCCGGCGACTTCGCCATTTGCGCCGTACCGTTGATGATCCAGGATATGGAACTCGACGTGCCGTACTGGGCGTATTTCTGCCAGATCTCCGACTCGACCATGTCGTACGGGTCGTACTCGGGCGCCGCTCCCAATGAGAAAATCACCTGGGGCAAGCTGAACAAGGAAACGCCCAAGTTCATGATCAACTCGGACGCATCGATCGTGGCGCCTTTGATGTTTGCTTACATTCTGGGCGAGTAGCCCATTATCGCTGCTCATGCTTTCCCCGTTGCGGTTGAGGCTGTTCCCATGTCGACCCGTGACTCCCGTATCGCCGACAACCTGTCCGCCATTCGCCAACAGATGGCGGACGCCGCCGCCCGTTCCGGCCGGCGTCTGGACGACATCACGCTCGTCGGCGTGACCAAATACGTCGACGACGCCACAGCCCGGCAGGTGGCCGAGGCCGGTTGTCTGGACCTGGGCGAAAGCCGCCCCCAGCAGTTCTGGCCCCGGGCCGAGGCGCTCGCCCCGCTGGGGGTGCGCTGGCATTTGATTGGTCATCTGCAGCGGAACAAAGTGAAACGCTCCCTGCCGCACCTGCACCTGTTGCACGCGGGCGACAGCCTGCGTTTGCTGGCGGCGGTCCACGAAGCGGCTCTGGAAGCGAACATAACGCAGCGGGTCTTGCTGGAGGTGAACATCTCCGGCGACGTCGCCAAGCACGGTTTTGCGCCGACGGAAATGGAGCTGCTGCTGCCGAAATTCGCCGAGCTGACGCAGCTGAAAATCGAAGGGCTGATGGCGATGGCTTCCCTCACCGGCGGCCCCGACCAGGCCCGCCGCGACTTCATCGCCCTGCGGGAACTACGCGACCAGCTGCAGGCGAATTGCCCCGCGTCGCTGCAACTATCCGAGCTCTCCATGGGCATGAGCGGCGACTTCGCCATCGCCATCGAAGAGGGCGCGACGCTGGTGCGCGTCGGCTCGTCCCTGTTCGACGGTCTGGACGTTTAGCTCCGCAGCATGCGGGCGAGCTTCGTCTGTCGGCTTTCGTCCGGCGATCTGGGCCGGACGGATCTGCGGGGGTCGGCATTTGACCCTGTTTTCGGCGTGTGATACTCTCGAAGGTTGGCGATTGTGCATCCAGGCTGATCGTCCTGCCCGCCATCTTTCCCCCTTTGTTCCTGCCTTGAGGAACAAGGCTCCCTACGCTGATTCATTGGAACGACCCATGCTGCAGATTCAGGGCGACGCCACGGCGACCACATGCGACGGCGTGACGCGACGCGATTTTTTGCAAGCCGGCGCACTGGGCGCCGTGGGACTCACGCTGCCGCAATTGATGGCGGCGGAAGCAGCGGCCGGCTCGCCGGGGAACGATCGTAACGTGATCCTGATCTTTAATCTGGGCGCGCCCAGCCAGATGGACACGTTCGACCCCAAGCCGGACGCCCCGGCCGAAATACGGGGGCCGTTCAAGCCGATCGCCACCAAAAGCCCTGCGATCAGCATCACCGAGATTCTGCCGAAGCACGCCGCCCTGGCCGATCACTTTTCGATTGTCCGCAGCTGCTTCCATACAGCCCCGGCGGTTCACGATACGGGCCATCAAATGCTGCAGACGGGCCGGCTGTTCTCCGGCGGCGTGAACACGCCGCATGCCGGTTGCGCACTGGCGTATCTGCGGGGACGAAAAACCGATCTGCCGCCGCATGTGATCCTGCCCGAACCGATGGGCCGCACCGGCGGCAACCTGCCGCACGGGCAGGACGCAGGCTTTCTCGGCAAGGCGCATGATCCGTTCGCCCTGATGGCCGATCCCTCGCAGCCCAACTTCAAAGTTCCCGACCTGTTGCCCCCGCAAGAGATCGGCGAAGCCCGCTTGTCGCGGCGGAAGAAAATGCGGGAAATCGTGGAGCAGTCGATCGACCAGTTCGAAACCAGCCAGGCCGCCGAACTGATGGACAGCAACTTCCAGGCGGCCTACCGACTAATGACCAGTCCCCAGGCTCGCGAGGCGTTTGATCTGTCGAAAGAACCGTCCCGCCTGAGGGATAAGTATGGGCGAAACCGTTTTGGCCAGTGCTGTCTGCTGGCCCGGCGGCTGATCGAAGCGGGCGTGCGGTTTGTCACGGTGAATACGTTTCTGACCGTGTTCGACGAAATCACCTGGGACATCCACGGCTCGAAGCCGTTTACTTCGATCGAAGGGATGAAAGATATCGTCGCGCCGATGTATGACCAGGCGTATGCGGCCCTGATCGAAGACCTGATCGACCGCGGCCTGTTAGAGAATACGCTGGTCTGCAACCTGGCCGAGTTTGGCCGCACCCCGCGGATCAATCCGGCCGGCGGGCGGGATCACTGGCCCCAGTGCTGGTCGATGTACTTCGCCGGCGGCGGCGTGCAAGGCGGGCGGGTCGTGGGCAAGAGCGATCCGACCGGCGGCTATCCGGTGGAACGTCCGACCGATCCGGCGGAAGTGGTGGCGACCATTTACCACAGCCTGGGGCTGGACCTGGAAACCCCGTTGCCGGGTCCGGCTGGCCGCCCGTTCCCGCTGGTCGATTTCGGCAAGCATGAGATTAAAGAGCTGTTCTAAGTCGCCGGGTCCCGTCGCCTGCGCAGTCCGGCTATCAGGAAATCGCGGAAACTTTGGAAAATCCGGACAAATCCGCATCTTTCTTCCAGGTATCCCTCAACTTGGAATCTGTTCCGGTCAGATAATATAGATAGCTTCGTCGAAGCGGGCCATCACAAAGGGGACACGGATGTCGAGAATAGCGGGTACGGATTCCAGCCAGTTCACCACCAGCAAAACCGAAGGTTCGGGGACGGCGCTCGGCGATGTTGATCTCGATCAATTCCTGCAGTTGATGATCGCCGAGATGCAGAACCAGGATCCGCTCAATCCGATGGAAAACTCGGAGATGCTGGCGCAGATTGCCCAGCTGCGGGAGATCAGCTCCAGCGATAAATTGACTTCGACCCTGGGCAACGTGTCGGAAGGACAAAGCCTGGCGACCGCCAGCGGCCTGATCGGCAAGACCGTATCGGCCCTTGATGAAGAGTCGAAAAACGTGACGGGCGTGGTCGATCGGATTTCTGTCGATATCAACGACGACGGAATCCGCCAATTCAAGGTGCACATTGACGGGCATTCGGTCGATCTAGATAAAATTCGCGAAGTGATCGAAGATGCCGCTCCGGCGGTTTAGAACGATCCTGGCGATTATCGGCCTTCGGTGGGGGACCTGGCTAATGGCCGGGTTCCGGAGCAACCGGCGGATCTCGACATACGGTTTCGAACCCTCCTGCTTATCTTCCGCGGGGTCGGGACCTTGCTGGCGGCGATTGTCGCTGGAGAGCGGCGACGCTCTCTCGTCCATGGCTATCACAGGCGTGTTCACCGCCTGAACTCCTCAATATAAGGAAGCGCGCAATGGGTCTCGCATCGGCGCTCAGCACGGCGTTAACCGGTTTGACGGCTGCAGAATCGACGATCGATGTCGTCGGTAATAATCTGGCCAATGCCCAGACCGTTGG
Source organism: Lignipirellula cremea (assembly GCF_007751035.1). Classification (NCBI taxonomy): domain Bacteria; kingdom Pseudomonadati; phylum Planctomycetota; class Planctomycetia; order Pirellulales; family Pirellulaceae; genus Lignipirellula; species Lignipirellula cremea. The sequence goes on along the minus strand of NZ_CP036433.1, from coordinate 2,077,017 downwards.
TTTCAAGGCTTCCTCAGCCGTTTTTGCGACCCAGTTCCTGCAGACCCAGTCCATTGGAGCGGCCCCGTCGGCAAACAACGGCGGTCTGAATCCCAAACAGGTCGGCCTGGGCGCCCTCGTCGCGGATATCCGGCCGGACTTTACCCCCGGCACGATTGAGCCCAGTTCCAGCCCCACCGATCTGGCCATTCAGGGGAGCGGCTTTTTCCAGGTCCAGGCCAGCACGGGCGAAACGCTGTTCACGCGGAACGGTATTTTTGACACCAACTCGCAGAACCAGCTGGTGAATGTCAACGGCGACCGCGTACTAGGCTATGGAATCGATGATGAGTTCCAGATTCAACGCACTTCGCTGACGCCTTTGGAGATTCCGCTCGGCTCGGCCGCGGTGGCGGCGGCGACCAAGAATGTGTATCTGGAAGGTACGCTGACGCCGACCGGCGATGTGGCTGATACGGCCGAAGTGGTGCAAAGCGCGATTCTGGGCGATGGAGCGACTCCCCGCGCCGACGCCACGGCGACCAGCATTGCCGTTGCCTCCCGTCCCAACGAAGGCGGGATCGTTGTGTCCCACACCGAAGGCGCCGGTACGCATGCAGAGGGCGATGTCTTCAAATATCGGTTTACGTTCACCGACGCCAGCGGCACGGAGAGCACGCCCTCGGACCCGATCACGGTGACCGTCCCGGTCGGCGATGCGGCAGCGAACAATGCGATCCAGCTGTCCCCCCTGCCGACGACGGCAACCTATTCCAGTGTGAACATCTACCGCACAGCGGCGGGCGGCGATGATTTCTTTCAACTGGATACCGCCGCGGTCGGAGCGACGTACATCGACGACAACAGCGTGGCGCTCAGTGCGACCCCGCTGGACGAAACCGTCGTGACCGGCAACTACAGCTACCTGGTGACCTACTACCGGAACGGCGACCCGGAAAGCCGGCCTTCGGTGCTGCTCGGTCCCGAGAACGTGCTGAACGGGCGCATCCAGCTGAAAGACCTGCCGACCCCGCCTGTACCGGGTCCTACCGACCTCTACCCCGATTACGACGAAGTTCGCATTTACCGAAACCTGTCGACCGATCCCAACTCTTTTTACCTGGTCGATACGGTCGCACCCGGCGGCGACTATACCGACAGCAAAACCGACGCGGAGATCTCCAACCTGGCGACCTTCGGGAACAAAAAGATCGACCTCGACGGACCAAAAATCAACGCGAATACGCGGCTGGTGGATGTGGTGCGCCGCGACGGCTTTGCGTTTGAACCGCAGTTTCAAGAAGGCGTGCTGGAATTCGATGGACGCAAAGGGGAACGCGCCCTGGAATCGAAAGAGTTTATCGTCACGGCCGATTCGACGGTGCAGGATCTGATCGAGTTCATGAACGACTCGCTCGGCATCCAGACCGCGATTGACGATCCCAACCACCCGATTCCCAATTCGCTCAATACGATCTCCGGCGAGACAGGCACCTTGCCGCCTGGCGCGGTGGTCACCAACGGTCAGATTCGCGTCGTCAGTAACAACGGCGTCGATAGCGCCGTCGGCCTCAGCCTGTCTTCGTTCACGCTGACCACCACAACGGGCGAAGTCTCCAATCCCAATCTTAGCTTCGGCGTTATCCAGGAAGCCAAAGGCCAGAGCGCCGTCGCCGACTTCATCGCTTACGATAGCCTGGGTATTCCGCTGAACTTGCGCGTCACCACCGTGCTGGAGTCGCGCACCGGGTCCGCTACTACGTACCGCTGGTTTGCTGATTCGGGCGACAACGATCCGGCCAGCGGCTCCGATGTTTCGGTCGGCACCGGCCTGGTCACGTTCGACGGGGAAGGCGGTTTCCTGTCGTCCACCAATACGACAATCGCGGTTGATCGCCGGAACATTCCTTCCAGCTCGCCGTTGGAGTTCAAACTGGATTTCTCCGGTGTTTCGGGCTTGTCCTCGGAGAAAGCCAGCCTCGCGGCGACCCGCCAGGATGGTTCCGGATCCGGTTCCCTGTCGAGCTTCACCATTGGCGACGACGGCGTGATCCGCGGCGTGTTCACCAACGGCGTGAGTCGCGATCTGGGGCAGATCCAGCTGGCCCGTTTCGCCAACCCGTCCGGTCTGGTGCAACGCGGTTTGAACCTGTACGCCCAGGGGGTGAACTCCGGCCTGCCCGTCCAGGGCGGACCGGGCGAGAATGGCATCGGCTCCGTGGTGTCCGGCGCCGTGGAATTGTCGAATACCGACATCGGTCGTAACCTGATCGACCTGGTCCTGGCGACGACCCAGTATCGAGGCAACTCGCGAGTCATCTCGACCTCGCAGCAACTGTTCGACGAACTGCTCAACATTCGTCGTTAAACGGCTGCCAGGGTAGAAAGCGGCGACCATTGACCGCAATGGTCGCACGCGGTTCCCTTGCGAAGCGGGTCGCCCGCCTGCCAGGACAGGGCGGCGACCGGCATCCAGGGCATACCGCCCTGTCTCTATAGCATCCGCTCCTGCTGGTTGGCCGGAACGACTGCGGCCAGACGTCGCAAGGCGTCTTCTTACTCTGCCGCATTTCGATAATGCACCTGCGTCAACGGCCCCTCTTCGGGCAGCAGTTGCCGTTCCACCGCCATACGAAAACCGGGGAACGTTCTGGCGCCGTCCGGCTGCGGTTCCTCTTCTCCCGCCGCCCGCAGGCAGACAGACCCAACGTGCGCACGCCCCAGGAGCTCGCGGGTTGATCCTTTCCTGCCGCGACGCCGGTTCCTGCTTGCCCGCGCCGGGTAAACCTTTACAATGCGGCCGAAGGAAACGCGGTTTTTGTCCCAGATCGCGGAACGTCGTGCTCGCCAATTTCTTCAGGCGGGTCTTTATGGGGGCGATCCCATTTCGCCCGACCTCAAGCGGCCTGGCTCATTGCTCCTCTTTTTCCTGCGCGCTAGAGGCATTCATGACGACGGATGCGGAACAACAATGGCATGTGGTGCAGCGGTGGCAGGAATACGCCAGCGAGGGACGGGCCAATTTGCTCCGGGTGACGGCGGTCGCCAGTCTGTATCTGGTGCAGTTGATCCACCACCTGGGATTCTCCGATGGGACCCCGGCTGCGGCCGAGTTCCACCGCAGGGCGACCTGGATTGTGGCGATCTGGTCGTTTCTGGTGCTGGGCGTGCTGCTCTGTTTGCGGCGCCGGTTCTTTCCGCCGGCGCTGAAATTTGTCACGACCGGGGCCGATCTGGTGCTGCTAACGCTGACTGCCTGGGTGGGCGGTAAATCAGACAGCCCGCTGGTCTATGTGTATTTTGTCGTGCTGATTCTGGCCGCCTTGCGTTTGAACCGGGCGCTGATACTGTTTGCCGTCCTGGGCGCGATGGCCGGCTACGAGGTGCTGGTCGGGGCCCTGGATCCGGTCTGGTTCGACGCCGAGCATGCGACGCCGGTAGTGCGGAATCTGGTAATGCTGGCCAGTCTGGGGCTGGCCGGAATCATGCTCGGGCAGATCGTCTGCCGGGTGCGGACGCTGGCCGAAGAGTACCAGCGTCGCATGTCGGCCGCCGTCTCCCGCCCGGCCGAGTCCGCGGCGGCTCCTCCTGCTTCGTCGTAACCCAGAACCCAGGTGTTGTATGTCGCCTGATGTAAAGGAAACGATTAAAACCTGTCCGCAATGCCATGCGGATAACGGCGGCGCCGCTGCGCGCTGCTGGCTCTGCCAGGCCGACATCACCCAGGCCAAAGCCGTCGAAGTCGTGCTGGCGGAACTGGTCGACGAACGTCCCGACTACGCCCCCAAGGAAATCTTTTTCATGGTGCTGACCGGCGCCACCGCCCTGGTCGTTCTGCTGGCGGGGGTGGGAATGATGCTGGAGAGCCCGGAGCAGGGGATCGGTTACTTTGTGCTGACCGCCATTCCGTTGACCGCGGCGGCCGTACATTTGATTCGTCGACGCGCGCGGGGGCAGGAAGTCACCTGGCAGCATCGTTTTCTGGCCTTCTGGATCTCCGTCGGCGTTTTCTCCGTCGTCATATTTGGGCTGGTCGTCGTTTCGCTTGTCTGCCTGTTCCTGTTTCTTTTTATTGTTTGTCTGGATGGCGGGGGCTTCGGCCACGCCCCCTGAATCCTGCAGGCCAGGAAACGCTGTTCGCTTCTTCTCGTCAAAAAGTACGTGCCGCATGGTTCAGGTTCGCAACTATTCTTTTCTGGGGACGACCCAGAGCCTGTGCCCGGAATGTCTGGCGCTGACGCCGACGAAAATTATCGAGCGAGGCGGCCGGGTATATTTTCGCAAACGCTGCCCGACCCATGGTGAGCGGGAGGACTTCGTTTGCTCCGATGTTCGCTTTTACGACCGACTGGAATACGTAACGCCGGCGAAACTGCCAAACCAGTTTGGCGTGGAGCCCGACAAAGGCTGCCCTTTTGATTGCGGCCTGTGCACCGAGCATGAGCAGCATACGTGCGTGGCGCTGGTCGAGATTACCGGCAACTGCAATCTGACCTGCCCCATGTGCTTTGCGGCCAGCGCCCCGGGCGGCAAGCACCTGACGCTGGCCGAGTGTTGTGCGGCCATCGATCGACTGGTCAAGGTGGAAGGTCGTCCCGAGGTACTGCAGCTTTCCGGCGGCGAACCGACCCTGCATCCCCAGTTCGATCAGATTCTCGATTACGCCCTGGCCCAGCCAATCGACTACGTGCAGATCAACACCAACGGCGTGCGGCTGGCGCACGACCCGCAACTGGTGGAGCGGATCGCCCGTCACGCCGACCGGCTGGAGGTGTTCCTGCAGTTCGACGGGCTGGATGACCGCGTATACCAGGCGTTGCGGGGCGAACCGCTGCTGGCGATCAAGCAGCAGGCGGTCGAGCGGTTAGGCGCCGCCGGCGTGCATATCACGCTGGCCGTGACCCTGCAGGGCGGCCTCAACGAGGACCAGATCGGGCCAATCGCCCGGTTCGCCATAGAACGCCCCTGGATCAACGGGATCAACTTCCAGCCGGCGACGTATTCGGGCCGTCATGTTTTGCCAGCCGAGCTGGAGCAACGGGTCACCTTTCCCGACGTCATCAAAGCGCTGGCGGTGCAGACCGACGGGATGTTTCGTGAGAGCGACTTTTTCCCGCTCCCTTGTGCGCACCCCAACTGTCACAGCCTGACGTTCGTCTATCGTTCGCAAGGACGCTGCGTGCCGTTGACCCGGTTCTTTGATCCGCGTGAGAACCTGGACCTGCTGGCCAACGGCGTCACCCTGACGCGGGCCCGTTCGCGCGATCTAATCATGCAGTACCTTGGCCGGCAAGCCTGTTGCGGCGACGGCGGCTGCGGCCCTGCCGATGGCGACGACAATCTGATCGCGATGCCCGGCGCGCCAGCTACCGGCAAGCAGGCATCAAAGAGGCAGACGCCGGCCTGGACCCTGCCGGACGACGATCCGGAAACGGCCGAGCTGGCGGCCGAGTTTGTGCAGAAGGCGCTGGCGGAAGAGCTGGGGGCGGAGGATGTATTACGGATCACGATCACGTCGTTCCTGGACGCGTACAACTTCGATGTCCGCCGGGTGATGAAGTGCTGCACGCACCATGTGCTGCCCAGCGGACATGTGATTCCGTTCTGCGCCTACAACGTCCTCTACCGCAACGGCGCGGTGGAACTGCCCGACCTCAAACAACAGCCGGCAGCGGTGGAAAATTCACGCGCAAGCGAATGAAGAAAGGATTCACCGCAGAGAAAACAAGAGGAAGCGGAACGAGGTGGTGTTGGAAAGAAAACCTAGCGAGACTGAAGCTCCCACGGCGGCGTCTCTGCAAAAACTCTCTCTTCTCCCTCTTCCTCAGCGGTGAATCTTCTTTTTTTGCGATGAATCCACTTTCTTGGCTGCCGGATCGACCCTGGTAAGGCTTACAGGTCTTTCAGGCGAATTTCGTAGTTGCCGCGTTTCTTGTCGTATTCCAGTTCGACTTCGCCCTGGCGTTTGACGTCTTCGAGCAGTTCGGAAAAACTACGGTAGCCGTAGTAGCCTTCGTTGAAGCCCGGATAAACGCGGCGGATCGCCTGTTTGAGCATGGAGCCCCACACGGCGTCGTAGTCCTGCTCCAGCGACTGCAGCACTTCGAGTACGCGGTCGATCGCTTCCTGGCGTTTGTCGGCTGGTTCGCTATCGCTGGTGGTCTTTTTCGTTTTGGGTCGGGCTTTTTTGGCCGTGCGGATCAGATCGTCGTAATAAATAAATTCGTCGGAGTTGGAGATCAGCAGGTCCGAAGTAGAGCTTTTGACGCCGCAACCGATGACTCGTTTGTTATTCTCTTTCAGCTTCGAAACCAGCGGAGAGAAATCGCTGTCGCCGGAAATCAGGGCGAAAATATCGATATGCTGTTTGGAATAGCACAGGTCGAGCGCGTCGACGACCATGTGAATGTCGGCGCTGTTCTTGCCGCTCATTTTGGTCTGCGGGATATCCAGCATTTCCACTCCCTGGGAATGGAACTCGCGCACATTCTTTTCGTAGTTTCTCCAGTCGCAGTAAGCCCGTTTGTAAACAATGCGACCTTTTTCCAGCAGACGTTTCAGGATCAGCTGGATCTGAAAGTCGCCGGCTTTCATCTGCCGGACTCCAATCGCCAGGTTTTCAAAATCGATAAAGACGGCGATTAATGGTTCGACGGCATTCATGCGCGACTCCTATCGCGGCGGTGACTTCATTGACGCCTGGAATGCGAAAGTACTTCCCCAGCGGCGACAATCAGTGCAGTCGACGTCGCGATGTTGGCGACATGGATCGACTTCCCTGGCGGAATTCTATTCCCTTTTGACAATCACCGCCACTGCGCCGCGCGCGCGGAACCTGCAGAACACTCCCCGCCGCCGACTGGCGAACGTCGCCGGGAAAAGCTGGAGACCGGCAATCGAATCGATTAAAGTAGGGCGGGCGGCCATCGATCCCGTGCAGGCCGCCTTCCTTCCGGGATGCGGAAACGCATCGCCGTCCCTGCCGCTGCCTGCGGCTCCCCCGCGAACTCCCTCCGGCCAAGGATTTGCCATGACTGGGCGATTGCCGTTCCTGCGTACCGCCACTTTCACTGGGGCCCTGCTGTGGCTGGCCTGCGCCGCTGCGCTAACCTCGGCCGCCGATGTGGAGATCCGCCTGACCGCCAGCCAGGATGGCCAGCCGCTGGCCAGCAGTCTGGTCGACTTCCGGTATTCACCCGAAGGGGGATTGATCGCCACGCAATGGCTATCGGGGATGGAACTCGACGGCCGGCCGCTGTTTCCGATCGAAAGCGACAAGGTCGAAGTACCGGAAGCGCCCCAGCTGACCAATCGACCGGAACCGGCGCTCGACGATCTCGACGACCTGCTCGGCGACATCAACAAAGCAGAGAAACCCGCTCCCCCGGCGCCGCGGGCCATCGACCAGGTCGACCCCCTCTACCAGGACCAGGCGTTCAGCGACCGCACCCGAATCGGCCCCGTCCGTCAGCGACGCAGCACGGCCCGGCGGCCCGTGACCAGCAAGTCCGCCATCAGCCCCGGCCAGGCCGTCTTCCCCCCAGGCGCCGCCCGGGTGGATATCGTCTGTTACCCACTGACGATCACGGCCGTGCGCGGAGGAGAGCCGATTACCTTTACGCCACGGCTGGCGTTTGCCGAGCGGGACCTCCTGGCCGATTGCCTGTTTGAACACAGCCCCGATGTGCCGCTGGGGGACGACTCCCTACCGGCCCGCCAGGGGTTTGAAGGACAAACAGGCTGGCTCAAAGGGGTCCGTGGCGGCGAGCGTCTTTTTCGCCAGTTGACGATCTATCTGCCCGCCTCGTCGAATGAGCCGTATCGCCTGCAGGGAGGCCAGTTCCAGCTGGCTGCGACCGGCGTCAAACTGACCCGACCCAACGGATCCGGCGGAGTGCAGTTGCGACAAGCTGGGCCGTTCGCCCTGGAACTCGTCTACCCTCCCGAGCCGACCCCCTTACCCGCCTTGCCCGTCCTGGCCGCGTTGCGGGGAGACTGGCAGATCCAGCAAACGACCTTGTCGCAGGCAGATGGCGGACAGACAATCGCGCCGCTGACGCTGCGTTCTGTCAAGCATGGCGTGCGCACCCTGCGGCCGCGCCAGTTCGCATCGACGGACACCCCGACCGACTCTGCCGCCCCATCGGCGAACGGCCCCGCGTATGTGCTGGCGTTGTCGCAGCCCGATGACGATGCGTCGCCCGTGCTGCGGCTGATCGGTTTGCCATCGTCGCAGGAATCAACCGCCGGGCGGCTGACTATACGGCTGACCCAGACCAGCGACCTGGGCGCCCTGGATCCGCCGGCCTCGTTCACCGGACGACTGCTACCCGGTGATAAGCTTCGCGGCGGATCGTTGGCAACCGATGCCGGACCAGCGGTGGCGATCACCCAGGAGCTGAAGTTCGAGCATCAGGGGGCTGATCGCTGGTCGGCCGACATCGCCCAGGCTCGGGCCGGGCTGTACGGTCTGACCCTGGACCTGGAACCGACCTTTACGCAGGCATTGCCGATCGTGCTGGCTCACGCCGAAACGGCCGGCGCCGTCTCGCTCTACACCTACCACAATCGGTGCGATTACCGCCGCGGCGAGCAGGTCCATGTGGGCGTCCAACTCCGCACGGTGCGGCCGGTGGCAGAGCAGCAGGCCGTCCTGCAGGCGATCAACGACCAGGGCCAGGTGACGGCCAGTCTGCCCTTCACGCTGCAGGCAGAACAGGGCGCGCCGCAGACGCTGTTCGCCCCGCTGGAAACGGCCGACTTGCCGCTGGGACGGTACCGCCTGGCAGTCAAGTTCGACGACCCGCAAGGCCCGGCGTTACTCACCTACAACAGCCAGTTCACTTTATACGACGACCGGCCGAAGTCGACCTTCGCCCTGTACGCTTGGATGTCGAACAGCTTTTCCGGCCCGATCAAAGCCGGAAGGAAGTCGCTCGTCAATCTGGTCATCGGGCAGAAGCCGTCGGCGTTCCTGACTCCCGACGAACTGGCCGAGTTGACCGCGCAGCCCGCTTACCCGTCGTACCTGCAGTCGACCCTGGCGGCCGATCCGCTGTATCCAGCTCCACATACGGCGACCCGGTACGATGAGGAAACCGAACGGGAGGCGGCCATCGCCATGCGGCTGGGAATGCAATACTGCCCCGACTATGGCTGGGGGATGAACGGGCAGGAGGCGGCCTGGAACCCGAAGCACACCTTGCCCCAGGAACTGGACCGCATCCGCCGACTGTCGGCCCAGGTCACCCAGCGGCATCGCGACTTTGGCAACTTTGCGGGTTTGCACTTCAACTGGTATCCGCGGCTGGGCGGCAACTGGGAGGCCCACCCGCCGACCGACGGCAACGCCGTGCCCCGCCGGGAGATGCTGCAGGAACAGGCCAGCCAGGTTTACGCCGCCACGCCAGAAGATCAGGCGGCCCCCGACGGCGACCTCCGCCGCGCCGTGCGCGCCCATCACTTTCGTGTCGGCGCTTTCTCCCGGGCGTACGACGCCTGGACCGCCAAAGCCCGCACACTGCCGGCCGGCATGACCGAACGGGCCTCGTCCGACGATCTCGCGACCGCCAACGCCTTACGCCACGATCAGCAGCAGCCCGGTCTGACGGGCGCTCCCGTGTATACGTCTTTCCCGCCCGTCAGCTGGTTCCAGCAGCGGAACTATTATCCCACGGCGTTCCATGCGAGCCTGCCGGTGGCCGCCGTGCATGCTTATACGGACTATGGCTTCTCGCCCTTCCAGCCGTTGTGGGCCATCGACCAGTGGACGGCCGGTATTCACGACAAGCCGCAATGGGTTACCACCATGAGCAACGGCCGCGATATTATGCTGCGGCACGCGTTGCTGCTGGCGGGTCGCGGGGCCGACGGGATTGATATCAACGGGCAGGATGCGGCCACGGCCGGCGTGATCGCCGATTTCCTGTCGGCGTATGGTCCTTACTTTCGCACCCAGAAGCCAACCAGCGACGTCGCCATCATCACTTCGCTCCGCCAGCAATTCTCCAGCAAGGAGCTGATCGGCCAGTGGATGGGCTACACGGGCGGAACGTACTTCGACCTTTACGTCAAACTCTGGTTCGCCCATCATCCGCCCGCCATGCTGCCGGAAGAGGACATCACCCTCGCACGCCTGCAGCAGTACAAGGCCGTGTTCCTGGTCGGCCAGCAGGCGCCGCTGCCGCAGGGCGCCGACGCTGCCTTGCGGGCGTACATCGCCGGGGGAGGACACGTCTTCAAGGACTCCGGCACGGGGCTGGACTTTCCCGGCCAATCGTACAACCTTCAGCCCGATGCGGAACTGGTCAAAGCGAATCGCTGGCAGCCCGAGGCGTATAATCCCAACCGCGATAAGGCGTTTGTCGGTACGCTCGCCAGCTACGAAGCGATCGCGGCGTCGCTGCAGGAACTGCTGGGGCGGCTCTCGCCGCCGCATGTGACGGCCGACTCGCACCAGGTGATGCTGGCCGTGCTGGAACCGTCGCCGCCGGCCGCAGCAGGGATCGGTGAAGCGAGCGACTCGCCCAAAGTGGTGTCGACGGTGTTTGCGGTCAACGATCGCCGCACCATGCCCGGCATTGTGCATCCGTGGAACTTCTGGTCGGCGACCGTCATGGCGGGCCGCAGCACGCTATCGTTCGACGGCGATTACGTCTTGTACGATCTGCTCGAAGGCGGCCGGGAGATCACACTGACCAAACAGGCCGACGGCCGGTTTACGACCGAAGTGCAGTTTAATCGCTGTGCAGGCCGGGCTTACCTGGTCATGAACGAGCCGATTCGCCGGGTCGACCTGGTAACGTCGCAGGCAACGCGCGACGGCCCCTTCGAAATTGTCGCCACGGCCAATAGCGCCGGCGGCTTCCCCTTTGCTTCCCCGCTGCCGTTCGAGATCAGGCTGATCGACCCGGCAGGTGAGACCGTGCAGACCCTGTATCGCCCACTCGGCCCGGGCTATCACTCCCGGGTGACAATCCCGGCTGCTGGAGCGTCGGGCGACTGGAAGGTGGTCGTCCGCGAACTGGCCTCCGGCATTACGGCCGAGACGACCCTCTTCAAACGGCCGTATGATCCGAGCGAAGACGACCGGCCCCGCCAGCCAGCCTCCCCGGTGATGCTGCCGCGTCCCGCCGAAGTGGCCCAGTTCCTGCGAGGCGACGCGCCGGAGAAAATGGCCTCGCAGGAGCCCGTGCTGATCCTGCTCGACGAACGTCAACTGACCGGATCGCAGCAAGACCAGGAGGCCGGCGTCCTGGCATTGGCGGAAGGGCTGCGGCAACGCCTGGCGGCCGCCGGCCGGCCGGCCGAGGTGCGCCGCATCGGCGGCCTGGATCTGGTCGAAGCGCCGCTGCGCTGGCGACCCAACGGACGCGATGCACGATACCAGGCGGAAGCCGTGGCAGGTGAGCGGGTGCTGGTCGCCAAATCCCTGCACTCGCTGTACGAACGCGGGGCCGACGGCCAGGCGGGGCCGCTGGACGTGTTGCATCCGTCGTCGGGCTGGCTGGAACCTGGCGCCCGGCATCGGATTTATCGCGAGGTCATCCTGCTGGGCAACGTCACGCAGAACCGCTTTCTGGCCGACCTGCATGCGACGGTCGGCGTGCGAACCGACAACGGCTTTCTCGGACCCGGCGCCGCCCTGGTCCAGGTGGTGCATGAAGCGTTTACCCCGCACCATGCCTGTTTAAGCATCCAGGCTCCCGATCTGGCCGGGCTGCAGGCCGGCGTGGAAGCGGCCTGGGCGACCCTTTCGCCGCCGACGTCCGCTCCTCTGGCACGTGCCGATCTGTCGGGCAACAGCGTTCCGGTAGCCGTTTCTGGCATCCAGAAGCAGCCGTTGCCGAATCCCATTCAAACGGTGTTTGGCGCTCCCGTGCAACCGATTGAATTCCTGCCCGACGGCGGCCTGCTGGTCGGCGCCGGCACCCAGGCGAGCAGCTACTATCGGTTTGACGCCGCGGGGAAACTGCAGCAGCACTGGCTGGGCAAGTACGGCGTGCTGCTCGATCCGCGGCCGGCGACAAGCCCGACGGAAGGCCAGGCGGACAGCCTGGCGGGCATGTGGATTCGTGACTGGTGGGGCGTGCCAGGTTATGTCGATACGGTGGTGCGGGCCGACGCCCAGGCGACGCCCCAGTGGTTGATGGAGCAGCCGCGATACGCGCGGAGCTATGCCGGCTGGAAACATCCAGGCAGTCGCTCGGCCGTCCATCGTCAAAGCGGCGACCTGCTGACGGCCGGCAACGCCGTGCTCTCCCGGATTACCCCTGAGGGCGAGATCGTCTGGAAATACGACGACCTGGAAACGTCGAACTCGGTCGAAACGTTCCGCTTTGCCCGCGACATGATGATCCACGGCGTGAGCGACGACGGCCGCCACCTACTGATCGCGGCTTTCGGAATTGAACCGTACGCCAATCTGGTCAGCAAGATCTGGCGCCCCGCCTTGATGCTGATCGATGCGGACAACGGGAAGGTCTTATGGGAGAAGCCCGAGTTGCTGATCGACCATTCGGCCTGCGGCTTTGCGGGACCTGACCGGATCCTGGCCGCCGACGCCACGCCCGGTCGCCAGCGACTGATGCTGTTCGATCTGCAAGGGAAAGAGCAGTGGTCGATCCGCCGGCCCGACGGCGTGTCGGAAGCAGAGTTGACAAGCGACGGCTTGCACATAATCCTGCGGCCGGCTGCTCCGCGGGACGCCAATCGTCAGACGCTTGGTCCCGCGCAAGGACTGCAGAGTGTGACTTTGTCGCCAGCGGGCAAAGTCCTCGAGGAGCGGGAGTTCCCCCTGACGGCGGATCTGCATGACTCACGTTTTCTGCGTTCGGCCAACCGGGTGCTGGTGAGTACGGTGGACGGCAAGCTGCGCTGCTTCGCTCCTGACGCCCGCCTGTTGTGGGAGCAGACATTCCCGGGGCCGTGCCGCCTCTTGCCGGCGCCCGACGGCGAGCGGATCGCGGTGGGGACCGAGAACGGCCTGCTGTTGCTCCTGGACGCGGACGGCAAGGTGCTGCGGCAGACCGACCTGATGGCGTATAACGCAGTCGTCGATGAGGCGGCGTACGTTGCCGCCTATACGGCCTCGCCGGCGGAAGTCCCCCGGCGGGATCCGCGCGGCAAGGCGCCAGCCCGGATCGACGTCCGGCATGGCGAGTTCGTCAAATTCTCGCCCAACTTGCTTCCCCCGGCGGCGAACGTGTCACGCGTTACTCCGGCGGCTCCGGTCGAGCTGGCACTGCCGGCCGGACCGACCGGGACGCTCCTGCTGGCGCTGACGCAGCAAACGGCCGATGGCCGGCCCCCAGCCGATGACGCGCGGCTGCGGGTGGAGGTCAAAGCCACTGGATCGGACGAAGTGCTGTATTCGGCGGCCGTCGCTCTGTCGGCGGAACCGGCGGAGCGCACTTTCGCCTGGAAGCTGGTGAAGCCGACCGCCTTGACGCTTGCCATCCGTTACGAAGGCGCCGGAGCAGGAGCCACGCTGCACCAGGCGGCCCTGTTCTCGATGCAGTATCCGTCGACGAATCTGCTCGCCCAGCGCGTGCTCGAGGGACCCGACCAGCCGCTGGTCGAAGCGCCGGTCGACCTGGATCTGCTGCTGGGCGATGAGCAAAAAGCATCACCCCCCAAGGTGCGATTCTTTATGCCGAACGATATCGACCTGACCGCCAGGGCCCGCGGCGCGGCGCCCTTTTTGCCGGCCGTCCCGTTCACCATGCCGTTCGACGGCGATCTGGCCGGGGAGAAAACGTCCTGGCTGGGCAAGCCGATCCGCGGCAGCAGCCATGCCCAACTGCAGCTCACCTGGGATACGCCGGTAAAGTTAAGTGTCCTGGCCGCGTATGAGAACCCGGGCCAGCCGTACACGCGTGCGTTCGCCCTGTTCTGCCGCCGGGCCGATACGGGCGAATGGTTCCAGGCGGGCCGCCGGATCGATAACGAGAGTCCGTTTAACCTGTTTACCTTTCCGGCCGCCCAGGTCGACGCAGTGACGTACCTGTGGCTCCGCTCCCCCGACAGCCACGCCCGCCTGGCCGAGCTGGAAGGCTATCGGTCCGTCGGACTGCCTGGCCTGGAGCCGTAAGGTACGAGAAACTTTTTGCTGACGGAAATCGACTGTCCGGCGTTTGCTCTTCCGCAGAACGACGAATCAGAATCCGGCAGCAATTTCCTCAGTGGCCGCCAACACCATGCGGCTCGGGGCGGAAAACATGGCGTCCCTGGCTGTGTCTGTTAAACTCGCATCTACCGGGCAGCGCGTCTGTTCGAGCCGATCCTCCTGACCCTTCAAGGAATTCCATCATGAAACGACATCCCTGCAGCCAGCGATTCTTCCTCGGCCTTCTCCTGCTGATCTTCGCGGGACTGGCCGGAATTGCCGCCCCGCAGGGAAGTTGCCAGGAGCGGCCCGACTCGCTGGGAACGGACCAGGCTGAAGAGCCCGCTGGCGATGGCGCCGCCGAAGAAAAAATCCCGCCCGGCTTGCGGACCTACATGGGCCGCCGGGTCGCGACCACCATGCACTACCTGGGCGCTGAGTGGCTGATCCGCGAAAACCGGGAGGAACAGGAGCGGTGCTCGCTGATGCTGGCCCGACTGGGAATCAAGCCCGGCATGACGATCGTCGATATGGGCTGCGGCAACGGCTTTTACTCCCTGCAGATGGCGAAAATGGTCGGCCCCCAGGGACGCGTGCTGGGCGTCGACATCCAGCCGAAAATGCTCGAGTTCCTGCGCGAACGCATGACGGCGGAGAATGTCAAAAATGTAGAGCCGATCCTGGGCACGCTGATTGATCCCCGTCTGCCCGCCGGCAAGGTCGATTTGATTCTGTGTGTCGATGTCTACCACGAGTTCTCCCACCCGGTGCATATGCTCAAGGCGATGCGGGAATCGCTGGCGCCGGAGGGCCGCCTGGTGCTGGTCGAGTATCGCGGGGAAGATCCGCGGGTGCCGATCAAGCCGCTGCACAAAATGACCAAAAAGCAGATCAATAAAGAGATGAACGCCAACGGCCTGAAGCTGGTCGACGAGTTCGATTCGCTGCCCTGGCAACACATGATGTTTTTTGGCGCCGACGACGAGTAAACTAGCTTTTTGCGACCGCCGCAGGTCGTCTGCCCTTTTTTTGCCAGACGACGAACTCCCTGACACACGAAACGGCTCCCTGAGAGGCCCGTTTCGACCTGCCCGCCCGCCTTCCCTGCCTGCTATTCCCGCCCGGTGTTTTATGCGTGCTCTTTCCTCCGTTCGGCGCCCTGCCTTCCTGGCTGCTGTCGCTGCTGTCGCGTCCTTCCTGACGGGCGACCCTGTGGCCTGGGCCGAACCGGTCAGTTTCAAAAACGCCATTGCGCCGGTGCTGCTGGAGAACTGCCTGGCCTGCCATGGTCCGAAAAAGGCCGAAGCCGGGTATCGCGTCGATACGTTTGAAAAGGCGGCGGCCGGAGGCGATTCAGGCCTGGACGGTTTTCTGGCCGGCGATGTCGAAGGCAGCGAGGCCGTCCGCCGGATGCTGTCGGAAGACGCCGACGAACGGATGCCGCTGGAAGCCGATCCGCTGCCGCCGGCGACCGTCGCGCTCTTGCGGACCTGGATTGCCGAAGGGGCGAAGTACGACGGCAAAGACCCGCAAGAGGCGTTGATCTCGATCGTACCGCCGCCGCAACATCCCGCGGCGCCGGAAAAATATCCGGCCGCCCTGCCGGCGACGGCGATGGTGTTTTCGCCCGACGGCAGCGAGCTGATCGTGGGCGGTTATCACGAGCTGACGGTGTGGAACCCGGTCGACAGTCAGTTGCTGCGACGCATCGGTAATGTGGGGGAAAGAACCTACGCCCTGGATATCAGCCCCGATGGCAAACTGCTGGCGGCGGCCGGCGGAGCACCAGGTAAAATGGGCGAGGTGCGCCTTTACGATCTGGCCTCGGGCGAGCTCGTCCGTGCGCTGGGCCGCACTTCCGATGTGGCGTACGCCGTGAGTTTCAACCCCCAGGGCGATCGCGTGGCCAGCGGGGCGGCCGACGGCCTGATCCGCATTTATCAAACGGCCAACGGCGCCGAAACGCTCGTCATCTCCAGCCATTCCGACTGGGTGATGTCGGTCGCCTGGAGTCCCGACGGCAAACTCCTGGCCGCGGGAAGCCAGGATAAAACAGCCAAGGTTTTCAACGCCGAAACGGGCGAGCTGATGCAGACTTATAACGGGCATACCGAAGGCGTCCGCGGCGTGGCGTTCCATACCGACGGGAAGGAAGTTTTTTCGGGATCGGCCGACAAACGCCTGAGCCAATGGAAGATTGAGGACGGGAAGAAAACGTCCGACGTAGCGACCTTTGGCGACGAGATCCTGCTGGTGCAGGCGGCCGGCGACTGGCTGCTGGCCGCGGGAGCCGACAAAACCGTGCGTCAATTCGATCGCAAATCACGCAACGCGATTCGCTCGTACGCAGGGCTGGAAGAGTGGGCACTGACGGCGGCCGCCCATCCGGCGACCCAGCGTCTGGCCGGCGGCGATTTTAACGGGCAGGTCATGGTGTGGAACACAGAGACCGGCGAGCTTGTCGTTAAGTTCCTGGCGGCTCCCGGGCAGTAATCGCAGCGAGAACAGGGCGTTTCCCAAGGTGCACCTGAACAGATCGCCAGGTTAGATCCGTTTTGAGAAAAAGGACGTCCGCCGGTCGCTTTTTCTCTCTTCCTGCGTTGCCTGGCTGCGAGCCGAAAACAGCGTTTTCTCGTAGCGGTTCCGTTGTTTTTGCCGCATGACGCCAGGACGGCGGATCGGCGAACCGGGCGGCAAGCAGGGTCCTGAGGGTGCGTTGCTCTTGCACCACCTGGCCTGCCCACTACAATACAAAATGTTAAAGGCTTTCATCACTTGTTTTGGTTTGGGAGATTCCGTTGCTTACCGAAGCTGAAGTTGAACGTAGTTTCCGCCGTCTTTTCTCCTCTCCGCAGTTCGACGCCGCTGACGTTGACAAGGCAGAGGTGCTGCTCGATGAACTCCGTCCGGAAAGTCCGTTACGTCACCGGCTGAGTAGCGAGTTGAAAGAACTGAAAAAGCTGTGCGCGGCTAAAAGTTAAAGACGCGGTAGGTTCATTCGACGCCAAGAAAGCGCCAAGACCGAACATGGTCGGAATTTCCGACGATGTCCGGTCTTTTTCTTTAGCTCGCCAGAGGGCGAGCCGTTTCGATTCCTGAGTTCAGCCGCACCCTTGTGCGACTGCTTGCCGAGGTCGTCGGGTTGACGACTAGCGATTGACCAGGAAGCCGAAGTTGGCCCCCACCATCATCAGGTCTTCGTTGTTGGCCGAAGGCACGCCATAGCGAGCGACGCCCGTTCCCAGATAGGTCATCGAGAACCCAACCTGGAAGGCGATGTCCCGGGTGAACTGGAACTCGGCTTCGCCCCGCAAGTCGCCGCCGACGACAAACTCGTCGCTGGTTGAACCGGCGAAGTAGTCGCGAGCGACCAGCACGCTCGTGGCGTTGCCAAACGCGGCCGTAACGGTCGTATAGGGAGCGAAGTGCTGGAAGTTGATACCTGCCAGGCCTCGGGCTTCCCCGGTCAACACCCAGCGGCCTTTCTGTTTCCGACCGCGGATGCCAACCATCATATTCCAGATCCGGTTGTTCGTAACAGGTACGGTCAACGGCTGGTTGGGGAAGAACTCCCCGGTTGGCACGCCGGTTATCGGATCGAGAATCTGCACGTCCGTCGCCCGGTAGCTCTTGTCGGTGAAGCCAAAGTAGCCGCCGCCGATGTACATTTCAACCGTTCCGCCGTTGTCAAACTGGTCCAGGCGGAAGGCCTTGGCCATGTCGAACCGGTGCAGGTCGCCGATGTTTTCAATGCTGCGCACATCCAGGGCGACCGTCGGCGTACCTGCCGTCGGGTTCGGATCGAAGACATCGGGGTCGGCATTGGGGTCCGGAATATACACCTGGTCCGGGTTATTGATGAACGAGGTGCTACTGGAAGGACCGGCAAAGCGGGTGTATTCAAACATCCAGCCGGTCTGGTCCGCCGTGAAGTAACCGATCTCAAAGCGGTTCCCCCAGCTGTAACTCTGCCAGTTGGAGTTCACGCCCAGCTCGGGAGTCGAGGTGGACAGGTACAAGCGACTGTACTCAAAGTACCAGCCCGTGCGAGGCGGCGGGTTCCCGCCGAACTCTTCGACTTCGACCGGCGCAAAGAACTGCAGGTCGTGGTCGAAATATCCCGGATCCACGAAAGGCGTGGCTTCCATGAAGGGATCGTATTCAATGAAGGGTGGGTCATCGGAGGGCCACGTTCCGCCGCGGGGGTCGTTGCGCACTCCGTATTGGGCCATGGCCCAAGGGGCGTTGACCAACCCAGCTAAGGTGGCGATCAATATCCACAGTATTCGCTTGGTCGACATACTTCCGCTTCCGATTGGAGTTGCGCTGAAGAGTGATTGAATGCGCGATGGATCGCTCAGGGTGTTCAAGACTTCCTGTGATGGTAGTATCGGAATTGCACGTCGTTCTAGTTAAACAAGAAAGGTAACCTTTGCCGAAAATTCCGCGAACAACGGTCGCGATTGCCTTGCATGTCGGTGCGACCTATATTGAATGAGAGAGCCACGGCAGCCCGGCAGCCGCCTCTTGCTGGCACGGAATGGCCGTTTTTTGCAGTTCCAACATGGGAAAGGGATCCATGTCTCAAGCCCGACTGACGCCTCTGGTTGCCAAATCGGTCGCCAACTCGCTCTTGTGTCTGTCTGCTTTTGCCTGGGGAGCGACCGCTGCCGCCCAGCAGAACCAGGTCGAGGACCAGGCGAATCAACAGGTCGAAGCCGCCCCCGCACCCAAGTTTTTGCGGGTCGTACGCAATGACCGCGGCGTGCCCCAGGCTTTGGAAACGGCCATCGCCCGTTACCAGTCGCCCGACGGCGTGATCGTGGATCTGGTCGGCGTGGTGCACATCGCCGACAAGGACTACTACGCCAAACTGAATGATGTCTTTGCTGGCTATGATAGCGTGCTCTATGAACTGGTCGCCCCGCCCAACAAACGACCCGAACCTGGTCGTCGCGGCGGTGGAGCCGTCTCTGGCGTGCAAACCGGCATGACGGGCATGCTCGACCTGGCGTTCCAGCTTGACCATATCGACTACAAAAAGCCGAATTTCGTTCATGCCGATATGTCGCCGGAGGAATTCTCCCAGAGCATGAACGATCGGGGCGAAAGTGTCTGGCAGATGGTGTTCCGGTCGATTGGCTACTCCGCCGCCCGGCAAGGAACCGATGGACCGGGCGAAATCGGCATGCTGCAGGCCCTGTTCTCCAGCAACCGGGCCGTGCTGATGAAACGTCAGATGGCGACCCAGTTTGAAGATCTGGAAGGCGGCATGGCGGCCCTCGAAGGCCCTGACGGCTCAACCCTGATCACCGAACGCAATCGCAAAGCGTTTGAAGTGCTGGAAACAGAAATCCAGTCGGGCAAAAAGAAGCTGGCCGTTTTCTACGGCGCTGGCCATCTGATCGACATGGACCGCCGTCTGCGGGACGACTTCAAAATGAAGCCGCTGGAAATGCGCTGGTTACGCGCCTGGAAGATCGACTGATCCCCCAAGACGACCGCCCCCCTTGGTGGCAGGTCCCCGGCGGCGGGTATCGGCAGCCGCGTCATTTTCCGGCAGCTGCCTGAGCGCCGTTCTTTCCCGGCAGGTCGGGTCTGGCGGCACTGCTTTTCCCACTGACGATCGTCCGCCCCCAAGCGAAACGGCGGCTGTGATTCTGGCGGAACGGATGCGCCGCGTCGCCGTTTGATGGTACAATCGAAGCTGATTTCCTTCGGTATACCCAAGCCGGGGGCGGTTTTCGTCGCGATCCCGCCAGGCGCCCCTCCCCTCCTTTTTCATCCATCCACGCCCGTCAGGCCTGTTCGGCGCGGATGCGGGAGAACGACCCATGCTATTGCGTCCCCGCGTATTCAATGCACTCGTATACTGTATTCTCACTTTGTCCGTCGGCGCCGGCTCCCAGGTAGTCGGGGCGGAAGAAAAGTACGACGAGGCCGCGATCACCTTTTTTGAAAACAGCATTCGTCCTGTGCTGGTCAAAAGGTGTTACGAATGCCACGGTCCCGACGCCGTAGAGCCCAAAGGCGGTCTGCGAGTCTCTTCCCGGTCCGCCCTGCTGGCCGGCGGCGATACCGGGCCCGCCATCGCACCGGGCGACGCCAAAAACAGCCTGCTGATCGATTCGATCAATTACGGCGACCTGTATCAAATGCCGCCCGCGTCGAAGATGCCGGTGGAAGAGATCGCCCTGCTGGCGAAATGGATCGACTCCGGCGCTGCCTGGCCGGCAGAAGATCTGGCCCCCCAGGTCGTCAAAAAAGCCTTCGATCTGCAGGAACGAGCCGCCAGCCACTGGGCCTGGCGTCCGGTCGTCGACCCGCCCGTCCCGCCAACTGTCGACCAGGGCTGGGCCAAAGATCCTCTGGACCAGTTTCTGCTGGCAAAGATCGAATCCGCCGGCCTGCAGCCAGCGGCCCCAGCCACCAAAAGAGCCCTGTTGCGACGCGCGTACTTCGACCTGATCGGCCTGCCGCCGACGCCGGAGCAGCTCCAGGCGTTCCTGCAGGACGATTCACCCAACGCGTTTGCGCAGGTTGTCGATGAACTGCTGGACTCGCCCCACTTTGGCGAACGCTGGGGACGGCACTGGCTGGATCTGGTCCGCTACGCCGAGTCTCGCGGGCACGAATTTGACTATACAACCCCCAACGCCTGGCAGTATCGCGACTATGTGATTCGCGCGCTGAACGCCGATACGCCGTACGACCAGTTTGTCAAAGAACATATCGCAGGCGACCTCCTGGAGCAGCCGCGAACCGACGCGCACGGAGCGAATCAATCCATCCTGGGTCCAGGGTTCTGGCACCTGGGCGAATGGGTCCACTCGCCGGTCGACATTCGCAAGGACGAAACCGATCGCTTCGACAACATGATCGATGTCTTTAGCAAGACGTTCCTGGGGCTCACGGTTTCTTGCGCCCGCTGCCACGATCACAAGTTCGACGCCATCAGTCAGGCCGACTACTACGCCCTGGCAGGCTTCCTGCAGAGTTCCGAATATCGCCAGGTGCGGTTCGACACGCTCGCGCAGAACACGGCCGTCGCAGAGCAGCTGCAGGAACTCAACCGCCCGCATCGCCAGGCGATTGCCCGCGAAGGAATCGAAGCGTTCGATCAGAAACAGTTCGCCGCGTACCTGCTGGCCGCCCGACAAGTGCTGCAGTCCAAGCCGCAGCAGCCTGCCAAAGCAAAGCTGGTCGATTTCGAAAAAGCGGCGGACGCTGTGGCCCTGGTGCATGACCTGGACGCGGCCCGACTGCTGGCCTGGGTCGATCATTTGCGTAGCGTTGCTCCCGGCGACGTGCTTCACCCGTGGACCGCGTTGGCGCTGCAAGGCGAACTTGCCGATCCTGCCTGGAAGCAGGCCGTCGAAGCCGAAGCAGGCCGTTTCCCAGCGCTGGCCGCCGGCGACGTACTCACTCCGGAGCAAACGATCGCCGACTACCGCCAGGGGGATGCGGCTTTCTGGCAGGCGAACGGGCCGACCTTTGGCGCCGGACCGCTGTCGCCGGGCGACCTGAAGTTCGATGCCGAAGGAACGGTCGAAGGTGTAGCGACCTGGGGCTGTGTGCGCCGCGAGCCGGCCTTCAATCGCCTGGAACTGGCGCCCGATGCGGATCCCGAAGGCGGCCGTCTGGGCAAATGGGAGATCGCCGGACGAACCTTCCGCACGCCGACCTTTATCATCGGCGACGGGCCCGTGCAGTGGCTGGCTCGCGGGTCGGGCAGGGTTCAGCTGGTCGTCGATTCCCATCGCATGATTAACGGACCGCTGCACGGCGCGCTGGCGAAGGAGTTCTCCACTGGCGACAAGCTCGCCTGGACCAGCGTCAACCTGGGCGTCTATCAGGGTCATGGCTGCCACCTGGAGTTCTCGGCCAAAGGGGACGAACCGCTCGAAGTCTATCTGGTCACCCAGGGAGCTGACGCCCCGCGCCCGCTGCCTGGAGTCGCCTGGCAGGAGGTGCTGACGGAACATGGCGCTTCGCCTGCTTCGCTGGCCGCTGGCTATGCGCAGCAGTTCGCCGATGCGCTGTCTGCCCTGGCGGAACCGGCCGACGTTTCCACCGCCCAGGCGGAAGCGGGTGACTGGCTGCAGCGTCATCGACCGTTATGGAACGCCGCGACGGAGTCCCCGGCGGTAGACGCCCTGCGGACGGCCCGCCAGAAAACGAGCGGGCAGATCGTCGTCCGGTCGCGACTGGCTCCGTCCATGTGGGACGGCGACAGCTTCGACGAGCAACTGCTGATCAGGGGTAATTCACGCACTCCTGGCGACCGAGTCCCGCGACGACTCCTCACAGGGATCGCCGGCGAGCAGCCCCGCCTTACGCAGGGCAGCGGCCGCCTCGCCCTGGCGGAACGGGTGGTGGATCCGTCGAATCCGTTTGTGTCGCGCGTGATGACGAACCGCATCTGGAGCCATCTTTTCGGCCGTGGCATTGTGCCGTCGCCTGATAACTTCGGCCTGCTGGGGCAGCCGCCGACCCATCCGGAATTGCTCGACCACTTGTCCGTGCGATTCATGGCCGACGGCTGGTCGATCAAACGACTGGTGCGGGCGATCATGTTGAGCAGCGCCTACCAGATGTCGACGACGCCGGATCCGGCAGGCGAGCGGCAGGATCCGCAGAACCTGCTGTGGCGGCGGGCTAACCTGCGACGCCTGGAAGGGGAAACAATCCGCGATGCGGTGCTGGCCGTTTCCGGTCGACTGGAGCCGGCGATGTTCGGCCCGCCGACGCCCGTGCATTTGACGGCCTTCATGCAGGGCCGCGGTCGCCCTGGAAGCGGACCAATCGATGGCGCCGGCCGGCGGAGCATTTACCTGTCGGTGCGGCGCAATTTCCTGTCCCCCTGGATGCAGGCCTTTGATGTGCCGCAACCGTTCAGCACAGTCGGCCGCCGCAGCGTATCCAATGTCCCAGCCCAGGCTTTGATCCTGATGAACGATCCGTTCATTGTGGAGCAGGCCGGACTGTGGGCGAAACGGCTGCTGGACGAAGCAGATACGGCCGAGGAACGGATCGAACAGATGTACGTCGAAGGGTTGTGCCGTCTGCCGACGGCCGACGAGAAAGCGGCGTCGCTCACGTTTCTGCAGCAGCAAAACCGGGAGTACGGCCTGAGGCCGGAACAGGCGGCGAACGACCTGCGGGCCTGGACCGACCTGTGCCATGTGCTGTTCAACGTGAAAGAGTTCATTTTTTATTAAACGCTTTGCGAGTGCGACCGTTTCCGCCCCCCCTCCTCGCAACCAGGAACTTCGTAATGGCGCCTGCCCACTTTCGACCACAAAACCTGTTGACCCGAAGGGCCATGCTCCAGCGCAGCGCGTGCGGGTTTGGCGCGATCGCGCTGGCCGCACTCATGCAGGAATCCGGCCAGGCGGCGCCCGGGCCGTTTGCTCCGCAGCCGACGCATTTCCCGCCCCAGGCGAAGAACATCATCTTCCTGTACATGGACGGCGGTCCCTCGCAGGTTGATACCTTCGACCCCAAGCCGCTGCTCACCAAGGAGCACGGCAAGCCGTTCCCCGTCAAGATTGAGCCGACCCAGTTCAACAGCAATGGCGCCACGTTCGGCAGCCCGTGGAAGTTCCAGCAGTACGGTGAAAGCGGCACACCGGTCAGCGATCTGTTCCCCCATGTGGCGAAGCATGTCGACGATCTGGCCGTGATCCGCTCCATGACATCGCAGTTTTCGGAACATACCAACGCCAACTACTTCCTGCACAGCGGCACCGGCGTGCAAGGCCGGCCCTCGATGGGCGCCTGGACGACCTACGGCCTGGGCAGCGAGTGCCAGAACCTGCCGGGCTTCGTCGTGCTGAACGGGGGTTTGATCCCTCCGGGCGGACTCGACAACTTCAACAGCGGCTTTTTGCCAGCGACCTTCCAGGGGTCGATCTTCAACTCCGGACCGGAGCCCGTCTCCAATATCCGCCGGACAGAGACCAGCGACGCGCTGCAGCAGAACAAACTCAACCTGCTGAAACAGCTGGACCAGGGCGCGCTGGAACGGGCCGGTTCGCCCGACAGCATGGAATCGGCGATCGCCAACTACGAACTGGCGTATCGCATGCAGACCGCCATGCCGGAACTGACCGACCTGTCCGAAGAAACGGCCGCCGTCAAAGCCATGTACGGCCTGGAAACCAAAACCAAAGGCACCGCCACTTTCGGCCAGCAATGCCTGCTGGCCCGCCGCCTGGTGGAACGCGGCGTACGCTTTGTCGAGCTGACCTGCCCCAGCGTCGGACATGACCGCTGGGATCAGCACGCCAATCTGGCCATAGGTCACGCCGACAACGCCATGGCCGTCGATCAGCCGATCTCCGCCCTGCTGACCGACCTGAAGCAGCGCGGGCTGTGGGACTCCACGCTGGTCGTCTGGTCGGGAGAGTTCGGCCGCACGCCGTTCGCCCAGGGCGGAGCCGGGCGCGATCACAACCCGTTTGGCTTCAGTCTGTGGCTGGCCGGCGGCGGGGTCAAAGGGGGCGTCGTGTACGGGGCCACCGACGAATTCGGCTATAAAGCGATCGAAAACAAACTGGAAATCCACGACCTGCACGCGACCATGCTGCATCTGCTGGGCATGGACCATACCCGACTGACCTACCGATTCAGCGGCCGCGATATGCGGCTGACCGATGTGCACGGTCACGTTATTCATTCTCTTTTGGCGTAAGCGATTTTCGCTTTGCGTCTTTCACTGTCAAGGAAACATCTGTGTCGAACGACCTGCCTCGCGTCATTCTTAAACCTCGACGGGCGATGCCGTTTTTTTGCCGGCACCCTTGGGTTTTCGCGGGAGCGATCCGCAACGTTGAAGGCGATCCAGCCCCGGGCGCCGAAGTCGCCGTGTACTCGCAAGAGGGAAAATTCATTGCTCGCGGGCTGTACAACGCGGAGAGTAACATTCGTGTGCGCCTTTATACCTGGAAAGAAAACGAAGCGATCGACGCGGCCTTCTGGTCGGCGCGGCTCGACGAGGCCATTGCCTGGCGCCGTCGGTTGTACCCCCACGCCAGCGAAACGTCCGCTTACCGGCTGGTGTTCAGCGAGGCCGATCGGCTCTCGGGGCTGATCGTCGACAGCTACGGACCCTGGCTCACCGTGCAGATCACCAGCCGCGCCCTGGCCGATCGAACCGAACTGCTGGTCGGTCTGCTGCAGGAAAAAATCCAGCCCCGCGGCATCTGGCTGCGCAGCGACAACGAAATCAACGTGGCCGAAGGAATCGAACAGGGCGATCGCCTGGCCGTCGGCGAAGAACCGCCCCGTCCGCTGATGATCGAAGAAAACGGACTGCGACTGAATGTGGATCTCGTCGGCGGCCAGAAAACGGGCTACTATCTCGACCAGCGAGAAAATCGCCAGGCCGTAGCCCGCTACGCCGCCGGCGGACGCATGCTCGATATGTTCTGTTACACCGGCGGCTTCGCCCTGGCCGCCGCCAAACAGGGCGCGGTCGAAGTGCTGGGGATCGACTCGTCGGAGCCTTCCCTGGCGGCAGCCACCGCCAACGCGGAGTTGAACGGCCTGTCCGACATTGTCAAGTTTGAACGGGCCGACGCCTTCCGCAAGCTGGAAGAGCTGGTCTCCGAGGGACGCACCTTTGACACCGTGGTGCTGGATCCGCCCCGCATGACGCGCAAGGCCAGCAATACGCCCAAAGCGCTGCGCGGCTACTATCGCCTGAACCAGGTCGCCATGCGTCTGTTGCCGCCGGGCGGAATTCTCACCACCTGCAGTTGCTCTGGTCTGGTGAGCAAATCCGATTTCCAGGGGCTGCTGGCCGATGTGGCGCTGCACGCCAACCGCACGCTGCAGGTGCTGGAAGCCCGGGCCGCGGCGCCTGACCATCCGATGGCGATCCAGTGCCCTGAGACCGATTATCTCAAGTGCTTCATCTGCCGAGTTGTCTAGAGCGGCCGTGCCGGGGCGGAACACGGACGGACAGGACGCAAAGAAACAGGCCGGCGTAATGAAATCGCCGGCCTGTGCTGTTTCCTGTTTTGCGGTTTTTCGCAATTGCCGTGCGGCCTAACCGCGGGGCGGGGTGAGATCGTAGCACATCAGCTGATCCTGCTCACGCAGGTAGAGCTTGCCATTGATGACGACCGGGTGGGCCCAGCTGCGGCCTTTCTGGATTTCGGGCATGAAAAAGCCCTTGCGAATCTGCTCTTCGGGATTGGCCGCGATCAGCGAGATCTGGCCGGTCTGGTAGCGGAACAGCAGATTGCCGTCGGCGTAGATCACGGCCGCGGAGCCTTCGCCTTCGCCCCGTTCTTCGCCGCCCCAGGCGACTTTGCCGCTCATCATTTCCAGGCAGATCGGAAAGCCCTGGTTGTGCTTGTGGCCGGCGTAAATGTAGTCGCCCACTTTGACCATGCCGCCGTGGTGGTTCTCAAACAGTTTCGCCTCCAGATAATAGACTTCTTCGGCTTTGACGCCGTCGCCGTCGGACTGCAGTTTGAGCAGCGCGGCTCCGCCTTTGTAGCCGGTCGAGCAGAACACATAGTCGCCATCGACGATGGGCGTCGGGATGTTGGCGGTTCCGTTGGCCATATCGCCATAGCCCCACAGGAACTTGCCGTCGCTGGCCCGCACGCCAATCACGCCGGCGCCAACCAGCTGCACGTACTGTTTGACTCCGCCGCCGTTGGAAACCACGATGGAAGAATAACCGGCGCCCGACTTGCGTCCGGCTCCGGGGAAATCAACCGCCGACGAGGTCCAGACTTCCTCGCCGGTCATTTTATTGAGCGCAACCAGCATGGCTTCGTCGCCGCCGGGGGTGCAAACCACCACGTCGCCATCGACCAGGGGAGACTCGGCAAAGCCCCAGCCGCTCATCATGCGACCGTTCCAGTCCGAGAAGTTCCGGTCCCACAGCAGCGTCCCGTCGGCCGTTTTGAAGCAGACGACTTCGCCGTTCGAGCCGACCGCGTACACCCGATCGCCGTCAACGGTCGGCGTGGATCGCGATCCCTGGTGCCCATGTTTGGGGGCCTCGGCGGTGAAGGGCGTCTTCCACAGGACTTCGCCGTTCTGCAGGCTCACGGCGACCATCGCCTGGCCGTTCTCAAAATTGCCGGTCGTATACAGCACGTCGTTGGCGATCGCCACACTGGCGTAGCCTTCGCCCAGGCCGTCGGCGGTCCACAACAGTCGCGGTTTGGTCGTTTCCCAGCTTTGCATCAGCCCCGTATCGGGCGAATGGGCGTCGCGGCCCGGCCCGCGCCATTGGGACCAGTTGGCGGCATCAGACTCCGCCGCCGCGGCGGCGCCGGCCATCAAAAGTAACGCGCAGCAGGCTGCAGAAAACGTGCGGATCATAGGAAGGTTCCCAATACAAGAACGGAGGGACGTGAAGGAAGGCAGGCTGGACGGTCATGCCGCCGAAAAGCGTCAAAGGAATGACCGGCAGAACCGATCCAGTTTAATCAGCTCCTCGCCCTGCCACAACGGCAAGCGGGGGAAGGGAGGGCACTCGGGACGGCCGGCGGAAAGCGGGTGCGGCGGGAGCCAGCATGCAGCCGAGGTCGCCCGACTTTGGAAGAAGCTTTCTGGGCCAGGGGAACAGCGAAACAGCGGCCAAACTCTGACGACTTCGGCGACCGGGACCGAATGAGGCCGGCGTTGAGAGGTGCCGGCAATCGCCGATTTTGGGAACGCCTTTTAACGGCCCCGCAGATCGTGGTAGAATCTGGCCGCCTGTGCTGCCCGTATTGTCTTCGATCGCGAAAGGCGCCTGTGAGTTTCCAAGCGACCTGTCCGAATTGTGGTTCCCCTGTGGAGTTTCAAGCCGCCACCTCGTTATGTGTGGTGTGCGAAGCGTGCGATAGCGTTGTCGGCCGCGCCGGCGATGCGATTGAAAATTACGGCAAAGTCGCAGAACTGGTGCAGACGGAATCTCCCTTCCAGGTGGGAATGCGGGGCCAGTTCAAAGGGACCAACTTTGAAATCACTGGCCGCACCCAGTGGCGCCATGCGGCAGGCGGCGTGTGGGACGAATGGTATGCGGCCTTTTACGACGGTGCACGCTGGGGCTGGATCGCCGACGCCCAGGGCCGCCAGTATCTGACTTTCCCCAAAAAGGTTCCCGAAGACCATCAGTTGCCTCCGCTGGAGCAGACCGTGGTCGAGCAGATCATCAAACTGCCCACCCTGGGAGCGATGAAAATCGTCGAGTGCGGCGAAGCCACCGCGATCGCCGCCGAGGGCGAGTTTCCCATCGCCTTTCATCCGGGCGCCAAAATGCGGTACGCGGACCTGCAGGGCCCAGCCGGCAAGTTCGCCACCATGTCGCAGGATCCAGGCAGCGAGCTGGAACTGTATGTCGGCAAGCAGGTCTCCCTGGCCGATCTGGGCGTGGAGACGGCCCTGTCGCGCGAGGAGGAATTGCCGACCGCATCGGCTGTTAGCGTCAGTTGCCCACAATGCGGCGGCGCCCTGGAACTTCATGCTCCGGCCCAGACGGAGCGGGTGACCTGCCCTAACTGCATGTCGCTGCTCGACGCCGACCAGGGGAACCTCGCCTTTCTGTACAAACTGGGTGAGGTCAAAGTCAAACCGATCCTGCCGATCGGCTCAAAGGGGGAACTTCGCGGTCGGCAGTACACGGTCATCGGCTTTCTGGAACGGTTCATCAGGTACAACAAAAAAGTGTACCGCTGGGAAGAGTATCTGCTGTACACGCCGCGGCAGCCATTCCGCTGGTTGATCCAGAACCAGCACCACTGGACGCTGGCGGAAGCGGTATCCGCGGGCGACTGTCAGACCGGCGCGGGAACCGCCAACGCGCGTTTCAAAGGACGCGAGTATCGGCTGTTTGATATTTCTTCGCCCAAGGTCGGCGTCGTGCTGGGCGAGTTTTACTGGAAGGTCGCCATGGGCGAGCAGACGCGGGCCTGGGATTATGTCCGGCCGCCGCTGATGCTGTCGCGCGAAGAAAGCGTGCCGACCGAACAGGAATTCTCAACCGACGCCGTTTCCGAAAGGGCCAGTGCGAACGCCCCCAGCATTGTCAGCGAAGTGAACTACACCCTGGGCGAATACGTTCCCCACGAAGAGATCGACCAGGCGTTCCAGGTAAAAACCAGAACGCCCAGCTCGGTCGCCCCGAACCAGCCGTATCCTTACAGCGTGTCGACCTGGCTCGCTGGCGGATTGCTGGCGGCGGTGCTCCTGGCCGGGGCGCTGGTGAATGTGAACTCGCCGCGGAAGGTCGTCCTTCAGGAGTCGTTCCAGCTCAACGAACCGACCACTGTCGTGGCCGAAGCGCCGGACCCCAACGCGCCGAACCTGCCAGCCAGTCCGCCTCCGCTGGTGACGCCCGCCGCTCCGACCGGCTTGCCGATACGCACCGAAAAGATCAGCCGGCAATTCATGCTGCAGTCGGGCCACAATGTGGCGATTACCATGAAACTGGGAAATCGTTCGTACTGGGCCCACGTCGAAGGCAGCTTGTACCGCTTTGAGGATCAACATCGCCGGCCGTTCGCCGCTGGCTTGCCGACCTATGCAGCGGAGCAGACACGCTATTTTTCCGCTCCCAGGGCGGGAGCCTATAGCCTGAACCTGACGTTTACCCAGCAGCCAGGATCGCAGCACCAGTCGGTCGAGGTGGAAATCCGGCAAGGCGTTCCGCGCGCAGGCGCCTGGCTGATCGCGCTGTCGGTGGTCGGCATGCTGTTTGTCGGCAACGTGCTGGGCTGGAAGTTTTTTGAGAAACGCCGCTGGTCGGAAAGTGACTTTGGCTGACATCCCTGGCGAAGATTGGCTGTGCGAAGTCTGGTTCTGTCCGTCTGATTGATTGCCCTGAGGTTTGCGATGCTGCTCGTTGTAACATTTGTGGGAGCTGCGATCTGTTCGCTCATTCTAGGGGCCGTGCTGTCGAACTCGCTCCACATGGGTTCCCTGGTCCGCTGGATGGTTTTAAGCATTGGCGGACTGACCGTGATCGCTTACCTGGGCTGGTCGCTGATGGGGCAAGAGCTGTCCCCTGCGGCGAAAGAACCCCTGCCGACTGTGCGGCCGACTTCCAGCGGCAGCGGCAGCGGTTACGGCTATGGAGGGCGCAGCGGCGGCGGATATTACGGCGGCGGCGGGGGCGGCTGGGGCTTTGGCAAATAGCCAGTTGCTAGAGAAACATGCCGACGTATCCGCCTGCATCGTCGCTGGCGGCCTGGATCTTTTCGATCCGTTCTTTGGCGGCCTGAAGATCGCCGGCGGCGATGTACCGGTTGAACTCGACCGCAGCCGCTTCCACCACGGTGCGTTTGAACCAGTCCACGATCGGTTCGGTGATCCAGGGGCAGACTTCGCGGGTCAGTTCGACTTCCAGATCGCAGCGCTGCGTGTCGCAGTCGCTGGCGTCGGTCAGGGCGACGCCTTCGAAGGAGAACTCCAGCATGCCGAGTTCTTCGCTGTTGGTCAGGCGGAAAACACAGCGGGCGTTGTACAGAAAGTACGTATTGTGGCTGCCGTGTTTGTCGATCGCTTTTTTGATGCGTTCGCAGAGCGCCCTGTACTTGGGCGAAGCATCGATCGGAATGTCCAGCCGGCCGACCGTTCGCAAGGGTAAACAGTCAAAGGTCAGTTCGACCGACGAAGCATGCGAACTCATCGCGGATTCCTCTCTGCAGCAACAGGCGTCGCCAGCCGGCGGGAGGTCGGACTCCTGCCGGCGGGACGGAAACTTTCAATCAGGACGTCGGGCCACTCAGGCCTTGTTGCCAGGTTCGACAACTTCGGCTTCTACATGTTCGACCAGGATTTCCTCCGCTTTCAGCGGCTTGTCGACCTGTTCGGGCTCGACCTTGTCGGACGTTTCGTACCAGAACCTGGCGGACGCGATACCCAGCAGGACCCAGTTCAAGGCGACAAAGCCGGCCACGTATTCCAGACCGCCGGCGCCCGTTCCGTAGGAGTGAAGTCCCACATTGCCGTCAGCCAGTTTGGGCAGGGCGAAGTTCACGCCGTACCAGGACATAATGATCATCGTAGCGCCGAACACGGTGCCGGCGATCAGGCCGAAGTTATTGAACCAGCCGGCAAAGCGACCGTGCAGCACGGCCACGTACACCAGGAAGGAGATCAGGGCCCAGACTTCTTTCGGGTCCCAGCCCCAGAAACGGCCCCAGGAAACGTCAGCCCAAAGTCCGCCCAAAATGGTGCCGGCCGCCAGCAGCAGCACGGCCACCTGGATAGCGCGATAAGCGTACCCAGCCAGGGCCGAACAGGCTTCCGGTGGTCGACGGCGAAAGCCGGGTGCGTCGGTGTCGGGTTCTTCCACGCTGCCGGATTTCCGCTGTTCGACGTACGGTCCTTTTCGCTGGGGAACGGCGCCGCCAAGGATATCCGCACTCACGGCGTGCACCTTGGGGTCACGGTACTTGCCGGCCGTGTAATAGAACAAGGCGACAATCCCCAGGCCCCAGGCCAGGAAGCCGGCGCCATAGCTGGCGACGATCGTCAGCACATGGATCGTCAGCCAGAAATTCGATCGCAACACCGGCTGCAGCGGCGAGAAGTTCTCGTTCAACACCGGCTGATCCGTCGGCAGTAGCGGCACAAACGCCGCCAGGAAGAACAGGAACGCGGCCGCTCCGGCCGAGGCGATGCCGAACGGGTGGCGGGCGTACGTTTCTTTCAGCTGCTTGGAAATCTGCGAACTGGTCGCCCAGTTCCAGGGAATAAAGACCAAACTGGCCAGCAGGCTCAGCAGCATCCGCGGCAGGAACCAGACGGCTCCCACCAGACAGATAAACGCAACCGCCCAGACCATCAGGCCGTTGGCGTCGTACTGGCGGGGCCACAGCGACACGACTGAGCGGCCGCCGTCAGCGTACGGAGCAAACGCCAGAAACCAGAGCACAAAGGCCATCAGCCCCAGGCGAACCAGCGACATGACCCCGCCCAGAATCGCCCAGGAGTACGCCGGCATTTTGTCGGTTTGTTCTTTGGTAAGCGGCGGGTTCTTGAGGCCGGACAGGTAACCTCCCACGGGGTTGCCGGCAGGGATTGCATTGACCAGCGGGTTCAGGGGCCACGCCGCCAGACGCCAGCCGTCGCTGATGCCGGACCAGGTCAACGGCAGCAACAAAAACCACAGGCCCAGCAGGGCGACGATAAACGGAACAAACACGACCGTTTCGTACATATTGGTCACCGGCGCCCAGCCGGTCACGCCGACGCGGAGCGAGAAACCATAGACCGTCCAGCCGATGCAGATCGCCATCATCAGGGTGCCGGCCCAGAACATGGGGCGATGCATTTTGCCGAACGACAGCGAGTAACAGGTCAGGCCGATCAGGGCCAGCGCGAACGAATACAAAAAGGGCGTCAGGCGGTTATACGTGACCTCGGTATGGATGATCTCGTAGGGAGGGTAGGCGGTGACCGCCAGCAGTTGCGGATCCTGGTCGGCGGCGGACAGTTCCTCCGACACCAGTTCCTGTCGGGCCTGATCGATCCCTTCGCCCAGGCTGCGGAGGCTGCTGGCCAGCTGGACTTCGGCTGTTTCGACCGCTTCGACGCGGTTGTCGGCCGAGCGATCTACATAGGCGCTTGTCAGCGCTTTCCAGGCGTCGCGCGTGGCTTTGACCTGGACGGGGGAGAAGGCCTCCATCAACTCGTCGGAGTAGAGCACGGTGGGCAGCGAGAACCAGACCTCGGAAGCGTGCGCCGGATCGCGGTTACGCGACAGGGCCCAGGCGTTCATGGCGGGCGTTACCTGCAGGCCATGGCGTTCATCGTAGAGGGCCGTGTGGCACTCAAACGCCAGGCGACGCAGCTCTTTGGTGTTGTAGTGGAACTCGCGGAAGGTGTCGTAAAGCTTCTGCCCGTCTTCGGAATCGTTGAGGAATTCCTCGATCTGATCTCGCTCAACGCTGATCGCCTTTTCCAGGTCGGTGGCCGCCTGGTAAAATTCGAGCACCAGGGGCCGGGCGTCTTCCAGGGTGAGGGGCTTCCTGGGGATGCTTTCGCCTGGTTGCGGCGTGTTCGCATTGACCACCTGCGCCGCCAGCTGCATCATGTTTTCCAGGGAGTTCATCGTGGCGCTGGCGGCCGGATGAATGCTGGTCAGGCGGGCCGCTTCGGGGGCGGCGAAAGTCTGCAGCAGTCGGATGAACGAGCGGTCCTCGTTGGTCCCGGACTTTTTCTGCGTCAGCTGCATGACCTCCGAGACGCGTTTGACCAGCGTACTGCGGGAGCCAGGCTGCAGAACTTCGGTGTAGTTCAGCGGCTCGTTCGGATTAAACGTGGCGAAGCGATAGATCGAGTAAGCACGGACCAACTGCTGCACGCGTTCGTCGAGGTCGTTCATTTTGAATTCGCCCGACGCGGACCTGGCCCGTTCCTGCAGTCCCTTCAGATATTCCTGCAGCTCTTCCGACTCAGCCAGCTGGCGCGGGGAAACATATTGCAGGCGGGTTCCGTGGTCGTTGAAGCTGACCAGGCCGAGCATAGCCCGGACTTTTTCATGCGGGCAGTAGATGAAAGGAACGACTTCCCATTTCTTGCTTTCACTGAGCCAGCTGAGCAGGATCTCGGAAGAGGACCATTTTTGCGTTTTGCCTTCGGGGAACATTGCCAGGGCAGGGGCGTATTCGGAGTTAGCCCAGTCGATTTTCCCTTCGGCCGCCTTGGTTTTTTCGACGACTTTCGCCAGATCGGCTTCGGCCGCCTGGAGTTTGGCTTCGCTGGTTTTGACGACCGTCGCCGCGACTTCGGCCTGGTGGGCCGCATCTTCGGCCTGGCTGGCTTCGGCGTCGGCGAGCAATTTCTGGGCGTCTTCGAGCTCTGTTTCCGCCGTTTTGACCGCCTGTTTGGCCTGGCTGACTTCGACCTGTGCGTAGTCGGTCAGGTTGATGCTGATCGGCCATTTCTCTTTGTTGCACACGGAGTCCTTCACCAGATTGGCATAGGTTTCCAGCGGCATGACTCGCCCGTCGTGGTAAACGGGAATGTGCGCCCAGGCGTCGAGGTTGGGTTTGGCGATCGGTTTGGCTTCGGGTTCGGCGGCCCCGGCCGTCATTACGGACAGGAGCAACAAAACGCCAGGCAGCAATCGTTTGGCCAGCATTGCAGTCACCAGTTTTTGTATGAAAGGATTCTGAGGGGTTCAGAGGGGGCGGGCTATTTTCATTCTAGCCGAAATTTCGATCGATCACCGAAAGTTCGGCCCCAGGCTGACAGAACCGTCGACGACCTGGCGTCGACGGAAAACAGCCTGGCGTTTTACACGGGCGATTTTTCACGATCCCGAACGGGACCCTTCTGAAGATCGCCCGGCTCCTGCTGCGAGGTTTCCAGGTTCGTTTTTCGCGGTTTCGTCGGCGTAAAGAAATACGCTCGCATAAAGAACATGATCGAGATCCCCGCCACGACCAGCAGGCAGCCAGCCGAACGGAAACCGCGTCCCGGATCGTAATTCACGGTCAGGATCGAGGCGTACAGTTCGTCCGCCGTCTCCCCGCGAGGCATCTTGGCGGCAAACTCAAAATCGCCCGGCTTGAACGGCCCGCGCAACTGTTCCTGGAACAAACGAAAGGAGCGTTTGGTGTGCGGATCTGAAATATCCACCGGGGCGTTCATCGTAATCCAGACATCGGTATCCATCACCGCGGTCTGCAGCCAGTAAGCGGCGCCAGAGGCCGGATCGATCACCAGCGAGTCGGCCCGATCCAGCGTGCTGTCGCACAACACAACCGCGTCGCCGCCTTTGGCCTGGTCGAGGAACATCAGGGCGTCGCGGCGAGGCGGCAGGCCTTTGCCTTCTTCGGGCAGATGAGGACGCATATCCCGCACCAGCCAGTACAGGCCGCCCGCTTCGGCGTCGACCGCCAGGGATTCGATCCGCAGATCATCTTTCTGGATGAACACCACATCGCCGGCCCCGGTCCCGTCGAGCTTTCGCTCCCGGATCTGGTTGCTGGTCGGGCGGTACCAGTACATTTTCTCGTTGACGATCACCAGGCCGCGAGCCACGCCAAGATCGGCGGCGAATCGGTCCTCGAAGTTCTGGCCATCCAGATCAGAGCGACCGACGACGCTGGATTTCTGCGACCGCTGGTCGCCGGACGGCGGCAGCACCGTATCGTACAGCCAGTACAGCTTTTTCGCCTGGGCATCAATCGCCAGCGAGGTAATCTGCCTGTCGGCGACGACGATCGCCTGGTACTCCTGCCCCGCATCCACGGTCGCGTCGTCGACGAACCGGGTTGTATCGGCGAGCGCTTCCCCATCGAGCCGGCAGCGGCGGACCACGCCAAACTCATTATCCACGCCCAATTCCGGTTTCTCGATGTGAACGACATCGGTCCAGTACAGGACGCCCGCTTCGGGATCAATCGCCAGGGATCCGGGCGAATTCAAATTCACCCCATGGACGATCTCCTCAGGCGGCTTGCTGCCGTCGAGGGGCGCACTGAGGATCGCTGATGTGTCCGCGTCGTAGTAATATACGCGATCGGTTTTGGGGTTCACGGCCATGCGGGTCGGACGAATGCAGGGGACCGAAAGTTTGCGTGCGGGACCATCGGGCAGCTGGACCGAGCGGATCATGCGGTCCTGTTTCAGGTCGAGAAAATCGACGGTGCTGGAAAAATGCGACGCCTGGCTGGTGCCTGGGTCAAGCTTCCGTTCAAAGTCGACCAGCTTCACGCGAAAACCAATATCGACGGCCTCACGCGGCATGGTCAACGAGACGGTGCGCGTCTTGGTTTCCACCAGATGCCGTTCCAGGTTGGTCGTGGGCGGACTGTCGGGCGATTCCAGATTCATCATCATCCAGAACACTTCGCTCTTGTCGTCGACCGTCAATCGCACGCGGGCGGCGGGGAAGTCCTGGAACTGGCGTTCCCGTTCAAACGGCTTGGGCGCGGCGGCCTGCTGCGGCTCCTTCGCCGAGATGAACCGCCTGGCGTACATCTGCAGCTGCTGGTCCCCCAGCATGCGGAAAGCGTCGGTCGCTTTCTCCTTGCTGCCGTCGAGCGGGAACTCCGTTGCGACGACGATCTCTTTCCGGTTCCAGTAGCGATAGTAGACCTTCGCCTGGTGCGGGCCGGCCTCCGGCAGGGCGTCGTCCCCCTCGGGGAAATCGCCTTGCATGAACTCAATCCGGGCAAACACGCCCAGGCGGGAGCGTTCGGCGAACCCCAGACCGTCGTAGTCGCACCAGTAGTCGCCGAAGACCTGGTTCTTGTAGTCAAACTGGTTCAGTTCCGGATGGGTCGCCGCCAGCAGTAACTGCCCGACTTTTTCATCCTTCCTGAAGATCTGCACCGTGACGCTCGCCGTCAGGATTTCTTCGGTCGGACGTTGCGTGTTGCCTATGTATTTCAGCAGCGGGTCGTTGTGCGCGACGATCTCCGCCTCCAGATCGGAACCGGTCAGCGGGAAGCGTCCCTGGTTGAGCTTCTCCGCCACGGACACGCGGGTGAGCTGCTCGTTGACACACAGGACCACCTGGCCTTTGTCGCCCAGCGGGTATTCGGGAGCGCTATGCAGGAAGCTATATGTTTGATTCTTGCCCGAAGAGGCGGAGAGCATCATCACGCCGCCGCCGACGTTTTGCGAGTCGGGAATGCCCTGCGGATACGACTTCGCATCGCGAGCACGGCGCACCGCCAGGGAGACGGGCTGCCAGTTCTTCGGCTTCGCAGGCTCCTTGGGGTCGGCCTTTTTCTCTGGCGGAGGCGTCATGCCGGCCATCATCGGCGGCATATCGGGCAGGCTGATCTCCAGCTCCAGATACGGCGCACTTACCGGCCTGGAGTCGGAGTAATAGTCCAGCACTTCGAGCTTCACGCCGTCCTGGTTATACAGAACATCGCCCGCCCCGGTCCGACCCGATATATTGAACAGCACGGCCAGGTTGGACTGATAGTCTTCCCAGTTGAAGGGTCCCGGCGCGAAGGGAATGGTAATCGTTTTCCCTTCAAGGACTTTCGCGTCGGCCTCTCCTTTTTCGACCTTGGCGAGATCTTCCTCCGTCAGCCGCGGCTCGATCACCATTTTGAAGTGCGGCGCCCTGTCAAACGCCCAGTGGGCCGCTTCGTGCTCAAAAATGCTAATCTGTGCATCAATCCCGCCGAGTCGTCCCAGCGCCATGCCAAAAATCAGCGTCAGCAGGCCGATATGGGTAATCACAAAGCCCGTCTGGTACCGCTTCCACGGAAAGCGAATGGCTGCGGCGCAAAAAATGTTTACCGCCAGCATCACCATCAACAGGTTGAACCACCACGTTTCGTAAACGAAAAACTGACCCGTTGGCGTACCGTAGGCCGCTTCAATAAACGTGCCCAGAGCGAAGGTCGTCGCCGAAGTGATCAGCAGAATAACGGCCAACCCCAGCGAAGACGCAAACTGGTACGGATAAAGCAGTAACTTCATCCCGAAAGGCGTCTCTGGGGTAATCAGTTTAGGTCGCGACATGCGTTATTGATGAGATAATAAGGAAGAAGGCGGGAGAAAGGCGGGTGCGGTCCACTCCCCGGGCAGGGGGTCTACATCCCAGAATTCAGGATCCGCAGGATATTTGATTATAGCGCGGCTGACGGAAAAGAGTCTATCCGCAGCGACAATTCGGCGCGAATCTCGCCCGAATCGTCCGTCAGGCTTGCCGGTTTTTCGGTTTGCCAGGCGAATCCGCCGGCTACTTTACTGTACGGATCGTCTCGCGACCTGGTTTCCAGCCCAGGCGATGGGCTTTCACCTGCAGCTCGGTCCCGGCTGGCAGCAGCAACGGCTGCTGATACACCTGCCAGGCCTCGGCGGCTTCCCGGCGCCAGGCAATGGTGGCGCCTTCGGTTTCGCAGCGGAGGGTCGCCTGGATCTTTTCTCCGCGTGGCTCCATTTCGATCGTCACCGGGGCCGTTTGCGGCTGTTTGCCGTCGGGCGGCCAGAGCCGTTTAATCAACTCGGACTCCGGCATGTGGCCCAGGTCGCGTGTTTCGCGGGTCCAGCGGCGATGTGCTTCGCGGAGTTCGCCCAGCTTGTCAAAGTGGGCCGGATCGGCCGCCAGGTTGTGGATTTCGTGCGGGTCGGTCTGGGTGTCGTACAACTCCTCCAACGGTTTCTTGCGACTGCTGAACTGCCAGGAATCGGGCCCCAGTTTCCCCGCTTTATTAAGGCGATGGATCTCCTGCATGATCTGCTGCTGATCGCGGTACGGAATGAAGCCCAGGTAAGGCAGATCCGGACGATAGTTCCGCACGTACTTGAATCGCTGGTCCCGCACCGCACGAATGGTTTCCGGCGCCGGATCCATCCGGTCCCGCGCGGCGTAAATGTAGCTTCGGGGCTCAGCCTGCTTCGCCCCCAGAAAGACGCTCCCCTGCATATAGGCCGGCGGGTCGAGCCCGGCGACAGAAAGCACGGTCGGTGCAAAGTCGACGAAGCTCACCAGACGATCAGTCTCCGTACCCGCCTGGGCCCCGTCGGGATAACGCACAAGCAACGGCACCTGGATGCCCGAATCATAGACCCAGCGTTTCATCCGCGGCAGGCCGTCGCCATGGTCGCTAAAGAAAAAGACGAGCGTATTCTCCAGCAGGCCCTCCTCGCGCAGTTCCTGCATGAGCTTCCCCACCCAGACATCCAGGGCGGCGATGTTGTCATACTGCCGGGCCAGATCACGGCGGACAATCGGCGTGTCCGGGTAATACGGCGGCAGCTCCACCTTGGCGGGATCCACGACAATCGGCGAGGTCTGCTGGAAAACCTTGCTCTCGTGCGTGAGGATCGAATTGAACACGGCGAAAAACGGCGTGTCCGGCGTCGGCCGGTTTTTCCAGTGGGCCTGGTCGCTGCTATCGTCCCAGGCGGCGATCGGATTCTTGAACTGGTAATCGGTTTTCACATTGTTGGTGCAGTAATAACCGGCCTGGCGAAGGTATTCCGGAAAGCACCTCACCCCGGCCGGCGGCGTCGCTTCATAGGTCGGAATGGCCAGCAGTTCCGGATCGGTAATCAGATGCAACGCCGACGTGCGCGACTGCGTCCGCATCGCCATCGCCCCGGTCGAAGTGGGATACATGCCGGTAATCAGGCAATGCCGATTCGGCGCACAAACGCCGTACACGCCAAAAGCGTGCCGATAGAGCACGCTCTCTCCGGCCAGGGCGTCGATGTTGGGCGTCGGCACGGTCGAGTCGCCATAGCAGCCCAGCCGCGGGCTCATGTCTTCGCACGTGATCCACACGATATTCAACGGCTCGGCTCCGCTGCCCCGCTGCGCGAACAGCAGGATCGAACCCAGCGCGAAGCACACAGCAAAAATCGGGCTCAGGCAGCCAGCCAGCAGACGCCAGGCAGTCGCAGGCGGAAAAAGTGAAAAGGGCGTTTTCATCGCAGCGGATTTACCTGCAAGAGAGCTCGGGGCAAGCGAACGGGTCAACGAATGTCGATGATACACCACCCGCCGGCCCGATACGACAAGCGGCCCCTCCGCATGCAGTCGAAGTTGCCTGACTTGGGAGGAAGTATTCTCGGCGATAGAATCGGCGGCCAAACTCTGACGAGTTCGTCTACGGGGGACCAGCCCCGCAGGTCCAGGCGATGGGACGGGCTTTTCTGCTTTCGTGGAAGGGTTGAATATTCTGTCTTCCGTCGACGGCGGTCGTTATGATGACAGAGGAGTTTTTCACGACGTCCCCCACACTCGCCGGTTCAGGTCGGGACCAGCGCGGCCGGTGCGTTTTCATCTTTGCCTTTTGATATCTCCCTTTGATATTTGCAACTACGAGGATTTCCCATGTCGAGACCTGTCGATCGTCGTTCGTTTTTGATGCAGGGGGCCGCGTTGACGGGCGCCGCTGCTTTTGCTTCGCCCTTGGCGGCCATCGAGCCGATCACCCGGAACGGCAAATCAAAATTCAAGTTTTCGCTGGCGGCTTACAGCTATCGCAAACTGCTGACCGATAGCAGCAGCGGCGTAACCTTATCGACCTTTGTGCAGGACTGCGCGGCGATGGGGCTGGAAGGGACCGAGCTGACCTCGTACTACTTCCCCGCGGCCCCGGAACCGAAGATGCTGCACGATCTGCGCAAGGAATGCTTTTACCTGGGGCTGGATGTTTCCGGCACCGCCATCCGGAACGACTTTGGCGTGCAGGACGAAGCGAAGCTCCGCGCCGAAATCGACCATGTGAAAAAGTGGGTTGACTACGCCGACATGCTGTCAGCCCCGGTGATTCGTATCTTTACCGGTCATGTTGCCAAAGGCGACTCGCCCGAGGCCAGCCACCGTCGCATGGTCAAGGCGATGGAAGAATGCTGCGATTACGCCGGGCAGCACGGGGTGATCCTGGCGCTGGAGAACCATGGCGGACCGACGGCCACAGCCGAGGGTTTGCTGGCGTTTGTCTCCGATATCAACAGCCCCTGGTTCGCCGTGAATCTCGACAGCGGCAACTTCCACACCGAAGATCCCTACGGCGATCTGGCCAAGGTGGCGCCGTACGCGGCGAATGTGCAGATCAAAATCGTAATGTCGGGTCCCGGCAAAAAAGGGAAAGAACCGGCCGACTACAAACGCCTCGCCGCCATTCTGAAGGATGTCGATTACCGCGGGTACATCGTGCTCGAATACGAAGAAGCGGGCGAACCCCGCGCCGCCTGTCGCGAACACATGGATCAGCTCCGCCAGGCCTTCGCCTAGAGCGTAGTGGACCTGGCCACAGGTCCTGTCCTTCGCATTGCCGTTCGTCGACGCCGTTCCTTGACGCCGCCTCCTTCGCTGAAACGCCAGACTCCGCCCATGCCCTACGATGCTGATGTCGCCGCACTCGTTCGACCTTTCCTGGAAGGGCAGTCCGGCGTGGAGGAAAAGCGGATGTTCGGCGGCGTGGTGTTCATGCTGCAGGATCACATGTGCGTCGGCGTCTGGAAACACTGGGTCATCCTGCGACTGGGAGCGGCGGCGGCCGGGGAGGCCCTTGCACTGCCGACAATAGAAGAGTGCGATATCACCGGCCGGCCGATGGCCGGCTGGGTCATGCTGGACCCCGATCGGCTGGACGATCCGGCCGAGCTGGCCGCCTGGGTGGAACTGGCAGCCGACTTCGTACGCACGCTGCCGCCCAAACCGGCCAAAAAGAAAGCGTCGAAGTCGCGCAGAACGAATGACTGACTAATCCCGTAAGCCGAACGCACTAACGTCGGGCTATAATCCCGTAAGCCGAACGCACTAGCGTCGGGCTATAATCCCGTGAGCCGAACGCACTAGCGTCGGGCTAATCCCGTGAGCCGAACGCACTAGCGTCGGGCTAATCCCGTGAGCCGAACGCACTAGCGTCGGGCTAATCCTGTGAGCCGAACGCGATAGCGTCGGGCGGTTCTTCTTTATTTCCTCTCCTCCTTTTCCTCTCTGTGCTCCCTGTGGTTAACTTTTTTCGGCAAGGTAACGACCTTCGCATTCCTGAGTCGGCCTTGAATCGGCAGAGCCGCTACCCAGGAACTCTTGTCGCAAGAACTTCCGTCCGACCGATGCTCCGCTTCCCTGTTAGTGTTTGAGGCGATGTCACATAGCCACTGGACCGTGCTGGCAGTCGGGCTCTTCTTTCTCGGCCTGCAGATTTACGCGTGCTGCCGCTTCTTCCTGTTGCTGCGCGGCTGGCGGCGGATCATTGTCCGCCTGGACCAGGGCGATCCAACAGGGGGCGAACGGGCCGCCCTGGGCCGGCGTTTTTCCTGGCTGGCCTGGATCAACCGGCACTTCCCGCCCGGCGAAGATCCCCGCGGCAACTACAGTCGCGACGATGTGATGAAGGAGCTGGACAGCCGCATCGCCTCCAACAACGAATACGTGTTGCTCCAGCGAATGGGAGCGATGGCGCCGTTGCTCGGCGTGCTGCTCACCGTGGGCAGCTTTATGATGCTCGATCCGCAGCCGGAAGAATTGCGTGAGCTGCTCGCCATGTTCCGCCGCCTGGCGCCGGTGGCGGCTGGCATTGGCGTGGGGGCTTCGCTGGCGCTTGTCAATCAATGGCTGCTGCACTTTGTCAGCCGCGCCGCAGAACGCCTGCGGCGAGCGGCTCGCGACTGGTTTGATACGCATGTCTGGGACGCCCTGGGGAACCGCACGCGGTCTTCATCGGAACGGGTGATGGACGCACTCTCCGAACTGGCCGAGTCCAGCCGCGACTCGGCCCGGCAGCAACAGGCCGGCTCCGCCCTGCTGGTCGAATCGGCGACCGCCATCCAGCAGGCAGGCGTGCGTCTGGAAGCCTCGACAACGGCGTTCGCCGGGCAACTGGGCGACTTGCCGGAAGAGCTGACGCGACTCCGCGAGGCCACGCAGCAGGCGGTCGCCGCAATTGGCGTGCTGGCTCCCGCCGGCGAGCGGGTCGTCGCCGGGATCGAAGCCTCGGCGAACGCGTTCCACGTGGCCGTAGTCGACCAGTTTGGCGAAGCGGCCACGCTGCATCACCGCACCATGGCCGATGTCTCGGAAGCGGCCGACGTGCTGCGCACCTCCACCCGGGTGCTGTTCAATGAGTGCAAAGCGATGCACGCCAGCGTGCGTCTGCAGACG
Organism: Lignipirellula cremea; assembly: GCF_007751035.1. Classification (NCBI taxonomy): domain Bacteria; kingdom Pseudomonadati; phylum Planctomycetota; class Planctomycetia; order Pirellulales; family Pirellulaceae; genus Lignipirellula; species Lignipirellula cremea. The sequence continues at coordinate 2,034,373 of NZ_CP036433.1, read as the reverse complement.
GAATCACTGGACGCCTTGAACCTGTCGCTGCAGCAGGAACTGCTGCCGGCCAACCAGGCGTTCTACGGCCATGTCACGCAGTTCAACAGTTCGGCCGAAGAGCTGTTCGATCGGATGAACGCCCTGTACCAGGAAGTGGCCGACGGCATGGAACGCCTGGCTGGCCTGACGCCCGCCGCCGCGGGAGCGCTGGGCGCTCTTTCGGCCGCCGTCGAAACTTTCCGGCACTCGGTCGAAAACGACTTCGCCCCGGCCAGCCACAGTCATCGTGAGCAACTGAAAACGCTGACCGCCTCGCTGCAGGGCATTTCCACCGGCGTCGATAACCTGCGCGACAGCAGCCGCCAGCTGGCCGATGCGGCCGCGTCGCACGCGCAGTACAGCCAGCAGCTGCAGGCTTCCGTCGCCGACGAAGTGCTGCCGGTCCACGCGCAGCTGGCCGCGGCAGTCGCGTCCCTGGCGCCGGTCGCCAGCCAGCTGGGCGGCCAGGTGCAGTCGCTGGGCGAGGCGATCTCGCAGGCGCGCGATGAGATTGTTTCCGCCGCCCCGCAAGTGCGCGAAGTGTTCCACCAGCTGCAGCCAGCCCTGGATCAGTTTCGCCAGACCTTGTCCGCCGATCTACCGGCCGCCGCCAGCGAGCAACGGCAGGCAGTGGAGCAGTTGGTCGCCGCCGCCAGCGGACTGGCGGGCGCCATCACGCAGATCGATCAGGCCGGCGGCAAGTGGCATGCCCTGCTCGATTCGCAACAGTCGGCCGCCGACCGTTACCTGCAGTCGCTGCAGCAGACCGTGCTGCCGGCCCACCAGGAAATCAGTGGAGGCGCCGTGGAGTTTGGCGCAGCCTTGACCCGTTTCCGCGAACTGTTCGACGGCGCTCTTTCGCACCTGGCCCAGTTTGATCCCCAGGTGCAGCAAGCGCTGGCCGAGCTTACCCCTTCGATCGCCGCGTTGCGAACCACCGTCGAAGGCGATCTAGCGGAGGCCGCTCAGCGGCAGTCGGCTGCGGTCGAATCGCTGGCCGGGGCCGCCGAGCGATTGAACGTCACGGCCGATTCGCTGCGGCAGGGAGGCGAATCGCTGGCCGCCCTGATCCAGCAGCAACAGGCCCTGGGCGAAACGACCTCGCCAATCGTGGCGTCAATGCAGGCCGCCGCCGATCAGCTGCAGCAAACGGGCGTCACGCTGCAGCAATCGCTGGAAACCGACGTCGCTCCGGCGTACCGTTCGATGCAGGAAGCGGCCGCCTCCTTCCAGGGCTCGGCCTCCCATCTGAGCGATTTCATGGAACGCGGCATCGATCCCGCCACCGCCCGCCTGGCCCAGCTGGACGGTTCGCTGGCCCGGCTGCATACGCTGGCTGAGTCGTTCCAGAACCTGGCCGGCATGAGCGATCAGATCCAGGAGCTGTCCCAGTCCCTCCGCCAGGCGTCCGACGTCTCCCAGGCGATCGAAGCCTTGCCGGAACAACTCCAGGCCGCACTCAACCGGCTGGCCGAGAACCACAGCCGGAAAAGCTGGTTCCCCTTTCTGCAGTCCGAAAAACGGAACAGCAAGGGGCCCTGATCGTTGCTCGCGATTGCGATGCTTCGCGTTTTTCGACGCTTGCGACGGCCTGGAACGAGCGGGCGGCGCCCCGTTCCTTTGTTCCCATCGAACGCTCGGACCGGCCGACCCGCCCGGAGGACTGGGCGAGCTGGGCGGACTCGGCGCCGCCGGGTGCAGGTAACGCTGTCCTTGCTACAATGGTGGTGTTACCGGTTAGTTCATATTTGGCCGAAGGAGGAAACGATGTCCCGCACTCTTGCATGCCTGCTGCTGGCAGCGATGTTAATTGGTTGCACCGAGAAGCCCGCGGCCCCTACCGATCCGCCAAAGAAAACGCCGACAACGCAGCCCGCTCCTCCGACTGACGTCAAACCGACCGACGTCAAACCGACTGACGTCAAACCGACCGAAACCGACCCGCCCGAAGGCGAACCGATCATCGAGCCGCTTGATACCGATCCGCCCGCAGCGAAGCCCGAGGTCAAGCAGCCGCCAGCGACCGTCGACCCGCCGGGGATCGCGCGACTGGGCGATCCGGCCCAGCGTGATGCGGCCGTCGCCGAGTATGTGGCCCAGGGAGAAGCAGCCGCGCCGGAACTGATCCAGGCGCTGGAAAGCGGCGACCCCCAGGTGCGCGCAGGAGCGGCGTTTGCGCTAAGCCGTCTCGGCCCCAAGGCGAAATCAGCCCTGCCCGCCCTGGAACAGGTCAGCAAGTCCGACCCCGACGATGTGGCCCGATCGGCTGCCGACTTTGCGATTATCGCCATCTCAGGAAAAGAATAGTGCAAGACCTTACAGCGGGCGTGGTGCAATTCCAGCATGCGCCCGGCGACAAACGGGCCAACCTCGACGTCATCCAGCATTTTGTCGAACAGGCCAGCCGGCAGCAGGTGGAGTTGCTGCTCTTTCCGGAGTGCTGTATTTCAGGCTACTGGCATTTGCGCAAGCTGTCCCGGGCGGAGCTTCTGGAACTGGCCGAGCCGGTTGAAGACGGCCCCTCTTCCCAGCGGCTGGGCGAACTGGCCCGGCAGCACCAGATGACGATCAGCGCCGGGCTGGTCGAACTGGCTCCCGACGGACGCATGTTCAACACCCAGGTGGTGGCGATGCCCGACGGCCGCTTCGCCCGGCATCGCAAGCTGCACTGTTTTATCAGCGAACACTTATCTTCCGGCGACGACTTTACCGTATTCACCTTGCCGACCGGACAGCAGGTCGGCGTGTTAACCTGCTACGATAACAACCTGGTCGAGAACGTTCGCATTACCGCACTCAAAGGGGCCGAGATTCTCCTGGCGCCCCATCAAACGGGCGGCTGTGACACGGGCAGTCCGCATGCGATGGGCGTGGTCGATCGCCGACTGTGGGACAATCGGGAAACCGATCCCCTGGCGCTGGAGGCTGAACTGCTGGGCGACAAAGGCCGCGGCTGGCTCCTCCGCTGGCTGCCTGCCCGGGCTCACGATAACGGCCTGTTCTTGCTGTTCGCCAACGGCATTGGCCCCGATGATAACGAGGTCCGCACCGGCAACGCCATGATTCTTGATCCTTACGGCCGCATGTTGGTGGAAACCGGCAAGGCCGGCGACGATCTCGTCGTGGCGACGCTGTCGGGCGCCTTGCGTGAGCGGCTGACCGGCACGCGCTGGATACGTTCCCGCCGCCCTGAACTCTACCACCCGTTGACCGTAGCGACGGGCCAGGAGCGCGATACCCGTACATTGCGTTTCGATCATCTCGCCGAAAACGGAGCAAACGCGCCGGTTCCCGGCAGGACTTCCCATGACGAATGATGTTTCCCCTGCTGTATCCCCCTGGCGGAATGCCCTGCTTCAGGTGCTGGGCGGCCGCCCGCGTCCGCTGCTGTTCTGCACCAGCGGCGAAGAACCGCTGATCGACCCGGGGCTGGAAGTGGCGGAAGTCGGATGCGTGCCGTTGCCGCTGTCGGAAGAACAGGCGCAGGAGCTGATTGCCGTTTGTCGCCGATCCCTCAATGGCCAGGCGAACCGGCCCGCGCAGGACAGCCCGTCGGGCGAACGGCGCGTCTGGCGGCTGGAGCCGGAGCAGTTCAGCTTCACCAGTCCCGACTGGGAAGACATGCTCTCCGGCATGGTCGCCGATCTGCAGGAAGGGCTCGGACTGCACGATTCTGAGCTTCGCGTATTTCCGCGTCAGCTGGTGCTGTATGAACCGGGCGGCTTTCTTGCGCCGCCGCATGCGGGCGGAAAAATCGAAGGGATGCTGGTCGATCTGGTGATCGGCTTGCCCTCGCCGTTTACCGGCGGCCGCCTGGTAGTCGAGCATGAACGGGAGCGAAGGGAGCTGCCATTTACCCTGGCTTCCCGCGGCGACGGGATCAGTTTTGCGGCCTATTTCAACGACTGCCGGCACGCCGTGGAACGGGTGCTCAGCGGCTATCGCCTGGCCATGCACTACAGTGTCGTGGCGGCCAAAGCCTGGAAAAGAAAAGGCGAGGAAAAAGAGGTCGTCGACGACTCCATTGGCTCCGTCGCCCAGCTGCTGCATGCCTGGCGCGAAGCCAGCCTGGACCACAAACTGGCCGTTACGCTGGAACATACTTACAGCCTGCAGGGCCTGCGGTTTGATCGACTCCAGGGGGCCGACCGCAGCCGGTCCGCCACGCTGCTGGCCGCCGCCGAGCAGTGCGGCTTCCACGCGCACGTGGCGATGGTCACCCATTATGTGACCGGTCCCGCCCGCACTCCCGCCAGGCCGCTGGGTCCGCCGCGCGAAGGCGCCAGCTCGCCCGGTGGGAAGGAAAATCCAAAGAGCCCGGTGAGTGATCTGTCCCTGATCGAAGTGGTCGAGGAACGTTTGACGGTCGATTCCTGGAGTGATCGTCAGGGGCAAACGGTCGAGCTCGGCAGCATCGCCATCAAAGAGTCCGAAATCGTTTCCGGCCTCCCGATCGAAGCCTGGCAGGGAGTCCGCGAAGAGGTCGAAAGCGATCCCGCTGGCGAAACAGTCCATGTCGAGCGATGGTACCGTTGCGCCGCGATCGTGCTCTGGCCGCAGGAGAAACACTTCGACGTGCTGTGCGAAGCGGGTATCGATGCCGCCATTGGCGGCCTGAGCATGCTGTGCCGCCAGACCCGCATTCCGGCCAGTCGTCGCGACGAGCACCAGCAGCAATGCCTGAGCTTCGCCGCCGCCATCCTGGATCAATGGTCGGAAATCCAGGGCGCGGTCCGCACCGCAAGGCAGGGCTCTCATCGGGCCGAGTTCCCAGCGATGCTGGTACAGATTAACGACCCGGATCTGGTGCGTCGTTACCTGAGCGAGGTCGTGGCGAAAAGCGAAAACGCCTCCTTCGGCACATCCCTGCTTCCCTGCTTCAAACAGCATGGCTGGACCAACTTCGCCGACGCGCTCAAGCAGGTGTTCGAGGCGACACGCCCGGCGAATCTTACCGAACGGGTCGCCGCCTTGCACATGTTATGCGAGCAGGCCGACGAAGACCCTGACCGCCTGGGGATCTGCCGGGACTTGCTGGAGACCTTCATCACGGAGCTCAAAAAGCTCGACAACGAGAAACAGGCGGACGGCTGGGCCGGGCCGGCGGTGGATCGGGCCGAACTAACGGCAACGCTGATCTCGGCGCTAATTGATTGCTCCGCCGCACAGTCCCTGTCGAATCTGATCGACCATCTGCAGACGGCGCCCGAGATCTATCCGGCCTCGGTGCAGGTCGAGGCGCTGTTCCAGCTGGAGTCGCTCATACGGAAAAAGCGGCTGGCGACCGGCGCGCTGATCAACGCCTGGGTGGCGACCGTCCGGCAGCAACTGCTGCGGCAAACCGCCGTGCCGCCCGCCCTGACGACCGACTGGAGCCAGCCGGGCGACTTGTCCTGTACGTGCGAAGACTGCACCGCGCTGAGCCGGTTCCTGGTCGACTCCAGCCAGCGTGAGTATCGTGTTGCCCTGCGAAAAGATCGCCGGGAGCACCTGGAAACCGTCATCGATCAGAGCCAGCCGCAACTGGAATGTTCGACCGATCGCCAAACGAACCCGCATACGCTGGTCGGCACCAAAATCAGCGACGCCTATGATCAGGCCGTGCACATCCGCCGCCAGGAACTCAAAAGCCTGCAGCAACTGGTGGAACTGCAGATGAAGCTGCCAAAAGTCCGCTAATTTCTGCAGGTTGAGCACTCCTGCCCGGACCAGTTCAACGGAAGTAGCGTTAAAGTGCAGGACGAACGGGCTGCTCCGCTCTATTGCCTGCGACGCCCGCTCCGTTTCGAGGCCGCAATCGTAAACGGGCAGGAGCGCCCCTTCTAAACAAGTCAGAACGCTTGTTTTCGCGAAACGAAAGCCCGCTTTCCGGCGTCTGCACGACCTCAAAACGACAAAACAGGGTGCTGCCCGGATTCCATGCACGTCCCCCGGGGGATCCCGTTTTCCGGAAAAAATTGGGGGATGGGGTGAAACTTGTCAGCGCCGAAGTGCGTCTCTTGGTTAGCGTCACCCTTGCCGTGCGGCGTTGGCAGTATGGCAAGGTCGACCCGACTTTCTCTCCCAGGAACCAGGCTGTGAAAATCCGACCCGTTGCCCTAGCGCTTCTTTTTCTTTTTTCCGCGGTGCTGCTTGCCGCGCCTGTCGGCTCCCCTGAGGAAGAGTGGCAGGCGGTCGACAAGGCGATCCAGCAGGGCCTGCCCAAGACGGCCATTGAAAAGTTGCAGCCGATCATTGACCGCACCTTGAAAGAAAAAGATTACGACGAAGCGATCAAAGCGATCGGCCAAAAAACGGCAATGGAAACGAACATCCAGGGGAACCTGCCCGAAGTCAAAATTCGCCTTTGGGAGGCGGAAATCCAGCGGGCGCCTGCGCCGATGAAGCCCGTCATGCAGGCCGTGCTGGCCAACTGGTATCAGCACTATTTCCAGCAGAACCGCTGGCGGATCATGCAACGCACCGCGACTGCCGCCCCGCCTGGCGACGATTTCACCACCTGGGATCTGCCGCGTATCCTGGCGGAAATCGACAAGCACTTTGACGCCGCTCTGGCGGATGCGAAAACGCTCCAGCAAACACCGATCGGCGATTACGACGAACTGCTGGAAAAAGGCACGGCGTCCGACGCTCATCGTCCCACGCTGTATGACTTTCTGGCGTACGACGCCATCGACTTCTATCTGCAGGGCGAGCAGGCCGGCGCGCTGCCGCAGGATAACTTCGCCCTGGAAGCTTCCAGTCCCGTCTTTTCGCCCGTCGCCGATTTCCTCGCCTGGAAACCGGAAACGACCGACGCCAGTTCACCCACGCTCAAGGCGCTAAAGCTCTACCAGGATCTGCTCCGCTTCCATCAGAACGACGACGACAAAACGGCTTTTCTCGACGCCGATCTGCACCGCCTGGCCTTCGGCAATAGCAAGGCCGAAGGGGAAGAAAAAACGGCCCGCTACAAGGCGGCCCTCCGCCGTTTTATCCAGCAGCACGGCGACCACGAAATTTCCGCCCGGGCGCTACTAGCCCTGGCGACGACCTTCCATGGCGAAGGGGACTGGGTCGAGGCCCGCAAGATCGCCCAGCAAGGCCTGACGCAGTTCCCCCAGAGCATCGGCGGCCGCGGCTGCTTCAATCTGATCCAGACGATCGAAGCCCGCTCGCTCCACATTGTTACCGAACGGGTCTGGAACAAGCCGCTGCCGACGATCGACATCCGCTATCGCAACCTGAACAAACTTTACTTCCGTCTCGTGCGGGTCGATTACGAGGACTTCGTCAAACGCGGCGTCTTCCAGCCGGAACAGGTCGATGGCGAACAACGCCAGGCCCTCCTGGCCCAGAAGCCTGACAAGGAATGGTCGATCGACCTGCCCGCCACCGAGGACTTCAAAGAAACGACGGAACAGATCCCGGCGCCGGCCGACATGCCGTTGGGTTCGTACTATCTGATCGCCAGCGCCAAGCCCGACTTTGGCCCGCAGGATAATGTCGTCAGCCTGGCCGAAGTCTGGGTCAGCAATCTGGCCCTGGTCACCCGCACCGACTACAGCCAGGCGGTCGTCGGCGGCCAGGTGTTGCATGCCGTCACCGGCGCTCCCATCGCGAAAGCCACGGTCAGGGCCTGGAAGCGGAACAATTCCAACAACCGGATGCAGCTGCTGAAAACGATTCAAACCGACAAGGACGGCCTGTTTGAACTGAGCGACGGCCCGCAGAACCAGTATGTCGTGCTGCATGTCCAGCAGGGCGACGACTCGCTGCCCTCGGCGAATTACTTGTACTCCTATCACGCTCGCAGTAATCCCCAGGCGTACCCGGCCACGATCTTTTTTACGGATCGCGCTCTGTACCGTCCCGGGCAGACCGTCCACTTCAAAGGCATCTGCATCCAGGTCAATCCCCAGGCGGATAATTACAAAACCAGTCCAGGCCGCACGGTGAAGGTCGTCTTCAACGACCCCAACGGCAAAGAGATCGAACGGCTGGAGCTCAAAGCAAACGACTATGGCTCTGTCAGCGGCAGCTTTACCGCCCCGCGGGATCGCCTGCTCGGCCGGATGTCGATCCATGTCGACGGCGAGCCGCGCAGCTCCACGCAGATCCGCGTCGAAGAATACAAACGGCCCAAGTTCCGCGTCGAAATGCCGGCCCCCAGAACGGCCGCCCGCTTGAACGACAAAGTCGAACTGCTGGGCAAAGCGACCGCCTACACAGGCGCCCCGATCGACCATGCCCAGGTGACCTGGCGAGTGGTGCGACAGGTCGAGTATCCGCGCTGGTATTACTACAGTCGCTGGTGGGCGCCGCCGCAAGCGAACCGCCAGGAGATTGCCCACGGCACAGCCCAGACGGCCGTCAACGGCGAGTTCCCCGTTTCGTTCGACGCGGTTCCCGATCCTTCCGCTAAAGAAGACAGCGGCGCCGTTTTCACTTATTCCATCACGGCCGACGTGACCGATCCGACCGGCGAAACGCGTTCGGTGCAGCGGTCGATCAAAGTCGGTTTCACCGCTTTGGCCGCCTCGCTGACGATCGACAGCTGGCAAACCACCGGCAAGCCGGTCGACATCAAAGTCACCACGGCGACCCTCGACGGCGAACCGCAAGCCGCCAACGGCACGCTAACCGTCTTTCGCCTGGAACAGCCGGAAACCGTGCAGCGAGCCTCATTGACGGGTAATTCCCGCTGGCGCCTTCCCGCCAAGGATGCAGCCGCCGAGCCGGATCCGGCTGACCCCAACACCTGGAAAAATGGCGAATCGGTCTTTGAAAAAGAGATCGCCATCGACGTCCAGGGCTCGACCACCGTCCCCGTAGAACTGGCCTCCGGCTACTACCGGGCAAAGTTCATCGCCAACGATCGCTTTGGCAAACCGGTCCAGGCCGAGACGCTTGTCATGGTGCTGGATCTCAATGCGAAGAAGCTGGCCTTCAAACTGCCCGATCTGCTCACTGCTCCCACCTGGTCCCTGGAACCGGGCGAAGAATTACAGGCAGTCTGGGGCACGGGTTACGACGAAGGCCAGGCCTTTGTCGAGATCGAACACCGGGGCAAGGTGCTGAAAAAGTACTGGACGACGCCCGGCCGCACGCAGGAAGTCATCAGGCTGCCGATCGACGAGTCCCTCCGCGGCGGATTCACCCTGCGGGTGACCATGGTCCGCGAGAACCGGGCTTATCTCCACTCGCAACAGATTACGGTGCCCTGGACCAACAAAGAACTGAAGGTCAAGTGGGAGCACTTTGTTTCGAAGCTGGAACCGGGACAGAAAGAAACCTGGACCGCCGTGATCAGCGGGCCCGACGCCCAGACGGCCGTGGCAGAAATGGTCGCCACATTATACGACGCTTCTTTGGACGCCTTTGCCCCCAACAATTGGCGATCCGGGTTTAACGTGTTCCGGACCGACGGTTCGTCGCTCAACTGGCAATTCCAGAACCAGCCGAGGTACCTGCAGCAAATGGTCAACTCGTGGAGCGTTCCCCAGAAAGACGCCACACTGACCTATCGCCAGCTACCGGGCGCCATCTTCGGCAACTTTGCCTACTATGGCTGGAACAACAATCGGCGAGCCGCCCTGGCGTCAGCAGGGGCGCCGCAGAAGTCGGAAAAAAAGATGTCCGTAGGCCGCGAGCTGCAGCAGTCCGATGCGCAGCGCAAAAACGCTTCCGATCGGTCCGACGCCAAAGGCGATGCGGGACAGGACAAAGGGCAGGCCGGTCCCGATCTGGACCAGGTCGCCGCCCGCACCAACCTGAATGAAACAGCTTTCTTCTTCCCGCATCTGGTCAGCGACAGCAAAGGCGAAGTGAAGCTGGAATTCACCATGCCCGAAGCGCTGACCGAATGGAAGTTCTTCGGCTTCGCCCACGACAACGAACTGCGGGCCGGCCTGCTGACCGATACGGTCGTCACGGCGAAGGACCTGATGATCCAGCCCAACCCGCCGCGGTTTGTCCGCGAAGGGGATGAGATCGAGTTCACGGTGAAAGTCGTCAACCAGTCGCCCACCCGACAAACGGGAACCGTGCGGCTGTCCCTGTCCGATGCCCGCACCATGAACGCGGTCGACGATCAGCTGGGGAACAAGACCCGCGACCAGGCGTTTGACGTGCCGGCCGGCGAGTCGCGCACCTATGCCTGGCGACTGCAGATCCCCGAGTACAGCGGCTTCCTGATTTATCGGGCGGTCGGCTCCTCGGCCAAACTTTCCGACGGCGAAGAAGGCTACCTGCCGGTGCTGTCCCGGCGGATCCTGGTAACCGAATCGGTGACGCTGCCGATCCGCGGCCCGGGAACAAAACAGTTTGAACTGCCAGGCCTGGTGGAATCGGCCGGCTCCAAAACGCTGCAGAGCCAGTCGCTGTCGGTGCAGATGGTATCGAATCCGTCCTGGTATGCGGTCATGGCGCTGCCTTACCTGATGGAGTACCCGCACCAGTGTTCAGAGCAAACGTTCAATCGTTTGTATGCGAATTCGCTGGCCCGGCATCTGGCCAACTCGGATCCGAAAATCCGCCGGGTCTTCGACCAGTGGCGGGGCACGCCGGCGCTCGATAGCCCGCTGGCGAAGAACCAGGATCTGAAAGCGGTCATGCTGGAAGAAACGCCCTGGCTGCGCGACTCCGACGCGGAAAGCCAGGCCCGCAGGAACGTGGGGATTCTGTTCGACAGCAACCGCCTGAACGAAGAGACGTCCCGCCTGCTCGCCAAACTGGCCGACCAGCAACTGGCAGACGGCGCCTGGCCCTGGTTCCCGGGCGGACCCGCGAACGACTTTATTACGCTCTATATCACGACCGGTTTCGGCCGCCTGCGCCACCTGGGCGCCGGGGTGGAAGTGACGTCCGCCGTGAAGTCGCTGACACGCCTGGACGGCTGGCTGGATCGCCAGTATCGCGAGGCGCAGAAGCACAATCCCGAGAAGAACCACCTGAATTCCACCATCGCGCTGTACCTGTACGGCCGCAGTTTTTTCCTCGACGACCAGGCGATCGGCGCCCCGCATCAAGCGGCCGTCGACTACTATCTGGGACAGGCCCGCAAGTACTGGCTGGAACTCGACTGTCGCCAGTCGCAGGGACATCTGGCGCTGGCCCTCAAGCGTTTTGGCGACCTGAAAACGCCGGCGGGCATCATGGCTTCTCTCAAAGAACGAAGCGTGTCCGATGAAGAGCTCGGCATGTTCTGGCGGGACCAGGAACTATCGTACTGGTGGTTCCGGGCTCCGATCGAAACGCAGGCCGTCATGATTGAAGCGTTCGACGAAGTGGCGAACGACCAGGCCTCCGTCGAAGACTGCAAGGTCTGGCTGCTCAAGCAGAAGCAGACCCAGGACTGGAAAACGACCAAAGCGACCGCCGACGCAGTCTACGCCCTGTTACTGCGGGGCACGGATCTACTGGCTTCCGACAAGATTGTACAAGTCGCCCTGGGCGGCGAGTGGGTCAAACCGGAATCGCTCGAAGCCGGCACGGGCTTCTACGAGGAACGGCTGGGCCGCGGCGAAATCCGTCCCCAGCAGGGAAAGATCACCGTGAAAAAGGTCGACCAGGGCGTCGCCTGGGGCAGCGTCACCTGGCAGTACCTGGAACAGATGGACAAGGTCAAGCCGCATACAGGCACGCCGCTTACGCTGGAGAAAAGCCTGTTCGTCAAGCGGAACACGAAGGACGGCCCCGTGCTGGAAGCAGTGACAGGTCCTGTCGATGTCGGCGACGAACTGGTGGTGCGGGTCGTGCTGCGGTCCGACCGCGATATGGAGTACCTGCACCTGAAAGATTATCGCGGTTCCGGAACCGAACCGGTGAACGTGCTGTCGCAGTACAAGTACCAGGACGGCCTGGCGTACTACGAGTCGACCCGCGACACGGCCAGCCATTTCTTCATCGACTACCTGCCCAAAGGAACGTACGTGTTTGAGTACTCCAACCGGGTGCAACTGCGGGGCGAGTACGAAACGGGCGTCGCTTCGATCCAGTGCATGTACGCCCCCGAGTTCAACAGCCACTCGGCCAGCGTGGGACTGAAAGTCAAGTAACGCCTGGCGTCCGCGAGAGAATGCTACGACAAAGGGCCGGCTAACAAGCCGGCCCTTTGTGATTCAGGTTTCGTCATTCCAGGAACAGGCAGACTCAGAAATCTGCTTTACGCTCGGAATGCGAAACGATCATTACTGACGGAAGTAGACAGTCAGTCGTCTTTTGCTCCGCAAAAGAACGCGATCTTTCACGGAGTGAAAGTCGACTTTCCGGCGTCTGTCGTTCCTTCAAACGACGATCTAATATCCGGCAGTAATTCACTTGGCTCTACCAGCCCATGACCATGTTGGACTCGATGACCTTGCGAGATTTTTCGAGATCGGAACCGGTCTCGTGCATGTACAGGCGGATCGCGTTGACCTTGTCGCCGGCGGCCTTGTCAAGGCAATCGCGGGCCACAATGCACGGATCCGTATTACCGCGAATGCCCAGGGCGCCTTTGGAGATCACCCAACTGTCGCGGGGGCGACGGGTAATGCGCACTACGCTGTCGTGCGGATAAGCGTCGTTGACGACCGCGGTCGCGGCGTCGTCGTCGCTAGCCCAGGTGATGATGATATGTCCGTCAGTTTCGATCTCGAAAAGCGGCATGCGAAAACTCCTTCACGACAAAAATGGGGTAATGGCTGGGCGGGTTGTGACCCGCCGTGAGCGTGCGGCTCGTTGAAATAGCATCAGCCGAGCAAAACCGATCCTTCACGTAATCTAATCTATTTACAAACCCATGTTACCAGCCCGCCTCCTCCCTGCGGCAGCAAACCTTCACGTTGAGCATTCCGGGAATACTCAATGGGAACGGTCGCTGCGAACAGGTACGGGAAGTATCCCTTAGGAATCCTTCCTCCACGACGTCATCTCCTGAATTTTCGTGGCGACGCGGGGCTTCCATCGGGGGTTAGCTCCAGGAAAGGACGCAGCCGGATGGCGTTTGGTTGAATCCCTTCCCTGATGCTATCGCTTGTCTTTTTGGGCTGGCAATTTGCGCCTGGTTTCTCCCGTGTTTACGGACGGACTCCGGCAGGCGCCGGATCACACGTCGCGTTCGCCGCAGGCGTGTGCATCAGGCGGGGGCCAGGAATACTGATTTCCGCAAAAGGAGATAAGCCTCGGGCTGCTCAAAAATCAAAAAGGGCGATTTCCACAAGCTGCGGCGGTAACTTCGTCGGGCGTCTGAAAAGGGAAATAGAACGCAGGCAGCGACGAAAAACAGCACGCAAGGTGAATCTCTCCTGGTAAATCATACCCTTTCCAAGCCGTTTTCGTCCAGTTCCAACTTGTCGTCAACCACCCACAGCGATAGTCTAGGCAGAAGGAAGAGCCTGCACCCCTGCCGCAAGCGTTTTTCGTGAAGCGACTCGGCAATAGCGGACTTCGCCTTTTGAGGCATTTCCCCCCCTCGCCGGTCACCCCCTTTCTCTACTGTTTCCCCGGGAGCATGCGCCGCCGGGGGCCCTTTGCATTGTCGTCATGCGACAGGTTAACAAGGTACGATAGTCGCATGAGCGATACCGCCGTCGAAACTCCCGCTACCCCCCCGCCCGTCCGTCGTCGCTGGGGATTTCTGCAGTTTCTGTTCATGGGCGTTCCGCTGCTGTTCCTGCTGGGGCCGTGCGTCGCCAGCCTGCCCGAGCAACCGGCACTGTGGAGAGCGGCGCCCGTCGTGGATCGCTACGTAACGGCCCAGGCGAGCGAACCGCCCGACAAGGTCGCCATGCGCACCGCCCTGGCGGAACTGGTGCAGATTACCGACGGCGTTAATTCGGTCGAATTGATCCAGCAACGAGCCCAGTGGCGGGGCGACCTGGGAGAGTACGCCCTGGCGGCCCAGGACTGGGAAAAAGTGGTCGAACTGCAACCGACAACTTTCAATTTGCGAGGTTTCGGCAACGCCTGTTTCCGGGCGGGCCGCATGGCCGACGGCGTGAAAAGCTGGGAGAAAGCCGGCGAAAAACCGGCCGACGCCCCCTTCGGCTCCACCGTCGTCAGTCGGGCGACAAGCGAAATTGACCGGCTCAACGGTCTCGCGTATGCGCGGGCCATCGCCAACCTGAACCTGCCCCAGGGGATGGCCGAGATCAAACAGGCCCTGGCGATTCTGAATTCACTGGACACGCTCCGCAGCGGCGACGTGCTGGGGGAAAGCGTCCCCGGTTCACGGGGCGCCATCCTGGATACCCGCGGCTTTCTGCTCTATCGCCTGGGTGAGTTTGACCTCGCCCTGGCCGATCTGGAAGCCTCCGTCGCTGAAGTCGAATTCTACCTCGCCAGCCTTGGCAGCTGGCAGCAATTTTTCGAGATCCATAAGGCAAACACGGCCGACATGCGCTATCTGCGGCTCCGCTACCGCCAGCACCAGGAGTCGCCGGCCGTCATGTTTTATCATCGGGGACTCATCTACGAGGCGCTGGAGCAACCGGACCGCGCGAAAGCAGATTTCGACCGGGTGCGGGAACTGGGCTTCACGCCCGACGAACACCTCTTCTAAACCATGGCATGCGACGTCTGCCTTATCATAAAATGAGAGCAGCAGATTGTTGCCGTCGTCCATGCGAGTTTCTTACTTCCCGCCAGGAACGTGTGGTGCGGCAGGCCTTGTCCTGATGCTTGTTCCTGCCGGGAGTTTCACGTTGTTCACCGAAATCCAACTACGCCAGCATCGGTCCACCCGCGTGAAAGCGGCCGTGACGTTTCTGTCTTGCTCCCTGCTGCTTCTGCTGGGCGACATGCTGCTCGGCGCGGCGTTCGGGCCGCCAGTGGCCTTGCCGTGTCTTTTCAGTGGATTCGCTGGATTCCTCGCGACCGGTTTTTGCCTGGACCGTTGGAACGCCCGGCGTGCGCTCAACTGCCCTGGCTGTCAAGCGTCGCTGCTGCACAAGATGACCCAGGTGATGGAGACGCGGATCTGCCCTGCCTGTGAAGGTCGTATTGTGGAGACCGGCCGCACACGATCACCAAAGGCCGTTGCCCGGCGGAACCGGCAACGCGTGAAACGCTTCCTCGCCGCATGGTCCTGGCTGGCGATTTCCTTAGGGATCGGCGTGCTGCTGACCTGGGCGTGCCGGCCAGCGGCGTTCCAGAAATGCCCGCAGGCGTTGCTTCAGTTTCCCGCGATGTCACTATCGGCGGTGTGGGTATACGCAAGCACGCGGGAGCGAAAATATTTGCCCGGCGCCCTGATCGCGGCCATCCTGTTCCCTGTATCGGTAGTCGCCTACCTGTGGGGCTGATCGGCAGGCTATTCGTTGAGCGTCAGCGTTTGGGAGAGGAAAGCCAGAATTGCTCGATCGGTTTAGCGTAGGTGTCGGCCAGGTCGTCGTGCGCAGGGGAGACGCCGACCTGGTAGCCCAGCAGCAGATCGCGTTTGGCCTGCAGCTCTTCGGCGGTCAGCGTAATGCTCTTATCCGGTTCCGCTGCCGGCGGCTCCCCATGCACGACGAAGGTGAACAGCGAGCCTTGAAAGCCGGCCGCCTGGGCCGCATCGCGGACAAACCAGAAGGCGGCCTGGTGGTCGCCGTGGGTGTCGACTTCGTGCGTCACATAAATCTCCCGGGGCCGGCGGGCTTTGAGAATCTCGACCAGATCGGCCAGCACGGCCGCTTTGGTGTACGGCGCCGGTTTGCCATGTTGCTGGGAGTGATAGTCGCGAACGATCGGGCCATAAGTTGCCGTGCGGTGGGTGAACGGCTGGCGGTACGTTTTGCCGTCGTCGGCCTGGTGCATCTGCCGCAGTCCGCCGTCGGGATAGCCCAGGAATTGGACGTTCTCCAACGGCACGCGCAGCCCCCGCATCGCGTGCAGCGTGTGGTTCTGCCGCAGCCCGGCAAGGTGTTCAAACTCCTTCGGCTCCAGCATCGCCGGCTGCTTCCGGGCGGCCGCCGCGGCTCCCCTTGCAAATGCGTCGCCCGCCGTAACAACCACCACGCCGACGTTCTTTTTCTGCACAAGCGCCCTCAGCAGCACGCTGGTGCAGCCGATAATCTCATCGTCAGAATGCGGCGCCACGATCAGCACATCCAGCCGTTTCATGTCCGGCTCCTCGCCGCACGCCATCGAGACCATCCCGCCGGACCAGCAGGCCGCCAACGCCAGCAACAGGCCGGCCAAAAATCGAAAAGGGCGTTTTAAATCCATGTTAGTCTTTCAAACAGAAAACAAGGGCTGGCGGCCAAGACCGACTCCATTCTCCTCCAGCAGCACACCAGACTCAAGCGACAGCAAGTCCCTTCCAGACGCCCCCTTTCCCAGACACCCACTTCTGAGCATATGGATCACCAGACAACTAGAATCAGACACCCACTTTTTGCCCGGCCGATTGATACAGACAGAGGAATTTCGATTCCAGAGCTGTTGAGGTCACGAAACGGGGAATTGGCGAACGGAAGAGCGTGACGGAGGAAGGAGTTTAACGCCAGAATGCTGAAAAGACGGCGTGAAAAGAAGCGTCGGCGCGCACCGCTGGCGCTGGCGGGTCGGGTGATCAGGTGATCGACCGTTGCCAGGTGGCGTTATTTGAGAATCGCCACCCGGTTGCCGCGATGGAAGCGGGGGTTGAAGCCGAGTAGCTCTTCCGGCGACAGATTCAGACGTTCGAGAATTGGCGGCAATGCGGCCGGCGTGACGCCCGGCTTGCCTGGCCGGTGGAGACGGGCGATCCGGTCGAGCAACGACAGATACCCGTCAAGCGTGAGCGGCAGGAAACCGCCGTCGCGCTCGTCGATCTGGCAAAGCCGCACGACAGACGATGGGCGGCTGGAATCGCCAGCCGACCGCTCTTCGATCCGCTGCTGGACGGACGTAAAGTCGCTCTCCTCCGGGGTTTCGGCGATGGCCGCCCGGATTGGATTAAGGTCGACGTACGCCGCGCAAGCGAGCACGGCCGCCTCATCGAGCAGGGCCTGGCTGGTGAAGCGTCCCTCCCAGAAACGGCCGGAGACCTCCTCTTCCGCGTTGGCCCGCCGGGCGATGTACTCCTTTAGATACCGCATGAACCAGGACAGGCTGGCCAGTCGCGTCCGCAGTTCGGCGATCCGCTTTTCATTGCGGGCGAGCGTTTCAATCTGCTCGGCGGTGGCCGAGCCGGACAGCTTGAGCCAGCGGCTAGCGACCTCTTCCGCGGTCCACTTTTCGGCCAGATCGGGCCGGATGCGGAGCAGCAGATGCAGGTGGTTACTCATGGCGGCGTAAGCACATACGTCGATGGCGAACACCTGGGCGAGCAGCCCGATCCGCTGCCGGACCCATTCTTTCCGGTGGTCGAAATTCCGCCCGGTGACGCCGTCATCGCCGCACAAACAGGCTCGGCGCACGCACCGCGAAATGCAGTGATAAAAGCCCACTTCCCCCGCCGCCACAATCTCCGCCCGCGCTGCGCTTGGCATGCCACCCCTCCCCAAAATACGCCCTTGGATTAACTGGACGTGAGTATACCCAACCAACGGCGTACTGCAAGGAAAAAGCAGAGAAAGCAGCAAAAGGTGGGTGTCTGGATTGGAGCAAGGAAAAAGCAGAGAAAGCAGCAAAAGGTGGGTGTCTGGATTGGAGGATTGGATTGGAAATGGGGTAACTGATCTCGAGAAAGGTGGGTGTCTGGTTTTGGGGATGGGGGAGTTCTGTGGCGGGTGACAATGGGTGGTTCGCGTAGAGAGTTGCCGTTTTGATGGGCCTGTGCCAGAATTGAGACGCGGCAGAGGAGGACGTCCCTTGTCTGCCGGCGATGCAATTTCTGCCGACTTGTCTCTTCCCCCCTGCTCCCATGTCGCGGCTGCTGGGGGTGGGCTGACTTCGCTTTCCCCGCAGGCCGTTTCGCCGGTCTGCGCATCAGGATACTGTGATGCGATACTGTCTTAAAGTTTTGACCTTGCTGCTGCCTGGCGTGTTGTGGCTGGCGGCGGAGACTTGCCAGGCCGCCATGCCCGACAAGCCGAACATCCTGTTCATTCTGACCGATGACCAGGGCTGGCCCACGCTGGGCTGCTATGGGAACAAGCTCGTTCCCACGCCGCATCTGGATCAGTTGGCGGCGGAAGGGGTGCGGTTTACCGATGCCTATGTCACGCCCCAGTGCACGCCCACCCGGGCCGCGTTGCTGACGGGCCAGCATACGGCGCGGAACGGCATGTGGCATGTGATCGGCTGGTATGGTTACCCGTGGGCCCCCGTGAGCGAGCCGGCCTTTGTGGAGAGCCTGCCGCGATCGACTTACACCCTGGCCAAAGGGCTGCATGATGCGGGCTATGCGACCGCCTGTCTGGGAAAGTGGCATCTGACCACGCCCGAGGATGGCAACTACGTGCGCCTCAAGCAGTCGGCCGCGCACTACTATGGCTTTGATTATTCGCCCGAGCCGCCCAATGGCTATCATCATGAAGGCGACAAAGGTGTCGGCTGGCTCACCGACCAGGCGATTGGATTCATGGAGTCGCACCCGGACCAGCCTTGGTTCATCTACCTGTCGCACCACACCATCCATAACCCGGTCCTGGCGCCGGAAGAAACGGTCGCCCGCTATCGGGCCCAGGGGGCGCCGGCGGAAGGACTGCATAACGCCACTTACCTGGCCGCCATCGAAACGCTCGATCAATCGGTCGGACGACTGCTGAAACGCATCGACGAACTCCACCTGCGCGACTCGACGCTGGTCGTCTTTCTGTCCGATAACGGCGGCGTGGAAGACATCTACAACACCGAGCCATTCACCAAAGGCTCCGGCGTGTTCCGCCGACTGACGGTCGGCGAACAACAGTTCGACAACGCTCCCTTGCGCGCCGGCAAAGGTTCCGCCTATGAAGGCGGCATCCGCGTTCCCTGCCTGGTTCGCTGGCCTGGGAAGACCAGGCCGGAAACCGTCGAGTCCACGCCCGTGCACGTCGTCGATTGGGCGCCGACGCTCTGGGAAGTCGCCGGCGCCAAAGCTCCTGCTGACTGGAAGCTGGACGGTGTGAGTCTCGTCCCGCTGCTGCAGGGGAAGCAGTTGGCCGATCGTCCGCTTTACTGGTACCTGCCGCTGTACGATCTGCGCTGGGGCCTCACGCCAGCGGCTGTCCTGCGTGAAGGCGATCTGAAACTAATCGAGTACTTCGGTGACTCCGTAGCCGCTGACGGCGAGTACGTGCCAGGACGTCGACTGGAACTCTATAACCTGAAAACCGATCTCGGCGAAACGACCAATCTGGCGCCGAAAATGGCGGACACCGCCGCCCAGATGAGCGAACGCTTGCACGCCTGGATGAAGTCGATCCCGGTCGATATCCCCGGCGCCAACCCGCATCATGACCCCGCCAGAAGCCTGCTGGAAACGCGCCAGAAACAGAGCTGGAATCCGTAATCGTCCGTCCGTCCCTTGTGCCACAAGCATCTCCCACGCCGCGCCCGATGGCGTCGCGTGTTCCCCACGTTCCGCTTCCTTTCCTCGATTCAAGCAGCCAATCTGATGACGTTCTCCTCCACCAGTGATCCGTCGCTCCGCTCGCCTGCCCGGCCTGGCTTGCCGGCGTTCGCGTTGCGGACTGGCGGTTTTTCCGTGCTGGCCGCGGCCTGTCTGCTGGGGGTTTTCTCGGCCAGTTGCGTGCTGCACGAAACGCCAGTCCGGGGCGAAGACGGCACGGGCCAGGCGACGATCACCGGCGAGCTGCAGCAGTGGCATAACGTGACACTCTCGCTCGACGGCCCCTGGGCAAGCGAAAAAGGAGAACCGAATCCGTTTCTCGATTACCGCATGACGGTCACCTTCACCCACGCCTCCGGTTCGCCTCGCTACCAGACGCCGGGTTACTTCGCCGCCGATGGCGATGCGGCCCAGACCTCGGCGGAATCAGGCGCCGTCTGGCGAGCCCACCTGGCGCCGGACAAAACGGGCGACTGGACCTATGAGATCGCCTTTGTCGCTGGCAAAGGCGTCGCCGTTGGCCCGGAATCGTCTGGGGTTCCGCTCGAAAAGTTCCACGGCGGGACGGGGAAATTCACCATCGCTTCGTCCGACAAAACGGGCCGCGACTTGCGCAGCAAAGGGCGTCTGGATTATGTGGGCCAGCGTTATCTGCAGTTCCGCGGCAACGGCGAATGGTTCCTCAAACAGGGCGCCGACGCGCCGGAGAACCTGCTGGCCTATGTTGATTTCGACGGCCCCCAGGGACGCGACGGCCAGAACGATCGTCTGATGAAATCCTGGGCGCCGCATGTCCGCGACTGGCGCGAAGGCGATCCCACCTGGGGCGACGGCAAAGGGAAGGGACTCATCGGCGCCATCAATTACCTGGCCAGCGAAGGGATGAACGCCTTTAGCTTTCTCACGCTCAATATCAACGGCGACGACAAGAACGTTTTCCCCTATCTGGATTATGCGGAGCGGCGCCGGCTGGATGTCTCCCGTCTGGCGCAATGGGAGATCGTCCTGACGCACGGCGATCGCCAGGGCATGTTCCTGCATTTCAAAACGCTGGAAACCGAGAATGAACTGCTGCTCGACGGCGGCGACCTGGGCGTTGAGCGGAAACTCTACTATCGCGAACTGATCGCCCGCTTCGCCCATCACCTGGCTCTCAACTGGAACCTGGGCGAAGAGATCAACAACGCCAGCACCGCGCAAAAGCAGGCCTGGGCGCATTACTTCTGGACGACCGATCCGTATCAACACCCGATCGTCATCCACAACGGCGCCAGCCACTTCGACCTGATGGGCCCCTATGACCCGGCCGCCGGAACCGGATCCGATCTGACCGGCTTTTCCCTGCAGACGAACAACCCCGACTTTAGCGATACCTTTAACCGCATCACCCCCTATCTGCAGCGTTCGGTCAAAGCCGGCAAACCCTGGACGGTCGCGCTCGATGAACCAGGCGACGCCACCCATGCCCTGCGTCCCGACAACGACGCGGGCGACAGCCACGAAGACGGCCGGAAAAACGCCCTGTGGCCGACGCTGCTGGCCGGCGGCTGGGGGAACGAATGGTACTTTGGCTACAAGCACGCCGAGTCCGATTTGACGCTGAACGACTTCCGCAGTCGCGACGTGTGGTGGGACTATCCGCGTTTCGCCCTGGTGTTCTTCGCGCAGCACGCGATTCCGTTCCAGGAGATGGAGAACGCAAACCGCCTCAGCTCGGTCGCCGGCAGCTACGTCTTCGCCAAACCGGGCGAGTGTTACGTCGTCTACCTGCCCCGCGGCGGCTCGTGCGTCCTCGACCTGTCCAGCCAGAAGGGCCCGTTCACCGTCGCATGGTACGACCCCCGCCACGGCGGCAAGCTGCAGCAGGGCTCGACCCCCACGATTTCCGGCGGCGGCAAGACCTCCCTCGGCGCCCCCCCCAGCGACAGCCGTTCCGACTGGGTGATTCTTGTACGCTCCCAGCCGGCCGGCCCTGGTCAATAATGGGGCCTGTTGTGTTTCCGGACGAGGCGTCGGCGTGTAATTCGCGACCAGGAACGGAAAGTGGGCGTCTGATTCGGCGGTGCTTAATGCAAAAGAACGTCGAGGCGTCGGCGTTCGGCGCCCATACTGCTACGCCGATCGCAGGGGCTCGTTTACGATGGCGTCTCCATGGGCCACACATTCAAAAATCACCTGGCGTACCAGTATCTTCCGCACGAACTGATTCGTTGAAACGATGAAATGTGACTCCGTCGAAATTTCAGCAGATCCCACCAGCAAGAATAGTCCGACTCTCGAACTGCATTCGATGTCGCTGGTTGCTGACTGCGGACTTGTTCAATTCGACGCGACGGTCGACCTCCCTCGCTTTGGATCTGACTCGGAAAAATCACTATCTGCGCGTTTTAGCGATGAATGTAACTTTTCAGACTTGAGATGTTTGCCGGAACAGCTGAGATCTGTCGCGGAGGGGCGTCGGACTTCTACCGAACTTTGCGGGCTGATCTCGTTTTCGTTGCGGTTTATTAATTGGCGGGATTATAAGATTGTGATTGAGTGTGAGTTTCATTCCCCGTTTCCCAACTGGTCAACGCGGTATGATAATTGTTTCGACGGATATCATGATGTACCGTATAGTGTCGGATTTGCTTTGGTTACTGACGTCCAGAATCTCAACAGAATTTCTGACCGTTTCCTTCTGGTTCTTTCAGGTCTCCAAGGAGCGGAAGGAGCGTGACCGAGTCGTCCGCTTCCAGACACCCACTTGGCCGCATCCCCCGTGCCGGACCTGTCGCCATTGCCTGCCGAGTGAATGGACTTCGCGACCAAGGACCAAAAGTGGGTGTCTGATTACGGCATGAGCGATTCCCGGTTCCTGCGGGTCGCCAAGGTTATCCGACAGAAATCCATGAACGATTGACAGGCTGGCATGGCTCGTGAATCCATTATCGCTCTGGACCTCGAAGGGACGCTCGTCTCTAACGCGGTAAGTCAGTTCCCGCGTGCTGGCCTGCGCGATTTTCTCGACTTCTGCTACGCGTCGTTTGACGTCGTATGCCTCTACACCGCCGTTTCCGATGAACTCTGCGGCCCGATCCTGGCCACGATGGTCGCCGAGGAGAACGCTCCCAGGCAAATGCTGTCGATTCCGTTGATCCAATGGGACCGTAGCGTCAAGGACCTGGCGAACATTCCAAGCGCGGAGATCCACCAGTGCCTGATCGTTGACGACAATCCCGATTACATCGTGCCTGGGCAACGCTCGCAATGGATACCGATTGACAAGTTTACACCGCCATATGCAGATTCCGACGTAGAACTCGCTCGCATACAATGTGTAATCGCCGCACGACTCGGGTTGCATCCGAACGGCAAATAATCATCAGAATCGCTTCCGAGCGCATCCAGACCCCCACCAGGCTGCGTCCTCAGGGCGATCCTGGTAGTTGCTGGCGATGCACGTTGCGCACGCGCAATGGGGGCTGGTTCGCGTTGCTCGACAAACTTTCCTATTGTCGCCCTGTCGATGAGCGCCAGCCGACGTTCGGGCGATCCGAGAGGGGCGTGACCCTGGGGTAGGCAGCGACTACAATCCAGTTTTCGCAAATCGGCTGCCTGCGCGTCGGGATGCAGATGCGCCGCCTGTGGGCGACAAGCGGAGAGTTTCGGAAACCAGGTTTTGCGGCAGGAGAGTCGATGACGGATACATTTGACACTTTCAACGAGGGAGTCACTGCGTCCATGCGAGCGTACGATGCTCGCTCCCAGGGAAACTTCGAGGAAGCCGTTCAATGCGACGAACAGGCAATCGCATGCTTCGATCGCGTCCTGGAAACGGAGCCGAAGCATACGAGCGCGCTCGGCGGCAAAGCGATGAGCCTCGCACAGCTGGGACGAACCAGCGATGCGGTCGGGGCTTTTGAGGCTGCGATCCAAGTCGAACCGATCGCCGAGTTCTATCGCCAGCTGGGCCTGTGCCAGGTGGAACTGGGAGATATGAAAAAGGCCTGGATCGCGACGCGGAAGGCGATTTCGATGGAGGACTCGCAAGAGTATCGCGCCAACGCCGCGACGGAGCTTGTCGGCTTTGGCGACAATATCCTGGGCGTCATCGAGAGCAATCGCCCGTCAATGAGCCCGGAGCAAATTGCCATGTATCATCAATGGGCCGCATCCACCTATGCCCTGGCCTGCGAAACCGATGCAGAAAATTCAGAGGCCAGGTCGCTGCTGGCCTCCACGGAGCAGGCGATGGATCAACTGCCGCCCTCAACCCCAGGTTGATGCGATTTGACCGCACCGCAACAAGCGTTGCGAAGCGTTCTCAGACACCCACCCGGCCGCCTTGAAAGAATGGGTGCCTGATTTCCGGCTGTGTGTCGGAGTCGGGCATGCGGTCGTTTTCACAGGGAAAGTCAACGCTCCCGATCCGATGAGGCCGGAAGTTGCCCGAAAGAAAGCCGATAATGATCACCGCCTCGAAACTCTCTGGATTCTTCGCTGCCCACGCCATCTGGTGCGTTTCGGATGGCGATACATTGATCCCCATGGTCGCCTACACGACCGCCGACGGCGAACGAAGGATGGAGCGAATGGCTCATGATGACCTTGAGTCGGCCGTTGCCGCCGGCAAAGCTCGCCTCCAATCTGGCGAACTGGATGCGGATGATGCCGCCCTGATCTACGATGGTCGTATCTCGCTTGCAACCGCGAAGTTCGACGCCATCATTATTGAGATGCAAACAGAGTTTTCACCTGAATCCAAAGCAACAATCGCGATACCCTACTCTCCTCCGGTAAATGGCGCCTTTCGCGTGCACAAGCCCAAATTGCTCCAGTGGGATCATTGCGATGACTTTGATCTGAACTGGGCGCTCCAATCTTTTTTCGAGGGTGTCGCCGAACATGAAAAAGGAAACGAGGTTTGGACGCGATGCCTTGACGAGTCCGTTTAACGTAGCCCGAATGACGGCAAAATCAATCGACGCTCCAGCGTCCCTGGACAAACGATTAAAATCAGCGGCAGTCTACATCCGACTTCGGGCAGCCGGCGCCAGCCTGACCGAAACGCTCTGCTTCCAGGCGTCGGCCTGTTGGGAAACGCAATTACCCTGAACATGCTACGGCGAAGGGCGCAATGTCAGATTGGACAATGTTGGCCGTCATGATTTCGGTTTCGCTCCCCATCGGGATCGCCCTGGGGATTTACTTGAGATACAGGCTCCGCTCACAAGCCACTCGGTTCGTACGCGTCTGCCAATCCATGTCCTGGCAGTTCTATGCAGCAGGAACGGTTTTTTTCCTTGCTTTTGCCATCAGTTCGATCGAGCGATTTCCGTTCTTTATTGCACTTTGTGCCTTTGCGACTTTCGACCTGATCATGGCCGTTCATGGATTCCTGCGCGAACGGACCAGGTACAGCTTGCTCCATCTGCTCCTCGCGACAACTTGCGCGGGAATCTTCGCGGCGTTCTGTCATTGGTTCGGTATGACAATGGCCGTGGTCGCTGTTGTTGGCGCAGGCGGTGCGGTTTTGGTGCTCTTCGCTTTGGAGTGGAACAAGCACAACCACAGCCGGGACCATTAGCCAATGACACGCAAACGGTAACCGAACAAGGTACGACTTCAGAACCCCACCTGGACGGCTAGACAGAGCCCCAATTTGGGATCGGGTTAAACTCGTGGCGATCAGGGGCGGAGCGGATGGATGCTCAGACACCCACCTCGCCGTCTCCGTGAAGAATTGGTGAATGTCTGGCGGCGGCCTCCCCTAAGCGGACGGGTTGAAGGCGACTGCGTGCCCCGGCGATCGCGGCATGAAATTTGCTCTTGCTTGTAGTAGCAAGAAATTACGCCTTTCCTGATCGCCGGAGCACCCAGTCATGCAAGTTATCACCACCAAGTGCCCGTATTGCCATCATGAAGTTGACAGCACCACGGATCACCTCGACGGACCGGTTGTGTGTCCGAGTTGCCACAAGCCGTTCGAGATGGAGATGCCGACGGCCGTGGTGACGTCGGTTCGCGAAGTGGATCAAAACTCTGCCGATGAGAATCGCATGGCGACGGAGCCCCAGGAACTCACACTGGCTCGGGTCCATCCAGTCGTCTTTCGGGCTCACCCCTTTTCCTCGCTGTTATTGGCGTGTGTCGCGCTGATCGCGCTGGCCGGGTTGGTCATGTCTATCGCCGGCATGACGGTGGCGGGCGTTGCCCTGGGGGAAACGAGGATGCTCGGTCCGGCGTCGCTGGCGACCTGGCTGTGCGCCACGGTGCTGCTGGTCGTCGCGGGCATTGTTGGCTATTGGAAAGTGCTTAGCCAATGTACGACGTTGACGGTGACCGACGATCGCACGATCTACCAGGCCGGTCTGATTGCTCGCGAAACCTCGGAAGTTCAGCACGACGACGTCCGCAACATTCAACTTGACCAAACGTTTGCCCAGCGGCTGCTGAACATCGGCGGAATCGGCATCTCCAGTTCCGGCCAGGATGACTTGGAAATCGTCGCCACACAACTGCCCCATCCCAAGCGAATTATCGATTTGATTCGTGAGAATCAAGAGTAAATCGTTGGCAGCCAGCCAGTCAGCCCGACGTGCAATCGATCAGTGCCCATCGTCCCAGACGAGACGCTGGTCGAAATCCCCATGGTCGACGGATACGTTCCGGCAGGCTTGGCGGCGGATGATTGACGTCTTCCCGAGGCGTCTTCCAGAAGGCGTCTTCCAGACACCCACCCGGTTGAATCCTCCAAGCCGGTTCTGTCGACCGCATCGGGTAATCGGGTGAACAGGACATCGCGAATAAGCGAGTAACGCCCCAAAAAAGGGTATCTAATGTCGTCGGCAGGCGTCGAACCCCACGTGGGGGTGCCTGACGCCCAGCCCTCTTCTGACGACCAGCCCTCTTCTGGCGTCGAGCCGGATGTAGGCCACAAAGTGGGTGTCTGATTCCGGCTGAAACCTCTTGGAATCTGGCCAGACCCAGCGGTGCGACCGACTTGCAGACGCCATCGGCGTATGCCATGCTGCTCAATTCCCACCGGGATGACTCTGCTTTTCTCACTTTCTCCCTAGCGAATTTTCAGCTGTTTCTGCTCATGAATGCATCTTCTGCTTCGCCTTCGCGGCTACTGGTGATACTGTTTTTGACTGCAGCCGGTTTTTCCTGGTTGTTGCGCCCCAGTTTTGCCCAGAACGAGGACGCCGCCCCGCGCCTTGCGCCGGCGGCCGTCGCGCCGGACGGAACTGCTGCCAACCCCGCGGACGCATCGGCCGACGGAACGACCACGGGCGACGTTTCCGCCGAGGGCCTGATTGCCGACGGCAAGTCGGCGGAAGATCTGGCCGCCGTGAATAAGGCCGCTGCCTACATGGAGACGGTCGTCTGGCCGCTCGTCATCCTGGGCATCGGCGTGGCCGTGGTGCTGGGATTGATTATTGTCTTCAAGGTCAACGCCTTTATCGCGCTCATCTCGGCGGCGATGGTGGTCAGCCTGCTGGCGCCGGGAGATATCAGCGAGAAGATCAGCCGGGTGGCGGCTGCTTTTGGCTCTTCGGCCGGCGGGATCGGGATTGTCATTGCCATGGCGGCGGTGATCGGCAAGTGCATGCTCGATAGCGGTTCGGCCGACCGGATCGTGCGTGCGTTCCTGAGCGTGTTTGGCGAGAAACGGGCGCCGGTCGCCCTGCTGGGCAGCGGTTTTGTGCTGGCCGTGCCGGTCTTCTTTGACACCGTGTTTTATCTGCTGGTGCCGCTGGCCCGGTCGCTGCACCGGAAAACGGCGAAAGACTATCTGAAATACATCCTGGCGATTGGAGCCGGCGGGGCCATTACCCATACGCTGGTGCCGCCGACCCCGGGTCCGCTGCTGATGGCGGATAACCTGGGGATCGAAGTCGGTCTGATGATCATGATCGGCGCTCTGGTCGCCTTCCCGGCCGCCCTGGCCGGCCTGGCGTACGCCAGCATCGCCCAGCGCTGGATGCAAACGCCGATGCGACAGCTGGAAGGAGCGCCGGAACCGGAGCCGCTAGAAGATTCCGAATTGCCGTCGCTGTGGCTGGCCCTCATGCCAGTGCTGTTGCCGGTCGTGCTGATCTCGACGAGCACCGTGCTGACCACGATCGCCGACGCCGAACATAAAGCCCTGCTCACCGTGAGCGACGTCGAATGGACCGAATTCCGCCAGGACCTGCGTGAACAGTACGCCGCCGAGGGGCCGAATCCCAGCAAGCGTCTGCTCAGCCAGAAGCCGCTGACTGCCCCGCTCTCGACCGGCTCCGCTCCCGCCGCCGACAAGCCGGCCGAAGGCGAAGCGTCTGACGAAACCGCTGCCGACAAGCCGGCCGGTCCTTCGGCTGCCGACCTGTTGCTGGGAGACGGCGAACTATCGGACGAACAGCGCGAGCAGGTCGTCGGCGCCATTAACCTGGTGCTGGCCGATCGCAACTTTTACGACGGTCCTTCTTTCTTTGGCGTGCCGCTAACTTCCGCCGCCAAATCGCTGACCAGCGCCAGTACGGAACGGATGAAGAAAAGCCTGGTCGAACGCCGCAACCGGGCCGCGTTAGAATCGGCCTTTGCGGTCAACGACGGTGTCGCCGTCACCGAAGCAGGCGCCATTAAATTCCACCAGTGGGACACGCCCATGCGGAATGCGGCCAACTGGAGCGATCTGTTCGGCAACGCCAACCTGGCGCTGCTGCTGTCAACGATTGTCGCCATGTTGACGCTGGTTTCGCAGCGCGGGCTGTCCCGGACGGAGTTGTCCAAGGCGGTGGAAATCGCCCTGATGAGCGGCGGCGTGATCATCCTCATTACGGCCGGCGGCGGAGCATTCGGCGCCATGTTGACCGCGGCGGAAGTCGGGCCCGCCATTAAAGAGCTGTTCGCCGGCATCGGCGACGCCAAGCAGACGGGGCTGGCCTTTTTGTTCCTGGGCTTCCTGATCGCCAGCGTGCTGAAAATCGCCCAGGGCTCCAGTACGATTGCGATGATCGTCGGTTCCAGTATGCTGGCGGCCATCATTGCCGACCAGACGCTCGACTTCAACGCGGTTTACCTGGCGACGGCGATCGGCGCCGGCTCGCTGATGGGTTCCTGGATGAACGACAGCGGTTTCTGGATCTTCGCCAAAATGGGCGGTCTGACCGAGGTGGAAGCGCTCAAGTCCTGGAGCGTGATGCTGGTCATTCTGGCCCTCACCAGCTTTGGGGTGACGGTCCTGCTCTCGATCGTCATGCCGCTGATTTAAGGTTTCGCAGGTCTTCCTGGGGAAAACGCGCATGGCGAAAAAAAGCCGAAGATTCCGCGGCGATGGCTGCGGTTTCGTGCTGCTGACCTGCCTGTTCATGTGTTGCGCGTTGCTGCTCAACGGCATGGTGGCGATGGTCGCCGTGTCCGCGCTGCGCAGCACGCTGCTGGCTGATGAACGCCTGCATGGCTTTGTGCTGTTCCTGATGCCGATTGGCATGCTGGTGATCCAGTGGTGGATCGTCGACCAGGTCGTCGACTGGCTGTCGCCGCAACAAGAAGAAAACGGCCGCCCACCCGAACAGCCGTAAGCGTTCCTCCCGCCTGCCCTGGCGGAAGACGCCTGTTGTCTTCTGCGGACCGGTCCGAGGGCTAAGCCGAAGGACGATGCATCCGGCGATGGGCCTGCAGCACCTGGTACAGGTCGCTGGTCAGCGTGATGTCGTCCTGTTCAAAATCACGCAGCCAGGTTCGATTCGCCTGGACGGCTTCTTTCAGCAGGGAAACAAACTCGCCTGCCGAGATGGTCACATGGCAGGGGGCCTGGGCGGGAATCGAGGAGGGCGCGACCTCGTCCTCGGGTCCGTAATAAATTCGCAGCTTGCTGTTGGCCATGAGGTTTCTTCCTCCGCAGTTGCAAAGTTCGACCCAAAAGGAAAAGCACACAAGCCCTTCCAGGAATGTCAGGTGGTAATTGGTATCGGTTATGAAGAATGCGTGACTTCAACGCGATCAACCAATTTCTTCAACTTTTTGTTAAGGAATACCTGAACGGGGAAAACTTTGCCGGCGCCAGCGGGCTAGCAGGGCCTATCTGACAGTATCCTTCCCGCCCGAAAGAATGTCACGAATCGGCCCCCCTGCCCGTTCAACACGGCCCGAAGCAGGAAGGCAAGAATCTGGCTGCTTTAACTGCAGGCGTCCGTTCCCGGCGAGTCGTACTCCCGCAGCAAGCCGAACGCCTGCCACACCAGCCGATCCAGTTCCGCTTCCAGATTGCCTTCCTGCTCCACCGTGGCTTCGCCCGCCAGCAGTTGTCGCACCCGCTCGTCGATCTCCTGGGCGGTCGCAGCGTCAAGCGACGGCGTGGGGAACTGTCGCACGTACTGCGTCATGAAACGGCGCCGGCCCGCATAGAGCTTGTTGTGGAAGACCGTGTCGTAATACTGGGTAATCAACGTCGAGTTCGCAATCGCCAGCAACAGATGCAGCCAGACGGGATCGATTTCCGGCCGCAACGTGATCCAGTAGCAATCTCCGTTGACGACCGCACCCGATCGATCCAGCCAGAATCGGGGCGTTTCGGAAATGTCGGGATACACAATCTTCGGCAGCGCCCAGGCGGTCGGCTGCTGTGGGACCCAAATTTCGAACCACTCCCGTCCCGCCTGTTGCACATAGGTGCGCCCCCGCAGACGTTCCTGGTGGGACAGCAGATACTGCTCCGCCCGAGGGAACTGCCGCAGGTCGACCGGTTGTCGCGGAAATGCATCCGGCAAGTAAGGGTAGAGTACTTGCGGCGGAGTTGTCGCTGGTCTGTCGCCATCGACCGTCGACTCGCCGGAGGGGTTGCTGGCAGGATCATTGGCCCGGCGCCAGCGGACGGCCTGGTCGTGTGTGAGTAAAGGACGAAGCAGTTCGGCCTCGGGCTGTTCGTCAGGCGGCAGCTGGCGCCAGCGATGCAGGAAGATGTCGTCGGCTGTCGTTTTGATGCCGACCCGCACCTGGGCTTTGTCGCCAAACACGCCGTCCTGGTGGGATCTCACCTTTTCCAGCCAGCGCCGGGAAGCGGCCGTGGCCAGCGTCCAGATCGATCCCTCGGACTCGGCCAGCAACTGGCCGCGTTCCACACAGAAGGGACCGCTCTGGGTATGCACCACGCCGGCCATTTCTGGCAAGCTCACCGCCTCCAGGATCGAGGGGCGATCCGCCTCCGGCCCAGCGACCGGCCCAGCGTCCCGCGCGGCGTACACTCGGGTAAAGGCACAGGTCGGACCAGGCGAACGGGAAGCAGGCGGCGTCTGGTCCGTGGAACGGTGCGTCCGTTCGGCCCGCTTTGTCCCCAGCACAATAACCGGCAGGACGGCCGCCTGGAACAGTCGCGTATCGCCCAGGTCGACGATCTCCTTCAGCAAGAACTGGCTCTGCAGCAGCCGCCGAAGCGGTTCGCCCGACTGGATCGTCAGAAAGCGATTCGACGTCAGCAGCCCCAGCACGCCGCCGGGCCGCAGCGCGGCGGCGATCGCCATGCCGAAAGCCTGGTACAGATCGACCCGTCCAGAAAGCCGATACCGCTGCGACAACGCCTGCGCCCTGGCCGCTCCCAGCACCTGGGTGCGAACATAAGGCGGGTTAGCGATGACCGCATCGACGGGCTCCATGGCTTCCGCCGCCAGGAAGTCCTGCAGCTGCAGCATCCGCTGGCTGGCCGGGACGACTGCCAGTCGGTCTTGCGCCGCTTCCAGCGCAAGCGGGTCAGTCTCACAGCCGATCAACATCACCCGCTTCCGCACGCCAGGCGGAAGCTGCGAGAACATCGCCAGCAGCAACCCCCCGTCGCCGCAAGCCGGGTCCAGCACCCGCACCGGTCCCGCGGGAAAGACGGCCCTGCGGATCACGGCCGCGGCCAGAAAGCGGGCCAGTTCCGGCGGCGTGTAGTGCACGCCATGTTGCTTGCGGTGCGAAGGCATCAGCAGGGTTATTTCTGTCGGTATCGCCAGTCCCATCAAAACAAATCTGCTGCGACCACTTCCCTCAAAAAAGAATCCACCGCCCGGAGCCCCATCTTCGGCAGTCACTGCGGTGAATCCCTCTTCTTCCTTTTACTTTCTATCTACTCCTGCAATCGAGCCGGAAAACCCAGCTTCTTATCCACCAGGTTGAGCAGCGAATCGCCGGCCCGAAAACGCTGCAGGTTCTGGCAGAAAAAGTTCGTGGCGTCGTCGTACCGGCGGGCCGATTGGGCGCCAACGTGCGGCGTGATGATCACCTGCGGCATGTCCCACAGGCGACTGGTTTCCGCCAGCGGTTCGACTTCGGTCACGTCCAGTCCGGCTCCCGCCAGACGGCCGTCTTCCAGGGCGTCGACCAGATCGGTTTCCAGCACGACCGGACCGCGGGCCACATTAATGAGCAACGAGCCTGGCCTCATCAGTTCCAGCTCTTCGGCGCCGATCATGCCGCGGGTCTGTCCGTTCAGCGGAACGCACAGGATCAACACATCGACCAGCGGCAGCAGGTGGTGCAACTGGTCGGCCGGCCATAGCTCTTCCACTCCTGCCGGTTTATTCACCGGAAAGTAGTCGGTCGCCAGGATACGTGTGCGGAACGGGGCCAGCACTTCGACCAGGCGGCGGCCATTGCCGCCCAGTCCGACGATGCCGATCGTCTTGCCGTGCAGATCGCCGGTGGGCCGGCGAATGAACTCCCGTTTCTGGGCGGCCCGGAAGAACACGGGAAGACCCCGCAACAGCCCCAGCAGCAAGGCCAGCGTCTGTTCGGCCACCTGATCGGCAAAGAGCCCCGAGGCGCTAGTGACGATGATTTCGGAACCGATCACCGACGGGGTCAGGCAATGGTCCAGGCCAGCGGCCGAGGACTGGATCCACTGCAGGCGTCCCTCGTCGACAACCTCGTCCCACGGCACGGGAACTTTGGCGTGGCCGCAAAAGATGTCCGCGCTGGGCAACTCGGCCGCGATGCGTTCCTGTCCGGCGTCGACAATCTCGGCGTCAGGAGCGACGGCCGCAATCAGATCCAGGTGTCGCTGTTCTACCGGATAACAAAGCACAATCCGCATCGCCTCAACCTCTGCTGTTCAGAATTTCGCCGGGAAGAAAAACTAGCCAATTGATGCTACCGGCTGCGAGCAAAGTTGACGAGGTAGCGTCCCAAAAACATCGCACGGCGCCAGCTTGTAGCCGAACTCGCAAGACGTGAGACGGAGTGTTCTGGGCCAGGCCAGCAGCGGCCAATCTCTGGCAAGTTCAGCAACGGAGATCGAGGACGGCCGGTCCCTGACTGGACGGGCTAAGCCGGCGCGTAAAGGGCTTGGAATTTCTCTTGACACAGATCCCTGAAGAAATAGAATGAACACCGATGTTGAGATTCAGTTTCAATTAAGCCCACCCCTGATCCTCCCCCAATCCCTCACAGCTTAATGACTCTATCTGAAACGATTCTGTCGACTATCCCGGGCGACTCCTCGGCCCGACTGGTGGTGATGCTGGTGCAGACCGACGACGGTTCCCACATGGAATTGCGGCAGCAATCCTGGGGCGGCGATGGCGTGGAATGGTTCACGCAGAACAGCATTCGCCTGGAATCCGACCAGGTGGCGGCTCTCAAGGCCACCCTGGGCGTCAGCAGCGGAGTCAACAACAACCGGCAGCGATTGCCGCAGTCGTTCGGCCGTTTGCCGAAGGCTTCGTCCTGGGAACCGCGGATCGTTCGCGCCGATTCGGCCTGAGCCATCCCTCAGGTCCCAAGGCTTCTCTCTGACAAACTGTCGACGCGAGATCCCCATTATCCAATAAAAAAGGCGACCTGCAGCAGGTCGCCTTCATTTTTTGAGCGGTGATGATTGCGCCAGTACTTTTGGGCAACCGTTGCTCGCAGGGGGAACGGGCTCCCAGGCCCGTTCACATGGCGAGTGCCTGGCCGGCACTAGTGGTGCGTCAAGTTTCCATTTCAGGTTTGGCCATTTTCGCGCGAGCCGCTATTCCTTTTAGTTAACCGTGGCTATCGCCAAAACAACTAATTGGAAGAACCCGAACTCTTTGCCTTGACGCGGCACTAGCCCGCTTTGGTCGCGCCTTTTTTGCCGCTGCCGGAGGCGATCTTGTCGCGCATCAGCTTGGTGATTTCGTCGACGCCTTCCTGCTCTTCTTTCAGGATGTCTTCCAGGAAGATCACCAGGGCCCGGTCGCCCATTTCTTCGGCCAGGCCGATGGCGGCCGAATAGTATTCGACGGCTTTCTGTTCAAATTCCAGGCTGAACTGCAGGATTTCGTCCAGGTTCTGCGACTGCTTGACGGCGTTCCGCTCCACAGTCGGCACGGAGCCCAGGGCGGAGATTTTCTCGCCGACCAGTTTGGCGTGACCGAACGACTCTTCGGCCGAGTCGAAAAACATTTCGGCGAAAACCTGACGCCAGTGACCGGAAATCACAAATCCGGCCTGCGAGTACTGCGCGACCCCCGTCCACTCGTGACGCAGAATCTCATTCATTTTGTCGATTAACTTGCTCATCATCAGTCCTTTCTTCGATTCCATCTGACCAGATGCTGGGATAAGTAGTGCAAACGGCGCGCCCTGCCCCAAAGGTAACGACGGCCGGTTCTTGTTGTGTGCAAGCAAACTTGCCGGACGATCTCCCCGTCTGTGGGGAAACCTGACTCTACAAAAAAACTACTTTGAGCGACACGAGAATCTGTCGCTACGACCGGAATGATCGCCACAAGTTCCCTTTTCGGTTGGTATCATAGAGCGACTCCAGTAGAAGTCTAGATCTATTTAAGTTGTTTTACAAATTGCCTTTAGAATAATTTACTAACGAGACAAGCTCTCTTCAGAGCGGACCTGAGGGAGGAAAAAAGAGAGACGCGATTTCAGCAAGCAACCGCTCTGGGAATCGCTTTTTCATTGTCGCCCCATCCCTCAAACAACGGACGACGAATCAGACAGAGGTCCGTCCCTGCCCCTTCTCCCCCCAGTGCGCGGCAGCCTGGCTGCCAACCATTGGCCGGTCGGCGGGCATTATCGCCCTAATATTCGCACCTGTCGCTCCTGATCCTCCGACCGGAAAACATTAGCGGACCCCGGCGGTTTCTCCAGGCGACATGGCCGGTCGAGAAGGCTGGCGATCTGGCGCCAGGGTCGCTACGCTGCGTGTCGCGTCAGGTGGACAGACGCGTATAACAGTAGAAAGATTTCCTCGCGGCGGGCGTCTCGCGGCGGCGGCAACATCTCCTGCAGGAAGCTGGCGGCTGGCTATGTCGGACTTGAAAACGCGGCTCATCGAATTACTTCAGTACATTGAAGAGCTCGCTCGACTGACGCCTGGGGCCCGGCGCCAGGCGTATTCGGTGCGGACGTATCGAGAATTCTCGATGTTCGAGCATCAACTGCGGGGCCGCGTCGGCGTAACGCTGGACACCGACGACGGCGACGCGCCGGTCTGGATTCGCCTGGATCGCTTGCATCGGGAAGAACCGCCGGCGCCGCCTGTCGGAATCGCCGACTGGCTGGAAGTGGCCGACGATCCCACCACCGCCCCGGAACCGGCCGCCATGCGACTGGCCCAGCTCACGCAAGCCGAGGCCGATCGCCTGGTCCGCCAGGGGCAGATCGAAGATGACGACCTCGCCCCCGCCGCCGACGACCCGGATCTGCTCCAGGCGCACCTGCAGCTCGCTCGGTTTCCCACCGACCAGGCCGAGCTGGAATCGTATCTGGCCGGTCCCTGGCGGGACTGGTCGACCCGCGAGCTTCCCCGGCGGGAAACGATCCGCATTTATGAGAAGCTGTTCCGGGCCGTGCAGTCGATCGATGCCGGCGGCGCCGATGTGCCGCTGGAGTTCGTGGTCGGCGTCGGCCTGGCTCTTTGGAAATCCGACGGACGCACGGTCGAGCATCCCCTGGTCGAACTCCCCGTCGAGACGATCATCGATCCCGACTCCCATGCGCTGCTCGTCCGGCCGCGCGAAGCGGAGCCGCAGCTCTACCTGAAACCGTTCCTGGATCTCGATGTGCAGGGCGCCGACCGCTTTGAGCAGGAAGCGATCGCCTGGCTGGCCGCGCAAGCCGAGAACGAGGACGAAGAGGCGATCGAGCTCACGCCGTTTTCCCTCGAGCCCCTGGCGCCTTTGCTGAAGAAAGCAGCCGCCCAGCTCGCTTCCAGCGGAGCGTACCTGGTCGACTACGCCGATCCGCAGGGCGGACGCACGCCGCCCGAGATTTCGGCGCGACTGACAATCCTTGACACCTGGGCGCTGTACGCCCGGCCGCAGACGGGCAACTTTGTCGTTCAGGATCTGCACCGCCTGCAGCAGGTGGTGGCTGATACGGACGAGGCCGACCTGCCGCCGTCGGGCCGCAGCCTGGTGTCGCCGCCGTCGGAAGAGCAGGCTTTTGACGTCGATTTCGATCTGCTCGGCGGCTTTGATCCCGCCGCCGAAACGCCGGACGAAGAAACGGCCGGCAGTGAACCGCGGCCGCTTTCCCCCGACGAAATCTATTTCCCCAAAGCCAGCAACGAAGCCCAGGTGGAAATCATCCAGCGGCTGCACACACGCGACGGCGTCGTGGTGCAGGGCCCGCCCGGCACGGGGAAAACGCATACGATCGCCAACATTGTTTGCCATTACCTGGCGACCGGCCGCAGCGTGCTGGTGGTCAGCAAAGGGGAGTCGGCCCTGCAGGTGCTGCGTGAACAGATCCCGGCTGCGGTTCGCGATCTGACGATCAGCCTGCTGACGACGGAGCGAAACGGCCTGAAACAGCTGGAACAGGCCGTGACCTTTATCGCCGACGATATCGTCAGCAAGGACCACAAGCAGATCAAACGGGATCTGGTAAGGAAAACGCAGGAAGTCCGGCGGCTGCGCGAAGAGCGGAACTCCCTCGACGCGGCGATCGTCGAACTGGCCCGGCGCCAGCTGGAAGCCGTCGATGCCGACCTGGCCGGAGCCCCCGACCGGATGCCGGCCGAACTCGCCGTCCAGGTTGCGGCCGAACGGCGGCAGCATGCGTGGCTGACCGATCCCGTGGTCGAGGCGCCGGAAGTCACCGATGAACAGATTACGGCCGCCCGGACGGCCCGCCAGAACCTGGGCGAGGATCTGGCGTATCTCGATCGGCGTTTGCCGCGAGTGCAGGAGTTGCCGACCGCCGCCACGATTGACGCCGTCCATCGCGACCTGCTGCGCGCCAGCCAGATTGAACGGCAGGTCGCACAAGACAACACGCCCGTCCTGTCGACCCGTCCCGACAACGCCATTTTGCGGGCCGAAGAGCTGCGACAGAACCTGCGGCAATGGGCCGAAACGCAGACCCTGCTGGCGGAAACGCCCTGGCTGGAGCGGCTGTTCGAAGTGTGGCGGGAAGGATCAGCCGAACAGGGCGCCCTGGATGCGTTGCTGGAAGCGATGCAGGAGGCGGCCAAAACGCGGGCCCATTTCCTGCGGCAACCGGTCCAGATTCCGGAGGCCGGCGAACACCGCCCCGAACTGCTCCACGCCGTGGAACGGGCCCAGCAGGGGAAAGCAGCGATTCCCGCATGGGCATTCTGGCGGGGGCGCGACCAGGCAATGCTCGACCAGATCCGAGTGAACGGACGTCCGCCCAAATCGGCGCTCGACTGGGAACAGGTGAAACAGTACGCGGACTACCAGGAATGCTTGACTGCTTGCGCGGCTCGCTGGAATAACCTCGCCGCCGATTTCCGCTTGCCCTCCGCTCCCGCCGATCAGGCCGAAATCCAGGCCTGGCTGGGACGTACGCTGCCCTGGCTGGTCGACGTGCAGAAGACGGCGACAACGTTTGAGAAGGACGTCCTCCAGCAGACGACCCTCCTGTTCCCGCAAGGATTCTCACCCGCCCAGCTGGCGACCCGCGACGGCGTACGGGCGGCGATCCAGGCGGTCGAGACGAACCTCGCCCGGGTGAAACTCAGCAGCGCCCGCTCCAGCATTGAGCAGGGTCTGGAAACGCTGTCACGTTCGACCGGGCCGATCGTGGAGCAGATGCAGGAGTTCCTGCGGACTTCCGTCGGCGACGAGTCGATCGAAGAGGCCGAACTGGGCGACGCCTGGCGGAGCCTGCTGCGGGAGCTGGCCCGCCTGCACGAACAGCGCGGGCCGCTGGATACGGTGGACTCCGCCGCCCAGCAGGTGCAAGCGTCGGGCGCGCCGTTGTGGGCGGACCGGCTGAGGGAAACGCCCGCCACGCTTGAGGCCGATCCCGTCACGCCGCTGGACTGGCAGGCGTCCTGGCGGATGAAGCGGCTGGAGACGCGGCTGGTCGCCCTCGATAGTCGCGAGCAGCTCACGCAACTCTCGGCCGAACGACTGCAAACAGAGCAGGACCTGTCCAAGGCGATGCTCGAGGTCGTGCGACTGCGGACCTACCTGGGGCTGTTCGAGCGGATGACGAAAGCCCGGCTGTCAGCGCTAACCACATTCGTCACGGCGGTGCGCAAAATTGGCGCCGGCACGGGGATCCGCGCCCGGCGGTTCCGCGGCGATGCTCGCAAGGCGATGCTGCAGTGCATGGAGGCCGTCCCCTGCTGGATCATGCCGACGTGGCGGGTGTCGGAATCCTTGCCGGCCCGGCTGGGCGGCTTTGATCTGGTGATTGTCGACGAGGCTTCCCAGTCCGACGCCCGAGCGCTGCCGGCCCTGCTGAGGGCGAAGAAAACGTTGATCGTCGGCGATGACCGGCAGGTCAGTCCCGAGGCAGTCGCCGTCGAGGAGCGGAAGGTTAACCAGCTGCGGCGTCGCTTTCTGCAGGGACAGCCGTTTGCTTCGCAGCTGGCGCCGGGCGGATCGCTGTACGACCTGGCCTCGGCCGTGTTCCCCGGCGACAAGATCATGCTGAACGAGCATTTCCGCTGCGTCGAGCCGATCATCCGTTTCAGCTTCCAGTTCTACAGTAAAGAGATCCACGCCCTGCGGATTCCGAAAGCGTCGGAGCGGATCGACCCGCCGCTGGTCGATGTGTACCTGCCGCATGGCGAGCGTGATGCGCACAAGGTGAACCTCGCCGAGGTGGAAGCGATCGTCGATGAGATTGAGTTGCTGACCAAGGATCCGGCCTTTCAGAATCGCAGCATGGGCGTGATCTCGCTGATTGGCGACCAGCAGGCCGAGTTGATCCAGAACCGGCTGCTGGAGCGGATTGGCGAGGACAAGTACGTGCAGCATCGGATCGCTTGCGGGAATGCGGCCGCCTTCCAGGGGAAAGAGCGGGACATCATGTTCCTGTCGATGGTCGCCAGCCGCGCGCAGTGCCGGGCCCAGACCGGCTGGCTGTACGACCAGCGTTTTAATGTGGCCCTGAGCCGCGCCCGTGATCGGATGTACCTGTATCGCTCCGTCCAGCCGGAAGATCTGTCGAGTCCGCGCGATCTCAAACGGAAGGTGATCGAGCACTTTCTGCACCCGATGCCCCAGGCGCCGGATGCTTCGCAGAGCCTGATCGAACGCTGCGAGACGCCTCTGGAGCGGGACTTTTTCCGGCATCTCACAAAGCTGGGTTATCGGGCGACGCCGCATGTGGAGGTGGGCCGGTTCCGCATTGATCTGGTGGTCGAAGGAGAAAACGACCGGCGTCTGGCGATTGAACTCGATGGCGACACCCGGCAGACGGCCGACGCCTGGCTGGAAGACTGGAACCGGCAAAAGGTGCTGGAGCGGGCCGGCTGGCGTTTCTGGCGATGCTGGGCCGCCAGTTATGCGCTCGATCCCAAGGCCTGCCTGGCGGACCTGACCCGGACCCTGGCGGCGGCCGAAATCAGGCCGCTGGGCGCCGCTTCCGCGCCGCGGGCGTACACCGAGCATCGCGTCCTCTTGCCGGAAATGCCCGCACGGGAAGGGGCGAAACGCGACCCGGCCGAGCCCGAACGGGACGAGGAACAGCCGACCCCTGGCCTGCCGACGCCGCCGCAGCGAAGCGTGCAGATTGGCGACCGCGTGGTGGTGTCCTTCGAGGACGACCCGGCCCGGCATTACACGCTGCTGCTGACGGCCGATATCTTCGACCAGCTGGGCGGGCTGGTTTCGGCCGGCGATCCGTCTGGCGCCGGGCTGCTGGCCGCCGAAGTCGACGACCAGGTCGAGCTCACCTGGAACGGCGAGACCCGCAAAGCGACCATCCTGCAGATCGAGCAATCCACGCTTGTTTGAACGGTCTACGACTTCTTTCTCCTTTCCCCGAACAAACGCCCCCTTTAATGCCGCGTTCCGACGCGCCGGAATGCTAGGGTTTACCTGGTGCAGAATTCGCCGCTTTTTGTTTCTGGATGAGGTGCTTGATGATGGTTTCTACGGCTACCCTGCTCGCGATGGGGATGATGTTCGGTGCTCCGCCGGCGGCAAAAGCGGCTCCCGCCGCCGAAACGGCCCGCGTCGATAAAGCGGCTCGCGAAGCCCTGGCCCAGCTGCCGGGTGAGAAGGCATTCGCTTTTACCGAAGTGACCCCCGCCGGGCCAAAACTGCTGTATGGCCTGCGTGAGAACGACCGCTTCGCCATTGGATCGGGCTTCAAGCTGTTCATCCTGGGAACGCTGACCCAGCAGGTGAACGACGAGCAACGGCGACTGGCCGACGTCAAAACACTGCAGGCCGACTGGATCGGACCGCCCCATAGTGAAATGGCCGGGTGGCCGATGGGCTCGCCCGTCACGCTGCACACCTTTGCTCTCAAGATGATCTCGATCAGCGATAACACCGCCACCGACCACCTGATTCACCTGCTGGGACGAGAGACGATCGAAGCCCAGATGGTGAAAATGGGACACCGCCAGCCGGAGTGGAACATTCCCCTTTTGGAAACGCGGGAAATGACCATGCTCCGCGACCGGGCCCAGGGGATGCCGGGCAAAAAGTACCAGACGCTCGACCTGGCCGGCAAACGGCAGTTCCTGACGCAATGGGACGCGATGCGACCGGATTATGACAAGCTCGATTTTGACACCACGGCCTACAATCTGGCCGAATGGTTCGCCACGCCGCTCGACATGGCCCGGGCGCTAACCTGGATCAAACTGCACACCGAAGCCGACCAGCCAGCCGCCCCCGTGCGGGCAATTCTGACGGTCGACCCCAAACTGCAGTACGACCCGGCCGTCTGGACGTACGTCGGTTTCAAAGGCGGTTCCGAAGATCAGCTGCTGGCCGGCAACTGGTTGCTGCAGCATCGCAACGGACGCTGGTACACGTTCCACGCCAACTGCAACAACCCCGACGGCAAGCTCGACATGGGCAAAATGATCACCGCCGTACAGGAGCTGTTCGCCGTGATGCAGGACACGCTCGAGTAGACGTTGCCCATCCCATCGCCATCTCCCTAACTGGATTTGACGCCGCCTTCGTTTTGCGGGGCGTCGGAGTCGAAGCCGCGCCAACGCATCGGTCGGCGGAGCGGTTCGATGCGCAGGATCACTTCGCCGTCCTGGAAAATGCGGACAGTGCCGTTCGATTCGCTGACGACAATGGCGATGGCTTTGGTATTCTTGCTGATGGCGGCGGCCGCCCAGTGCCGGGAGCCCAGCCCCTTGGTAAGCGTTAACTCAACCGGCGAGGTGTCGATAATCCGGCAGCTGGCTTCGACAGTGCCGTCGGCCGAGATCACAAAGGCACCATCCAGCTGGGCGATCTCTTTGACCGCATCGCGGTTTCGCGTTTCGTGCAGGTTCCGCTCTTTCCGGTTGTAGCCCCGCACGGGATCCCAGACCGCTTCGTGGCTTTGCATCATCACTTTACGGACGTCGCCGACGACCAGCATCGTGCCGACCGGTTTCCCTTCGCGTCCTTCGCGGCCGATTTCCACGGCCAGGTCGACGATCGTTTTGAGCGTATCCAGCGGGACGTGGGTTTCAATTTTCTGCAGATCGCGGGAAGTGAGCCGGCCCAGATGCTCATGCAACCGCACGAAGCTGACCGAGTCGATCTTGCCCAGCTCGAATCCG
This sequence comes from Lignipirellula cremea, assembly GCF_007751035.1. NCBI lineage: Bacteria > Pseudomonadati > Planctomycetota > Planctomycetia > Pirellulales > Pirellulaceae > Lignipirellula > Lignipirellula cremea. The sequence goes on along the minus strand of NZ_CP036433.1, from coordinate 1,993,001 downwards.
CTGTACACGGCGACCACGCTGGAACCGGCCGGCACAAACTCATCCGCGACCGCTTCGATCAGGGCCTGGGTCACCCGTTCGGCCATCGGCGAGTCGTCCATGTCGAGCTCGATCGTCGGCAGACCGGCTTCGCTGGCGCCGGCCATTTGTTCCTGCCCGTCGGCGGCGATAATGATTCTTTGCCCGTTCGAACGCTCCACCAGATGCTCCCACTCCGTGGGCTGGTCCACCATGACAATTACGCCATCGGCCTCTGCTTTTACCGCCAGCTGCAGGGCCATTTCATAAAACGCGGCGAACTGCTTGCCGAATTTCGTCGGTTTCATGCGTAAAGGCTTTGGGAAGAGGGAACCTGGGGAAGGAACCGACGCAGAGATTTTGGCCTGGGGAATGGAAAGAAAAGGCCGCCGCGTCTGACTGTCGCATCGTATTGATTTTTTACGCCCCGTTCAACCATACCTGTTCCGATTCCCGGATCGCAACTCGCCCGGCGACGATCCCTTCAGGCAGAAAAACACCGCCTGGGGGGCCGCGTGCGCGTCGCCTGGCCGATCAGGACGTCAGCCAGGGCGACGGGAAATTTCTCTTCCCGTCTGGTGAGATTCGCGGCCTGGCGCTAAAACGGGAGAAACCCGTCCACCCGATCATGGCGGGATCTGGCCGGGAGCGACGACTCCCATGTCCTGATTTCTGCTTTTTGTCTCACAGGGATTGCCATGCATTTTGCCGATCGCTTAGCCCAAGCCGTAAAAGAACGGGGAACTCCGGTCCTGGTGGGACTGGATCCTCGCCTGGCGAATCTGCCCGACGAACTGCGCGAACTGGCGGCGGCCGATGGCGAAGCGGCCGCGTATCGGGAATTCTGCTGCGCGGTGATCGACGCAGTGGCCGATCAGGTCGCCGTGGTGAAGCCCCAAATGGCGTTTTTTGAGGAGCTGGGGCCGGACGGCCTGGCGGCCCTCCATGCGGTCGTCGCCTATGCCAGGCAGCGCGACTTGCTGGTGATCCTCGACGGCAAGCGGAACGACATCGGCTCCACCGCCACGGCTTACGCCAAAGCGTATCTGGGAGCGTCGTCCGCCTGGCAAGGGGACGCATTGACCGTCAGCCCTTATCTGGGAGACGATAGCCTGGAGCCGTTCGCCCAGGAGGCGGTCGCCCAGGAAGCGGGCGTGTTTGTGCTGGTGAAAACCTCGAACCCCGGCGGCAAGACGTTCCAGGATCTGCTGATTGACGGCCAGCCCTTGTATCGCTGCGTGGCGGCCCTGGTGGAAAAGTTGGCAGCAGAGTCGGCCGGGGAATGCGGCTACGGTGCGGTCGGAGCGGTCGCCGGAGCCACCTGGCCGGAACAGTTGGTGGAGCTGCGCCAGGCGATGCCCCACACCTGGTTCCTGGTGCCCGGGTTCGGCGCGCAGGGCGCCGGCGCGGTGGAAGTGGCGGGGGCCTTTGATGAGCAAGGACTGGGAGCGATCGTCAACAGTTCCCGCGGGATTATCTTTGCTTACGAACGCGGACCGTACCGCGAGCAGTTCGGCCAGGGTCGCTGGCGGGAAGCGATCGCCGCCGCCGCCCGTGACATGACGGCACAGCTTCGCCAGTACACGCCGGCCGCCCGACTGGCTTAGGCCGTTTGGGTTTTGGCCTGCGGGGTTTGAGGTTATGCTATCGCCGTTAAGGCTGACCAGAACAGCTTCTTTATTTCCTGGGACGCGGGAACTTCCTCTATGAAAATGATTCTGGCGATTATCCAGCCAACGAAACTTCGCGCGGTGAAGGAAGCCCTCGCCAAGATCGGGGTCGAGCGACTTTCGGTCTGCGACGCCCAGGGTTATGGTCGGCAGCGCGGGCAAACGGCCTTGTACCGCGGCCTGGAATACAAGACCCATTTGCTCCGGAAAATCGTACTGGAAATCGCCGTGAACGACGATTTCCTGGAACGGGCCGTCAGCACCATCAGCGACGCCGCCCGGACCGGATCGGAAGGGAACATTGGCGACGGCAAGATCTTTGTCATGCCGCTGCACGAAGCGGTTCGCCTGGGCGAACCGGCGACCGGCCCGGAAGCCATTTAAAGAGAATAACTGCCGGATTCTGGTGTGTCGTTCCAAGGAAGAGCAGACGCCGGACAGTCGACTTTCACGCTGTGAAAGATCGCGTTCTTTTGCGGAGCAAACGACGACTGACCGACGAATTCCGTTAGTTAACAATTTCGCGTTCCGAGTGAAGGGCGACTGTCCGGCCGATCAGGGCAGCGGCTGGGTGGAACGCAGGTAGGCGAACAGATCGCGGATCTGCTGACTGGTCAGTTTGCTGGTCAGGCCGTCGGGCATGATCGACTGCCGGATGGCCCGCATCTCTTCGATGTTGTCGCGCGGTACGACGATGCTTTGCCCGTCGACGCCGCGGATTACGACCACCTGGTTATCCTGCTCCGCGATGAAGCCGCTGAGCCGCCGGCCGTCTTCGGTGGCAATGACGTAGGTCTCAAACCCTTCGCGAATTTCCAGGCTGGGGTTGACGACGTTCGCCAGGATTCGCTTGAGGTCGGTGCGCTGGTAAACGGTCAGGTCGGGGCCGATCTCGCCGCCCTGGTCGAACAGCTTGTGGCACTTGGCGCACTGCTGCAGGAACAGCGGCTTGCCGTCGTACGGGTTACCGGCCGCCTCGTCCAGGATCTCCGTCAGCCGCTCTATCTCGGCTCGGTGAGCCGCCTGGGCCGCTTCGTCGGGCTGGTCCAGGCTGGGCCATAACTTCTGGATGCGCGCCGACAGCTGCTTGTCGTCGTGCAGTTGCATACGGGCGGCGAGCGCCGGCGAGGCCCGGTCCACCGCGATCTGTTTCTGCTCAATCGCCCCGACCAGCTGGGCTGACCAGACAGGCCGGCTGGCCAGCAGCGACAAAGCCGCAGCAAACGTGTCGCCGGACAATCCGGGGGCGAGCTTTGTTACCTGTTCGCCAATCTCGGGCGAATCGTACCGCTGGAGGGCCGTCAGGGCGGCGGTCTGCAGCGGTTCGGGATTCTCTTCACTCACGATACGCAGCAGCACGGGCGAGGCGCCTTCGATCTTTAGTTCGCCCAGGATGTTCACGTAAGTCAGCCGCTCTTTCAGCGGAGCCTTGGGATCGGCGGCGAGGAGGAGCGCTTCCTGTACTGCTTCCGCATCCCCCTGCCGCAACCGGAGCGCCAACGATCCGCCCGCTTTGGCCAGGGCGATGGCCAACGGAGTCGGAATGCCGGCCAGAGCGCGGCCCGCAAAGGCCTCTTCGAAGCTGGTGATCAGCAGCTGACGACCGGCGTCGTCGGGGGCCGCTTCAAGCAGTCGGGCGCAGATGAGCAGATCGGACCGACGTCCCGACATGGCGAACCGCCGGATCAGCCGGGGCAGCAACGCCTCGCGGACCAGCGGCAGCTTCCAGAAGGCGGCGTCGCTCGCGACAAAGTCCGCCAGCGCGGAGCCGTCCTTGGCCGCATGGGCTTCGGCCGCCCACCATAACAGCAGCGGCAAGTGCGGATCGCGGGCGTCTTCGCTGCGGGTAAGCAGCGCCGCCAGTAGCGGCAAGGTCTGGTCAACCGGCAAGCGTCGGGCCGAACAGGCCAGCTGGCTGCGGACTTCCACATGCGGCTCGGTCGCCGCCAGTTCGGCCAGCTGCCGGGCCGCTTCCGCCGAGATTTCGCCGTCGTCGCACAACAGGCGAATCGACCATGCCCGGACATAAGGGTCACTATGACCGAGGGTCTGCAGGGCGAAGGCTTCGTCGAAACCACCGCTCAGATTCAGGGCCCATAAACATTCGAGCGCGAACTGGCCCGTCTCGGTGCGGACATGCTCCTGCAGCGGCTCGACCAGCTGAGGATCCTGGCGGTCGCCCAGCATCCGCAGCGCCGTTTGCCGGCGCCAGCGGTTGGGACTGCGGAGTTCGTCGATCAGCTTGTCATTCGACAGCTGGCGGTCGTCGAACGGTTTGGCCGGCGGGACCTTCCCGGCGGTGAGCCGATAGATGCGGCCGCTTTCCGGCGTCACGCGTCCCTGGTAGTGGCTGGCGTGATCGATGCGCTGCTCGTAAAAGTCGGCCACATACAGCGCGCCGTCGGGACCTTGCTGGATATCAACGGGACGGAACCAGGGGTCGGCGGTCGTCAGCGGATGATCGATGTCCTGCGAGCCAAAGGTCGAGCCGTCGACCGCCATCTGGCTGCGGACGACATGCCCCTGCAGCGGACCCACGCCGAACAGCTGGCCTTCATGCTCGGGCTCGAATGCGCCGCCTTCGTAGATGACAAAGGTATGCGTAAACCGCTGTACCTTGGGGTGCTTCATGGGAGCAAAATAGCCAAAGGTAAACGGGTTGGACAGCTCGCCATGCTTGCCGAAGCCTTTTTGCGAGTAGCCGCCCTGGACGTAGTGAAAGCCGCGGGTGTCGCCGCCGTTATGGCCGGAGAAGATGCGGCCTTTGGCGTCGATCTCCAGGCCAAACGCATTGCCGCCCCCTTCGGCGAACACCTCGTACTGGCGTCGCTCGGGATGATATCGCCAGACGAGCTGGCCCATGGAGTGGATCGGCTCGTCGTCGGTTCCGTAACGTTTGATGTGACCCGTCACCGTGCTGCCCTGGGCTCCGTACAACCAGCCGTCGGGACCCCAGCGGAGGCTGTTGGCCAGGGAGTGCGTGTCCTCGATGCCAAAGCCTTCCAGGTGCACCTCGGGCGGTCCGTCGGGCACGTCGTTGTCGTCGGCGTCGGCGTAAAAGAGCAGGTACGGCGGGTTCAGCACCCACACGCCTCCGCGGCCGCGAGCGAAGGAAGAGACGATGTTCAAACCGTCAACGAACGTTTTATGCGAGTCGTACTTGCCGTCGCCGTTGGTGTCCTCGTGGATGGTGATCTTGTCGGCGCCCTTTTCATGATGGGGCGGCGGCAGTGGGGTTTTGTCCCAGACGGTGCGGAGGTACTTGTCCCGGCTGATCGCCGTCAGGCCGGCCGGATTGGGATACTGCAGGTAATCAACGACCCACATTCGGCCGCGCTCGTCAAACTTGAACGACACGGGATTCCCGATGGCGGGCTCCGCCAGCACCAGATCAGCCTGCCAGCCAGGCAGCGTGCTGAGTTTGGCGGCCGCCTCCTGCGGCGGTAACGGCCCTTCTTCGCCGGCCAGCTGCTTCAGTTTACGGGTGACTTCGTCGGCCGACTCCACCTTGGCGTAAACAATGGAGGGGTCCGTTTTGTCAGCTGCCAGCGGGCGGGCCCAGTCGCGGTTGTCGCCGGCGATCCACTCCCAGGGGCCGGACAAGTGCAGGGCCGCATCGCCGGCAAACAGGGCGGGTGCGGCCACATTGAAGTTGGAGCGGCCGTCCCTTTCATACATGCGAATGGCGAGCGTGTTCAGGCCCGGCTGCAGCAGGTCTTGCGGCAGGTCGATAAATCCGGACTGCCCGATGCCGCTGCGAAACCGCGGCGGCATCTCTCCCAGCGAGGCGACTTTCCGGCCGTTGAGGTAGACCTCGCGGGCGTCGTCGATCGCTTCCAGAAACAACCGGGCGGGCTTCTGGCCCCAGTCCCCAGGCAGTCGGGCGACACAGCGGAACCAGGCGTAACCGCCCTGGGTCAGCTTGACGCCGGCGGGAGCTTTCTTCCAGACGCCCGGCACTTCGACCGTTTTCCAAGGGGAAGTTTCGGCGGCCGTTGACGCCAGGCAAGCAAGACAGGTCAGCCAAACGGTCAGACCTCCGACAGATAATGATCGGCGCATAAGAGCACTTCAGGGATGGGGGCGAAGTCGGGCGATTCGCCGGCAGGTACGGGCAGGTACAGCGCGCCATGACAGGCTGCGGTCGGCTTATTGTAGTTTTCCCGCCCACAGGAAGCACCCGAAAACGGCAATTTTACGTCGGTTCGTCGGGATGGGCGACATCCGCACCGATCGGCCCGGCCGCTATCGCTGACGGAACGGAGGATGCGGGTCGCAACGGTCGGCCGCCGGGACGGGGATGCGGTTCTGCGATAATATGTGTTTTTTCCGTTCTCAACTATTCGGGGGAACGGGCGCCAGTTAGAATACAGGTAGTATTTTCCGTCCATCGGATCGTCGTTTTTGCGATGATCACTCTTGTGGCGCCATGTCAAATAACTCCGCTTTCCGCGACGCATTATCACACGCCGCTCTCAGCGACATTGGAATGCGCCGGTCGAACAACCAGGACAACTTTACGGTTGCGCTAGCCAGCGATGAACCGTTCTGGCAGTTGCGCGGACACCTGTTTGTTGTCGCCGATGGGATGGGCGCCCACGCTGCGGGCGAGTTAGCCAGCAAAATCACCGTCGATACGATCCCTTCGCTGTATCACAAGTTTCGCGATCTGCCGCCGCCCCAGGCGCTGGAGCGGGCCCTCCAGGAAGCGAATGCCGAGGTCAATCGTAAAGGCCAGGCGAACCCTGACTTCCATAACATGGGCACCACGTGCAGCGCCCTGGCGCTGCTGCCCCAGGGAGCGATCGCCGCGCACATTGGCGACAGCCGGATCTATCGCTTGCGGGGCGACCTGTTTGAACAGCTGACCTTCGACCACAGCCTGGTCTGGGAAATGCGGGCGGCCGCCAAACTGCCGGAAGGCTCCGACCTGGCGGCTTCGCTCCCCAAGAATGTGATTACCCGCTCGCTGGGTCCAAACGCCACGGTCAAGATTGACCTCGAAGGGCCGTTTCCCATTCAGGTGGGTGATGCATTCCTGCTCTGCAGCGACGGCCTGTCGGGCCAACTGACCGACGCCGAAATTGGCCTGGTCGTTTCGCTCTTGTCGCCCCACGAGGCGGCCCAGTCGCTGATCGATATCGCCAATCTTGAAGGCGGCCCCGACAACATTACCGTGATCATCGCCAAAGCGGTCAGTCCCGAAGCAGCCAGTCCGCCCGATGTCAAACCGTTTGCTTCCAGCGGAGGCAAAGTCGTCCCACAACCGCATCCCGGCGTCTGGGCCGTGTTTGGCGCCGTGGCGTTCCTGTCGGTCCTGTTCGCGCTGCTGCAGTGGTACCCGGCGGCAGGCGTGATTGGACTCGCGGCCATCGGCATTCTGGGTTTTGCTTTGTACCAGTGGTTCCAGAGCCTGGAGGGGAAGAAAGAGCCGACCCGCCAGCGCTTTGGCCGCGGACCCCATGCCCGGGTTAAAGTCGAGCCGAACGCAGAGTTCCTGACAAAAATCGGCAACCTGGTGAGAAAGCTCCGAGAAACGGCCAGAGAAATGGAATGGTCGATTGACTATACCGACATTGACGAGAACCTGAATCGTTCCGCCTCCGCTAACGACCAAGGCGACCTGGCCGCCGCCGTAACGGCCCAGATTCGCGCGTTGAGCGATCTCATGGAACAGGCTCGCCGCCAGCCGGACAAACGGTCCAGCGACTCCTCCATCGATCTGGTCTAGCCTGGTTCGCACGCCCTGGAAATGCTGCACTGGCTGCCAGTCGCCTTCCCCCGACGCAAGGCGACACTCCCGGAGCGAACTTCCCACACCATCCTTGAACACCATCACCGACGTCATCAATCCATGCGAAACCCGGGACGCGTTCCCTGGCGATTCCGCACCCGTCACACACGACCATACAACACTCGACAAGAAGCGGCCCTGGGGTCGATCGGAAAGATTCGGATATGTCTGACGAAAATATCATTCGCTTTGCCGTGCCGAAGGGTCGCTTGCAAAAATCGGCTTCGGAACTGTTTGAACAGGCAGGCATCCCGTTCCTGGACTATCACGAAGACCAGAAAACCTATCGCGCCGGACTCAGCGTGCCGGGCGTCTTTGTCAAACTGCTCAAACCGCAAGAGATCCCGATCCTGGTCGCCCGCGGCGCCTACGACATTGGCATTTCCGGTCTGGACTGGTACTGCGAGTCGCGCTGCCAGCGGAATGTCGACGATCTGGTCGATCTGCAGTTTGGCAAAGTCGATATCGTGCTGGCGGTGATGGATTCCTGGGACGACGTCAACAGCCTCGACGATCTGTTCCGCAAGTTCCCCGCCACCGGCGCCCGGGATTCGCTCCGCATCTGGACGGAATACATCAACCTGGCCGATCAAATGGTGCTCCAGGCGCAGGAGACGGAAGCCTCGATCGTGAGCCCTTACCCGATCGCCCGGGAACGGCACTCTTCGATTTCTATTTACCACTCCTTCGGCGCGACGGAATCCAAACCGCCCGAAGACGGTGAAGCGGTGATCGACAACACGCAGACCGGCACGACCTTGCGGGCCAACGCCCTGAAGATCATCCACAAAGTGCTGGCGGGCTCCACCGCCCACCTGTTCGCCAACCGGCGCTCCCTGCTGGAGCCGAAGAAGCGGGTCATCATTGAAATGATGCGCGACAAGCTCTCTTCCGCCCTGGGCGCCGATCGCCGTCGATCCCGCGCCGCTTTGGGCCACCTCGACTGGTAAGGCAGCGTTCGCCATGGCTGCCAGGAATCGCCTGCTTCGCCTGATCGTTCTCGCCGTACTGTTGTGCGGCGGACTGGCGGGGGCAGTTCAACCCGCCGCCGCGGTGATCCATCCGACCTTCACGCCGGTCGAACTGGTCAAAACCAGCCGGGCCATCTGCCTGGTGGAAGTCAAGACGACCGGCAACCAGGTACGCTTCCAGCCGCAGCAAACCCTGCACGGGTCGGCCGACCTGCTCCCCGGCGCCGCAGTCCTGCCCGACGGACTTCGCCCGGACTGGCCCGTCGGACCGCAGGTGGGGCTGCTCTTTCTACTCAACGGCAAAGCGGACGATCACCACGTCGTGCTGCACCTGGCCGGAGTTTGGCGGGAAGTACATCGCCAGGGCGATGACTATCGTCTGGCGCCCGACGGACGGGAACTCCAGGGCGTCTGGCACGGCGATACCCGCATGCTGGCCCACGCGGTTCGCTGGTGTCTGGCGGAACCCCGGGCCGACTTCCCCACCGCCGCCGGCATCACCTGGCAAAAAGAACTGCCGGTCGTCGCAACGTTGCCGGCCCCCATCCAGGCCGCCCAGGCGCTGTTCGAACCGGACGCCCGCCGGGCTTCGCTCTGGGCGCTCGGCCCGCACTCCAGTCGCCTGCTGCCGCTGACGCCTGCTGCAGCAGTTGGCACGTCCACTACGAACGGCTCTCCGGCGGACGAAATTACTGGCGACGGTCCGCATTTCTGCTGGCTCGATTTTGACCAGGACGGCCGCCTGGACCTGCTGCTGGCAAGCCAGCAATCGCTGCGTCTGCAGCAACGCGATCAGGCCGGAGCCTGGCAGGCGACCGATCCGCTTCCCTCCCCCCAGCCGATCCTGGCCCTGGCCGCCTGGCAAGGCGGTCCCGCAGCAGCAGCGATCGTCGCCACTGCCGCGGGCTGGTCGCAGGCCGTGTACCGACAAGAAAAACTCCAGCTGCTGCCGCTGGCGCCGCGGGCGCAACTCCTGCAGGGCGACTGCCGGTTGCTCGTCGCCGATCTGACCGGCGACGGACTGGCCGATCTGGTCGAGCTTTCCGACCAGGGCCTGCAGTTCCTGCAGGGCCAGCCCGACCAGCAGTTCGCTCCGCCCGTGGAGATCGCGCCCGAGACGGCCGCCGCGTCCTTCCGCGCTGGCGATCTGCAGGCGGGCGACTTCAATAATGACGGCGCCCTCGACCTGTTGCTGGTGCAGGAGCAGCGACTCCGACTGCTGACCAACGACGGCAGAGGCCGCTTCCGTGAGCTGACCACTGGAACAGGCGACGCCGCGACGGCCGCGAAAGTACAGGCCGCCGTTGTTCTCGACTGGAACTTCGACGGACGGCAGGACCTCGCCGTACTGCTTGATGCGGAGGAAGCCACTTCGCTATCTCCCGGCGAAGAGCCCCGACCGGATGTTACCTCGGCCCAGCGCCAGGCGCGATTCTACTTCAACCGGGGCTTCTTCAGCTTTGCCGACGCCCCGGAACTCGCGCGGGACGTTCCCGCCGGGGAACCGTCGTGGCAGCGCCTGGCGGCTGGCGATTTTCTGGGCGAGGGAATGCCTGCAATCGCCCTGCTGGGATCCACCGGACGGGTGCAGTTGTTACAGCGCGAAGCCTCCACCGGTCTGCGTCTGGGAGTCTCGCTGGCGGGCGGATCGTCGCCGGCGGTGGTGACTGCCGCCAGCGGCAAACGCTCGATCGGCGCCTTTCTTGTTCGGCCGGGCGAGACGGCGTTCATCGCGACGCCTGCCAAAGGACCGCTGGCATTCTCGTGGCAGCATCAGGGCAAAGTGCAGTCGCTGCGAGTGCTGGTGCTGCGGCCTGGCGTGCAAGCAGTACTGTCGCGCTGATCCCGCGCCGGCGGTCCAGTAGTCCCCCTCAGCAGCAGGAATTCTGGGCATTCCGGCTCCGGAATCTCTGAAAAAGCCCCGCGTGCCTGCCGAATCGTCTGGCGGCGTCGTGCGGTTTGCGCCGATAAGTGCTTTTGGTGGAGTTGTGCGCCTGGCGCCGGAATTCCGGCTACGCCTGCTGGCCTGGCTAGCATGTCGCTGGAAACGGGGCATCGGCGTCGACCACTCTGCTCTTGTCTGCGTTGCCCGCCCTGGGAGACGGGGCGTTAGTTCCAACAAAACTGCTGAGAACGTCATGCACCGAATGCAAACCTGCTGGGCGATCTGCTTGCTGGGTCTTTGCGCTGTGGGAATGGCGCCGCGTCCTGCCGCTGCGCAAACCCCTGCCGATATGCTGCCGCCGGTCGTAACCGCGGTGAAAATGCAGCCCGGAGGCGATCTGTTTGCGACCGCTGGCGACGATCATCTGGTAAGAATCTGGAACCGCGAAACGGGCGAACTGGAACGTCGCCTGGACGGGCATCTGGACTGGGTACGCACGGTGGCATTCTCCCCCGACGGCGCCGCGCTGGTGACGGGCGGTAACGATCGCACGATTGTCGTGTGGAACCCGGCGACCGGCGAGCAACTGGCCCAGCTGGGCGACAAGTCGCGAGCAATCGCCAGCATGGCTTTCAGCCCGGACGGCAAAACCCTGGCAGTGGTTGGCTTTGAACAGTCGCTGCAGCTGTTTGACTTTCCTGCGGGAACGTTGAACCGCACTCTGGACTGCCCCTGCCGCGACATGCGGTGCGTCGCCTTCAGCCCGAACGGCACGCTGCTGGCAAGCGCCGGCCGCACCGGACAGATTCGCCTGTGGAATGTTGCCGCTGGCGATCAGCCGCGGGACCTGCCCGTACACCGGCGCCGCGTGCGGGGCATGGCGTTCAGCCCCGATGGCAGCCAGATCGCATCGGCCAGCGAAGGCGGCGAGGTGCGGATCACGGCGGTCGACAGCGGTCAAGGCTTTGAACTGCCGCGACTGTCGGCCAAGGCATTGTCGCTGGTATACGTCGACCGGAATACGCTGGCGGTGGGATGCAGCGACAACACGATTCGGATCTGGAACCTGTCGAACCGGACCGAAATCAAACAGCTTCGCGGCCATACGGGCAGCGTGAGCACGCTGGATTCTGACAAAGGGACGCTCATTTCCGGTTCCTTTGACGCCAGCCAGCGGCAGTGGCCCGTCGGCGGATCCGGCGCCGCGGGGCCCCAACTGGGCGGCCTGCCCGCCAATCGCAAGTAGCCGCTTGCACGCCCTTTCTTGCATGTTATCTAACGCAATCTTAGCAGTGCTGCAGCACGGAGATCTGGTATGGGCCTGTTCAGCGTCATTAGTAGCCTTCAGCGTGGCTGGAACCGCAAACGCAAGCCTGCGCCTGTGTCCGCTTCACGGCGTCGTTCGTTTGAGAAAATGGAACCGCGTCGAATGCTCGACGCCGATCCGATCTATGTCGGCGCCACCTACACCGAGCTGGACGAAGGCAGCGACGCCCATGGCGATCATTTCGAAGTGGCGTTCGTCGGCGGGGCCGACGGCACGCAGCTGACCAGTCTGCTGATCGATACCGATCGTTCGCCTGCGCCTTTGGGCGGCGACGGTCAGCCGGACGAAGCGGCCGGCCAGATCCTGCAGCAGGGGGACCTGTTCTTCGACACGGCCGACACGGGCTTTGGCGCCCTGCAGTCGCTCGGATTCCAGATTGTCGACAACCAGGGGATCGACAGCATCCAGGTGTTCGTCAACGACGGCGGCACCAAACTCGAGCTGCGATTCACCGGGTTTGACGCCGGCGACAAACTGGTGTTCACCATCGACGTGGACCAGGTGCTGTTCCCGGCGCTCGACGACACGCTGGGCGGCGCCCTGCTTGAGACCACCGATCCCAGCAGCCTCACGCCGGAGCAGTTGGCGTTTTTCAATCATGAAAGCGTCGACCCGGTGACGTCGGCGGCTGAGTTCGCCCGCTCCCGTTTGCATGTGGAGTTCGCCGCCCCGGGGCACTTTGATATTGAAGGCAATACGATCTTTCGTAACGCCTACAATCTGCAACTGGTCGGCACCCCGCTGGACGGGCTCGATGTGAAAGGGGAACAGCTGCTGAAGCTGGACGGCTCCAACGGCGATCCCGACCGCGACGCCGGCGCCGTCCTGCCGCTGCAGCAGCAAGAGAAACCGATCACGATCGCCGGTACGGTCTTCCACGACCGCGATGTCGACCTCATCCAGGATGCGGGCGAAGAAGGCATCAATAACGTTGTTCTCGCTCTCTACAAAAAGAACGACGCCGGCGTGTTTGTCGATACGACCTTCCGCGCCCAGACCAACAGCAACGGCGACTACCTGTTCGGCGAAGACCTGGGCCTGGGCTCTGGCGTGTATCGCGTCGTCGAAACGCAGCCGGCCGACTATCCCTACAGTGTCGGCGCCATTCCTGGTACGGTCGAAACGGTCGGCGTCGGCAACGTCGACCCGCTGGATAACAACATCCTTGACCAGATCATCATCCCGCTGGGCGGGCAGCACGCCGTGGATTACGACTTTGCGGAAGCGAAGCCGGCCGTCCTCAGCGGTTACGTATATCATGACCGGAACGACGACGGCATCCGCACGCCGGCGACCGAAGAAGGCCTGGCGAATGTCGAAATCCGCATTGTGCCGATCTCGACCCGCTTCGGCCAGACGAGCATCACCCTGTACACCAACGACCAGGGTTATTACGAATCGCCGCCGCTGGCGCCCGGCCTGTATCGCGTGATCGAAGTCGTCCAGCCGGCCGGCTATCTCGACGGCAAGGACACCCGCGGCCAGGTCGACGGCGTGCCGACCGGTTTGGCCCAGAACGAAATCATCACCAACATCTTCCTGGCCAGCACGTCGGTCGGCACCGAATATAACTTCGGTGAAATCAAATACGCCGAAATCCACGGCAGCGTGCATCTGTCAGATCCCGACGGCGACTGCTATGAAGAAAACGAAGGCGACCTCCGCGGCATCGAAGGGGTCCGCATCCTGCTGATCAACCAGACCACCGGCGCCGAAACGGAAGCCTTCACCGACGCCAACGGCGAATACTGGTTCACCGAGCTGACTCCTGGCGAATACACCATCGTCGAGTTCACTCCGCCCGAACTTCTCGACGGCGACGATCATGTCGGCCTGGTCGACGGCCTGGGCAGCGGCGGTCTGGTCGGCAACGATCGTATCGAAAACATTGTGCTGGGCGCGGGAGCTGTCGGCGTCAACTACGATTTCTGCGAACATGAACCGGCCGAGATCTCCGGCTATGTCTACCACGACGCAGATAACGACGGCGTCTTCGACAGTAACGAAGACCCCATCGCCCAGGTCCAGGTCGATCTGATCGATGAAAACGGCGTCGTGATCGCCACCCAGAACACCCTGGGCGACGGCTCGTACAAATTTGATCGCTTGTCCCTGGGCGTGTATCGCGTCGTGGAACATCAGCCCACCGGCTGGGACGACGGCAAGGACACCCTGGGCACCGTCGCCGGCTCGATTGTCGGCGTCGCCTCCAACGATCAGCTGGACCTGATCGCGCTCAAGTACGGCGACAAGGGCGTCAACTACAACTTTGGCGAACGCCTGTTGTCAGAAATCCACGGCAGCGTGCATCTGTCCGATCCCGACGGCAATTGCGAAGAAGAATTCGAAGGACAGCTTCGCGGCATCGAAGGGGTGCTCCTGCGCCTGATCAACAACCGCACCGGCGAGATTCGCGAAACCCGCACCGACGAGAACGGCGATTACTGGTTCACCGGACTCGACAACGACGAATACACCCTGCTTGAGTTCACGCCCGACGGACTGCTCGACGGCGACGAGCATGTCGGCACGGTCCGCGATGTGGCGGTCGGCGCCCTCGACGGCAACGACAAGATCACCAGCATCCACCTGGGCCCCGGCGATGTCGGCGTGGACTACGATTTCTGCGAACACGAACCGGCCGAGATTTCCGGCTTCGTCTACCATGACGCAGATAACGACGGCGTCTTTGACAACAACGAAGATCCCATACCCCAGGTGCAGGTCGACCTGCTCAATGACCAAGGCGAGATCATCGCCAGCCAGCAGACCCTGGCCGATGGCTCGTACAAATTCGACGGGCTCAGCCTGGGCGTTTACAGCGTCGTAGAACATCAGCCCGAAGGCTGGGACGACGGCAAGGACACCCTGGGCACCATCGGCGGCGTCACCGTCGGCTCGGTCCTGAACGACAAACTGCAGACGATCTCCCTGCAGTACGGCGACAAAGGCGTCAACTACAACTTCGGCGAACGGCTCCTGTCGGAACTGCACGGCAGCGTGCACCTGTCGGATCCCGACGGCAATTGCGAAGAAGAATTCGAAGGACAACTCCGCGGCATCGAAGGCGTGCTCCTGCGTCTGATCAACAACCGCACCGGCGAAATCCGCGAAACCCGCACCGACGCCAACGGCGACTACTGGTTCACCGAACTGGATAACGACGAGTACACGCTGATCGAATTCACCCCCGACGGTCTGCTCGACGGCGACGAGCACGTCGGCACCGTACGCGATGTGGCGGTCGGAACCCTCGACGGCAGCGACAAGATCGTCAGCATCCACCTGGGGCCTGGCGATGTGGGCGTGGACTACGATTTCTGCGAACACGAACCGGCCGAGATTTCCGGCTTCGTCTACCATGACGCAGATAACGACGGCGTCTTTGACAACAACGAAGATCCCATCCCCCAGGTGCAGGTCGACCTGCTGAATGATAAAGGCGAAGTCATCGCCAGCCAGCAGACCCTGGCCGACGGCTCGTATAAATTCGACCGCCTGGCCCTGGGCGTCTACACGGTCGTGGAACATCAGCCCGACAACTGGGACGATGGCAAGGATACGCTCGGCACCGTCGGCGGCGTGATCGTCGGCGACGCTTCGAACGACCGGCTGGGTCTGATCGCGCTCAAATACGGCGACAAGGGCGTTGATTACAACTTCGGCGAACGCCGGTTGTCAGAGATCCACGGCAGCGTGCATCTGTCCGATCCCGACGGCAACTGCGAAGAAGAATTCGAAGGACAGCTTCGCGGCATCGAAGGGGTGCTCCTGCGCCTGATCAACAACCGCACCGGCGAAATCCATGAAACCCGCACCGACGAGAACGGCGACTACTGGTTCACGGGCCTGGATAACGACGAGTACACGCTGATCGAATTCACCCCCGACGGACTGCTCGACGGCGACGAGCATGTCGGAACCGTCCGCGACGTGGCGGTCGGAACGCTCGACGGCAGCGATAAAATCACCAGCATCCACCTGGGCCCTGGCGATGTCGGCGTCGACTACGATTTCTGCGAACACGAACCGGCGATGATCTCGGGCTTTGTCTATCACGACAAAGATAACGACGGCGTATACGACGCGAACGAAGATCCGATCGAAGGCGCCGTGGTGATGATCTTCAAAGGCGACACCGTCGTGGGAACCGCCACGACCGGAGCCGACGGATCGTACAAATTCACCGATCTCCGTGCGGGCGAATACCGCATCATGGAGACCCAGCCGGCCGGCTTCCTCGACGGGAAAGACACCGCCGGCACGATCGCCGGCGCCACCGTCGGCGTGGCCGACTCCGCCGCCGACAAGATCAACGCCATCTCGCTCAAATACGGCGAAACCGGCGTCAACTATAACTTTGGCGAAGTCCTGCCGGGCAGCATCGCCGGCGTGGTGCATGTCGATCCAAACCTCGACTGCATCCTCGACGAAGGGGAAGTCCGCCTGGAAGGAGTCGTCATCCGCCTGCTCGACGGCAACGGCAACGAACTGGCCCGCACCACGACCGATGTCGACGGCCAGTACTACTTCGGCAACCTGCTGCCGGGCGCCTATACGATCGTGGAAGAACAGCCCGAAGGCTACTTCCACGGCGGCCAGGTGGTGGGCGACGGCGACGGCGACGCCAGCTTCGCCGATGTGATTTCCAAGGTGAACATCACCTCGGGCCTGAATCTGCACAACTACAACTTCTGCGAAACGCCGCCGAGTGCAATCTCGGGTTACGTTTTCGTGGACGGCGCCACGATCGTGACTCCCGACGGACTGCCGCCGGCCACGCTGGCGGGAATTCGCGACGGCCAATTGACGAGCGACGACCGTCGCTTGCCTGGCGTGGTGCTGGAGCTTCGCGACGGCATCACCGGCGAGCCGATCGACGCCAGCACGGCGCTGCCCGGCTACTACAACGACGGACCGATCCGGGTCGTCACCGATTCCAGCGGCTATTACCTGTTCCAGGGTCTGACGTTCGGCAATTATGCGGTGTTTGAAGTGCAGCCCGAAGCGTTGTACGACGGCATCGACACGGCCGGCACCACCTCGGGTATCGCCATCAACCCGGGCGACAACGTCAACCCGCAGTTCCTGTTCCAGCTGACCGTCGATCCGCTGAACGACGCTATCATTCGGATCCCGCTGGGCATCGGCCAGCACTCAGAGCTGAACAACTTCAGCGAAATCCAGGCCGAAAAAATCCCGACCCCGCCGAACGAAACACCGCCCGTGTTCCTGCCGCCGGTCGTGATTCCGGTTGTCGGAGCCACGCCTCCGCCGGCGCCTTTGTTTATTCCGCCGCCCATCCTGGTCGAACCGCCAATCCAGTTCATCAGCGTGACGCAGGAGTACACGTGGCACCTGAGCATTGTCAACGCCGGCGATCCCCGCGGTCCCGGTCTGCCCACCGCCGCACAGGACAGCAGCCTGCTGAGTACGGTGTCGCTGGTGCAGCGGGACCAGTGGACGAACGAACGGATGCAGAACGGCGTCTGGTCGCAAGGTATTTTCGATGAGAACGGCAGCCTGATCGTGCGGAACGGAGCCTACGGCGTCGACGGCGCGATCCCCATTGCCGGCGACTTCAACGGCGACGGCGTCGACGAGATTGGCATCTTCTATCGCGGCGAATGGCTGATCGACCTCAACGGCGACGGCAAGTGGGACGAAGCCGACCTGTGGGCTCAGCTGGGCTCTGAGGAAGACTTCCCCGTCACAGGCGACTGGGACGGCGACGGCAAAGACGATATCGGGATCTTCGGTCCGATCTGGGCTCGCGATCCCCGCGCCATCGAATCCGAACCGGGCCTGCCCGATGCCGACAACCGCCGCGAAGTGGTGAACACGCTGACCGATCGTTTGATCGAAAAGAACGTGCCGCCGACCGAAGAACTGGCCACCAACGGCCAGCGCACTATCCGCCGTTCGGCCGACGGGCCGCTTCGCGCCGACCTGATCGACCACGTGTTCAAGTACGGCAATGAATCCGCCGTGCCGGTCACAGGCGACTGGAACGGCGATGGAATCCGCACCATCGGTATTTTCCACGAAGGCCAGTGGCGTCTGGATAGCAACGGGGACGGTCGCATCGGGGAAGAGGACGAGAAAGTCTCCCTCGGCCAGGCCGGCGATATTCCGGTGGTGGGCGACTTCAACGGCGACGGCGTCGACGAACTGGGCGTCTATCGCGGCGGCGTGTGGCATCTGGATGTCGACGGCAACCGCACGCTCGACGCGGCCGACCGCGTGTTTGAAATGGGCGGAGCTAACGATCAGCCCGTGGTGGGCGACTGGAATGGCGACGGAGTCGACGATCCGGGCGTGTACCATGTGCCGTCGTCCGCTCCCGTGCGGAAGGCCTCCTGATCGACCGCACCGCGAGAACCCTCCCTGTGACGGGCAATCCGGCCCGTCACGCTATACGCCAGCCTTGTCGCGAACAGAGAACCATGCCCGCGTGGAAGTCTCTGGGGATACCGGGCGACGCTCTCTCTGCCGTCGCCTGGGCGGACGGACCGTTGTGTTATGACGGTTTCACCGCGCACACGCGTCGAACGCAATTTGCCTGACAAATGCGTCGCCATGCCAGACCGTGCGCAAAGTTGCCTTTCTCACACGTTCCGCATGCGGATCGCTTCGGGCGAACGTCGATGCTCATTGTGCCAGGGCAACGAACGGCCCGCGATGACACAATCCCACTCTGCCGTTCGTATGCCTCCCGCGGCCCCGCCGCGCGGCGACTGCCCGGAACGCCATCTCAGAAAATCCCGCGATTTGTCAATCCTGAGCAAATCCAAGGAAGAGAGTGCGTAGTCCACCAGGCAGCGATGGTCGCGGGCAAGCGACCAGAGTCCATTGCAAGAAACCGCAACAGCCGGGCGAACCTCGCCCGGCTGTTGTCGTTGATACGTTTGTCGCGCGGACCGCTAGTTCCACCAGAACTCGGTCTTCCCCGCCGGCGAAGCCTGGCTGCGAACCTGCGAGACGCTGGCGTTCACCACGCTCACTTCGGCCGCTTCCCACGAGTCGACCTGCACCCCGCCTGAGGCCGTGATCACGTAGCTGGAGCCGACTTTCTTGAAGCCGCAGTACGTCGCTACCGACTTGGGCGTGTGCCACTTGCTCAGCGACACCTTGTCGTTTTCGCCGTAAATCGTCGGCAGTTTCAGGTCGACCGTCGCCAGCATCCCTTCGCTTTCGATCAGGGCGGCGACGACGCACATGTCCATCACGTTTCGCAGTTCCCCGAACACCGGGTCACGCTGCATCAGCGTGTTGTAATGCTTGTTCATCAGGTCGGCCCATTCCTGGGCCAGCGGGTTCTTGCTGCCCGCGATGCCGACCCGTTCGCCCGTCGCGTCGACGAAGTCGTTTTCCGTCATGCACTTCACTCCCTGGCCGCGGATCTCCCACGCCAGGCGATCTTCGCTCCGCAGCAGCGGTTCGTAGTCGGTGGCCAGCCACCAGCGGGGCGTCATGTTTTTGGGAAGCGTCCGCCGTTTGGCCAGCAGGTCGATGAAGCTGATCATCTCCGGAACCGGCGACGGTTCCAGGTGCATCGCATAGCGTTTCATGCGGAAGTCGGCCGCCACCAGCACACGGGCGAAGTGGCTGTCGGTCGGCACGCCGGTGATGCGGATCTGCTGCGGGCCCATCGCTTCTTCCACCCCTTTGACCACGGCCGGATTGAACTGGCGGACCGATTTGAGGTAGGCGTTCAGCCGCTGCTGGCCTTCGGTGCTGGGGTCGATGCTGCAGCCGATCCCTTCCCCTTCGCCGGCTTGGGTGACCGTGCGAAAGGCGACCAGCAGGTCTTCCAGCTGCAGCACAGGACGGCCGGTCGTGATGCCGACCACGTTCCCCGTCCCGTCGACTTTCCAGCCTTCGCCCGGGCCGGCGAGGACGATGTCGTTTGCTTCCGGATACAGGAACACATGCTGAATTCGCTGCATGCCGGCCAGGTACTTCACTTCGTCGGGCAGACGGCCCAGGTTGTTTTCCATCGCGTCGGCGATCGCCGCTTCCAGTCCCCGCAAAGAGACCATGCGCAGCGTCGTCGGACGGGCCATGCCTGGTTCCGCACGCGTCACGCTTTCTTCCAGCGAAGCCCGCAGCATCCGGGCGGCTTCGACACTGGGGCCGGCGACCACGCCAAAGGCGTCAATAGATACGCCGCCCACGGCGTTCTGGCGGAAGTTGTTATTATTGCCGCCAGCCCAGCTTATCGTCGTCATACCGACGACCGCTGCGAGTGCGCAAGCAGTGCGCAGAATGTGCATTAGCGATCGACTCGCCATAATCTAGCTCCTAAATGCGTGAGAGGTGTCCCGCGCGGTGGCTGGCGCCTCATCAATCTTCCGTATGAGCCAGACAGTCAAGCGAGTAGCGGTCCGCAAGGGCCGCCAAATTGAACGCGTACCCTCTCCAGAATAGATAGCGATTGCGCCCGGCACAACAAATCTGTTCAGGAAATGCCTTTCCCAGAGCGAATATGCGCCCGATACGATCGGATTGGTCGCTGATTCGGGTTGTATGGGAGTCAACCTGATTGCAAGAAACCGCAACAGCCGGGCGAACCTCGCCCGGCTGTTGTCATTGATACGTTTGTCGTACGGACCGCTAGTTCCACCAGAACTCGGTCTTGCCGGCCGGCGAAGCCTGGCTGCGAACCTGCGAGACGCTGGCGTTTACCACGCTCACTTCGGCCGCTTCCCAGGAGTCGACCTGCACCCCGCCTGAGGCCGTGATCACGTAGCTGGAGCCGACTTTCTTGAAGCCGCAGTACGTCGCCACCGATTTCGGCGTATGCCACTTGCTCAGCGACACCTTGTCGTTTTCGCCGTAAATCGTCGGCAGTTTCAGGTCGACCGTCGCCAGCATCCGTTCACTTTCGATCAGGGCGGCGACGACGCACATGTCCATCACGTTTCGCAGTTCCCCGAACACCGGGTCACGCTGCATCAGCGTGTTGTAATGCTTGTTCATCAGGTCGGCCCATTCCTGGGCCAGCGGGTTCTTGCTGCCCGCGATGCCGACCCGTTCGCCCGTCGCGTCGACGAAGTCGTTTTCCGTCATGCACTTCACTCCCTGGCCGCGGATCTCCCACGCCAGGCGATCTTCGCTCCGCAGCAGCGGTTCGTAGTCGGTGGCCAGCCACCAGCGGGGCGTCATGTTTTTGGGGAGCGTCCGGCGTTTGGCGAGCAGGTCGATGAAGCTGATCATCTCTGGAACGGGTGAAGGCTCCAGGTGCATCGCATAACGCTTCATCCGGAAGTCGGCCGCCACCAGCACACGGGCGAAGTGGCTGTCGGTCGGCACGCCGGTGATGCGGATCTGCTGCGGGCCCATCGCTTCTTCCACCCCTTTGACCACGGCCGGATTGAACTGGCGGACCGATTTGAGGTAGGCGTTCAGCCGCTGCTGGCCTTCGGCGCTCGGGTCGATGCTGCAGCCGATCCCTTCCCCTTCGCCGGCCTGGGTGACCGTGCGAAAGGCGACCAGCAGGTCTTCCAGCTGCAGCACAGGACGGCCGGTCGTGATGCCGACCACGTTCCCCGTCCCATCGACTTTCCAGCCTTCCCCCGGGCCGGCGAGGACGATGTCGTTTGCTTCCGGATACAGGAACACATGCTGGATTCGCTGCATGCCGGCCAGGTACTTCACTTCGTCCGGCAGGCGGCCCAGGTTGTTTTCCATCGCGTCGGCGATTGCCGCTTCCAGTCCCCGCAAGGAGACCATGCGCAGCGTCGTGGGCCGGGCCATGCCGGGTTCCGCGCGCGTGACGCTTTCTTCCAGCGAAGCCCGCAGCATCCGGGCGGCTTCGACGCTGGGACCCGCGACGACGCCAAAGGCGTCGATCGATACGCCGCCGACGGCGTTCTGGCGGAAGTTGTTATGGCCAGCCCAACTGGTGTTTGCCAGGCCCACAAACCCTGCGACCGCACATGCGATCAACAGCTTTTGTACGAATGATCGAATCGCCATATAGATAGCTCCTCTGACTAAAATGTGCCCCACCGTGTGGCTGGCGCCTTGCTGTTGGATTGGTTTTCTCTGTTCCGCCATGGATCGCAAGATTGCGCAGGCGGCCATTTGTGCCTTAATTCAATTTAATCGTAAATCGATCGAATTCAAGAAATAGTCGGACGGAACGACAGAAATCGTATCCTCCGGCGCCAACCGTGCAGAACGCCCTGAACGTATTGTGCGGATCAAAGGGCCGGGCGCTGATCAAATCTGTGCGGGAAGATCATGCGGCGACAAAGAAGCGGCTGCTGGCTCCGCCTTTTGAGGGACGCTTTCCTCCCGATGCGGGGGACCTTTACGGTTCGCCTGCGCGGAGATTCCGCGCAGGTCTAGCAGGAAGGAAACCGCAGCGATTTGCCTTGGATGGCGTTTGAGGCCTGGTTAGCGATGGAAACTCGCGGGTGTGGCAGTCAGGGCTGGCCCGAGGCGGTGGTTTCCGTTGGCGTGCAGCAGGGACGCCGCTTTAGATAAGAGTTGGTATGTGACTAGCTGGCCTGGCGATCGTTTTTGTCCGGAGCATAGCTCAGGCGGAAACCGCCCAGATCGAACGATCCATTATGGGAAGGCAAGGATTCAAAGAGCGTTTCAAACAGTTCACCGAAACGATCGGAGACAATCCCGTAATAGTTGTGTTTCCCATCGCGACGACACGCGATCAGGCCGTGGGCCCGCATCAATCCCAGGTGATGGCTGACAGCCGGCTGGCTTTGCCCCAGCATCTGGCACAGGGTGCGAACATTCATCTCGGGACGCTGCATCAGGAAATGCAAAATCCGCAAACGCGACTGGTCTGCAAAAAGAAAGAACATGGTCTTCAGTTCGCCGGCCGCTTTGTCAGACATCCGTGTGAGAGGCTGCTCACCGGCAGCGTCGTTTTCATCGGCGGTCATGGGGGACGTAATTCCTTGAGATTCCTGACTTTTCACCGAAAGCATTCTTGCTCCTTTAAGAAAAAGGATAGCTAGCGCCAGTCGCTTCTTGACCCGATTGGTGGAGCGCGCGATGGCTGAGAACTTCGCGCATCAAATCCGCCTTTGACCAAAAAGGCAAAGCACGCACTGAACGTTTTTTGAGGGATAAGAGGAGATGGAGAAAAGAGCCTGGGAGGTTTCGTACGCAAAAATGCATATCGAATCAAAGCCGCCCCGCCAATGCAATTTTACCTCTCTGTTCGTCTCGTATTGTAAACGTGACCGTCGATAGATGCCAGAGAAGGGCCGGCAAATTCAACGATTTTTCCCCAAACACCGTCAGCTATCGGGTCGCCCACATACAAGTTTGCAAACCTGCATTCGCTTTTTCTAAACCAACCGCAAGGCCGCTCCACCTGCTCGCAACTGGTCCACCCCCCAGTCGCATGGATCCCCGCGGGAGCTAAAAAATCCCCTACCCGCCTCCAGAAGATCGCCCGCCACCGATCGCGGTGCGTGAAGGCTGTCCCTGACCACCAAGGCGGCAGCCGCCGCGAAGATCGCCCTGGTCAGGGAGAGGGGGCCAGAATATCGCTCCGGATCAGCCCGGTCGATCAGGCTTTGTGGAAAGGGCTTAACGGGTCTGGCGTGGCAATGCTAGAAAGCCTGTTCGGCCGTAATGATGCTCTCGGCGATGGCGACCAGTTTCTGGTTGTTGCTGCGCGCCAGTCGCTGCATTTTGCGGAAGGCCTCCGCTTCGTCGAGGTTGGTTTTCTTCATGAGAATGCCTTTGGCCTTCTCGATTTTCTTCCGGTCTTCCAAAGCCTGACGCAGATCGGAGCTTTCTTTGCGCAGCGACTGGAATTCGCCAAACCGGGACATGGCCATGGCGATGGCCGTTTCCAGGTCGGCCTGTTTGATCGGCTTGACCAGATACGCCAGGATATGATTGGCGCCCGCCCGCTCCAGCAATTCGCTGTCATGGTAAGCCGAGGTGACAATGACCGGCGTCAGCTCGGTTTTGTGGATTTCAGCAACCGCTTCGAGCCCGTCCATTTCTGGCATTTTGATATCGGTGATGATCAGATCGGGCTTGAGTTTCAGGCAGCGCTCGACCAGTTCCTTCCCGGTCTTGGCGCAAGACACCACCTCGTGGCCCAGCAGGGGCAGAACCTCTTCAAAGTACTCGCGCATGTCGAGTTCGTCATCCGCCACGGCGATGCGCCAATTCGCGTTCATGGGATTATCTCGGGAAGCAGTTTCATGGATGTCGCCAGTCACGTTCATGGGATCACTCGCAAGTTCGGCGATGTTCGTTCTCCGCCGCAAACGACCCGGGTCACTCACGGCGGCGTTTTCCCCGGAGTTGCTCGTCCCTGAGGGGGACGCCGGTTCTGGTTCTGTCTAGGTGTTGGACTCGGGGTTGCCGCCAAGCTGACTGATCACCTGCAGCACCCCGTTCAGATGGGCTAAACGCGGGCCAAAGCGGTCGACAAACTCAGAAAGCATAAAGCCGCCATCCAGCATTGCTTCTTCCTGATCCATTGCTTCTTCGGCCAGGTTTTCGATAAAACTCGACTGCACCCGGCTTAAACTTTCGGCCGCTGCGCGACAATCGCGAGCCAACTGGGGGTTGGCGTCGCGCCAACGCTGAAACTCATTGGCTCGCTGTTTCTGGGCTGCCGTTGTTTGTTGTACGAGTTGTTCCAGCAACTGGTTCTGCTGCTGCTGTCCCGCCGCCAGAGCGCGAAGCAGCTGCGTAACCTCCTCGTTACTACCGCCGCTTTGTTCTCCCGTCCCCTTGCTGCTGGTTGGGGAAACATCGATCTGAAAGACATTAGGGATCGGTTGTGATTCGCGAGACATTGAAATACTAGCTCCAGGCTCAACCCGAAAGTCAGGCCGTTTTTCTCATGACCAATGCGAATACAGAGTATTCACGACAAGCAAAAGGCCAGTATAGCCCGCGACGCACCAGACTGTCGAGTAGTTTGGAAATCTCGCAAAAACAAAGGGAAAACCCCTACTGCCTGCTCCGCTTTCCTACCACCAGAGCGACATCCATTTCCCACAGATCGTCTGCACCCAGGCGGCCGCAAACAGGGCCAGCACAACCGTCGTCTGGCCGAGCACCAGGCGACCCGCCAGAGTCAGCAGCAGCGTCGTTGCGGCCGTGGTTAACACGGCCTGCCAGCCCAGATAAAGGCCCGCGATGGCAAATGCCAGCATCACGCCGCCCGCCCTTTGACCGGCGGGACCTGAGCTGAAATTTGTCAGCAAATGAACCCCCGCCCCCAGTAAAATGCCGGCCGCCAGACCCACCGCCATGGTCAGCGGAGTCCTCGACCAGGCCGGAAATCCCGGGCCCGATCCCCATTCGACCGGGTACAGTTCGCCATAGGCAAGCGGCGCGCAAGTTCCGACCAGAAAGGCAAAAATCGCGAACGACCAGGGGATGGGAAAGCCGTCGTAGAGAATCAGGCCCGCCCCCAGCAGCAACGTCAGCAGGGTGACCTGCCAGGCGTAACTCGCAGCCGGTCGCCACTGCCCGTCCAGGATGAGCGACTGGATGCCCGACTCCAGCGGGTGGGCCAGATCCAGCGGCCCCGCTATCGCCACCGACAGGAACGTCAGCCCCATCACCAGCTCCACGATCGGATACCGGGCCGCAATCGGCAGGCGGCACGCCCGGCAGCGTCCGTTCAAGCGCAGCCAGCCCAGCACCGGGATATTGTCCGTTTTGCGAATCGGCGTGCGGCAAAAAGGGCATTTCGAACCGCCGCCGGCGACCGACATCCCCCGGGGCACCCGCCATACGACCACATTCAGATAACTGCCGATCGCCCCGCCCAGCATAAAAAACCAAAGCCAAACGAACGCCGCCAGCGACCGCTGCAGGAACGCCTGCCGTAGTTCGAACCAGACCATATCGCCGTGCAGCCCGGTACGCCCGCCTTGCAGCGCCCCCGTAATCGCCGGACTGATCACCGCGTACGCCAGCCAGGCGGCCAGCAGCACTCCCAGCGGTAACAGGATCGGCCAGCGACGCCGAAAAAACCGGGCAACGGACGACATCAGCACCCAACCGAACGCAGGGGATAAGGCAAAATGAACCACACCGCCGCAATCTACCATCCCGCGATCAATCGACGCACCCCTGGCAGGCGAACCTTTGCCGCCTCGGTTCCTCCCGGGGCGCAACATTCGGCAGAACCGCCCCCAGCGTACGCTTCCTGCCGCGGAACTGGCGGAACGCGCCGCCTGCCTCCCAAGCCACCTTGACGGGCGAAGCAAATCCCCTAGACTTTTACTTTCCAATACGCGGGAATGGCGGAATTGGCAGACGCGCTAGGTTGAGGGCCTAGTGGGGGCAACCCCGTGGAGGTTCGAGTCCTCTTTCCCGCACTAACGGCCACCTTGTAACTTATCGCAAGGTGGCTTTTTTTATGGACTTACGTCAGAATCCTTGCGCAATAAGGACTTCCGAGCCTCGATCTGTGTCAGATAAGGTGAGGTGGTGACCAATTTCCGGGCGCTCTTGTGGCTTATTTTGGACCGGGTTGGTTGGTTTCAAATTGGTGGGGCGTTTGGTAGCCGAGGCTGGAGTGTTTGCGATCGCGGTTGTTGTACGCGAAGTACTCGGCCAGTTCGCGATCCGCGGTTTGCATACTTTCGTACTCGGTCATTTCGAGTTCCGTCTTGATCGTTCCAAAGCAGGATTCCATGAAAGCGTTGGCGTAGCAGTCGGCGGCGCGGCTCATGCTTTGACGGATCGACGCGCGACGCAGCACGCCGCGAAATCGGTTGCTCGCGTACTGTCCGCCGCGGTCGCTGTGATGAATTAAATCGACGTGCAATTGTCGACTGCGAAGGGCGACTCGCAGACTGCTGAGCACCAACGCATCGGTCATGGTCAGGTCCAAACTCCAGCCGATCAGTCGCCGGGAATAACGATCCATCAGCATCGCCAGGTAGGCGAAACGCTTGCCGTACAGCGGGATGTACGTAATGTCCGCGACCCACAGTTGGTTGATCGCCGTCAGCGAAAATTCCTGCAGCAACAGGTTCGGACTGTAGCCGAGCTTGTGCCGACTGTCGGTCGTTTTGGGTTTGAAGGATTTCGGTTGAATGGCGTGTAATCCCTGCGTTTTCATGATGTTTGCGACTGTTCGGCGACAAGCGACGATGCCGCGATCGGCCAGGTCGTCGACGATTCTCCGCGAGCCATAGCGCCGTCGATGCTTCCAAAAGATCTCCATGACGAAGGGCGTCAGACGCTGGGTCCGCTCCTCGCGCTTCGTCGTCGACGGCGAACGATGCTCATAGAAAATCGACCGCGGAATGGCGAGGCAATCGCACACCTCAGCGACGCTGGCCGTCTTTGCGGCGACGATCTGATCGGCTGCGGCCACGACCTCTTTCAATCGCTGCGGCTGAAAATAGCTAACGCTTTTTTTAAGATGTCGCGTTCCCGTTCCACGCGTCGCAGCTCGGCTTCGAGCTCCTTGACGCGAGCATCGAGCGACGACGCCACCGGCCCGCTGCGAGCGAGCTGTTCTCGCTTCCAGCGATAAAGAATGGTGGTGCTCGACAGGCCCAGCCGTTCGACGATCGAAGCGGCCGTATGGCCATCGAGCAGCATCTGGACGGCCTCGCGTTGGAAGTCCTCATCGAACTGCCGCCTGCCTTGAGGAACCGCTGGCTTCCGTTTCTGAGTCATCGTGGCGATCTCCTTTTCCAGCCATTCTAAGTTTCGGGAGCGCCCGGAAATTGGTCACCACCTCACCCCTTTGCTCATCGGCGCCCGCCACTTGCTGGAGCCAAATGTCGACTTTCCGCTTCTCGAACAATACGTCCCAGTCAGGCGTTGAAGGTTCGCCGCCGTCAATGCCGACCGCCGTTCGATTTGAATGCAGCCACGAAATCGCTTCGACTTGAAACCAGTGCTCGGGGGATGCCGCAACGCATGCGTACCTGACTGTGTCCGATCGCTGGTTTCTGAGATAAGTTGTGAAGCCCTGGAAAAAGGCGTCGGTATTGAAGCTCATTGGCTGCCGCCTTCAAAAGTCTGCTTCTGTTTCGAGTGGCGGAAAATCCATCGTCTTCGGCCTACGACGAGTGAGTTCTCCACGGTATTCGATCTTCGTCGGATTGCTTTGGGCATTCTACCTTGGCTCTTGCACAAACGGTAAAATACTATTTCACCCAGCGCAAGGAAGCCATCATGCCCACCAAAAAACAAATTAAACCCGGCGAGAAAGTGCCGCTCAAGCTAACCCTTGCCGAGCGGAAGATGGTCCTCGAAGACCTGATGTGCCTCGACCAGGATTTTGAGCAGATCATTCGGGATACGCCGAGCGGCGAGCCGGTGATGATGACCCTCGACGACCTGGATGACTTCGGTGGCTATATCGCCGCTGAAGCCAATCACTGCGAGGACAACAAGAAGCAGAAGAAGCTCGACGCCGTGTTCGAGAAGATTCAGCGATTGCTCGACACGTACACGGACGAAGCGTCTCCGCAGACTTTGAAGATCGAGGACGCACGCCAGAAAAAAGCGATTTCCGATCAGGCCGTGCAGATCGCTGAGTTTGCAGCCAAAGCACTCGTTGCCGCTGAGCAGCTACGGATCAAAACAAAGCCGCTCGATCACTTCTGGCTGGCCCCTGCTCAGCGAGATGTGTTGCTTTCGGTGCCCACGCTCTCGAAGGCCATCAAGAACAAGCTGGCGAAAGAGAAGCCGCTTACCGTGGTCGAAGTCGCCAGCATGACGATGGCCCTGGCCGAGGATTTGCAAGACGGGGATGCCCGGAAACCGTTGGCTGTGCTGATGGCTACCAGGTACCTGGTGGTTGCCAAGCACCTGATGGATCGCCTGCAAGACGGAATCATGGCGAAGAATGCACCACCGGCCAGGAAGAAGTCGCAGCGGAAGCCGAAGGCGAAACCGGACGTTCTCTACCAGTTCAAGATCACGCTGCTCGGTGCAAAGCCGCCAATCTGGCGGCGCATCCAGGTGCAAGACTGCACCTTCGACAAACTCCACGAATACATCCAGACGGCAATGGGTTGGACCAATAGTCATCTCCACCAGTTCGAGATCAAGGGCGAAAGATACGGCGATCCCGAGCTTCTGGACGACGATTTCGATCACTTCGACGGCATCGACTCGACGACTACAATGCTCAGCAGAATTCTGCCCGAGACCGGCCAGCGTTTCGCCTTCAAGTACAAATACGACTTCGGAGACGGCTGGGAACACGAGGTTCTTTACGAAGGCTGCCCGCCGCTGGAGAAGGACAAAAAGTATCCGCTCTGCCTGGAAGGCGAACGATCATGTCCGCCCGAAGATGTCGGCGGCATGGGCGGTTACTACGAGTTCCTGGCAGTCATTGCCGATCCAGAGCATGAGGATCACGAACGCTTGCTGCGTTGGGCTGGAACATTCGACCCTGACGCATTCGACCCCAAGCAGGCGACCAAAGAGATGAAGAAGGGGCTGCCTGATTGGCGGAAGATGTGAACATCCATCGAGAGTAAGGAGGAAGCATGGCTCAGCAGACCAAGAAAATGTCGGAGATAATGAAAGAGATGGCGGAACGACTACTGCGCAAGTCCAATAGCGCCCCTTCATCTGAGGCCGCTCAAGTCGCCTTGATGTTCGCCAACATCGCCTGGAATGAAACGGCTGGCCTCGGTCATGCTCGTGAGAATTATCGCTCGGCATGGGAAACCATCAAAGCCGAGAACCCTGAAATGTGGAGCGAGTTCAAGTCAATCGACGTGGAAGCGATGCTCGACGAGCTTGTCGAATACAAAAAGACGCATTTTCCCGACGACCAGCGACGAATTCTGACCTGTGGCATTCCCCATGGAAACATTCGTGTGGAATGGCTACCACCTGTTGCGCCCGGCGTTGATTCCCAGTGGGAGATGCGTCTTTACGGATTAGTCAGGACGGGGGAGCGAGAGCAGGCGATTGAGTTCTTGCGGGAAACTCGGGGATTGTCCCGCAACGATGCGGCGAAACAAGTGAAGAAGATCGTCTCGGAATTGAGGCTTGAGTAACAAGGGAACATTTCCTGATGAACGATTACAGCAGGTCGCAACTGGTCAGTCTTGGCAAGGCACAAATCGATGGCATGTTCGCCCGCCAAGACGATTATCCCGTTGATGATTCGGAGTTTCTACCTCTCGTCGAGATTGTGCTAACAGCATTCGAGGCAATCGATCGTGCCGTGGCTGCGGAACTTTGGGACTATGCCTACGCAGTTTACGACCGTGTGTGCAAGGAGGTAGAACCGGAATCGACCACCGACGAAAATCGACAACTCATGCAAAGCTATCTCTTGGGCGAGCGGCGGCTCAAATGAAATCTGGATTCCAAGTGCCAACAGGAATGAACATGGCAAAGAAGTCCAAGAAGAAGAACGAGTTCACTGGCCGCTGGCGAATCACCTGGATGGACCAATGGGACCAGGACTACGTGGACGATGAGGTCGAAGGCTTTATTGAGTTCGACCGCAACGGCCTCGGTTCGTTCCATTTCGCATGCGTTCAGGGTCAAATGGACTGCCGCCTGACCACCAGAGATGGAAAGCCAGCCATCGAGTTTTCTTGGGATGGCAACGACGAAATGGATGCAGCAATAGGACGTGGCTGGGCGGTCGTGAAGGACAGCCAATTGGAAGGCATGCTCTTCTTCCACTTTGGCGATGAGTCGGAATTCAGGGCGGTGAAAGCTGCGGCAAAGCGAAAGCGAAGGAAATAAGGTGGTCGATCCAGGGGAACAATTGAAGCTCGGCAAAGGGGCAGCCTTCGTCAAGAGCCAGCTAAAGCGAATGCGTCAGAAGGACGAAACGTGGGAGGCAGACTTTCGAGCCTTGCCCAAGCCCATCATGCAAACGGCCACCCACTACGTCGGAATGGTTCTTTCGCAACCCGATGGATTCCTGCTGGCACATTCCGAAATCAGCCAGTCGCCCACGGTGAATGACCTTGCAACACTCCTGGCGCACGCCATGAAGCGGCCATTGGTCGAGGGTCAGCACCGTCCCTCTCGCATCCTTCTTAGAAAGAACCCGAAGTGGAAGTCCTTGTTGTCTGCTTTGACCGACATCGGCGTTCAAGTGGACCTGGTGGGCGAGTTGCCTATCGTCGATTTGGAATTCAACGAGTTTTTGGCGCACATGAATGAGGCACGCTCGGCTGGAGCAATCAAGCCATCTAAGGAACAAGGGAAGGTCGAGAAGACCTTTCCCGCCATTGCCCAATGGGTCCGGGGATACGGGCACATCGAAATTGGCGACCAGGAGGACTTCGGCTTCATTGCAAGGGCGCTCGACTACGGTGGGCTGGTTTTCGAGGATGACAAGCCAAGGACACTGGCTGAGTCAACGGCGGCGTTGGAAGCGGCACTGGCCCGCTGGTTTGAGAACGAGGGAATTGAGATTGAGAAATGACCCGCGTCCTAAACAACAATAAATCGGAAATACATGCACTACGCTCTGATCGCTCTCAGCTTTGTCTTCTTCGGTTCAACGCTTGCCCACGGTCAAGAGCCTCCTCGATCTGTCACAGCACTCTTTTCCGACTTCGATCCTCGCCAGGAGCCGCTCGACACGAAACTCGTGCGGGAGTGGAAGAACGACGGCATCGTCTATCGTTACGTCACCTACCACATTGGTACGTTCAAGGGACAATCGGCACGCATGGCGGGATTTTTCGCCTTCCCCAAGGGAGCGAAGAAACTGCCCGGCCTGCTGCATGTCCACGGCGGTGGCCAGCGAGCCTTCCTGCACGAGGTCGAGTTCTACGCCAAGCGTGGCTACGCCTGCCTTTCGATCAATTGGGGCGGCCGGGAGATGGAGGATGCGAAGCCCGGTGACGCCAACACAGATTGGGGAGCCGTTGATCCGACGCAGCAGAACGTGCCGGGATACTTCAACCTCAAGCCCGGCGAAAAGTACCTCGATCCTTTCGAGTCTCCACGGAACAACAACTGGTATCTGCTGACGCTCGGAGCGAGACGGGGTTTGACGTTCTTGGAACAGCAGCCGGAAGTCGATGCTGACCGGCTCGGCGTGTACGGCCACTCGATGGGCGGCAACCTGACGGTCTATGTCGCCGGTACCGATGACCGGGTGAAAGTCGCTGCGCCGTCCGTGGGCGGTTCAGGATTTCGCACCCAGCCGTGGCCGCTCTTGCCCGAACAAAGGAAGCAAACGCCGAACGGTGACGTGGACCTGTTCAACGCCACCATCGGTTTCGAGTCGTATGCGGCGCACATCACAGCCCCGCTTCTTTGGTTGGGGGCGACCAACGACTTCCACGGCATCATGGACGACACGTACCGCACCGGGGCACTGATTCCCCACGAGGAAGTGCGGTACTCTTTCACGCCGCACATGAATCACCGATTCACGCCGGAGTTCGCCGTCACGAGGCCCCTGTGGATCGACCAGCATCTCCAAGGAACATTCGAGTTCCCGGCTACACCGGCGTCCAGACTGCTGCTCGTCGCCGATGACGGCGTGCCTTTGCTGGAAGTGACGCCGGACGGTTCTAAGCCCGTCGAACGGGTCCACATCCTGTACTCGGTCGATCCCGACCCGCAGGCCCGGTTCTGGAGAACTGCCGAAGCAAAGCGAACCGGCAACAAGTGGACTGCCCCTCTGCCGATCCTTTCGGTCACGCAGCCCCTTTTCGCCTTCGCCAACGTCCATTACCGATTGGAGAAACCCGAGCCGGTTCCGTTTGCTCTCCCGACCGAGACGTTTGCGATCAGTTCGCTGCTGCATACGGCGACACCAGATCAATTGCGTACGGCCGGGACAAAGGCCACGGATGAGTCATCCCCACTAATCGACGATTTCAGCCGTGGCTGGGAGGATTGGTATCTCTTGTCGGCGAGGAATCCGCATCATTGGGAATTTTCGACTCGCAAGCTTAACGACCCGAAGTGGCGAGGGCAGGACAGATTTCGCTTTGCTCTGGATGTGCAGTCCGACAAACCCAACGAATTGGTGATCGTGCTGACGGAGAATTTCTTCCGTTCGTACCGAGGACGCAGCCAGGAGTACGTTGCTGTGGTGAATTTGAATGGTGGTAAGAGCAAGCAAACCTTGTTGCTGGAGCCGCAGGATTTCAAGACCACCGACGGCAATGCCCTGTCGTCGTGGAAAGACCTCGACTTGCTCAGCCTGCGAGCGTACCACGACAAGGGCGATAGGCTGTTCGGCAGCAAAAGCTGGATGGGGCCGCAGCCGGTGTTTCATAAACTGTGGTGGGAGAATGGCAACAAGGACTCCAAACCATAAGACACCCTCTTGCCTCACTAATCCGAGACAATCAGACCAACAGCATCCTGTTTATGGGGCGGGTCACGAATCCGAAAGAGTGAGAACATGAGAATCCTTTGGTCCCTGGCGCTGGCATTGTTCGTCCTGACCGGCCAATGTTTTGCCGCCGAACTCGAATGGGTTCGTGTGGGCGACGACCAGCGTTCGTTCGTGCTGGAGAAGTCTGGCCGCAAGTTTGTTCCGTGGGGCTTTAACTACGACCACGATGCCAACGGACGGCTCATTGAAGATTATTGGGACGACGAATGGACGACTGTCGAAGAAGACTTCAAGGAGATGAAGCAGTTGGGGGCGAATGTCGTCCGCATCCACCTGCAATTCGGCAAGTTCATGGATGCCGCCGACAAGCCGAAAGAAGGCTCTCTGAAACAGCTAGAGCGGCTGGTGTCGCTGGCTGAGGAAACGGGTCTGTATCTCGATCTGACGGGCCTCGGCTGCTACCACAAGCAGGATGTGCCGTCGTGGTACGACAAGCTCGACGAACAAGAGCGTTGGAAGGCCCAGGCCGTCTTTTGGGAAGCCGTCGCCGCCCACTGTGCGAACAGCCCTGCCATCTTCTGCTACGACCTGATGAATGAACCCGTCGTGCCGGGCGACCAGCAGCGTGACGATTGGCTCGGTGGCGCTTTGGGCGACAAGCACTTCGTTCAGTTCATCACGCTCTCAGCAGCAGGCCGCCCTCGGCACGAAGTTGCCCGCAAATGGATCAGCCAGCTTGTGGCAGCGATCCACAAACATGATCGTCGGCATCTCATCACCCTGGGCCTCGTCCCGTGGAGCCTGGATCGCCCTGGTCTGCAATCCGGTTTCGTCCCAGAAAAGGTGACTGGCGATCTGGACTTCATCGCCGTGCATCTTTACCCCGAGAAAGGCAAGGTGAACGAGGCAATCGAGACGCTCAAGAGGTTTGCAGCGGTCGGCAAACCTGTCGTGATTGAGGAAATCTTTCCCCTGAAATGCGGCGTAGACGAGTTTGGCGTGTTCCTTGTCGAGTCGCAGAAACATGCGACCGGCTGGCTCGGCTTCTATTGGGGAAAAACGCCCGAAGAATATCGCCCAGCGAAGTCGATTGCCGAGGCGATGACCTTGAGTTGGTTGGAGTTGTTTCAAGAGAAAGAGGAAGAAATGCTGCGTCCTGCTCGACCCAGCGAGCGAAAGTCATCTTCCACCGACTGGCCGCAGTGGCGAGGGCCTCGGGCCGACAACGTGGCCGATGGCCGCAACCTGCCGATCCAGTGGAGCCAGACGGAGAATGTCCATTGGTCGGTCAAGTTGCCGGGCTGGGGCGTCAGTTCTCCGGTCGTCTATGGAGAACGAGTTTTCGTGACTTCCCAGGACGAAGGGAACGGCAAGAAATCATTGCTGCTGCTCTGTTTTCGTCGAAACGACGGCAAGGAGTTGTGGCGACATGACTTTGGCCTGGGAGTCGATCAGCGAACCTACGAGAAGTCAAACCTGGCCGTGAACACGCCAGCGGTGACCGCAGACGCCGTGTATGTGGCGTTTGGCAACTCCGACATTGCCCGGTACTCGCACGACGGAGAGTTGATCTGGGTGCGCCGATACATGACCGAATTTGGCGATCCCAAGATGTCCTGGGGTTACGGGGTCAGCCCCTTGGTCGTGGAAGATTCGGTCATTTTTCCGTGGGATCATCACAAGGGGCCCTGCTTCCTGATCGGACTCGACAAGCAGACCGGCGAAGTCGCCTGGAAGAAGGACCGACCGATTGGCACCGCTCACGCCACTCCGTTACTTGTCGAGCATCACGGCCAACAGGACATCCTGGTCCCAGGCAAAAACCGTCTGACCGCCTTCGATGCCCAGACGCATGAGAAGCGATGGGAGTATGGCGAAGGTGAGGGACCCTTCAACGGCGAGATCATTTCCAGCCCGGTTCATGGCGATGGCGTCGTCTATCTGCAACTTTGGCGGCAAAGTCCCATCCATGCGATTCGGCTTCGAGGCGACGGTCAGCCGCCCGAGTCCTTGTGGACGAGCAAAAGTCCCGGTCCTGTCGAACCGTCGCTGCTTTATTACCGAGGTTTGCTTTACGTCCTGATGGACAATGGCGTGCTGACGTGTCTCGACGGCCTAACCGGAACGGAACAGTACCGAAAGCGTCTTGGCGGCGACTGCAATTCGTCGCCGATTGCGAGTGACGGACGAATCTACCTCAGCAACAACGACGGCCAGACCTTCGTTGTGCAGGCGGGGAAGGAATTCAAGTTGCTGGGGACAAACGACCTGGGCGAACGGATCACGGCCACGCCAGCGATCACCGGCGATGGGCTGCTCTACCGGACGGATTCGCACTTGTATTTGATCGGTTCCCCATGAACTACCACCACACCCAAAGATCGCCGCTCTGCCTGATCCTGTACGCTCTGGCCATCACGTTTCTCGTGGTCGCCTGGGTTCTGAGAGACGACCCGGTTCTGATTTGGGTTTTCCCGGCGACGGCTCTGCTGATGCTGGCCCTGGCCCCTTCATTTCATCACCTGACCGTGGCCGACCAGGGCGATCACCTGTTGATCCAGTTCGGACCTTTGCCGCTGTTCCGACGCCGAGTGAAGTACGAAGACATTGAAAGCGTGGAGGTTGGCAGAACGACGATTCTCGACGGCTGGGGCATCCACTGGAGCCTGCGAGGCGGCTGGGTCTGGAACTTGTGGGGTCGGGATTGCGTAGTGTTGCGGCTGCGAAGAGGCACGTTGCGGGTTGGGACGGATGATGCCGAGGGATTGGCTCGGTTTGTGGTTGGGAAGATCAACCAGGGTGTGAGCGAATAATGCCATCCGAAACTCCTTTCCGCATCGCCTTGATTGTCGTGATCGTCCTCACAATGGCCGTCACGCTCTACCACCGACTGCAAGCAGGCAAGTCAGGCGAGAAGATTTCCCGCCGAGAGGAAGGCTTCCTTTTTGCCGTTGTGCTGCGACTGGGCGGATTGCTCCTTTGGGTCGCCACATTTGGCTACCTGCTCTTCCCGGCGTACTTTCAGTGGGCCGCAATGCCGGTGCCGGTTTGGCTTCGGTGGACCGGCGTTGTCAGCGGCGCACTCTGTTCGCTGCTGATGTGGTGGACGTTGAGCAGCCTGGGCAAAAACTTGACCGATACCGTGGTAACGAGAGCCAAGGCCACGTTGGTGACGCACGGCCCTTACCGCTGGGTGAGGCATCCGTTCTACCTGACGGCGGCGTTGCTGATGGCCTCGGTGACTTTGCTCACCGCCAACTGGCTGATCGGCATTAGCAGCGTGGCGGTTCTGGCTTTGCTCGCCATTCGGACGCCGAAGGAAGAGCAGATGTTGATCGAGAAGTTCGGTGACGAGTACCGACAGTACATGGCAAGGAGTAGCTGTCCAAAGTGTGCGCATGGATGAACGACCGGCGCGGCTGATTGCGGGACGGGTTGGGAGCTTGGTTAGGCGTCCGCGGCTAAGATGACTTGGTCGAGCAGGCTCGTTTCGTCGCCGTAGGAGAGAGTTCCTGGCGGTCCAAGGCCGCGGGATTCGACTTGTCGGGCGAAGCAGCTTTCCCCCTCCTCCAGCCACCTCGCCGCTTCGGCGATGACCGCTTCAAGCGTGAAGCGATCAAGCTGCTTGCCGATGCTCTGCAGCACGCTGGAGATCACACTGCGACGCTTCGCGCCACGGGGCGTCTTGCTCGTGCGACACGTTTTGCGGGCCGTCGCGTCGTCGCGTAGCTGACGTTCGGCCGCGTTGTTGTTGCCGTCGGCAGCCGGTTCGGTCACAAACAAGAAGAGTTCTTGGTTCAGCATCAATCGCATAATTTCATCGCACAGACGCCGGTAGTCGTTTTCGATCTCGCCGCCGCTGACGTCGTCATCAATCCATCGCGCGCAGCACAAGTGCAGCAGTTCGTCGTCCAACTCGGCGACACGAGCCAAACGGGTCGAATCGCTCAGACGCCGATCCGCTTTGATCCGCTTGGCCGTGCGATAGATCTCCAGCACACGGTCGGCAAAGTTGCGATAAACGGCGCTCTCGGGATCTTGAAGCGTCAGCTTGATCGCCTTGCGAATCAGGTGCGCCCAGCATTTCTGCGACTTGCTGAAGTCCCGGTAGACGGCCGCGTCATCGCTGATCAGAACGCCGGCAAACGTCTGCTTGTCGAGAATCCGGGCCAACGTATCGCCGTCTTTGTGAACGCCGTAAAACAACACGGTGAGCTTGTCAGTCAAGAAAGCCCACACGCTGTTGATGCTCCAGGACGTTTCATCGGTGTGGACCACCGCACTGTGGGCCAGCAGCGTGCAGAGCGAATCGAATTCACTTTCCCAGGCTCGGGCAAGTTGGTTGAGCAAGGCGTCTGCCTGGCTCTTTTTCAGATTCAACTGCTGAAAGAAGGAGAGCAATTTACAGGCTTTGTCGATCGACAGCCCGACACAGTAGACCTGGTAGGCGATGGCGACGAAGATTTCGATGCCGAACTCGCTGCGGCCGAGCAGTCCGGCGGGCTTTCCGAAGCGATTGCCGCACCGATAAATCTCATAGGCGACCAGCACCGCCCGGCCATTCTCCACCCGCCACGCGACGCGGGTGTGCGAAAACGAGCAGTCGTCCAGGCGAGTCTGGGCCGGCAAGACTCTTTCGGTTCGCTTGGCCTGTTTGATTTTGTCAGCCGTCTTGTTTCGCCCGGCTTGCTTGCGTTTTCGTTTCCGTCTGCCGGTCTTGGCTTGGCGTTGTTGCTCCGCCTTTTCGCTATAAGCTTGATCGAGACGTTCAGTCGGACTCTTCCCCTTGAGTTCTTTGAGTTGTTTCTCAAGCTCATCAATCCGTCGTTGCTGCGAGGCGATGACATCGATCAACCTGTCGATCGACAATCTCCCCCCCGCCGCGTCATCCTTGAGTTGCTCAACGTCCATGCCCAAATATGGTCGAAAACCGGCGAATCAGCCAACACCGATTTCACGGATTGGACAGCTACGGCAAGGACGGGGAGGTACTTGCCAAGGATTGGGAAGAACTGAGTCAAGCGTATGATTTGGTCCGCTCCGCAAGTGGCTGCCCTACCCGCCGTTTATCCACGGCCGAGAGGCCGCTCAATCAGCTAAGGTCCGACTTCTTGAATTCATCGATTCTCAACAGCAGCCTCGTCATCCTCGGAACGGCAATGGCTCTTGTAGCCATATTTCATCCAAAGGTTGTCAATTCAAAAACGTGGCGGGCGACTGTTACGCCTCTGGCCTCTATTATTGGAAGTGGATTTCTCGTTCTCGGTCCAATTCTAAAACATGGATTCGGTTTTTGGGGAATCCTTGTGATGGCTACCCTTTGTGCAGTGGGTGCAGTCGCCCTGGTAGCAGTCGCGGCGGTTAATTAGGCCGGATTGGTATTGGAGAAAAACGGCGTCCGCGCCCCAATGAGTCGTTTTGGTTCGCGCCAAACATCTCACGCGGAACGGACGCCATGCAGCAGACTATCACATTCATCGTTGGGCTCAATCGCCTGTTCAATGTCCTCGACGCAGAGTTCGCCGCTGACTTGCTCGCCGTCGTTCGGAAGGTCGTGGCCGCGGTACAATGTTTTTTCCCGCCGGGAGATCAGGCCCGCCAGGTGCTTCCAGTTTGAGAGACGTTTGGAGCGACTGCTGCGGGAGGTCGGCCGCTTGATTTTCGAGCGAACGCTCCGGCGACTGGAGTCCGAACGCCGCCAGCAAACGGCCTCCTCTTTCACCTGGAACGGCGAAACCTATCGACGCAATCGGCGGACGGCCAACTCGATCGACACCCGCTTCGGCCGCGTCGGTTATGAGCGCTGGTTCTTCCAGAACAGCCAGCCCGGATCGCCCGGCGTCGCCCCGCTGGATGTGCGGTTGGGAATCGTCGCCGGCCGCATGACGCCGGGTTTGGCGGAAGTAACCGGCCGACTCGCCGCCGACATGCCGCAACAGGCCGCCTTGCAGATGCTGCGGGAACGCTTCGCGGTGCAGATGTCGGTCGATTCTTATCGCCGGGTCGTCGCCGAACTGGCCGCGGAGGTTCGCACCGTGCATGACGAAGAGGCGATCGAACAACTGCTCGACTGGCTCCGGCAAGCTCGCCAAAGCCAAGGAAAACACGACGTTTTGTTGCAGGCGGGACGCGACGGCGTGTTCGTTCAAACGCGTCCGTGTTGGGAGGAAGCGGCATGCGCGACGCTGGCCGTTTACGACCGAAAGCGAAAACGAGTGGGAACCATCTACCTGGGCCAGATGCCCGAAAGCGAACAGCCGACCATGACGCGGCGACTGACAAACGTCATCGAAGGCGTGCTCCGCGGCCTGGGCGACGACCTGCCCGCCTTGCGGTATGTGACCGATGCGGGCTGTCATCCGCAGGCCTATTATCATGACGTCTTGGCGAAGATGAAACATCCGCTCACGCAGCAACCTTTGCCGTGGAGTTGGGGCGTCGATTTCTTTCACGCCTGTGAGTACGTGGCGAAGCTGGCCGCGGCCATTTATGGAACCGGCGCGGAGAGCGCCAATCAGTGGGCCGAAGAGCAGCGGCGTACGCTGCGGGACGATCCGAGCGGCGTCTCCAAACTGATCGCTCGCGCGGCCCAGCAGAAGCGCCGCCATGGTCTGCGCGGGACGAAGAAGGATTACGCCTCGGCGCTGAACTACTTCAAGAAGTATCGCGACTACATGGACTACGCGGCGCGTCGCGAGCGGGGCGAGCCGATCGGCAGCGGAATCACCGAAGCAGGCTGCAAAGTGATCTTCAACCAACGGCTAAAGCAATCCGGCATGCGTTGGGGCCGCCCGACCGGGCAATACATCGTCGACCTAAGAACCGCCCATCGCAGCCGACTCTGGCGAAGAATCTGGAACCGCCTGATGACCGCCGCACGCCCGCTCCCGCCGATAACTCAAGCGATTAGTGAATACGACGCCGAAATGAACTAACATCGGCGGCTACCAGGCCGACTGCACCCTGTGCAGTGGCGTATGCTTTTGGTCACGCCATCCGGTTTAACATTAGCTGCTACGAGAACTTGCGAGTGCAGGGCGAATCTCTCCCCACGGTTGCGGTTGAGCGAACTGAAAAGCTGGCATCCTACACTCTGGTATTTGCCTATGTTGTTTCGATAACCTATTACCTGAATCTCTTCGGGGCTTTTGCGGTGAGTCTTACTCCTGTGGATGACCGAATGCACGCTCGCATTGTCACCAGTGGGTGCAGTCGCCCTGGTAGCAGGCCCGGCGTGGCTGGATTGGTATTGGAAAAAAACGGCGTCCGTGCCCCAATGAGTCATTTTGGTTAGCCGCCAAACATCTCATGCGGAACGGACGCCATGCAGCAGACTATCACATTCATCGTTTGGCTCAATTGCCTGTTCAATGTTTTGGACCCTGAGTTCGCCGCCGACTTGCTCAACGTCGTTCGGAAAGTCGTGGCCGCGGTACAATGTTTTTTCTCGCCGGGAGATCAGGCCGGCCGGTTGTTTCCAGTTCGAGAGGCGTTTGGAGCGACTGCTGCGAGAGCTTGGCCGCTTGATTTTCGAGCGAACGATCCGGCGGCTGGAGTCGCAGCGGCGTGAGCAAACGGCCGCTTCTTTCACCTGGAATGGCGAAACCTATCGACGCAATCGGCAGACGGTCAACTCGATCGACACCCGGTTTGGCCGGGTCAGTTATGAGCGCTGGTTTTTCCAGAACGGCCAGCCCGGATCGCCCGGCGTCGCGCCGCTGGATGTGCGGCTGGGGATCGTCGCGGGCCGCATGACGCCGGCCTTGGCGGAGGCGACCGGCCGCCTCGCCGCCGACATGCCGCAGCAGGCCGCTTTGCAGATGCTGCGCGAACGCTTCGCCGTGAAGATGTCGGTCGATTCCTATCGCCGGGTCGTCGCCGAACTGGCTACGGAGGTTCGCGGCGTGCATGACGAAGAGGCGATCGAACAGCTGCTCGACTGGCTCCGGCAGGCTCGCCAAAGCGCAGGAAAACATAGCGTTTTATTGCAAGTGGGACGCGACGGCGTCTACGTTCAAACGCGTCCCTGCTGGGAGGAAGCGGCCTGCGCGACGCTCGCCGTTTATGATCGAAATCGAAAACGGCTGGGCACGATCTACCTGGGCCAGATGCCCGAGAGCGAACAGCCGACCATGACGCGGCGACTGACGAACGTCATCGAAGGCGTGCTCCGCGGTCTCGGCGACAACCTGCCCGCCTTGCGTTATGTGACGGACGCCGGCTGTCATCCGCAAGCCTATTATCATGACGTGCTGGCGAAGATGAAGCATCCGCTCACGCAGCAACCCTTGTCGTGGAGTTGCGGCGTCGATTTCTTCCACGCTTGCGAGTACGTCGCGAAGCTGGCCGCGGCCATTTACGGGACCGGGAAAGAGAGCGCGAACCACTGGGCCGAGCAACAACGAAAGACGCTGCGGGACGATCCGAACGGCGTGTCTAAAGTGATTGCTCGCGCGGCCCAGCAGAAACGCCGCCATGGTCTACGAGGAACGAAGAAGGATTACGCCTTGGCTTTGAACTACTTCAAGAAGTATCGCGACTACATGGACTACGCAGCGCGACGAGAGCGAGGCGAGCCGATCGGCAGCGGGATCACCGAAGCGGGCTGTAAAGTGATCTTCAACCAACGGCTCAAGCAATCCGGCATGCGTTGGCGTCGCGCGACGGGGCAATACATCGTTGACCTCAGGACGGCCAACCGCAGCCGCCTCTGGCCAAGAATCTGGAACCGCCTGATCACCGCCGCCCGCCCGCTCCCGCCGATAACTCAAGCCAACACAAACCGCGACCCCGAAATGAACTAACATCAGCGGCTACCAGGCCGACTGCACCCTCACCAGTGGAGTATTCGTCGTCATTTGCCTGCTTGGTTGGTGGCGAGGCTTCCAAATGCTTGAGCGGATCGAGGAAGGGACAGTTGGCCTAAAACTCGCCATCATCGTCGGCCTACTCATCGGACTTACAGGATTTGGCTTTGAGAGGATTGGTGTTGACGGCCCCGATTTGATTCAGGAAGGTTCGTTCCATTGGCGGTCCGTAGGTGTCGCACTTGGCCTGGTGATTACAGTCCAGGGATTCGAGACTTCCCGGTATCTTGGTAGCGAATACGATGCGGAAACTCGTATTCGGACGATGAAAATCTCCCAATGGATAGCATCTGGCGTGTACCTGGTCTACATCACCTTAATAACGGTATTCTTATCGATTGACGAAGTTCCCAATAGCGAAACAGGGATCGTAGGGATGACGAGATTGATCGCTCCTGTGCTTCCTGTCCTTCTTGTAGTTGCCGCTCTCGCCGCCCAATTCAGTGCTGCCGTTGCCGACACGGGAGGCTGTGGTGGTCTAGCACAGGAGGTTACTCACAAGAGACTGTCGGCACGGACGACATACCTGTTGATCGGAGCAATAGGTCTGGTCGTGACGTGGACTGCTGACATTTACACCATCATTTCGTATGCCTCTCGTGCTTTCGCTGTCTATTATGGCTTTCAATGTGTCGTAGCCCTCTTGTTTGCCCGAAAGACCGGCAAGGGAGTCGCAGTTGCGTTCTTCGCAATACTTGCGACACTTGCGTTGTTGATCGTCGTGTTCGGGAGGCCAGCGGAATGACGAGTCCTTCTGGGTAATTCCTTGGCAGGCGGAGGAGGAATGACCCTCGCCTGCGGCGTGGGTCTAATTGGACGAGATCTGTTAGAATCACGCAGGCATGGGATCATTCCATTTCGGCTACGTTCACGGCCACATCGGCTACCGCATTCCTGTGCGTGGCGACGAACCGGCCGTTGATTTTTCCTGGGATGGAAACAACGAAATGGACCCAGCGATGGGCCGAGGCTGGGCAATCGTGAAGGACGGCCGGTTGGAAGGTGTTCTTTACTTTCACGGGGGAGACGAATCGGGGTTTGTGGCGGCGAGGGAATGACGTGCCCGCCTCGCCTGCGGCTTTCCCCGACAGCGCCCCAGACATGTAGAGAATCTACTTACCTGTCGAATGATTCGATGTTTCATCCTTTTTTCCGCCACCGCTCCAACCGCTTCTTTGCCAGTTGGCTATACTCGTCAACAGCTTCAAATCCAAGGTACTGCCGACCTGGCAGCATCGATGTGGACGAGCACGATGAAGTCGCAGGGCGCAGGCGCCTTGACGTGCGATGCGAGATCGAACAAACCAAACCTACAAGGCACACTCGGAGTAACTGCTTCCGCCAGGCGGGAGGGTCTCAAAGTGTGGGTATCAAATCACGATTTCTTCGCGTGGCGGGGCCCTGCCTCGCTCAAGCAGGCTTCGGCGCCAGTTCCTGCTTCGCCTCCGACTCTTGACGCATCCTGGTAAACGGGCGGCAGTTACTGCGATCGGCTTCCCACCTCGCAGCATCGACGGCCGCGGAGACCTTCGGCGGAAAGGAATGCGGGAAGACGTGTGCACCGAAAGAGTCTCGGTGAGTAACAGGCGCGGATGGCGACGGCCGGCAAAGCTCGCGACAATTGCGCACGCCGGGTGGAGCCCGCCAGGCGGGATCAGCAGTGCGCTGCCAGCGGGTAAAGAAAGACAGGAACCGAGGCGGGCCAAATCAACCACATTCTCCCGGATCGCCAGCCTGATGCCGAAGTCGCCAGGCTTTGGACGGAACATCCTGGGCGATGGAAACCGCGTCCAAACTCTGGCGAGTTCGGCCAGGCACGCCCTAATCGGAACCGCCGTCGCCGATCACCA
The DNA here is from genome assembly GCF_007751035.1 of Lignipirellula cremea. Classification (NCBI taxonomy): domain Bacteria; kingdom Pseudomonadati; phylum Planctomycetota; class Planctomycetia; order Pirellulales; family Pirellulaceae; genus Lignipirellula; species Lignipirellula cremea. Next base: position 1,949,345 of record NZ_CP036433.1, on the reverse strand, counting down.
GACGATGACATTCGGCCCATGTCGGCGGCTCGCACTTGTCGGCCAGCCTGCGGATCACCGGTTCCGGAACGGCTTTGCTCCGGGCTTTGTTTTGACGGAGCAGGCTCGCCAGCGGCGGTTCCAGATAAACAACCTCCAGGCGGGCGTTGTAATCGGCGAACAGATCCAGCCAGCGGCCGCGGGTGGTGCGCATCGTGTTGGTGGCGTTAAAGGCGAAGGACGTTCCCGCCCGCAGCAACTCCCGGCAACGTTCCCGGGCCAGCTGCGCCACCTGCCCCTGGTTGTCGGTCGGGTCGACATCGAGCTCCTGGCGCAGGTCATCCAGCGAAACGACCGGCAGATAACTGCGATTTCGCGATAGCCAGGTGTCCTTGCCGCTGCCGGGAAGACCCGCCATCAGCGTCACCGTGCAGGCGAAGTCCTCGTGCGGCGCGTAATGCAGATTGGGCGATTGCTGCCGGAAGAACGTAACACGGGCATGGTCGCTGGCAAACGGATACGGCCAGTCGTAACAGCCAGCTTCTTCGGCCATGATTTTCCAGAAGTGCAGATTCTCCTCGGGCCGAGTCAGGGAGTCGGTATCCCGCCCGCGAGCGTCCGCCAGTGCGAACAGATACAGCAGACGATTATTGACCAGCCACGACATCCGCACGACCTCGTGGGTCGGCTCGTCACGTTCCAGCAGGAATACCGGTCGCCCATGATAGCGCACCAGGCGGGCGATCTCTTCCCGCGTTTTCAGATCGCACCGCAGATCGCGCAAGATGTTGCGCGCGACGCCTTCCCCTTTGACGGCATGTCTGGGCGAACGGACCCGCCCTGTTGCCGGATCGATCTCGGTCGTCAGCGGTTTGGCCGCATCGTGAAACAAAGCCGTGAAGCTCAGCACGGTTTGCTCGTGCGGCGTGAGCGACGGCCAGTCTTCCAGCTCCCGCAGTTGTCGCAGGACCCGCTTCGTGTGCGTCCAGACATCCCCTTCCGCGTGCCACTGGGCATCCTGGGCGCAGTCGGCCATCGCCTGACACCACGGCTGACTGTCCGCCCAGGCAATGATCTCCTCGTGGGTCGCATCGTGGAGTTGTTCCCAGTTCATGACCAGATATCCACATTTTCCGCCAGCAGGTTGGGCGTCATCTGCTGATGCTGCCAGTGCGTGCTCTGCTTGATCTTCTCGACAAATTCGGGGCGTACAAATTTGGCTCGGCCGGTGACCACGCCATCGGCCTCGGTCCGCAGATAGATCCCTTCCATGAAATTGTCGGGACGGCCGGTGAGCGGGTTTTCGAAATGGCTGTCGAACTGCGAGGGGCCGATCAGGTCTGCGAGGTCTTCCCGCTCCACCGCGCCGGTGTGCAGCACCGGAACTGTCGGGATGCCCGTTCCTTCCAGCAGGGCCAGGCGCTTCTCCAGATCCAGGAAAGCTTGCTGCTCTTTGTCGTAAATGTCGAACTCAAAGAAGTAGTGCGTCAGCTGGCGGTAATGGACCGAATGCCGGGCGTAGACCCATTCCCCAAACAAGAGAAAACGGTTCTGCAGCTGATCTTCCAGCACATACCGCTTTGCCGCCGTCCACTGCTTGAACAGGTCGTACTGCGGGTGCATGCCTTCGGTGATGAGATGGCCCCGGCATTGCAGCACTAACTCGCCGGAATCCGAGAAGTGAATGCCCACATTCGTGCCGTCGATCTTCTCCTCGACGATCAGCGACTCTTCGGCGATGAATGCCATCGACGGGGCTTCTGCGAGGTGCTTGTCGTCATCGGTCCCCTTTGACCCAAACAGATGGGGCGTGCGAGGGTACTTGGTGAAGTCGCCGTGGGATGCGCCCATGGTTATTCTCCTCGCTGGGCTGGCTGAATCGTGGCGTGTCGAATCACGTCCAGTACAAGGTCGGGATCGCATCCATAGATGCCCGATCCCCACGCCGCGTTGGCTTCCACAACCGCCCACCCTTTACCTGCAATTTGGCCCACATCGATGACGACCGCCCTGGGCGTAAAAGACTTTGTCGCAGCGAGGACTTGCTCGGCAAATCGGGTCGCTTCACGAAGTTCGATGTCGGACGCGTGATAGTCGGTTTCCTGGGCATGCGCACCCGACCTTAAGTACGGCGAGAGCGTTTGCACGCTTCCGTCGAGACAGAAACATCGAAACTCGGTTTCCCAGAGTACTGGCTGCGCAACCAGCACGGCCACGTCATCCTCGAATTCCAACGGCAAGCTTGCTCCCGAATCGAAAATCCGGGCAGCGAAGGATTTATCGTTAGGAGGTTTGACGAAGCTCGGCCTGTCCAGTTGACGAGCCTGACCTGGCGTTCCCAGCGTGATTTCACGCTGGCGAAACGCGTGCGGCAGCTGCACGAGCCATTCGACGGGAAGATCGGGCAGCCTGCAGCCGATTTGCCTGGCGATCGTGGTCGCAAACAAAGTCTCCACATAGATGACCACTTCGCTGTCGTCGATCTCCGGTAGTCGAATCCCTTGGGCGCGAACGACCGTCCAGCCACGCCCAATCGCAGCCCGCCAGAGAGCCTGATCGTCTTCTGTATGTCGAGAGGACATAAGCAACGTGGTCATGGCTGTGGCTCCCTCGGCTGGACGAGCGCCCGCACGAACTGGCCGTAATCGTCCTTTATCGGCAAGTCGATAAGCGTGCGCAGCTTCGGTCCTCTCCAAAAGGATGCGCCGGGGCCGCCCAGGTTCGCACCATGCCGGTGGAATCGTCGAATTTTCTCGCCGACAAGCGAATCCAGGTTTGCACGCCGTTCCGCCCGGCCGGTAGCGGGACCGATTCGGTCAGGCTTTCTTGACGAACTCGGACTTCAAGGACATTGCTCCTATGCCGTCGATCTTGCAGTCGATATCGTGATCGCCCTCGACGATGCGGATGTTCTTCACCTTGGTGCCGACTTTGACAACGCCGCCGTTGAATTTCAGGTCCTTGACGACGACGACCGAGTCGCCGTTTTCCAGAATGTTGCCGTTAGCGTCGCGCGTCGCGCCTGCGTCCGAGACCGCTGCTTCCTCGGCCCGCGTCCATTCATGGGCGCAGCTGGGACAGACGAGCAACGGTCCGTCTTCGTAAGTAAATTCGCCGTCGCACTGCGGGCAGTTGGGTAAATCGCTCATGTAAAAAGTGTCCCAAGGATCGTTCGAGTCTGTCGAAATTGTCGCAAATCCAGGGCGATTCGAGAAGGTGAGGAAATCGACGACGCCTGCATTTACCTTCCCCCTTCTTTCGTATTCAACCAGCCGCTGGCGTGTGCGATACTCAGCCCGTGGAAGTCTGCTTCGATTCGCCGAATCCACAGGAAGATGCAACCGAATGGGGAGCCGTGGAAAATGACGGACACGACCTTTGACGTTTCGCCAGAAGTTCGGCCCAAGACGCCGCCGGAGAAGGTGGACTACGTGGGCAAGTTGCGAGTTGCCTTGCGGCGCCCCCTCGAAGCCACATGGCTTCCTCGGGCGCCTCTCGTCGCCTGCGATGACCAACACGCGTTGCTCACCGCCATGAAGCTGGCTTTCTACGACCACTTCCCTTTGCGACTGTCGCCCGATGTGATCTGGATTACGCTGGCCCGCGGCTTCGCGCTCCATGTGAATGAACACGCGGAGGCTTTACGCCACCGCTTTGTTTCACACTCGGGCAAGAAGGAACTGAAAGTACAGCGGCCGGATTTCATGCCGGGCGAAGAGAATCCGTGGCCGGAAGTGTTTGAGGATTTCAGCGATCAGATTGCCAGACAGACCGCCGGCATGGCGGAACTGGTCCAGGCTGACTTCAGCACCACCGGACCGGTGGAGTGTGCGGTCTCCCAGCTGATGGCCATGGAAACCTGCAAGTCTTATTTCGAGTTCCTCATGATGGCGGGATGTGGGATTCCTGCGATCACCCTCACGGGAACAACCGAGGACTGGAGCAAGCTGCGGCAGCGCGTGCAGCGATTTGCAGACTACGGACTGGAAAACTGGGTCTCGGCGCTCGACCCGATTCTGGCAGAGTTCGTCCGCGCCAAAAACGGCAAGGCGGACACCGCCTTCTGGAGATCCATGTTCCGCTACAACAGCAGTTCTGGGCCTGCGGTGATGACGGGATGGGCCAATGTGCTGTTCCCGTACTTTCAGGAGTACCCATCGGAAAAGCTCTATCCGAATCCGTACCTGAACGCCTGGCAGGAGCGTCTGGCAATTGATGACCAGCAGTCCTGGCGAGACCGGTGTAAGAATCCGCAAGGCGCGGGAATCGGAGACATCCCGTCCTGCCTGACCCATGTGCCGCTGACCGTTTTCTGGGGCGCCGAGGAAACAAAAATGCGACTGGTCGGCGGCCTGCTGGGGGTTTCCCAGAACGACGAAACGCTGACCGTCGAACCCGAGTGCGGCTGGGCCGTCGTCTACGAAGAACCGATCGATCCCCTGTCGGATTATTACCAAAGAGAAGAAGCGTGGCAGCGAGATCGAGAGTCGGATGAAAACTAGCGGGTTACGCCCGCAGGACCATACGCGCGACTGCTACCAAGGCGCGAAAGACGACCTTCCGAGTCAGCCCTTTGGCTGCCGGGAAGATTCTTACTTATCACTCGATCTTCTCGGTGAGGAGTTGGCCGTTCTCTGACACGAATGGCACTCAATCCGCCTAAGTCCTTCTCGGGCTAGCGGATAAGTTGATATCGACAAGGAAGGGGCCTCGCGGGCATATTCTTTGGGAACGCTCAAATTCTCAAAGGCAAGGAGGCCCCTTCGATGTTCGATTCTTTTCGCTCGCGGTTGGCTGCGGCCCGACGTGATGATCAACTGTTCTTCGCTGCGCTGATCGATCAACAGACTATCCGATCCAGCTTTGGCGACGCAAGTACAATCCTCGATTCCGCGCGAATTTACGACACCGCCGTCACCGTTTGGGTGTTCCTCTCGCAAACCCTCACTTCCGGCCACAACTGCGTCCAGGCGGTTGCCAAATTGATCGCCTTTCGCGCCGCTAAAGGCCTGCCGATTCCTGCCGCTCTAAGCGGCGCCTACTGCATGGCGCGAGACAAACTTAACGAAGCCGGCATGCACCGCCTGGTGACAGATTCTGGCGCCGCGATCGAAGATTCCGTCCCCGATCAATGGCTCTGGCGAGGACATCGCGTTATCGTCGGCGACGGTTGCACGCTGACAATGGCTGACACTCCTGAAAACCAAGAAGCCTATCCGCAAATGGCGGGGCAAAAACCCGGCTGTGGATTTCCCATCATGCGGATGGTGGTCTTCTTCGGCCTGGCCACCGGCGTCGTGCTGGAAGCCGCCATGGGTCGCTATAAAGGCAAGCTGACGGCCGAGGTCAGCCTGTTCCGTGAGATCGACAAAATCCTCGAAGAAGACGACGTTTATCTCGCAGATCGAGCCTATTCTGGCTGGTTCGACATCGCCCGGCAGCTGGCCCGAGGGGTGCATGTGGTGCTGCGAAAACATCAATCGCGAAGGACCGATTTCCGCACCGGCGTGCGCTACAGCAAAGACGAACACGCGGTGTTCTGGGACAAGCCGCCACGGCCTGCCTGGATGACCGCAGAAGAGTACGCCGGCTATGACGTATTCCTGACACTGCGTGAGATCCGGGTGCGGATCGCCACGCCCGGCTTTCGCACGCGTGAGGTCATCATTGTGACCAACTTGCTCGACGACATCGAGTACAACAAGGAGGATCTGGCGGCTCTTTATCGTCGGCGGTGGCAAGCAGAATTAAATCTAAGATCGTTGAAAACGGTGATGCAAATGGACCACTTGCGCTGCAAGCAACCCCATCGTGTGCGGAACGAAATCCGAGCTCACTTCACGGCCTATAACTTGGTCCGTCAGATGATGTGCGAGGCAGCGATCCGCGGCGACGTGCAACCCTGGCAAATCAGCTTTAAGGGGACGATGCAAACGCTTAACGAGTTGCTGCCGGTGTTGTGCATGACAGGGGACGCCGATCCGCTCTGCGACGTGTTTTATGATTGCTGCTTGCAGCATGTCGTTGGCAATCGCCCGGACCGCTACGAACCGCGAGTCCGCAAACGCCGGCCCAATCCGTACAAGCTCATGACCAAGCCCCGTCACAGCCACCAACCCGGCAAAGAATAAAGAGTTACGCGGATTGAATGCCATTCTTCTCTGACACCCGTACCATGTAAGTGTGCTGGTTACGAGAATCGGAAATCGAAAATCTCACCCCGAAGTGTTGTGCGCATCCCAATCCTAATATCCCCGCGCCCGATTCATCCTGGAATACAATCCGTGGGTTATTGTCGTATTCGATCGCCACGGAAAGCCGGCTGAGTCCATTGGCATCCAGCAACTCAAATTTTGGCATGTTGTTTTGAACCGACAGCCTGATGCCAACCTGGGAACTTTCCGGGTCTACGATCTCCAGGCTCGATACCTGCAGGGCAACCTCTTTCCTGTTTGCCACACCTGCTCTTTCAGAATGCGTATCAAAGCCAGACCAGCGCCCGTCGAGTCCTCCACTTACCCGGCCATTCCGTTTCAGCTGATCGCGGAAGATCTTCGCCCAGGCGCCGCACCGTGCGAGTCGGTCGAAGGACCTAAAAATCAGCGTCCAGGACGATCCGGTAACGGGCTTTGCCGGATTGCAGTCGCTCGAAGGCTTCGTTGATCTGGCTCATCGGGTAATGCTCGGTCTGCGGCGACACCTGGTGACGGGCCGCGAACTCCAGCATCGTCTCCAGCGCCACAGGCGAACCGGTCGGCGAACCCGAGATACTGCGCTGCCCCATAATCAGGGCGGCGACGGGGACGGGGATCGGCTCCGGCACAAAACCGACCATGTGCATCCGGCCGTTCGGAGCCAGCGTGTTGATCAGCGCGTTCCAGTCCAGCGGTGCGTTTACCGTGATGATCAGCAGATCCAGCGTGCCGGCCAGCTTCCCGATGGCGGCCGAGTCGCGGCTGGACACCACATGATGGGCGCCAAACTCCCGGGCTTCGTCGAACTTGCTTTCGCGCGAAGTAAACGCCGTCACATCGCAGCCATACGCGGCGGCAAATTTGACGCCCATGTGCCCCAGCCCGCCGATGCCGACGATGCCCACGCGGCTGGTCGGCTGGGCGTACATCACCAGCGGATTGAAAACCGTGATCCCGCCGCACAGCAGCGGCCCGGCTTCGGCCGCGTTGATCTGCTCCGGCAGTGGAATCGCCCAGGCCCAGTGCGACCGGGCTCGACTGGCGAAGCCGCCCCGATGGCCGATAATGGTCGGCTGCGCCTGCGAGCACAGATGCTGGTTGCCCGACCGGCAAGGGCGGCAATACATGCAGCTCCCCGCGGTCCAACCGATGCCGACCCGTTGCCCCACAGCGAGCCCTTTGACGGCCGGCCCCACCTCGACAATCCGGCCGATCATTTCATGCCCTGGCACCAGCGGGTACATCGACATGCCCAGCTCGTCGTTCAGGATCGAAAGATCGGAGTGGCACAGGCCGCAATTCTCGACCTCAATTTCGACCTCTTCCGCCCCGATCTGCCCCAGGTCCACCTGCTGACGAGCGAGTTTCCCCTTGGCTTCCGTTGCTACCCAGGCGTCGATTACCGTCATGATTCCTGCTCCTGAAAAAGAATCCTTCGCCAATTCAACAGGTCGGCGGTGCACTGCGTCGAGTTGCGCCCCGACCACTCGCCAACTATCATATCCGCGATTTCCCAGCAGGTAGCCCAAGTCGTCAGACTTTGGAGGGAGTATTCTGAACCACGCAAGTGGCGGCCAAACTCTGGCGAGTTGGGCTACGGCATTCGGCCGAAGAAACACAGGCGTGGTTGCCGGCGTTATAAAGAAAGCCGGACGAATCGTCCGGCTGCATGATCAGGCTCTGCCTGAGGCGAGTCTCGCGCCGGCGAGCCCGCTGTTGGTTGAACGCCCCTGACGGAACAACCCTTACGCCCGGGGGTGGGCTTGCTCGTAGGTGGTGATCTTTTCTTCGTGCTGCAGGGTGAGCGCGATGTCGTCCAGGCCGTTGAGCAGGCAGTTACGGCGGAAGTCGGCGATCTCGAAGGGGAGACTCAGGCCGTCTTCGTCGGAGATCGTCTGCTTCTGCAGGTCAACCGTCAGATTGTACGGCTGGCGATCTTCGGCCCGGGCGAACAGGGCGTCAATCGTTTCTTCGTCCAGACGGATCGGCAGCACGCCGTTCTTGAAGCAGTTGTTGTAGAAAATGTCGGCGAATGAAGGGGCGATCACCGCGCGGAAGCCATAATCGGCCAGCGCCCAGACGGCGTGCTCCCGGCTGGAGCCGCTGCCAAAATTCCGCCGCGCCAGCAGAATCGAGGCGCCGTGTACGTCGGGGTGGTTCAGCTCAAACTCCGGGTTGTCGTCGCCGTTGTCGAGAAACCGCCAGTCGAAGAACAGGAACTGGCCAAAGCCGGTCCGCTCGATCCGCTTCAGGAACTGCTTGGGAATGATTTGATCGGTATCGACGTTGGCGCGATCCATCACCGCGACCAGGCCGGTGTGGGTGGTAAACGGTTGCATACGATTCTCTCTTGGCGATTGCTAAGGAACTTGCGACGAATTACTGCCGGAACTCGAAGGACAGTCGTCTTTCACTCCGTGAAAGGACGCGTACTTTCGCGGAGCGAAAGTCGACTTTCTGCGTCTGCTTTCGCGCAACACGACGAAACCATATCGAGCAGTAACTTTCCTCGCATTGCGGAACAAAGGTCGCCGCCGCATCGCGGGCTGCGATGCGGCGGGGAGAAAGGGTTTGCCGGGCGACTAACTGCCGGGCTACTGGTAGGACCACTCGCGGATATCGACGAAGCGTCCCGCCACCGCGGCGGCCGCGGCCATGGCCGGAGACACCAGGTGGGTGCGTCCGCCTTTTCCCTGGCGGCCTTCAAAGTTGCGATTGCTGGTCGAGGCGCAACGCTCGCCCGGTTCCAGCTTGTCCGGGTTCATTGCCAGACACATGCTGCAGCCGGCTTCCCGCCATTCAAAACCGGCGGCCGTGAAGACCTTGTCCAGTCCTTCCTCTTCCGCCTGGCGTTTCACCAGGCCGCTGCCGGGCACGACCATCGCGTTAACCCGGTCCGACACCCGATGCCCCTGGACGACCTTGGCGGCCGAACGCAGGTCTTCGATCCGGGCGTTGGTGCAGGAGCCGATGAACACCCGGTCCAGCTCCACCTCGGTCAACGGGACGCCCGCTTTCAGGCCCATGTATTCCAGGGCCTGGGCGGCCGACTTCTGGTCGACCGGATCGGTGTAGTCGGCGGGGCCGGGAATCTTGCTGGTAACCGGAGCCACCTGCCCGGGGTTGGTGCCCCAGGTGATTTGCGGCGCAATGTCGGCGGCGTCGAAGACCTGCGAGCGATCGTAAACGGCGCCTGGATCGCTGGCGAAACTTCCCCAGCGGGCCACGGCCGCATCAAAATCGGCGGGCGTGTTTTCGCGACCGCGAAGGTAGTCGAACGTCGTCTGGTCGGGGGCGATCATGCCCGCCCTGGCGCCGGCTTCGATCGACATGTTGCAGACCGTCATCCGCTCTTCCATGCTGAGCGCACGGACGGCGCTGCCAGTATATTCCAGCACATAGCCAGTGCCGCCGTCGGTCGTCAGCTTGCCGATCAGATACAGGATCATATCCTTGGCGGTGACGCCTTCGGCCAGTTCGCCGTCGACGCGCAGTTCGTACGTGAGCGGCCGGGACTGCAGCAAGGTCTGCGTCGCCATGACGTGCTCGACTTCGCTGGTGCCGATGCCGAACGCCAGAGCGCCGAACGCTCCATGCGTGGCGGTGTGGCTGTCGCCGCAGACGATCGTCATGCCAGGCTGGGTCAGGCCCAGTTCCGGGCCAATCACATGCACAATCCCCTGGTGGGTATCGTGCAGGTCGTACAGCCGCACGCCAAACTGTTCGCAGTTATTGCGCAGGGTATCAATCTGCTGCTTGGAAATCGGATCGGCGATCGGCAAACTGCGATCGGTCGTCGGCACGTTGTGGTCCGGCGTGGCGACAGTCAGTTCCGGGCGGCGCAAGCGACGATTCGTTAGCCGCAAACCCTCAAACGCTTGAGGACTGGTGACTTCGTGCACCAGATGCAGGTCGATATACAGGATCGTTTGCTTTCCGTCCTCAGCGTAAACGACATGTTCGTCCCAGATTTTCTGGAACATCGTTCTTGGAGCGGATGTAATCATTGAGGGGGGTCTCCTACAGAGTCACGCACAACCCTTGAATATACCGGCGGCAAGGCAATCTGGGGAGGCGCCGGCGCCAGGCGTATTTTTACGCCTGCCCACCCCCCAGCAGCCGAAGTCGCCAGACTTTGGAAGCAGCATTCGGGACCAGGGAAACAGCGATATCATCGGCCAAACTCTTGCGAGTTCGGCTACGGGGGAAACGTGTCCGTGATCTCCTGGCGATGGAACGGGCCGGAACGCAAACGGCTTTTTCCCAGGAAATCCTTGCCTGGCGTGCTGCTGGCGGGTAATACGGGGAAGCGTACTGTTGCCGTTGGGTCCTGCGAACCTGGCGGGCCGGCCCTGTTCGACCGAGGCGTTTTCCCAATGCATTTTGATCCGATCCCACGACGCGGCTTTCTGGCCGGTTCGCTCACGGCGGGCGTTTCGCTCCTGGGCTGGACCCGGCAGTCGACTGCCGCCGACACGCCGCCCGGCGGGGCGCCCGCTTATCAACTGGCGCGCGAGGTTCCCACGAAATTCTACGACGGCAAAACCTGCTGGTCGCATCCCCGGGCCGGCATCGTCCCGGGCGCTGGGAAGAACGGGTTGCCCCGCGTTGTGCTGACGATGAACAGCCTCGATGTCGCCGGTTCCGATGTTTTCAAAGGGGTCTACGATCTGCATACCGACGACCTGGGAAAGACGTGGACGTCGCCGGTCGAACGGGAGTCGCTGTCGCCCCGTTTTGAAACCATCGCCGGCGAACGTCGTCCCGTCGCCCTGAGCGATTTCTCCCCGAAGTGGCATGCCTCCAGCAAAACGCTGCTCGGCACGGGCCACACGGTCGCTTATACGCCGGACTGGAAAGTGACGGCTACCCGCCCCCGGCATACGGCCTATGCAATCTACGACCCGGCCGGCGACGCCTGGTCGACATGGCGAAAAATGGAAATGGGCGATCCCGTCCGTTTCCACGACGCCGGCGCCGGCAGCGTCCAGCGATACGACGAGGCCGACAGTTCGCTCCTGCTGCCCATCTATTTCCGTCCGCCAGGCGGGAACTCCCGCGTCACGGTCGCGCGGTGCTCCTTCGACGGAAAGGAGCTGTCGTATCAAAAACACGGCAACGAACTTTCGATCGACGACGCCAGTCGCGGACTGCATGAACCGTCGCTAACGAAGTTCCAGGGCGAGTACTTCCTCACCCTGCGGAACGACAAGCAGGGCTTCGTCACCCGCAGCCAGGACGGCCTGCAATACAAGCCGCTCCAGCCCTGGAAGTTCGACGACGGCCAGGATCTGGGCAACTACAACACGCAACAACACTGGGTCACCCACAGCGGCGGCATGCATCTGGTTTACACCCGCCGCGGAGCCATGAACGACCATGTATTCCGGCATCGGGCGCCGTTATTCATGGCGCAAGTCGACCCGAAACGCCTGTGTGTGATCCGCGCCACCGAACAGATCCTGGTCCCCCAGCGCGGCGCCCGACTGGGCAACTTTGGAGTGACGAACATCAGCCCGGAAGAAACCTGGGTGACTACCGCCGAATGGATGCAAACCTGGGGCCCCGACCACAAAATGGCGATCGACAATCCCTATGGCGCCGACGGCAGCGTCTGGATCGCCCGCATCCGCTGGAAAGAACCGAACCAGCTGTTCCGTAGTTAAGGAACGCGGGCGAAATAACTTCGGTATTTTGCTCGACAGGAACCACGAAACCTGAGCGGCACGAGCCGGCTGATCCTGTGAGCCGAACGCGTTAGCGTCGGGCGGTTCTTACTTCCCAATCCACCAGGCCCGCGGCCAGGCTTCGGTATTTTGCTCGACAGGAACCACGAAACCTGAGCGGCACCAGCCGGCTGATCCTGTGAGCCGAACGCGTTAGCGTCGGGCGGTTCTTACGTTCTTTCCTGCCGCAAATCTTCCCATTCCACCAGGCCCGCGGCCAGGCTTCGGTATTTTGCTCGACAGGAACCACGAAACCTGAGCGGCACGAGCCGGCTGATCCTGTGAGCCGAACGCGTTAGCGTCGGGCGGTTCTTACGTCCTTTCCTGCCGCAAATCTTCCCATTCCACCTGGCCCACGGCCAGGCTTCGGTATTTTGCTCGACAGGAACCACGAAATCTGAGCGGCACGAGCCGGCTGATCCTGTGAGCCGAACGCGTTAGCGTCGGGCGGTTCTTACGTCCTTTCCTGCCGCAAATCTTCCCATTCCACCTGGCCCGCGGCCAGGCCGGCGGCTCCGTTGAGAAATACGATCCGATAAGAAATCGCCGAAGTTATTCTTCCCCAGTTCTTAAGTCACGAATCCGGGCGGCCGCTTGCCTCGGACCTGCCGAACAAACGCGGAGATGGGCGAGTAGCGAAAGACGCACCACTTTCCATTCATCACGGCGCGCTGAACTGCAGCACGCGGCCGATCAGCGAATGCCGCGTGATGGTTCCCGCCGGCCAGTGGCGGCTGTCCTGGGAAACCGGGCAGTTGTCGCCCAGCACAAAGTACTCGTCCGACCCCAGCGGCTGCTCCGCTTGCCACGGTCGCCCCAGGCCGGCCGCATCCAGGTAGTACAGATCGCGCGCGATACGCAGGTCGCTAACCTGCATCGCCCCGCCGCGACAACCGATCGCCAGCGCCGGTTGGTCGGGCATGGCGTCGGGCTGTTCGTCCTTTGGCTCGCTGGCCTGGCCGGCTGCGGGTGTGGCGGCAGTCCCTGGATAATCGCACTGGGCGATCGTCTTCTGGCCAATGCCAACCAGCACCCGGTGGTCGCAAATGGCTGCTTCCAGTTTGAACTGGCGGCCTGGCTGGATACCAGAGAAAAACGCCTCGCTGGCGATCTCTTCGCCAATCAGCACCCGCACCGATTGTCGTGTTGCGGAGACTTCCACCACGCACTCCCGCGTTAGCTGGAACCGGGCCGTCGTCGCCCCTGGCAACACCACCTCGCAGCGAAGGAGCAGATCGCGAACGGGATTCAACGACCGGGACAACACCTGGTTGTAACCGTAGTGATCGACAATCGGACTGACGGCCGTCCGCGGTCCGGGCGCCGCAAAGCCTCGCCAGTGCTGGTAAGTCAGCCAGGCGAAGCCCGGGCCCGCGTCGGCCCGACAACGATAACCCGTCGGCGTTCTCTCCCAGGCGTCGCCCCCCTCGCTGATCCAGCGCGGCGGGTCCGGCAGGCTGGCGGGACGATGGCGATCGTCGTAGACGGGGACGGCCAGCTGACGCAGTTCGTCGAGTGATTTCTGCAGCAAGCGTCCGTCGGCATAGACCTCTCCCTGGCGAATGGCCATCGTTTCGCCCGGCAGTCCGACGACCCGTTTCAGCACCCAGTCTTCTGCGTCAGGCGTCAAACGCAGGGCGATCAAGTCCCCGCGTTCCGGCGCGCGGAACAGGTACGGCCAGCGATCGACCAGCACGCAATCGCCCGGCAGGGCGGCCCCGTCCGGTCGGTCCCAGCGCTTGCCGCAATTGGGACAAACGATCGTCTCCGGCGCCGTTTCCACCCGCCCGTCGCAAGCGAACGACTCGCCGCAGTCAGGGCAAACGCAGGCAAAGTGTTCGCCCGACACCAAAGGAGCCATCGAACCGCCAGCAATCCGTACCGGCGCCAGCCAGCCACGAAAGAACGCCCCGCGAGCCAGGGTCAAACAAACGACCAGCCCCAGGCACGCCCACAGAAAACGCCGGCCCTTGCGCGAGGACCTGGTCGGGGGCAACGGGGTATCGTTCGGGATCGCCATGGAACCATCATAGCGAGATCGGCGATCCGGTTTCAGGCCTCACGTGTGGGATGAACAATTTGCCGGTCGGTCCATCTGCAGGACGGCCGCTTACTGCGCGGCGGCGGGCAGCGGCAGCAGATACGCTTTGCTGTCGGCTCCGGCGGCCAGCACGCTCTTGCCATCGGGCGTGTAACAAGCCGAGTAGGCGACCGACGGCAGCGTCGATTTCAGTAACGAAGCGCCGTTGGCCGCGTTCCAGATCTGGATATCTCCGCTGTGACCGCACGACAGCAACCGCGTGCCGGCCGGGTTGTACTGCACCCGATAAACGGCGTCCTCATGCCCTGCGATCGTGCTGGCCAGGGCGCCGGTGGCGGTCGTCCACAGGTAGATCTGGTGGTCCGCTCCCGCAGCGGCAATCTGCGCCCCGGTCGGACTGAACGCGGCCGTATAAAACGGCGCTGGCGCTGCTTCCGCCGCCACTTCCCCGGCGGGCGCTTCCAGGGCGAACTGGCGAATCTCCTTGGCGGTGGCGATATCCCACAAACGCACGGTTCCATCGGCCCCGGCCGTCAGCAGCTGCAGACCGTCGGGACTGAACTGCACGCTGTACGGCATTTTTGTATGACCGGCGAACTGTTTGGCGGCGGCCCCCGTTTCCAGGTCCCACAACCGCACCGACAGATCGGCCCCGCAGCTGGCGGCGAACTTGCCGTCGGGGCTGTACGCCACGCTGTACACCGCGCCCTGGTGCCCGGTCAGTTCCTGCACGGCGACCGGAGCCGCGACCGACCAGTGCGCGACGCCATTGTCGGCGGCGCCGGTGAGCAGATCCTGCCCGCCCGGAGCGAACGCAACCGCCGTTAGCGCGGCCGCTTCGACCGTTTCCGTCAACAGCTCGCCCGTCTCCACGCCGTAGACACGCAAGTGCATATCGGCTCCGGCGAGCGCGATTTTCTGCGAATCGTCGCTGTAGTCCAGACCGGCGACCACGGCGCCCGATTCGATCGTATGGGCCAGCGCCCCGTCGGCCGTCGTCCATAACATCAGCTTGCCCGTCGCATCGCAGGCGGCGATCTGAGCCCCATCAGGTCGCACGGTCAGATGCACCAAGGGCGCCGCAGCCGGCGCCAGCTCCCGCGCCATCTTTCCTTCGAGATCGAAGAACTTGACCTTCATCTCATCCCCGGCGGAGACGATCTGCAGGCCGTCGGGCAGGAAAGCGGCCGAGCCCAGCTTGCCGGCGTCCGCAGGAATGACGCGAGTCGCCGACACGGTCCACACGCGGGCCGTTTTATCAACCCCGCCCGTCGCCAGCGTTACGCCGTCGCCGGCAAAGGCGGCCCCCAGCACGGCCCCTTCGTGACCCGTGAAGCGTTCCAGAATAGCTCCGGTCGCCACGTCCCACACATGCACTTGCCCGGCGGCGTCAGCAACGGCCGCCCTGGCTCCATCGTGGCTAATATCGGCGAACTGGATTTCGACCCCCGTATCCAGCGTCGCCACAGCCGGCTGGTTCGCCGCCGGAGCCGCCAGGTCCCAGACATAAACCTGCTTGTCGGCCGTCGTCGCCAGCAGCCGTTTGCCGTCCCGCGAACGACGCAGCACGTTGAGCGCCTCCGCCGGCCCGGCCAGCACGCGCGCCGAGGTTCCGTCCGCCAGGGTCCAAGCCGCCACCTTCTTGTCAGCGCCAGCGCTGAACAATTCCTTCCCGTCGGCCGAGAACGCGACGCCGGTCGCCGCCCCCGTATGGGCCGCCACGATACTTTCCAGCGACAGCGGCTGCAGCGACGCCGTGTTGGCTCCGGTGATCGCCAGGCTCTGGCCGTCGACATTCCAGTCGATCGACACGGCCGGAGTCGCGGTCGGCGTTTGCTCCAGCAGCACGCTGGTCGCCGGATCGTACACCCGTACGCCCGCCGCATGGGCCGCCGCCAGGCGGAGCCCGTCAGCCGCATAGTCCAGATCGAGCACAGGGCCGCCTGTGTCAAGAGTTGTCACCGCGCCCGTTTTGTCGGCGGCGATCGGCCACAACTGAATGACGCCTGATTCTCCCGCCGCGGCGAGCTGCGTTTTGTCTCCCCGCAGGGCGATCCGCGTCAGCGGTGTCGCCGCGGCCGGCAGTTCCTGCAGCACGGCTCCGTCGGCCGCATTGTAAAGACGCACCTGTTTGTCGTCGCTCACGGTCGCCAGCAACGCGCCGTCGGTCGACAGGGCCAGATCCCGCACAGGCATCGCAGAGACAGCCACCGCCTGGATCGCCCCCAGCGTGTTCACGGCGAGCGTTTTGTCGGCGCTGCCCGTATAGAGTGTGACGTTGTCGGGAGCAAACGCCGTAGCGGTGACGGCCGCCTGGTGGGCCGCGAAACGCTGCAGCAGCAGACCGCTGGTCGTATCCCAGACGCGCAACTCGGCATCGTCAGATCCCGTCGCCAGACGCTTGCCGTCGGCGCTCAAGCTGCACGCCAGCAACGGCGTCGGATGCGGAATCGCCAGGGCGGCGGGAACCGCAGCCGGACCTGCGGCCAACGGCCACAGATACGCGTTCTTGTCGGCGCTGGCTCCGGCCAGCAGCAGGCCGTCGGGGCTGATCGCCAGTTCACGGACGACGTCGGTCGGGCCGGTGAAAGTCCTCGCCAGCTTGCCGTCGGCGGCCGTCCACTGCTTGACCGCCTTATCAACGCCGGAGGAAAGAATCGCGGCGCCGTCCTTGCTGTAAACCAGCGACAACGCTCCACCGGGATGGGCCGCGTATCGGGCGACTATCGCCGGCGTCTCCGCCCGCAGGCCGTTCTGCAGATCAACCACCGTCAGCACCCCGCCGGTTCCCCAGGCGACAGCCCGATCGGCCGCAGCGCCCGGGGGGAACGCCTGCAGCGTCGCTCCGGCCGCATCCCACAGTCGTACGCCATCGGCCGCGGTGCTGGCGAACCTGCCTTCCGTCCCGCCGGCCAGGGAAGTCAACGGTCCGGTAAAGCCAGTCCCCTCGGCAATCGCCGCCCCGGTCGCCGCCGTCCAGGTTTTGATGCTGGCGTCGCCGGCAGAGGCCAGCACCGTTCCATCGGCGGAAAACGCTATGCATTTGACCGCTTCGCCATGGGCCAGGGTGCGGGCCAGGGCGCCGGTGGCGATCGTCCAGACCTTGACCGATTTGTCCGTCGATCCCGAAGCCAGCAACGCGCCGGCGACCGCCAGTTGCTGGACCGGTCCCGTATGCCCGGCCAGCGCTTTCACCTCGACGCCATCGACCGGATTCCAGTGGATGAGCGAATTGTCAGCGGCGGCCGAAAACGCGGCGGCGCCGTCGACCGACAGGGCAACGGCCGTTACGGCCACGGCGTGGGTGAACTTCGACACCTCGGGAAATTTGGGATCCGACAGATTCCACACCCGGGCCGTTTTGTCCGCCGAGCCAGTGATCAGTCGCGTTTTGTTCCCGCTGAACGCCACCGACGTGATGGCCCCTTCATGCCCCAGCACGGTTCCCGTCACCGCTCCGGTCGCCGCATTGCGAACGATCACAGCCGGCTTGCCCGCCGCAACGCCGGCCGTGGCGACCAGCGCTCCGTCGCTGCTGAATGCGGTGGCGACCACCGGCATGGCGGCGCCTCCCGGCAGCGGTTTGGCCGCCGTCGGCAGATTCCAGATGCGCAGGTCCCCGTCAGCGCCGGCTGTAGCGATCTGCTTGCCCGCCGGATGAAACGCGAGATCGGCGATCGGACCGACATGACCGTGCAGCGACAGGCGATCAACGCCGTCAGCCGCGTTCCAGAGCTGGATCACGCCTGTGTCGTTCCCGCTAGCCAGCACGGCGCCGGCCGCATCGACCGCGAGCGCGGCAACCGGGCCGACCTGTCCGGCGTACGTTTTTCCCGCGGCTCCGGTGGCGGCCGTAAACGAACGGACGACCGGGCCGTCGCCGGTGAACAAGGTCACGCCGTCGGTCGAAAGCACGGTATGCGATACGGCGACCGTCGGGCCGGTGATCGCCCGCGGAGCAACCAGCGGCAGCTTCCACCAGCGGGCCAGGCCGTCCTCCCCAGCGGTAATAAGTTGCTCGCCGGTCGGTGCATAAGCCATTTGCGTCACGGCGCCCTGATGTGCGAGCAGCGTCCCTTGCGCGGCGGCGTCGGCGGGGTTGGAAAGGCGAACTTCCCCAGCCGCGTCGCCCGCGGCCAGCTGGGTATTGGCGGCGTTCCAGGCAACCGACGTCACGGCTTCCGTGTGAGCCGGCAGGGATCGCAACGCGGCGCCATCGGCCGTGTTCCAGAGTTTGACGAGCTTGTCGTCGCCCGCGGTGGCGAGGATCTTGCCGTCGGCACTGTAGACCGCGACGCGAACCGGCAGCGCATGTCCTGCCAGCGGGACGACGGGCTGCGGCAGCTTCCACACGCGGAGCATGCCGTCCTCGCCCGCAGCAGCCAGACGATCGCCGGACGTGTTAAAGGCGATGCTGTTCACCGGCCCGGCAGGGCCGTACAGGGCCAGATTATCGGCGCCGTCGACGGTCGCCCAGAAGCGGATCACGCCGGCTGCATCGGCGGCGGCCAGCAGGCTGGCGTCCTCGTTCAGGGCCAGGCTGCGAATGGCGTCGGCGGCGCCGGCGAGCACCTTGGTCGGGGCCAGCGGAGCGCCGGCGAACAGGCGGATCGACTTGTCGGCCGCACCGGCGGCCAGCAGCTTGCCGTCGGCGGAAATGGCGACGGCGGTCGTCTCCCCGGTTCCCGCCGGCAGGTCGACCGGCCCCAGGATCGGCAGCCGCCACAACCGCGCGGCTCCATCGGCGCCTGCCGTCAACAGCAACGGCTCTTGCGGATGGAACTGCAGGCCCGCAACCGTACCCGCATGCGCTCCCAGCACGCCCAGCGGGTCGCCGTCGGCCGGATTCCACAGTCGCACTTCGCCCAGGGCGTCGGCCGAAGCGAGCAGACTGTTATCCGCGTTGATCGCCGTACGCAGCACGGCGGCCGAATGGCCCAGCAGCGTCTGCTCCGCCGGGAGCGGCGACAGGCCCTCCAGCTTGGAGATACGAACCGCCTTGTCGGCCGAACCGGAGACCAGCCAGGAGCCGTCGGACGCGTACGCGAGCGCATGGACGGGCCCGCCTTCCCAGGTCTGCCGCACCAGCGGCGCCGGATTGTAAAAGTCCCACACGCGGACCACGCCGTCGCGCGAGCCGCTGACCAGACCACGTCCGCTGGGGCTGACCGCCACCGACAGCACCTGGGCCGGGCTGGCCGACAACGTCCGCAACGCTTCGCCGCCGGCGATCGACCAGATGCGCAGCTCGCCGTCAAATCCAGCCGTCGCCAGACGCTGGCCATCGGGAGAGGGCGCCGCTTCGGCGACCGCGTTGGTATGTCCTTCCAAGGCCAGGGGGGCCTGAGCCCGAACCGCGTCCAGCGAAGCCAACAACGCCCCGACAAAGAGTAACGAAGTGAGTAACGTCAAAAGCCGGTTAGTCAGGGTGTTCACGCGATGGGCCTTTCGTGGAGGCGCCCAAGCATCCTTTCTTGCGTGCCGTTGATGCCGATGATAAGAATCGAGAAGAGAAGGAGAAGCAGGCGATCGGCTGCCGCAGCAGCCAGGCAAACAGACGCGACTGGCTGCCCATCGGCGGCCAGGGCGTCATTGAGTCAGTTTGTTTTGAATGAGGGGTAAACGTCGTCCGGCAAATGGCGACAGGCGCAGGGCCCGCCGATTCCGTTACTGCTGCGTCAGGCTCTCCTGCGACGGATTCTCCCCGGCCGCGGTTTCCGGGGGTTCGGGAGCGCTAATTTCGTGCAGGATGACGCCGTTGGCGCCGTTCCAGATCCGCAACACGCCGTCGTGCCCGCCGGCGACGATCAACGTGGAATTGGGCGTAGCGTCGACCGCGTACATGTAGTCGGTGAGGCCGGCAAAGTTCCGCGTCAAACCACCGTTGTCGGAGTTGTGCAAACGGACCAGCCCGTCGCCCGAACAGCTCAGCAGGATCGGCGACTGCCCCACAAAGGTGACGGCCGTGACCTGTTTGGTATAGCCGTTGACATCGCGCAGACGATCGCCCGTTTCGGCGTTCCAGACCCGCAACACGCCGTCGGCGCCGGCGCTGGCCAGCGACTGGCCGTTGCTTCGCCAGGAGACGCCCAGCACATGGTTGGTGTGGCCTTCAAACTGCCGTACTTGCTGGCCGGACGCGATGTCGAAAATTTTGACGTACTTGTCAGCCGCCGCCGTCGCCACGCTGAGCGAATCAGGCGAGAAGACGATAGCATTGGCCGCGTCGGTATGGGCGTCGAACACCGACTGCACCCGCGAGCCATCAGACACGCGAAAGATGCTGAACTCGCCTGAACGGGACGGCACGCCGCCGGCCCCGGCGACCAGTTCGCCGTCTCGACTGAAAGCGGTGGCCGCGACCCGGTCCGTAAAGACGGCCGGGTTATCCACCGCGCCGATCACCCGCTCCAACTGCCAGCCGGGACTCAGCTCCCACTGTACGGCCGACTTGTCCGCCGAGACGGAAACCAGGCTGGCGTCGGATTCAAACGCAATCCCGGCAACCGCACCCGCATGGCCCACAAAGGCCCCCAGCGGCTGGCCCGCTTCGGCGTCCCAGGTATGCACAGCCGCATAGTCGCCGGCGGTCGCCAGTGACGTTCCCTGCGGGGCAAAAGCGACGGCGCGAATCGGCATTTTCGCCGCGGCGGCGGTCGCCACGGCAGCCGCCAGATCGGTCTCGGCCTGGACGAGGGCCCCCTCGGCTTTGGTGAGTTCGGCCTTCGCCAGCGGCGGCAAGGACTGGGCCAGTTCCAGATCGCGCTGGGCGGCCGCGTGCAACTGGGACGCCTGTTCCCGCGCGGTGGCGGCGACCCCGAGCGCGGTCTGCGCATCGGTGTAAGGCTTGTTCATCGCGACCGCCTGGGCGGCGGCTGTATTGGCGGCGGTGGCGGCTGTCTGGAAAACCTGGGCCGCGGCGGGTTTCGCGGCGGCGGCCTGTTTGGCTTTGGTATCGGCGGCGGTTGCGGCTGCAGCAGCGGCCGCCGCTTTGGTTGTCAGGGCGGCGTTGCCCGGTTCGCTCTGGGCGATCGCCTGGGCGGACGTCGCATTGGCGGCCAGCTGGGTGGCGGCGGCCAGGAGATCGGCGGCCGTTTTGTCGATCTCTTCTTTCTTCACCGCGGCGACCTGGGCGGCGGCGGCGGCCTGCAGCGCGACCTGCTCGGCAGCTGACTTGGCTTTTTCGGCAGCGGCGACGACGGCCATCTTGGCGGCGACCTCTTTATCGGCGGCGGCCAGCGCGTCGGCCCGGGTCTTCTCGGCGGCGACCTTGACCGGCAGGTCTTTTTCCGCCACGTCCAGTGCGGCCTTGGTGGCGGCCGTTTTGGCGATGGCGGCGGTCTTTTGTTCCGTCAGTTTGGCGACGAGCGAGTCGGCTCGCAGATCGCCCTGCAGGATGGCGATCTGCGCTCCACTGGTTGCGTTCCACAGACGGGCCGTTTTATCCTCGCCGGCCGAGGCGAAGCGTTCGCTCTCCGGGCTGGCAGCGACGGCCGTCACGACGCCGCCGTGGTTCATGAGCCGCACCAAAGGGGTCGCCGCCTGCAAATTCCAGTGCCGCACCGAACCGTCGGCGCCGCCGGAAACGACCTCGACTCCCTGGTAATGCGTGAGCGAAGTGATGGCCTGGGTGTGGCCCGTAATCCGCTGCACCAGTCCCAGTCGATGCACCTCCACGCCCGCGTCGTTGACGATGGCGGCCTGCAGTTGATCGGCATCGAGCAGCAACAGCTGTTTGCTGTTGTCGCCGGCCAGATCGAACGCCTGTTCCAGCGCGCCGTCGACCACGCTAAACGCCAGCATCTGCTTTGCTCCCAGACCGACGAGTTGCGTGTCGCCGGCCGCAAACTGCAGATCAAATACGGGACCAGCAAACCCCGCCAGCTGGGTCGGAGCCAGGGCGGCGCCGTTGGCCGGGTTCCAGATTTTGACAACCTTGTCCTCGCCGGCCGTCGCCAGCTGCACGCCGTCGCCGCGCAGGGCCAGGGCATGCACCGGGGCGCCGTGCGCACCGCCGAACAACAGCGCGCCGGTTTCCGTGTTGAACGAGCGGAGCGAACCGTCCTCGCCGGCGGCAAACAGAGAGGCAGCCGCCGGATGATAAACAAGGTCCACGACGCCGGCCGGCAGCGAGGGCAACGCACGCTCCAGCTGCAGGCGATGCGCCGCGATCCGGCCGTCGGCTTCGCACAGGACGACGTTCTGGGCGTCGGCCAGGAAGGCCCCGCTGGCCAGCTTCAACTGGGCCGGAAGCCATTCGAGCAGCCGCTCCTCAACGATGCCCCACACCAGGGCGGCGCCCTGGTCGGTAGCAAGCAGACGTGTCTGGTCGGGGCTGAAGGCGAGCGACTCCACCACGGCGGAGTGCCCCGTCAGCGTTTGCACCAGGGCGCCCGTATCGGCCCGATGCAGGGTGATGTTTTTCCCAGCGCCGGCGACCGCGATCTGGGCCCGGTCATTTGACATGGCGGCCGTGACGGGCGTATCCGGCAGGGCGACCGTGGCGACGGCAGCGCCGCCGGTTGGATTCCAGACGCGGAGCGTTTTGTCGGCGGCGACCGAGATGATCTGCTGGGTAGCCGTCTTAAAGACGCCAACGAGCGGGCCCGTATGGCCGGTAAAGTCCGCGGCCAGCAGTCCGTCGGCGGCAGTCCAGGCTTTGAGAGTGTTGTTCGCGGCGCCGGAAACCACCTGCACGCCGTCGCTCGAAAAGGCGACCGTCGTCACCGCTGCGCCATGCTCGGCAAAGGTCGCCGTTTCCGGAAACTTCGCATCGACCAGGCTCCACACGCGGGCCGTTCCGTCCGTCGATCCAGAAGCCAGCCGCGTGTTGTCGGCGTTAAAGGCAAGCGCCTTGATCTCCGCCGTGTGCCCCAGCAGCGTGTGCACGATTTGTTGCGACGCCAGATCACGCACGACGATCGCCGGACGCTCCTGGATCGTCGTGGCGTACGCCAGCAGTTTGCCGTCAACGCTGACTGTCGCCAGCCGGGCCACGGGCGTAACCGCGGGTTCCGGCAGCGGGTTCTGGACGGCTTGCTGCGGCGAAGGGGAGAGGTTCCAGAGCGAAACGTTGCCAGCGCCGTCGCCGGTCGCCAGCACGGCGCCGTCGATCGAGAAAGCGACGCTGGCGATCGTAGATAACGACGCCCTGAGCAGGAGCGGCTCGGCCGCCAGATCGGCGCAGTTCCAGATTTTCACCGTACCGTCGGCCGACGCAGTCGCCAGTCGCAAGCGGGCCGGAACGGCAGGCGTCCCCGTTTCCGCGGCAGCGCCGGCAGCCGGTTCAACAGCTGGCTGACCCGGCAAGAAGTGAAACGCCAACGCAGTCACCGGGCCCGCATGCGCGGTCCACGGTTCCTGCGAGTACAGCACCGCCGCGGGTTCGACAGAAGCTGCCGGATCGACCGGAGTCGTGGGCGTCTCGCCGTCAACAGGTTCGCTCGCGGAGGGCGGGAAGGCGGGCGACAGCTTGACTTGACCGGCGGCGTTGGCGGAGGCCAGCCACTGTCGATCGGGGCTTTGCGCCAGCACGGTCGTCTTGTCGATCAGACCTGTGAGTTGTGCGGAGGGCAACGGCGCCTCCCAGACTCGCAGGAGTTTATCCTCGCCGCCTGTGACGACCTGTTCGACAAGCGGCAGCGGAGCCGGGGCAATCATCTCCTCGGCTGCTTCTTCCGCGGCAGTCGCGGGTTCCGCAGCGGGGGCGGCCGGTTCTGCGGCAGCAGCGGCGGCCGCTTGCTCTGCCGCGGCAACGGCGGCGGGGGAGGGGAACTGGATGGTGGTCAGCGCGTTGACGGGCGACGGCGTTTGAATCAGGCCGGCCGGAGCGCCGTCGGCTGTTTGCCAGACGCGCACCGTTTGATCGTGCGAACCTGAGTACAGCAGGGCGCCGTCGTGCGAGAAACGGAGCGAGCTCACCGGACCGGTGTGGCCTGTCAGTGTCGCCTGGATCGTTCCCGTCTGCAGGTTCCAGAGTTGGATGGAGTTGTCGGCCGAGCCCAGCGCCGCCAGGTCTCGCAGCGGACTCACGGCGACGGCCGTCAACGCGGCGGCCGCCGGGGGCGCTGCCTGGCGCTGCACGTCGCGCGGGAAACGCCACAGCTTGAGGGTGCGAAAACCGCCCGAGGCGAGCATATCGCCGGAGGGATTGAAGGTCAGCGACTGCACCACATCCAGATGGGCGGCGCCCGGTCGCGGATCCCGGGCCGACTGCAGTGCCGGGTCGCTCAGTCGCGAGATGAGCTGCCCTGTCGGCGCATGATAGATGAAAATCTGGTTCGCCCTGCCGCAGGCGACAAACTGTCCGTCGGGACTGATCGCCGTAGCATAAATCGGATGGTTCCCCGGCGGCAGCGGACGCCAGACGGTCGGCGACAGCAGGCCGCCGGCCAGCGAGCCTTTGGCGCCCTGGTCGATCCAGAGTTTGATCAGGCCCAGTTCGTTCGGCGTGAGATTGGCGGCGGCGACGTCGTTTCCGGCCGGCGGCATGACCGGTTCGGACGTATGGGAGGCCACCTGCAGCAGCAGGCTGGCGGCGCTTTTGCCGGGTTCCACGGCCGGGCCCGAGTCTCCTCCCCGCAGGATCGTTTGGGGGGATTCCAGGACAAGCTCGCCGTTGGTTTCGGACTCGCTGTGGCAGGCCAGGCAGTTCTTCTGGAAGATCGGCAGGATCTCTTTTTCAAAGCTGACCGCGTCAGCGCGCTGCAGCGGAGCAATGGCGATCTGGGCCTGCAGGGCGTGCGGCAGCAGCCAGCTGACAGCCACGGCGGCGACCGCGATCGAGGTTCGTAGCAAAGTGAACATTCCTGCGCCCTTGGGGTCGGGGGGGAGTTTTGCGAGGCGGGAAAGGAAGCGGCAGCGTACGTGAACAGCACGCCGGTCAGGGCTTTGGCGGGGCCTTTTTGATGGTGATGGTCAACGGCTCTTCGATCTGCACGTTCTGACCGTTGAAACTCATCGCCAGACGGAGCAGCAGCGTATGGGGACCTTCCGGCGTCGCCGTGGTGGTGGAGAGCGCGAGCTTTCCCTGTGTCTGGTTCGGCCCGATCGACAGGTTCGGAATCGAGAGCCCCGGCACTGCAGGCGACGTGACTTGCGTAACGGTCACGGCCGCCGTGTAACCATACTTGCGAGCGAACGTCACCGGGATTTCGATTTTCTCTCCCTGGGTGACGGTTGCAGCCGCCAGCGGCGTCAGCGTGATGGGCGATTCGGTGATCGTCAGTACGAACGAAGAGGACACCACCGGCACGTTGACCGGCGTCGGTTTGGCGGCCGCGTCGAGCGCCGTTTTCTGCTTGTCGGTTTCCGCTTTAAGCAGCGTGGCGGCGTCGGCCTTTTCTTTCATGGCGATCGCCAGGGCGTCGGCTTCGGCCTGGACCTTCTCCGCCGCCGTCAGGGCCGTCTGGGCGTCGAGCAGTGCTTTGTCGGCGGCAGTCAGGCCGTCGGCCGCTGCCTTGGCGGCGGTGGCTGCGTCGACGACTGCTTTCTCAGCGGCGGCCAGCGCTGTTTTGGCGGCGGCATCCTCCGGTTTGGCCGTTACGGCGGCTTTGGCCGGGGCGACTGCGGCGGTGGCCGTCGCCAGGGCCGTGTCGGCTGCTGTCTTTTTGGCGGCGGCTGCGACCTGGGCGGTTGTCGCCTGGGTGACGGCCGTTTTCCCGTCAACGACTCCTTTGTCCGCAACGGTTTTCGCATCGGCGGCAGCCTTGGCTTCGGCCAGGGCGGCGGTGTGGAAGCCGTCGACCTCTTTCTGGCGAAGGGCGGCTGCAGCAGCCGCTTCGGGATTGCGGCTGTGGTCGACCTTTTCGGCCAGCCCGTCCAGGTACAGGGTGTAAGTTCCCGGCACGGCGGCGGCTAACACTTTGAGTTCGATCTCCCCTTTGGCCGCGGTGATATCGGCCCGGACAGACGTTACATTCGGCGGCAGATCGACGACTTCGGCCTGCAGGATCTTGCCCGTGAACGGTCCGCTGCGGGTGTAGGGAATTTTGAGGATGCCGCCGCGGGACGTTTCATAGGGCGCTGCGGCGCCGGCCTCGAAAGCGGTCATCGGGGCGGGAGTATCTTTGAGTACGCTGACCGCCAGCGTGGGAGTCAGGCGGGATTCCAGCTGCATTTGCGGCTGGTTGTTGGCCACGTAGGGCTGCGACCATTTGGGAGTCGCCAGCCGAGCCTCGCGGACGACGTTGGCCGCGCCGACTTTGGCGGTTCCCGTAACTTTCAAAGAGGATGTCCCCGGGGCCGCATTGGGGGCCGCTTTCAGAATGATGGCGGCCGCCGTTTTGCCAGGACCGATTACGGCCTCACTCGCGGTAACGCCTGGCGGCAGGCCGGCGGCGGTGACGCGAATCTCGCCGTCGAAACCATCGGATCGGAAGGCCGCCACGCGGACGGCTGTCTGGTCGCCGGGCCGCAGGTTCACGGCCGCGTAAGAGAACTCGGCCGCCGCCGTCAAGCGGAAGTCGGGCTGGGCTTGTCGTACTAACAACCGGTAAACCAGACGCGGATCGTCCCGCAGGGAAGCCCGCAGGTCGTAAACCAGCACCCGGTACGTCCCGTCGGCAGGCGCCGTGAACTGCAGCTGGGGGTCTTCGTTCAGCGTGGCGACTTCGTTGCCGCCTTCGCTGTCGCCGGAGTTTTCGGACTGCTGCAGAATTTTGAGCGTTGGCTCCTTCTCGTCCTCACCAGGCGGTACGACCTGCATCAGGAGCAAGGCGGGGTTCGACTTGACGCCCAGTCGCTGCGAGATGACTTCAAGGGAGAACTGCTCGCCTTCTTTCGCTTCAAACTCATACCAGTCGCGATCCCGCTGGGGATAGAACTGGCCCGCCGCTTCACAGGGAAGCGTGAGTTTCTGCGACTGCTGATCGTTGTTGTTCGGTTCCGTTTCCAGAACGACCTTCGCTCTGGCGGTGGAAAGCAGCACGGCGTTGGACAGGCCCTGTGGCGAAGCAAGCCGCCAGGTGGTTCCGTCAACCGATCCCGCCGCCGCATCGATCCCGCTGTCAACGTTCAGTTGCGGGGCGGCCGGAATGGGGACCGTGACATTCAGCTTCTGCAGGGCGGCGCCGTCGAGAGAGACGCCTGCGTTCTGGCCGCCGGGAAGGTTTCGCCCATAGATCGTAAACTGGCCGTTTCCGGGCAGGCTGGCAGGCGGAAACACATAGTCGATATGTGGTTGCGAGCCGATTACCAGGCGATAGAAATAATCAGGGCCGCCTTCGTAAACGGTGTCATAGACTTTGACCAGATACCGATCGGCCCGCGGCGCGGTGAAGTCGATGAGCGGGTCGCCCTGGACCTCGTCGCGGCTGTTGGCTAGCACGCGTCCCTGGGGATCAAGCACGACCACGACCAGGTCCATCCGCGAATCGATCCGGCGGGACAGACAGTTGATCACGATCCGCTGGCCGGCGGCCGCTTCCACGGCGTAATAGTCCACATCGGCGGCGGCCTGGCTGCTGCCGCTGACGGCGGCTGGCAGGGCGATCGTATTCGCCGCGTCGGCCTGGTTATTAGGCTCCGTCTCCTGATGTTCGGCGATCGCCCCGACAAAGAACCAGCGGGGATTGGAGACGCCGTACTTGCCTTCGGCCCTGACCTCATAGGCGCCCGGCGGCACATTGGCGGCCGCCTGGACCTCGAACACGCCGTCCAGCGGCAACGGGGTTTTGTCGAAGCCGTTCGGCTCGGCCAGTTTCTGCCTGGCCGTAATGCCCGGGTGCGAGAATCGCAGCGTTTGCACGTCGTCGAGATCGCTTCCGGCCAGAACCAATTCGACCGCTTGCCCGGCCTGGATCCCGGTAGGCGAAACAGCGCCCAGTCGAGCGGCCGGAAACTGGGCGAGCGCCGCCAGGGGGAACGCGCCGCATAACGCTGCACAGACGATCGTCAAAGCAGGACGCTGCAACATTCTTGATACCTCCAGTAACGGGCGATTTCTCCGTGGGTCGCGCGGTCCGATCTGTCCGGTGATCCGGGAGCTTCCCGCCGCCTTGATTGCGATTAGCCGTTAGCGATTGAACAGGAATTCTTTGGTGTTGAACATGGCCCACATGATGTCTTCGTAGGCTTGCCGCTTGTTGGCTTTGCGGTCGACATAGGCCAGGACCAATTCTAATTCGTCCGGCTTGGGAGCGCGGGCGAAAGACCAATAATAAAGTTCGGTAATTTTGGCAGCGTCGTCGCGTTCTGTATCGGCGGCCAGCTGGGCGGCGCGGCCGTTGCCGGCGGAGAGCTTGGCCTGGATATCGGTTGAGTTCAACAGGTGCAGCGACTGGGCCAGATTCGCATCAGGACTGCGTTCACACTCGCAGGCGCTTTCCGCCTGGGGCTTGCCGAACACCAGCAGAAAGTAGTCGTTGAAGCCGGCGTCCGGCAACTCGACCGCCCGGGTGCCTTGCGGGAGACCGGCGAACACGGCGTTCACGCCCGACACCTGGTTGATCGCGTCATACAGCGGCTCCGCGTTCAAACGACGCGGATAGAAGCTGGAAAAGTTCAGCTTGTCGGTCGCGTTGTACTCGGTCGGTTCGGAACTGAGCTGATAGGCGTTCGAGCGGCAGATCGTACGGACCAGCTCGCGCAGGTCGTAGTCGCTGGCGATGAAGCTCTGGGCCAGGGCGTCCAGCAGGGCCGGATTGGTCGGCGGATTGGTCACTCGCATGTCGTCTTCGGGATCCACAATGCCGCGGCCGAAGAAATGCTTCCAGTAACGATTGACGAGCGCCTTGGCGAAGAATGGATTATCGGGCTCCGCCATCCAGTCGACCAGCGCGTGCCGCGGGTCTTCATAGGCCGGCAGGTCGATCGGCTGGCCGCCCAGACCGGTCGGCTGCAGGTCCTGTCCGTTCCGCGGATTACGGGCCGTTGCCGGCTTGCCCAGGTGGGACACATAGCCGTTGACCAGGGCGCGACTGTTCGGCTTCAGGCCGACCTGCGAGAAAAACGCCTGGAACCCGTAGTAATCGTTCTGGCTCCAGCGTTCAAACGGATGATGGTGGCAGCGAGCGCATTGCACCCGCAGCCCCAGGAACAGCTGGGCCGTGTCTTCCACTTGCGAGGTGGTGTTGGAAACCTGTGTGTACCAGGAAGCGGCCGGATTTTTGTCGACGTCGCCGGTGGCCGCCACAATGTTGCGGACAAAGTCGTCGTACGGCATGTTCTCCTGCATTGCCCGGCGGACCCAGTCATGGAAGCGGAAAGAAACGCCCGTATTTCCAGCGATTCGCGTATTCCGCAGCACCATCACCCATTTATTGGCGAAGTAGTCGCCATAACCGGGGCTGGCCAGCAGGTCATCGATCAGCTGGTCCCGCTTGTTTGGACTGGTGCTCTCGACAAACGCCTGAGCTTCCGCTGCGGTCGGCAACCGGCCCGCAATATCGAGGCTGACCCGGCGGATGAAGGTCGAATCGTCGCACACAGGCGACGGGGGAATCCCCAGCGATGTCAGCTTGCTGAACACATGCTGGTCGACGAAATTCTTGTTGGGCGGAGCGCTGGTCACCGGCAGTCCCAGCGGAATGCTGGCGCGGAAGACGTCGACCTGGCCCTGGAAACGGACCATCACCGCCACGTCGCCGGGACGATCAAACACGGTGATCAGGCCGGAGGTCGTCGATTCGGCCATTTCTGTATCGTTCGACTCGTACGTGGCGAGTCGGGTGACGTCGCGAGCCGATCCATCGGAATAGTGGGCCAGCACTTTGACCTGCTGGCGGCTATCGCGATTCATGCTGCGGCTGGGCGGCGAGACTTCGATCCGTTCCACCACCGCGTCGTCGGCCGAGCCGTACGGCATGCCTTGTTCGATCCAGCGGACGAGCAACTCCCATTCATAGGAGCCTTCATCCAGTCGCCGGCCGCCGCCATGGGGCAGCTTGTTCAGCGGCTTGGTCAAGATCAGGCTGTGCTCGGGCGAGCCGGGAAAGATCCGCCGGCCGCGATGCTCTTTCACCAGCCACTCGTAATCTTCGTTCGGATAAAAGCCAAGCAGCGACAGCTTGAAGCCGTTCTGGCCGCCCGACTTGCCGTGACACCCGCCCGCATTACAACCAAGCTTGGTAAAGACGGGGGTAATTTCGTTGGCGAAGTTAATCGGGATCGGCTTGTCGAAATCCAACACACGACAATCAACGACGGCCGTTTTTCCGCCTGCCACGGCGGTGATCTTCACCTCCCCTTCGCCGACTGGGGTGACAAAGCCGGTGGGATCCACCGTTACGATGCCGGCCGGGGCGACGCTGTAAGTCGCCAGGGCGGTCTGGTCATGGGACTGACCGCTGGCGTAAGCGCCCGTTAGCACCAGTTGCGCGCGGCCATTAGGACCGCGCAATTCCACCAGCGGAGATTCAAACGCAACGCTGGTCAGGGCGCCTGCCGGGCCGAGGCCCGGAAAGTCGATCACCTGCCCGGAGGCGTCGCCAGGGACGCCTGCCCAGCCGGCAGCCAGTAATCCTGCGAGGAAAAGAAACTGAGAGACTCGTTTCATCGGAGGGCCTCCATGGCGGACAGCTGAGGTAGGAGTGGTCGATCGCAGCGAGAACTCGCCAGACGTTTGCCTGCGGGAAAACGCTTCCCGCACAACGCCGACCCGGCGGCCAGGGCGGCCGCAAGGAAAGCATCAGCCGTCCCGCGTCGAAGGAAACCGGCGCGTGACGGGCGTCTGGTGAAAACAGGACGTCTCGCAAAGCAAGCGAGAACCGCCCGTTCGTCTTAGACGAGCTCTTCGATCGGACGACCGTCTTCCACCATATAAACGGGACGTCCGGCCTGGTTGATAAACTGGGCCCGGCGATCCAGTCCCAGCACATCGAACACAGTCGCCATCAGGTCTTGCGGACCGATCGGCGTGCTCTTGGGCACATCGAGCTTGGCGGCCGACTCGCCGACGACCTGACCCATCTTCAATCCGCCGCCGGCCAGCGCCAGCGTACTGAGCGGAGCCCAGTGATCGCGGCCCATGTTGCCGTTGACTTTGGGCGTACGACCAAACTCGCCGCTGATCACCAGCAGCACGTTCTCATCCAGGCCGCTTTGCGACATATCTTCCACCAGGGCGGCGACCGCGTGATCCAACTGCGGGGCCCGGGTATTCATGGCGTTGGCGATCTGACCATGCATGTCCCAGCCGCCATAGTTGACCGTCACAAAACCGCAGCCCGCTTCGCAAAGACGACGGGCGGTCAGCAACTGCTGTCCCAGGCCGGGTCCATAACGATCCACGGTGCGAGGGTCTTCGTATTTCAGATCGAACGCCTGCTGCGAGCGGCTGAGCACCAGGTTGAACGCCTGCTTTTCGAAGTCGTCGAGCCCTTCCATCAAACGGCTGCGATCGGCTTCGCGGTTGGCCGAATCGATCCCGGCCAGCAGACTGCGGCGATCGTCCAGGCGCGTGCGATCGACGACCAGCGACATGTTGCGGCGAGCCTGGCCGCCCGGATCAAAGGGGCTGAACGCGGCGCCCAGGAAGGCCGGGCCGTCAGCGCCGATGCCGTTCATGCGGACATAGGTCGGCATGCCGGTCTCGGGATTGTTGGCGCCCCGGCTGCGGGACAAGATCGAACCGATCGAAGGCCGACTGGGCAGGCCGCCGTTGTCGATACTGCGATCATCGTACCCGGTCATGACATAATGCGTGCCGCCGCCGTGGCCGCTGTTGGTGTGGGCGAACGATCGCACAAACGCCATTTTGTCGGCGACCTTCGCCATTTCCGGGAAGGTGCCGCCCAGGGTGACGCCCGGGATCGGCGTGGCGACTTCACCGGTGGTGCTGCGATACTCTGACGGGGCCGTCATTTTGGGGTCAAAGGTTTCGACATGCGTGGGACCGCCTGACAACCACAGCCAGATCACCGAAGTGTTTTTTACGCTCTGGCCGGCGGCTGCCGCCTGGGCCCTGGCGCGGAGCAACTCGGGCAGGCTCAGGGCGCCTAGTCCCAGAGCTCCAACCTTAAGAAAGTCTCGTCGTGTCGATCCATCGCAGTCGCGACTGCGCCGGTTCATAGGGAAACTCAACATCGAAAAGCTCCGTCAGAATGGGATTGCAGGGAACACATAAGGAACCACTGATTGGAAGGAGTCTAAAGGATTTGCCACAGCGAATCAAATTTTTTCCTGCAGATTGTGAAAAAAGTCCCCACCGGCGGCGGACAGTGGGACAGCCAGAGCTACCGCTACGTTGTTTTTCCTCTTTATTCCGGGCCATCTTTTTTCCTTCCGGCTGCCCCCAGCGGCGATTCCTGACGGCGGCTACAGTTTCTTTCTGCCTTCACAAACGCCATAATTTCCCACGGGGCCGGGCAAGCGGCTCGCCCGCTGGCCTGGGAGGCGTCGTGTCGATCCTTATCGACGGTTACAACCTGATGTACGTGTTTGGCATTCCTTACGAAGGCCGCAATGCGCGCACGCTGCACCGCTCCCGGAATCGTTTGCTGAATCGCCTGGCCGACGCTTTGCCGCCTGACCTGGCGGGCGCGGTCACGGTGGTGTTCGATGCGAAATCGCCGCCGCCGGGCGTCGACAACACCTACACGCACCGTGGCATGGCCGTGCTGTTTGCCGTGGGCTACGAAGAGGCCGACGACCTGATCGAAGAGTTGATCCAACGGCATTCGACCCCGAAGAAACTGGTCGTCGTATCCAGCGACCATCGTCTGCAGACCGCGGCGACGCGCCGCAACGCCACGGCTGTCGACAGCGAGGTCTGGTTCGACAGCCTGGAACGCCCCCAGCCGCGGCTGACCGCCCCCGTCTCCGCCAAACCTCGCGGTCCCTTGACGCCCGACGAAGTGGCCGCCTGGCTGCAGGAGTTCGGCGTGGAGATGACGCCCGGCCCGGAAACGCCGGCCCTGGAACCCGCCCCCGAACCGGCCAGCCGCTGGGACAAATCGCCCGCACCCCCGCAAGGCAAGCCGGCTCAAGGCAAGCCGGCTCAAGACCCAGCCGGCCCGCGAGACAAGAGCCGGACCGGCGGCAAGTCGCCATCAAGGCCGCAAACGTCGCCCCATCCCGGATCCAAGAACCACCGGCGCCACCCACCGAATCGTCCGGCCCTACCGGACCATGAACACGAACGCGATCAGGAGTTGTGGAATCCCTTCCCGCCAGGATACGCCGAAGACCTGCTGGAAGAGGACGACGAATAGGCGTCCAGGCCGGTCGGCCAAATGCAGCGTCGGGCGGCCTGCCTGCAGGCTTGCAATCGTGTTTGACTCTGCGACAATGATCCCCACAATGGGCCCCAGGGCGTTTACTTCGCACGACCGTGCGGGGCTGGGTGAGTTTTTCAGGCGTGCGGGAATGGCCATGATTCTTCCTCGTTTCTCGCTGAAAGCATTAATACTGCTGGTAACCGTTTTCAGTCTGCTCTCGGTCGTTTTTTCGATGGCGTACCAGGGGGTGGACTGGGCGATTGCGATTACCTGTTGTGTGTTCATGGTGGCGATGGCGCCCCTGCTTTATGTCGGGGCGTTTGCCCTGGCGAGTCTCTGGTGGACCTTGTGCAAGCTGGTGCAGCCAGGCCCGCGAGTCGGTTCGCCGTTTCGCCCGTCGTCGGTCCCGCGTGGTCCCTCGGCGCCCCAGGAGTAAGCCGTGTCGCCTTCTGTTCGCCGTTTGTTCTGGGCCCGTTTCACGGCCTGCGCGATAGCCGCGGCCATCGGAGCCAGCCTTTGTGCTTCCTCCGTTTTGGCGGCTGGGGGCAGTTTGCATGTCTTTCCCAATTCCACGCGCATCTTGCACAAGCTTCGATTAGAGGTCGACACGCGCTGGGTCGAAGGGAACGGCTACCGGCCCATCCGCGTCAAACTGTTGAACTATCCGCCGGGTCCGTCCAAAAAAGACCGCAAGGTCACCGTCCGTCTGGTCTGCTCGCGGTATCAGAACGCGCAAAGCGTGTCGCAGAATCTGTTTCTGCCGGCAGGTTCCAGCGAGGTCGTCACTGACATTCTTGTCCCCCAGTATCGTCAGTGGCACGACGGGCTGCAGCTGGAAGTCACTGAGGGCAGCCGGCGTCTGGAGCAACTCTGCGCGCACGATATCAGCGGCGCCATGTCGGAATACGACGACAACTACACCGAGGTCAGCCCTTCGGTCCTGTTCATCGACTCCCGCACCCCGGAACGGGCCGTGCGGACCCAATGGATCAGTTCGGGCGCCTGGCCTGAAGGCTTTCCGTACGAACACACGCTGCCCAATTTCCGGAATGTGGCCGCTTTCTTTCCTTACGGCAACATGTACCGCACCTCGCAAGCGATCCGCTCGAACAACCGGAGTATTCTGACGGATATCGAAAGCGCCAAAAAATACCATCTGCTGCCGATGGCAGAGCTGCCGTCGGAATGGCTGGGTTACACCACGCTGGACATGATCTTTATTTCCCTGGCCGACACCCGACTGCTGCAGGAACAGTATCCCGAAAAGTGGGACGCCATTTGCCGCTGGGTCTCCGCCGGACAAACCCTGATGATTTACGGCGTAGGCGACGATTTCGCCGCTTTGTCGGAGATCGACCTGAGCCTGGGCTACGATCCCCCGCAGGAAAACACCTGGAAAGACCCCGACCCAACCCTTTATCGCAGTCAGGTCGACGCGCTCAAACCGACCACCCTCAAGTATTCCGACTTCATGCCGCGGTACAATTCTCAGGGGGAGCAGGTAGAGGTCAGCGAGATCATTTCGGCCAGGGCGGCGATCTCCCCGCTGCCCGAGGCGCTGCCCTTCCGGCTCCGCCGTCTCCAGCAAGGCGCCGTGATCGCGATCGCCTCGGACGACCCCTTTAATCTCCCGCCTGCCGTCCGGGGTTGGCTATTCAACTCGCTGGGAAGCGACTACTGGATGTGGCGAAGTCGCCACGGGCAATCGCAAATCAAGGCCAACTCCTTTTTTGGCAACCTGCTGATCCCGGGCGTTGGCAAAGCTCCGGTGCTCTCGTTTGCCTGTTTAATCACCGTGTTTGTTATTGCCGTGGGGCCGCTCAATTTTTTCCTGGTGCGTCGCCTCAAGCGTCCTTACCTGTCGCTGGTCACCGTGCCGGCGGCCGCGGTCCTGGTGACGGTCGGCCTTATTGGTTTCGCCCTGCTGACCGATGGCATTGGGATGCGTGCGCGGGTCCGCAGCCTGACCCACATTGATCAACAGCGAAGCCAGGCGGTCAGCTGGTCGCGGCAAACCTATTACGCCTCCCTGGCTCCGTCGGGCGGTTTGACATATCCGGCCACCGCGGCCGTTTATCCGATCGCCAATCCGTTTACGCAATCGTACGACCAGAACGACTCCCGGAAACGCAGCTTGCTCTGGACCGACCAGCAACAGAAGCTGGCCTCGGGCTACATCACCTCGCGCGATGCGGCCCAATTTCTGGTCGTGGATGCCCGACCCACCGAGCACGCCCTGGAGGTCGTCCCCCATCGCGATCCAAAATCGGCCCCGGACACGAAAAATCGGCTGGGCGCGCGCATCCGCAAACTCCTCCTCCGCGACAAACGGGGCGCTTACTGGCAGGGCGAAAACACCGCCGACGGCGATATGGTCGCGTTGACCTCCACCACCGCGCCCCTGGCCCAGGTGGAATTCCAGAAGCTACTCAAGCTTGTGGAGCCCCGCCAGCAGCAAGTGCAGATGGGCCGTTCACGCAACTACTACTATCGCCGCTATTCGAATATCGACGACGAATTTCCGCCTGCCAGTTTTGAGACCAGTGTGTTAGAGCGGGGCCTGGGGATCTGGAACACTTCCGATCCCGCGGAACTGGCCCCGGCGACCTACTGGGCCATCGTCGACGACACGCCCGACGCCCCGCTGGGCGCCCGCTCGCCGCGACAGGTGCTCAGCCTGCACGTAATTACCGGTTCCTGGTAAAACCGTGATAAAATCGTGTCCAGGCGCCGGCGGAAAAGCGGCGCCTTCCTCCGGCGGAAATCCCTCGGCCACGCTACAATAAGCTGCAGGCAACGGGCGTCCCCAAGGTATCAGTCGTCCCCCAACGCGGGCTTGCTCCGCGACCTTTCCCGGTTCTTGAAAATCCTCCCCCAAGGAGTCCAAGGTGATACGTTTTGTTCCGCTGATCCTCGCCAGCCTGCTGCTGCCGCTGACGGCCCAGGAGATTGCCCCCTGGCTCGCGCGACCGGCGGTCGCCGCGGAAACGATCCATGTGGCGTTTGTCTTCGACGCCGATACCACCAAAGGTTATACGGTTGTCTGGAGCGATAAAATGACGGTCCAGTCGGCCCTGCAGCTCATCGCCAAGAGCGACCAGGGCGTGCCTTTTGAGCACCAGGGATCGGGCGAAACGGCCTTTCTGACCGCCATCAACGGCGTCAAAAACGAAGGAGTCTTTGGCGCCAACTGGACATACCGCGTGAATGACAAGGCGGGTTCGGTGAGCTATGCCATCTGCCCGCTCGCAGCAGGAGATCGGGTAGAGTGGAGGTTCGGCAAGTTCGACCCCAGCGAGTAAGCCCTGAAACTGCTGCAGACCGATTCCCCTTTTCGGCGCCCAGGCGGCAGGATCCCTCCCATGAACGATCCCCAGCACAAGGATGGCCCGCCAGCGCCTGGCGACGCGGACTCTCACGAGAGTTCGCAAAGCTGGGATATCCTGGCGGAGTGCCTCGAAAAATTTCTCGCCGCCTGGGAGAACCAGTCCGAGCCCGCGCTGGCCGACCACCTGCCTTCTGCGCAGGTTCTGCCCCAGGTGCGGCGGATGGCCATTTACGAGCTGATCAAAGTGGATCTGGAACGCCGCTGCGAATGCGGCGTCGATTGCCGCTCGCTGGAAGACTACGCGGCCGAGTTCTCCGACTTTGACCTGCTCGCTGAAGCGCCCGCCGATTTCCTGTACGAAGACTATCATCTGCGCCGCTCCAAAGGCGACACGGTCAACGCGCTCGCGTACTTCCAGCGTTTCCCCCGCCAGGCCCCGCAACTGCGGCAACTGCTGGGGTTGAAACCGCCCGAAGAGACGGAAACCCTCAACCAGCCAGACAAGAAGATCACCCTGGCTCCCGGCGACGCGATCGATGATTTCGAGCTGCTGATTGAACTGGGTGAAGGGGGCTTTGCCAAAGTCTTCCTGGCCCGGCAGCGCAGCATGCAACGCATGGTCGCCCTGAAAGTTTCCGCCGACGAAGGGGCCGAACCGCAAACGCTGGCCCAGTTTGACCACCCGCACATTGTCCGGGTGTACGACCAGCGCTACCTTGCTGAGCATCGGCTCCGACTGCTGTACATGCAGTACGTGGCCGGCGGCACGCTCTCGCATGTGATCAAAGGGCTGCAGGAGATCCCGCCGGACCGCCGCGTGGGACGGCATCTGCAGGAGGCGATCGCCCGGGAAATGGAACGCAGCGGGCAGACGCCGTCGTTCGATTCGCCCACCCTGCGCCGGCAAGCCAAATCCCCCTGGGCCGAGGTTGTCTGTCGACTGGGGGCCCAGTTGGCGGCCGCCCTCGACTACGCGCACGGCAAAGGCGTGCTGCACCGGGATATCAAGCCGGCGAATGTGCTGCTGTCCCAATCGGGCGAACCCAAGCTGGCCGACTTCAACATCAGTTTCAGCACCGAAGTAGAAGGCGACGACGCCATTGCCCATTTCGGCGGCAGCCTGGCCTACATGTCGCTGGAGCAGCTGCAGGCCTGCAGTCCCCGGCACCCGGTCACGCCGCAGGACCTCGACGCCCGCAGCGATGTCTACTCGCTGGGAGTCACGCTCTGGGAGGTGCTGACCGGAGAGCGGCCGTTCCCCGACAGCGCATCGCCCGGCGACTGGAGTCAGACGGTCGACTCCCTGATTGCCGCCCGCCAGGCAGGTCCGCCGGGACTGACCCCCGTGCGCGAACCTGGTCCGTACGATGTCGACGGCCGACTGAAAATGGTGCTAAGGCGTTGCCTGGATCCCGATCCGGCCAACCGGTTCGCCTCGGGCGATGAGTTGGCGCGCGCCCTGTCGCTGTGCCTGCACCCGATCGCCCTGCAGCTGCTCACGCCGCCGCGTCATGGCTGGCGGAAGTGGGTGCGGCGGTTTCCGCTGGCGGCGATCCTGCTGGCTTCCCTGGCGCCGAATATTGTCGCGGCCGTATTTAATTTCGCCTACAACCACGAAGCCATCATGTGGTGGCTGGTCAACTCGGGCAACCCGCACGCCCAGGCCGCCTTCATGGCGACCCAGTTGACGATCAACAGCATCGCCTTTCCTATTGGCGTGGCCATTCTAGCCAGCTATGTGCGGAAAGTGGCCCGGCACATTCGCAGGGCGCCGCCATCGACGGCCGACTCCGAGATTGCGTTTGTCGCGACCGATGAAGCGCAGTTCGCCAGGGACCGGGAGAGCTCACTGCGGCTGGGTCTGTATGCGGCCATCATTGGGGCCGTCCTGTGGGGTATCGCTAGTTTTGCGTACCCGATCAGCATCCGCGTGCTGGCGGGCTCACTGCCGCCGGCGGGATTCTTTCATTTTGTCCTTTCGCTCACGCTGTGCGGCCTGATCGCGGCGACCTATCCGTTCTTTGTCGTGTCGTTCTTGTCGGTGCGCGTGCTGTACCCGGCCCTGCTGCGCAAGAATCTCGCCGCCGACAGCGATGTGCGCGAACTTCGCCTGCTGGGCCGCCGCTGCGGTTTCTTCCTGCTGATGGCGGCCGTGGTTCCGGCGCTGGGGGTGATGGCCAGTGTGATCCTGCAGCTGGTCAGCCAGCAGGCGAACACCCGCGTGCATACCGTGGCGCTGCTGGTGCTAAGCGTGCTGGGCGCTTTTGGATTTGGAATGACGTTCCTGCTGTACCGGCGGATTCAAGGCGACTTGAACGCTCTGCTGCGGGCCCTGCGTCCCGGCAGCCGCAGCATCGACGACGATTACGAATCCATGCCGTAACTACGCCAGGATCTCTTTCACCACGCGGCCGTGGACATCGGTCAGACGGAAGTTGCGGCCCGCGTAGCGATAGGTGAGCCGCTCATGATCCAACCCCAGCAGATGCAGAATCGTGGCGTGCAGGTCGTGGATATGCACCTTGTTCTCCACGGCGCGGAAACCAAAGTCGTCGGTCTCGCCATAGGTCATGCCGCCTTTCACGCCGCCGCCCGCCATCCACATGGTGAACCCGTAATGGTTGTGGTCCCGGCCCGTCCCGTTTTCTGAGGTCGGCGTGCGGCCGAATTCTCCGCCCCAGATCACCAGCGTATCCTCCAGCAGCCCGCGCTGTTTGAGATCGGCCAGCAGCGCCGCAATCGGCCCGTCGGAATCAGCCGCCAGACGTTTGACCGTGTCGTTATGCTTGCTGTGCGTATCCCACGGCTGCCCGTTGCCGTAGTACACCTGCACAAACCGGAGGCCCCGTTCGACCAGTCGGCGCGACAGCAGACAGGCGTTGGCAAAGTGGCCCGTCCCGTAGTCGTCGCGGGTCTGTTTCGTCTCCTGGGAAATATCAAAGGCGTCGCTCGCCGCCGTTTGCATCCGCCAGGCCGTTTCCATCGAACGCATCCGCGACGCCAGCAGCGGGTCGTCGGACCGTTCCGCCAGGTGCTGCTGGTTCAGCTGCTGCAGCAGATCGACTTGCGCCCTTTGCCGATCCAGCGGCAGGCGGCTGTTCTCCAAAAAGGGCAGCATCTTTTTCGGGTCCAGGTTGGAGTGATTGATATACACTCCCTGGTACTCGCTGGGCAGGAACGCGCTGTTCCACAGGATCGAGAACCGCACCGGCTTGCCGGGACAGAACACCACATAGCCCGGCAGGTCTTCGTTCTGGCTGCCCAGGCCGTACAGGAACCAGGCGCCCATGCTGGGCCGGGTGGGCACGATCGTGCCGTTGTTCATCAACAGCAGGGCCGGGCCGTGGTTGGGGTTGTTGGTATGCAACGAACGGAGCACGCAGATATCGTCGATATGCTTGCTGATCTCCGGCAGCAGCTCGCTGACCTGGATGCCGCTTTCTCCTTGCGGCGCAAACTTGAACGGCGACGGCATCAACCCTTTGGTGGCCCGTTCGGTACGAAACTCCACATCGCTCAGGCGCTCCCCTTCGTGCCTGGCCAGCTCCGGTTTGGGGTCGAAGAAATCACCCTGGTAAGGGCCGCCGTTCATGAACAGATGAATCACCCGTTTGGCCCGCGGCCGGAAGTGGGGCGCCTGTTCCGCCTGCGCGGATCCCGCCAGCACGTTCGACAGGGCCAGCGCGCTTAGGCCGCCGCCTGCCGAGTGTAGCAATTCACGTCGGGATAAATGGGAAGGCATCATCGTCGCTCGCTCTGTCAGGCGTTCCATCGGGCGCTCGTTCGGCGGCTTGCTTCGCCGCCCAGACGAGCGGTCAGTCGACAAACAGGAATTCGTTACTCGCCAATAGCGCCTGGGCGTAGTCCAGCCAGGCCGCTTCGCGGTTGGGGGCCGCGTTCAAAAACGCTTCGGCCGCGGCCCGTTCCGCCGGTCGCGGGGCCCGGGCGTACAGCAGCCGATACGCCCGTTCGATCCGCGCGGACGGATCGTCGCCGGCGTCGGCCGCCAGGCGACGGTTCAGGGCGGCGGCCCGTTCCAGCATAAACGGGCTGTTGAGCACGAACAATTGCTGCAGCGGGGTGTTCGTTTCGTTCCGCTGCGGCGAGTGTTTGGTCGGCTCCGGGAAATCGAACAGGCGAAGCATGACGTTCAGGTCCCGCCGGTGGACGATCCCATACACGGTCCGGCGATGATTGGTCGTGCTGGACAGGTCGACGGCCTCTCCGCCCTGGCGACGCTCCAGTTCGCCAGCAACAAACAGGGCCGAGTCCCGCCAGGCTTCCACTTCCAGGCGTCGTCGCGGCATCCGCCACAGCCAGCGGTTATCGGGATCGATCGCCGCCTTGGCCGGTTCGCTGCGGCTGGTCTGTTGCCACGCGGCCGAAAGCAGCAGTTCCCGATGCAGCCATTTCAGCGACCAGCCCTGGGCCACGAAACGGGCCGTCAGATCCTCCAGCAGCGCCGGGTGCGAAGGCAGCTCTCCCTGCAGGCCGAAGTTGCTGGGCGTGGTCACCAGACCGCGACCAAAATGATGGCTCCAGACGCGATTCACCAGCACGCGGGCCGTGAGCGGACCAGCGTCGCCGACGATCGCTTCCGCCAGCTCCTTCCGGCCGCTGCCTTGCTCAAAGGGCGGCGGCGAACCTTCCCGGCCAAACAGCGTTAAAAAACGACGTTCGACTTCCGGCCCCAGCATGGTGGGATCGCCCCGCTTCTGCAGCGGCAGGTTCCGCGCCTCGCCCGGTTTGTATTCCAGCCGGGTATGGTTAATGCCATTGGGCAGCACGTACAAGCTGGCGTCTTCGATGGCGTTCGCCAGGGGCGCCGCATAATGGGGCGTATCCCGCTCGATCGCTGCGATCTGATCGTTCAGCTGCTGGATCTGTTCCTCCAGCGACGGCGCTTCGTCGACCGGCGATGCAACGGGCTTGATGTCAGCCGCGGCGTCAGCTGCTTGCGTGGCAGCCGCTTTCTCGTCTGCCGCTTTCTCGTCTGCTGCTTTCTCGTCTGCTGCTTTCTTCGCTGCAGCTGCCTTCTCAGCGGCCAGCTTTTTCTCTAACGCCTTGACCTGGTTCTGCAGGGCGGCGACCTGCTTGTGGGCCGCTTCCACGGCCTGGGCTTCGGCGTCGGGCAGCATGTAGCGGTCGGCCGCCCGCACGCTGGCGAAGACTCCGGCCAGGGCGTAATAGTCTTCGGCCGTGACCGGATCAAACTTGTGGTCGTGGCAGCGGGCGCAGGCCAGGGTGAGCCCCAGGAAGGTGCGTCCGACGGCGTCGATCCGCTCTTCCCACTCCTCTGCGACAATGCCCGAGATCAGGTCGGGCGGCAGCTGCAGCTCCTTCCAGTATTCCGGACTCAGGCCGATGAAACCCAGCGCCGGCAGGTCGTCGGGGCCCGTCTCCGGCAGCAGGTCGGTCGCCAGCTGCCGCTTGACGAAGTCCGGATACGGCGTGTCCGCATTATACGATTTGACGACCCAGTCCCGGTACAGATGCGCCTGGCCGGTCGACTTCAGCCAACTGGCGGTGACATCCGTATAGCGAGCCAGGTCCAGCCAGTAACGGCCCCAGCGTTCCCCATACGCGGGCGAAGCCAGCAGGCGATCCACCAGACGAACATACGCCGTCGGCGATTCGTCAGACACGAACTGCTCGACCTCCGCAGGCGTAGGCGGCAGACCCGTCAGGTCGAGCGACACCCGGCGAATCAGTTCGCGACGGTCGGCCCGGGGGGACGGGGCCAGTTGCTGGGCTTCCAGCTGATGCAGCAGGAAGTGGTCGATCCGAGTTTCCGGCCAGTCGACCTGGCGAAGCGGAGGAAGCGACTGAAGAGCAAGCGGCTGGAACGACCAGAAGGCCCGGGCCGCTTTCCAGTCAATGCGGCCGGTCGCCGCTTCGGGGGCGCCGTCGGGCATCGGCAAACCGCGCTGCACCCATTCGCGGAGCATGCGGATTTCGTGCTCCTGCATTTTGCCGGCCGGCGGCATCTGCAGGTCGTCGTCGGTGAATTCGACCGCCGCCAGCAGCAGGCTTTCGGCCGGCTTGCCGGCGATCGCCAGCGGACCGCGATCGCCGCCCTGCAGCACGGCCTGGCGAAAGTCCAACTGCAGGCCGCCTTTGACATCTTTGGCGCGGGCCGAATGGCACTCATAGCAATGCCGGGCCAGCAGCGGACGGACTTCCTTCTCAAAGAAGGCGATATCCTCCGCCGGTGCGGCTGGTTTTTCAACAGGCGGTTCAGCCCGCGCCCCGCGTTCGGCCAGCAGGAAGAGAGCCAGGCAGCAGACGAAACCGCCAACCGTTTTCAACAGAACACGCCGTGCAGCAGGAAGCGGGGCCAGCATAGAAAAACCTTCTGGGCAGGAGGGAGTTCCCAGCATATCGCCAACGCATTAACGAATGCAAGTTCGTTGACTCCGTTCGCCCCACAGCCTTTCGCGACGTGGGGCGTTAGCGATCCCGTTTCGCCAGCCAGGGCAGATAGCCGGGCGTATCAAGCC
Source organism: Lignipirellula cremea (assembly GCF_007751035.1). Taxonomy (NCBI): domain Bacteria; kingdom Pseudomonadati; phylum Planctomycetota; class Planctomycetia; order Pirellulales; family Pirellulaceae; genus Lignipirellula; species Lignipirellula cremea. The sequence continues at coordinate 1,906,420 of NZ_CP036433.1, read as the reverse complement.
GGATGCTCCACAGTTTGTGGCCGGCCGTGATGAACAGCGTTTTCAGGTCGTCGCCGCCGAAGGTGCAGTTGGTCGCCATGTCTTCGAGCACCGGGATAAAGTCGACCAGCCCGCCGTTGGGCGAAATTACGTAGACGCCCGCCTTGTAGGTTTTCGATGTCTCCCGCGGCGGGCTCGGCACGTTGAAGCCAGCGGCGGCGTAGATCCGTCCGGCGCTATCCAGGCAGATGCCGTCGGGGCCGCGATCGGTTCCCCAGTCGAACAGCAGCTGGCGCGAGTCAGCCACGATGTCCCCCCGTTTGTCGAGTTCGAACCGCCACAGGCAGCGATGATCGACCGCATCGTAGCCCTGACCGCTGTTGACGTTGTCCGCGACGAACAGATAACGACTGTCGGCCGACACGGCGATGCCATTGGGGCGATCAACTTCGTGGGTGATAACGCGGACGACCTTGCCGTCGGGATCAATGCGGTAGACGCCTTCGATTGGCTGGCCGCTGGCGTCTTTCAGTTCGATATCGGTCCGGTCGCCGTAGCGCGGATCGGTGAAGTAAATGCGTCCCAGCGAATCGACGGTCAGGTCGTTCGGCGAGTTATATCGCTTCCCTTCAAAACGATCGGTCAGCACGCTGATCACGCCGTTCGCGGCCGTGCGGGTGACGCGGCGATTCCCGCCTTCGCCGCCGCCTTCACAGGCGAGCAGACGTCCCTCCAGGTCAAACGCCAGGCCGTTAGCCCGACCCGAAGGCTGGCGAAAGGTGCGCAGCTCCAGGTCGGCGTCGCGGCGTACGATCCGGTTATTGGTGATGTCGGTGAAGTAGACCTGCCCGTCAGGATGCCAGGCCGGTCCCTCCGTAAAAGCAACCGAGCCCTCGATCTGCACCTGGGCGTCCGCCGGCACGGGCAACGTATACGTCGACCCCGCGCGGTGCGCGGCCTTGGGCTCTGACGCAGTCGCGGCGCCAGGCAGCAGGCCCGTCAGGCCGTAGCCGGCCACCATTGCCAACAGACTGGCTTTTCCCCATCCACAAAATCGCATGCTTCATCTCCCGGCGGCAGTAATCAAAGTTGCAGTAAGGCGCTGCTTTCCGGCAACGCGATGCGCCCGTCATGAGCAAGACAGGAGCGAGGCGACATTATGACTAGCCCACCGCCGCGGCGCCAATGGTTTCAGCCAGCATGTAGCTGAAGTCGCCCGACATCGGAAAGATTCTCCTCTAACCGCGGCCAAACTCTGGCGAGTTGAGCTACGAAGTTCGGGCGGATTCTCTGGCGTTGCCCGCCCAGAAGTGGTATGACTGAGAGGGTCGATGAAGACCGTTTCCGACGTTTCGCAATAGGAAGATCCATGAACGCAGTTTCAAAAGGTTGGTGCGCCCGTTTGCTTGCCAGTACGGTGTTCCTTGGCGTCTGCGTCCTGCTGACCGGGACCACCATGGCGGATATCCGTCCGCCGGGAGGAGGCCCGCGGGTCGGCCCGCGACCTGGACCGGGACCGCAATTTGGACCGCGACCGATCAACGAGGTGCATACGCTGTCGGTCGAGGTGCATGCCCAGACCGCGCAAGATGGTCGGATGCGGATTGGAATTCCGGACTCGCTGCTCCGCCCGGCAGGTCGATTTGGCGCCGGAGCGCCGGGCTCGGCTCCGCTGCAATCCGCCCCGCCGGGCTCCGCGGCGCCGCAATCCGCACCGCCGGCGTTGCCTGGGCTGAGCACGGTCGTAGCAGGCGTCGCCTTATCGCTGGCCCTGATGCTGGGCGGCCTGTGGGCGTTCCGCCGCTGGAATGGCGCTCCGTTGCCGCGTACCGTGAAAGTGGGCGCGGCGTTGAGCGTGGCGCTCGCGATAGGCGCGATCAGCTGGAGCACCGCGACGGCCGACTTCCGTCCCGCCCCGCGGCCGCAGGGAGACTTCGAAGCCGATGTCAAGTTCCTCCCTCGCACCGAGGAAGTGCATCTGTACCTGTCAGTATCACAGGCGGAAGAGATCCTGCGACTGGTGCGCCAAAAAGCAGGCAATTAAGCCGTACCTGAACCGATGGCGGCGCGGCTTCCGCGGATGCAGACCTTTCGCGGAAGCTGGCTCAGGGGTGCTGTTCGCCGACTATTCTTCTTCGTCTTCGCTCGTCTGGCGTTCGTGCAGGTAGTCGCGAACTTTCTCCAGCACTCGCCGCACGGTGCGGTCACTGCAATCGCACTCCAGGGCGATTTCTTCGGTGCTGGCTCCCTGCAGCCGCAGGGCCAGCATTTCGCGATGGGCCGGCTTCAAGGTTTCCATCAGCGCTTCGACTTCCTCGATCATCACCAGCGCTTCCGACGGCGAAGGGTCGCTGGCGACGACTTCCGGCGGCAGGACATCGTGGTCCTTGCCGGCCTGCATGCTTTGTTCGCGGTCCATGCTGCGTTTCTTGCGGCGGTTCCGCTGCACCTGCCGGAGCACTTTGTTGACGGTGATCGTCGACAACAACCGCCACAGATCGCCCGACCGCTCAAAGGTAAAGGCGTCGTTCCCGGCCTTGACGAAGAAGCTGCGGTAAACCGAGTGGACGACATCTTCCGGGTCGACCCGCCGCCGTAACCGGGGCGACATTTTGCCTCGGGCGAGTGCGATCAACCGATGGACGTACTTCTCGTAGAGTTCGCCCGCCGCATGTTCATCTCCGGCGCGAAAGCGTTCCACTGCGTCGATTGAATCGTCGTTCATTAGAAAACTCACAGATCTTGCGGAGCCGAACGCGGCCATCCCCCGGACCAGGCGATCTTTGCCTGGGCCCCCCTATATATACGAATTTTCGCGTCCCATTGCAAAGCGATCAGCGTCAATCCGGTCGGCCAGACCGGCCAGTCGCGTGCCGCGGGGAGATCTCTTCCCAAAGATTCGATTATCCGGTTTGCTGCGCGCCGGGTTGCGACCTAGGGTTTCCCAGCGGATGTACGCTAACCCCTTGAGCTTGCCTGGCGCTTTGGCCGGCCTGCGACCGAGCTCCTTCTGGAAGGATATGCAGTCCTGTGAAAACCGATACGCCCACGCCCCAGGGATTGGTCTACCATCCTTTTTTGATCGCCGCGTTTGGACCGGTCGCCGTGTTTGCGCGGAACTGGCATGGCGTGATGTGGTGGGAGTTCGCTGCGGCGCTGGCGGTCACGCTATCGCTGGCGGGCGTGCTGCTGCTGGGCTTTCGCCGGGTCTACGCCAGCCCGCATCGGGCCGCGCTGGCCGCCAGCTGGACGATCGCCCTGGTGCTGGGTTTTGGGCTGCTGTACCAGGTCAACTCGCTGCTGAGCCTGGTCGGCGTTTCCTGGCGCGTGGGACCGTCCTTGCTGCTGGGGTGCTGGGCCGTCCTGCTGGCGGGCGGCTGGTATCTGCTGTCGCGAATTGGATCCCGCAAGGCGGTCGATTCGCCCGAGCCAGGCCACTCGCCAGCGTCGGGCGATTCACAGGAGGAGAAGTGGACGCAGTTCGCCAACATCTTCAGCCTGCTGGTGATTGGCAGTTCCGTCGGCACGCTGGTGGGCGGGGGACTGCTGGCCGGGTCGCCGGTGGAGAACGTGGCGGCGCCCGCTGATCTGGCCCAGGTGCAGCTTGTCTCGCCGGAGGAACCGCGGGACATTTATTACCTGGTGTTTGACCGCTACGGCTCCCGGCAGGCGCTGGAGAAGTTTTTTGGCTACGACAACGGCCCCTTCTTGGAAGGCCTGCGGGAACGCGGCTTCTATGTGGCCGAGCAAAGCCATGCCAATTACCCGAAGACCGACCTGTCGCTGGCCGCGACGCTCAACATGCAGTACCACGGCGAACACCTGCAGCCGAAGTCGCACTACCTGGCCATGCTGGAAAACCATCGCGTCGGCTGGCTGCTGAAAGAACAAGGCTACGCCTATCGCCATTACGGCGTGATGCTCGACGGCTTGCGCAACAGCCCGCTGGCCGATGAGAACTACTGGCACTCGCCCATGCCGACCGAATACACCGACATTCTGTACCAGTACAGCGTGTTCGATGCGCTCGTCAAAGGGAAAAGCGACCGGAACCAGGAGGATGAAAAGTTCCTCGCCGCAACCGCCGCCGCCAGCAATACGCGGCCGCAGTTTGTCTACGCACACTTTCTTTTGCCGCATTACCCGTGGAAGTTCAACGCCGACGGGTCCATCCCCAGTCGCCAGCAGCTGGCTTCGCGGTCCGATCGGGAGAGTTTTGTCGAGCAGCTGAAGTTCACCAATCGCCGCATCCTGGAAACGATCGACGCAATCCAGGCCCGCAGCCAGCGGCCGCCCGTTATCATCCTCCAGGCGGACGAAGGCCCCGAGCTGATGTACAAGGGCGACGCCGAAATGCCGCGCAACGCGCAGCTGGAGCAGCGGTCGGGGGTGCTTTCTGCGTTCTGCTTCCCGGATCGCGACATTCGCCAGCTGGCCCCGCCGACGATCAGCCCGGTTAACACCTTTCGCCTGGTTTTCCGCGAGTACTTTGGCGCTCGGATGGAACTGCTGCCGGACCGCTACTTCTACTGGCGGAAGGCGAAAGAACTAGGTCGGCCAAGCTTTGGCGAACCGTGCCAGTTTGTGGACGTCACTAGTCAGCTGCTCCCGGCACGGGTGGCGCAGGAGTAGCTTTCCCCCGCCTCGCAGCAAGCATTCGCCCTGCGCGTTCTCACGGGAGTCGCCCTGCGCGCTATCGCTGCAGCAGGGGAGCCCCATACCCGGCGGGCTGCACGGCCGTTCGCTGGGTGCGCTGTGGCGGCTGATAGGGATGCGGAGCCGGAGTGGCGATCACCACGCTGCGGAGCCGTTGCGGCAGATGGGGCGGCAGCAGGCGAAAGTATTCGCCAGCGTAGAAATCCCACGCGTCGCGGACGAAGGTCACACAGTTATTGGCGAACAGACCATAACCCTCGTCGCCTTGCCCTCGAAAGATCACCGGGTTGGCGACATTCACGGTGCGCAGCAAGTACGTCCGTTCCGGCTGATCCTGATATCGCAGCAGATCCTGGTTCCAGTGCAAGCCCGAGGCATTAACGTGCGGCACAATCCAGCGGCCGGACTGCTCGTCCTGGCGGCCGCCCCAGCCTCGCTGGATCCGGCTGAGCGTGTGGGTCTCGTGGGTTTCCAGGTTATGAAACCGCAGCCAGGAATGGCCGTCGAGCACGCACAGACCCACCTGCCAGTTTCCCTGGAGACGCTGCGGCAGGTGGCCTGGCCCCAAGGGGACAATGCCTTCCTGCGCTTGCGAGGCCAGAGCAACGACAGTGAAGAACCCGCCGATGAAGGTTCGAATGAGCACAATCCGTAAACTCACGACCCGCTTCCCCCGGCAAAATCAAGACTACTGGCATAACTCCAACGCTATCATATGTCGACCAGTCGTTGACCGCTTGTTCATTGTTTTTGACAGGGAGCCCCCAAACAGCGGTACCGACGGCGGATTATCTGTCGCGGCGGCGCGCTTCGCGGGTGGAGCGCTTGCGCAAGAATGGGCGCGCAAGAAAAAACGACGCTCCCGCCAAGGAGCACGGGAGCGTCGCGAAAAAGCGGCGTCAAACATACGGGGATTGCCGACGCCGCTTTAGGGCAGTAGCTAGCGGTTAGACTGGGAGAGATTCGTAAAACCGCCGTTGGCGTAGGTATTGCTGCTTGGATAGGAAAACTGGGACTGGTAGACCGGGGAATAGGATCGCGAACTTCCCCAGTTACCGCCCTGGTAGTGGTGGTGCTGCTGCTGGTACAGATGGGAGCCATACGTGGCATGGCCAAAACCGTAGGGCGTGTGCCAGCGTTCAAACGCTTGCGCCTGTCCAACTCCCGCCATCACTACAAAACCTGCAGCCAATAAAACAAGTACTCGCCTCATGAGAACACCTTCTTTGCAACACAGGAGCGCCGCCAAAATTGGTCGTTGCCTCGACCACACTTATTCAGCAGTGCTGAAGATGACGTCGCTCAGAAGATGGCGTCATCTCCATAGTTCCTTGTTAAATGCAAAGGGCGGGCCAATCTGGGCCGCCGAACGTCGGCGGACGAGAGAAAATCTCCAATGCTTGCCGAACGCTCCGGTTATGCCTCGCCAATCTGCCAGTCGACTTTGAGAAAAAGATCGAAACGAACGACTCGCACCCGTCGCCGGACCTGCCGTTTCCCGGCCGATGACTGCAGGGTCTTGCAGATGCCTGCAATTTCTTTCATCACAGGGGCGAAAAAAAATCCCGCCGCGATAGATGGAAATGCCACTTGCTGTCATTCATGCCATCGGAAACGACATGGGAAACAACTGCAAAGGCAGTCAACCAAAGGTCGGAGTTGACTGCCCGGACATTCATCGACGCGGCGGGATTCGTCAGTTCCTGTCGCAAAAACAACAGGAACCAAACAGAAAGCTGGCAACGCCAACCAAGGGACGATGCTTTCCGTAAGCCGGTAAAATCGGAGGGAGACAGTCCGGCAGGAAAACAAACGATCACACCATGCGCCGTGTCGGCTCGATGGTTGGGGTTCGCCTTCTGTACAAGGCTCCCCATCAATGCATAAACCGTACCAAAGAGACGGTCTACAGAATTATTCTACGACTTCCGCCGCAACACCAGCAGCGTCTGGTCGTCGGTCAGATCCAGATCCGCCAGTTCATCACGCAGCAGGTTCACAATCTCCGCCGCGGAAGCGCCCGCAGGCAACAGGTCGGGCAGATGGGCGTTGAGCGCGTCGGCCTCCAGCAGCCCCAGACAGGCTCCTTCGCTGGCGACGACCAGCACATCGCCCTGTTTCATCAGGAACTTGCGGGGCTTGTCGCGCCATTGCGGTTCGGCCCCCAGCACGGCGCCGTCGCAGCGCAACGGACGCCAACTGCGGCCGTTTTTCAGGAACGCAGCCACATGGCCAGCGGCCGCATATTCCAGTTCATGCGTTTCCGGATCCAGCAGGCCGTAGAAGAGCGAGGCAAACTGCTCGCCCGCGGCGCCCGTCCAGAGCGTTTCATTCACGCGGTGCGCCATCTGCCGGGCCGAGTGCCGGTAGTTGGCGTGCGAGCGTACGGCCGCATGCAACGAAGCCGCCACCAGGGCCGCTTCGACACCGACCGCCTGGGCGTCGCCGGTCAGCAGGGCCAGTCGTCCATCGGGCAGCAGGTTCCAGTCGTGCAGATCGCCGCCGACGTCTTCGGCCTGGCGGGTCCAGCCGGCGATTTCGTAATCGTCCAGCATCAGCGTGCTGTTGGGCAGATGGCTTTCCTGCCAGACCGCGGCATGGTTGATCTGCCGATCCACCTGACGACGTTTGACACCCTGGTCGATGAGGACTTCCCGCTCCAGGTCGGCTGCCAGCCGCCCGGCGACAATCTCCAGCAGGTTCGTCTGCTCGTCGGTATAGTCGCGAACCGTATCGCCAAACACCCACATGACGCCCAGGGGAGAACTGGGGGTCGACACGGGCACGCAGACGGCCGAGGCAAAGTCCTCCGGCGCGTTCCAGTGCGGCAACAGCCGCAGATCCTCCAGCACGACCGCATGCCCGACCAGCGCTTCCAGCTCGGCAAAGGCGCCGCGTAACGGCCGGGCCGGCTCCAGAAAGCGTTCCTCGGGCAGATTCCACCCGGACCGATACTTGAGCTCGCTTGTATCATCATCCAGCAGATACAACGCGGCCGCCTGGCAGCCGACCGACTCGGCGCCGCCTTTGAGCACAAAGGCCAGCTGCTGGGCCAGTTGCGAATCTTCCTGCGAGCGGGGCGTTTTGGCCGCCTGGGCGGCCAGTTCAGCCTCGCGGCGCCACAGGGCTTGCCGCGTCCGCTGCAGTTCCGTCAGCAAGCCGCCAATGGCGCGGGCCATCGCTTCAGCGGCTTCCGGTTCGGCGGCGTCAAACTCGCGACCTTCGATCGCGGTCAGGCTCAAACGCCGGGTGGGATCGTCGCTGGCAATGGATGGAGAAAAATGACAGCCCTGCTCGACGACCGTCTCTTCCAGCTTCCATCCACTGAGTGCGGCAAAAGCGCTACAGAGTTCGGTCAAACCGGGATACCCTGCCGTGGTCGGCGGGGCCGATTCCGTATTGTGTTCGGTGTGCAGCCGGAGATACGAAGGAATTTGTTTTGTCACGAGAAAACCGCCGGTGGCGAGGATGCAGACGCATTACCAGGCACTCCGTGCAACCATCCCGTCCTGTGTCAGACAATCCCACAAGCCGGCGAATCTCCATATCCTTCCCCAACATAGTCGGCCGCCCGCGCCCCAGGCGATGAGAAGCAATGCCGATCAGGTAAAAGGTTTCGTCCTCCACGGTCGCCTGGCGACGATCCTGTCGGTCGTGAGGATTGTCCCAGGCGGCGCCCAGCGGCAGGTCGCCATCGCCCGATCGCATCGCCCGATCACGTCGCGCTGATCCGCCTGGCCCCCGTCCCGCGGCAACGCCTGGCAATGTCAACGATTCGCCGCGAACCCGTTGACGCAGCGTTTCAAAATCGCGATGCTCATAACCTGCCCCGGCCGCGCTCTTTTTTGATCCTGGCGGCGGGCTGTTACGGATCGTTGGCGCTTCCGATCTTCGCTCTGCGGATCGGACTACAGGAGTAGCATCATGGAGAAAATCACCGTCGACCAGGCCCGCAAAGCGGAAGCAGTCGGACGCCAGGCTTGCCTGCAGGGATGGGTCCGAACCCGTCGAGATTCCAAAGGCGGCTTCAGCTTCCTGGAACTGAACGACGGCTCCTGCATGGCCAACATCCAGGTCATCGCCGACGGCGACCTGCCCAACTACGAAAGCGAAGTCAAAACCCTCACCGCCGGCAGCAGCATCGCCGTCGAAGGGGAGATCAAAGCCTCGTCGGGCAAGGGGCAAGCGACCGAACTGCACGCCTCCCGCCTGCACGTTTATGGTCTGGCCGATCCGGAAACCTACCCGCTGCAGAAAAAACGGCACAGCTTTGAGAAGCTGCGGGAGTGGGCCCACCTGCGCCCGCGAACCAATACCTTTGGCGCCGTGATGCGGGTGAGGAACCGCGTGTGCCGGTCGATCCACGACTTCTTCCAGAACGCCGGTTTCCTGTACGTGCACACCCCCATCATCACCGCCAGTGATTGCGAAGGGGCAGGGGAGATGTTCAAGGTCACCACGCTCGACCTGGACAAACTGCCCCGTGACGGGCAGAACAAGATCGACTTCAAACAGGACTTTTTCGATCGTCCCGCGTATTTGACCGTCAGCGGCCAGCTGGAGGCGGAGATCTTCGCCTGTGCGCTGGGCAAGGTGTACACGTTTGGGCCGACCTTCCGCGCCGAGAATTCCAATACCTCGCGGCATCTGGCGGAGTTCTGGATGGTCGAGCCGGAAATGGCGTTCTTCGACCTGGAAGACAACATGGAGCTGGCCGAGAAGTTCCTCAAAACAATCTTCCGCGACGTGCTGAACGACTGCGGCGAGGACCTGGCCTTCTTCAACGAACGGGTGGACGACACCGTACTGCCGACGCTGGAGAAAATTGTCGCGGCCGACTTTGTGCGGATCAGCTATACCGACGCCATCGCCTGCCTGGAGAAAAACAACGCGTCGTTCGACTATCCGGTCAGCTGGGGCGTCGACCTGCAGTCCGAGCACGAACGCTTCCTGGCCGAAACCGAGTTCGGCTGCCCGGTCATTGTGCACGATTACCCCCGCACCATCAAACCGTTCTACATGCGGGCGAACGACGACGGCCGCACCGTACGGGCGATGGATGTGCTGGCCCCGAAGGTCGGTGAAATCATCGGCGGCAGCCAGCGCGAAGAGCGGCTGGACATTCTGGAACAGCGGATGGGCGAGCAGGATCTCAACCCGGCCGATTACTGGTGGTACCTGGAACTGCGCAAGTACGGCACCGTGCCGCACGCGGGCTTCGGCCTGGGTCTGGAACGGGTCGTGCAGTTCATCACCGGCATGACCAACATCCGCGACGTGATCCCCTTCCCCCGCACCCCCGGCAGCGCCGAGTTCTAAGCACGCCCGCTCACGCCGAGTGACAGAAAGACGTCACTCGGCGGGACCTGGCCACAGATCCCTCTTCCTGCTCGATGCTGAAGAAGGCGTTGTGGCCAGGTCCACTACGGAGAGCACTCGCCGTCTCAGGCGACGTGCTCGTCCTGGTCAGGATTGGCCGCGTCCGCTTCGTCCGTCATGACGTCTTCTGCCGTATCTTGCGGAACGGCGTCTTCCGCCGCCGCATCTTCGTTTGTCACGGCTCGCGCCCGTTCGGCCGCCAGCAGTTCGGCCAGCACGGGGTCGTCTTCTTCGACTTCCGCGTCGTCGGACACATAAGGGCGAACGACGACCGTTTTGGGATCGATCCGGCCCAGATTCTTCTCGGGCAGCCGACAGTGGATCACCATGTGCGTGTCGTCGAACCGCCGCGAGAAGACCTCGCCATGCTCGGCCAGGTAGGCCAGCAGCTTGCCGTTGTCGATGGCCGTTTCAATCTCTACTTCGACAAAGCCGCGGCTGAGCGCATCGCTGACCTGCCCCGCCAGTCGCTCCAGCCCCAGGCCGGTAAAGGCGCTAATCGGCACGGCGTTGGGATAGCGGTTCAAAATGCCGTCCAGCCGCTGCAGGTTCTCGATCTGGTCGATCTTGTTCAGCACCAGCAGCGTATCTTTTTCCTCGATGCCCATCTCTTTGAGCACCAGGTAAACGGCCGCAATCTGGTCGTAGACCGCCGGGTTGCTGGCGTCGGCCACATGCAACAGCAAGTCCGCCTGGCGGGCTTCCTCCAGCGTGGCCTTGAAGCTGGCGATCAAAGCGTGCGGCAGGTCGCGGATGAAACCGACCGTGTCGCTGAGCAGCACGGGCCCCCAGTTCGGCAACTGCCAGCGACGCGTACGGGTATCGAGCGTGGCGAACAGCTTGTCTTCCGCCAACACTTTGGCGTCGGTCAGCTGATTCATCAGCGTGCTTTTGCCAGCGTTGGTGTAACCGACCAGCGACACCGTGCGATGCGACCGCCGGCCCGACACTTGCCGCTCTTTCCGATCCTCGATCGTTTTGAGCTCTCGTTTCAGATCGGAGATTCGCTTCTCAACAAGGCGGCGATCCTCTTCCAGCTGTTTTTCACCCGGGCCGCGCATACCGACGCCATGCTTGATTCGCGACAAGTGCGTCCACATCCGTTTCAGGCGAGGCAGCGAGTACTCCAGCTGCGCCAACTCCACGGCCAGGCGGGACTCAAAGGTCTGGGCGTGCGTGGCGAAAATATCGAGAATCAGTTCGGTGCGGTCGAGCACCTTGACCTCGAGCGCTCGCTCCAGGTTACGGATCTGGGCGGGAGACAGATCGTTGTCAAACACCACCAGATCGGCGTCGTGGGCGTCGACCAGGAATTTGAGTTCTTCGACCTTCCCTTTGCCCAGGTAGGTCGTCATGTCGGGTTTGCCGCGTCGCTGGACCAGGCGACCGACCACCTCGGCGCCTGCCGTTTCGGCCAATCCCTGCAGCTCCTCGAGCGGATCGCCCAGAACGCGATCGTCTTCCAAGGTAACGCGGACCAGAATGGCAGCTTCGCTGTGAACGCTTTGCGATCGATCAAGTTCATGCACGGGGGGTATGTGTCTCCAGAAAAGGAACAGACGGCGAAAGCAGTCTGCAGGACCGACGTCCCGCAGGAGCGCCGAGGGTGGCTTCGTGTTGAATTATCGCAGCCGCAACCCGGCTGCAACCGCCAGACGTTTCCAGCAGGCATCGCACACCGGAAAGCGGCTATTGGTTATTCTTCTCAGGTGGAAATCGGCTGACCAGCCCAATCTGGTGGGAATCTTGAAAAAGGCGATCCGCTCACGTTTCTTTCGCCCGCATCTTTTCCCTGTATTGGACCTGGATTTTCGTGGCCGCGAACTGCTAGTCGGTCGGTCGTTTTCCTTCGGCGATTTCGTGTTCCCACTCGTCCATCAGCGGCCAGTCAATCGCGCAGGTGCCGAAATCGGCCATGTGCAAATAGCCTTCCAGGCGTCCGATGGCCCGATCGAGCAGGTCGTTCTCTTTGCGGAAAATGGGTCCATGGCTGGGGAGCAGCCATTTCACATCGCTGGCCCTGATCCGCTGCAGGGAGGCGATAAAGTCGGGCAGGTCGCTGCCGTGGTGGGCGTCGATCGCTCCCACGCAGCCGTCCCGGTAAATGTTGTCGCCGCTGAACAGAATGTCGCCCATGCGAAAGGCCAGCTGGCTGTCGGTATGGCCGGGCGTCAGCCAGACCTCAAGTTCCAGGTCGCCCACTTTCAGCGTGTCGCCGTCTTCGATCAGCAGATCGACCGTGACAGGCGGCATGTCGAGGTGGATATCTTGTGCGTCAATCTCAGCGAAGGTGCGAATTTTGTCGCCGACCGCCAGCGGCCCGGCCGCTTTGGGATGGGCGGTGACCGTCGTCCGCAGCACCTGCTTCGCTTTTGCCAGACCCTGGATATGGTCGACATCGGCATGAGTAGCGACGAGCGTTTTGCATTGCGACAGGGGAAAGTCCATTGAGCGAATCAGTTCGACGATCTCCTCGACGGAGTCTTCGTAACCAATATCAATCAAAATCCATTCGTCGTTGGAGTAAATCAAATAGACGTTGCAGCCGATGATATGGCCCGCCTGAAAGTTTAATTCAATAACGTTGGGAAAGAGGTGCTTCCGCTCCAACATAAAGACGGATCCTTGCGAGGCGTTGAAGGTGGCTGGTCTGTTCGATCGCGAGTGCGTGGACGCGATCGAAAGGCTGGCTGCGCCTGGGAGTTGATAAATCATAGAATGGGAATGATTTTACGTCGGGCGCCAGATACCATCAACGGGAGCGGTCAAACCGGCTATCGCATGGAGCGGGAAGGAAAATTCAGGAAAGGTCGCCCATCGCCGGAAAACCGGACATGGCGGCCCTGCTTTATCCCCTTCAGGAGCAAAAGAGTCCGGCCCAGGTTCGTGTTGATTCGCCGCATTTATCCATCAAATCCGCTATCAACTGCTATCGCGGGGATCGGCCGCCCCCTATCTGGCCCTTGCCGGATCGCCAGGGGGTGCGCAGGTTTGGCCAGCGTTCCGGATCCGGCAAAGACTCCGGCTAACAGGCTTGCTGGTTAAAACGATCGGTTTGGCCCGGTTCGACGCCGGCGGACTGGTTCTGGCAAAAGCCATTGCCGACCAGCCCTCGACCAGTAGAATGAAGGTCTGGTTTCGACCTCTCGCGATGGAAAATCCCGGGCGGGAGCATGAGGGAGGAGGGCTGGCACAGCGGCCGCCCCCGTCCTGACAGGTCGTTCCTGCCTGAATACGCGTCTTTTCTTGAGCGGCGCCCGCTTGGATTCGACGAGTCCTGAGCGTCCCCCCCTGAGCGTCGTTTGAACGCCAGACCCCCTGGTAAATTTCTGAGCATGACTTTACTTCCCATTATCGATGACTCGCCGGCCCCCCAGCCGACCCCCAGAGCCCCGCAGGACGGGACTTCCAAAGGCAGCTACGCGTTTGTCAGCCTGGGCTGCCCCAAGAACCTGGTGGATAGCGAGCGGATGCTGGGACTGCTGCAGCTCAAGGGTTACGAGCTGGTCGCGGATCCGGACGGCTCGGATTTTGTCGTCGTCAATACGTGCGGTTTTATCGAACGCGCGCGGGACGAATCGTTTGCCGCGGTCGACGAAATGCTCCAGCTGAAAAAAGACGGCCGCATCAAAGGCGTCATCGTTTCCGGCTGCCTGGCCGAACGCCAGAAAGAATCGCTGCTGGAAGAACGGCCCGAAATCGACGCCCTGGTCGGCGTGTTCGGCCGCGAAGAAATCACCAAGGTCGCCGACCGGCTGCTGGGTAATCTCGAAGAACAACGCAGCGTGTTCAAACCGGCCCCCATCCGGGCGCTGCCGGATCGCGATCGCCTGCGCATCACCCCGCGGCATTTCAGCTATCTGAAAATTTCCGAAGGCTGCGATCGGCTGTGCACCTTTTGTGCGATCCCCAAAATGCGCGGCAAGCACGCGACCAAGCCGATGGAAGAGATCCTGGCCGAAGCCCGGCAACTGGCCGATTCGGGCGTGCGGGAGCTGATCATTGTCGCCCAGGACACCACTTATTACGGGATGGACCTGTACGGCGAACCGCGTCTGACGGAACTGCTGGCCGAGCTCGACAAAGTCGACGGCCTGGACTGGATCCGCCTGATGTACTTTTATCCGATGTATATCGACGATCGCCTGATTGAAACAATCGCCAGCAGCCGCCGGATTCTGCCGTACCTCGACATGCCGCTGCAGCATATCAACAACACCATGCTCCGCCGCATGTCCCGCCGCGTCTCGCGCGAAGAGACAGAGAGCTTGCTGGTCAAACTGCGCAGCGGCATCCCCAACCTGACCATGCGGACCACGTTCATCACCGGCTTCCCCGGTGAAACCGACGCCCAGTTTGAAGAGCTGGTCGACTTTGTCGCCGAACAACGTTTCGAAAGGGCGGGCGTGTTCACCTACTCCCTGGAAGGTGATACGCCGGCCGCTTTGATCGACGGTCACCTGCCGGAAGAAGTCAAAAACGAACGCCGCGATCGCCTGATGGCGGTGCAGCAACCGATTGCCTTTGAGCACGCCCAAAGCCAGATCGGCAAAAAGATCGAGATCATCCTGGACCAGCCAGCCCCCGGCCAGAAGTTCGCCTTTATCGGCCGCACCCTGGCCGACGCCCCCGATGTCGACTCCGTGGCCTACGTGACAGGCACCAAAAAGCAGCGACTCAAGCCGGGCGACATTGTCTCGGCCGAAGTCGTCGCCGCCCAGGATTACGACCTGATCGCCGCCGCCGTCGGCAAGCCGCACTAACCCTCGCCAGACGCACATCCTCTTCGGCAGTCGCCACAAAGCACCAAACCGGGCCGCACGCTGCGGTCCCGGCCGTCGCACGCTGCGGCTTACACCTTGCCCCAGTTCACATTGCCCACATACGCCAGCAACTGGGCCGGGGTGACCGTGATCAGGCCGTCGTTGGGGTTGGAATCTTTCGAGCCGCCGCCGTCGGTCCCCCACGGATTACGCAAGGTAATCGAGGCGACGGCGCCGTTGACGACCTTCACCGACATCACGGTGTATTGATGGCCCGTGATAATCGGAGCGGGTCCTTTGCCGACCTTCTTCTCGCCGGTGAAGCCGATGGTCACCGCCTGGCCCGCTTTGACGCGGTTGGCGATATCGTTCGCAAGCGCGGTGGCGCTGGTATAGCTCTGGATGCTCTTGGCGCCGGCCGTCGTGGATCCGAACGCCCGGTTCAGCTCCACGGACCAGCCTCCCTCGATCGAAGCGAAAGAATTGGCTCCAGTGCGGTAATGAGCGTACGCTTTCTCCACGACCGCCACCCACATGCTGTTCTGGGCTCCCAGTTTGGCGTAGGCCGGCGTCGTGCTGGTCGAAGTTTTAACGACCAGATCGTTGTCGACCCGGTAGAACTTGTCGCCCAGTCGCACCCCATATGTGCCGTCGTTGAAATCCACAACGCTGCTGCGGATTGCCTGGGGGCTGTCCTTGGCGATGGCGCCCAGGCCGGCCAGCAGATAGCAGTCGCCCAGCGAGCCCTGGCGGACGTCGGTCGTCTGGGGACCGCTGGTGGAGAACAACGGGTTGTCGCTGAAGGTGCGGTACTTTTCTCCCGCCGCAGCGACCTTGGGATCGGTGATGCGATCGCCGTTGAGCGTTTTGTCGGCGCCGTTGGCGAAGCTCTTTACTTCCTGGAGTTGATCGCTCGACGTCAGGCCGTAGACCGAATCGCGGCTGGAGCCTTTGTCGACCCACAGCGTATCCGCCCCGCTGCCGCCTTCGACGTAGTCGGTCGTTCCGTTGTCGATGGCGATCAGGACGTCGTTGCCGTATTCGCCCCACATTTTATCGGCTCCGGCGCCGCCGTTGAGTTGATCGTTGCCGTAGCCGCCCATCAGCTGGTCGTTCCCATTGCCGCCCAGCAGCAGGTCGTCGCCGTCCTGCCCCCACAGGTAATCGTCGCCGTCGCCGCCGTACATCGTATCGTTGCCGGCGTCGCCGTAGAGTTTGTCGTTCCCTTCGTTGCCGCTGAGCATGTCGTTGCCCAGGCCGCCGTACAGGATGTCATTGCCGAGACCGCCGTAGACTTCGTCGTTGCCGTCGTTCCCGCTGACCAGATCATTGCCGGCGCCGCCGCTGAGGAGATCGTTTCCGGCGCCGCCGTAGAGCTTGTCGTTCCCGTCGTTGCCATACAGGCTGTCGTTGCCGTCGCCGCCGACAAAGTAATCGGCGCCCGACCCACGGCTGGAGAAGTAATCGTTCCCGCCATAGCCATAGGCGGTGAAGTTCTTGCTGGTGTAGTTAATGACCTTGTCGTTGCTGGCTCCGCCGCTGAAATGGAGCGTGTTGACCTTGCTCGCAGCGAACGACCAGCTCTTGGAGCCTTCCTTGAGCACCAGGTTGGAGCCTACCTGGCGGATCTCGGCCGAGGTGGAGAAACTGTCGGCCCGGATCACCAGCGTTTTGTCGTTGTTGATGCCGGCCGAAGAAACCGTAAACAGCTCGCGAGCCTCCAGCGGTTCCACCCCCAGCGGCGAGCGCTTTTCGTAAGGGCGAATCGCCCGGGCGGGCTTCTGCATATTTTTAAGGATGTTTCGAAATGCCGACCGAACCTGATTAAGAGCACCGTTCATAGGAATTTACTCCAGGGGCTTAGAGCATTCATGGCGTGGGGCCCGACGATCGAGCCAACTTTTACAGGCAACTGCTCTCAAGCCGACGAGTATTCATTCCCTTTCTCTGGCCCGGCGGACAACCCTGAGGGGGTAATTTACGGATATTGCGAAAATATTAAATTCCACAGAAACCGGACGAAAATTGTAGACTCCAACGTTCGCTCTGCCATTTTCCAGATCGTTCCCGCGATGTTTCCCCAGCCGTGGTTCTCCCCTGCAGGAAGCCGACATGCGGCTTCGCTGGCCGCCAGCGCCAGGGCGATTATCTGGCAGCCGGAACCGGCGCGGGAAGCAACCTGGGGGCCCTTTTCGTCGATCGGGCCGCCTTCTCACTTGGCGGTCGAAACCTTAGAATCGGAGCTGTTCCTCTATCTTTCCACGTCTGGGATGGCGTTATGTCGACTGAAGTGCAGCGTGTGTTTAACTTTTCCGCCGGTCCTGCGGTTCTGCCGGAGCCCGTTCTGGAACAAATCCAGGCCGAGATGCTCTCCCTCCCGGGAGTGGGTTGCTCCCTGCTGGAAATCAGCCACCGCAGCAAAGAATTCCTCGCCATTCATGAGGCCGCCAAAGCCGATCTGACCGAGCTATTGGGCATCCCCAGCAACTACAAAATCCTGTTCCTGCAGGGCGGGTCGCGGCTGCAGTTCTCCATGATCCCGATGAACCTGCTGGGCAAAGACCAGACGGCCGACTACCTGATCACCGGCTCCTGGTCGAAATACGCCCTGGCCGAAGCGGAAAAAGAAGGAAAGATCAACGTCGCCTGGGACGGCAAAGCGGACAACTACAG
Organism: Lignipirellula cremea; assembly: GCF_007751035.1. NCBI lineage: Bacteria > Pseudomonadati > Planctomycetota > Planctomycetia > Pirellulales > Pirellulaceae > Lignipirellula > Lignipirellula cremea. The sequence goes on along the minus strand of NZ_CP036433.1, from coordinate 1,888,970 downwards.
CCGCCTCCCGGCGCCCGGCGAAGCCACCCTGAACGACGATGCGGCCTACGCCTATTACGCCTCGAACGAAACGATCCAGGGCGTGCAGTTCCCCACAGAACCGGTCACCAAGGCCCCGCTTGTCTGCGATGCGTCGTCGGACTTCATGTGCCGCCCGCTGCCGATCGACCAGTACGGTATCCTTTATGCCTGCGCCCAGAAGAACGCCGGTCCCGCCGGCGTCACGGTCCTGATCATTCGCGACGACCTGCTGGAACGCAGCCGCGATGAGCTGCCGGGCTACCTGAATTTCAAACTGCACGCCGAGAACGATTCGCTCTGGAACACCCCGCCGACCTTTGGCATTTATGTGGTCGGCCTGGTCGCCAAATGGCTGAAGAACGAAGTCGGCGGCCTGGATAAAATGCTGGAGCGGAACCGCCTGAAATCGTCCATGCTGTACGACGTGATCGACAACAGCAACGGCTTTTACGAGGGGCACGCCCAGCCCGACTGCCGGTCGCTGATGAACGTCACCTTCCGGCTGCCGAACGAAACGCTGGAGAAAGCGTTCAACGACGAGTCGGAAAAACAGCAACTGGCCAGCCTGAAGGGCCACCGCAGCGTTGGCGGCATTCGCGCTTCGATCTATAACGCCATGCCGGTCGAAGGCGTGGAAGCACTCGCCCAGTTCATGCGGGACTTTGCTTCGCGCAACGGATAAAGGGCGCCCCTTTCCCCATTCCACCGCCGCGCCGGGAGAATCCCCTGTCTCTCCTGGCCGCCGCGCACCTCGAACAAATCCCTACGGACTGTCGCTATGCCTCGCGTGCTTGTGCTTGACCCCATTTCCCAAGACGGACTAGATCTGCTCGACGCCGCCCCCGGCATTGAGTACGAGATCCGCACCAAACTGGCCGGCGAAGACCTCCGCCAGGCATTGGCGGAATTTGACGGCGCCGTCTGCCGCAGCGGCGTGAAGATCACCGCCGAGTCGATGGCCGGCAACAAACGCCTGAAAGCGATCGTGCGCGCCGGCGTCGGCACCGACAACATCGACAAGAACGCCGCCACCCGCGCCGGCATTGTGGTGATGAACACCCCCACCGGTAATACGATCAGCACGGCGGAGCACGCCTTTACCCTGATGCTGGCCCTGTCGCGGAACGTGGCCGCCGCCAACCAGAGCCTGATCGAAGGCCGCTGGGATCGCAAAGAATACATGGGCGCCCAGCTCGCCGGCAAAACGCTGGGCGTGGTCGGCGTGGGACGCATCGGCGTGGAAGTGGCCAAACGGGCGCAGGCCTTTCAAATGAAGGTCATCGGCTTCGATCCGTTTCTGACCGCCGAACGCGCGGCTGAACTGCATATCGAAAAGGCCGACTCGGTCGAAGACCTGCTCAAGCAGATCGATTACCTGACCGTCCATACGCCCGGCGGCACGGAAACCAAAGACCTCATCAGCATGGAGTCGCTGGAGATTATCAAACCGGGCGCCCGGCTGATCAACTGCGCCCGCGGCGGCATCTATAACGAAGCGGCCCTGGTCGCCGGTCTCAAGTCGGGCAAGCTGGCCGGCGTGGCGCTTGATGTGTTTGAAGAAGAGCCCTGCACCAACAGTCCCTTGTTCGGCATGCCCGGCGTCACCTGCACGCCCCACCTGGGCGCCAGCACCGAAGAAGCCCAGACGCAGGTCGCCATTGAAGCCTGCCAGTTGCTGGTCAACTACCTCACCACCGGCGAGATTCGCCATGCGGTGAACGTCGCGTCGATTGACCCCAAAACACTCGCCTCCATGCGTGGATTCATCAACGCCGCCTATCGGCTGGGACTGCTGCTGGCCCAGTGGCACGGCGGCGCCTTTTCCAGCTGCACGCTCAACTATCGCGGCGAAGTCACCCAGAAAGACACCAAGCTGCTCACCTCGGCCTTCTGCGCCGGCCTGCTGGAAAAAGCGCTCGACGACGAAGCGAACATCGTCAACGCCGAAGTCCTACTGCGGGAACGGGGGGCCAAACTGGTCGCCCAGTCGCAAAGTGAAATGGGCGCGTTTACCTCGTCGATGACGGTCGAAGTGTCGGGCGACGGCAAGACGCACACCGCCGGCGTGACCCTGTTCGGCAACAACATGCCCCGTCTGATCCGGCTGAACGACTACCGCCTGGAGTCGTACCTGGACGGGTTCCTGGCCGTCTTCACGCACGACGACGTGCCCGGCATCATCGGTCGTGTCGGCACCGCTTTGGGCCGGCACAGCGTCAACATCGCCCAGATGGCGGTCGGCCGCGCCGGCGAATCTCCCGGCGGCAAAGCGATCGGCGTGCTCAACCTGGACAGCATGCCCCCGCAGGAAGCCCTGGACGAAATGGTCGCCGAACCTGGCGTCAACAGCGTCCAGGTCATCGAACTTCCGCCCGCCGGCCAGGAACCGCCGTGGCTGCAGTAGTCGCGTAAAGAAGCGATAGCCGTCTTCGCAAACCCGTACGATGGGCGCTCCTGCCCGTCGAGTTCGACGACAGCAGCGCGGAAACAGCACGACACTGGCGAGACGCCGCTCGCTTGCCTGCAACCCCAACTCCGCTGCGAGCCGGCAATCGCGAACGGGCAGGAGCGCCCCTTCTACCGAGCAACCGGCACGGCCTGCTCGTGCGCCAGTAGCCAGCGTTTCCGTTCCAGCCCGCCGCCGAACCCGGTCAGCGAGGCATTGGCGCCGATCACCCGATGGCACGGCGCCACAATCGGCGTGGGGTTGGAACCGTTCGCCATCCCTACCGCCCGCGCGGCGCCAGGCCGGCCGATCCGCGTCGCCAGTTCGCCATAGCTGAGCGTCTGTCCCGGCGGAATCGCCCGCAGCTCTCGCCAGACCGCTTGCTGGAATTCCGTCCCCTGCACGGCAAGGTCCAGCGCGTCGCACGCCTGCAGGTCGCCGGCAAAGTACGCCCGGATTGCCCGGCAGGCCGCCGATTCTCCCGGCGGCTCACGTTCCTGCAGCTCATCGTTTCCGCCGTAACGCAGCAGCAATCGCTCCATGCGCGGACGGTAGTCGTCCCAGTCAACCGCGCGCAAGCGATCTTTCTGGTCCGTCACGACCAGCACGCGACCCGTGGGAGTTTCCAGGCTGTCGAGCCACAGTAGTTCGCCGTTCATGAGAAATATCCTTCGGGATCAGGCCAGCAGTTTCTTTACGACGTGATGTTCTTCGACCCCCGTCAAACGCACGTCGAGACCGCGGAAACGGAAGTTTAGTTTCTTGTGATCCAGGCCCAGGCAATGCAGCAGGGTCGCCTGCAGGTCATGCACATGGACGCCGTCTTCAATCACGTGGAAGCCCAGGTCGTCGGTCCGCCCTATCGAAGCGCCGGCGCGGATGCCGCCGCCGGCCAGCCACATGGTGTAGGCCTGCGGATGATGGTCGCGGCCCAGACTGCGGCCGAGCGCGGCGCTAGACTCGACCATCGGCGTACGGCCGAACTCTCCGCCCCAGACCACCAGCGTATCTTCCAGCATCCCTTGCTGCTTCAGGTCCTGCAGCAAGGCCGCGCAGGCCTGGTCCGTCTGGCCGCATTGCGAGCGCAGGCCGCCTTCGACGTTGCTGTGGTGATCCCAGCCGCCGTGGTACACCTGCACAAACCGCACGCCGCGCTGCGCCAGGCGGCGGGCCAGCAGGCAGTTGTTGGCAAAGGCCGCTTTGCCGTCGCCCGGCCTGGCCCCGTACAGGTCCAGCGTCGCTTGCGTTTCCTGCGACATGTCCATCAGCTCTGGCGCCCTGGCCTGCATGCGGAACGCCATTTCATACGCGTTGATCCGCGTGGCGATTTCCGGATCACCCACCTGGGCGAACTGCGCCTTGTTCAGCTCACGAATCAAATCGAGCGACGACCGCTGCGCGGCGCCATCCACGCCCGGCGGCGAAGAGACATGCAGGATCGGATCCCCCTGGCTGCGGAACGGCACGCCCTGGTGCAGCGACGGCAGAAAGCCCGAGTTCCACATCGCCGCGCCGCCGCTGAGCGCCCCGCCGCTTTTCAGGACGATGAACGAAGGCAAGTCGTTCGCCTCGCTGCCCAGGCCATAACTCAGCCAGGAGCCCATGCTGGGACGTCCCGGCACGCCGTTGCCGGTGTTGACCAGCAACTGGGCCGGAGCATGATTGAACAGGTCGGTATGCATCGACCGCACCAGCGAGATCTCATCTACGACCTTCGCCAGGTGCGGCAGGGCCGACGAGATCTGCGCGCCGCTGTCCCCATGCCGGGCGAACGGAAACCGCGGAGCCAGCACGGCCGCATCGGGCTGGATGAACGCATAACGCTGCCCCTGAATGACCGACGGCGGGATCGGCTTCCCTTCCAGCTGGACGAGCTCCGGCTTGTAATCAAACAGGTCCAGCTGGCTGGGAGCGCCGGCCATGAACAGGTAGATCACCCGTTTGGCCTTCGCCGGAAAGTGCGGCGGCCGCGGAGCCGTTGGATTGTCGTCGGTCGTCTGGCCCGCCTCGTGCGGATTGCCTGGCGCCGCCAGCAGTTGCCGCCCGGCTCCTTCGGCCAGTAACGAGGCCAGGGCGATCTTGCCGACGCCCACGCCGCAGTCTTGAAAAAAGTGCCGGCGCGTTTGCTGTAACAAGGGCGAGGGAGTCATTATGGCGACCTGCAAGTTACCGGGAAGGAGAGTTCAGTCGAAAGGCGGCTTACTGCTTCGTCACTGCTTCGTCAACGTTCATCAGCACCCGGGCGACCAGGAACCAGGCTGCCCTGTCGACGCTGGCGTCGGCCGCACCGCAAATGACGGCCGGGTCCAATTCGCCGGCCTGCAGCCGCGCCGTTTGTTGCTCGTAGAACGCCGCCAGCCGCTCGACTTCGTCCGTCCGGGGAGGACGCGTCAGCAACGCCCGGAACAAGGCCGTCGCCGTCGCGGCCCGCGTCTTCTCCGATGACTTCGGTTCTTTCGCTGTCCCGTCTTCCATCTTCCCGTCCGCCAGCGTCTGGTCGACCAGGGCGAGGGCCAGCTCCAGGAACATGGCGTCGTTCAGCAAGGTCAGCGACTGCAGCGGCGTGTTGCTGCGATTCCGGCGGACGATGCAGTTCTCTCCCGTCGGCGCGTCAAACACGGCGTAGGCCGCAAACGGGGCCGTCCGCTTGCGGAACGTGTACAGCGATCGCCGAAAGCGATCGTCGCCAGTGGAAGTCGGCCACGCCGACTTGCCGTACGCCAGCCCGGTGACGCTTTCCGGCTGGGGCGGGTAAACGCTCGGACCGCCCACCTGCGGCGCCAGGCGGCCGCTAGCTTTGAGGAACGCGTCGCGCACGGTTTCTGCATCGACCCGGAACCGCGGCCCGCGGCCCAGCAGCCGATTCTCCCGATCCCGTTCCAATAGCGCCGGCGTCAGCTTCGAGCTTTGCTGATACACAGCGCTGGTGACGATCCGTCGATGCAGCTGCTTCTGCGACCAGCCCAGACCGCCGGCGGAGACCGGCGTGGTGAACTCCACCGCCAGCCAGTCCAGCAGCTGCGGGTGCGACGGCATCTCTGACTGCACCCCCAGGTCGCCCGGACTGCGCACCAGTCCCTGGCCAAAGAACGCCTGCCAGGCGCGGTTCACGGCGACCCGTCCCGCCAGCGGGTTCTGTTTGCTGACCAGCCAGCGGGCCAGACCCAGCCGGTTGGCCGGTTCGCCCGGCTTTAGCGGCGGCAAGAAGCCGGGCGTGCCTGGCGTGACTGCCTCGCGCGGGCTTAGATATTCGCCCCGATGATAGCGGAATGTGGGCCGCGGATTGTCGGCCGGCCGCTCCTGCATCACCAGCGTCGTCGGGTACTCAGGCAACTGCTTCTCCAGCGCCGCGATCTTCTTCCTCGCATCAGCCAGCTCGGGCGTGGTCGACAGAAAGTACTGTCGCAGCTGTTCCCGCTCGGCGTCATTCCATGCCGTTTCCGCGCGGGCGAGCAAGGCCGAAATCGCCACCGGTTCTGTTTCCGCCTGGGCCGGATGCTTGCTGGAAGCGGCCGACAATCGGAACCGCCCCAGGCTGGCGGCGAAGTGCCGCTCGAACAACAGGCTGACGACCAGTTCGCCCGCCGGTTGCAGCGGCTCTTTGAGATTCAGCACCAGTTGATGCGATTCGCCTTCGCGACCGGAGGTCGACCAGCCGGTGGAGCCTTCGCCATCGATCACATTCTGGGCGTCGGCGCTGCCGCTGCCCACGCTGATCTTGCCATAGCTGTGCGAGGCGGAAGCAAACGCCAACGGCTTGCCGTCGAGCATGGCCGTCACTTCGCTCAGAAAGAAGTCGCCCTGCCGACCTTCATAGTACGATCGTCCCGGACCGCGGCCCGGCAGCCGCTCGTCGGGCAGCACTTCCAGCCGCAACGACGTCAACGACTGGGGCAGTGGGTCCAGTCGAAACCGGAGCGTGAACAGATCCCGCTTGGTAATGTCGCCGGTCGAAAAGATCGAGCCGTCGTCCAGTCGTTCCAGTCGCGGCAGGTTGGCCTCCATCGAGGACGGCCGCAGGATCCGCCACACGATTGCCTGGGAACGTGCTTCTTCCAGCCAGGCAGCGTACGACGTTTCCAGGTGCTGTCGTCGCCGGTCCTCCTCCGGTCCATCGCCAGGGACAGAGGGAAACTGGTCGGGCAAGGCCGCTTCCAGTTCGTCGATCTGCTTCTGCAGCTGCTCCCGGCGGGCGGTGATCGCCGGATCGCGGACAACGGCGCTCGGCTCGTCGGCGTTGTTCAGGAGCGCCATGAACCGGTAATAATCGGTATGCGTGATCGGGTCGTACTTGTGCGTGTGGCACTGGGCGCAGCCGGTCGTCAAACCCAGCCAAACGACGCCGGTGGTCGCCACCCGATCGATCATGGCGTAATGCCGGAACTCCAGCGGGTCGATGCCGCCTTCTTCGTTCAGCATCGTGTTCCGGTGGAAGCCCGTGGCGATCCGCTGGGCGGGCGTCGCATCCGGCAGCATGTCGCCGGCCAGCTGTTCGATGGAGAACTGGTCAAACGGCATATCATTGTTCAACGCCTGAATCACCCAGTCGCGATACGGCCAGATCTGTCGAGGGCGATCTTTTTCGTAGCCGTTGGTATCGGCGTAGCGGGCCAGATCGAGCCACTGCCGGGCCCAGTGCTCGCCGTACTGCTGCGAGGCCAGCAGCCGATCGACCAGCTTTTCGTACGCCTGGGGATCGGTGCTGTGGACGTACGCGTCGGCTTCGGCCGGCGAAGGCGGCAAGCCGGTCAGATCCAGATAGACGCGTCGCACTAGTGTATAGGGGTCGGCCGGCGGGGCGGGCTGCATCCCTTCCGCTTCCAGCCGGGCCAGCACGAACGGGTCGATCGCATTCTTTGGCCAGGCAACATTTTTGACGGTCGGCAACGGCGCCTGGACGGGCGGCGTAAACGACCATTGGCGTTCGTACTCGGCTCCGCCCGCGATCCAGCGGCGGAGCGTATCCTGCTGGGCCGCAGTCAGCGGGGCGGCGTCTGGCGGCGGCATCCGTTCGTCGCCATCGTGGGACAGCACCCGGCGGAGCAGCTCGCTGTCGCCGGGCTTTCCAGGAGAAATCGCGCCGGCGTCGACGGCGGCCGTGCGATCGTCCAGCCGCAGGTCGGCCTCCCGATGCGATTCATCCGGACCATGGCAGGCGAAGCATTTGGACGCCAGAATCGGGCGGACGTCGCGCATGTACGACGGCGCCCCCGCTTCGGCCATGGCCCCCGGCCCTGCAGCACAGGACGCCAGAACAAGCAGCAGCAACAAGAAATGAGAAGTTTTCATCCCACCATTATAGCCCGAAAACGGCCGCCAAACCTGCCCTGACGACGGCCTGTTGTCGCCGAAGAGCTAGCGTTGAATCCATGCCCAGGCGGCGAACGGCGAACGCTCTTCCCCTTCTGACGGCCCCCGCGGCGGCGCGCCGGCAGGTTGACCCGCATCGGCGACGGTGGTTCAATGCAGGGAAGGGTTCCTGGCCGGACCCGGAGGATTTTCAGGGGCTTTTGTCTGATGGAACCCTAGCGCTATGCGAACCCGGTTTATTATTCTGTTTATGGGGGTGGCTTTGGGGCTTCTGCTCCAGAGAATTTTCCCCCAGGAGGAAACGGAACCGCAGGTCATTCCCGGTGCGCCAATCAAGGCGACAGTCCCACTGGAACCGGCGCCTGCCGTTGATCCGCCGCCCGTGAAACAAGCGGATGAGGCGAGCTTGGAGCCGCTGGTTCCGGCGCTGGTTTTCACCGCCTACCAGCCAGAACCGGTCGCTGCGGAGGGCCTTGCGTCGACGGGTTCTGCATCGAGCGTTTCTCTGGCGTCCGGGACCGACGAATTCCTGCATGATTCGAATGCCCTGTTCCATCCGCATGGCGAGAAGGTGTGTGCCTCGGGCTGTGCGGCCAGCCGCCATCCAACCCCGACGGCGTCGCCCGAACGGATCGACGAGCTGATCAGGAAGTTCGCCCTGGAGCCGTGCGATGCGACCAGTCCGGCGCTCGAGGAGCTGCTTTTTCTGGGAAGGCAAACGCGCGACTTGCTGGCGAGCCGCCGGGAGTTGCCGCTGGATGCGAAACATGAAGCGATGCTGCGGCGAGAAGTGCAGCGGACACAGGTTCGCATCGAGATGCGGCTGGTCAACAAGCAAGGAGAGACGCGATGCTGGCTGGCGCCGACGGTGACGCCGCTGGACCGGCGACACGTTTTTTCGATGGAAACGGAACGTCTGCAGCCGATCGTTTCCAGCGGCACGGTGAAACGGGTCGGGCTGGATTCGCTCTGGGTCCGCTTGTGACTTGAAGGCGTCCACTTTGTGGCCGGGCCGTGGTTCACGGTCCATCAAACAGGAAGCGACTGGCAGGATCTGGGCTCGGTCTGGATCAGCGACGGCGCGACGGATCAGCACGGCATGTTCCAGATCCGCGTGGAGTTGCTCCCCGCCCCGCAATCCGGCCTGCTGTCGCTGCGCTAAGCAATCACCCCTTGAAACGATACGCGCATGAAAAAACCCGCTGCCTCCTGTCAGATGACAGCGAGGCAACGGGCGATCACGAAAGGCGTGTAGCAAGGCGTACAGCCGCACGCTGGTTTACACCGCGACCAGCGTTTCGACCTCCTTGGCGAGACGCTTCCGCGCCACGTGCAAACGCCGCTTGATGGTTCCAATCGGCGCCTGGAACGCGTCGCTCATTTCGATCAGCGACTGCCCTTTGACGTAAAACGCCACGAGCGTATCGCGGTCCAGATCGCGCAGTCGGGCCAGGCCCGCGTGCAACTGGGACTCACGCTCTCCTTCGAGCAGCGCCGACAACGGGGTCGCATGCTCGACGCAGGTCGCCTCGAGCGTTTCCGGCTCCGTCGGTCGATCGGGCGACCGGCGCACAGCGCGGTTAATCGCCATGCGGTGCGTAATCTGACGCAGCCATCCGCCGAAGCACTCCGGCTCCCGCAACTGGGCAACCTTCTGCATCGCCTGGATGAACACGTCCTGGCACAGTTCCTGGGCTTCGTTGTAATCGCCCAGGCGTCGCAGCGCGATCGCAAAGACGTGGCGTTCGAACCGCTCGAACAGCTCGCCAAAAGCGTCACGGTCCCCGACCTGCGCGGCGCGGACGAGGTCCGCAATGTATATCTTCTCGTCTAATTCAGTCATCGTAGACATGATTTCTCTCCAGCCAAAAGAACTGGCTAGTCCGTGCGGGAAAAAGGGATCCAGCGCCGGCGGGCCTCAGGAAAGGCGCAAGGCGAACTTGCGACTCACGTTGAAGGCGGTCGTTAGAGATCGATCAGTTTTGAGAGAGCTGTAGCTCGTACTCAGGCTATCGATCTGCTAACAACTTCCGCGGCGGTCCAGGCGAATCCGGCTGAGCCATAACACGCCTGCCCTGCATGGGCGGGTAAATGCTGGCTCGCCGGCAGAACGCCATGGCTGCAGGCCATTAGTCGCGAACTTGTCGACTGTGGCCTGCTGGGTTCCCATCCGGAGACGGCATAGAGGCGTTTGCTGAGGTTGCCCGCGCGCAACGCAAACATGCCGGCCACGTTCGTGCGATCTTGACGATCGACGTTTACGCAATTGGTCGTAATGGCAATGTTGAAGCTGCGCATCTTAGGCTCCCTGTGCAAACGCACAGTTAGAGAGAAACTGAAATCATCGTGGGGAGAGGGGCGATCAGGCTGCAGGCGTATCGACAAAAGCTCGGGCGGCTAACCCGGAAACTTTCTCGATCTGACCCTCAGTGCAACCCTGACCCTTCTCGGCGCCTTGCTGCCCGTTAAAACAGAACGGCACAGAAAACTAGACGCCCATCCAATCATAAGGTTCGCAAAAGTCAAAAAACTTTTTCGGTTTCTGAGGCCACTTTTTGACCGACCTCAGACATTTGGCTGTAACCTGTTGAAAGACAACGGGTTGGGGAAAGAGGTAAAAAGGAAAGGTTCCGCCGCGGCCGGAAAATCACTTCCGAGCGCGGTCGTCTGTACCTTGGTAATACCCAAAACTAGAGTTTGCGGACAAGGAAATTATTCCCGCGGACAGATTTTTGGCCACTTTTTTCTCCCGTCCCCCCGCCACCGCGCTGGGGGAGTGGAGGAGACACTTCCGCTTCGCCATCGCAAAGATGCAGGGAAGTGGATTCGGGTCGGCTAGCGGGGCTGGATTTGAATCGCCCAGACCTGCCCGAAATTGTAGCGGGACAGCTCGTAGCCTTCCGAGGGCGGCGGCAGCTGGGCTAGCAGGGCCTGGCAAACCCCGTAGGCTGATTCCCAGTCGCCACGCACCACCAGCCAGAATTCGTCGGACTTCGCGAGCGTCGACCGCTCCTCGGCCGACAACTCCTGGAGCTGCTGGGCGGCCAGCGAAATCAGCAGCGGCTTGCCCCGCAAAGGATACGCGCTCTGCAGCGGCAACACGCTGTAGTCGCGGAGCAACGACGACCGCGCGGCCTGGGGTTTGGCCAGGGCCGAAGTTTCGATCAGGTTGGAGTACAGCACGATCGGCGCCCCGGGCGGACGAACGTCGTTCAAGGCAACCAGCGCCCGGCGCCAGTTTTCGTTCCGCGGGGCTGTGAACTCTCCGGTGCGGATCAGTTGCGACAAGGTGGGGCCCGTCAGGACGGCCAACGTCAGTACGCCGACAGCCAGCGCCAGGCGGAAGGATCGGCGTCGCGAGGCTCCGCAGGCGACGCCGGCCAGGGCGATCGCCGCGGGAAACTCCGCCAGCAGATACCGATGGTAGAACACAGGCGCCACACCATAGTGGCTGGCCAGCCAGGCGACCACCAGCGGAATCCCCAGCCAGCAGCCGCCCAGGATCCAGCCTGTTTCCGAACCATTGGAATAGCCCGAATCGCCATCGAACCGACCCGGCGAAAACGACAGGGGCTCGTCCGCTCGACCGTCGTCGCTCGCGCTTGACGATTCGCCAAAACGTCGCCAGCCGACAACGGCCGCCCAGCCGCCCGCAACCGCCAGCGGCAGGACCAGGTACTCGGCCAGGTGCATCTTCTGGAACATCTGCCAGAAAGAAGGCTCCGGGATAAATTGCGACCAGTTGTCCCGCCGTTCCAGGATGAACCGCAACGGACGAAGCGAAAACAGCCCGGCCAGGCCAATCGCCAGCAGATCCACCACCAGCCCCGGCAGGCTGGCCCCGTTCCGGCGCCAGGCCAGTATCCCCAGGATGGCGACCGCCTCGGCCAGGAACAGCAAGGCGGCCGTGTAATGCAGATAGAACGCCAGGACTCCCACCAGCACAAAGCCCGCATGGAGCGCCAACCGGGCGGCCTGGGTCGGCGGCCGATCCAGCAGCCGGGTCAGCAACAGCAGATGCACCACCGCGACGGCCTGCAGGCAGGCATACGGCCGGGCTTCGCTCCCGTAGAAAATCAGGTCGGAGTCGACAGCCGCCAGCGCAGCGGCCAGCAGTCCGCCCGTGAGACTGCGCGTCCAGAGCCAGACCAGCCAGAACAGCAGCGGGCACAGGGCGACGCTGGCAATCAGCGATGGCATCCGCACAATCGCCTCCGAAACGCCCGCCGTCTGGGTGAGCAGACGCTCGCCCAGGAAGTACAGCGGAGCCTGGTTGCCGAACTGCGCCCGGGGAACCACGTCGGCCTGTTCGCCAACGACGCACCAGACCGTATGCAGCTCATCGACCCAGAAGCTCTCCTGCAGGCCTGGCCAGCGAACGGCGGCGGCGACCAGCACGATCAGCAGCAACGCGGCGGCGGCAAGCAGGCAATGGCTCAGCGGCAAACGGGGGTCGTCGGATTTCACGCGGCCTGGCACGCTGGCATTTCAATCGGGAGGGGGAGTGTCGCTCGGAATGCAAATCGATGCTTCCCGGCCGAGCAGGCCGTTTTGCGGCCGGCGTCGTTACTGCCGCAGCAGCAGTACTTGGAGGCGGCGGTCCAGCGCCTTCTTGGGCTGCAGGCCGCGGGCCCGATCAACCAGCTTGCCGTTCTTGAAGAAGAGCAAGGTCGGAAGGGCGGTGACCTCGTATTTCTCGGCAATCTCTTCGTTGGCGTCGGTGTCGAGCTTGGCGATCAGTACGCGGCCTTCGTATTCGGCGGCCAGTTCGGCGACGGCTGGCGCCAGCAGGCGGCAGGGGCCGCACCAGTCCGCGTAGCAATCGACCATGACCAGACCGCTGTTGCCCAGCACGGTCTCCTCAAAGTCGGCCGTGGTCACCTTGACCGGTTCCAAGCCGGGAAGGGAAGGGCTGTCGGAAGGTTCTTCGTTGGGGTCCAGCGGGCTATCGGAAAGCTTGTCGCTGGGGGCCGGCGAAGGAACGGGAGTGTCGGTGTGGACCAGCGGGCTGTCGGAAGTGGCGACGCTGGTGGCCGGCGAACTATCCGGAACTTTGCCGCTGACGGCGGGCGGGTTTTCAGAAACCTTCCCGTCGGGGGCCGGCGGGCCGGGCAGTTCGGTCGAGCAACCAGCGATCAACAACAAGGCGCAAGCGACGATCGAAGCGAGTAGCGGGCGAAAGAGGCGGTTCATCGGATTTGCCTGCAGGGAGGAGGAAAGGAAGGAACGGCGGAGGACGCAGAATTTTGATCGCCGGAGTTCGAACGACCTTTGACGTCTGCCTGTTCGCGAAGCCACGCCCCCCTACGGCCGGCAATTATATCACATCTGGAGCGAATGACGGCGAGCTTGCCAGGATGCATGGGCGCGACTGGCCCATTGGCTCACCTTACTGCAGCAGGGAATCCAGGCGGCGTTGGAGCGACTGCTTGGATTCCAGGCCGACGACGCGATCCACCAACTCGCCGTTCTGGAAAAAGAGCACGGTCGGAATCGACGTGATCTGGTATTTGCGGGCAATCTCTTCACTGGCGTCGACATCGAGCTTGCCGATCAGCACGCGGCCGTCGTAATCGGCGGCCAGTTCGGCCACGATCGGCGCCAGCTGGCGGCACGGACCGCACCAGTCGGCGTAGCAATCGACCATCGCCGGACCGTTGGAGCCCAGTACCGACGTGTGGAAGTCGGCCGTGGTCAACTTGACCGGCTCCACGCCATAAAGCGAGGGGCTGTTGGATGCGCTGGAGTTGGCGGGCGGCGGTCCAGGCAGCTCGGTTGAGCAACCGGCAACCAGCAGCAGGCCGCAAGCGGTGAGGGAAGCCAGCAGCGGAAGATATTTGCGATTCATCGAAATTGCCTGCAACATAAAGGAAGGACGAACGGCGGACCGGTTCGACCGGGTAGGCCCGTTTCAAGTATGGCGCCGTCAAGGCGGAGCGGGAAGCTCAGGCAGCGTCTTCTTCGGCGCGTTCGACGGCGGCCTGGCTGATGTGGCCGTCGTCGCTGACATCGTCGAACTGGACAGAAACCTTCTTGGAAACGCCCGACTCCTGCATGGTCACGCCATACAAGGTATTCGCCGCGGTCATGGTTTTCTTGGAGTGCGTGACAATCACGAACTTGGTGAAGCCCAGAAACTCGCGGAGCACATCGACGAAGCGGCCGACATTCGCCTCGTCGAACGGGGCGTCGACTTCGTCGAGCACGCAGAACGGACTGGGGCGGAACTGGAAGATGGCCATCAGCAGCGACACGGCGGTGAGCGCTTTCTCGCCGCCGCTTAGCAGCGAGTTACTGAACTCGGGCTTGCCCGGCGGAGTGGCGACGATATCGATACCGCTTTCCAGAATGTCGACGCCAGGCTCCAGCACCAGGTCGGCTTTGCCGCCGCCGAACGAACGTCGATACAGGGCCTGGAAGTTCACGCGAATGGCTTCCAGAGTTTCGGCAAACAGGCGCCGGCTGTCGGCGTTGATGCGCTGGATGATGCGTTCGAGCGATTCCTTGGCGGCGATCAGGTCGTGGTACTGGCCGCTGAGCACGCCAAAACGGGACTCCAGTTCGTCCAGCTCGTGCAGTGCTTCCATGTTGACCGCGCCGACATTATTGATCTTCCGTCGCAGTGCGGAGATCTCTTCTTCGATCTGGTCGCGTTCCGCCAGTTCTTCTTCGCTGGCTTCGTCGGGCATGGTCGACAGGTCGATGCCGTAATCTTCCAGCAGTCGTTCGGCCAGGTTGCCGCGTTCGTGGCGAATCTCGCCGCACTTCAGCTGGGCCGAATGCTGTTTCTCTTCGATCGAGCGGAGCTGCTTCTGGTTCTGCTGCGAGCTGCGGAGCAGTTCGGCCCTTTCGGCCGCCGTTTCGCGTCGACGCTCGGCCAGTTCGGCGGAGGTGATCGCCAGGCCGTCCTTTAACAGGTAGAGCTCGGCCAGTTGCCCGCTGGACGCCAGGATGGCGCGTTCCGCTTCGCGCAAGCGGGTTTTGTTCTGGGCCGCCTGTTCGTGCAGGCGGTCCAGGTTGCGCACCCGTTCTTCTTGTTCAACTTCCAGACGCGAGGTTTCCCCGCGCAAGGTTTCCAGCCGCTGTTCGCTTTTGGCGAGGTCGACCTTGGCGGCGGTGATTTCGCGGACACGTGTTTGCCGTTCGCTTTCGCCCGCTTCGATCGCTTGTTCGTCGTCGCGGATTTGCGTTTCCAGCAGTCCGGAACGTTCGTCGGTTTCGGCCAGCTGGATCTCCGCGGCGGACAGGGCGGCGGTCAACTGCTGCTCTTCGACTTCGGCGGACTGCAGGTCGTCGGCGATCTCCGTCTGGCGACGGGTCAGCTGGGCGACCGCTTCACGGAGCGTGCGGGCCCTCGCATTGACATCGGCCAGTTCCGCGCTGGCGGTGCGGTGGTCTTCCGCAATCACGGCGACGGCTTTGTCCTGGCGTTCGATATCATCGGCGATCAGCGTGTGCCGCGATTCAAAGTCGGCGATCTGTTCGGCCAGGTCGTCGATCTCGACCCGCAGGGCCCGGAGTTCACTACGACGGGAGATCAGGCCGGAACTCCGCTGCCGCGGTCCCACCACGACGGCGCCGTCGTTATCGACCATATAGCCTGACGGCGTAATGTAGCGCAGGCCCGGGTGTTCGCCGCTTAGATCCAACGCGATCTCCAGGTCGCGCACCAGCCATACGCCGGCCAGCAGCCGCCGGACCAGCGGTTCGTATTCGGGAGTAGTGCGGGCGAGGCGATCCAGCCGGCCCATGACGCCCGTTTTCCCTTCCAGGTCGGCCAGCGACGGTTTGTCCTGGGGCGACGGCTCCAGCCGCAGGAAGCCGACGCGTCCGGCCACGCGGTATTCGTCGGAGCGGAGCAGACCAAGCAGACGATCGCCCGACAGCACAATGTACTGGGCCCGATCGCCCAGCGCCAGATCGACCAGCGGAGCGTTCTCGACGTTGACCTGGATCAGGTCCGCGACCAGACCGCGGACATCGCGGAACGGCCCCTCCGATTCCTGCCGGGCCCGGGCCAGGACTTCCTTGACGCCGGTGGTGAGGCCTTCAAAACGCTTCTCCAGTTCGGACAGGACCTCGGCCCGCTGGACATCGCCGCTGTGGCGATTGCGGAGCTGGTTCAGTTCGTCCTGCAGGAGCGTTTGATCCCGCCGGCTTTCGACCAGATCTTTCCGGGCGGCGTCCAGCTCTTCCCGTTTGCTCTGGGTGAGCTTCTCCAGGCGGGTCTGTTCGGCCTCCAGAATGGCCAGCTGTTCGGTCTGCTGGTCGAGCGTTTCGGCCAGCTCTTCCAGTTGCGTGCGGCCGCGATTGACGGCTGCTTCGACAGCGGCCAGGCGAGAGCGGGTGCTGCTGACCTGGTTCCCCAGGCTGGCGGAGAGCCGCATGGCGTCGAGGTATTCCTGGCGACGGCCTTCGTTGACTTCGCGCAGTTCCGCCAGGCGGGTCGAAATGTTTTCCAGGGCCGTTTCATGGTCGGCCGCCGATTCGGACAGCTGGGTGTAGTCGTTTTCTGCGGCGGCGAGCGTGGTCTGGATCCCGGCGAGCCGCTGCTGCAGTTCGCCCGCCCGATCGAGCAGGCGACGGGTTTCCCGCCCTTGCCGGATCTGTTCTTCGTTCAGTTCGGCCAGCCGAGGGCGGAGGTGCTCGGTGTTGGATTCGTGGCTGGAGATGCCTTCGCGAACGCGTGAGAAGCGGGCCTCGGTGGTGCGGACGGCTTCGTCGACTTCGTTGACGTCCTCTTCAATTTCGGCCGTGCGGGCGTCGCTGGCTTCCAGCGCTTCTTTGGCTTCGAGGGCGACGGCCTTGTACTGCTCGGATTGCGTTTCCAGCTCGTTCAGTTTGTCGGTCAGGCGGCGGTAGTCGCTCAGGCCGACCTGCGTGCGGAGTTGCTGGAGTCGTTCGCTGTACTCTTTATAACGCTTTGCTTTGCCGGCCTGGGAACGGACGTTGCGGAGGCGGCTTTCGACCTCTTCGACAATATCCGACAGGCGGAGCATGTTCTGGTCGACGCGTTCGAGCCGCCTTTGGGCTTCGATCTTTTTCGCTTTGAAGCGGCTGATGCCGGCCGCTTCTTCGAAAATGGCGCGGCGATCCTTGGGCGACGCCTGCAGCATGCGATCGACTTTGCCCTGTTCGATGATGCTGTATGCGTCGGCCCCGACGCCCGTGCCGCGGAACAGGTCGCGGATATCTTTGAGGCGGCACGGCTCGCGATTGATCAGATATTCGCCTTCGCCGGAGCGATACACGCGGCGGGTGACGTGGACTTCGGGCGCATCGAGCGGCAGGCGGCGGTCTTCGTTATCGAAGATAATGGTCGCTTCGGCCGTGTGCAGCGGTTTGCGCGAGGCGCCGCCTTTGAAGATGACGTCCGACATTTCCTTGCCGCGGAGGCTCTTCACGCTCGTTTCGCCCAGCACCCATTTCATGGCGTCGACGACGTTCGACTTGCCGGAGCCATTAGGCCCAACCACCACGGTAATGCCGGGGGGAAAGTCGAATCGAGTTTTGTCGGCAAAGCTTTTGAAGCCGACAAGTTCCAGGGCCTTCAGCATGGGCGATATTTACAACTGCTTGCGTGCTAGCGATTTCCAGAAGCGTACAGGATAAATTAGCGAAAATCGTCCGCTGGTAAAAGACGAAACCTCCCACATGCTCCTGCGAGGGGTCCTGTCCGGCCCGGGCTCCTGCGGGGAGATTCGGCCCGTCCCTGCCGGCCCCGCGGTCGAACGCCATCGGCGGAAACGGCTCCCTCCGAGGAAATCCCGCGAGCCAGGCGCCCCGAGGGACGTGGGAATGGCCGGAATGGGCGCTGCTTTTGCTTCTGCGGCCTTGTTATTCGGGGCGACAGAAAACTAGAATAAAAGGCGGCGCGTTTGCCTTATGCTGCGCCATCAGAACAGACTCCTTTTTGGGAGAAGAGATGCGAATTTTACGCCCTTTATTGCTGTCCGCCCTGGCCTGCGCCTGTTGTTCCGTGGTTGCCGTTGCAGACGACGCAGCCCAAACCAGCCGCCGGCAGTACGATCAGACCACGGCCAAAGCGATTGATTTCCTGCGCACCAAAGGCCAGGCCGATGATGGCTCTTTCAGCGGCCAGAAAGGCCCCGCCGTCACCGCCCTGGTGGTCACGGCCCTGTTGAAACATGGTCGCACGCCCCAGGATCCGGTCGTCGCCCGCGGATTGGCGTTTGTGGAAACTTTTTCGCAAAAAGACGGCGGCGTGTATGCTCCCGGTTCAACGCACCGCAATTATGAAACGGCCCTGGCGGTAATGTGCTTCGCCGAAGCGAACCAGAACGGCAAGTACGACAAGCAGCTGGCCCAGGCCGAGAGCTTCCTCAAGGGGATCCAGTGGGACGCCGAGGAAAGCGCCGACATCGACAACCCGGCCTACGGCGGCGCCGGGTACGGCGGCCACAAACGCCCCGACCTTTCGAACACCTCGTTCATGATCGACGCCCTCAAGGCGGCCGGCGCCGGGCCGGATGATGAAGCGATCCAGCGCGCCCTGGTGTTTGTGTCGCGTTGCCAGAATCTGGAATCGGCGGCCAACACCACGCCTTTCGCCGGCAAGAATCCCGACGGCGGCTTCTATTACACGCCGGCCGCAGGCGGCACCAGTCAGGCCGGCCCGACAGAAACGGGCGGCCTCCGTAGTTACGGGTCGATGACCTACGCCGGGCTCAAAAGCATGATCTTTGCCGGCGTGAAAGCCGACGACCCCCGCGTCAAAGCGGCCGTCAGCTGGCTGCAGAAGAACTACACGACCGACATGAACCCCGGCATGGGCGACGCGGGTTTGTTCTACTACTACCACACCTTCGCCAAAGCGCTCGACGCCCTGGGACAAGAGACGTTCGTCGATTCCGACGGCGCCAAACACAACTGGCGGGCCGAACTGGTCGCGGAACTTGCCCGTCGACAAAAAGCCGACGGTTCCTGGACCAACGAGAATGAACGCTGGATGGAAGGCGACGCCAACCTGGTTACCGGCTACGCCTTGCTGGCCCTCGATTACTGCCAGCCGTAAGCGGGCGTCGGTTCCTCACGCGTCCGCAGCCGCCATGCTGCTGCGGGCGACGATCTTCTCGCGGCCAGACTTATCGTCCGCCGCGACTGTTGGCCAGCGGGCGGCAGTCGGCCAGCGGCTGGGCCTGGTAACGTCCGCCGGGCAAGGCCTGCACCAGGTTTAAACGGACCAGCTTCACCAAGGCGTCGTCGGCTTCAAAGTCGATCTGATCGCCCAGCTTCTCAAGCAGGTACGCCTCGGCCTGCGCATCGAGTTCTGCTTCGGTCAGCGGTTGCTCGCTGCGCCATAACAGAAAGTACGATAGCATCGTCTCGCGGCATTCCTGCTCGACCGATTCATCCAGCAGGCGATGCAGCACGCCAGAGTTGGTGTCGAGCGTTTTGTACAGCAGGCTCTGCACCAGCGTAAGCTGATACTTTTTCTTGGTCTGGTGATAGCTGAACACGGACCGCACGCCGTAGCCAATCACGCCGCCGACCAGTCCCGCCAGACCCAGCAGGCCCGACAGCCCGACAAACGCGATCACGAACGCGCCCCGAGCAATTTTCAGCCCCGTGATCGCAGCGCCGGACAGGGTCGGCAGCCAGATCTTCCCCTGATCGAGCAGCGTCATCCGGTACCTGGCGCCAGGCAGCAGCATCCGCATATCGGTCTGCGGGATCGACTGAAAGAGCTTCAGGAAAATGGCGTCGGACGCGGGGTCGTGACGATCCAGCCTGGCTTCCGGCTGCAGGCGAAACACCACCGCCAAACGGGCGTAAATCGACTGGACGACCACTTCCTCCCTGAAGCATGTCTGCCAGCGGCGCACCGTCGTCGTCTCGCGGCGATCGCCCCGAGCGTAGACCTGGAGGATATCAAAGACCGAGAAATCGACATGCACATTCGATTTTTGCATGCCGGTTGCGGCCAGCGATTCTTCAATGGCGTCGCGGGTCAGCGGGACAAAGTTCGCCTGCTCCAGCACCTGATCCAGATGTTCCAGCAGCAGCCGCGCCGACTCGGTCTTGGCGGCTGCGGAATGGTCGGGCTCAAACGTGACATCGGTATCGGGGTCGAAAGGAGCATACGCTTCTTTCAGTTCACGCTGCACATGCAAATGCTCCTGGGCAAGCGCATGCTCGATCGTTTGGAACAACTCCGCCAGTTGGCCCTGGAGCTCCCCTTCCAGCTCCGCGCACAGCATGCGGCCCAGGTCGCGCTGGCGAATGGGAATAAAGTGTTCGGGAATGGGGGCGATAAATTGCGTTTCCACGATCCTCCCCTTTCCTGAAAATGACCCTGTTGAAAGCGAACCTCCCGCCTCATTGATAGTATTCGCAAACCGCCCGTTCTGGTTGTGGAAAATCCTTGCAGCAGGCACGATTTGATCGCAAGCTCTTTGGTTTCAAAGGCTTGCAAATTTCCACCTTGCGCCCAATCACTGGCCGGTCGCATCATTTTTTGACCGACCCTTTACCAACTTTTGACCGATGCGGAAGGAATCCTCGCGGGCGGCAAGGCTTTCAGGCGGACTGAAGATCAGGGAGCCAGCAGCGGCCGGAGCACTTTGTCAAAGGCGTCCGCCATCCGCATGAAACCCAGGTCGTTAGGGTGCGAGCTGTCGACCGTATCGTCGCCATCGGCTCCCAGCTGGGTATCGCCCGGCAGGTAGTACAGGTGTTTGACTCCCTTTTTCTGCAGGCGTTCAAAACCGGCCCGCAGGGCGACACGGCTGGTGGCGTTCCGCTCGGCCTTGCTGGGAATCAAAAAGGCATTGGCGTAAGTTCGATCTTCGGCCAGGACGATCGGCGTGGTCGGATGGGCCTTGCGCAAGATCTCGACCAGGCCTTCCACGCGCTGCTCCACCTCGCTGGCGTTCATGTTGGGCAGGCAGTCGATGACATAGACGGCCGGATCCAGCTCGGCCGCCAGCTGGGCGACTTCGGGCTCCATTTTGCCGTTGCCGGAGAATCCCAGATTGATGATCGGGCGATCGAAACGACGGCCCAGAATGGCCGAGTGCGTGGTCCCCGGCCGCGAGGCGCAGGCCCCATGGGTGATCGACGTCCCCCAGAACAGGATCGGCTTTGCCAGATGCTTCGGGCGGGGCGGAGCCTTCTTGATCACGTTCGCCGCGGGCACGCCGACTTCGACCGAACTCACCCCGTTATACAGCGGCAGATACAGCAGGTACTCCCGCACGCCGGGCGACAGGCCGCTGACCAGCGTGACGGAATTGGTCTGGGCGCTCGGACGACCGACCGCCAGCCAGCGCCAGCCTTCGTCGGTTCTGACATACAGGTCAACGCCGCTGACTCCGGTCGCCGGCATGTGCGACATGGCCAGGTTGGGCGAGGTGAGCGTCCAGCGGGCGTGGATCTCGGTGGCGTCGGTGACAAAACGGGCCGCCATGCCGGCCGAGTGGCGGCTGAGACTCCAGACCGGATCGCGGACTACGCCTTCGGCTTTGGCGGGCAGGCGATCGTAGGGGGCTTTGACTTCCTTCCAGGCCTGGCCTTCGACTCCCAGTTGATGCAGGTCGATCCACACCATTTCGGCCGCCGCGACGGAAGAAGCGCCGCACAGCAGGAGGGACAACACCAGGCAGCGTAAAGACAAACGGCGAACAAACGGACTCATGAAACAGCCTTCAGACACAGGGAGAAAGATCAAAGGAGGACAAGTTAACCGGCTGCGATTGCGCAGGGAATTCGTCAGCGCCGATTAACGGGTGAAGGCGGCGGACCGGCCGCGATGCGTTAGCCCTGGTTCTTGAAGACCATGACCTTCACGATATTGGTGGCCCGGTTCCGGTCGATTTCGAGTTTGACCAGCAGATCGTCGATGAACTCTTTTTCGTCCTGCTCCACCACGCCGTCGGCCAGCACGATATCGCAGGCGTTGGCAAAGACCGTTTCCCGCAGCTCGGGCGGAATGGCGGGCGTCGACATTTGCACCAGCTTTTCCGGGCCGCCGCGTTTCAGCACGCCGATCAGCCGGTCCATCATGGAGTTGAACTTGTGGGGCGGAACGTGCTGGTACAGCTTCATCCGCGTGAGGATCGTCATCAGGCTTTGCACCTCTTCGTCGGCGATATGGCCGTCGCAGGCAGAAGCGCTTAGCAGGATCCCGGCGAACGCCTCCTGGGGTCCAAAAGCTTGAGGCTGAAAAGAGGAGTCGCCCAGGACATCGTCGAATAATGACATGAAATTGTCGCCCTTCGCAATAAAAATTTCGCCGCACCGCCGCGACGCTACCCTCGATTTTTAATAACCATCACCTCGGCGATGGCTTTGGCGATTGGTTCGTCGATGCCCAGTTTAACCCGCAAGCGATCGATAAACATTTTTTCATCGGGCTCCACCACGCCGTCGGCCAGAACAATGTCGCAAGCGTTGGTGAAAGCAGTCTTGTCGAGATTCTTCGGCAAGCCGGCCGCACAGGCGTCGATCAGCGCATCGACCCCTTTCTTTTTGAGAAAGCCCAGCAGCTTGTTCAGCGTCTGGTTGAACTGGGGGCCGGTAAAGCGCTGGAACATTTTCATGCGCACCAGGGTCGTGACCAGGCATTGCACCTCGTCGTCCGCAATGTGTCCGTCGCATGCACTGGCGCCAAGCAGAATCCCCGCAAACGCTTCCTGAGGATTGAGTTTCGTGCTGGCTTCCATTCCGCCAAATAAGGAATCGAACAGGCCCATCGATCAGGTCCCTTGAAGTGGAAAAAAGGGGGAACGGGGAGATCTTCCCAGCCCTGAGGGGGCGAGTCAAGTATTTCGCGCCAGGTTCCCCCAGTCCGTGTCTGGCAAATCTGGCCTGCTAACCGGAGGATTAGTAGAATCCGGGCCATCTGCTCCCTTTCCTGATTAACTGTTTGTTCCGGATTCCCGGGCAGGCGAACGCATGCCTTGGGCAATGGAGAAGACTGCCTGAATTCACTCCGCCAGAAACTGAAAGTGGGTGTCTGGTTTCTCTAGCCTGAAAATGGGTGTCTGGTTTCGCCAGCCCAACAGATCGGGACGGTTCGCTGGCAAATTGTCAAACCGGGAACTAACCCTTTTCATTCGGCCTCGCTCAAGGTAAATTGGTGGATTGATCGCGAAAGGAAGGGTGCGTTCGCCTGGACGGGCAGCAACTTCCCGCGCGATCCATCCCTGTCCCCGTGGCTCAATTGGATAGAGCGTCGCCCTCCGGAGGCGAAGGTTACAGGTTCGACCCCTGTCGGGGATACTCAGAAGCCCTTGTTCCCCAAGGGCTTCTGGCGTTTCTTGTGGTCTCTATCGGGAATCGGCATCCTCCTCGACGGGAAAGGCTGCTGGTCTCTGGTCGTGAGAACTGCTGTGCGGTGCGGCTGGAAACGGTAAAATGGCCCGACGGCCTGTGATCCGATACGCCGTTTCTTTTCTAACTGCGAGGCGGAGCCGTTCATGTCGACAGACGCAAGCGATGCTGGAATCCCCCGGGAGCCGATCGTTTTATTGACCGGCGCGTCAGGCTATGTGGGCGGCCGTCTGCTGCCGCTCCTGGCCCGGCAGCCAGGCCGGGTGCGATGCCTGGCCCGGAATCCCGAGAAACTACGTCGCCTGGCTAGCGATAACGTCGAGATCGTCCAGGCGGATGTGCTCGATCCTGACTCGCTCCAGAAGGCCCTGCAGGGAGTGACGACGGCGTATTATCTGATCCATCTGATGTCGGGCTCGAACAACTTTGAGGAGCAGGATCGCCAGGCAGCGACCCATTTTGCCGCGGCCGCAAAGGCGGCGGGCGTCCAGCGGATCGTTTACCTGGGCGGGCTGGGCGACGATTCCGACCCCGACCTTTCGCCCCATCTGCGCAGCCGGCATGAAGTGGGCAAGCTGCTTCGCGAGTCGGGCGTTGAAACGATCGAGTTCCGGGCCGGCATGGTCATCGGGGCGGGGAGCCTTTCTTTCCAGCTGATGCAATCGCTGACCGATCGGTTGCCCGTGATGATCTGCCCTCGCTGGCTCACCACCAAGACCCAGCCGATCGCGGTGGAGGACGTTCTGTCCTATCTGCTGGCCGCCAAAGACCTGCCGCCAGGCGAAAGTCGTACGTTCGAGATCGGCAGTCACGACACGGCGACCTATGCCGACCTTATCAGGGAATACGCCCGGCAGCGCGGGCTGCGTCGCTGGCTGATCTTTGTCCCCGTGCTGACGCCTTACCTGTCCGGCCTGTGGCTGGCGCTGGTGACGCCGTCGACTTACGAAGTGGGCCGCCACCTGATCGAAGGCCTTAAGAATCCAACCATCGTCCAGGACCCGTCCGCCCAGCAGGCCTTTTCGATCCGTCCCGTCGGCATCAAAGAAGCGATCCAGCAATCCCTGGCCGGCGAGAAGACGGATTGACGCCTGCTTGGGAAACTCTCGCAAGCATCTTCGCAAACGATAACGAATCTCCCCTTTAAGAGTCTGCGCCCACGCACGCTGGGATACGCTTCTACTGCAACCGCTGCGTTATGCAGATATCTGTAGAATTTGTCTTGTTAAGTCGGGTTGAATGTCTCACGAGAAATGCTTGCAAATTCGAGATCCGTTACTCGGCGACAAGGACGAGTTCCTGGAACGCGACGAGGAAAGACTGGATCGGAACTACGATTGCGGCTAGACTCAAACCGAGATTGACGCGTGCCTGGAGATCATGGACGCGCACCTTCAGGCAGTCGCAGATCGCACCCCTTGAAAAGTGAAAGCCTATGGAAATGCGAAAACCCTACCTGTCGAAATCGCGGTTCCTTTCCCTTTTGAGAGCGATCTGCATTGTCGCGTTTCTAAGTGTATGGGTCGGTGCGGCATGTTGTCGGGCCGAAGTACCGGTGATGTCGGTTCTGCTGAAGGTCCATGGGAGCACCCCTGCCCGTACGCTATTGCCCATTGTCAAGCGAGTGGATTGGGGGAGCATAACCTACGCCTTGGATGACAAGCCAGGGATCGCGATCATTTTTCGAATACGATCCGACGTGAAAATCATCGAGGCCAGGAAGCGTTGGGAAGAATCCCGCCGGGAGCGCGCCGCTGATGAACCGAGCCTCATCCTGCTGGAAAAGGAGTCCCTGGATCAACTCAAAGCCGACCTGCTGGCCCTGGGTGCGGACAGTGTCTCTCTGGAAACGACACATGTCCTGCGGACTGCAGAGTTTTCGATTGCGTCCGTCGAGGAACTTCGTAAACAGCGGCGGCGCGTCATCATCATCTGCCATGCCGACTGGGATGCTCCTTCAGCGGGACTCGAGGAAAACCTGCTGCTCAACAAGGACGTCGTGTCAGCGGCCAAGGAATCCAACGCGGTTGTCATGGTGGTCAATATGACAACCCCGTTACGCGACGAGTTTGCGAAGTATTTCGAAGCGCGGCGAGCCAAACCGTTCTGCTTCCTGATTTTTGACCCTGGCAAAGAAGATCCCGTTCTCATCACGAAATTCATTCGGCCGGAAGAATTTATCGCATTGCTGGATGCAGACGAATAAGCCCGGCAAGCTCCTTGCCTTGCGCAGCACCAGGCGGTGACCCCGAGCGGCCTGGTCCGGGGCGTTTTCCCCCATGAAACCATTGGTTAGATGCTTCACTGTTCGGCCCGGTTTCTGCTGGGGGGCGGTGCGTCGTCGTACAACCGTACAGCCAGAATTCATGGAGCGGCGTTTCTCCCTCATCAATCGCTCGTCTCCGCCGGATGTCTGGCCACATTCCCCATCCTCCATGAGCAACCATGTACGATCTGCCTGACGGCTACGATTTGATGCTTCTCGAAGAGGCGGTCTGGCTGGTCACGCGAAAGATCAACAATCCGGCGTATGACTTTGCGTTTGAGTCCGCGCTGGCGTGTCGACGTCCCTGGCGTCGCCCGGAGGCGATTACGGCCGTTGCTCGCGTCGGCGCACCGGCGGACTACGACCAGCTGTTCCAGCAGTTGGTGGATTGTGGGATTACGCTTGTTAATTCGCCCGGCCAGCATCGGAATGGCAGTGAACTGCCCCAGTGGTATCCGTGCATTGAGAAGCTAACGCCAGCATCCGTCTGGTATGATTCGCCGCCCGAATCCAGCACCGTTGCCGAGTCGATCGGGTGGCCCGTGTTCATCAAAGGGGCTCGCCAGACCAGCCGCCACGATCCGCGAAAATGTATCGCCCGGAATCCGGCCGAATACGAACGGGTGATCGAAGCGTACCGGCGCGACGCCATACTCGGCTGGCAGCAATGCGTCATCCGCGAACTGGTCGAACTGCGGCCGGTCAAATGCGACGCCACAACCAAGATTCAACCTTCTTTTGAGTTTCGAACTTTCTGGTGGTACAACCAACTGGTGGGCGCGGGTCCGTACTGGTCCCACTTTGCGACGTATACATGGACGGGTGCGGAACGCGAGGCTTGTATCGCGGTCGCGGGCGACGCCGCCGCACGGGTCGATTGCCCCTTTCTGGTCGTTGATATGGCGCAGACGGTCGAGGGTCAATGGATCGTCATCGAATGTAACGACGCTCAGGAAAGCGGGTATGCGGGCGTTTCCCCGTTTGCTCTATGGAACGAGATCTTTCGCCAGGCCCGACTGGCGAATGGGTAACAAGGATCGGTTGGAGGGAATCGTATGCCGCCTGCATCGGTTCGTCGCTTGTCACGGGCTCGCTTTTTCAACCAGCTCGCGTGAAGGCGGGCGTTTGCTCTGCCATGCCTTGTCGTTGAGGGGAATGATTCATGAAGGCGTCTTTCATCGACTATTTCCGAACGGGCGTTCTGGGCGCGTGTACTCCCGGCTCGCCCCGTCAGGAAATCGAAAAACTGCTGGGGGCGCCACCCTTTTGGGACCTGCATGATGTAAGGAACGCGGGAAAAATAACTTCGGTATTTTTCTCGACAGGAACCACGAAACCTGAGCAGCCCAAGCCGGCTGATCCTGTGAGCCGAACGCGCTAGCGTCGGGCCGTTCTTCGGAATGAGGGAAAAAAACTTCTTCGGTTTTTGTATAACAGCGATGACGTTCAACTTTTACGTATGCTTCACCTGGTGATCAAACCGCCAATCTCTCCTGCAACGGCTGGAAGATAAAATGAGCGGGTTGAAAAATCGGCATCGCGGAAAAGGGGAACTCACGCAAAGGCGCGAAGGCGCAAAGAAGGAGGAAGAGGTGTCAGAAGGGAATGGCACTCAATCCGCCTAAGTCCTTCTCGGGCTAGCGGATAAGTTGATATCGACAAGGAAGGGGCCTCGCGGGCATATTCTTTGGGAACGCTCAAATTCTCAAAGGCAAGGAGGCCCCTTCGATGTTCGATTCTTTTCGCTCGCGGTTGGCTGCGGCCCGACGTGATGATCAACTGTTCTTCGCTGCGCTGATCGATCAACAGACTATCCGATCCAGCTTTGGCGACGCAAGTACAATCCTCGATTCCGCGCGAATTTACGACACCGCCGTCACCGTTTGGGTGTTCCTCTCGCAAACCCTCACTTCCGGCCACAACTGCGTCCAGGCGGTTGCCAAATTGATCGCCTTTCGCGCCGCTAAAGGCCTGCCGATTCCTGCCGCTCTAAGCGGCGCCTACTGCATGGCGCGAGACAAACTTAACGAAGCCGGCATGCACCGCCTGGTGACAGATTCTGGCGCCGCGATCGAAGATTCCGTCCCCGATCAATGGCTCTGGCGAGGACATCGCGTTATCGTCGGCGACGGTTGCACGCTGACAATGGCTGACACTCCTGAAAACCAAGAAGCCTATCCGCAAATGGCGGGGCAAAAACCCGGCTGTGGATTTCCCATCATGCGGATGGTGGTCTTCTTCGGCCTGGCCACCGGCGTCGTGCTGGAAGCCGCCATGGGTCGCTATAAAGGCAAGCTGACGGCCGAGGTCAGCCTGTTCCGTGAGATCGACAAAATCCTCGAAGAAGACGACGTTTATCTCGCAGATCGAGCCTATTCTGGCTGGTTCGACATCGCCCGGCAGCTGGCCCGAGGGGTGCATGTGGTGCTGCGAAAACATCAATCGCGAAGGACCGATTTCCGCACCGGCGTGCGCTACAGCAAAGACGAACACGCGGTGTTCTGGGACAAGCCGCCACGGCCTGCCTGGATGACCGCAGAAGAGTACGCCGGCTATGACGTATTCCTGACACTGCGTGAGATCCGGGTGCGGATCGCCACGCCCGGCTTTCGCACGCGTGAGGTCATCATTGTGACCAACTTGCTCGACGACATCGAGTACAACAAGGAGGATCTGGCGGCTCTTTATCGTCGGCGGTGGCAAGCAGAATTAAATCTAAGATCGTTGAAAACGGTGATGCAAATGGACCACTTGCGCTGCAAGCAACCCCATCGTGTGCGGAACGAAATCCGAGCTCACTTCACGGCCTATAACTTGGTCCGTCAGATGATGTGCGAGGCAGCGATCCGCGGCGACGTGCAACCCTGGCAAATCAGCTTTAAGGGGACGATGCAAACGCTTAACGAGTTGCTGCCGGTGTTGTGCATGACAGGGGACGCCGATCCGCTCTGCGACGTGTTTTATGATTGCTGCTTGCAGCATGTCGTTGGCAATCGCCCGGACCGCTACGAACCGCGAGTCCGCAAACGCCGGCCCAATCCGTACAAGCTCATGACCAAGCCCCGTCACAGCCACCAACCCGGCAAAGAATAAAGAGTTACGCGGATTGAATGCCATTCGTGTCAGAAGGAATTCGCCACGACCCTTGGAACTGGGGAAGAATAACTTCGGCTCACAGGAGCAGAACCGCCCGACGCTAGCGCGTTCGGCTCACTATACAAAAACCGAAGTTATTTTCCCCTCGTTCCTAATACCCTTTTCTGAGGCATCGATCTGGGTTTACGACTCGGTCCAGTTCAACTTTGATGACGAGGCCTTACTCAAGGACACTCTAATCCAATTTGACAACGCTTTTGACGGCACGCGGGTCGTATATTCGCCCTGGAAAAATGGCTATATTGCTTTGACAGATCTTGATCCTGCAGCCATCTGTACGCCCCACGCTTTTGTAACCCTGATGTCGAAAAGCGGCATCTCCACTTCTCTCCATGAAGTATCCAGCGATCACGTGAGGATCAATGGCAGCGGCGGCGTCCAGGCAAGATTTTGGCGCATGAAGGACGTCAAGCGAGAGATGGTCGACGGCGCCCTGGTGTTCTCGGACTTTCCGTATCTTCACATGGTTTCGACCGTTCACTTATAAAACCCCACAGGGAGACCCCATGACGAGCCACTTTTCCGCCATCGGGCTGCCTGTGGAAAGCGAAGAGGATTTCCTGGCGCTGGCGAATCGGGTCGCCGAGGATTCAGAGCAGATCGACGTCCCCGGCGGGAGTTATTTGCGATGGTCGTCGGACAGCGGCGCGGAGATCTGGCTGCAGCTGGACGGGGCAGAAGATCTGATCGGCATGACGCCGCATTTTGCTGGCGAATCCTGCATGCGAGCCGGGATTACCGCGCCAGTGGAACGTCCCGACGCAACGCTACTTGATGGCGCCTTCTTGGCCTGGTCCGATCCGTCAGGCGACGCTCCCGAAGCGGGCAAGTATCCCTTTGTGTTCGATTCTCCCGATGCCAGGCAGTACCCGGCATTGACGATTCCCTCGATCGTCTCCGTGCAGATCGCGGCGTTCGCCCATGAGGTTTCGATCTTTGAAACGGTCGAGGCGTATGACGCGTCGCAAACGGGCGAGCTCAAGTTCGCCTCCAAATCCTTCATCCCATCCGGCATGTTTGCTCCCGATGGCGACGCCACCGAACCGCCGCAAGCTTTCGGTATTTTCACGGGACACATTATTCGGGCCGCCAAAAAGCAGAATGAACTCAGTGGACATTCCTTCTACTGGGCGCTGGTGGAAACCCTCGGCGGTCATTTCGATGTTGTCATCGATCCGGAACTGGTAGAACAGGAGCCCAAGGCCGGCGGCGTGCTGACAGGATTCTTCTGGTTGTCAGGTCGCATTCTTCCCGAATAAGCCTGATCGCGATTTGGCTGACATCGCATAAGCATGAGGACAACTTGATGGCATTCCTGTCCCAGCTGCAAGAAAGAAAAGCGGCCGCTCACGCCATCGTCAAGGCAGGCGGGACAATCGGATATCGTGATGACGGTCGCACAGGCCTTTCTCGATTTCTCTCATGGCCGCGCAGCGCCTTGGATGCGGCGTTTTTCCATGTCGATAGCGTTTTGCTGCCGCGTGACTGCGAGGAGGGCGATACCCTGATGGCGGCCATCAGGCCGCTTAAGGAGACTCGCGCGTTAGGCTTGCTGGACTCCCAGGTCACCGATCAGGGCCTGCAATGCCTTGCCGACTGGGAGCAGCTGTCGGTGCTCCTGGCGATGGGAGCGCCGTTGTCGACGCAAGGCTTGTTAGGCGCTCGCTGGCTAGCCCGCATCAACGATCTCGAAGTTGGCGATACGCAGGTGGACGATTCGATCTGGCCGTTGCTGGAGTCGAATGGTCAGCTGGTGGAACTGGGGATTGGCGGCACGCGCATCAGGGAACTTCAGCATCTGGCCCGTCATCCTCACTTGCGTTCGATTTGTATTAACGCGCTGCCTGTCGCATGTGATGAGCTCGCCTCTTTTCCGTGTTCCGCGAAGTTGACAGAACTCTCTATCAACCATACGCCTGCGGATAACAGAACCTTTCGTTCGCTTGCGAAAATCCCGAACCTGGTCAATCTTGCTGCGGGGAACACGGCGATCACGGACCAGGCCTGCGAGTCGCTTGCGTCCCTGGCGAAACTCGAAGAATTGATTATCAACGACACCCAGATCTCCAACGAGGGAATCCGCCTGCTGTCCGCGGCTCCGAACCTTCGCTTTCTGTGCATCACGAAGACCCACGCGACTCCGGCGGCTGTCGATATCCTGGCCGGATACCCTGCGCTGAAAACTGCTTTTCTGGACGCCCGAATCCTGGAACACTTGTCGCCCCAACAACGGCTGGATTTGCCCTTTGACGCCGTTCCATTCAAGGCGGAAGAATGCTAGTTCCACGGCAGGCGAACCTCCTCCGCACGGAAGCAGAGAGCAGTTGGTTATCTGAAAGCACGGTCGTCCAGCCGCCGTCATTCACGTCGATTCGCTTCCACGCAAGTCCGGTTTCGCGCGTCACGGGTGTTGCAATCCGCCTCCGACATTCGGCATAATGGTCGGCGGTCGACCGGGCAGTAATGGCGTCGTCCCGCCACCCTCCCTTCCCTGCACACATCAGGCAACAATCGCGTGATTATCGAACCCACTGAATACAGCGGCACGGACGTCATCCTTGTCGCTGGCGACTCGCTTGACGAGGTTCCCGCTACGCATCAGCACCTGATATCGGACCAGATTTGTACTACCTTTGTCGATCCGCCGGCGCAGCTCCAGGGAAGGTGTCCCGCATGGAACTACAAGTCCTGGTAGCAGGAGCTTTCACACAAACCATTAAACCCGCGCGGGGATTCACGCGGTTCCAAATTTCCATGTAAACCGTCCCCGCTCGGTTGACGCACCCATTATTCTCACCAGGATCAGGGCAATATGTTTCTTCGATTAACTGCTATCCTTCTCACTTCACTTCTGCTTGTCCAGCTCGGCTGCAATCAGGGCAGCCAGGATTCCCATCGGGTGATTGGGGTGGATGAGAACGACGCCGCTATGAATACGGCGATCGAAACCGCCAAGAAAACCTTCTCCCAGTTCGAACAGAACTGGCAGAATCCCAACGTGGAGACCACCAGCGTCAAGGTGGGGATGGACACCTCAAGCGGCGGGAAAGAGCACGTATGGTTCACGCCGATTTCGATGGAGGGGACAAAGATCACGGCGTCCTGTTCGAACGAACCCGTGGAGATTCCGGATCTCAATTTTGGTGATGTGCGAACTTTCGAAAAAAGCCAGGTATCGGACTGGTTGATCATGCAGGACGGAAAATGCTATGGCGGATACACCGTGCGCGTTCTTATGGAGCAACAACCGGGCGGAGCGCCCGATATGGAATTTGCTGACTACCCCTAGATTTAGAACAGACTTTCGTTAGGAGTTGGGAAAAATAACTTCGGCTATTTCCCCCACCTGGTCGGAGTCTGAAACGCGACATCCCCCAGAGGCGCGGCCAATTTATTCTCACACTATTTCATCCTTCTTTGCGCCTTCGCGCCTTGGCGTGAGTGCCCATTGACGCGAGGAAAATTCTTCAACCGGCTCAATTTTTCTTCTCGCCGTTCAAGGACGGATTGGCGGTTCTGTCACGAAGAGGATCTCACGCAAAGGCGCAAAGGGCCGGTCGGCAGCGGATCGTCCTTGATGAAGTCGGCCAGACTGGCTCTTTCGGCACAGGTCACGACGTGGTTTCAAGCAGGCTCGCTTTCCGCAACGTCCTCGGTGTTATACAAAACCGAAGTTATTTTCCCCTCGTTTCTAACTTCCTGCACTTTAGGCGATCATATTACTATGGCGATTAGCCCTTCAAGGAGCGTGCGGATTTGGGGGCTGTTGGGCGTCGGGGGTAGAGTGGCGATAAATTGTTTTTCTAACATTTTACGGGCGATTGTGCGGCGACGGTCGGCGTGGGACGGCCGACGCGAGGCGTTGTCCCAGGGGCGGGAGCGGCGGTCGCTCAGTTCCGCTTGCGGCGACTCCCAACTGCACAGTTCTACAAGGCCGTACACCCAGCTGTTGAGATTCCAACAGCCGATGCTCGACCACACATTTCGAACTTGCTGCTGACCGGCGCCCCAGACTTCTTTCATCCCTTGGAAACATTCTTCGATCGCCCAGCGCGCGGCGACGGCCTCCAGAATCTCACGCACGTCGGCGCTGGGGTCCGTGCAAAAGTAAGGCGCCCAGTTGCCGTCGTCAAAGCGGAGCAGCACCACACGGATGCGCCCGCTGATCAACTCCGATGTCGCCAGGAACGATTTGCACGGGCGCGTGACTTCGACGCCTCGGCCAGAATAGGTGAGCGATTCCCAGCCTTGACTTTGGTCGGCGAGTGTCGCCAGGGAGAGTTTGTTCCGGCCATAAATCCGGCGCCTGCCGCGACGGTGCGGAACAGCTTCGCCGGGCAGGTCGAACAAGCAGGCGTCCCTGCGCAAGCGGCTGACGACCGTGACGCCGAGTTTCAGCACAGGCAGGAGAAAAGGTCGTGCGGCGTAGGCGCCGTCGACCGCCAGCCAGACCGAGTTCCGCACGCCGCGGGCGCGCAGCGATTGCACGAACGACGTCAACAGCGCGACGCCCAGTTCGTGTTTCGTACGGAATTCCCATGCATATTTTACCGCCAGTTTCGGCACATCGGCCTGGCGGACGTACAGCAGCGACTGCAGCGGCAAGGCGATCACGCCCCACAACGGATGCGTCGCCAGCCAGGTCAACAGGACCCAGTTGTGGCCGTAAAGCCATTCTCCGTCGGCCGGTCCCGGCGTCGGATTGTGATGCACTCCGGCGCCTTCCACACAGCGTCCGAAGCGCGAAGTGGGCGAGTCATCCAGGGCGAGCTGAATGCGGTCGCCGACGCCCGGCGCGAACTTCTGCACGAGCAAGCCGACCATGGCGCTGGCCAGCGATCCCGACGATCGGCCAACGCTGATGAGGCATTCATAGAAGCGATCCCAGTCCTGCTGCACCCCGGCCGCGGCGAACCAGGCGCTGGCGGTGCGTCGATCGTCGGCCAGCAACATGCCCGCGACGATGATCGACAACCGAAAGGCGATCCGTCGATCCAGCACCGACTGCAAGGCGGCCACCGCCGTCTGGAGATAGCCGCACAAAGGGGTGATCGCTTCTGTCGTGCGCGATCGCAAGGGATTGGTCCGCTTCAAACGCTGGCACTTGTGATGCTGCGACGGCGTCTGCTTTTTGTGTTTCGCTTGCGGACGTTTGGCGGATCGCTTACGCTTGGCCATCCATGGCTCTCCCGGTGGTTTTGTGATTTGTGGTTATCTCACTAACCATCGCGGAGAGCCACCTTTTCAGGCAAGCTCAAAATTCCAGACTCCCCCGTCAAACGGCAGACGTTCGCCTAAAGTGCAGTAACTTCCAGTCAGGGAGTCGGCCGTAGCCGAGAATCGGCTTCCCGCCAGGAAAAGAGAGCTACCATGACTCGAAATGCTCCGACCAGTCGCATCCTCAAGAACGACTATTTTTCCTTGTTAATGCTACTGTTCATCGGCGGCGTATGGATGATGGCGATCGGAGGGAGCATCATCGGTGCGCTCCCCGAGCATCAGGGCGAACCTTTCGAAGTGAATATCCCGCTGGTGGTCCTCCTGGTTGTGATCGCAGTGGTCGTCACCCTGTTACTGGGATGGCTCGCTCGCCAACGTATCGGGGATTTCAAACGAATTATTAGTTCCGGCCCCGAAGTGCAAGGGCGAATTCAAAGCATCCACTTCTTCAAAGATCGCGGACGCGTTGAATACGACTATCAATTCGAAGGCGAATCCTATCACGCGGGAAACGCCATCTGGAAAAACCGCGAAACAACCCCGTTCCGTGAAGGGGATGCAATTACCCTGATCCTCGATCCCGACAAACCGTCCCGTGCGTTTATCGCCGCGCTGTATACCTGAAGCGACCGTCTGTCATTCTTAGCGTACCAAGAATCGCATACCTGGTGAGGAACGCCGACGGTGCAGGATAGACAGCGTATCGCTTTTGCCGACTGTTTGCGTTTCTCTGAAAGGCTCCGCGATGCCGCGTGTACCGACCGTCCGGCAAATTTCCTGGCTGGCGACCATTCCGCAATTTCTGGCTCTGGCGACGGCGGTGGCGATCGGCTGGCTGGCGACCCAGTCCGCTGACGGATTGCTCTGGGGATCGGCCGTGTATCTGGTTTACTCTTTTGGCTCCCGGATGTTGATTCCGCGCGCGCATCGTCGCGGAGTTCGCCTGTCGCAGTCCGGTCAATTTGAAGAGGCGATTCACGCGCACCAGCAGAGCTATGAATTCTTCACGCGTCATGCCTGGCTGGATCGCTTTCGCTCGTTGACCATGATGTCGCCCTCGGCGCTCAGCTTTCGGGAAATGGCGTTGCTGAATATTGCGTTTGCATACAGCCAGATCGGCAACGGCCCGATGGCGAAAGCATCCTACCAGCGCGCGCTGCAGGAATTCCCGGACAGCGGCATCGCCAGCTCCGCCCTGAAGATGATCGCCTCGGCGGAAGGGTCAGGATTTGACACCAAAAACGCCAGACCGTAGAGCGTATCCGCCGCTGGCGACCGACGCCTGCGACTGGTCCGGTATCACGGGCGTGTGGGGGACGAGTCGTCCGGCTTTTTCGAAATCACGATCGGGAAGTTTGTGAGCAGTCCTGGGGGCACGCGGGCCTCTTTCCCGGTTCCCCCCATCGAGCTCTGGAAACGCTTCACGGCGATGGCCAGTTGCGCTTCGTTGGAAGCGATGACAATGCTCCCGCCGGGCTGGTTCACAATGAGGTAACCGGGCGCGCCAGGATTGGGCGTCCAGTTGCTGATCTCGACCCAGATGCAGCAGACAGGGTTCTTACTGGCCCGGGTGACAAGGCGGATTTCGAGCGCGTCGGCGAGTTCCTGGGCGGCCGCCAGGTGGGCTTCGCTTGCGTCCAGCGGCAGGGCGACGATGGGGAACGGGCGGATGTACTCCTGCCCCTGGTCCGGTGGGCCGGCCGCCAGCGAAGTTGCGCAACCCAGCATCACCAGAGAGAGCATCACAAACCGTTGCATTTCTCGACCTCTAATATTCGCGGACATGTTTACCGACTATCGCCCGGCCAGGCGAATGACGTAACCCGGAAGCTCGCACGTATTCCGCCGCATTCAGGTTTCTGTCAGCAACGTGAAGATGTGGGCGAACAGCGAGATCACAACGCCAGCGGCGGCGACGAACTTGGCAATCTGGTGAAAGGGAGCCAGTCGCGGCTGGTTTCCCCAGAACCATTGGAAGTGAATAAACAGGCCGATAAAGGTAAACAGCAGCCCCAGCGTGATGGCCGGATTGCCGGAAAGATAAAGCCACAACCCTTCCCCGATTTCCCGCCGGGAAAGATTGAGCGTGGTCGCACGCTGCATCACCACGCACGACAGACCATACAGGCCGACCACGGCGGACAGCCCGGCGCCAACGCACCACATCTGCAGCGGTCCGCCGGAGGGCGGCTCGGTCAGCCATTCGGCAAAGTCGAAAACAGATTCGTTGTGTCGCATGGCCTTTGCGCTCCCAGGGGCGGCGTCCGCAAGCGTCTTGCTGCATGGCCGCATTGATGCAGAACAGGGACGCACGCTCTGCCAAAATTTCCGTCGCACCCTTTCCAGGCGATTCAGAACCGCCCGGCTGCCCCTGGTGCGGAGACGGTTTTCCAGCGACGTCTCCCAGAAGATTGTATCAGGAAGCGTCGCCGCGGGGCAAGAATTGGCAAGTCATCCGCGGGCGGACGATTCCACATAAGACGCAAATAAACCGGCATGCGGTTTTCTACTCCCCATCTTGTCGTGACAGCTCGGTAATCAGCAGCGGATTGGTTTGCCGGTGGAACTCGACCAGTTCCTGGGGCGTGCGTGTTTTCTCCTGAATCGCGTTCAACTCACTCTGGGTGATCCCAAAGGCCTGCAGGAACTCGACGCGGCCATGCGGGGAATAGATCGGAGCGAAGGTGGGATCCAGGAGTAATACCAGGCCTACAATATCGGTGTTCTCCTCCGTCCGGATCGGCCCGTTCGCGGCAATCCAGTGATACGGTTTAAACCACCTGCCCGATTCAAACACATATCTGGCCATGCTCTGCAGGAGATTACAGACCCATATCGGATCCTCCGTCGGCGGCAGGGGGCTGGCCAGACGAAACGTGGTTTCGAACCCGAAGCGACTGAAATCGCCGCCTATGGATTCTTCGTCGTAGTACAGCGAGGTATACCCATAGGTCAGGAAATGCAGATGGTCGATCCCGCCAGCGGAGCATTCATAAGCACTAATGCCGTCGAGGGGATCAGGACCCAGGGCTTTAAAGCTAGCACCACCTCCCCGGCGGTGTGGGGTGACGCGTTGGCTCGGATTGCAATAATTGCAGTAGAACTAACCATTTACGGCAATTCGGAGGCGTATCATGATTCTCGGCGAGGTGTTTGCGCGGTTTGAAAAGGAGGGTCCCATCCCCGTCATGACCAAAGCGGCGCTCGGTGCGGCCTTTACGCCGGATCGGTTGGATCAGATCTTCGCCGACCATGCTGTGTCGCAACGGGTGTCGGAATTGTCGTTTTCGGTGTTGGTCAATTTGATGGGCATGGTGGTCGCCAAAACTCGCAAAAGCACCAACGCCGCTTATCAAGCTTGCAAGCAAGATATCTCCGTCTCCGTGAACAGCGTCTATGACAAACTCAACGGCGTTGAGCCGCTGGTGTCCGCCGCGTTGGTGCGCGAGACGGCGACGCTGTTTCGGGAACTGATCGAGCCGATGAACAGCGCCCGTCCCAGCCTGTTGCCCGGTTATCGCGTGCGCATCCTGGACGGCAATCATCCCGGCGCCACGCAGCATCGCATCCAGGAGTTACGGACCATCGCCGCCGGTCCTTTGCCAGGCGTGGTGCTGGCGGTGCTCGACCCCCAACTCGGTCTCATCGACGATGTGGAACTGGCGGAAGACGGCCATGCGCAAGAGCGTTCGCTGCTGATCGAGTTGATCAATCGCTTGGTGCCAGGCGAGGTGTGGGTCGCCGATCGCAATTTCTGCACGTCGGTGTTCCTCCAAGAGATCGCCTTGAATGAAGCGTTTTTCGTCATTCGGCAACACGCCGCGAATGTCCGCTGGAAGCCCACGGGAGACCGTGTTTTACGGGGCGAAAGCGAAACGGGCCAAGTCTTCGAGCAGTCCATTCTGATCACCGACGACTTTGGCGCCAAGCTGCCGGCTCGCCGCATCAGCGTCGAATTGTTCCAATCGGGCCGTGGCGGAGAACAGGAGATTCACATCCTTTCCAATCTGCCGGCGGACGTCGACGCAGTGACAATCTCTGACACATACCGCACGCGCTGGAGCATTGAAGCCGCCTTCAACGAACTGCGACTGTCGCTCAACAACGAGATCAACACGCTGGGCTATCCGCCGGCGGCGTTATTCGGTTTTAGCCTGGGACTGGTGATTTTCAATGCGTTGGCTGTAGTGAAAGCCGCGCTGCGGGCGGCGCACGGCGTGGAAAAGATTGAGAAGAATTTTTCCTTCTACTACATGGCGGATGAAATGAGCATGGTGTGGCGCGGCATGATGATCGCCATCCCGGAAGATGAATGGCGCGAAGCGCTGTCGCCTTTGACGCTGAAACAGTTATCAAAAATGTTAGTGGAGTTGGCGGGGAACGTGCGTCTATCCGCCTTTCAGAAACACAAACGCGGCCCAAAACGCCCGCCGCCGAAGCGAACCAAACGGAACGACCAACCCCACGTTTCCACCGCCAAAATTCTTGCTAAACGCAAGAAGTGCTAGCTTTAAAGCCCTGGATCAGGACCGCCGAGCATGTGTTTAATGATCGTGCCCCAGTGCTGAGGCTCCTGGTCCGGATAGACCTCGTCCACGCGCGCGTTGATCGCGTCCCAGCCGGGAGCGGCGTCGTCCTGCTCCTTGTACAAGCGTTGATATTCCTCAAGTTCCATGTGGGGCGTCCTCCAGTTCACTGGGCCGCGGCGTAAAATTTGTTATGCATCTTTCGTGTCTTTGAATTGGAATCCACACTCTCGAGCCGCTCTTTGCATGCGTTCCTCGGACACTCGCTTGGAGACCCAGCAACAGCTGAGGTTGTCGTAGCTAACCATGAGGAAGTCGTCGTCTCGAGTTACCCTGTGGTGGAGGATAGCCAGGTCAAAATCGAAGGAGGGAAGAAAGGGGCGAAGTGCAGAGACGGTCGTCGGCGTGAGTTGGATGACGTTGCCGCTGCCTTCAAACCGACGAAGTGCTTCGAAGGTTTCCCTGGTTGCCAGATCTACCTGCCACACGTCCTCAGGGGTCGCCACGCTGAAAATGAAGTCCATGAACTTCACCGGGTCGGACATTGCTGACACCTCCCACGTATCCAAGAGTTCCGGCTGCTTCTCGGGAAATCCCAGCCGCAGCAGTAGCTTTTTCAGGAGTTGTGGGAAGTCCATAACGTTCCGCATAACCGGGCCAGGAGGGAAGGCTGCCATCCGAAATGATAGCTCCGGCGCCGTTCCGGCCAGGGGGGCTAGTGATAGAAAACGCCAGGCAGGGGGGATTTCGCGTCGGCTGCAGGATATTATGCAGAACGCCAGACGCCGCATGCAACGCCCCGATCCGATAATGCTACCGTCGCCGTTCCCGCAGTGAGACCGCTCGTCCCTTCGCCTCAAAACGTCCCGGCAGGGAAAAGCCCACACAACCCTTTCCCCGATGAATCCATGCCGCAGTACCAGATTCTTTCCGGATTGCCGCCGTACGGCCCTGAAGCGTTGCCGTTCCGTGGCGCCGGTACAGCGCAGTTCGACCAGGGAGGCTGTGCATGATTCGCAAAATCCTGTGCATTGCTGGATTCGGACTGGCTGCGTGCGCCTTGATCGCATTCGCAATCCACTTCGCTGGACGCACCACGAACCCCGTCGCAACGGAAAAGCTATCCGCTCGGGTTGAGGCGATTGCTGCACGCCTGGAGCAGCAGCCGAAGGATCGTCCGATGGAAGAACGGGAGACGGAAACCCAAATGTCTGCCGACGAACTGACCGTCCTGCAGACAGAATCGAAAGCGATCGAAGGCGAACTGGCCCGTCTCCAAAAATCGCAGGACGCCGACGCGCGGGCCGCCAATGTTTCCTTTCTCATCGGCTGGGCGTGCGCGCTTGCCGGCAGCGGCTGTTTCTTTGCGTGCTTATGGTTCCCCCGGCGCCTGGCATCGTCAGACGTGTAGCATCGCCAGACACTTTTTGGAGCCAGCCGCATGACGCATCTTCCGTTGCCCGCGAACCTGACCGATAGTATTCCCCACTCTCTGCTGGGCGACGCCGAGCGCTGGTGGGGCGGGTTGGACGAGGCCGATCGTGACGAACTGGCGCTGCTCTGTGATTCGCGGAAGGACATCTTCCTGTTCGAAACCTTCTCCGCAGACGACGGCCCCAGGGTGACCGGCGGCAAATTCCTGCCACACGATAACGCCTTTGGCATCGACGACTGGGGCGCCGATTATTTCCAGCATCTGCTGGATCATCCCGAATTGATGATTGTCTACGACCGGGAATTGCGAACGTTTCATATCGGCTGCTCCCGGCATAGCGACGCCCGACGCTGCTTTGTCGAGGGCCGCGTGCCCGCAGATTTCCCTTGCCCGTTCCACGCCGATGCTTGCCTGATGCACAAGCTGCGCGGCGACAGGAAAGCGGTAAAGCTGCAGCCGCTGACCCAGGAAATCGCATGACGTCCGCCCCGATCTTGCTATGGCTCGACGATGAACGGGATCCGCAGCAGGAACGCTGGCAAGCCTGTTTTCCGATCGTGAATCCAGCCGTCGTGTGGGTCAAAACGTACGACGCGTTTGTCGAATGGGTGACCGACCATGGCTTGCCGGACGCGGTCGGTTTTGATCATGACCTGGGCGAGGCTCAAAGCGGTTTCGACGCCGCCAAATGGCTGGCCGGGTATTGCCTGGCGCATCGCCAGCCGCTGCCGGTCTGGAGTATCCAGAGCGCAAACCCCATCGGCAAGGCGAACATCATCGCCCTGCTGCGATCCTTCGAAAAGGCAACCCGAACGCCGTGATCCGCTGCTTGCCGATCCTTCGCAAAGACGACACAATGCGACGCAGCGAGCTAACCGCCGTGTGAAGGAAAATGCAGTACCAGACAAGTAGCCAGAAGCCCGGCGACGCACGGGGTTTGCTGATAAAGCGAAAAAGAGGTTTCCTGTGGACACCTGGCATAGACTGTCGGACGCTTCGTCGCTGCGTTTTCGCGCCCAGTCGGCCAGCGGTTCTGGCTGGAACGGGTCGGGCGAAGGAACGGTGGCGACCTCCCAGCCGGCGGCCCGGACGCTTGTCTTCACCGAGTCAGGATTTTGGAAGCAGGACCACGGCCAGCGCCTCCGCTTCAGCAACGTGTATCGCTGGACACTGCTGGATTCTGACGCCGCCATCCGACTGGAGCATCTGCGTTTTGGCGAAAAGCAGCCTGTCTATCTGTTCGATCTGGCGCCGCAAAGCAGCGAAGTCTGGGAGTCGATGGAACCGCACGTTTGCCGCGACGACCTGTATTCAGCCAGCATGCGGCTGGACGCCACGCAGATCGCCTTGCACTGGAAAGTCAAAGGACCAGAAAAGGACGAAGACATTCAGTACTGGTATCGCTGAATGCCGCGTTCTTCCTGCGACGCAATCGCCGCCCCACCTGGCAATCCACCGAGTCCCGAAGGAGCTGATATGACAGGGGAGAATCCCGCGTCACAACCGAACGATGGCCCGCCCACGCAGGAGCGAGTCGCGGCAAGGAAATCCGCGTTTACGATTCCCGCCGACGAAGCGGCTGCGGGGCGAGTTGCTTTGTACCTTGATCCAGACGACCTTCGCTGGCTAGCGGCCCGGTGCTTCTGCGACGACACAACCTCGGAGAAAGATCGCGAACGTTGCGCCAGAATCCGGTTTCGGTCCGCCGCGGCGATTCACAAAGCAGGCCAAACGATCGCCGCCCCTGCTGACGTCGATTTTGTCGCCAGCGTGCGGCTGCTGACCACCGCGATGGGCGGTCGCAGAAGCAGGATTCAATCGGGTTACCGACCCCAGGTGTTCCTCGACGGCGAGGACTGCGACGCATTTCTTACCCTGGAAGACGAAACACTGCACCCCGGCGATGTCGGCATGGTGCGGGCCGTGCTCAGAAATCCAAGTCGAAACCGCGACAAACTGGCCGTCGGCAAAGCCCTGCTGCTGCGTGAAGGCGACAAGACGATCGCCTATGGCGTCATCGTGTGGATCG
The DNA here is from genome assembly GCF_007751035.1 of Lignipirellula cremea. Taxonomy (NCBI): domain Bacteria; kingdom Pseudomonadati; phylum Planctomycetota; class Planctomycetia; order Pirellulales; family Pirellulaceae; genus Lignipirellula; species Lignipirellula cremea. The sequence goes on along the minus strand of NZ_CP036433.1, from coordinate 1,847,267 downwards.
CAGCGCAGACATCTGCTGGCGAGTAGCCAGACGACAGAAACCGCAGGACCAGCAAGCGAAAACTTCCTGCAGCCAGGACGCTTTCCGCGGCCGGGGGCCTGCGGCATAATGGGCGGGCCGCGACGGGCCATGTGTCGCGTCCCGTAACCTGTCACCAGGGGCGAATCGGTCGGAGCCGTTCCCTCAAATCTCCTCACTGCAATCGGCGTCCCTTCGTCCTAGCGTGGAAGTTTTCTGCGTTCCTCAATGGCATGCCCTGGAGTTTCGTCCATGGATCGCAACCCTTACCAATCGCCGGAAACGGAGCAGTCGGTCGCCGTGCCTGTGAAACCGATCCGGGTGGAGGGGAATTCTCTCGTTGTCAGGTCCGGAACGGTGCTGCCGCCGTTTTGTGTAAAGACGAACAAGCCGGTGGAGCCGCCGGACATGCAGCAGCTGCGGCTGGTCTGGTGTCCGCCGATCTTTGCTCTACTGATGCTGTTGAGCGGATTGTGTCTGGTGCTGGTTTATTTCTTTGTCCGCAAAAGATGCACGATCGCGTTCGGGCTCGATCCAGACATTCGGAAACGATATCGGAACTGGGGCATCTTCAAAATCATCGCGGTCATCGTGCTGTTTCTTGCGATCCCGGTATCCGCCGCCTTCGATACGGAGGCCGTAAGTTTTGCGGCCATCATTCTGTTCCTGCTGGCGGTCGTGTCGCTGTTCTTCGGGAACGCTCCCCTGGCGGTCAATAATCATAAAAAGGGCGAGTTCTGGATCTCGGGCTGCTCGAAAGAATACCTGGCGCGCCTGCAGAGCATGGAATGACGCCCGACCTGAATGTGTGACGTTGTTCGAACAGCAGGAAAAACCATGCGAATCCTGTTCGTTATATCCGGCGTGCTTGCCCTCGTCGCTTTCCTGATTGGATTCGCGGGCTCCTGGTTCGCGGCGGGAGCTTCCTGGAACGAGCGACTGACGGCCGGGATAATGATCGGCGGCTTCACGTTTGTGGCGGCCTTGCTGCTCGGCGCCCGCGATCACTTCCAACGGAATGCGGTGCTACGGAAAGTCCGCCGCAACCTGCTGGCAGACGCTGCGACGTCGCGTGAGGAATTTGTGGCGCTGCGCCCGTTTGACGATGTCGCACTCTTGCTGGAAACCCGAACGGCGGTGGCGAAATTCTTTGACGCGCCGGTCGAGCAGATCGGGCGGGACGTCCATCTGATCCGCGATCTTCACGTCGATCAATTCGAACCGATGTTTACGTTTCTCGTCGTCGGCTCCCTTGTTTCCGCCCGGTGGAGCGAAGAGCAGCGGTTCGGCTTCTCTACCGACGGCCTGGAAACGCTGGACGATCTCACCCTGGCGATCCGTAGTGCTCTGGTGGGTCTGAAGCTAAAGGCAAACACGGCCAACGACCGCCCGGATTCGCGGTGAACCGGAGAAAAGAGCTACATCGTTTCGCTCACGTGCAACTCGCAACGCAAAAGTACCTGTCGACCAGGGCGTCCAGAATCGCCGGCCAGGCGGTATGCTGAGAGGGGAAAGACGCGTGCGCGGGTCGTCTGTCGTTCTTCCCCTGCGTTCGAGTCCGTTTCCGCGACTTCACGAGGAACCATCAGACGTGCATTATCTCTGCTCTACTTTTGGCAGTTCCGGCGACGTTTTCCCGATGCTGGGCCTGGCCCTCGAATTGCGACGGCGGGGGCACACGATCACGTTCGCCACCAACCCGCACTTCGCTCTGCTGGCGGCGAAGCACGACCTGCCGTTTGAACCGCTGGGCACCGAAGAGCAGTATCTCGCGTGTGTCGACAATCCCGATCTCTGGCATCCGCGTCGGGCGTTTCCGCACCTGTTTCAAACGCTGCAGCCGGTGCTGAAACAGCAGTACGATCTGCATGCCAGGCATCGGGGCGACGGCGCGGTGGGCGTCACCAGCTGCCTGGGCTTTGGCGCGTTGACCGCGCAGGACAAATGGGATGTGCCTGTGCTGACGCTCCATCTGCAGCCGGCCGTGATCTGGAGCGATCGCGCACCGCCGCTGTTGCCGGGTCTGGTGGGGCCGCGCTGGTTACGCCGGCTGCAGTTCCGGCTGGCCGAACGGCTGATTGTGGATCGTATCGTCTGTCCGTTTTTGAACGGCTGGCGCCAGGAACTGTCACTGCCGCCGGTGAGGAAAATCACCCGCTGGTGGAATTCCCGCCGCGGCGTCGTCTGCCTCTTCCCCGACTGGTTTTGTCCCGTGCAGGATGACTGGCCGGCGCCTGCCCGGCAGGCCGACTTCCCGCTGTGGAACGACCAGTCCGACGCTGGCCTGCCCGAGGACGTGCAGGCGTTTCTCGACCAGGGCGATCCGCCGCTGGTGTTTACGCCCGGCACCGCCAACCGGCATGCGCGAGCCTTCTTCCAGGCGGCGCTGGAAGCTTGCCAGACGCTGCAGCGACGGGGCGTCTTTTTAACGGTCTTTGATGAACAGCTGCCGGCGAGGATGCCGTCTTCGATCGCGCACTTTCGCTACGTGCCGCTGGACCTGCTGTTGCCCCGGTCTTGCGGCTTCGTCCATCACGGCGGGGTTGGTTCGACCTCGCAAGCGCTGGCGGCCGGCGTGCTGCAAGTGCTGATGCCGCTGGCCCATGACCAGTTCGACAACGCGGAAAGAATCAAACGCCTCGGCGTCGGCGACGGGATCGCCGCAGATCGCTTCACAGGTCCGCGACTGGTCGTCATGCTGCAGCGACTGTTCCAGTCCGACACGCTGCCCGCCGCCTGTCGCCTGGCAGCCGAGCGACTGCAGAAGCGCGACGGCCTAAGCCAGGCGGCGACGGCGATCGAACAGATGGTGTCGCCGGCGGATGCAGCGGCGGCGAACTAGTCAGCCGCATGACCTTTCTCCCTGAAGAAACAGCAACCAAATCCGCCATGACGATTACCGTTGTCGCTTATGACCCCGAGTGGCCGCAGACCTTTGCGAAGCTTCGCGATCAAGTCTGGCCTGCTGTGCGCGAAGCGGTCTTGGCGATTGAGCATGTGGGCAGCACCTCGGTGCCCGGTCTGGCGGCCAAACCCGTGATTGATATAAGTGTCGTCGTGGGCGATACGGCGGATGTGGCGACCGCCATCACTGGCCTGGCGAAGCTGGGCTACGTCCATCGCGGCAATCTGGGAATCGCAGGACGGGAGGCGTTTCACGCGCCGCCGGGCACGTTGGCCCATCACTTGTATGTCTGTCCGCAAGGGAGTCTGGGCCTGCGGAACCACCTGGCTTTTCGCGATTATCTGCGCACCCATCCGGCGGCCGTGCAGGCTTACGGCGAACTGAAGCAGCGACTGGCCCGGCAGTTTGCGGACAACATCGACGGGTATGTAGACGGAAAAACGGAGTTCATCCTGGCCATCCTCGCCCAGGCGGAACTGACTTCGGCGGAACTCGAATCGATTGGCCGCGCGAATCGGCTGGATTCGTCATCAGGCGGGAAGGCAGAATAGAACCTCACGCAAGCCCCCTCCCCTTTGCCAAAAGCAAAGGGCCAATGATCGACGAAGAAGACTGACGCCCCCGTTTCCGTGGCGTTGGGCGTAACGCAAGCACCGCCGGCTACCGACCGCAGCCGTGGAGTCGTAGTTGAACCAGCAGGTCGTTTAACGCTGCTTTGCCGGCGGGCTGTTCGGGCAGCCGGGTATCGGCGGCCGCCTGTTCCAGTTCGCCGGCCAGCCGTTTGTATTCGCGCAGGTGGAACGCCAGGTCGGCGTCAGGCAGCAGCGATTTCTCGGGACCGGACATTTTGCACTGGATCAGGTCGTCCAGGTACGGCAGTTTGGCGGTTCTGTTGAGGCGCACCAGGTTCGCTTCGACGACGCCGGTCCGCATCAAATGGATGCCTGTCAGCAGCACACGATACACGTACAGCAGCGGCTTGATCCGGGGCGGGCTTTCTTTGTGGAACAGCTTCCACTGGGTCGCCGCAAAGCCCAGGTAATGCCAGGCATGAAACCGGGTGACGCACTGCATGGCGATCTCCCTCAGCTCGGCATGTTCCGGCGTGGTGTGGACGATCAGCGGCGACAGCACCTGTTCCAGCACATAGCCGTTTTTCTTGAGCATGAGTTGAAAGAATTTTTTGGCGTCATGCGTGACCAGATCGATTTCCATCCCCTCGACCATGACGGTCTTTTCGACCGTCTGCCGGCCGGCGTCCAGGCCGACGACTTCCGCCACTGGCAGCAGATGCACGCCCCGCAGGTCATAATCCGAGTCGGGCGAAGGGAAACCATACAGGTGCGCCCCGCTGATCGTGGTGAACAGCAGCGGATACGGATGAGCGGCGACCTGCTGGCGCAGGCGGGGATCATGCATCATGGAGAACCATCCTCTTTCAGTTACGGCCGCACCTGGCGACAAGCGTTAGCAGTCGACGGCGGCCCGGCGAGCCCTGATCAGCAGGGCGTTGGCTTTCTCATAGTCGGGGCGTTCGGGCAGCGTGGTGTCCGCAAACGCCTGTTCCAGCTCGCGATGCAGGGCCAGGCGCCGCGATTCGACTTCCTCCCAGGGCATGGCCCCGGACCTGATGGCAAGCAGGTCATCGCGGTGTTCGCCCACATGCACGGGGACGAACCCGTCACGCAGCACGCCAATGCCGGACAGCAGCAGGCGGATCAGGTGCATCACATGCTTCCATTTTACCTGCCCCTGATTGCGGAAATCGGCCTGGATTTTTTTGAACTGCGACATCACATAACCATTGTACGTCTGGAACACGATTCGCGACAGGAATAGAGAACGCATGTCGAGCAGTTCCTGGGCCAGCGGCGTCGCCAGTTCCACGATCGGCGAATACAGGCATTCGAGCACATTCGGGTTGGCCTTGAGGGCCAGCACCAGGAACTTCTGCAGTTCCCAGTACGCTTCCTGGGTGGTTTCGTTCTCCAGCTGTTCCGGCACGCCATAGAGCGACCAGTGCAGATCGGCCGGCGGCAGATAGATGCCCCGCCGGTCGGTGTCCGACTCCTCGTGCTCCAGCCCATAGGCGCGCGAACCGATAACGCAGCGAAAGATCACCCGATCAAACAGGCCGTGCTGGGACAGCGTCTGGCTGGCGTCGTTAATGCTGCCCTGCTGGTATTCGGCCAGCAGCGTCAGTCCCTGGTGAGGCAGGGACGCCTCCAGGCCGTCGGTGAACCGCACACGGTAAGCGTGCTGGCGATCGACCGGCGACTTGACGACCACCCCCACCGCCCCGGCCGGATGCGCCGTGCGTCCCTGGCTCCCCAGAACAGGCTGCCTGGCGACAACTTGGGCGCCGGGGGGATAGATCAGATTCTCACTGGAATGGACGCGCTGTCGCATGGTTACCGCCGGGGATGGAAGGGACGATCAGCTGAACTCCCGGAAATATTGCTGACGGTTCACCCCGTCAAAAACGGCCTGACTTGAGACAGCACCGCTTGAATCGCAGCCCGCTGTCGCAAGGACACATGTCTTCGCGACCGAGCTTTTCTTCCAGCAGTTTGTCGCCATGGACAATACGGACGCCGCGTTTGACGTGCGTCTCGGACGGATAGCCGCGACGCCGTTTACGCATCGGCCTGAAAGGAACCTTCGTCGATCGGGTCGTGGGCTGGGTCGTTCTGCAGAGGTTCGTTTCGCATGATGCACCTTCCCTTTCTGGAGTAAGCGTTGCACCAGAGACACGCCCGCCGCAAAGCAGGTTCGACCGGCGGACGGATTCTACCACACCCAAGGCTGCGAGCGGCGAAGGCTCGTCCCGTTCCGACGGCCCGCTCAGCGCAAGAGTGGACGCCGGCCCTGGGGGTTCGTATAGTCGAAACGAGATGAATCCGCTGCAAGCGCTGCGATGACTTCTTCCGTTACCCTCCTCAGGTCGACAGCATGTCAAAACCTTCCATGACCCCGCCTGGCGCGGAGGCGGCGCCCGCCGCTGCGATGAACTTTTCACGACGCGATTTGCTGAGGTGGACCGGCAGCGCGGCCGCAGTCGCCGCGGCGGCTCAGCCCTTGTATGCGGCCAGCACCGACAAGGTGTTCCGCATTGGCGTGGTGTCGGCCGCCATCGAAGGCAAACCGCAGACCCGCAACGGGCACACCTGGCACTTTGCCCAGTACCTGCATCCCGAGTGCGACTTTGACGCGTTGAAGAAGCATTATCCGCAGGTGGTGGACACCTGGAAAAACTACTATCGAAATCCGGACTTCGCCTTCGACCTGTTGCCGTTTCCCGACACGCGCATCACGCATTACTACGACGCCGACCCGACCGTGGGACAGGCCTTTGCCGACGTGTTCCCGGGCGTGAAGGTCGCAACCAGCCTGGAAGAAATGTGCGACGAAGTCGACGCCGTGTGGATGGGGGACGCTTCCGGCAAAGGGGACGACCACTATGATCTGGTGGCGCCCGGTCTGGCCCGTGGGCTGCCCACCTTCTGCGACAAGCCGATCGGCGGCACGGTGGAAGGCACGCGAAAGATCCTGGACCTGGCGAAAAAGCACCAGGCGCCGCTTATGTCGGGCAGCATTTTTAATCACGAATGGGGCATGGAAGCGGCCCTGCGGATGCGCGACGCAGGTGAGTTTGGCCCGATCGAACATGTATCGGCCCGGTTGATGAGCCGCTACAGCCTGGACCGCTGGATGATCTATGGCCAGCACCCACTGTGGACCGTGATGACGCTGATGGGCCCCGGAATCGAGGGGATCAGCCTGTACGAATACAACGACACGTGCCATGCGCTGGTCACGTTCCCCGACCGTTACCCGTGCCATGTGTGGTATGGCCAGCCGTATGAGCGGTTTGAGTACAACCGGACGGACGTTTACTTCAAGAAGAAGCTGTTCACGTTCACGCCGTCGATCGAAGGCGACTTTGCCTTTGGCCACAAGTACGAGATCGTCCGCATGGCCGACGCCTTCCGCAAGATGCTCCACACCGGCAAAGAGCCCAAGCCGCACCAGGAAATTCTCGAAGTCACGGCCGCCGTCCACGCCGGGGCATTGTCCCTGCAGGAGAAGAACCGCCAGGTCCGCCTGGAAGAAGTGATGGGCTGACGTCCGCGGTACATCACCCACAGGTTCCTCGCAAGCTTCACCGAGAGACGACGTTAATCGTCCCTCGGCGTCGGGGGTGAGACCCTCCGCTTGCTGTCGGGTGTTTCTTGCTCGCGTCGATCTTCGGCAGTCAGGTCGACCATCCTTTGCACAGAGACTTTCCCCGTCGCGACGGGCTGCGACTGCTGGGCCAGCGAGGCGAAGTCCATCGTGAGTGCGACGGCGATGTGCAGCGCAGCGCCCAGCCAGATCGACCGCGTTTTCAGGCTCATAAAGCCCAGAATCAGGCCGGCGCCAATCGCGCCAAGCGTCTCGCGCAGCGGCTTCCCGAAGTGGATCATGCAGTACGGAACCATCATCACCAGGATCGCGTACCCGCCAAACCGGCGCCGCAGACCGTGCAGCATGTACCCCCGAAAAAAGAACTCCAGCGCGACAAACTGCAACGCGTAGCAAGCCTGCCAGATCCAAAAGCGGGGCCATAACGGCTGCCCCAGCGGCGGCCGATAAAAAGGGTACTGTTCCTGAAAGGCTGGGCTTCGCGACGCCCACAACACGGCCGGCAGGATCGCCAGGTACATCAGCAGATAGATCCACCAGCCGGACAAGGCGCCCTGCAGTCGCAAGCCGTAGTCGCTCACGTTTTCGCGCAGGACGACTTTAATCAGCAGTAGCGGAACGGCCGCATACAGCACGGCGGCTCCCAGCGCCCAGTAGCTCATCTGCGTCAGGCTGGCATTCTCACCGCTGAGCAGAAACCCGCGCAATTCCTCCCCTCCGCCGGGCCAGAACCAGGCAATCTGGTCCAGCAGCCAGACCCACTGGATCCACCCCAGGGCGTAATACTGGAAGCTTAACACCAGCGCGGCGGACAACAGCACCGTGATCACTCTGGCGTCGGGTCGCTGGGCTGCCGGAGAGGACACAAAGGCGCGTTGCTCCGCCTCGGCTTGCTCCCACGTCTGCGAGAAAAAATCGAATCGCCCCACGCTGCTCCTCGGCTGATTCGGGTTCTCAGCGGCTGTGCATAAGTTGTTTTCCGGCATTTAGTTTCGGCAACCGGATCGTCTTTGACAAGCGGACGCAGCACAAGCCGCCGTGCGCGATCGTCCCTTCCTGCCGCCGCGTCCTGGCGCGCCGGTTGCAATTACCCGTCTCACTCTCCCCGTCTCCCAATGCCCCCAGAGCTGAAGAAGCTACCGCTCTGCGCTGGCGACGGGATCCATCACCCGCAGGAAACTACCATGCCATCTCGCACCCGTAAATCACTGAGCCAGCCGCAAGAGTTACGCCACGAAACGCTGCCGACATGGACGATCGATCGTGGCTTTGGCCCGCTGGTGGCCACGGCCATTCACGACGGCGGTCTGATCCGTCCGCAGCTACTGGAGCGGATTGCGCTCGACGAAGCGCAGCGACTGCGCGAAGAAGATCCGTGCACCGGCGAATGGACGGCCGCCGCCTCGAACCAGGTGATCGTCCATCGCTCGCGCTTTGAAACCGACCTCAATCGCCCACGCGAGAAGGCCGTCTATCAAACGCCGGCCGACGCCTGGAACCTGGAAGTCTGGCGGGAGCCTCCTGCGCCCGAAATGATCGAGGAATCGCTCGCCCTGTACGACGCTTTCTACCGCGACCTGGGCGACCTGCTGACCGAGATCGTCGACCAGAACGGCCAAGCGGTCGTCCTGGATCTCCATTCGTATAACCACTGCCGCCTGGGAGCCGATCAGCCCGCCGACCCGCGGGAAAATCCCGATATTAACCTGGGAACCGGCAGCATGGACCGCGAGTTATGGGACAATCTGGTAGACCGCTTCCTGCTGGAAATGCGGCAGTTCCCCTTCCCGCAAGGGCCGCTGAATGTCGGCGAGAATGTCAAGTTTCAGGGAGGAGAAATGGGCCGCTGGATCCATCGTAACTTCCCGGACACCGTTTGCTGCCTGTCGGTCGAGGTGAAAAAAATCTACATGGACGAATGGACCGGAGAACCACTCCCCGCCCAGGTCAAGGCCATCGGAGAAGCGCTCCGCTGCGCCAGCCAGGGGCTACTGGAAGAAATACATCTTCATGCCTGATCCCGCCGAAGAATTGAATTCCCCGCCCGCCGCCGATGCGACGGAAACGGAAGCCGACGTTTCCCCGTTTGTGAAACTGGCTCGCCAGGTCTGTGAGCGTCTGGCCGTCAACAAACGGGTCCGACGCAGCCTGCCCGGCGGCGGACGGTTGCGCATGGATTGCCAACTGCCGTTCTTGTGCATCTATCGCCAGCCGACCGACCGGGAAGACGCCGGAACCGCCGACCTGGTAACCACCCAGGCGGCCTACCTGTTCGCCTCGGGAGAGCCCGAGCACCAGGCAGGCATCGCTTACCTGGTGCGTAAAATCAGCGAAGAGATGCAAGAGCATTTCGGCGTGTTCCTGGCGCTGGAAATCTGGACGACGCCGCTGACGGATCCCCCGGCCGACCCGTTGATTCCGGTCGACAACCCGCGGCCGACGTTTCAGATTGTCTCGGCCGACGCCAGCGCCCTGCCGACGATGGTCGAGGAGTTCTCCCGTCGGCTGTCGGCGATTCCGGTCGGTTACGCCACGGCCAGTACGGCCCGCATTCTGGAGCCGCAACCGACTCCGCCCGGTTTACCGCCGCTGATGGAAGACTGCAGCGCCGCGCACCCCGGCTGTTTCAGCGTGGGACTGGCGGTCGAGCCCGTCTTCCGCGACGCAACCGACCAGCTCTACCCGCGGGTCATGCGGAGCTTTCGGCATCGGCTGGGACGCGCCATTCAGCGGGCGGCCAACGCCTTTGCCGGCGCCGAAGTCGATGAGCAGAAACGGACGAAACTCTCCTTCGGGCCGTCTTCGCTGGTCAGGGCGGCCGAAACGGCCGATCGCCAGTTGCGGCAGGTATCGGAATCGTTCGACTTCCTGCTGCAGGCGACGCCCGTCAACGCGGACGAGGCCTGGCAGGCGTTCCGTGACAGCGGTTTTCGCGACGCGCCGCGGTTTTACTATCGTCCGTTACCTTACGATCCGGTCCTGCTGAAAAGGCGGCTGTTCGCCATTGAGATTGAACGCCTGGAGGACGCCACCCTGGCCCAGCTCTTCTGGGAGAAGCAGAACGAGCTCGATCGACAGATCACGGCTTTAGGGGACATTGAAACGCCCAACTTTTTATACAGCAACCTGCAGCTGTACGGCCGGCCGTCGCCCGAGTTATTGTCGCTGGCCGAACAACTGCTGGAGTGGAGCCAGCGCGGCAATCGCCTGCCGCCCGACGACGCCCCGCCGGAACACCTGACCGCCGCTGCGGCCGAGTGTGTCGGCGTCGAAGAAACGGCAGAAGCCGCCCGGCAGGAGATCGCCCACTACCGCAGCCTGTGCCCGGGCTTCAAGGCCAGGGTGGAAGTCAACGACCAGATCGCCTCGGGGATCATGGTGTCCCGCAATCGGCTGCTGATCTCCAGGTCCGTCCGGTTATCGCCGCAACGACTGCAGGCTTTGCTGCACCATGAAATCGGGGTGCACATTCTGACGTACGTCAACGGCCGGTCCCAGCGGATCCAGCAGATGTACGCCGGGCTGGCCGGATATGAGGCGCTCCAGGAGGGGCTGGCCGTGTTCGTCGAGTACCTGACGGGCGGCCTGACGCCAGGTCGGGTTCGCATGCTGTCAGCGCGAGTGATGGCCGCGCAATCGATGCTCCAGGGGGACGGATTTCTGGCGACATTCGCCCTGCTGCATGAAGAATACCACCTGACTCCGCGGGCCTCTTTTACGACCGCCTTGCGGGCCCACCGGGGCGGCGGCTCGACCAAGGACATCATTTATTTAAGGGGTTTGCGGGAGCTGATCGGCCATTTATCCGAGGGGCGGGAGATCGAGCCGCTGTTTGTGGGAAAAATCGCCCTGTCGCATCTGTCTGCGGTCCAGGAATTGCGACGTCGTGCCATTCTGGAGCCGCCGGCCGTATTGCCGCGCTGCCTGACCGATGCCCGGGTGCGGACCCTGCTCGAAGAATGCCACGGCACGACCGCGGCCGAGCTGCTGCACCAGGCTCTGGGATAGCCATCGCCTGACGGACGCCGTCAGCCGTCGCCTCCTGTCAGCTACGATCCAAAGGCGCCGGCCGCCCAGCGTCTCTTTGAAAGGCACCGCTATGAAAATTGGATTCGTCGTCAATGAAGTCGTCTCGGAACAGGCCGCTTTCACGACCACTCGCCTCAGTATGACGGCCACCAACATGGGGCATGAAGCCTGGACCCTCGGCGTTGGCGATTTCATTTACGCCATCGATGGCTCCATTCACGCCCAGGCCCACTCCGTCAACGGCGACCATTACGACTCGCTGAAAACCTACCTGGAAGAACTGCAGGGGGACGGCGCCCGGAAGGAACGCATCAAACTCGACGACCTCGATGTGCTGATGCTGCGGAACGATCCGTCAGAAGATATCGAGCGGCCCTGGGCGCAAACCTCAGGCATGCTGTTCGGTCAGCTGGCCGTCACCCGCGGCGTGATCGTACTCAACGACCCGAAGAACCTGGCGAATGCGCTCAACAAAACGTACTTCCAGCACTTCCCGGAACAGGTCCGTCCCAGAACGTGCATCAGCCGGAACAAGGACGAGATCAAGCACTTCGTCGCCGAGCATCCAGGCGGCGCGGTGATCAAACCGCTGCAGGGATCGGGCGGCCAGAGCGTGTTTCTCATTCGCGATGAAGACACGGCCAATATCAACCAGATGATCGACGCCGTGATCCGCGACGGCTACTGCATCGCCCAGGAGTATCTGCCGGCCGCCAAAGACGGCGACGTGCGATTGTTCGTCCTCAATGGTCGGCCCCTCATGCGCGACGGCAAGTACGCTGCGTTCCGCCGCGTCAACAACAGCGGCGACATGCGCAGCAACATGCACTCGGGCGGGGAAAGCGTCGCGGTGGAAATCACCGATCAGATGCTCGGGCTGGTGGAAATGGTGCGGCCCAAACTGGTCCGCGACGGCATGTACCTGGTGGGGCTGGATATCGTTGAAGACAAGCTGATGGAGATCAACGTCTTTACGCCCGGCGGACTGGGCAGCGCGGCCTCGCTGACCGGCGTCGACTTTACCGAAGTCATCATCCGCGACCTGGAACGAAAAACCAAGTACAAAGAGTACTATGGCGAGCGGATCGACAACGCCCAGCTGGCCACCCTGTAAAGACGCAACGCTTGTCGAAAGCTCCCAGATGGCCTCACGCTCCCTGGAGGAGCCCGCTTCCCAGGCGCCCCCCGGTCGGTGATAGCCAGACCGGCGGTCGCTTGTTCTAATGGGCGAAAACTCATCGCAGGGAGGATCCGGCTATGGATCAGGACCATCCGTTTGTGCTCGCCATTCGCGAGAATCCCCACGACGACGACGCTCGCCTGGTGTACGCCGACTGGCTTGACGACGCCGGCAGTCCGCAAGCCGATTTGATTCGCGTGCAGGTCGATCTGGCCCGTTTGCTGCCCGGCGAATCCGAGCGGATCGGCCTCGTCAAGGAAGAGCAGCTGCTGCTGGAACGTTACGGCGACCTGCTGCTGGAACCGATGCGGCGACTGGGCGCCGTGGGCGTTTCCACCCGCTCGTTCCGCCGCGGCCTGATTGAACGAGCGACCTTTCCCGCCGCCGCGTTCCTGGACGGCATGGAAGAAATCTGTCGCGTGAACCCGGCCCTGACACAGGTCGAAATCCGCGACTTGTCCACGGAGATCGACGACCTGGCCGGGCGCCAGTTTCCCGCCCAGCTGCACGAACTGGACCTCAGCAAAAACAAGCTGACGGCCGCAGAGATCATCCCCCTGATCGGAGCCCCCTGGTGGAAGCAGCTGCGGACGCTGCACCTGGCGTTCAATGCGCTCGGCGACGAAGGCGCCACGGAACTGGGAGAGATCGAGGCTCCGCGACTGACCCGGCTGGATCTGGGCGTCAATCGCATCGGCCCCGAGGGAGCCCGGATGCTGGCAGCTTCCCCTTTGCTGGCCAGCTGCAGCCTGCGGCATCTGGCCTTGCCGCTGAACCAGCTTGAGGCCGCCGGCGTCGAACACCTGAACCGTTGCCGCTCGCTCCGGGGACTGGAGTCGCTCGATCTGTCGTCGAACAAGATTCGAGCAGAGGCCCTGAGGTCGCTCGTGAAAGCGGACTGGTTCGGCGAGCTGCGAACGCTCGCCTTCCGCGGCAACCAGATTGAAAACTGGGATGCGTTTGCCAGCTTCCTGCAGGACGCCCGTGGGACACGGCTGGAGCAGATCGACCTGCGCAACAATGGCAAAACCAATCAGTCCCGTTACGGATACGGCCGCACCGATCGCCCCGCCCAAGACCAGGTAATCCGTCTGCAGCAGGAACTGGCCGAAGACGGAATCACCGTGCTGTTGTAGATTCGGCGAACGAACCGACCCAGCGGAGCAGCGTTTCCGACGCCTGCCAGGCGGGCGAGGGAATGCGTTCGAGCAGGCCGGCGCCGAACAGCTCGTACAGCGGGAAGTCCTCGCGGTGGACGTAGCCGATATGACAGCCGCACCGCGCGTTCGGGCAAGGTCGCGGCTGCAGCAGCTGTTCAAAATCCGGATCGTACAAATTCCCCAGCGGCTCGGATACGAAATGGCAGCGGCGGACGGTTCCCTCGCCGTCGACCGAGATCACGCTTTCGCCCGTGCGGCAGGCCTTGCCCAGGGACGGATGCCGCACATTGTTCACCGCAAACAGCGGATCAATCTGCAGCAGCCGCTGCACCTCCGCCGGCGTGTAATAGTCGGCCTCCTGCTTGAAGGCGTTGACCCACAAGTAAACGTCGTCCGGCAGAACAGCCCGCATGGCGGCGATGGCGTCGAAGTCCTCGCGCATCCCGACCGTGCCAACGCTGAACGCTACGCCCAGCTCCCGCAGACGCTCGCACTGCGCCAAAAAGTCGGCCCGCGGCGTCTGGCTGGGATGGTAGGTGCACCACAGTCCCAGGCAGTCAAGATCCGCTCCAGCCAGCCAATCCAGTGGACAGGACAGGTTGGTCTGCACCGCCACTTTGCGGATCTGCGGCAGGCGGCTCAGATGCATCATGGCCGACCGATACCAGGGACGCGTCAGCGCCTCGCCCCAGGGCGTGAACAGCACGCCAAACGTTCCATCCGCCCGCGCCGTCAGCCAGTCGACAAAACGCTCCAGCGCCAGCCGATCGACCTTCAGCTCGGCCGCCGTTTCGTGATGCTTGGCGAACGGGCAATAGCCGCAATCGTAGTTACAGCTCGACAGCGGACCGCGGTACAGAATCGTTAAATCTAACGCCACGGGTAATCCTCCATCTGCCGGGCCACCGCCGCCGAATAAAACCAGGGGCCGATCGCGTCGGACCATTCCAGCCCCGCAGCTGTCAGCCGCCAGTGGTCCGCCGTGCAGACCGCCAGCCCGTGATCGGCCAGCGCATGCAGTTCGGGAAAGTCCGCTTCGACCGGAACGCCAAAACGCTGCTGGTAGTCGCCGGTCGCCAGCCCTGCGGCCTGCAGGAGGGAAAGAATCAAATACCGCCGCCGCTGCTCGTCGTCGTTCAGGGGAAACCCATAATCGACCTGGGCGAAGTCGTCGGCCGTGCTCTGCAGGAAGTCGCCCAGGATGTTGCGGATCGCTCGCGAGCCCACGGCGTACTCGCGCGAGTAATGCAGCCCCCGCGTGTACGAGCGGCTGCCGCTGCCCAGCCCCAGCATGCCGTCCTCCTGGCACCGGTACACGGTCGGCGAGTCGTTCGTCTCGTCATAAGTCTTGTCGTGCGTCTGGCTGACCCGATGCACTTCACCAGGCGGCGCCGGCAGGCGGAACATCCGCAGGGAGACCTGTTCGTAGCCCGCCTGCAGCAGCTGCTCCCGGGCCTGGCGATAGGCCGTGATCCGCCAGGCGTCCCACTCCTTGTCGGTCGGAACGCCGCGTTTCCCCAGGCCGGTCAGCGGCCGCACATACAGCGGATACAGGAACAGTTCTTGCGGACGGTAGTCGATCGCCAGCCGCACCGACTCCCGCCAGGCGTCGTGCGTCTGGCCGGCCCCGCCATAGATCAGGTCGAGGTTTACGACCGGAAAGTTGTAACGGCCGACCAGCTCCAGCGCGGCGAACGCTTCTTCGGCCCGTTGCGGTCGGCCCATCGCATGCACATCGGCCGTGCTGAAACTTTGAATGCCCATGCTGAACCGTTCGACGCCTTGCTCCTGCAGCAGGGCCAGCTTCTCGTCGTTGATCGTCGCCGGCGAAGCCTCGATCCCCAAAGGCGTTTCCCCCTGGCGAACTCCCAGTGGACCGCAGAGCAGGCCGAACAACCGCTCCAGTTCCGGCGTGGTCAAAAAGGTGGGCGTGCCGCCGCCGATCGCCGTCTGGGCGAACCGCGCCTGGGGCAGGGCGGCGACCGTCGTTTCGACCTGGCGTTCCAGCGCGTCGAGGTAGCGGGTCGTCAGGCCTTGCTCCGGTTGCGACAGCGTGAACAGATTGCAAAAGCCGCAGCGATATTCACAGAACGGAATGTGCAGATACAGAAACAGTGCGGAAAGATCTTCTTCCGACCAGACCTGCGACAGCGGCAACGGGGCGAACTTGCGATACGCCGTTTTGTGCGGGTAAGAATAGCAGTACGAGCGGAACGGACTGCCGGCCAGCAGCGTGTCGAGTGAAAGCGGCGGCGTCGCAAGCATGGTCGTCGGCTCTCAACAGGAAGCAGCGGGGAGAACGAACTCCCCGTAAGGTACATCCCAGACGACCTGATGGGCAAGCCGATGGCCGTGGTAGCCGTCTTCCCCGTACGCCACGCCATGGTCGCTCATCAGCAGGCCTAGCAGCGGAGCCCGGCGTCGCATCGCTTCGATCAAACGCGGCAGATGCTGATCCACATACGCGAGCGCCGCCCGCTGCGAGTCGCGTGTATCCACCGTGGCGCCAGGCAGATAATGGCAGTTCGGCTGATGCAAAGCCGACACATTGAGAAACAGGAACAACCGACGTCCCGGCTCGCAGGCCTCGATCCTTTCGATCGCCAGGTCTACCTGATATCGGGTCGATTCCGGATCCGTCACCCCCAGGGCCGGACTCCAGTGGCTTTCCTCGAACAACCCCGGCAGCACGCTTCCCAGCGGACCGAGCTTGTTGAAGAAACCGACGCCGCCGATGCAGATCGTGTGAAAGCCCCGCTCGCGCAAGCCCGACGGCAGATCGGGCGCCTCGAAAACGCATGTTTGCGCAGTCGACGTTTCGCTGCCGGGAAAGCGACAGGCGAACAATCGCGGGTGCTTCCCGGGCGACGCCGGCGTCGGCAGGAAGCCGGCAAAGATCGCGTGGTGGGCCGCATAAGTAAAGCTGCCCGGCGAGTGGCGCCGTTCCCAGCCCTGCGGCAGGTACTGCGCCAGGACAGGCGTTTCCCCCCGGCGCCAGGCCTCCTCGGCCACGTCCCAGCGCAGCGTATCAAGCGTCACCAGCAGCAGATCATGGGTCGCCAGCAGCGATTGAGCGTCGAGCATTCGGCAGCGTCTCTTTCGTAACTTCCTGGCCGTTCCCTTAAAAGCCGAACTTGGCCCAGGCGGCCCAGAAGCCGGCGATCGACATGCCTGCCGCCGACACCCACAGGAAGATGTCCCAGATCGGGCCGGGCCGAATTCGCGGATCGGATTTCACATAGCGGAAGTACAGCGCGGCCACCGCCAGCATCGGCAACATGAACGCCTGCATCAGGCCGCTTAGCAAAACCAGCCGCGTCGGTTCGCCGACCAGCACATAAATGATCAGGCAGAGGAACGGAAACAGGCCGCTTAAAATGCGCACCCGCAGCACTTGCGACTCAGGCGTCGACGAGGCCAGTCCCAGCACCCGCAGGCTGTCCGCAAAGACGCGTGCGTGGCTGGCGTTCGCCACAAAAAAGGTCGAGTACAGCACCGCAAAGGCGCCAAACAGAAAGATCACCTGCGCCGTGCGGCCGAAAGCCGGCTCGTACATGACTGACAGGTTGCGGATCATTTCGTTCCCTTCCGGGTGCAACCCGGCCGGGTTCAGGATCGAGGCGCCCAGCATGTAGAAGGCGATCGTGGCGAACGTGTACACGACCATCGAACACCACGCGTCCCACTGCATCACCCGCAGCCAGCCCTTGGCCCGGACGGCCCAGGCGTCCGTAGCGTCGCGCGGGCCCGTAAAGCGGGCATACCCTTTTTCCAGGCACCAGTACGGATACGTCACCAGCTCGCTGGCTCCGACGCCGATAATGCCAAAGGTCGCCAGGGCCGTGGCGATGGCGACCGGACTGCTGCCGGTGCGAAAACTGATGCCCGTCAGAATATCGTCAAAGCTGATCGCCCAGGTCGGAATCGACTGCAGCATAAACAGGTTCACGATCGTCACCAGGGTGAAGCTGGCCACCATCGCGGTGGAGAACGACTGGATCAGCCCGTACCGTCCAAACACCAGCACCAGCGCGGTCAAGGCGGTGACGATCGTGGCCCAGATTTCATCGTCGATCGGGTTGTTGGGCCGCACCATCCGTTTGGCCGCCAGGTAATTGCCGATCTCCGACACGTCGTACAGGCTGAGCGTTTCCGCAGAGGTCCTCGCCGGCGCGCCAGGCTTCGGCGCGGCGGTCAAGGCATTGACGGCCTGGCGCCAGGCCTCGTTGTTGTCAGGATCTATCGTCGCCGTTTTCTTCAGCTGATCCGCTAACTTGCCGAGCGTGGCGATCTCGGAATCCATGGCGCCCCGGGCGGCTTCATCCGGCAGCCAGTCGCGTTCCTTCAGTTTGAGATCCCGCAGGCGGTCGACCGACTGCTGGCTGAGCGCAACGATCTCCTGGCGAATTTCCGTCTGGCGGCCGGTCGGCGGCTTCTCGCTGCTGGCAGCCGGCAGTTTGTCCAGGCGATCATCAATGCCGTGCAGGTTGGGCAGGACGGCTTCCATCGCCAGGAGATTTTCCAGTCGGGCCAGGGCGTCGGCCGTCGCGGGCGAAGAGTTGGCGGCCAGCTTTTTATATTCGGCCCGCTGCTCGGCCAGCGATTCGACCACCGCCTGATGCTGCTTCAGCCGGCCGATCTGCTCTTCCAGGACGGCCTTCTGCTTGTCGTTTTTCGATTCCTCCAGCTCGACCTGCTTGATGGCGGCCAAACGCATCGCGCTTTCGCCCGCCAGACCCAGGATCTCTTGCCGCAGTTCGCTCTGGGCCGCCGTGTCGTCGCTGGGATCGGCGGCCAGCCGTTTCTCCCCGGCCAGCACTTCGCTGACGCGGACGATCAGCTTGGTTTCCGCCGCCGCGTAAGCGTTATACATCCGGCCATGCGTGGTGAGCGGCGCGCTGATCGCCAGCGCCTGGCCAACGCCGCCGACAATGCCGCCCAGCTGCGCGATGCTGGCCAGAAACATGGCGAACCAGTACCAGACCAGCCAGTTGCCGCGGCCGCGGATGCGCGGGCCGGGCACTTCCGACAGGCCTTCCATCGTCGTCTTCCCTTCGGTGATGGCGTAACGGCCCATCTCCACCTGGCAGAAGACTTTGATCACGCAGCCAATCACGATCAGCCACAGCAGGGTGAACCCTGCCTGGGCGCCGGTGGCCGTGGTGGCGATCAGTTCCCCCGAACCCACAATCGAGCCGGCGACAATCAAACCCGGACCCAGCCGGGCCAGAATGCCAAAGAGCGTATTGGGCGGAGCCTCAATGGAACTGGGGGCTTCTTCGGGAGACGCAATATCGGATGCTTCGCTCATAAGTGACGGCGATCGCTGAGTTGCCTGGACGAGAAAACGGTCAACCTACCCGACCGGGGAGGCGGTGAAAAGTATTACCCGGACGAAGTTTCTCACCGCTCCCGTCCGGCGACAGTCGCGGCGACTGCGAGGGGATCTACTGCGAGGTCCAGCCGCCGTCGATGGCGATCGCCTGGGCCGTAATGTTACGGGCCAAAGGACTGATCAAAAAGGCGACCGTCGCCGCCACTTCGGCAATCGTGATAAACGCCTTCTTCGGCATCGGCGCCAGCATGATGTTGTCGATCACTTCCTCAGGCGACATCCCCCGGACCCGCGCCTGGTCGGCAATCTGGGCGTCGACCAAAGGCGTACGAATGTACGCAGGGCAGATCGTGTTGCAGGTAATATCCACATCGCCCGTTTCCAGCGCCACCACCTTCGCCAGCCCCAGCAGTCCATGCTTGGCCGCCACGTAGGCGCTCTTGCCAGGCGAAGCGACCAGTGAATGGATCGAGCCGATATTCACAATCCGGCCGAAGCCCCGCTCCCGCATGCCAGGCAACGCGGCCTGGGTCAGCAGGAAGCTCCCGGTCAACAGCACCTGCAGCAGCCGGTCCCAGCGATCGGGCGGAAAGTCCGCCACCTTTTCCACATGCTGCAGGCCAGCATTGTT
This sequence comes from Lignipirellula cremea, assembly GCF_007751035.1. Taxonomy (NCBI): domain Bacteria; kingdom Pseudomonadati; phylum Planctomycetota; class Planctomycetia; order Pirellulales; family Pirellulaceae; genus Lignipirellula; species Lignipirellula cremea. Next base: position 1,827,824 of record NZ_CP036433.1, on the reverse strand, counting down.
CAGCAGTACGTCGACCGGCGGAGCGCTGGCAAAGAACGCCCGCACCGAACTTTCGTCCGTCACGTCCAGCGCGAACGCTTGCGCGGCTCCGTTCTCCGCCGCGACCAGGTCGACCGTTTCCGCGGCCGCTTCCAGGCGGTAATCGGTCGCCAGAATCGTATGCCCCTGGCGGGCCAGCTCCTGCGCCAGACCGCGTCCCAGTCCGCTGCCGGCTCCACTGATCAAAATGTTAAGGGCGGGAGGTGTTGACATACTGGTCTCGCAAAACGCGGCGCATCAGTTTATTGGAAGCGGTGCGGGGCATGACGTCGACCAGCACCAGATCGTGAATTTTGAACAACGGGTTCAGCTCTGTTTTGATGCGCTGCTGCATCTGCTGCATCAGTTCCGCCGCCCCGCCTGGCGGGACCGACGACGCGACCGCATAGATTACCAGCTGGCTCGGTCCGCCGCCGGGAGCGACCGCCACCGCCGCCGCCTCCTGGACGCCCGGCGTGGTCTGCAGGACCCGCTCGATCTCGGCCGAACCGACCTTGATGCCGCCCAGGTTCATGGTGTCGTCGGCGCGTCCCTGGGCCTGCCAGCCATCGGCCAGCCGGATCATTTGATCGCCATGGCGCCGGAGCGTTTGCCCCTGCGGCCCGGTCGGCGTATCGGCGTAATAGGTCGCATGGTGATCGCGGTTGAGCAGCGACGTGGAGAAACCGATCGACGGCGGAACCAGGAACACCTCGCCCTCGTCCGCCGGCTCTCCTTGTTCATTGAGCAGGACCAGATCGATCCCCAGCGTGGGCGAATTGAACACGCCGGCCCGGCACGGTTCTACCAGAGCGCAGGCCACATAACCGCCGCCGATCTCGGTGCCGCCGCAGTATTCGACGACCGGTTTCCCGCCGGCCTGCTGCATCAGCCAGACCATGTCGTCGACCCGCGAGCATTCGCCGGTCGAACTGAAATTTTTGATCGTCGACCAGTCCAGCCCCTGCACGCAGTCGCCCGTCCGCCAGGTTTTTACCAGGCTCGGCACCACGCCCAGCATGGTCGTACGGGCGTCCTGCACAAAGCGGCAGAACTCGGGGCCCAGCGGCGAACCAACGAACAACCCCATCGTCGCCCGATTCATCAGGCTGGCGAAGATCAACCACGGTCCCATCATCCAGCCGATATTCGTCGGCCACACGACCACATCGCCCGGCTGGATGTTCTGATGAAAGCGGCCGTCGGCGCCGCACTTGATCGGCGTGGTATGGGACCAGGGAATGGCCTTCGGGTCGCCCGTCGTGCCGGAGGAGAACAGGATGTTGATCATCGTCGACGGGTCCGCCGCAACCGCCGCCACGTCGCCGGCATCCGCTGTGGTCTCGTCGCCCAGGAAGTCGTCCCAGCTGGTATCCTGCTCCCGTAGCAAGTCGCCAGGGGTCAGCGGCGGCATAGAACCTGGCGTCGCCGCCGGCAGGACGATGGCCGGCGGTCCCTCGGCGGCGATTGCATTTTCATACAGCGGAAACCGGCGGGAGCCGCGGGCCAGGTGCGTCTGCGTAAAGATCCCGACGGCGCTGCTGATCCGCAGCCGCGTGCGAATCTCTTGCGGCTGGAAGCTGTCGGCGATACTCACCACCACGCAGCCGGCCTGGATCAGCCCCAGGTAAATGGCGACGCATTCGATCGTCATCGGCATCAAAATGGCGTACGCATCGCCCGGCTGGCAACCCCGCCGCAACAGCCCCCGAGTGACACGACCTGTCAGCGACTGCAGCTCGCCGACGCTGACCGTCTGTAGCGATCCGCCTTCGACCTGCTGCACAATCGCAGGCGAATCGGCGGGAGCCGTGAAGCAGCTGTCGACGATGTTCATCTGGGCGCCGGCGAACCACCGCGGCTGCTCGACGCCCTGGTCCAGGTTGAGCAGTTCCGTGTACGGCTGGCGAAAGGGAATGCCCAGCAGCTCGACCGTCGCCTGCCAGAACGCGGCCGGCTGTTCGACCGACCAGCGATGCAAGGCGGCGTAGTCCGCCACGCCTGCCCGTTGCATCAGCCAGGCAAGGCTGCTCGCCGCGATCATCTCGGGCGTGGGACGCCAGGTATCGCTTGCGGTGTTGTCGGCAGTCGGATCGGCCGGTTCGTTCGTCATGGCGGGATCATTCGCCCTGGAAAGAGGTTCGTTGGCAGTCACACAGTTCACTTCGGAACGGGTGTTTATACACCATCCCGACGGCCCCGTCGCAAGTCTCGCCGCGGTCGCCTGGAAAGTCACGTCTGGCGAGTAGAAATTGTGAAACGGTTATCCGAGGGTAGTCGCGGGTCCGACTTCTTTTGCTCCGCAAAAGAACGCGATCTTTCACGGAGAGCGCGAAGGTAATTACTGTCGATTCTTGTTCGGTCGTTTTGCGAACCAGCCGGCGCAGAAAGTCGACTTTTGCTCCGCAAAAGTACGCGTCCTTTCACGCAGTGAAAGGCGACTGTCCGACGTCCGTCCTTCCTGAATACGACGAATCAATATCGGGCAGTCCTTCTCGGCGTGCTCCCAGCGCGAACTATCGCAACACGCCCTGGCGGCAGATTTCGGGCAGGGAGTCGAAGTCGCGCAGATGCAGCGTGCGGACGCCGCCGCCGATGAGCGGCCCGGCGGTCTGGGCGTAGTCGAAATGCTCGAACGTATTGATGACGGCCGTCACGGCCCACCCGCGTCCGACCAGGCGACAGAGCACGCCAGCGGTCGCTTCGTCGCATTGCTGCAGGACGACGATCAGCGTGGTGCTGCGGGACAGACGCGGCTCGCACTCGACCAGCAACTGGGCCAGCGTCAGACCATCGGTCCGTTCCAGCCGGGCGAGCGCTCGGCGCAGTTCCTGGAAGTGCTGCGGTCCGCGCGAAGCGGGATGAATCTGCGGCCGCAGACGATCGTCTTCTTCGCGCATCGCCAGCTGGGACTGGGCCGCCTGGCGGGTGCGGTAATCGGTCATCCAGCCGGAAGTACGAATGCGGTCGGCCGCGTCGCGACCGTTACTGGCCAGGCCAAACGGCTGGTTCATCTGGTAGAGCGCATGCGCCAGCGAGGCCGCCAGCGTCACGGCCAGATCGGTCCGCACGGGCTCCTGCGCATCGGGGTTGGTGTCGCGGTGCATGTCCAGCACCAGCGTGGCGCCGGCCATGCTCGACGGCTCATAGATCTTGCTGTGCAGTTCGCCCGTCCGCGCAGTGGCCGCCCAGTGCACCTGCCGCAGCGGATCGCCAGGGCGCCAGGGCCGCACGCCCTGCAGGCGGGTCGGATCGTCGAACAGTTGCCAGCTCATGCGGATCTCGCCAATCGGCCGGCGGGAGGCGACGTCGTATCCTTCCAGCGGCACAATCTTCGGCGCGACCAGCAGGAAATGCGGCTCGGCGCCCACTCGATAGCGTCGCTGCAGGCCCATCAGATCGCCCGTCTCCAACACGGTCGGCCCGATCTGATAGTAGCCGCGGCGGTCGCAGATCAGTTGATAGTTGACGACCTTCCGCTCGCCCGGCCAGAGCAATAACAGCCGCAGTCGCGACCCTTCCAGACGCAGGGAAACCGGCGGCAGCAAAGCGCTACGCGGCAGCAGATCCTCGACCAGCAGCCAGGGGATCGGCAGCCGGCTGTGGTTATGCACCTCGATAGCGACGGTCGCCCGCTCGCCCACTTCCAGCTCTTGCGGCAACTCCAGGCGTCGCCCCGTCACGCCCGCCGACCATGCCGCGGTGAGGAAGCGGTTCAGCAACACCACGCCGGCCCCCATCACGGCCGCATACAGCAGCAGCGTGGAGCCCAGCAGCATCCCCACCAGCAGCACGGCGGCCACCGCTGCAATCCCGGCGAACAGGCCGGGCGAGTTGACCGCGCGCGTGGAGGCGGATGCGTCGCCGGTCGAATCGTCCGGCGCGACAGCAGGCAACGGCGGCGGAGCATCGGCGACAGGCACGAGCAGCTTTCAGCAGTTGGACGGACCTGCAGGAGGACAGACGAAGAGCAACAAGATTCGACAGCGTTCCTTCTATCCGGCGCCCTGCGTGGGGACGGCCGTGTTGGCGACGACTTCTTCGATGACGTATTCCGGCGTGACTTTGCGCAGGCGGCTTTCGGGTCGCAGCAGCACGCGGTGGTTCATCACGGGGCCGACGATCTGCTTCACGTCGTCGGGCAGAACGTAACCACGGCCGCGGATCGCCGCCATCGCCTGGGAGCAGCGGAACAGGGCGATGGATGCTCGCGGGCTGGCGCCCAGCAACAGGTCGTCATGTTCGCGCGTTTGCCGCACAATCTGCAGCAAGTACTCGCGCACCGGGGAAGCGACCTTCACCAGGCGAATCGCTTGCTGCGCTTCCACTAGCTGCGACGCCCGGGCGACCGGCTGGAGCGAATCGACCGGATGGCCCGTCTCCAGCAGCTGCAGCATCCGCAGCTCTTCCTCCAGCGACGGATAGCCCAGGCTGAACTTCATCATGAAGCGATCCAGCTGGGCTTCTGGCAAGGGGAAGACGCCCTCGTGATCGACCGGGTTCTGCGTGGCGATCACCAGGAACGGCGCCGCCAGATCGTGCGTGCTGCCGTCGACGGTGACCTTCGCTTCGGCCATCGCTTCCAGCATGGCGGCCTGCGTCCGCGGGGTGGCCCGGTTGATCTCGTCCGCCAGCAGGATCTGCGTGAACACAGGGCCCGGGCGGAACTCAAACTCGGTCGTTTTCTGGTTGAAGATTGAGGTGCCCGTCACATCGGAAGGGAGCAGATCGGGCGTGCACTGGATCCGCTTGAAATCGCAACCGACGCTACGGGCAAGCGCCCTGGCGAGCATCGTTTTGGCGACGCCGGGCACATCCTCCAGCAGCAAGTGTCCGCCCGCAAACCACGCGGTCAGCGACAGCGCGACCTGCCGGCGTTTGCCGACGATCGCCTTTTCCACATTGGCGATGATGCGTTTGGCCAGCTCCGCCACAGCGGCCAGCGAAGCGGCGGAAGAATCATTCACAGCAACACGCCTGGCAGGAAAGGAATACGAGGAGAATTCCCTCGGGATTCTGTTTTCATCTTTGAGCGAAAAAGACCGCCCGGAAAGTCGTCTTTCGCTCCGCGAAAGTACGCGTTCTTTTGCGGAGCAAAAGACGACTGACCATCGACTTCCGTCAGTCAAAAGTTTCACGCTCCGCGTGAAAGACGACTGACAGTCGATTGTGATCCACTCCGCGGCAAATGCAAAGCCCGGGCGAGATTTGCCAGGCGACGGTTTACTCCACGATCTGCACCGGGGTCTCTTCGATCACGTTGCGGCCCGACTTGCGGAAGGGACGCGGCATCGGCTGGGCATAACCGTTGGCGTCGATGCTGCGGCTGTGCAGCGTGTACTCGCCGGCCGGCAGGCCGGGCAGCACGGTCGCCCAGTGGGCCATCGTCATCCGCATGGGCCAGTTTTGCGGACGACCGGTCGCCGGATCAAAGCCATGCACCTTGTCGGGCAGGCGATCGTCGGGCAGACCGCCGCCCCAGGTTTTGGGCGGGTCCAGCAGATGGGCGTCGGTCCAGTCGGCCTGCGTGTAATAGGGATCGTCCTGGGGCCACTCGGTCGACTTGGGCAGCAGCAGCGTCTGCACTTTCTTCAGTCCAGAAATGCCGACCTGGGCGTAGCCCGTGATGGGGATCGGCTGGCCGGCCTTGATCTTCTCCGGCTTCAGCAGGCTATGGGCGAACGTTTTCATGCCGCTGTCGACATCGTTATTGCCGCTGGCGTAGGTATCATTGGCGTGGAACAGATTCGACAGCACGATCCGCTGCAGCCATTTGACCGACTTGAAACCGTACGCCTCGGGCACGACCATCCGCACCGGCCCGCCGCGTTCCCCGTTGAGCAACTGCCCGTTGAGCTTGTAACACAGGATGACGGGCGGCAGGTCGAACGGATCCTCCAGCACGCGGCCGATCGGCAGGGAACTGCGGAACAGCTGTTTAGGGTCGTCGTTATGGAAGCCGTTATAGAACACGCGGCGCAGGTTCTGCTGCGGCCGGGTCCGCCAGACGATCTCGCGCAGCGGCACTCCTTCCCAGATCCCCATTCCCAGCGGACGTCCGCCGTTGTTGCAGGTCATGATTTTGGGAAAGCTCACGGCGTGCTGCTTCGCCATTTTCATCAGCTCGTCCCAGTCGATCGCCGTGCCGGCCTCGACGGTTAACGGCTGCTCGATGTCGGCCGGGTCGTCAGGATCAGAAACGACCTCCAGCCGCCAGGACTCGGGCGTCAGACCCACTTCCTGCTTCTTCTCCTCCGGCAGGTCATAAGGGCGAGGCGTGCCGCGGGACACATTGCCAAACTCCTCCTGCGGGGTCAGATACTCCAGCTGTTTGAGAAACGACTCACACGCGGCCGCACACTCAGGCGGCAGTTCGGCCGCCCTGGCCTGCCAGGGAAGCAACATTCCCAGCGCCCCGCCAGCGGCCAGCTGGCCGAAGAACCGCCGGGACAAACGCCGATGCTCCTGCAACATCAATGGTTCCGCAGCCATACCGCCATTCTCCCGCTACCGTTAATTGGACACAAAGCCCCAGCAGGTACGCCGCATGCTCGTACCTGCTCCAGGGCTCGACCGCATTGGAAGGCGACAAGCGGCCCGAGTCAAGCATTCCGGAAGAAGAGGAAGAGGAATGGCGACAGACTTCTAATCGTAATCTTCTTCCTTGGGACTGACGGCGATCAAACCCAGGACGATGGCGAACAGGCCGGAGCCGATGGTCAGCAGCAACGGACGGGCCAGCATGTCGAAGGTGGGGCCGCGATGGGCCGTCACGTGCGTGGGATCTTTCGGATCGACGTAGACTTCGATCTCGCCCAGCAGGTAATCGGTGAGCACCGCCTGGTAGCCTTGGCCTTCATAGGCGTACTGGATCGTCGTCCGCCAGCCGATCGCCTTGCCGCTGATGCTTTTCAAGGCGTCGTTCTTCGTCACCTCCGCCGGGACTGCCGCCCAGGAGTAAGAACGGCTGCCAATCGACCAGGCCCAGAACAGCCAGGCCACGCTCAACAAAAACACCACAAAGGTTCCGATCGCCGATTTTTTCAACATCGCTGCTTGCCCAGGTTTCAGAAAGGGAGCCATGCCGAACCTGCGGAGCAGTGGCTCCAGGTTCGGCCCGCACGCCGTGCCCGTTTTGGGGCCAGTATAGATAGCGCCCGTTGGAGGGACAAGCGTTCGCCAGGGCTTGCGACTTTCCGCGGCAGGGCGGCCTAAAAGCAGGGCGCACAGGCAGCGATTGCTCTCTCCAGTGGAGCGATGTTTTCTCTTCCAGGTTCCTGCAGGGCGAGCAACAGCGGATGCAACCGCTGGTCAGCCAGGTTTTCGGCCGCCTCGAGGATGTCGTCGCAGACATCAGGCGCGGTCAGTTCCTGGGCCACGATCTCGCAGACTCGTTCATCCCGCCGACGGGCGAGGCCAAGGATTGCTTCAAGACGTGTCTCCAGGTCAGGATCGTCCAGCCGGGCCGCCAGCGCCGCGCGCAAAACAGGCGTATCCACGTCGGTCAGCGTTCCCAGACCGAACGTGGCCCAGTCCCGCACTTCTACTTCGGGGTCGCTGCTGAGGGAGATCAGACCGGCGATCGCCTGGGGGTCTTCTTGACCACTCAACGCGTTCACGACGCCCAGTCTGACGCCGGCGTCCGCGTGCCCGGCGCAGGACACAACCTGAGAGACCAGCCGGTGCTCATAGTGCGACACGGCCGTCAGCACGGAGGCGAGCACCGACGGTTCTTCGTCCGGCTGCAGCATCGCGGTCAAAATCTGCAGGCAACGTCGGCGGAAGATCCTTTCCGGCGCGCCCAGGTCGCCCAGAATCCACGCGGCCAGCTCACGTTCCCGGAAGCAGTTGCTGACCGACAATTCGTCCGCCCGCTCCAGCACCTCACGGTCGCCCCGCCGCTGCAGCGTATAGACAGCTTGCCAAACCGCATCTTCGTCGGCTTCACAAAGCGCTACATTGATTAGCTGGTCAAGCGTTCGCTGATCAGGCGGGTGTGTCATGGCAGGGCCTTTTCGAAAGGAGAGTCAATCGCTTCCGATTCCGGGCAATCGCCGCGCATTCCACAAATGCCGCGCCATCTCCTGGTTGACGCGGCCAGCGTTCCTCCAGAGAGACGCTTTCGCTTCGGCAGGTTCACATCCAGCGGAAAAAAGCGAAGCGGCCGACATTCCTTGCCGGCGTGGGGAACTACAGCCGGACGAGGAGCGTCGAACGCCTGGTCTGGTTACTTTGCCGTTGAATGCGCTACGTGGAGTCTGCGATGAGAATGCTGCTGTGTCTGACCCTGGGAACCCTGATCCTTGCCTCCGCCAGCGTGAACGCGGCCGGGCCGGGCGGCCTGCAGGTGCTGGAAGGGTACGTGCACGAACCGCTGCAGGGGATCGATAGCGTCGTTGGCAAGATCAGCAAAAAGGACGGACTGGAGATCTTCTATGAGATCGGCAGTATTCCTCGTCCGGGCGGCCCGGCCTTTGGCGGCCAGTTCTCGGATCGCCCGCAGCGGATGCCGAAAGATCAGCTGCGCTGGTATCGCGAGACGACCGTCCATGGGCAGCCCGTCCACCTGGCCCACGGCAAGAACGACGCCCTGCTCGTCTCGTTTCCACTTCAGGGGATCAACTTCTCTACAACCGTCCGCACGCCCGACGAAATGGCCCAGGCGTTGCTGATGATTCTGACCTATCCCAACCCGGTCGTCGAAGATGAAAAGGCGCCCCGGTAAGTTTCGAACATAACGGCGATACGCCTGAGCGTTTCGCCGTTGTGCTTTCCCGCCGGAGCCCTCTACTCCCGCACGATCTCCACGCCGCAGATCAGCGGCAGGCCGTTTTTGGCGGTGAAGCCGATATTCAAACGCTCGCCAGCCTGGATATGCTCGAACTCGCGAACGACGACCTGGCGACCGCCGCAGGCGGCGGTGCTGATGTCGAAGTCGGTCAGCACGGGTTTGCCGTTGAGGGCCACGTCGAACGTGCGATCGCCGGCGGCCGCGTCCGGAAGCGGTTCGGCAAACACCAGCCGCACGGTAAACGTCCCTGACTTGTCGCCGATCTGCTCGCCCAGCGAGATATCGACCGTCTCCACTCCTTCCACGCCTGATGCGGCGACCCAGCCGTGGGCGCTGTCCCCTGCGATCTGTTGCGAGTGCAGACGGAACAGCCGCTGCCCGTCCCCTTTGACGGTCACCGTCGCTGTCGCCGACGGGCCGCCGACGTTGGGATAGTCCAGCCAGGTCGTGCCGGCCTTGTCGGTGCGGTCGCCGCCCGCGCCAAAGTTGATCCCCACGCGCTGGATGGCGGCGGTGGAAGCCTCAAAGGCGCCATACGTCCACAGATCCGACTCGGGCGTGTGCACCAGGGCCAGCGAGGTGAAGATCGAGAAACTGCAGGAACAGCCGTGCGCCATGTTCGGCGCGTTCAGCACGCCGTTGGCCGGAATCAGGCTGTTGCGGCAACCGGAGCGGAAACCGGTCAGCCGGCCCGTGCCGCCGGTGGCCAGATCGCAAAAGCCGGCGTCGGCCGCACGGAAAGTCAGCAGGTGTTCGCTGGCGATGGCGTAGTTGCAATGGTGGCCCACTTTGGTGAACTCCCAGGGCGTTTCTTCCCCCGTCAGCGGATGGGTGCGCATCACATCGGCGCCGGTCGTAATGTTGTACGCCTTGCCGGGTCCGCGCTGGTCGATCACCTGGTCTTTCCACAGGATCACGCGGCCGTAGTAGTTTTCGGGATGGCCGCGGAAGCCGACGCCGTTGGCTTCCTTGCTCCAGATTTCCTCTCCCTTGGAGCCGTCCCAGGCATCGATGCCCGACTTGTTGGAAGCCAGCAGCACATCGGCTTCTTCAGAGTAGGCCAGCCAGGAAGGAGCCCGACCGACGGTGCGGCTCCAGAACTCCTTGCCCGTATCCACATCGAGCGACTTGACGTACAGAAAGTGGTTGGAGTCGGGACTGCCGTTGCGGCGGCTGCGGTCGGCCCCTTTGTAGAGACCTTCCAGCTGCCCTTCGACACAGAACAAGCGGTCGCCGCCGATGGCGACAATCGGAAACGCCTGGTCGGACTTTTTCGTCCAGACGACCTCGCCCGAGTGCCGGTTAAAGGCAAACAGCTGCGTCGGCTGGCTGCCGTGTCCTTCCACTTCGTAAAAGGCCTGCACGATCAGCAGGTCTTTCCAGACCCGGATGCGGCCCCATTTCCCTTCAATGTCGGGCAGGTTCACCTCGCCCAGCTGCTCGCCCGTTTTCGGATCCAGCCGCAGGCACTTGTCGGGAAAGGCCAGATAGATGGCGTCTTTCAAAGCGATGAAATGGAAGCCGGCCGGAGCCCAGTTGGCGCGGCGGCCCGGGCTGACTCCGCCGGGCAGGACGTTCTGCCACAGCAGACGGCCCGTATACACATCGACCGCGGTCATTTTATTGGGGCCCTGCAGGAACATGCGGCCCTCGATCACGGCCATGCTGGGTCCCCAGTCGTGGCGATCATAGAACAGGCTGCCGTCAGAGGAAGGACCGCCGAACCAGAGCACGCCCAGCGGAGCTTTGACCAGCTTGTCGTGCGAGCGGAGCGTGTTGGCGGCGTCGCCGTATTCGTGCGTCCAGTCGGCTGAACCCGGCAAGGCTCCGGCCCGTTTCAGTACGGTCAGTTCACCCGTGCGGGAGATCACGGCGCCAGGCAAGGCGGCAGTCGCCACATCGAACGCCTGGTGAGAAGCCGCGTCGAGCTGCAGGCACAGCGAACCGCCGTAAGGACGCAGGACCGACCAGGCATGCGGGGCCGCACCGGATCGCGGACCGACGCCCAGTTCGCTAGATTCTTCCGAAGTCACCAGGCTGGCCAGATACGGCGGCAACGCAAACGCCGCCGGGTCGCCCTGGTGGATCGCCAGGCGAGCTCCGTACAGCCCCAGGCTGGCGTACTGGCGACGCAGGCGGTCGACTTGTTCGGCGTCGGAGTCGACGGCGATCACCTGCAGGTCGGACTGCCGCAGCAATTCGTGCAGCAGCTCGCCCGATTTCAGCCCTAGCACCACGGCGTAGCCTTCCGGGCTGTCGGCCGACTCGAGAATTTGCGAGACCTGGCGGCGGCTCTCGGGGCTGGCCTCGGCCAGCGGGCGGTCTTCCAGCGGATGGGTTTGCGGGGAGCCCTGTTTAGCTCCGAAGCAGTAGATCTTGCCAGCCAGGGTGGTGACGTACAGCTGTCCGTTGGCGGTCAGCATCGAAGCGGGAGCGCCGTCGACACTGGCCTGCCAGGAGACGCGCGGCTGTCCGCCGTCGGCGGGGACGTCGATCGCGAGCACCTGCGATTCATGATGGGCGTACAAACGCTGGCCCGACTGGGCATGCACCAGGTCGACGGGCTGGTCTTCCAGGCTCCAGAGCAGACGGGGCACTTCGATCTCGACCGTCATGCCGCGGCGATCTTTCGTTTCTACCTTGCGCAAGTTCTTCAGGTCATAGGCATGGGCCTTCCCTTTGGCGGCGAAATAGATGCGGCCGCCGGAAGCCACGGGGCGGGTCGCCGGGACCGGCGACGTTTTGCCGCTGACCAGATCGACCACCTTGCCGCCGTGAAAGAACCACTGATCCGAAACCGACAGATGATAGTCGGTCGTCCCTTTGGCGCTGTAACTCAGGCTGGCGGTCTTGCCGGTGGTGCGATTAATTGAGCGGGCATTGGAGCGGCCGCCCGGCAGGAACAGACGCTCGCCGCTGGCCGCCAGGTATCCTTGCGGAGCGAACTCTCCGAGCGAGGTCACCGCGTGACGGGGAAGTTCGTCCCGCCGGGCTGGATCGGAAATATCCAGCGAGTACAGCAGCGTCCCTTCAAACGGCCAGACGCCGGCGGTGAAGTAGATCGTGCCATCGATCAGGACGGGCCCGCCCCGCACGGGCCAGACGGAAACCAGGCGTTCGTTCCCCAGCACTCGCCGGGCGGCAGGGGCCGCCTGGAACTTCCAGGCCAGCTTGCCGGTAGCCGCCTGCAGGCAATACAGACAGCCGTCGTCGGCGCCGAAATAGATGCGTCCGTCATAGGCGACGGGGGCGAAGCGGACGGGTCCTTCGGCGAAGAACTTCCAGACCTGGTCGCCGGTCGCCGTGTCGTACGCGGTGACCGAGTCTTCGCGGGGGGAGGAAACGAACAGCCGATTGCCGGCCGCGATCGGCTCGTAGTTGGCGTCGAACTGCAGGCGTACATCTTCCGGCCAGGCCGGCGTCAATTGCGGCAACTGGCGCGACCACTGCAGGTGCAGTTCCGCCGGGAGCTGCTCGCCGCTGCTGGCCGAGCGGTCAGCGCCGCCGCGCCAGGCAGGCCAGTCGGCGCCCTGAGCGAAGGAGGAAAAAACGAACGCCGCGGACAGCAAAAGAGCAAGCGATCTGGCCTTCATGAGGTTGTCCTGGAGGTTAGCCTGCGTGAAAGGGACTACACAGAAGCAAGAGAAGAAAGCATCCGGCGATCGTCAGGGTAGCATTCCCACCCGCGAAAGTCCCGAAAAACGTGCTGCCTGCCGGTAAACTCCCCGATTCCTTCCTCTTTTCCGGCCACTCCCCAATTCGGGCCAGATGCTGCCAAAAAAGAAACCTGAAGAAAAGCGGCCCCACCCGCTTACTTTCTGCCATGCCACCCGCTACACTTCGAATAACGAAGGGATCGCGGTCGGCAAATGTTTGCCCTCTGCCTCCTTTACAGACAACCATTTAGAGAATGAACACATGGCCGAAGGCACAATCAAGAAACTGACGGACAAGGGCTTTGGATTTATCAGCACGGGCGGTGACAAAGATCTGTTCTTTCACTCCTCCAGCCTGCAGGGCGTCCGCTTCGACGAACTGCACGAAGGCCAGCGCGTAGCGTTCACCGAAGGCCGCGGCCCCAAGGGCCCTTGCGCTGAGAACGTCAAACCTGCCTAGTTTGTCGCAGTCGTTTGTTGCTGCCTCGGCAGCTTCACCAGGGTGCAAGGCCCGCTTGCATCCCGGTCAACCACATCTGCGGCGCGGCATGGCAGCTTGACTGCTAATGCCCATTCCCCTTGAGGAGCGTCGCTTTTGTGCAGGGCATCGCGGTTCGGCCATCCGAATCGTTTTTTTTTTGGACTTCCGGCAACCTTAGCTGGTCGTCAAAAAACTACAGCCCGTCACCACGGGCTGTTCTGCATTCCGGGTTGGCTGCGATCGGTTCACGCGGACCGCGATAAGAATAGCTGCCGGATATGGATTCGTCGTTTCAAGGAACGACGGACGCCGGAAAGTCGACTTTCATTCCGTGAAAGATCGCGTTCTTTTGCGGAGCAAAAGGCGACTGACCGTCGACTTCCGTCAGTGATCAAGTGTCTCGTTCCCCGATCAGGCCGCTTTTTTGCCGGAGGCGGCGGGCAGATCGATCCGTTTTTCGCGACGCTGTCGCTTGGGCGGTTCGCCTTTCCAGCGGCGATGCAGCCACCAGTACTGGCCCGGCGCCTCGCGGATCATATCCTCGAGCATGTGGTTATACCACTGCGTCAGCTCGCGCACGCCGGTGATATCCGCCGGCAGATCGGCCGGGTCCACAATTCCTTGCACGCCGATTTCAAAGTGCAGCGGCTTGCGTAAACGGCGGCAGTACATCACGACCAGCGGCGCCCCGCCAACCAGCGTCAGCACGGCTAGCGACTTGTAGCAGGAAGCGGGCTTGCCGAAGAAATCGACCCAGCAGCCCTTGGGGCCGGCGCTTTGATCGCCCAGCAACGCGAGATTACCGCCATCGTCGATGACTTCCTGGATCCGGCCGGTGCTGCCTTCTTTGGGCAGCATGAACTGGCCCTTCATGCTGCGAAAGTCGTTGATGAACTTATGAAGATACGGATTGTCCAGGTCGCGGGCGATGGTAAACGTGGGAATTCCCAGCAGACCCGCGATAAAGCCAGCCGCCTCGAAATTGCCAAAGTGTCCCAGCACTAAAAGGCTGGGACGGACGTCCAGCATGTAGCGAATCATGTCGGATTTTCGATGAAATTGCACATGCTTGCGAAAGTTCGACTCGTGCAGCTTCCGCGGCGCATGGGCGATTTCGCAAATCATCAAAAACAGGTGCGCCCACATCTCTCGCACGCAACCGCGTCGCTGCTCTTCGGTCCAGTCCGGAAAGGCCAGACGCAGGTTCTCCTTGGTGACCTTGCGGCGAATGCGAAGAATATCGTGCGCCAGCACAGCCAGCATCTGGGAGCCGTACGCGCACGTATCCAGCGGCAACGCCTGGATCACGCAGATCACACCCCGGACCACCAGGTAAGCAAAGTAGTCGATCGTCCGTTTGATCATCGCGGCGTCCTTTCCACAAGCAGTCGTTCCCCTGCACCCTGGGGACGCCAAAGCGCCAAACCCCCAGTAGGAAAACGGGCGGGCATTGTTGCAGGAACCGTCGCGCAGGGAAAGAGAGAATCCCATCCCGCTGCCAGCTTCGCTGCCTCGCCGGAAAACGGACGGTTCAGGCGCGATGAAACGCTGCCAGAGCGGCCGGAAAAACCGGGGTGGCGCCGGCCTGGGAGCAAACGAAAGCGGCCACTTTGCAGCCCAGGGCATTCACCTCGGCCAGGTCGCGCTGCTGGAACAGACCCAGCGCCAGGGCCGCAGTAAACGCGTCGCCCGCTCCGACCGTATCGACCACGGTGGTCGTCTCGACCGGTTGCTGGCTGATCTCGTCGCCACGGATCAGCAGGGCCCCATCGCCCCCCTGGGTCAGCGCGGCGGCCCGCAGTTGGTAACGTTCGGCGATCGCCCGCAGCAGTTCGACCGGCGAGCCGGACAGCCCGCACAGGCGAGCCAGTTGGGGAAGCTCGTCGTCGTTCAGCTTGAGTACATTCGCCAGTTCCAGCGACTCCAGAATCACCTCGTCGGAAAAGAACGGAGGGCGCAAATTGATGTCGAAGATGCGCAAGGCCCGGCTCGGCGTGGCCGCCACGAAGCGACGAATGGTTTGCCGGGAGACACTGTCGCGCTGGCCCAGCGTGCCAAAGCAGACGATATCGGTCAGCCCGGCCAGACTCGCCCAGTCGGCCGTCCAGCGGAGATGATCCCAGGCGGCGTCGGCCGCGAATTCATAGGTCGCATGCCCCTTCTCATCCAGTTCCACCTGGACCTGGCCGGTCGGGCGTTCTCCTTGCTGCACGCAGGTGACGGCGACGGACTTCTCCTGCAGGGCGTTCAGGGCGGCTTCTCCCAGCGGATCCCGGCCGACGCCGCTGGCAACGTATACCTTGAGCTGGTTCTTCCCCAGACCGGCCGCACTGCAGGCAAAATTGGCGGGGGCCCCGCCAAAACGAGGACCGCTGGGGAAGACGTCCCAGAGAATTTCTCCCAGCCCCACCACAACCGGGCGGGGGACGTCAGCATCATCGGGCGTGGCATTCATGGCGAAACTCCTGAGTCCGCGAGCGCTGGCCGGGACTAGCAATACCCGATCATTGGCAGGCGGCGAACCCTGGTTATGGTCCCCCAGCAGGGCCGCCTGCACAACCCGGGCCCCCTGGTCGCTGGGGCCGGCAAACGCGATTGGCGGATGGTGACGGGGTTATTCCAGCAGCGACTCATCGAAGGGGAGGGTCAGACTGAGGGTCATCGCCTGCATGACCCGGCGGTGCTCTTCAAAATCGCGGGACTCGGCCTGGGCCAGCACCAGGCAGGTAGCGGCGCCCTGGCGAAAGCAGCGAGATTCAGCGTGGATCAGCAGGTCCAGGCAGTAGAAGTTCATCTGATGGCCGATCGCCTCCACGTCGCCCATTTCCACGCGCAGGGGCTCCACTTCCACCTCTTCGTACTCGGAGCGGATCGCCTCGACGACTTCGCTGGCGAGCATTTCCATTTCGGCTCCGGCCGGATACAGATGCACCGTCCAGAGCGTACTTTTGGGGCTTTGCAGCGCGACGCTGCGGGGCCATTCCTCTAACTCCTCGTCGGTGACATTCCAGTTTTCCGGATACGCAAACCGCATCCCCACTTTGTTGTAAACGCTTGTCACGCTCGCTCTGCGCTCCGGTAATTTTGAAAGGTAGGCCGGCGCCAGCGGCGCCAGTAAAGGCAATCCGCTGGATTTTATCAGCTATTGCCCCAGCTGGGGACCTTTGCTAGTAGTCAACTGGGACTTTTCACCTTCGCCCCTTTCCGACGATGCGTGCGCCGAGTGTTTCGGTGGGTCCCGCGAGGCGGCGAGTTTCTGTTTAACCCGCCCTCCCGCGTCAGGCCAAATCGAAACCGAACACCTCCGGTTTGACAGCCTTTCCGCCAAGAAAAACGTGGAAAAAAAACCGCAAACTCGCCTGTCTGTCTGGGTCGCTCTGGCGACGCGGCGAGTCGTGCGCGCCCTCGCAGCGGCCGACCCGTCCCTCAGAACATGCGGGGCGGCGTGGATCTTTTGCGGCCTGCTGGCGATCAGCGGATGCGCCACATTCCGCAACCAGTCGGCGACGGAAAATGTGGTCTCCGCCCGGCAGAAATCGCTGGAGGGACTAGAAGCCTTGCAGCGCGACGATTGGGAAAAAGCCGAAACGCTCTTCGCCGAGTCCGTCAAGCTGAGCCCCGTCGACGAACGGGCCAGGGCGCAATACGCCCAGAGCCTGTGGCGCCGCGGTCAGGAAGCAGAAGCGCTCGCGCAGATGGAAGAAGCGGTGCGACTGTCGGGTCGCTCGGCGGAGTTGCTGGTGGAACTGGGCGAAATGCGGCTGGCCCGTAACAACCTGGTCGCCGCTCGCACGGCAGCCGTTTCCGCCCTGGAGGTCAACCGCCGACTGCCGCAAGCCTGGGCGCTCCGCGGCGGCATTAACCGCCAGCTGGGCAAGCTCGACCTGGCGCTGGCCGATTACCACAGGGCGCTTGCTTACCAGCCGCACTACCCGGAAGTGCAACTGGCGGCGGCTGAGATTTACCAGGAACAGGATCGACCCGAACGCCGTCTGGCGACGCTGCAGGGACTGGTCGACCAGTATCCGCCCGGCAAAGCTCCCGCCAAGGCGATGTACGCCCAGGGCCTGGCCTACAAAGCGCTCCAGCGATACGACGCGGCTTCGGTCTCCCTGCTGGCGGCGGTGGAACGGGGCGATTCGTCGGCGGAGCTGTACTACCATCTCAGCGAGTCGCAGTTCCTGGCCGGCGATCCGGCCAACGCCCGGCTGGCGATCTTTCAGGCCCTCTCCCGCGATCCCAACAACCAGGAAGCGATCACCCTGCAGGCCCTCATCGAGACGCGCCGCGCCCAGATGACCCAGCAGCGATAACCCGCGGCGGCCGATCTTCGTTTCCGCTATTCCGCAGCCAGAGCCTGGCGGATCTCGGCAAGGACTGCGTCGTCGGTTTCCATCGCGGCCTGGTCCTGCAGGAGTTGCCGAGCGGCGGGCGACGACTGCTGCCCCAGCGCCCAGGCGCTGGCTCCGCGGACTACGGCGGACGCATCATGCAGCCCCCGCGTTAAAGGAGCCAATGCGTGCGCGCCGGGACGGTTGCCCAGCACGATCGCCGCGTTCCGCAGCAGCCCTTCTCGTTTGGTTCGCCACAGCGGCGTGCGACGAAAGCGCTGACGAAAGGCTTCGTCGTCTAACGTGAACAACTCGGTCAGGTTGACTGGATTCAAGTCGTCCCGCGGCAACAGCTCCGCCAAAGCCGGGGCGACGGCGTGGCGGTTCCAGGGGCAAACGTCCTGGCACACGTCGCAGCCAAACATCCAGTCGCCGATCCCCGCCCGCAATGGCTCTGGGATCGGTCCTTTGAGTTCGATCGTGAGATAGCTGATGCAGCGGGTGGCGTCGAGCAGATACGGCGCCGGAAAGGCGTTCGTCGGACAGGCGTCCAGGCAGGCCCGGCACTCACCGCAGTGGGCCGCCTGATGCGGTTCGTCATACGCCAGTTCCTCGTCGCACAGCAGCACGGCCAGAAAGAACTGGCTGCCCCGTCGCTTGTTCAGCAGCAACGTATTCTTGCCGCGCCAGCCAAGCCCCGCCAGCTGCGCCAGATCCCGCTCCAGCAACGGCGCCGTATCAACCACGCCCCGCACCTGGCCGGCGGGAGCCAAGGAAAGATAGTAGCGTTTCAGCTGCTTGAGCGCCGTATGGATCAGATCGTGGTAGTCGCATTCGCCGTACGCATAACGCGAGACGCGTCCCTGTCCCGGCAGCAGGTCGGGCGCCGGCGCGGAAGAATAATTCATCGTCAGCACCAGCATGCTTTGCGCGCCGTCCAGTACGGACTGCGGGCTCTGGTACGCTTCCCAGCGATCGGGCAGGTAGTGCATCTGCCCTGCATAACCGGCCTCGCACCATTGGCGGAATCGCTCCAGCGGCGGCGCCTCCGCCCGGCACACGCCGGCCAGATCAAACCCCAGGCGGGCCGCCTCGGCTCGCAGCAAGGCGGTGATCGTAGCCGGATCATTCATGGCGGGGCGAACCTCATTCTTCCAAACTCTTAATCTTGATCCCCACGGGCGCGGTCCAATCAAGGAACCCGGTTTGCGGTGGAGCGAGAGCCGGAGAGCGACAGAGAGCAAGTGAGAGCCGGAGTGCGAGCGAGTTGGCGGACGTCGCTCGGAGAGGGAGTAAGATTAAGATTAAGATTAAGACTTGCTAGGGCGGGGACGTCGTTTTGGCCCACTGCTTCTCCAGGCGCTTCGCGCTGATCGTGACCGAGGTCCCTAGCTGCTGGGCGAACTGCGACACGCGGAACTCTTCCAGCATCCAGCGGAATTCGGTCAGCTCAGGGTCGTCCAGGTTGGCTTCGTCCAGGCGTTCCCGTCGTTGCTCGTACATCTCCAGCCAGGGGGCCAGTTCGTCGTAGCTGGCCCGGTCGCGCGGGCCGCCGCCCTGTTTCAGTTTGTCAAAACGGACGACGATCGCCTGCAGATACCGCGGCAGATGCTGCAGCCAGCGCCAGGGAGTATCGGTCAGGAATTCGCCGGCGGTCAGCGCTTTGAGCTGACGGCGAGCATCGTGAATGGCGAAGCCGTTTTTCGACGACGCTTCTTCCACCGCCAGGCGAGCCTGGTGGTACTGTGCGAACAAGTCGCTTGTCACCCGCAGGATGTCCTGCACGGCCAGCTGCACCTGGTCGCGGCCGGATTTGAGCTGCTGCTGGAACTGCTCCCGCGTGCGGGGCAGCGGACGATCGCCCAGGAAGGCGCGATCGGCGATCAGCTCGGCCAGCTGCTGCTCCAGTTGGGCGGCTCCGCCCAGCGGACCGGCGAACAGCTTCATCTGCGGCAGCGACGGCAGCCATGCGACGTGCGCTCGGAGCGCCTTTTTCTCGGAGCGAATGTAGAGCCGGCGGATGCCGCCCCGGGTGGCCCGTTCGGCGGCGGCCCGGGAATCGAACAGCCGCAGAGCCACGTTGTTACCCTGGTCGACCAGGGCCGGATAGGCCGGCACGCGGATTGCGCCGCGGGGGATCTCGACCTGAGCCGGCAGGTCGTCAAAGTCCCAGGTGGTGATGTCGTCCCGTCGCCAGGCGCTGTCGTCGAGCTCGGCGACCGACTCGGTCGCTTCCTGGCTGAGGGCGGAACGCAGCTGATGCAAGTCGCGGCCAGCCGCCAGGGCGGCGCCCCCTTCGTCGACGATCCGCACATTCATCTGCAGGTGGTCGGGCAGTTTTTCCAGACGGAATTTGTCGAGCGGGATCGGCTCTTCCGCCAGCTGCGAAAGCACCTTGGCGACGGCGGGCAGGAAAGGCCCTTCGCCATAGGTCAACCGGGAGATCGCCTGCTGGGCGACTTCCGGCGCCGGCACCAGATTGCGGCGAATCTGCTTGGGAAGGGAGCGGATCAGCGCGATGACCTTCTCTTTGAGCAGGCCCGGCACCAGCCAGCCCAGACGGTCGGCGTCCAGCTGGTTGAGGCCGGCCAGCGGGGTTGTGAGCGTCACGCCGTCGGCTTCGTCGCCGGGCTGGTACAGGTACTCCAGCGGTAAGGCCATCGGTCCGACGTCGAGCTTGTCGGGGAAGGCTTCGTCCGCCATTTCGACCGGCTCTTCCTCCAGCAGGTCGCTTTCGGTCATGAACAGGACGCGAGGGTTCTCGGCTTCAGCCAGCTTCCGCCATTTATGTAGTTTCTGGCCGTCGTAAACTTCTTCCGGCAGGACGCCGTCGTAGAAGCGGTAGATGGCCCGGTCATCGACGATGAACTCGCGACTGCGAGTTTTGGCGCCCAACGATTTGACCTGCTCCAGCAGTTCGGCGTTGTGCTCCAGGAAGGGAGCGCGCAGCGGCATGTCGCCTTCGACCAGACCGTGCTGCAGGAACAATTCCCGGGCGTACTCGGGGTCGATCGGGCCGTAACGCACCCGACGTTTCGGTACGATCGGCAGCCCCATCAGCGAGACCTTTTCGTAGCACATCACGGCGGAGTTTTTCTTGCTCCAGTGCGGCTCGCTGTAAGAACACTTCACCAGGTGCTGGGCCAGCGGCTCGATCCATTCCGGTTCAATGGCGGCGATCGTGCGGCCGTACCGGCGGGTCGTTTCGACCACCTCGGCGGCCACGATCCATTGCGGCTTTTTCTTGAACGGTCCCGAGCCTGGCCACAGGTGGAACTTCACCCCGCCCGCGCCGGTGTACTCATGGGCGTCGCTCTTGAACGCCACCCCGGAGAGCAGCCCGGTCAACAGGGCGCGGTGAATCGCCAGGTAATCGTTCTTCCTCGGCGACATCAGCAGGCCGGTCTGGTCGGCCAGTTCCCGCAACTGGCGATGGACGTCGGTCCATTCCCGCAACCGGTTGGCCGACAGGAAGTTTTTCTGGCACGCTTTGCGCAGTTGATTGCGCGACAGGTCGGAGCGGAGCTGGTGATAAAAGTCCCACAGCTTGAGGATCGACATAAAGTCGGATTTCTCGTCGACATGCCGGGCATGCATTTCGTCGGCCGCCTCCCGTTTTTCGACCGGCCGTTCCCGCGGGTCCTGCAGTTCCAGGGCCGAGGCAATGATCAGCATTTCGCCCAGGCAATGCTCGTCGTGGGCGGCCAGGATCATGCGGCCAATGCGAGGATCGACCGGCAGGCGGCTGAGCTGGCGGCCCAGGTCGGTCAGCTCCCGGTCTTCGTCGATGGCGCCGATTTCGTACAGCGTTTTATAGCCGTCGCGGATATGCTCGGGCTTGGGCGGATCGAGAAAGGGGAACTGCTCGATCGCCCCCAGCTTGAGCGCCGTGGTCTGCAGAATGACGGACGCCAGATTGGTGCGGCGAATTTCCGGCGTGGTGTACGGATCGCGGCCCAGGTAGTCTTCTTCGGTATACAGGCGAAAGCAGATGCCCGGCCCGACGCGGCCGCAGCGGCCTTTGCGCTGATCGGCCGACGCCTTGGAGACGGCCTCGATCGGCAGCCTCTGGACTTTGCTGCGCGGCGAATAACGGCTGATGCGAGCGACGCCTGTATCGATCACAAAGCGGATGCCGGGGACGGTCAGAGACGACTCGGCCACGTTGGTCGCCAGCACAATGCGGCGATAGGAGTGCGGCCGGAACACCTTGTTCTGTTCCTGGTTCGACAGCCGGGCGTACAGCGGCAGGATCTCGGTCCGCCGACCGTTGTCGCCGGGGATATGAATCTTGCGGAGCGCCGCGGTCGTCTCGCGAATCTCCCGTTCGGTCGGCAGGAAGATAAGGATGTCGCCCGTATCAATGGCGGCCGCTTCACGCACCGCTTCGCAGACGGCCTGCTGCAGATCGGGGTCGTCTTCGTTCAGCAGGGGACGATACCGCAGCTCGACCGGATAGGCGCGGCCGGAAACTTCGATCACGGGGGCCGGTCCGCGCTCGTCGGCGAAATGCTCGGCAAAGCGTTCCGCGTCGATGGTGGCGGAGGTGATAATTAACCGCAGGTCGCGGCGCTTGGGCAGCAGCCCTTTGAAATAGCCCAGCAGGAAATCAATGTTGAGCGACCGCTCATGGGCTTCGTCGAGGATGATCGTATCGTACAGGTTCAGGAATCGGTCGCTCTGCGTCTCCGCCAGCAGCACGCCGTCGGTCATCAGCTTGACGTACGTTTCCGGCCGCGTGGTGTCGGTGAACCGCACCTTGAAGCCGACATCTTTCCCCAGCGGGGACTGCAGCTCTTCCGCCAGGCGGGCGGCGATGGACCGGGCCGCGATCCGCCGGGGCTGCGTATGGCCGATCATCCCTTCGATTCCACGGCCCAGCTGCAGGCAGATCTTGGGGAGCTGCGTCGACTTGCCGGAGCCGGTCTCGCCGCAGACCACGACGACCTGGTTCTCGGCGATGGCGGCGGAAATCTCGGCGGCCCGGGCGGAAACAGGGAGGCTTTCTTCCAGCGTGACGGTCGGCGCTTGCTGCCGCCGTTTCTCGCGAATTTCGATCGAGCGGTGAATCTCTTCTGCCGCCCGGGTGAGGCTGCGATCAAACGGCTTCCCCTGTTCGATCGCCTGCGCAATCCCGCGCAGCTTGCGGCGCAACCGATAGCGATCTGCTAGCAAGGTTTGTGCGAGTTGCGATTCCAGTTCCGAAAGTTGCGACATCATCGCGGCTGCGTCCCATGGATCTGGGGGGCGGCAGCGTCTGGTAGTCCAGGTCGTTCGCTGCGGGGAATTCCTTTAGTTTAGGCGTTATCTGACTGCAGACCAGCGGCCAGCCGGGAAGGTTCGCCTCCCAGGAACCCGTATTGCGAGAAACTGCGTGAAAACGGGACGCACCAGGAGAAAAACGGAACCGCTCCCGCAGTCTTGAAAAAACGTCCACCGGTCGGCCTGGCCGGCAAGCGGTTCCTCTGGACAGGGCGGGCGCTTTCTGCAACAGTTCCGCCCTGCCGTAACGAAATGGCCAAACACAATTTTCGCTCTCAGGGGGCGGTATTCGATGACGCGTACAATTTGTCTGGTGATGATGCTGGCAATAGCGGCAACCGGTTGCGTGCAAATGCCCTGGAGCTCCTGGTCTCCGCAATCCGAACCCGTGGAGTCGGCCGATCCGCTGGAAGGGCCGCCGTCCAAGTGGGGCACCCGTCTGCGTCCCGGAGCACCGGGCGAAGCCGGAACGGGCATCGACGGTCGGGCTCGCGATATCGAACGGAACCTGGGCTATCGCTAAGGAACGCGAGGAAGACGACTGCACGAACCTGTTCCCTCGTTTTGCACGAAAGCAGGCGCAGAAAGTCGACTTTCGCTCCGCGAAAGTACGCGTCCTTTCACCGAGTGAAAGGCGACTGTCCGGCGACTGTCCTTCCTCGTAGCGGGGCGGAGATGATGGCGGAGTTCCTGACGACTCTCGATGATCCGCGAGCGGCCCCGTATCGCGACCTGCCCGATCGCAAGTCGGCGCGGCAGTCGGGACTGTTTATCGCCGAGGGACGATTGCTGGTGAAGCGTCTGCTGGCCAGCCGTTTTCAGGCCGTCTCGCTGTTGCTGGAACAGGACCGGCACCCCGATCTGGTCGCCCTGGCGGAAGAGTCCGGCGTGAAGGTGTTCACGGCCGAGCGCTCGCTCCTCACCCAGATCATTGGCTTCCAGTCACACGCCGGCGCCCTGGCCTGCGGCAAGCGGCAACCGAGTCCGACGGTCCAGCAGGTCGTGCAGTTGCCTGGCCCGCGTACGTTGGCCGTACTGCCGAACGTGTTCGACGCCGAGAATGTCGGCTCCGTGCTGCGCACCAGTTTAGCGCTGGGGGCCGACGCTGTGCTGCTGGGCGCCCAGGCGGCCGATCCTTTTCGCCGCCGCGTGCTGCGCTGCTCGATGGGAGCGCCGTGGAAGCTGCCGGTCGTGGAGTCGCTCGACCTGGCCGCCGATCTTGCCTGGCTGCATTCGCAAGGGTTTGAGATTATTGGCGCCGCCCTCCAGGAGCAGTCCGAACCGCTGGAATCGCTCCAGCGGCAAGGCGACCTGGCGATTCTTTTCGGCCACGAACATACGGGGCTGGACGATCACTGGCTGGCGGCTTGCCACCGGCTGGCCGCGATTTCGATGCACGGCCGGGCCGATTCGCTCAACATCGCCGTGGCCGCCGGCATCTTCCTGCACCACTTTTTACACGGCCCTGGCCGCTAAAGTTCGACGCCAATTTCCCAGGATGACGTTTACTTGGGCGCATCCTTCGCTTTGGCGAGACGGTCCCAGGCGGCGAGGACGGCTTCTTCCCCGTAGACGGGCGCCTGGCAGGCGAAGTTCTCGCAGATGTAGACCGCGGGGCCTTCGTTGGGGGCGGCCGTCTTGCCGGCGAACAAGGGATCGAGCGGGCTTTCAAAGACGTCGTCTTCTGGATCTTCCGGATGCCGGCGGCAGGCCAGCACGCGATTGGGCAGGTAGCGTCGTCGCAAGGCGTCAAGCACGTAGCCGGTCGGGTGATCATGCGGGTCGCCAATGATGGCGATCTCGCAGGTCGGGCCGATCCACATATCCAGGGCAATCATCGCCTGGCCCGCAGCTGTGGGCGCCCGACGCAGCAGCGGGGCCAGCGCTTCCAGCGTTTGCCGGGCGGCGCTCGTATATCGCAGGTCGCCGCACAGCTTGCCCAGCCTCAAGAAAGCCAGCGCCGCCATCGAGTTGCCGCTGGGCGTGCTGCTGTCCTGGTCGTCTTTCTGACGGGCAATCAGTTGCTCGTGATCGTCGGCCGTGAAAAAGAAGCCGCCGCCGCGGGCGTCGGAGAAATGCTTCAGCACGATCTCCGCCAGCGTGACTGCTTCCTCGATCCAGCGTTCGTCAAAGGTCGCTTCGTACAACGATACGAGCGCGTTCATCAGGTACGCGTAGTCATCGAGATACGCATCGAGCCGGGCTTCGCCCAGGCGGTATGCATGCAGCAGGCGTCTGTCGGGGCCAGTCATTTTTTCCAGCAGGAACTCGGCCGCCGTCACGGCCGCCTGGGCGTACTGC
Organism: Lignipirellula cremea; assembly: GCF_007751035.1. NCBI lineage: Bacteria > Pseudomonadati > Planctomycetota > Planctomycetia > Pirellulales > Pirellulaceae > Lignipirellula > Lignipirellula cremea. The sequence continues at coordinate 1,802,984 of NZ_CP036433.1, read as the reverse complement.
GCATTGCCCAGCACGTCGGACGCCTTGGCCAGCGTGGAGATCATCAGGGCGTTCCAGCTGACCAGGACTTTATCATCCTTGCCAGGCCGCACGCGTTTTGCTCGGGCGGCCAGCAGCGTGGCGCGGGAGTCGGCCAGTTCGTCCAGCAGCGGGTCCAGCTCCCAGCTTTCGGCGGCGGCGACTTCCTCGATCGTTTGCGGCAGGTTGAGGATATTCTTCCCTTCAAAGTTGCCGCGGTCGGTTACATCGTAAACCCGGCAGAAGCGGGCTCCGGCCTCGGGGCCCAGCAACTGGTGGATTTCGTCGGGCGTCCAGACGTAGAACTTCCCTTCTTCCCCTTCGCTGTCGGCGTCTTCGGTGCTGTGAAAGCCGCCGTTCTCGTCCGTCATTTCGTTCAGGACGTAATCAATCGTTTCCCGGGCGATGCGGGCGTAGTCCGCGTTTCCGGTCACCAGGAAACCATCGAGATACGCTTCCGCCAGCAGGGCGTTGTCGTACAGCATTTTCTCAAAGTGCGGGACCAGCCAGCGTTCGTCGACCGAGTAGCGGGCAAAGCCTCCGGCCAGGTGATCGTAGATGCCGCCGGCCGCCATTTTGTTGAGCGTCAGCACCGCCATGTCGCGCAGGCCCGGTCGCTGGATGCGGCGATGCAAGCGGAACAACAGCTGCACATCCATCGGGTGCGGGAACTTGGGCGACGCGCCGAAACCGCCGTTGGTAAAGTCGAACGACTTCTCCAGCTGCCCCACCGCCAGACGCAGCAGGTCGATGCCCAGGTCGTCGGGCGGAGGCGTGGCCGATTCCCGCGACAGGTACTCGGTGATCTGGCCCGCTTGCTCCACCGCGTCGGCCCGCCGGTTCTGCCACAGGTTCATCACGGCGTCGAGCACTTCGTTGAAACCGGGTCGCCCGTAACGGCTGGTCGGCGGCCAGTAGGTGCCGCCAAAGAACGGCTGCAGGTCGGGAGTCAGAAAGGCCGACAGCGGCCAGCCGCCCGAAGAGCGGGTGATCAGCTGCACTGCCTGCATGTAGATTTGATCCAGGTCGGGGCGTTCCTCGCGGTCGACCTTGATCGCAACAAAGTCGGCGTTCAGGCGGGCCGCGATCTGCTCGTTCTCAAAACTTTCATGCTCCATCACATGGCACCAGTGACAGGCGGAATAGCCGACCGAGAGAAAGATCGGTTTCTCTTCGCTCTTGGCTTTGGCGATCGCCTCGGGGCCCCAGGGGTACCAGTCGACCGGGTTGTTGGCATGCTGCAGCAAATAGGGGCTCGACTCTTGGGCTAGTCGGTTCGGCATGACCTGTCCTTGGGGTTTCCCGGCAGCATGTCAGCAGGGGGTTTAAGAAGAGTGGCTCGCAGGCCCGTTCGACCTGAGCGGCCGGGGACGGAGAGATTTCGTCCACGGCCAGAGGACTCGACCGGATTACTCGTAACCGGCCTGGGTGGGATCGGTCAGCAGGTCGTCATCGTCGCCGCCTTCGTGCGGCAAGCCATAACCTTCTTCCAGCCAGACTCCCAGATCAATCAGCCGACAACGCTCACAGCAAAACGGCATGGCGGTTGTCTTTTCCGTATCGAACCGGTTCTTGCAAGTAGGACAACGCAGCGTAGACATTCCAAACCTCTACCTGATCAGGTCACGTTTGTCCGCCTGGCGACAGGACGTCAGACGACAGGGGAAACGTCCCCTTTCCTATCCAGGACTCTACCGGAAGCAGCCCCTATTGGCCAGTCGCCCGCAGCGTTCCTGGAATGGCCGCAGCCGGAAGACTTTCGCCGCCGGAGTGCTTGTTCCGCAGGGTTCCTGGTACAATACAAGGATGAAGTTCCTCCGCAATTGAATCCAGGGGTGAAAATCTATGGGCGGCCGATTCCAAAACGCGATGATCGTCGTGTTCTGGCTGTTGGCGATGGGCTGGCTCACCGTCTTTAAGATTATACCGCCTTTGCAGCGAGGCAACCCGCCGACCTATGTCGATGAACTGCCCCAGGACGAAGAGCAGTCCCCGCCGGTGGTGTGGAAACTGCACTGGAACGATCACCCGATGGGCTATGCCCTGCGGCACGCCATCCGTACGCCGGAAGGCGGCGAGCTGCGCAGCCTCGTACGGCTGGATGGGGTGGAGCTGAAAGAACTGTTCGGCCCACTGGCCACCTTTTTTACCCTGGGACACGATTCCAAAATTGACTTCCTGATCGCTAGTCGCATGCAGGTCGACCACGAAGGCGGCCTGCGCTTGCTGGACACGGTGATCGACGTCGACCAGATCAGCCATTGCATTGAAATCCAGGGAGTCGTCAACGAAGCGAACGTCCTGCTGCTGGACGCCAGCGTCAGCATGTCGCAGGAACCCGGCTTGCCGCGGCATGCGTTTCCGCAACAGTCCGTTCCCCTGCCGCCAGGCGGCCAGCTGGGAGACGGCATGTCTCCCCGATCGGAAATGCACAACCTGGAAATCGACCAGCGGTGGACGATCCCCGTATACCGGCCGTTCTCCCCTACACGACCGACCGAGATCCTGGAGGCCCGCGTCGCACGGCACGAGATCCTGGTCTGGGGAGGACCCACGATCGAAACGTTCCGGGTCGAATATCGCAGCGAGGCCGGCGCCGGAATCAGCGCCAATAGCGAACCAATCGCCGTGGTCTGGGTCACCGGCGACGGGCAGGTCATCCAGCAGGAAGTGATGTTCTCCAGCCTGCGGCTCCGCTTCACGCGCGTGCCGGGCGAAGATGTCGATCCCGAGCAGGCGAAACTGGTCGACGACGAGCACTTCGATGAAATCTTCCGGCAGTTCCGTACCGAGCAACCCACTCCGCCTGCCAGCAACGCCGATCCCCCAGAAACCGACGCCAAGAAGTCCGACGCCAAGGGGTCCGACACCAAGTAGCCAGGCTCAATAAAGCCCGCCATCGACGAACCGCCGCCGCAGCCCAGCCCTGAGGAAACAGGAGCATGATTGAGCTTGAAAATGTCACCCGCAGGTACGGCGCCAAGGTGGCGGTCGATAACCTGTCGCTCAAAATCGGCGAAGGCGAGCTGTTCGCTTTTCTCGGTCCCAACGGAGCCGGGAAAACAACCACCATCAAAATGCTGACCGGACTGCTGCGACCCAACTCCGGCGCCGTGCGGATCGGCGGCGTCGATGCGGGCGTCGATCCGTGCCAGGCGAACCGGCTGACCGGGTATGTTCCCGACCAGCCCTTCCTGTACGACAAACTGACCGGTCGCGAGTTCCTGGCTTTTATTGCGGAAATGTACGGCCTGGAGCAGGACAAAACGGCCCAGGCGATTGCCGACCAGATCGAGAACTTTGAGTTGCACGCCTTTGTCGACCACCTGGCGGAGAGCTACTCCCACGGCATGAAACAGCGGCTGGTTTTTGCGGCGGCCCTGATTCACCGGCCCAAAGTGCTGATTGTCGACGAGCCGATGGTCGGCCTGGATCCCCGCAGCATGCGGCTGGTGAAGGATCTGCTCCGCCGGGAAGCGGAACAAGGCGCCACCGTGTTCATGTCCACCCACACGCTCTCTGTCGCGGAAGAGATCGCTGACCGGATCGGCGTGTTCCAGCTGGGAAAAGTGCGATTCCTGGGGACCGTGCAGGAACTGCGTTCCCAACTCGCCCGCGACGACAACAGCCTGGAACAGCTCTTCCTGGAACTCACGTCCCACGAAGGCGACGCCGTGTCGACCGCGCAGCCTGAGTAAGCCAGGCGAGAGGACCAGACGAATTGCCGCGAGATGCGGGCTTCGTCGTTTTGAGAGAAAGTCGCCTATAACCGAGAGGCTCGTGTGGTTTTGTTACAAAACTCATTCGAAACGCCCTGGCTATTCCTCAAGGGAACAAGTCCTCAAGGGAACAAGGGAAAATAACCTCGTTGTTTTCATGCAGAAGCGTCAACCATCTCTCTGTGATGCAAAAACCGAAGTTGCTTTGCCCTCGTTCCGAGGCAATTCGCTTCTTTGGTGTTCTCCTCTTCCTCTCTGTGAACCTCTGTGCACCCTGTGGTTAATTTTTTCGGCAGGGAGCAAAACGCAGAAGACGAGCGACTTTTCGCATGCGACGACGGCGGAATAGCATCTCTCCGGCTCGCCCGGGAGACATGCTCGATTCTTGCGTAATTTGACTAGTGCTGAAGGCCGACACGCGTAATAATAACAAACCCTGCCGATGCATGACTTCACCTCCTTTCCTGCCATGGCGACCCCCCTCGCTCGATCCGGGAGTCTACGATGCGGTTGACGCGTTTCTTTTGCTGCTTTGCCTGGCTGCTGCTTGCCGCCGCTCCCCTGCTGGCGGGCGAACCGTTTCTGGTCACCCCTGCCCAGGTAGAACTGTGCGGCCGTTTTGACCGCGCCCAGCTGCTGGCGGCTGAAACGGATGAACAAGGGAAAATCACCGAACGCAGCCGCGATCTGACCGCGACGGCCCGCTACGAGTCGGCCAACCCAGCGATCGTGCAGGTCGCTCCCGGCGGACGCCTCCAGGCGGTTGGCAACGGCGAAACGACCATCCGCATTACCGTGAACGGCCACACGCAGGAAACGCCTGTACGCGTGCATGGCGTGGGGCAGACGCCGGTCGACTACACGCGCGACGTACGCCCCATTTTGAACAAAGCCGGCTGTGCTACGGCCGCCTGCCACGCGGCCCAGCATGGCAAAGGCGGTTTCAAGCTGTCGGTATTCGGCTTTGATCCTGAAGCCGACTTCGACGCCCTGGCCCGCAATGGCCGCCAACGACGCGTCAACCTGGCGAACCCCGAACTGAGCCTGCTGCTGCGCAAGCCGTCGATGCAAGTCGCCCATGGCGGCGGCCTGCGGCTGGAGCGGAAGTCGGTCGAGTTTGCTACGCTGCGGCAGTGGATCGCCGAGGGCACCACGGCTCCCGCGGCCGATTCGGCGGAAGCCGTTTCGATCACCGTCACCCCTTCGGCCCGCTGGGGCAAAGTCGACATGGTGCAGCAGCTCCAGGTCACGGCCCACTACAGCGACGGAACCACGCGCGATGTGACCCCTTTGGCCAAGTTCGATTCGCTGGATGAAGGCGTCATTGCGATCGACGACCAGGGACGGGCCGCCGCCGTCGCCAGCGGGCAAACGGCTGTCATGGTGCGGTACGAAAGCCAGGCCGAGATCTGCACCTTTGTGATCCCTTACGGCGAAAACGTCCAGCTGGCTGGCTGGCAGTCGACCAACTTTATCGACGAACTGGCGGAGATCAAATTCCGCGAACTGGGCATCGAACCGTCCCCCCTGTGCGACGACGCGGCCTTTGTCCGCCGGGCCTTCTTCGACGCCATCGGCACGCTGCCGACTGCTGCGGAGGCGGCCGCCTTTATCGACTCGACGGAACCGAACAAACGGGCCCAGCTGATCGATCGGCTGCTCGGCCTGACGGGCGATCCCCAGCAGGATCTTTACAACGACCAGTACGCCGCGTATTGGACCCTTAAATGGTCCGACCTGATCCGCAACAACAGCCAGTCGCTGGGCGAACAAGGCATGTGGTCGCTCCACAACTGGATCCGGGAATCGTTCCGCACCAACCGCCCCTTCGATGAGTTCGTCCAGGAACTGGTCACCGCCAAAGGCTCGATCTACTCCAGCGGTCCGGCCAACTTCTTTCGCATCCACTCCACCAAAGAAGACCTGACCGAAGCCACCGCCCAGCTGTTCCTGGGCGTGCGACTGGAGTGCGCCAAGTGCCACCACCATCCGTTTGAGAAATACAGCCAGGCCGATTATTACGGGCTGTCGGCGTTCTTCTCGCGCGTCGGCTCCAAGCGGAGCGAAGAGTTCGGCCTGTTCGGGAACGAGCAGATTATTATGGTCCGTCCCTCCGGTGATGTTCGTCACCCGGTCACGAAAGCTCTGCTGCCGCCGACGCCGCTTGGCGGAACGCCCATGGAAGAGGAACCGCTGGATCGCCGCGTGCCGCTGGCCGAATGGCTGACCTCGACCGATAACGACTTTTTCGCCAAGTCGATCGCCAACCGCTATATGGGCTACCTGCTGGGCAGCGGGCTGGTCGAACCGATCGACGACATGCGCAGCACCAACCCGCCGTCGAACGTCGCCCTGATGAACGCCCTGGGCAAGAGCTTCGTCGACAGCGGCTTTGATCTGAAGCAGCTCATGCGAACGATCATGAACTCCCGCCTGTATCAGCTCAGTTCGCAACCGACGCCGGGCAACCTGGCCGATACGCGATTTTACAGCCACTTTCTGGTCAAACGCATTCCGGCCGAACCGCTGCTCGACGCCATCGACAGGGCGACCGGGGCGCCGACCAAGTTCAAGAACCTGCCGCTGGGGGTGAAGGCGATTGAACTGCCCGACGCGGAGTACCCCAACTACTTCCTGCAGACCTTCTCCAAACCCAAGCGGGTCAGCGTGTGCGAATGCGAACGCTCGCCCGAAGAAAGCCTGGCCCAGGCGCTGCATACCTTGAATGGCGATACGGTCGCCGACAAGATCGCCGGCTCCCAGGGGCGGATCGCCCAGCTGGTGAAAGCGAAAACGCCGCACGCGGAGATTGTCACGGAGCTATATCTGGCGACCCTCAGCCGCCGTCCTTCGCCCGAGGAACTCGCCTTTAGCGACGAGCTCCTGGCGGATTCCGACAAACCGCAGACTGCCTATGAGGACTTGCTCTGGGCGTTGATCAATTCCAAACAGTTCCTTTTCGTGCGATAAGCCCATGCCCCGCCTTTCCCGCCTGCTCGCCGTCGGATCGCTTGCGCTGCTGTTAGCCCCCGCGGCGCAAGCCCAGTCGACCTATTCCATGCTGATGAGCCTGAGCCCCACGGCGGCCCAGACCGGCCAGGCGTCAAAGCTCACGCTGAATTCCCGCTACAGCATGCACGACGCTCACCAGGTCCTGGTGTCGGGCGACGGCGTTGTCGGCCAGATCGTCCCGCCGCCGGTCGATGAGAAAGCCGACCCGGACAAAACTCCCAATCTGGAAAAGATCCAGGTGCGGTTTGTGATCGCGGACGACGCCTTGCCGGGCGTGCGCGACTTTCGCATTATCACCCCCCGCGGCGCCAGCACGCTGGGACAACTGGTCGTCACCCGCGAGCCCGTCATCGCCGAAGCGAAGAAGAACAACACGCTCGAAGAAGCCCAGGCCGTCGTCGTTCCGGCCACCCTGTGCGGCGTGATCGAAGCAGCCGAAGACGTCGACTTTTTCAAGTTCCACGCCCAGGCCGGCGACGCCCTGACCTTCCATGTGCTGTCGATGCGGCTGCAGAACAAAATCCACGACCTGCAGACGCACTCCGACCCGATCCTGACACTGCGAAACGGCGCCGGCGTCACGCTGGCTGCCTCGGATAACGCCTTCGACGGCGACCCCTACCTCAGCCACGCGTTCCAGCAGGACGGCGATTATTACCTGGAAATTCGCGATGTGCGTTACCAGGGGAACAAGTACTGGGAATACGCCATCGAAGTCAGCGACAAACCGTTCGTCCGCCATGCCTTCCCGCTGGGCGTGGCCGCTGGAGCCAAAACCACGCTGCAGCTGACAGGCGACAACCTGCCGTCGGAAACGGCTGTGATTGAACCGGCCGCCGACCTCCCGTCCGGTCCGCTCTGGGCTCCCCTCGCCCTGGGAGACCAGGAGAGCAATCCCGCGCCGCTGCTGGTCACCCATCTTCCGCTGTTCCAGGAATCGAACGGCGACAACAACCTGGCCGAAACCGCCGAAGCCATCACGATTCCCGCAGGCGTCAACGGCCGGCTGGAAACGGAATCCGATATCGACTGCTTTGCTTTCGACGCCAAAAAAGGGGAATCGTTCAGCTTTGAGGTCATCGCCCGGCGCATGCAGTCGGGGATCGACGCCCACCTGCGCATCCTGACGGCCGAAGGGAAACAGGCGACCCTGAACGACGACATGAAGCTGTTCCTGCGAACCTCGTCGGACTCGCAGATCGAGAACTGGACCGCCCCGGCCGACGGCCGCTTTGTGGTCGAAGTCCGCGACCTGCATCTCCGCGGCGGCGAGCCCTTTGTCTACTTCCTGCAGGCGACCCGCAGCGAACCGTACTTTGACCTGTACGCCGATACGGATAAAACCCACATCTCCCCCGGCATGCCCGGCATCCTTTTTGTTCGGATCGATCGCAAGAACGGTTTCCAGGGCGAAGTACAGCTGCAGGTCGATGGCTTGCCGCCCGAAGTCACGGCCGCCTGCGGCCGCATCCTGCCCTCAGGCGTCGACGGCTGCATTGTGCTGCAGGCCGGGCCCAAAGCCTCCGCCGACGCAGCCAATCTCATCATTCGCGGCGTCGGCCAGATCGAAGTTGAAGCCGCCAGCACCGACGATAAGAGCAAGGATAAAGACGGCGATGACCAGACAGCCGCCGCGATGGAAGTACGCGAGCTGACGGCGGTCGCCCATGTGTACCAGGAAACGTACCAGCCCGGCGGCGGTCGCGGCCACTGGCCGGTGGAAACGCACACGGTCTCCGTCGGCGAGCCGAACGATATCCGCGGCATACACCTTAGCACGACCGAAGTGGTGCTCAGCCCGGGCGAATCGCAAACGATCGAAGTCGCCATCGAAAGGGCCGAAGGGTTCGACAAGAACGTCTCGCTCGATATGCTCTCTCGCCACCTGAACAAAGTATTCGGCGATTCTCTGCCCAAAGGAGTCACGGTCGAAGCGGGCCCCAGCAAAACGCTGCTTACCGCCGGAGCCGCCACCGGCAGCATTGTGCTGAAAGCAGCCGACAACGCCGAACCGGCCGAACGGCAAATGGCAGCCGTCATGGCGAACGTGTCGCTCAATTTTGTGATGAAAGCGACCTACGCCAGCGAGCCGGTCTTTATTACCGTCAAGCCGATCCCGGATCCGGAACCTGCCGCCAAACCGTAATTCGGGCAGGCACGTCCGCTTTAACTCGTCAACCCTCAGACTTGCAGCCGGTTCCTGGAGCATTCCGCCTGGTTTGAACGAACCGTTTCCGCTGCCTTCATCCCTGCTGTACAGGCGTCGGGCATGGCAGCCTGGCGACCGGCCGTTCGACTCTCCCCCCGTGACCGCGACGCGGAAGCTTGCTAGGATGCCTGCAGTTAGCGTCGCTTCGCCGCAGGTCGCCGCGGTTCGCCTTGTCGGCGGGCAATTGCTGGCGCCAGGGCGGCGGAAAGCGACGCCTTGCGACACCATTCGTTGCGGCGCGCGGCTGGCATGAATCTTACGGCGACGATTCTGGCCATTACGGCCAAACTGTTAAGCGGCGCCACCATGCGCTGGGTCGACTGCCAGCCCGATGTCTGCCAGCGGGTCTACTTCGCCAACCATACCAGCCACCTCGACGCACTCGTGCTGTGGTCCTCTTTGCCGGGCCGCGTCCGCGATGTCACCCGCCCGGTCGCCGCCAAAGACTACTGGGACAAAGGCTTCGTCCGCAAACATATCGCCCGCTCGTTCAACGCCCTGTTGATCGATCGGAACAAAATCAAAGTCCACAAAAGCCCGGTCGATCTGATGATTGGCGAAATGGGCGAAAAGTTCTCCCTGATCGTTTTTCCCGAAGGCGGCCGCAGCGCAGGCGACGAAGTGGGCGAGTTCAAAAGCGGCCTGTACTACCTCAGCAAAAAGCGACCGGACCTGGAACTGGTGCCCGTTTATATCGACAACCTGAATCGCGTGCTGCCGCGGGGCGAGTTCCTGCCGGTGCCGTTGCTCAGCTGCATTACCGTCGGCGCTCCGATCTGGCTGGAATCGGGCGAGTCGAAGAACGAGTTTCTCAAGCGCGCCCGCACGGCCGTTCTGCAGCTGCGTGAAATCTAACCGACCTGGACCTGGCTCCCTTTTGTTCCCGCCGCTAAAAGGCCGACCCTTATGATGGAATCGTCGCTACTGCTATCGCAGATTTCAGCCTGGCAAAGCTCCGCCAGCCTGGTGCTGCTGGCGGGCGTGATGACCACGCTCCTGCTGGCCGCCCTGGCGGGCTGGTTCCTGCAGCGGCAGCCGGAAACGATCGTCAACCCGCTGGTCGTGCGGACCTTTCGCGAGCGGATCAACGCCTGGTGGGTCATGTGGGCCGTGCTGGGGGCCGCGTCGGTGCTGGGCTATTTTGAGGTGCGGGCCGGCTACATCGCCACCGTTACGCTCTTCGGCATGATCTCGTTCTGGTCGCTGCGGGAATACATCACCATGACGCCCACCCGGCGGGGCGATCATCGCACGCTGTTCTGGACGTTCTTCCTGCTCACCCCCACGCAATACATTCTGGTCGGGCTGGGACGCGACTATTACGAAGCCTACAGCATTGCCATTCCCGTTTACGCCAGCCTGTTTATCCCGGCGCGGATCGCCCTGTCGGGCGACCCCAAGCGTTTTCTGGAACGTAGCGCCAAGATCCAGCTGGGGCTGCTGATCTGCGTGTATTCGCTTAGCTATGCGCCGGCCCTGCTGGACCTGCAGCTGCGGACCCGCGTGGGCGCCCCGCCCAACGCCGATCTCGCCGAGTGCCCGCTTTGGGACGGCAGCCCGACCGGCCTGCTCTTCTTTTTCATTCTGGTGGTGCAGTTGGGCGATGTGTTCCAGTACGCCTGGGGCCAGTTGCTGGGCAAGCGGGTGATCGCTCCCGAGATTAACGCCAGCCGCACCTGGGAAGGGCTGTTCGGAGGGGCCGCCAGCACCGCGCTGGCCGGAGCTCTGCTGTGGTGGGTGACGCCGTTCACCTTCTGGGGCGCCGCCTGCATGTCGCTGATTGTGGCGATCCTGGGTTTCGCCGGCGGCATGGTGATGTCGGCCATCAAACGCGACCGGGGCGTGCGCGATTACGGCACGCTCGTGCAGGGACATGCCGGGCTGCTTGACCGCATCGACTCGGTCTGTTTCGCGGCGCCCGTTTTCTTTCATTTGACGAAGTACTTTCTCGAGGTGAATTAGCCGCCCTTTCCGCGCCGCCTGAGGGACCCCGCCATGACGCTGCTCTATCGCGACGAAAAATTTCGCCTGCACGACACAGGCAACCACCCGGAGAACCGCCGGCGGCTGGAAGCGATCGATGCCCTGCTGGACAAGTCGGGCCTGCCGGAGCGTTGCCGCAGCATCGCCTGCACGCCGTGCGATCCGGCCACGGCGGCCCTCAATCATGAACGCGACTACATCGACCAGGTGGCTGAATACGCGGCCGCGGGAGGCGGTCGGATCGAAGCCGATACGATCGTGTCGCCCCGCTCTTACGACATCGCCCTGCTGGCCGCCGGCTCTGCCTGCGACGCGGTCAAACGGGTCGTCGCCGGCGAAGAGAAAACCGCTCTCTGCCTCGTCCGTCCGCCCGGCCATCATGCGGTCGAACAGGCCGCCATGGGGTTCTGCCTGTTCAATAACGTCGCCATCGCCGCGCAGTTCGCCCGGAAGAGACTCGACCTCGATCGAGTGCTGATCATCGACTGGGACGTGCATCACGGCAACGGCACGCAGGACGCCTTCTACCGCGACGGCCAGGTCGGCTTCTTCTCTTCGCATCGCTTTCCCTTTTATCCAGGCACCGGCGACAAGGACGAAACGGGCGCCGGCCCCGGCCTGGGCGGAACACGCAACCTGCCATTCGCCATGGGCGTATCGCGCAAAGACTTCCTCGCCCGGTTTGAATCCGAACTGGTCGACTTTGCCGGGAAGATCCGCCCCCAGTTGGTGCTGCTGAGCGCCGGTTTTGATGCGCACCGGCAAGACCCGGTCGGCTCGCTGGGACTGGAGACGGAAGACTTTGGTGAGCTCACCCGCATTGTTCGCGGCGTCGCCAGCGAACACGCCGGGGGGAAGCTGGTGAGCCTGCTCGAAGGCGGCTACAACCCGGATCGGCTCGCCGACTGCGTCGCTTTGCACCTGCAGGGACTGCTCGCCGGGTAGGCATTCCCAGGGGCTAGTCTGCTGTTGTTCGTCCCTTTTGTTGAGAGGCCGCCGATGGATGCCCTGCCGCAAAATTCCTTGCCGCACAATTTCCTGACGTCGAATGCGCTGCTGAATCGTCGCACTTTGCTGGGCGGAGCGGCCGCCGGCGCCGCCGCGTGGGCCGTGCGTCCGGCCCTGGCTGAACCGCCCCGGGAGACACCGCCCTTGAAGATCATCGACCCGCACGTTCACGTCTGGAAGAACGACCCGAAATATCCCTGGCCAGACAGCCTGGAGAATCCGCCGGCGGAAGACGCTCTGCCTGGTCCGCTGCTGCAGCTGATGGAACAGAACCACGTCGCCCATACGGTGATCGTGCATGTGGTGTATTACCTGTGGGACTGCCGCTATGCGGCCGCCGTGGTGAAGGAGCATCCGGCCAAATTCCAGGGCGTCTGCCGGATCGATCCGCAGTCAGCCACGGCGCCGGCCGACCTGTCCCGCTGGGTCAAAGATTACGGCTACCACGGCGTGCGGCTGAGTCCCTATCCGGGTCCCGAAGGAGACTGGATCAACGACCGCCGACAGATGGACCTGATCTGCGCGAAAGCGATCGAGCTGCAGGTTCCGCTGTGCGTGCTCTGCCCGGTCGAGCGGATTCCCGAAGTGGAAAAGGTCATCGAACGCCACCCCCAGCTCAATGTGTGCATCGACCATATGGCCTGGTGCCCGATCGACCAGCCGCAGGAACTGGCCAAACTGCTGCGACTGGCCCGCTACCCGCGGGTGCATGTCAAAATCAGCCACCTGTGGCGCCTTTCGCGGCAAGCCTACCCTTACAAGGATACGTTCGACCAGGTAAAAAAACTCTATGACGCGTTTGGCCCGGAGCGTTTGATGTGGGGGTCCGACTGGCCCGCCGTGGAGGAGTTTTGCGGCTACGCCCGGGCCCTGGCGCTCTACCGGGATGAGATCCCGTTCTTCAACAACGACGATCGCCGCTGGATTCTGGGCGGCGTCGCCAACAAGCTCTGGCCCTTTGCCTGAGGCCGATGCAGGAACGTCGTTTTTCGTCCCGCAAAAGAAACGTCTCCCGGTTAAGCCGAAAGAGGCCCTCCTCGCGCCCTGCTGACGGATTTGCTCCCCCCTCGATGTACTCGCTTTGACAACTTGCCCTTCCGATGGATCGACTATGGCGACTGAGACTTCGCTTGGAATGGATTTGGATGACCCGGTCACCCAGCACATGCGGACCGAGTGCGCCCGGCTGCCGGTCCACCTGACCGCGGCCGAAGCGCTGGCGGCCATTCGTGAGAATCCGCCAGCGGGCCGCGTGGTTTATTTTTACGTGGTCGACGAAGAAGACCGCCTGCTGGGCGTAGTGCCGACCCGGCGCCTGCTGATGAGCGCCCTGGATCGCAAGGTCGGGGAGATGATGATCCACCCGGCGACATGCATTCCGTCGACCGCGACCGTCTTTGACGCCTGCGAGTTTTTCATTCTGTATCGGCTGCTGGCGTTTCCCGTCGTCGACGCCGAGAACCGCCTGCTGGGCGTGGTCGATGTGGAGCTGTATACCGACGAACTGGCCGACCTGGATCGCCGGGAAGCGAGCGACGACCTGTTTCAGTTGATTGGCGTGAAACTCCAGGCGTCGCAGCAGGAGTCGTCTTTTGCGGGGTTCCAGAACCGCTTTCCCTGGCTGATCGCCAACATTGCCGGCGGGATCATGGCGGCGGTTCTTTCCGGTTTCTTCCAGGCCGAACTGGAGAAAGTCGTCGCGCTCGCCCTGTTTATCCCGGTCGTGTTGGCGCTGGCGGAAAGCGTCAGCATCCAATCGGTCAGCCTGTCCCTGCAGCGACTGCATGGGCGACAGCCGACCCTCGAGGCGATCTTTCGCAAGCTGCAGGTCGAAGGCGGAACCGGTCTGTTCCTGGGCATCGCCAGCGCCGCCTGTATCGCCGCAACCGCCATGGTGTGGCTAGGACAGTGGAAGGTGGCTCTCTGCCTGTTCGGCGGTATCTCCGGCGGAGTGACGTTCGCGGCCGTGATTGGCGCCTTGATTCCGAACGTGCTGCGCTACCTGCAGCGGGAACCACAAGTCGCCTCGGGGCCGATCGCTCTGGCCGCGACCGACATGATGACGCTCACCATGTACTTCCTGCTGGCCCGCTGGCTGTTCGCCTGAACGGGCGCAGGTCGGCGCCGCCGAACCCAACGGGCGAGCGTGGGAGCGATCGAACACATGGTCGTTAGTGGAACGTCAGAATGGCGTAACCGGCGTTCTGCAGGTTGATGTTCACGATAGCGGCGGAAACGGCGACCGTCACTTCCGGCGCCGCGTCTTTCACGGCGTAGCCCCGTTTGGCCATCGCCTGGCCGCACACGTAAACTTCCGCGCCGGCCTGGCGTAGCCGGCGGATCAACTCCAGGTCAGGGTTGGTCGCAATCCGCGAAACGTCGTTCGCGACCGGCGTGTGGGCTGCGTACGCCTGATGGGAAAGAGCCGCACTGGTGGCCGCACCATGCAGCACTATCGCCACTTTACAGGAGTCCTCCACGCCTGCCTGGGCGAACAGATTCAGCACCAGGGCCGCACGGCCGAGCCCTTTCAACACGTCGCCCGTCCGATCGCCCGAGGTGATGTCGATCACCACTTTCGAGCCTGGCCGGGGCGTTTGGGCCGCGTCGGGAATGTGCAGCACGCCGCCATAATCTTTAATCAGCGGATACTGGTAAGGGAGTTCCGCGCCAGGTTCCGCAGCATCCGCTGACTGGCTAAGAGCAAAGCAGGAGGTTAAGAGGAGGGGCAGCATCCACAAGGCAGCTTTCATCATGGAACTTTCCAGGCAGGAAGGAAAAAAGGGACGTCGCCGGTCTCGAAGGCTGGGAATGCGTTTTCCCAGCAAGCCGGACAACTTCTCTTTTCTAACTGCGCCGGCCGTTCGTCACCATCCGGGCGCTGCCGCAGGCGGATTACATGCGGACCGCTTCAATCGCTTCCAGGGCGCAGGGCCCATCGGCGCTTTCCTGGGACACCTGGCGGAAATCGCCGCGAAGTGCTTTCAGGGCGTACCGCTCTTCAGCGATCTCGGCCGCGGTGCGAATGCCCAGCCGGCGAAAAAGCGGAACGGGCGGGCACCAGCCCTGCACCGCGTGCTGCATCAAAAAGGCAGCGACCACGCCCGGGAAGAGAAACCATTTACGGCTGACCGTTGCGCCCAGCGTGAGCCCCACCAGCGACACGGCGGCGGCGTTCGTCTCCAGGGTGCGTTCGATATCCCATTCCTCGTCGAGTTCCAACAGCCGGGCATCAATCGCCGCGCGACTGGCCTGGGCGTAATAGGCGATGTGCTCATCGGTCCGACGGCGAATTTTCTCGTTGATACAGTCGGGCGTATTCACAGCAACGCGTTCGGTGGTGGCGGGAAGCATCGGAGTGTTCCTTCCGTCCTGGATTGAATTGAAGGGAGTGTGATCGTTTTATGAAAAACTTGCACGGCTTGAGTCGCAGCAAGGTGGGTAAGTGTCCTATGTCAGACAAGTGCAATCGTCGTACCAGTCGCCGAGGCAGGGAACGAAGCTTCGTGAAAAAAGCCTGGATTGCTTGGGTGCGGAGGCAACCACGCCGCGATTTCGCTCATGGGTGCGACAATTTTTCTTAAGGAAAAATCTTCCGGAACGGGTCCCGTGGAAACTTTGGTGCGTGGTGAAAGACTTTGCCCTCGGCCGTGTGATCGGACGGCCGGCAATCATCCTGACGCGTCGAACACCAGGCTTGCATCTGGCAGGAAACGCCAGATGCAAGAATTGCTGTCGGCAAGCGGGGAGGATTTTCCAAGTTGACCCGCCGCGCGTCAGACCCGATACTGCAGGAAATACAAACTTCCCCCTCCCGATTGATCGCGGAGTGGACCCGCGATGCTTGCCTTTGGTCCGTGATTCTCTGCGGGGAAGATAATGTGCACGAGGAAGTTCGCGGTGCGGTCTCTCTGCATGTAGAATGGATCGAGTAAATTGCGAAGCCGTCTCTCGCCAATATTAACCGCATGAGGCCCTTCGTCGCTTCCATTGCTGAACACGACGGCCCGGTTTGCGATCGCCAGGCTAATTTACGATCGCAAACGTTCGGGTGGTCTCCCACCACAACTCGCAGGATGCGTTGCCACATGTTTGGGCTCTCTATGAACACCTCCAGGAACAGGTGCAGCCGCCATCCACTATGGGCCGGAAGCGTTCCGCCCTGGCTATCCCCTGGGTCTCTGCTGCTGGTCGCGTTGCTGCTTCTGTCAGCGATCGCCTTGCCTGTCCAGGCAGATCCCGACTTGCCCGCCGAGTCCGCCAGCGCTGTCGCAGAAGTCGACGCCGCGGCGCCACCGGCGACGGAAACCCAGGCGACGGAAACCCAGGCGACGGAAACCCAGGCGACGGAAACCCAGGCGACGGAAACCCAGGAAACAGAAACGCGCGGCGCCGATCCGGCGGACGAAGCAGAAGACGCCCGTGAGGACGCCGTCCTCGATGCGGACGAAGATCCGGCCGGCGCTGCAGCGAACGAATCGGGTTTCCAACTGCATGACGGCGACCGGGTCGTCTGGCTGGGTTCGACCTTTGTAGAGCGGATGCAAACGCACGACTTTCTGGAGACCCTGCTGAGCACCGCTCCGCGAGAGCAACCGGTGCTGTTTCGCAACCTGGGCTGGAGCGGCGATACGGCCCGCGGCCACTCCCGGGCGTTGTTCGGCAAACCCGACGACGGCTTTAAACGCCTGCTGCACGACGTTGAGTTGTGCGAGCCGACGGTGATCATTATCGCTTACGGTGGGAACGCTGCCCATGCGGGCGCGGCCGGAGTGGCGGCCTTTATGCTCGACATGGATCGCCTGCTGGACGAACTGCAAAAACACTCGGCGCGGATCGTGTTGCTCTCGCCGTATCGGTACGAAAACCTGGGTCCGCCGTTGCCCGATCCGGCCGCCTACAACGAGGCGCTCCCCCTGTATGCGGGCGTCCTGCAGGCTGCCGCCAAAGCGCGGGATCTGACCTACATTGACTTCCTGCAGCCTCTGGGCGAGCCGGCCAAACAGAATTCTTCGGCCCCGCTGGAACAGCTGACCGACAACGGCGTGCACTTCTCGCCCTATGGTTACTGGCGGACGGCCCCTATCCTGGCCAAAGCGCTGGGCGTTACGCCAGCGGCCTGGTGGATGGCGTTTGATGTCGAAGAAAGCGATCCACCCCGATCCGGCGGAGTCGTCGCCAGCGACGTTGTCGCCGGCCCGACGTCGCTTTCTTTCACTGCAGTCGATGCGCAATTGCCGACGCTGCCGGCGCCAGCCAACTCGCCAGTGGGCGCCGACCTGCTGGCGCCGCAGGCCCGGTTACGGGTCGACGGCCTGGCTCCGGGACGTTACGGTCTGCAGGTCGACGGCAAGCCGCTGATCGCCGCCACCCATGAACACTGGGGCCGCGGCGTCGACTTCCGCCGGACCTACAGTTACGAACAGCTGCGGCTGCTGCGGAAAGCGATCCATGAAAAGAACACCCTGTTCTTTCATCGGCATCGGCCCCAGAACGAAACGTACCTGTTTCTGTTCCGCCAGCACGAACAAGGGAACAACGCGGCGGAAGTTCCGCAATTTGACCCGCTGGTGGAAGAGAAAGAAAACAGCATCTTCCGCCTGCAGCGTCCTGTGCCGCATCGCTTTGAATTGATTCGCCTCGAAGACTCGCCCTAAGCGCCCCTGGCGTCGATATTATGAAATTCTCTATCTGCTTCGCCGCTGTTTGTCTCCTTGCGGTCTGGGCGTTGCCCGGTTCCGCGCTGGCCCAGCGCGACCTGCGCGATATCCCTGACCCGGATCCAGAACTGGAACGGGCCAGCTTTGTGGTGGCCGATGGTTTCGAGGTGAACCTGTACGCCTCGGATCCGCTGATCGCCAAACCGATCCAGATGAACTTCGACGCCCAGGGCCGGCTCTGGATTGCCAGCAGCGAAGTTTATCCCCAGGTCAAGCCAGGCCAGCAGGCGAACGACAAAATCCTGATCGTCGAAGACCGGAACGGCGACGGCTCCGCCGACCAGACGACCGTCTTTGCCGAGGGACTGCTGATCCCGACCGGCGTGGCGCCAGGCGACGGCGGCGCCTACGTCGCCAACAGCACCGAGCTCATCCACCTGCGCGACACCGACCACGACGGCAAAGCCGATCGGCGCCGCGTGGTGCTCTCTGGTTTTGGCACCGAAGACACCCATCACCTGCTGCACACGCTGCAGTGGGGACCCGACGGCGCCCTCTACATGAACCAGTCGATTTACATCCACAGCCATGTCGAAACGCCCCAAGGCGTGCAGCGACTCAACGGCGGCGGCATCTGGCGATTTCGCCCAGAAACGTTCGACCTGGATGTGCTCTGCCGCGGCTTTGTAAATCCCTGGGGGCACCAGTTCGACGACTGGGGTCAGTCGTTTGTGACCGACGGCGCCTATGGCGAAGGGATCAATTACGCCTTCCCTGGCAGCGTGTTCGTGGCTTCGCCGGGCGCCCCGCGGCGGCTGGAGGGTTTGAATCCCGGCAGCCCCAAACATTGCGGCCTGGAGATCGCCGGCGGCGCCCATCTGCCGGACGACTGGCAAGGGAACATGCTGACGAACGACTTCCGCGCCCACCGCGTTTGCCGGTTCGTCGTTTCTGAAAACGGCTCCGGGTATGTCTCCCGGCAAGAGACGGAACTGATCAAGTCCAGCCACACCGCCTTCCGCCCGATCGATGTCAAAATGGGCCCCGACGGCGCGATCTACATTGCCGACTGGTACAACCCGATCATCCAGCATGGCGAGGTCGACTTTCGCGACGAACGCCGCGACCATACGCATGGCCGCATCTGGCGGGTCACGGCAAAAGACCGGCCGCTGCTGTCGCCGCCGCACCTGATTACGGCCGGCATGGAAGAACTGCTCGACCAGCTTAAATCGACCGAGCCCTGGGTGCGGCAGAACGCCAAAATGGTGCTGCGGGCCCGCGGCGCCGGCGCGGTGGTGGAGCCGCTGGAGAAGTGGCTGTCGGAGCTGGAATCCGACGACCCGCGTTATGAACACCATCGCCTGGAAGCGTTGTGGACGCTGCAGTGCGTGCGTCACCCTTCGCCCGGGTTACTGCGGGAACTGCTGGGCTCGCCCGACCATCATGTCCGGGCGGCCGCCATGCGCGTGCTCTATCGCTGGCGCGATGCGTTTGAACAGCCGCTGCCGATGATGGCCGCTGGCGCCCTCGACCCGCATCCGCAAGTGCGCCTGGAAGCGGTTCGGGCGCTGGCCCGTATGGAGTCGGCGCAGGCCGCCGTCTATGCCCTGGCGGCGCTCGACCAGCCGGTCGACCGGTTCCTGGATTTCGCCTTGTGGCAAGCGATGCGGGACCTGCAGCCGTACTGGTTGCCGGCGGTGATCGCGGGCGAGCTGAAGTTTAATAGCGTGAGCCAGTTGATGTTCGCCGCCCAGTCGGCCGAAGCATCGGAGCTGGCTCCGCTTTTGCTCAAACAGATCGAAGAGGAAACTGCTCCGCCCGAGAAGCATCATGAACTGCTGGAAGTCATCGCCTCGCTCGGCGGCCCTGCCGAGTTAGGCCGCGTGCTGGAGCTGATCGTCGCCCGGGCCAAAACCTCGCCGGCCCAGCAGGCGGCCCTGCTGCAGGCGCTGGTCGAAAACACCACCCGTCTGAAAACGCGACCAGCCTCGGACATCAGCAAGCTGGGCGACCTGCTGCTGCTGAACGACCCGGCCCTGCAGCTGGCGACCGTGTCCGCCATTGGCGCCTGGGAAGTTGAACCGTTACGGTCCTCGATTGAAAAGCTGGCCGAAGAGGCCGAAGATTCACCGGCCAGGGCGGCCGCGATCACGGCCGTCGCCCAGCTGGGCGGACCGGACAGCGTCGAGGTGCTGGCGAAAATCGCCCGGACGCATCCGCAGTTTGTCGCCAGGCAACAAGCGGCTGCGGCGCTGGCTGCGCTCGATCTGTCGCAAGCCGCCAGCCTGGCGGTGGAGATACTGCAGGCGGCTCCGGCCGACCTGGACCCGTCGACTTTGATCGCGGCCCTGTTGTCGCGCAAGCAGGGCGCCGCCGCGCTGGTCAAGGCTTTGACCGACCAGCAGCTGCCGCCCGACCTGGCGCGGCTGGCCATTCGCGAAGCCCAACGAGCCGCCCAGCAGGCGCCGGCAGCGATCGAAGCGCTGCGCAACGCCGGCTCGCTGACCGAGCGGGGCTGGAACGCCATGGAACCGGACGAGTTTGAACAGATCGTCGCCGACGTTCGCCAGGCGGGCAACCCGATCCACGGCGAGGACATCTATCGCCGCGCCGCCCTCAACTGCCAGGCCTGTCATGCGATTGGCGGAGCCGGCGGCCGCGTTGGTCCCGACCTTGCCAGCATCGGCGGCAGCGCCCCGGTCGATTACCTGCTGGAATCGCTCATCTATCCCAACAAAAAGATCAAAGAGAACTTCCACTCCCTGACCATCATGACCGACGAAGGCCAGGTGCTGTCGGGCGTGTTCCTGCGACAGACCGACAAAGAGCTGGTCCTGCGGGACGCCAACGACCGGGAGATCGCCACCCCGCTCGACGCCATCGAAGCCCGCCGCGAAGGCCGCTCCCTGATGCCCGAAGGCGCCGTCGATCTGCTCACCCGGGCGGAGCTCACCGACCTGGTTCGCTTCCTGTCGGAACTCGGCAAAGGCGATTACGCCGTGGGGCAGGATCGTGTCGCCCGGCGCTTTGAGAAGCTGATCTGGACGGCGGTCGGACACAAGCGGCTCAACCGCACCAGTTTCGACACGGCCGCCACCGACGACCCGGCCCTGTCCTGGCAACCGCTGTACGCCAAAGTTTCGGGCGATACTCCCCTGGAAGGGCTGCCGCGGTTTACTCCCTGGGGTAATGTGCCGCCGACCAGCGTGGTGCGTTGCGACCTGGAAGTGACGGAAGCGGGGCCGATCAGCCTGGTCTGCCAGGATACGGCGGGACTGGCGTTATGGGTCGACGGCAAGCCGACGCCGCTGGATTCAGAAACGACGCTCGATCTGCCGTCGGGCCAGCATCGGCTGACCCTCACCATCGACAACAACGTGCGGACCACGCCGCTGCGGCTGGAACTGAACGACATCGCCAACTCGCCGGCCCAGGCCGCCTGGGTTACTGGCAAGTAAAGCGACTCAGAAGAAAGGTTCACCGCAGAGAAACGGGAGCAACCCAGGAGAAGAAACAGGAGCGGGAGTCGATCGGATCGTCACCACAAACGACGTCGCACCCAGAAGGAAAGCCAGCGAGGCGAAGGTGGGGCGACAGCCATTCGTGGACACGAAAGAACTCTCTCCTCGTTTTCCTCCGGCCCCTCAGCGTTCCATTCTTCTTTGGATTAATCTGCAGGCGATTCGTCTTCAACCAGCATTTGGGCGTCGTGGCGAAGGCTGAGCACGGGAACTTTGCTGTGCCGTATGACTTCTTCGGCGACGCTCCCCATCAGTAACCGACTGAGACCGGTGCGGCCGTGCGTGCCCATCACGATCAGGTCGACGCCTTCCTCTGCGGCAAACTGCACCAGCGCCTGGGCCGGCGGCCCTTCCAGCAGGAATCGCCGGCAGGCCACGCGCGTATCGGTCGGCCGGACAGAGTCGAGCATTTGCTGCTGGGCGGCCGTGTCGGGCATCACCATGCCGTAGTACAAAGCCCCTTCGTAGGTCGGCGGGGCCTCTTCGACATGGACGATCAGCAATTCCGCTTCGCTATCGCGGGCAAGCGCGGTCGCCACAGCCATGGCGGCGTCGCCTGTGTGGGAAAAGTCGGTCGGGAACAGGATCTTGCGAAATTTCATGATTCGCTCCTTCCACCGCAAAAGAGGAGTGGGCTTAGGTTGCTTGCCTACCCTCCATTATACGGCCCTGCGCAGACAGGACACGCACTTTGTCTGCGGCAAACTGTCGCGGCGTTGATCGATGGCGACTTTACTGGAGTGGCTGGTGGCCCAAAGCGCGGCGATGCACGGTGAGCTGACCGCTGTGTAACCCCTCGTGCCAGATGGCCGTTTCCAGCACGCCGCCCAGGTCGGGCAGAAACTCGGGGGTGCCGGCCGGCGTGGGGCGGGCCAGGTCCTCCTCGGTCAGATCGGCCAGAATCTCCAGCAGCACCTGGCGTCGTTCGCGCATCACCTGGAGGACTTCCTCCGGCGACGGGTAATCCTGGGGATTGGCGCTGGGCTGCGATCCCAGTCCGAACAGTCGCTGGAATTCGGCGTTCTCCTGGCTGCGTTCGGGGGCGATCAGCGAGATCCAGAAATTGTCGGAAACGCCCATGTGGCCCGCAAACCATAGCGCATGGTTCGAGCCGTCACACACCTGTTTCGTCCACTGTTCGGGCGTATGGAAATCTTCCAGCAGTTTCTCGCTGGTTTCCCGGGCAGCGATCAGTTGGCGGTGCAGTATCTGCTTCAGGCTCATAATTTTCCTCGACTCCCTGTTGGGCGAAGGGCGCCTGTCAGGTAACGCCAACGCCAGAACTGGTAGAATTCTAGGGGGGCGAGCACTGCCAGTCGAGTGCGCGGCAAGGTAGCGACAGGGAACGCGTCCTGGAGGAAACGATTGACCACCGTCCTTTGCGGGACAATTGGCCCGGCGACAATCGTGCGGCGATTGGCCCATGCACCACAGCAACCGTCCGTCCGCTCGCCAGCCGCCCCGTCCCCGGTGGAGGTATCCCGGTTAAACTGACCGGCTGTGCCTGCGCCCCAGACCCGGCGTCAAGGCTTGCCGCCCGCTGCTGATTTTCTGCTGGAGTCGTCGATGTCGGAATTGCCAATCGGATCGTACCGTCATTACAAAGGGGCCGACTACGAAGTGCTGGGCGTCGCCCGGCATAGCGAAACGGAAGAGCAACTGGTCGTGTATCGGCAGGGCTATGGGGACCGCAGCTTGTGGGTTCGCCCGCTGGCCATGTTTTGCGAAACGGTCGTCATCGACGGCCAGGAGACGCCCCGCTTCCGTTATGTGGGAGCGTCGACCGATTCGGCCTGAGCGAGCCCGCCTTCTGTCCCTGCCTGCGAGGGGGGAGACAGTCGAATCCTGGCAGGTTAAGATAGGGTAGTAGGTGCAGAACGGGTTTTTCCTGTCGCAGGGAGAGCACGCTCCG
Source organism: Lignipirellula cremea (assembly GCF_007751035.1). NCBI lineage: Bacteria > Pseudomonadati > Planctomycetota > Planctomycetia > Pirellulales > Pirellulaceae > Lignipirellula > Lignipirellula cremea. The sequence goes on along the minus strand of NZ_CP036433.1, from coordinate 1,779,939 downwards.
CACGACGATTGTCCTTTATTCCTCGGCGTCTGGCTGCATTGCGGCTGGCATTTTGACGGCGGAACGAACGACGACCTGCAGCCTGCCTGAATGAAGGCAGCAGACTGCTTCTGCCCTCCTGGAATTCGACTGATTCTCCTGCCCCTTTTCCCATCCATACGCACTATGAAATTCCGTTGCTATTGTGTTTTGCTGGCGATTGCGGCCCTGGCTTTTACGGGTCAAGCCCGTGCGGCGGCGCCTGATGAGAAGGCCCCCGATCAGCCCGTCCATCCGGCCCAGGCGATCGCCGACCAACTAACGGCCGAAGGGGTCGCCCTGGATCTGGTCGAACACGGCAAGAGCTTTTCGATCTACGTTTGCCTGGGCGAGCAGCACGGCAACAAAACGCTGGCCAAGGTCGCCGGCCTGCCGAATGTGGTGTCGCTCGACGCCGGAGCAAGCAAGATTACCGACGAAGGCTGCAAGCTCCTGGCCTACATGCCGGGCCTGCAGACGTTGCGTTTGTACGACACGCAGATTGGCGACGACACGCTGAAAGTACTGGCCGCCAATAATCGTCAGCTGAGCGAACTGAGCCTGTCGAATACCCAGGTCACCGACAAAGGCGCCGCCTCGCTGGCCGCCCTGGGGAACCTGCGGGTGCTGAAGCTCGATGGCACGGCGGTGACCGACGCCGTGTTCCCGCCGCTGCTGGCCCTGCGTCGATTGCAACGATTGTCGCTGCAGAATACGGCCGTTACCGCCGCGGCGGTTGCCGACTTTGAACAGCGAACGCTGACCGTCGATCGCTTCGCCTCGCCCGAGTATCTGGTCGTGCGGTCCGGCGTCTCCGTGTACTACGACAAGAAGTAGCACCTCGGCTTTGCGAGGCTGACCTGCCCACAGGTCCCGCTTCCCATCACTAATGCTGCGTCAAGGCAAAGAGTTCGGGTTCTTCCAATTAGCCGTTTTGGCGATAGCCACGGTTAACTAAAAGGAACAGCGGCTCGCGCGAAAATGGCCAAACCTGAAATGGAAACTTGACGCACCACTAACCTGGTCACCGTTCCCTTAGTTCTGCGAGAGAGCCCAAGGACTTGTCGCCAGGTCCACGACGGGACGCCTTAGGGGGCGATCGGCGAGAAGGGCTCGATGCGGATGCCTTCGATTCGACGTTCCAGCACGCCCTGTCCGGGGACGATGAATCGCAGGGTGACGACGCCGAATCGGCTCAGCGAAGGCTGGTCGGACCAGGCGCCTCCCTGATTCTCCAGGCGAAAGATCGCGTCGCCCTCGTCAAAATCGCCGGGCGTTGTCGGCTGGCTCCAGCGTCCCAGTCGCACCAGCCCTTCATCAGCATACGGAGCGCGACGGGTCAGACGCTGCGGCGGGATGCCGAGCAGTTCCACTTCGGCCACACCCGTTATCTGCAGCCGCTTGCCGCGTGCGTCGTAAACGGCCAGCCGAATTTCCAGGCCGTCGATCTCGGCGTCGCGATCCCAGTTGGCAATGCGTGCGTCGAACTCTACGTTCTGCACGGCCCGTTCCTGGGCCAGGCCCATTTGCACTCGCTCGGCGATCGTCATGCTGGAAGAAACGGTCGAGGTCGGCGCCGCGGCGGGCGAAGCTTCTTCTTCCTGGCCAGCCATGTCGATCTGTTCGGCGGCCTGGCGGAATTCTTCAGCCGTGTAGCGTCGGTCGGCAGTCGCCACGGCCAGAATGCGGCCCCACTGGATCGGCCGCAGTACGGTGGTCGACGGACCCTGGCTGCGAAGCCACAGGCTCTGCAGATTGGTGCGGGCGTCGACCGAACCCGCGAACGAACGGCCGCTTTGCGTTTCCACAATGATCTGGGTGGCGGCCTTGGCGGAAGCGATGTTCAGCAGCAGGTACAGCACGGCCATACCGACCAGGCAAAGACGGCGACGGGAAACAGAGAAGGTCGAAACAAACGGCAGGCGCGGCATAAGGTCTCTCGCTGGCAGCGACGGCGTCCATGCGAAGGAGAATACGACGACCGCCTCCGCAGTTGTCGCCGACACCGCAAAAAGCCCGGCGTCGTCTGTCCTGTACCTGTGCAACGACCGCGCCAGAACTCCCCTGCCATCGGAAGCAATGCAACGCAAACCTTTTACCAACAGTCACTTGCAACCCTCTTTCCGCGTTCAGGAAAGGACTGACAACGACAGGGATGGGGACTTTTCACCACAGCAGACGTCGCGAGAATGCCACATCGGGGCAATGAGAACAGCACTGCTGCGCGTCTCCGTTTGTAAGGTAGAGTTCACTGCGGGAGATTTTGCCTGCAGACATTGTCCGGTCACAGGAAGCGAGAGAGACTTTCCATGTTCAAGCAGTCAGCCCATGTCGCCCGCTCGTTCCTGCCGCTGCTGGTCGCTGTCATTCTGGGGGGATGCCCGGTCGCTTCCGCCTTGGCGGACGACCCGATCGCTCCGACAAAGAGTCCGGCGACAGAACGGGTGCGGGAAGGAACGCGACTGGAAATGGAGGGACGCTTCCACACGGCAGGCGATCGCTTTGAGTTTATCCCCCAGGGGGAGGAGAAGGGGTTTCGCCTGCTGGAAAACTTGAACCTGGAGCGGGTCGCCACGGTGATGAGCGACTCGCGAACCCAGCGTGACTGGAAGGTGATTGGCGAGGTCACGGAGTATCAGGGCCTGAATTTTCTGCTGTTGCACCACGCCGTGATTCGAACCGCGACAGAGGCCCACTAAGCGAAGCCGGCAGGAAGATTCCGTCGTTGACACATACCGGCGAAATTCTATTATAATCGGCGGAACTCGAAGCGACGGAGTGAGCTTCTAATCCTCATTTCCCGTTTCCGCCCCGTTCTCTGCAGCCGCTACTGCGCGATCCATCCTGCGGCGGCGCTAACCATTTTTTTCCGCCAGCCGGCGACACTGCCCCAAGGGAGACCGATGCATGTCCGACAACCAGCACCTGGAAATCAACGAGGTTGGCGGCGTTACGGTTGTGCGCTTCGTAGATAAAAAGATTCTCGATGCCGTCAACATTCAGGAAATGGGCCAGGAACTGTTTGATTTGGTGGAAAAGGACAGCCGCAAGAACCTGTTGCTGAACTTCACCAATGTTGAATTTCTCTCTAGCGCCGCGCTGAACAAACTGATTGTGCTCAACAACAAAGTCAAAGGCGTCGGCGGTAAACTTCGCTTCAGCAGCCTGCGGCCGGAAATTTACGAAGTGTTCGTGATTACCCGCCTGAACCAGTTGTTCGACATCAAAGACAGCGAATCCGAAGCGCTCAATTCATTTTAGTTGATGCCAGCGGGAACCGGCAGACGAAGATCTGCAAGCGCCTTTCATAGGAATTGTGTTAATTGGTTGGCGTGCACGTGAAAACTATCTAGACTCTTCCTGGCTGTCGACTTCGCACGTTCCACGGCCATAATGCTCGATATTCCTGGATTGCAGGCCAAAGGCATGGACCATCCTCAGTGGACGACTCGCCAGAACGACATTCCCAGCGAAGCGGAGGCCGCCAAACAGGTCATCGATGAAGTGCTGGCAGAACTCCATAGTTACGCATGGAGCGAGCAGGACGTCTTCGCTGTGCATCTGGCCATCGAAGAGGCAGTCGTCAACGCCATCAAACATGGCAACGACAACAACGCCGAAAAACGGGTCCGCATCGACTATCGCGTTTCGGCCAGTGAATTGCACATCGAAATCGAAGATGAAGGCCCCGGCTTCCGCCCTGAAGACGTGCCCGACCCGACGGCTGACGAAAACCTGGAAAAGCCCTGCGGTCGCGGCCTGATGCTGATGCGCAGCTTCATGAACACCGTCGATTTCAATCGCCTGGGCAACCGGGTTCGCCTGGAAAAAACGTGCGAGCGCTAAGCCGGCCTTTCGCCCGCTTTCTTCCGCCGCCACTCCTCCTCTTTCGCCCTGCGGGCTCGCTCTTTCCTGCGGCGCCGCTGCAGCCCTTCCCTGCGTACGCTTTCTGCCGTTGCTGCTGGCAGCGTGAATCGGGGCCGCTTAGAATAACCAACCGTTTGGGGCGGCCTGTGGGCCGTATTTGCAACGGGAGGGTTATCCATGAAGCGTTTTCTGTCGCTAGTGCTACTGCTGGTTTCCTGCGCATCCTGGAGCCAGGCGGCCGATTCGCCGCGGCAGTTCCGGGCCGGAGCCATGGCGATCGATATCACCCCCCTGCAGTTGCCCGTCATTGTGAACGGCGGGATGAGCGAAAGAACATCCAGCACCATTGTCGATCGGCTGCATGCCCGCTGTCTGGTCCTCGATGACGGCGTCGCCCAGGCGGCGATCGTGGTGGTCGACAGCTGCATGATCCCGCGAGATCTGCTCGACGAGGCGAAAGCAGCCGCCAGCAAGGCGACCGGCATTCCCGTCTCCCAGATGCTGATCTCCGCCACCCACGCCCACTCGGCCCCCAGCGTTTTCGGCTGCCTGGGCAGCGACGTCGACGAACCTTACCGCCGGTTCCTGCCGACGCAGATCGCCAAAGGCATTCAAATGGCCCACGCCCGACTGCAGCCGGCCCGGATCGGCTGGGGTAAGGACAGCGATCCCAAGAACGTGTTTGTCCGACGCTTCCTGATGAAGCCCGGCACGGCCCGCACCAATCGCTTCAGCGGTACGCACAACGATCGGGCCCAGATGAACCCGGGCTTTCAAAACCCGAACGCTCTGAAACCGACCGGCAAGCCCGACACCGATGTCTGGGTGCTGTCGGTGCAGACCCGCAGCGGCCAACCGCTGGCCCTGCTGGGCAATTACTCCACCCACTACGCCGGCGCTCCGTCCCTGTCGGCCGACTACTTCGGCGCGTTCTGCGACATCCTTGCCGAACGTCTGGCGCCCGGCGACAAGGAGCCCGCCTTTGTCGGGTTGATGAGCAACGGCACCAGCGGCGACACCAACTGCAACAACTTCGCCGAAGCGTCCCGTCGCGAGTACGATCGCTTTACGGTCGCCCGCGATGTATCGGCCGCCGCCTTGAGGGCGTATGAGCGGATCGAGTACTTCGACTGGGTTCCGGTCGTCATGCAGGAATCGCTGCTGACGCTGGACATCCGCTCGCCGAGCAAAGAAGAAGTCGCCGAGGCGAAAGAATATCTCCTGCCGTACAAAGGGCGGAAGCCGATCGAACTCGACGAAATCTACGCCCGGGAAACCGTCCTGTTGAGCGAAGGCCCGCAAACCCGCGAGCTGAAACTGCAGGCCCTGCGACTGGGCTCGCTCGGCATCACGGCCATCCCCAACGAAGTCTACTCCAGCACGGGCCTCGCCATTAAACGGGACAGCCCCCTGCCGGCCACGTTCAATATCGAACTGGCCAATGGGTGCGACGGCTATCTGGCCCCGCCCGAACAGCACAAGCTGGGCGGCTACACCTGCTGGCGGGCACGGAGCAGCTGCCTGGAAGTCGGAGCCGAACCGAAAGTACGTGAGACGCTGCTCAAACTGCTGAACGCCGCGACCAGAGCCAGGGCGGACGAAGCGTCGGTCCCGTCGCCAGCCGCGCCCTGATCGGAACGCCGTTCTGGCGACTTTGCAGGTCGGCGGTCCCACCGAGGAACGCGCCCCAGAAAACCAGGGCAAAATAGCTTCGTCCTGGTCATGCCAGGGCGTCAGCCAGCAGGTAGTCGAAGTCGCCAGGCTTTGGCGGGAGTTTTCTGGGACGTCGACCAAACGCTGGCGAGTGCGGCCAGGGGCGGCCGCAGGATTCGTCGAACTTCGCCGTCCCCTCTTCTCAGTTTTTTCTTTCCAGAAAATCTGCAAGATTTGCCGGGCAGCGGCAACTATCTCTTTAGAAATGACAGCTTTACCTCCCGCACGACCGTCGTCGAACGAGGCCGCAGGCGCTCCGCGTCCGGTGGACTGGCGGCGCGTGCTCCTGGAGAACGAACGCTGGCTGCGGACGATTTTATTCGCCCGCCTGAATAACGCCGACGAGGTTCGCGAGGTCCTGCAGGAGGTGGCCCTGGCCGCCGTGCGGAGCCAATCGCCGCCCGAAGATCCTGAAAAATACCCGCCCTGGCTGTATCGCCTGGCGGTGCGTCAGGCGCTGTTGTACCGCCGCAAGCGGGGCCGCAGCAGGAACCTGACGCAGCGTTTTGGCGAGCTGAAGCAGCCAAGCGAAAGCGATAGCCGGGACCCCGATCCGCTGGAATGGTTGCTGGCCGACGAACGGCGGCAACGGGTTCGTGAAGCGATGTCCCGGCTTCGTCAGCGGGACGCAGAAATGCTGATGCTGAAGTATGTGGAGAACTGGAGTTATCGCCAGATTGCCGCCCAGCTGGGCGTGAGCGAAAGCGCGGTCGAAGCTCGCCTGCATCGAGCCCGCGGCCGGCTTCGCGAGGAACTGGCGACCCTGGAAATTACCGAGACCAATCTATGAACGCTGACCCCCAACGCGAATCGACTCCCGACGATCGCCGCTCCCAGGCGGCCCGTCAGGTGCTGCTGGATCGCCTGGTCGAAGGCGATCTGCTGCGGGACGAATATTGCCGTTTGTTAGCCCAGCTGGAAGCAGAGCCCAGCGGCTGGCGGGAGTGCGCCCTGGCCTTCCTCGAATCACAAGCCTGGCGAGAAGACTGCTCGCCCGCCGCCTCCGCAGCGTCCGTCAAGGAAGAATCCTCCTGGCTGGATCCGGCCCTGTTCGACGCGCCGTCCGCCCTGGAATCAAAAACCAGCGACACGCCGGGAACCAAAGTTCCAACTGCCTCCGGCGCCGACCGGCCGCAACCGGCCGCCCGCGAGCCTGGCGCCTGGCTGATCAATACCATGGTCGTCGCCGCCAGCGTACTGCTGGCCTTTGGCCTGGGCGTGAGCGTAACGCGCTTAAGCACCTCGCCAGCCGACAATCCGCAAGTCGCGGTCGAACGGCCGGCTCCCCGGTTGCGCGATCGTCCCGCATCGAACGACGGCGGTCGCCAAGATCCGGCGCCGACGGCCGTCACGGCCGCGCCGGTGCAGAGCATGCCCCGGTATGCCGACGGCACAAAGCCGCGGGGCGACTTGACCCTGGTCGTCGATGGCGGACAGCAGGTCAACTTGCCGGTGTACGACCTGAAAGATATCGACCAGCAATGGCTGCGGGAGCCGCCCCGGGCGATCGCGGAAGAAGACCAGCAGATTCTGGAACGTTTTGGTTATCGCGTCCTGCGGGACCAGCGTTTGACGCCCGTTCGTCTGCCCGACGGATCGTATGTCCTGGTGCCGGTGGAAGGCGTTCAGATCGTCCCCGCAGCCGGAAACGGTTTTCAGTAAAGATCGCCAGACGGGGAAGAGCCGCACAACGCGGACCGTCGCCCTTGGATCGCAAAACAACGAACGTGCATTTTTTCTCGCATGAAAGGATTGGTCATGTCCTGCAGTCAATCGAAAATAATCGGTCCGGGCTTCGCCTGTGCGGCGGTGCTTGGCGCCTGGTTGCTGGCTCTGCCGGCAATCGCCGCGGAAGAACAGCCCAAGGAGCCCGTGGCAGAAGCGGCGCCGGATGTGGATCCCGCACCCACGGACGCCCCCGGTTACTGGCTCGGCGTGGCCTGCGTCGCGCAGATCGACGCCCCCGGAGTGAGCCTGATGCATGTGGTGCCGGACTCGCCAGCCGACCAGGCCGGTCTGCAGCCGGGCGATATCCTGCTGCAGCTGGGAGACCAGCAGCTGAATACGGTCCGCGATCTGGTCGATGCCGTCGCCGGCCTCCAAGGGAACAAAGCAACGCTGCAGTACTCCCGGCAAGGCGAGCCGCAAAAGGTGGAAATGCAGCCCGTGCAGCGTCCGGCCCAGGCCGATCTGCCTGGCCTGGATCACGCCCGGATGGAAACATGGCGTCGGGCCCGCGAGCTGGCGAACAACTTTGCCGGCCCCAACCAGGGACGACGCTTGTTCCTGCACCCGGGAATGATGCTGCCGCCGCCTGCGGTTTTCGGGGCGTTGCCGGAAGGGGTGGAGATTCGCATTGAAGGCCGCGGCCAGGAGCCGGCCCGGATTGTGATTACCGACGGCGATAAAACCTACGAAACGACCGCCGATAAACTGCACGAATTGCCGCCCGCGGCGAGCCAGCTGTTCTTTGGCCAGCCCGCGTTGCCGCTGACGGACGACGCCTTGCCGGCGCCCGAGCTTCGCTTCCATCGCTTCCGCTGGAGCCCGCCGCCGGGCCCGTCGGACGAGGCCGTCGACGAACTGCGGGAGCAAGTCGAGGCGTTGCGATCCGCCGTCGAGAAACTCCAGCAGCCCCCTTCGCCGAAAAACGACTAAACACCCCCCACCCTGCCGTTCGTCCATCAAGGGCGAACACCCCCATCTTTTTCTCCGCGATTCCGACCTCGAGCGGCAGTCCCGTCATCACGACAACCCACGGACTGTCGCTCGAGCAAAGGTCGCGGATTCTCCATTGGGTCGGGCGGCCTGCACATTCCCACTTCTGCGGGCGATCACCCTTGCCAGGAAAGATCCGCCTTTTCCCGGGTCGAAGCTGCTTTCTGACGCAGTTCTTCAGTAATGCTGCTTGACTTCCGACCCTTGCTTATGGGACGCTAAGGGGTGGATCAGGGGCGACCAAAACAAAGAGAGGGGATGGCAATGCTGCGCTATTGGTTAGCGTTGGGTGCGATACTGCTGGGAATGACAGGCGGAGGGCTGCTGCTGGCGGCCGATCCATTGCCCGGCGACATGCTGGGCGAACACCTGGCCGCGGGCGAATTTGGCCCCGCGCTCGCACTGGTCAACGCACTTCCCGACCCGGCGGCCCGGAACGCGGGTCTGGCCCGAGTAGCCGCGGCCCAGGCGGCAGGCGGCGCACGTTCCGCATCCTTGCTGACGGGCGCCCGCATTTCCGACGGTTCGCTGCGCAGCCTGGCCTTGAACTTAACTGCCGCGTCTCCTTTGCGCAGTGGTCGCGGCGGCGGCGCCGTGGCGGATTTTGATCCGCTGATGGAACTGATCACCTCGACCATCTCTCCCGATAGCTGGGACGAAGTGGGCGGCCCCGGTTCGCTTGATGGTTTTGCAGGCGGCGTGTACGCCGATCCCGCCGGCGTGATGCGACGCCTGGTCACGACCGATGGCGGCCGTTCGCTCCTGGAAGTGCATCGTGAAGTGGCCGCATCCTTGCGAGGTTCGCCGGTCGTTCATGAAACGGAACTCCGTAAAATCTCCCTGCCTCGCCTGGAACGCGAACTCCAGCTGGCTGAAGCCGCCGGTCGCGAACCGAGCGAGGAAATGCAGGCGCTCGCGGGCATCTATAAAATCCAGTATGTGCTGGTCTATCCCGAAACGGGCGACCTGGTCATTGCCGGTCCCGCCGGCCCCTGGATGAACGACGCCGAAGGCCGCCGCGTGAACATCGCCACCGGCCGTCCCGTGCTGAACCTCGATGACCTGGTTCTGACGCTGCGGAACGCCTACAAAGAAGATAGCGCCTTTGGCTGCTCGATCAATCCCCGCCGGGCCAACCTGGTCGCCGCGCAGAACTACCTCGCCGAATCGGCCAAAACGCCGCTCAAACCGACCGACGCCAGCCGGGAGAAATGGCTCAAAGGCCTCCGCGACGCGCTCGAACTGCAGGACATTGTCGTCTATGGCATTCCGGCCGAAACCCGCGCCGCCCGTGTGATTGTCGAAGCCGACTATCACATGAAGCTGATCGGCATGGGCCTGCAGGAAGGCACGCCGGGCGTCCCCAGTTTTCTGAGCATGGTTACGCTGGGCCCCGACGGCAATCCGCCCGCCATGAACGTGCTGCGCTGGTGGTTCACCATGAACTACGACGCTGTGAGTGCGACCGAGAGCCGCGACGGTTTTGAAATCTTCGGCCAGGGAGTAAAATGCCAGAGCGAAAATGAAGCTCTGACCGAAGCTGGCGAGCGGGTGCATACCGGCAAAGCCGACGCCCCCAACGCCGAGTTCGCCCGGAACTTCACGAAACATTACCCGGACCTGGCCGTTCGCTACCCGATCTACGCCGAGCTGCAGAACATCTTTGACCTGGCGCTCGTCGCCGCCCTGATCAAAGGGGAAGATCTGGCGGGACGCGTTCACTGGGAGATGGCCTGGCTGGCTCCGCGGGAGGAAACCTCGAACCAGTTCCAACTGACCCTGGGACGGGCCGTGAAAGAAGTCGAAACCGTCGCCAACTATCGGGTGATCGATCGAAAACATATCACGGCCGGCGCCAGCGGCGGCGTGACCGTTCGCGCCCGCGGAGTGTTCAAGCAGGGCTTTGTGAAACGCGACGACAGCCAGAACGTGATCGCCCGTCGTTCCGAGTCCGCTCCCAAATCACTGACCGCCCGCGCCTGGTGGTGGGACTAACGGTCCGCAGCAGCGGCGGAATTTCTCGCCCCTGGCCGGTCGTCGGTCAGGGGGACCTTATTTCTTGTGGATTGATGATCGCTCATGACGGGCCCACGCCGACCTTCTAAAAAATCTCCGCCGCAAGTCAAACCGGCCGCGTTACGCATCATCGGCGGCGACTACCGCCGGCACAAACTGCTCTACAACGGCGACCCGGCGACCCGCCCGATGAAGGACCGCACCCGCGAGGCCGTCTTCAACCTGATCGGCCCTTCGATTGTCGGGAAACACGCCTTTGACCTGTTCGCCGGCACCGGAGCACTCGGACTGGAAGCGATCAGTCGCAAAGCGGCCACGGCGACCTTTATCGAACGGAACATTCCGACCGCGAAAGTGATCGAAGACAATGTGGCCGCCCTGAAACTGGGCCACCGTTGCCGGGTGATCCGGAACGACGCGTTCTACTGGACGAAGCACGAGCTCGACATGCCGCCGGAGCCGTGGGCCATTTTCTGCTCACCGCCGTACTCGCTGTACGTCAGCCAGCTGGAGAGTATGGTCGCGCTGCTGACGGGCTTGCTTGAGGTCGCCCCGCCCGATAGCCTGTGCGTGGTGGAGGCCGACGAGCGTTTCGACATGACCTTGCTGCCGCATCCGGAAGAGTGGAATATCCGCACCTATCGTCCGGCCGAGGTCGCCCTGTACCGGAAGCCGGCCGTCAACGTTGAGTAACGGCCGCTTGATTACGGCCGCCGATCCAATCACGGTCGTCGTTCTTTCGTACACTCCACTCGCAGCACAACCCCGGGGCGCAAGTTCCTGACCGTCGCTGCGTTGACTGCCGCTCTGACTACCAGGCCGCTCCAGGAGACTGCTTTCGTGGACGTTCGCAATATCGACGAGGCGCCGCCGTTTCAAACCAAGGACGGCTCGGAAATTCGCGAGCTGCTGGCCCATCGCAATTCGTGCATTGCGAATCAAAGCCTGGCCGAAGCCCGCATCCCGCCGGGCGCCGCCACGATCGCCCACTACCATCCGCTGGCCGAAGAGATCTATTACATTCTCACCGGCAGCGCGAGCATGCAAATCGGGACCGAGCTGCGTACCGTCGGCCCTGGCGACGCCGTTGCCATTCCGCCCGGCGCCGTGCATCAGATTACCAACACCGGCGAGGAAACGCTCAAGCTGCTCTGCTGCTGCGCCCCGGCTTACGAACACGACGACACGGTCCTGTGCGACATGCCGCCGGTCAGCAGTTGAGGTCGATCGTCCCGCCTGCTTTCTGTTTCTCTGCTGAAGGAACCTTCGATGCGCCCGCTCAGTAAAGTCGCCCCGGAGTGGTGGGACTACACGACCCTGGACCAGGAACTTCTCGACGAAGCGGCCCGGCTGACGCCCGACGATCTGCTCGGCCTGTCGCGGGACGGCTTCCAGGTGAAATTCTACGACACGCTGGAAGACTTCTACCTGGCCGAGGCGCTGGAGTACATCGCCGCCTGGCGCCAGGCGAAGCCGGACAATCCGGTCGGCGTGTGCGGGCCAATCGGTCCCACGGAGCAACTGCCGCTGGTCGCGCGGCTGGTGAACGAGCTGGAGATCAACCTCGCCCATTGTCATTTCTGGGGGATGGATGAATGGGTCGTCGACGGGCGCGAGGTATCCGAGGACTTCCCGCTGAGCTTCGCCCGGACCGATCGCGAACTGCTGTTCAATCGCATCCGGCCGGAACTGGCGATGCCGGAAAGCCAGATCCATTTCCCCCAGGCCGACCCCACGGCGTTTATCGCTTCCTGGGACCAGGCCCGCTGTCTGGTCATGCAGGGCGGCCAGGGAGAAGTGAAGCACTGGGCCTTTAACGACCCGCCGCGTCGCCAGGCGCCGTACGACCAGCAGCCGCCGTCGCCCGCCGAGTATCGCCAGCTGGCCACCCGCGTGGTCGACCTGCACCCGATGACGCTGATCCAGAACGCCCGCACCTCGGGCGGCGGGGCCGTCGGCACGGTGCCGATGCAAGCAGTAACAGTCGGCCCGGTCGAAACCTGGAAAGCCGAGAAGGTGTCGATCTGGCACGCCGGCTGCCACGACAACCCGTTCGGCCAGCGTCTGACGGCGCTCATGATCTCGAAGAAAATCGCCGACGCCTCCACGCCCATGTCACTCCTGGCCGAGCATCCGAACGTGCAGTTCAACTACTACCGCCCCGGCATCGGCACGTGCGAAATCGAAATGCACTAGACGAGCCCCGTCGTGGACCTGGCCCCAGGTCCCTGACGTTAGTCCTTCTCCTCGCTGGGAGGGACTGGCGTCTCTCGGCGGGAGTCGAGGGCGTAGGCGAGCAGGCCGGCCAGGACCTGCAGGATTCCCAGCCCGGCCAGCCCTCCCCAGAGCAGGAACGCGCTGTTGAAGATCGCTGCCATCCGGTCTGCGAGGGTTGCCGGATTGGGGGCGAACTCCGCGCCCTCCAGCATCGCCTGCAGGTCGCGGGCGTTCATCCCTAACGAACCGGCCAGCACGCACAACACCGTGCCGATCAACACGGGACCCAGGTAGATGAACAGCGATCGCCGGGCACTGGGCAAATCCGGCAGCGCTCGAAAACCCAGCGCGGCCGCCAGCAGCATCAGCACGGGCGCCACGACCAGAATCATGCCGGCCGTTGCTAGTCCGCCCCGCGAGGCCAGGACGGCCGCTTCGACAAACTCCACCCGCGGCGGCTCGGTCGACAGGGCCATAAAAGCAAACGTACCGCGGGCCGTATAAACGGCTTCGATCCCCACAAACGCGGCCACATGCAGAACCACGCAGGCAATCACATACAGCAACAGCCCCACGCCGCTGATCGCGCACTCGCGACTGCGGAGCGTCACGGCGATCGCAGAGACAACCATCCCCGCCACTACGGCAATCATCGACAAGCTCACCCAGACGATGTCCGCCAGCGCCGGCGGAATCGGATCCGGTGGCGCGGGCGGCTGCATCAGCCGCCAGGTCAACACCTCAAGAACGCCGGCAATCGCCCCGCCATACACGGCCAGGCCGATGCATCCTGCCAGAACCAGAAGCGAACTGAACCACAACAAGCCGCGTTTTCGCATCAGGCTGCCCTTTGCTTTTTCTAGACTTCAACTCCTGGACAGTCGACTTTCAGCGCCAGCTTGTTCGCAAAACGACCCAGCCTGAATCGACATGGATAACCTTCGCGTTCCTTAAACGGGAAACGCTGACTCCGAAGTTAGCAGCTGCGACGTCAGTTCGCCAATGAACGCCAGGATTACGCCCGCATACAGGATTCCCGTCGCACTTTGCGTATTGGGAATTTTCAGCGTTTGCCAGGTCATCGCCGTCATCACGCCCACGCCGATCAAACCCGACAGCCAGCGAAGCGTCAGGAACAATCGCCAGGCGGTGGTCTGCGTGGTCGGTATCAGGCAATATCCGGTCAGGCAGAACATCGCCCGCAGCAGCACGGCGACCGCCAGCAAGAGAAGCAGTCGCTGCAAGGGGGCCAGTTTCATGCCAGGCACATTCAGGTACCAGTGCCCCAATAGCATGGCTGTCAGCACGCCGCCCAGCAACAGGCCGCTGGTGAGGAAGTCGCCCCCATCCATCGCCAGGGCGAACCCGCCTGCGGCCGCCGTCCGCGACAGTCCGCCGCAGGCCAGCCCCAGGATGGCGACCAGAATGATGGCCGCTTTCCCCAGCGCATTCTGCTCGTACAGCCAGATCACCGCGCCGAGATAACTAACGACGGCCGCGGCGATGGTGCAGCCCAGCAGCCAGGCCGGGGCGGCGTAATGTTCGCCGGAGGAGAATACGGCCAGGGCGGCCAGCGTATTCAATCCCATCAGCACCCACAGGTGCACGCGGAAGAAACCGCTGCTGACCTGCTGGCCCGAGGTAATCGCCATGGCGGTCGCCATGCCGAAGGTCAGGCGAAAGATGAACTCGGAAAGGATCTGCCAGAGTTCGGTCACAGACTACCGTCGCTCGCCGTAAATGAGTTGCAGAATCTCCGCCCGCGAGGAAAGGTTCTTGCGGAACAGTCCCTTCATGGCCGAAGTGGTGCACATGCTGCCTGGCTTGCGTACGCCGCGCATCGTCATGCAGGAGTGGGTCGCTTCGATCACCACGGCGACCCCTTTGGCGCCCAGCTCTTCTTCGAGCAGGTTGGCGATATGTTCGGTCATCCGTTCCTGGACCTGCGGACGTTTGGAGACCGTTTCCACCACGCGGGCCAGCTTGCTCAGGCCGACGACCTTGCCGTTGGGAGCGTAGCCGATGTGGGCTTTGCCCATGAACGGCAGCAGGTGATGTTCGCACATGCTGTTGAAGCTGATATCGCGGACGAGCACGACCTCGTCGTACTGTTCGGTAAATACTTTCTGCAGGTGGGGCCGTGGGTCCTGATGCAGGCCGGCAAACAGCTCGGCGTACATCCGGGCGACGCGGGCCGGCGTTTCCAGCAGACCTTCGCGGTCCGGGTCTTCGCCGACAGCCGCCAGGATTTCGCGAACCGCTTTCTCAATACGGGGTAAGTCGACCGGCGTGGCGGGAGTTTCAGCCATAAGGGGAATCAATCCAGAAGGGGTGCAGACGGTGAATGTTAAAGCGGCCGCTGCAGAGGGTCAATCACTGCGCCCCATACCGCGGGGACGACCGTCCGGTCGCGAGTCGCGAATGCCCGATTTCGGGCCTGCATCGCACAAGGCAGGCGGTTGGCAGTCGCCAGCGAGACGGGTGGACGAAGCCAGGCGGTTATCGTCTGACATGACATCATCTGGCAAGCCGACAGAGCAAATCCCGCCGGCGACAGATCGCAGGCTATTTGGCCGTACTGGCGCGAAGCTCGGCCAGATGCTGCGCGGTGCCGACCAGACGATCCCAGTTGGCGTGGATATATTCGGGCGGGCCGCCGATCTGGCTGACTACCTGGGCGACCTGCTCTGTCGGGACCATTTCAATCGCATCCCAGGGGCACACGACCAGCTCGTAGGGATTCGTCTTTTTCTGGGGAATATGGACGCAGACTTCGCAGCCCACGCAGCGTTCCAGGTCAATCTCACACCAGGTTTGATTCCCTTTGACCCCCAGGCCGGTGGTGATCATTTCGATGCAATCGACCGGGCAAACTTCCAAACATGATTCGCAACCGGTGCAATTGTCGGCATTAATCACCGCCAACTCCTTCGGCACTTTCTTGCGAGGTCCTTGTTTGGCCATCTGAAAGATCCTATATCGAAGTCCGTGGGGGGAAAATTTCTAACCGCTGCATTCTACGACAGGTAAACAGATTGAGTAGAATGAATCTCTCCCCGGCAGCACAGCGGAAGCGGGAAGCAAGGTCGGATTGGAAATGATTACCCAGGGCATGTGACGAAATTCCCAGGCGTATGACGATATCCCGGGCTTGTGACAAAATTCACAGCTATGAATTTGGATTATAGATAGTCATCGGCTGCGGTCCAACCGGTTCTCCGTCGAAAAGTAGCCCTCCGTGGGCGGAAAGTGCGATTCACCCGGCAATTGTGGCCGTATCGCAAAATTGTCGCAGCCTTGGATTCCCGTCGGGGAGCTGCGTTTTCTGGCTTTCACGAACGAGCTTTCCTGATGAACTCCCGTCCCTCACGGCCCTCTCGCTCCAGAAATCCGCTGCACGAAGTTCTTAAAATTGTCATCGGCGGCACGGTCGGCGTGGTGCTGGCCCTGATTGTGTTGCGGGCGATGGGCATCCCTATTTTCGGCGGTTCCGCAGGCTCAGCCCCTGATACCCCGATTCCCACCGTCGCCAAAACCCAGCCCCAGCCGCGCGTTTCTTCCCGCGCGAATCGCCCCCCGCTGTCGATGCCGGCTGCGGGAAGCGACGGCGCCGCCAGTTTTGAGATGCCGCCCCTCCAGAATTCCGAGGAAACGCCCGGCGATCCGTCCGACGGTCGAACCGAACTGGGAAAGATCAGCATCAAGAATCGGCCCCCTATCTCGGGCCATACCGGGTCGATCATCGCCCTGGCCGTTTCGCCCAACAACCAGATGCTGGTGACCGGGTCCGAAGACAAGAACATGGCCGCCTGGCAGATTGCAACGGCCGCCCTTTCGGATCGGGTGGATTGCGTGGCCCGATCCTTCGCCTTTTCTCCCAGCGGCCAGTTCCTGGCGGCGGCGGTCGACCAACAGATCGACCTGTGGGTGCTGGAAAAGGAGATCAAACACCCGCTGGAAGGACACCAGGGGACCGTGCGGGCGGTGGCCTTCTCACCCACTGGCGACGCGCTGGTTTCCTGCAGCGACGACAGCACGCTCCGCTTCTGGGATCCCGCGGCCCTGCGCGAAACCGGAGCGGTCAAGCTGGACTCCAAACCCTTGACGGTCGCCTGGTCGCCGGCAGGCGATGCGATCGCCGTGGGCTGTGAGGACCATCGGGTGCGGATCTTCTCTCCCAGCGGCCGGTCGGGCGTCATGCTAACCGGCTGCAGCGGCCGGGTGCTGGCGCTGGCGTTCGGCGGTACAGGACGACTGGCGGCGGCCGACTCCGACGGCCAGATTGTCATCTGGGATTTGATGCGGCCTGAGCAACCCGCGGTGCAGTTCCAGGCGCATAAGGGCTCGGCCAACGCCCTGGCCTGGCAGCCCGGGACGGACCTGCTGGCATCGGCAGGCGACGACCAGATCGCCTTGTGGAGCGGTCGTTCCGGGAAAAAGCTGGCGAACATCGGCGGCCACAAGCGGCCGGTCCGAGCGCTCGCATTTGCGCCGAGCGGGGAGTTCTTCGTCTCCGCCGGCGACGACCACCTCGCCGTCGTATGGGACGTTACGCTGGAGCCGTAGCATGCCCGTCGCTTGGACGTCGCAATCCGACTCCATCACCGCGGAAATGGCCGCGCGCCCGCGTGGCTATGGCAGTAACTCGCAGCCAGGTCCGCCACGGTACAATCTGAGAAACCTTCTTTCTTCCCGCGTCGCTTCCGGCTAGTCTATAAATATCGACTTATGGGACAAACCCCCATCGGGGTGCGTCCGTCCCCATCTCTCGTTCGACGAGAATAGATTCCCTTCTCATTCGTTTTGACCAGGCAACCCATGCGCACCAGGAAGCTTCTCGTCGCCATCCTCGGCCCGTTGCTCCTCGCGGGCACAGCGGCCGCCGACTGGCCTGAAGCGGCCGGTCCCCATCACGACTACCAGACAAGCGGCAGCGCGCCGGCGGCATTCAGCGTATCGCGGAACGAGCACATCCTCTGGAAAGTCCCCTTGCCGAACACCGGCGAGAGCACTCCGGTTGTCGCCAAGGGACGCGTCTTTCTCACCTGCCACACCCCGATGACGGCCGACGCCCAGGCCGGTCGCGATATTCTGGCGCTCTGTTTCGACGCCAGCACCGGCAAGGAACTCTGGCGACGCGAACTGCCGGCGTCGCGGACGACCGACATGGCCAGCGGTTTCAGCGACAACACGGCCGCTTCCCCGGTGACCGACGGACAGTTTGTCTGCTTCGTCAACGTGGGCGGTTCGATTCGCACGTATGACTTCGACGGAAAACTGGTCTGGCAGTACGACTGGGTTCCGTTCGGCCGGCATCATGCCCGACAGCAAGAGCCCATTTTGCACCATGGCAATGTGATTCTGCTCAAAACGGTCGCCGAGAACCTGCCGGTCGCAGCGACCACCAAGGCCGGCGCCAAACCGCTGGGTCGCGACCAGGCGTACTGGACGCGGCTGCACGCCCTGGAACTGTCCACCGGCAAACTCCAGTGGGTCGCGGAGTCCGCCACATCGGTGCACGCTTCTTCGCTGCTGAATCGGACCAGCGACGGCGCGCCCGCCATCCTGACCGGACGCGGCGGCGGCCATCAACCGCCCGAGGAACCGCATGGGCTGTCGTTGATCAATGCCGACTCGGGCAAGACGATCTGGGATCTGCCGATCCCGGGTTATGCGGCCCACCAGAATAACGTCTGGCGAGGGGACCGCGGCGGGGCGTTTATCGGCATGCAGCATCATCAGATCGACCTGCAGCAGGGGGTGCTGCAGCCGGGCGTTTCGCTCACAAAAAACGTGCAGGTGCGACAGTTCCAGAGCAATCACGATGTCGCCTCGCCAGGTACGACGTTGCCTGCTGCGAACAAAGCCAAAGCGATCACGTATCACACCAACTGCCTCGTCGGTGACTTTCATTATTTCCGGACGCATAGCGACTTCTACCTGGGCCGGGTGAATCTTGCCAGCGGCAAGGTGGAATACCTGCAGGTTCCGGTGCAAATTATCCGCGACGCCAAAACGGAAACCGTCTTGTGGGACAAGGCCCTGCCGAACGATGTCAAAAATAATGAGGGCTTCGTCGTCTGCCAGGACCCGCGCGCCAAGGCAAGCGGCTGGGGCCATGTGTCGGCGGCCAGTCCGATCGTCGTGGGCGAGCACCTGTACATGCCGACCATGCTCGGCATGGTGTACGTGGTGCGCTGGAATGCACCCGCGCTCGACGAATCCGCGCTGGTATCGATCAGCGATCTGGGTCCTGCCGGCAAAACCTGGACGCTCTCCAGCATGGCCGCCGACGACGGCAAGCTCTACGCGCGGACCCTCAAAGAACTCATCTGCATCGGCGATTAAGCCATTCGTCCTGACGGCAAGATAATCAACCGCCCGCTCCCGTTTTCCTTTTTCAGCAAGCCTTTTGATGCCGTTGGTCTCTCCTATGCTTCGTATCTGCTGTTTGCTCGCCCTGGCGTTGACGAGTCTCTCGTCGGCGCATGCGGGTGAGAACGCGTCTGCTGCGGCGGTTGTCTCGACATCAACCGGCAGCGTTCCTGCCAACGTGCAGTCGGTCCTCGCCAGCCGCTGCTTCGATTGCCACAATGCGGATACCACCGAGGGCGAGGTGCGCCTCGACAATTTCGCCGCGCTGGACCACGATGCTCGCCTGGAACTGATGAACCGCGCCCAGGAGCAGCTCTTCTTTGGCCGGATGCCGCCAGAGGACGCCGACCAGCCCGCCAAGGCGGAACGGGAACTGCTGGCCGGCTGGCTTTCGACCGAGCTCAAGCGATTCGGCGCCTCCAAGTTAGAGGAGAAACTCCAGACGCCCGAGTACGGCAACTACGTGGACCACGACCTGCTATTTTCCGGCGAATACGCCGAGCTTGCGCCCTTCACCTATGACCGCCGGTGGTTGATCAGCGAATACATCTTCGACGCCAAATTCAATCGCCTGCTCAACCACACCGCTCCGCTGACCATTGACGGCAAGCGGCAGTACATGATCGGCAGCAACAACCGCCGGGTAAATCTGACCAACCCGTTCCTGCTGCCGACGAACTCCGGCGTACGCTACTACGCCAACGAAACCCTCGGCGGCGGGCACCTGCTGACCATGCTGACCAACGCCAAAGAGGCGGCGACCCACATGATGTACCAGGCCGGTCGTGACACGCGTTACGCCCCGGCAATCAGCGCCGTGATGGCGCTGGAGAACCAGCACAAGGCGACCCTCGCCTCGCGGGAGAAGTTTCTCAACACGCACATCGAACGGGTGCTGCAGGACCTCTACCAGGAGCAGCACGCGTCCCTGCTGCCCGAGTTTGTCCGTGTCGAGGTTCCCGAACCGATCACGACCGACGGCGACACCAAAAAGGCGCCGTTCCACGCCGCCAACCCGGGACAGGACGAACTCGCCCTGATCTTCCACTCCATGCGTCGCCATCACCAGGCCGGCCAAAGCGACGCGCAGCTGATTGAAAAGTGCGAACGGGAATGGTTCAACTTTGGCCACAACGAGCGGAAAATCCAGGCCCGCATCACCTTCCTGAACAACTACATGGAAGAATGGCGCGGCCAGATCAGGCAGCATCGCTATGAGGAAAAGCACCGCATCGTGGAGTACCGGCCCCTCGAAGAATCCGAGATGCAGGCCGTCACGCAAACACTGCTTCAGCATCGCCAGCCGGGCGACCGCTTCGACGCCCTCATCCGCCAGTGCATGGCCCAGTGGACGGCCGAATTCGAACAGGCCCGGATCGAAGCCGGCCCGCCTGGCAAGGAGCTCACGACCGAGCTCGTCGAACAACTGTTCGTCAAGATCCTGGAACGTTCGCCCACGCCGGAAGAAACAAGCGAATACGTCGCGCTGACGGATACCTACATCCGCAGCCTGGGCAATCAGCCGGCGATCGAGAAACTGATCCAGACGCTGATCCTCAATACCGAGTTTGTCTACCGCTACGAATTCGGCCAGGGCCCCGCAGACGAACACGGCCGCCGGCTCCTGTCCCCCCGCGACATGAGCTACGCGATCGCCTACGCCTTGACCGACAGCAGTCCCGATGCGGAACTGGCGGAAGCGGCGGCCACCGGCCGGCTGAACACGCGCGCCGACTACGAGCGTGAGGTCCGCCGCCTGCTGGCCCGGCGGGACCAGTACTACGTGATCGACGAATCGGTCCACCACGTGAACGACATCGCCAACTTCACTACGATGCCGATTCGCGAACTCCGTTTCTTCCGCGACTTTTTCGGCTACCCAAAGCTGCTGTCGATCTTCAAGGATAACAAGCGTTTTGGCGCCAACTACGATGCGGCCCGGCAGCGGCTCGTCACCGAGGCCGATCGGCTGGTCGAGCATCTGGTCGAACAGGACCGGGACGTCTTTGGCCAGCTGCTCACGACCGACAAATTCTACGTCTTCCACTCCGGCGATAACGCGGCCATGCAGGCGTCCGCCGATCGCATCCGCAAGATCTACGACTACTTCAAAGACAAAGACTGGCAGAACTTCGAGGTCGACGATCTGGCCCTGCACAAAGAGTTCATCGGGGAAGTCAAAATGCGCGGCATCGACGTCAATCGCCTGGCGCCGGGAGGACGCTACAACCCGCTCGGTGCGTTCAAGACGCAGATGGAAAGCTTCACGCTCCGGCTCGACAAAGGCCAGACCGCAGCGACGCCCTATAATTCCTTCCCGGCCCACGGCATGGCCAATGCAAGCTCCCGTTACGGCGGTCGCCTGCAGAGCCCCGAAGTCGCCAGTTTCTTCAATATCGACCTCGCTAACTGGAACTACCCGGCAGTCCAGCCCGCCCGGATGGAGCACCGCAAAGGGCTGCTCACGCACCCGGCCTGGTTGATCGCGCACGCCCAGAACACCGAGACTGACCCGATCCATCGCGGCAAATGGGTGCAAGAGAAACTGCTGGCCGGCTCCATTCCCGATGTGCCGATCACGGTCGACGCGGCGATTCCCGAAGACCCCCACCATACGCTCCGCCATCGCCTGGAAGCCAAGACGAACGTGCAATACTGCTGGAAGTGCCATCAAAAGATGAACCCGCTGGGACTGCCGTTTGAGATGTACGACGATTTCGGTCGATACCGCACCGAAGAACGCCTGGAGTACCCCGAAAATCTCGTTCAGAAGGTCAAGGACAAAGGGGCTCCCCACGAAGACCTCCGCGACATCTACAAGACCCTGCCCGTCGATCCGCGCGGCCATCTCACCGGCACAGGGGACGCCAGTCTCGACGGCGAAGTTACCGACGCCCTGGACCTGATCGATCGCCTTTCCCGCTCGGATCGCGTCCGCCAGTCGATGATTCGTTACGCGTTTCGCTACTTCCTCGGAAGGAATGAGATGCTGTCCGATTCCCAGACCCTGATCGACGCCGACCGGGCGTACCAGGAAAGCGGCGGCAGCTTCGACACTCTTGTCGTGTCGCTCCTCACTTCCGATTCCTTTATCTACCGCAAGGCGCCAGGAAACTAACCATGCCGACCAACCGACGACAGTTTCTGCAGAGCTCCGCCCTGGCCGCCGGAGCGCTGACGATGACGCCTTCGCTGGCCGCCCTGCAGGCGGCTTCCGCCAGCGATATCGGCCCGCGCCGGTTCATTTTCATCCGCAAATCCAACGGGATCCGCCCCCAGGAAGTCGCCCTGCCGACCTTCAGCGAAGCAGAGAAAAAGCAGGACGATAACAAACAGCCGCTGGAAGTCGACCTGCACCATCACGAACTGCCCCCGTGGCTGCGGGAGCTGGAAGGCGACAAGCAGCAGATGGCCATCCTGCAGGGCCTGTCCTGCAAAATGAGCGAGAACGGCCACTGGTCGTACTCCTCTGTCATGGGCGCTTTCAAGTCCGGACGAAACTCTCTCAGCGGGATCAAGCGCGCCACGATCGACTTTGAGCTGGCCCGCCTTTTCCCGTCGCCGTTTGGCCATGTGGAACTCTCGCTGACCGGCAATTACAGCACTTTCCGCACCGGTATTGTGGCCGGCTATTCGGCTCCCGGGCCGCACCAGCGCAATTACTGTTACGCCGATCCGCAGACCGCCTATAACGAACTGTTCAAATCCGTAACCGACCCCGGCGCCGTCGACTCGGACAACGCCATGCTGGCCTTCCTCGAAGGGGAAGAGCTCGTCAAAGCCAGTGTCCTGGGCGGCTACGAGAAACTCAAACTCAGCAACCACATCGCCTCCCTGGAAGAAATCCAGGGGCGAAACAAACAGCTCAAAAGCCTCTCGGCCGTGATTCGCCAGCACCTGCCCGAGATCGCACCCGTGCACGCCGGCGGCGGACCCAACGCGAGCACGCCCGAGAAACAGCAGGCCATGACCGACATCCTGACGGCGGCCCTGGCGACCGGGCTGACCAATGTCGTGACCTACACCATCGACGAGCTGTCGACGCCCATCAAAGGCATCCCTGGCAACGAGAGCGACCACATCTCAATCCATGAGCTCGGCCACAACGGCGGCTACAGCGGCGTGTCCGCCGAGAAAATCCGCGAGAAGATCCGCGTCGGCCATGTCCGCCAGATCAGGACGATCATCGACAAACTCAAGGCCATCCCCGAAGGGAACGGCAACATGTTCGATAACACGGTCATCCTCTACTTCCCGGAAAACGGCGAAACCCACCACAGCCAGGGCGTCGAGGCGCCGGTGGTCGTCATGGCGGGCGACAACTGCCGCTTGAACATGCTCGGCCGCTACATCCGCCTGCCCCACCACGGAACCGAAGGCCATAAAACCATCGGCAACTGGTACACCACGCTGCTCAACGCTTACGGTAACCCGATCGAACACTACGGTGATCTCGATCTGGAAATGTCGCGCAAGAAACTGGACCAGACCGGGGCGATCAGGCAATTCCTGGGGCAGATCGGCTGAGCCAGTTGGCTTTGCAATCCGCCGCACTGCGCTTTCCGCAAAGTTGACCGGCCGCCGACGGCAACCGATACTGGAGTCATGCTTGCCCCGCGCTCGCCCAATCCAAGGATTGACTTCAAGGAATCCCCATGCCTTCTGCGCCCCTCACGCCCGCACCCGCTTCCCTCGTCCGCTGGCGACGCCGCCTGGCGTCGCTGCTGCTGATCGGCGTCGCCGTTCTCCCGTCGGCCGGAACGGCAAGAAGCGTGCATGCCGCCGAGACAACGCGACCGCCGAACATCATTTTCATCCTGGCGGATGATCTGGGTTATCGCGAGCTGGGATGCTTTGGGCAGAAGAGGATCCTCACGCCGAATCTTGACAAAATGGCCCGACAAGGGATGCGGTTCACCCAGCACTACGCGGGCAACGCCGTTTGTGCTCCTTCCCGCTGCGTGTTCATGACGGGGATGCACCCGGGGCATGCCGTCATCCGCAGCAACAGCGAAGTCAAACCCGAAGGGCAGCTGCCGATCCCCGCCAGCACACAAACCCTGGCCGAGTATCTGCACGACCGGGGCTACGCGACGGGCGCTTTCGGCAAATGGGGGCTGGGTTCGCCAGGCTCCGAAGGCGATCCGGTCCGCCAGGGGCTCGACCGTTTTTACGGGTACAACTGCCAGCGCCACGCCCATAGCTATTATCCGGCCTATCTCTGGAGCAACGAAGAGCGGGTGCCGCTCAAGAACGATCCGCCCGTGCCCGGTCACGGCGGCCTCGATCCCGGGGCCGACCCGGCCGACCCGCGTAGCTACGCCAAATACCAGGGTGTCGATTATGCGCCGGACCACATCAACGAACAGGTCCTGAAGTTCATTCGCGACAACAAGGACCGTCCCTTCTTCTGCTATTACCCGACCGTCATTCCGCATGTGGCGCTGCATGTGCCCGAGTCGGCCCTCAAGCCGTACCTGCAGCTGGGCTGGAAGGATCCGCCGTTCACCCGCAGCAAAGGCGGTTACACGCCGCACTTTACTCCCCGCGCGGCCTACGCCGCCATGATCACGCGGCTGGATCATTATGTGGGGAACGTGCTGAAGTTACTGGACGAATTGAACCTGGCCGACAACACGCTGATCGTGTTCAGTTCCGACAACGGCGCCACGCATTTGAACGAGGAAGTCGACGTCGACTTTTTTAACAGCGTCGGAGAACTGCGCGGCCTGAAAGGTTCGCTGCATGAAGGCGGCATTCGCGTCCCCACGATTGTCCGCTGGCCCGGACATACGCCGCCGGGATCCGAGAGCAGCCTGGTCAGCGGTTTTGAAGACTGGCTGCCCACCTTCGCGGAAGTCGCCGGCGTCGAGAAGACCCCCGTCGGCATCGACGGCATGAGCCTGGCGGCGACCCTGCAGGGAAAGAAGCAGCCGCCCCGGGAGTTCCTGTATCGCGAGTTCCCCAGCTACGGCGGCCAGCAAATGGTCCGCGTCGGCGACTGGAAAGCGATCCGCACCAATCTGCGTAGCGGCGCGATCCATACCCAGCTGTACAACCTGGCCGACGATCCGAGCGAAAAAACCGACCTGGCCGCCGAGCAGCCTGACCGCGTGGCGGCAATGGAACTGCTATTGAAAGAGCAGCATACGCCGTCGAAGACGTTCCCCCTGCCGACCATCGATCCCTAAGCCATTCCGCCGCAAGAGTCGACTGCAGCGCAAAAACCAGGCCGTAGTGGACTTCGCCAGAAGTCCCCTCCTCGCCCCAATTCGAAAAACACCAGCAGCCCGGTCCGCTACCCGGAAATCAAGCGGAAACGCACCACTAAGGTTTCTTCTCTTTGGCGACGGCGGGCGGGGAAGCAGGTCGGGGAGAGGCTTTCGTCGGCGCTAAACCAACAGGCAGCAGGCCACCCAGTTCTTCCTGGTAGTCGACCAGCACCTCGGGCGCCGTCCGTTTGGGCTTCGGGCCGAATACGATTTCATCGTTGTAGCGGTCGAGGTTTTCTTCATAGGTATCGTCGCCGATTTCGTTATCCGAGATCAGCGGCAGTCGGACCTTGTCGCCGGCGAAAGTCATCCCGTCGTAGATCGAACCATTATGAAAGGGGCCAGCCCCCATCACCCAGAAGTCGCGCGCCGTGCTCTGAGTAGAAACGACCCCCGACTGCCAGACCGGCTTGCGGGTCGTACGGTCATAAGCAAAGGCAGCGATCTTGGCGGCGCCCATCTGGTCGTAGCGTTTGCCGACGGAGATTTCCGGAATCGCCGGAATGGCAGGGGCGCCAGGCAGCATGGAAGCGGCCGTACTCAGACCGCTGCTAGCGGGCACGCCAAACGTCAAATCATGGTCGTCGGCTCCCAGGGCTCCTACGCGCGCTTCAATAATAATGTCAGCATCATTGCGCGACTCCTGTAAGAGACAACCCGACGCCAGCACCTGCTGTCGGATCGAGCTGATGATGTATTCGGAGTTGACGAAGTTATCGCCTTTGATCTGCTGCACATAGGATGCGTCCAGATAGACCTTCTTGTTTCGCATAGGCGAAAAATCAAGCCGCGATACCGAGCGATCCACCGCGCTCGACAGAATCAACTGCTGGGTCGCTTTGCGGCTATTGGTCGTGCCGCAACCCAACAATCCGATCGCCAGACCGATCATAAGAACAGGCAGGAAAGGATTTCTCATCCGAGCCGGTCCCATTTGGAAACAGATAAAAGCATAAGGAATCATTGATTAAATGAGCAGCAGGGCCGCATTTCCGCCATTCAGGGGCGGGCGAGTATAGCGAAGCCCGCTCCATCCGCACAGACAGTTTTCCGGCCTCCCTGACTGGCGGGGCAGGATCCCCCGACTTTTTTCACCCCATATTCTCCAGACCACGTGCAAGTCGTTGTTTTACGGCGGTTTACGAGATTCAGGTCGATCTTGACGGAGAGCGGGAGGTAGGTATAATTCGTTCGCTTGGCAAGCTCGGCAATCTCGGAAGAGACGGTTAACGCCGGCGAGTTTGCGAAAGCCGTAGAGTGCGTGCTTCACGCACTTGGCGTGTATTTAGCGTTCGAAGGGAGCCAGCGCCTCGCCATACTTAATACAGATGGATCGCACGCCCACTTTATTGCGCCCGCTTTCAACGCGCCCGCTTTAATGAACCATGGCTGGTTGATCTCGTCACCTTAAGCAAGGTGGGCAGAATGGCCGTTGTTGTCTTTGTTCCTTATGACGGGGAACAGATCCAGCGGTTTGCCAGAGGGTGCTGCCTGGACTGCAGGGAAGCCGAGTCTTCTTCTGCTCCGGGTCGACATGGCCCCGTTTTTCAGCCCATTCATACGTCACCTAAGGAGAGGGTACAGTGGCTGACATGTCCACCAAGACCGTCTTTACGACTGGGGAAGCAGCGAAGATTTGCAAGGTAAGCCAGCAAACCATTATTCGCTGTTTCGACAACGGTTCGCTCAAAGGGTTTCGCGTACCCGGCAGCCGATTTCGGCGCATCCCTCGCGATCAACTCTTTGAGTTCATGAAGATCAACGGCATCCCGACCGACGCTCTGGAAAGCGGCAAACGGAAAGTGCTGATCGTCGACGACGAAGAAGATCTGGTCGAACTGCTGTCGGATGTTTTCGCCAAAGACCCGCGTTTTGAAATCAAAACCGCCAACAATGGTTTTGACGCCGGCATGCAGGTCCGCGAGTTCCGCCCCGACCTGGTCATTCTCGATGTCATGCTGCCTGATATCAACGGCAAGGAAGTTTGCCAGCGGATTCGCAGCGACGACTCCCTTGAAGCCGTGAAAATCATCTGCATCTCCGGCATGGTCGAGCAGGACAAAGTGGCCGATCTGAAGAACGCCGGCGCCAACGACTTTATGCACAAGCCGTTAGATGTCGATCGTCTGCTGGATCGCGCTTGCGAACTGCTGGACATTGAACGCAGCGTGACCCACTAGCTCTACCAGACCGGATCGTTTCCAGGAACCTGTTCGTTCCCGGAAACCGATTCGTTCCCGGGCGCCACGGCAGTCCGTGCTGTACGCCGACGGCCCTGTTGGGAAGTTGGCCTTTGCCTTT
This sequence comes from Lignipirellula cremea, assembly GCF_007751035.1. Classification (NCBI taxonomy): domain Bacteria; kingdom Pseudomonadati; phylum Planctomycetota; class Planctomycetia; order Pirellulales; family Pirellulaceae; genus Lignipirellula; species Lignipirellula cremea. Next base: position 1,752,442 of record NZ_CP036433.1, on the reverse strand, counting down.
CCATCCGCTGCGGGGCGATAGTTCGATCGCATGTATGCTTTGCCTTGCCCCCGTGCGGAAGGTTTGCTGGCGCCCCTGTCTCCCGCCGCCGCGACCGATTGGATGCTAGCATTGCTGTTAGCCCCCAGCGACGTCGCGACCCAGCGGCTGGCCGAACGCCTGCAGCGGGATCCAGCGCTGTCGCTTTGGGCGCTGCGAAGCGTTGCGCCTGCCTGCTGCGCTTCTGCGACGTTCAACGCTTTGGCGGAACATCTGCTGGCATCGGGTCCGGCTGCCTTGGCGTCTCTGACTGCCGCCGCGGCTCCTCTTCCGGACGCGGTCGTCATGGCCTGGGCCGACTGGCTGGATCAGGCCGCCGCGGTGCAGCACCTGCTGGCCGCCCAGGGCGAACCTCTCGCACAGACGCCCGCCTGCTTTCTTCTGCTGGCCCGCAATGCGCCCGGCTTTGACGAAACAGAAGACTTGCCGACCGGCTGTCTCGACACCGAACCGCCGCCCGACTGGCCCCAGAAACTGCAGTTCGCCCAGCAGCAACTGGGCGACAACGACCAGGAGAATACAGCCGTCCAGGCAGCCCTGCGTCATGCGTCGCAATGCCGCAACCAGTTCCTGGCCCGTTCACCCGACGCTGTCCCAGCGCTGCGCTCCCTCGCGGAGAAACTGCGGGAGCGCGACCGACTGCGGCAGGATTTTGCGCAGCAGCTGGAGCAGGAAAAACTCAAGGCCATGAAAGAACTGGCCTACGGAGCCAGCCACGAAATCAATAACCCGCTCGCCAACATCGCCACCCGGGCGCAAATGCTGCTGCGCGAAGAAACCGATCCTGAGCGCCGCCGGAAACTGGCCACCATCAACAGCCAGGCGTTCCGCGCGCACGAGATGATCGCCAATATGATGCTCTTCGCCCATCCGCCCCAGCTGGAACCGGAAACCTTCGACCTCAGGGCGGTGATCGACCAGGTCCTGAAAGAACTCTCGCCGGAAGCAGACCGACAACAGATCGAACTGGAACAAAACCCCCGCGGCGAACCGCTGCTGCTGACAGGCGACAAAACGCACTTGGCTGCCTCCCTCAAGGCGCTCGGCCAGAACGCGCTGGAAGCGATCGGCTCCACCGGCCGGGTCGTTTACTCGGCCCAATCCACGCTCGATGCGGCCGGCGACTACGGATGCGAAATCTGCGTCGTCGACACCGGGCCTGGCATCCCGCCCGAGGTGCGGCGCCATCTGTTCGATCCGTTCTATTCGGGTCGCGAAGCCGGTCGCGGACTGGGCTTTGGTCTTTCCAAATGCTGGCGCGTAGTCGAACTGCATGGCGGTCGGATCGAAGTCGAAACCGACCGCCCCGAGGGGGCCGCCTTCCGCATCTGGCTGCCGCTTCCTCCCCCGGAGAACGGCCAAACTGCCGCCCCGCCGGCCGACGTTCACTGACGCCAGCAGGGCAGAAAGCCCACCTGAAAGAGTGGATTTCCCGACGTTCCGGTGAAAATCTTTCCGGCAGCTTGCCCGGAAGGCTCGATTTCTTTCGGAACGGGGCTTGCATGGCAATTCTGGAGAGGCTTATACTTACTCGCTTTCGAACATCCGAAAAACTACCCTAAGTGGAATGCTGCGATGAAAGTACGGGCAAGCGTAAAAAGAGTTTGCGAAAATTGCAAAATCGTTCGTCGCAAAGGCACCGTGTATGTCATCTGCACGAACCCCCGCCACAAACAGCGACAGGGCTAGTTCGACCGTTATTGACGGGTTTTAGCGCGTCTAACAACTCGCCGTGTCGAGTGCTCGCCGCCACCCCATTGAGAATCACCCGGCCGTTACGGTCGGACCCACAGGAGCCGTACGGTTATGCCGCGTTTACTTGGTGTTGACATTCCGAATGACAAGCATACCTGGGTCTCTTTGACCTATTTGCATGGTGTCGGACCGCATGTCGCGCGGGAGTTGTGTCATAAAGCGGGCATCGACCCGACCCGTGCGGCTCGTGAGCTGCAGGACGACGAAGTCGGTCGTCTGGCCGCTCTGCTGGAACGGGATTACACCGTCGAAGGCCCTTTACGGCGTTCGGTCAACCAGTCGATTGCCCGCCTGCGGGATATTTCCTGCTATCGCGGACTGCGACATCGCCGTGGCCTGCCCGTTCGCGGTCAGCGCACCCGCACCAACGCTCGCACTCGGAAGGGCCCGAAAAAGACGGTCGCCGGGAAAAAGGGCGTCAAGGACATGCGTTAATCAGACAGCGGGCGGATACACTCCGCCAGCGGTACTCCGGTTCGAGAAGCGAACCGGGGAGATTAATGTGTGGAAAACTGTTTGCATTTAAAAATGTAAAGGTCCTGCAAAATCCTCACCGGATTTTGGGGAAACATTTTGGGAAACCCGGGATCGTCGCCTGTCATTCATGGCAGGGCGACTTGGCAAAATACGGCGCGCCTGGCGTGTTGTTTGTGCTGGAGAAGATCCTGCCTGTTATCTATCAATACAACATTCGATTAATCCAGCGAGATTAGTCCACCTTACCGGAGTATCGCGGTGGCCAAAGGGAAGAAGCGGAAAACCCGCCGCAACGTGACAGCGGGTATTGCTCACATTCAGGCGACGTTCAACAACACCACTGTCACCATTACCGATGGTCGCGGAGATACCTTGTGCTGGGCCAGCGCCGGCACCTGCGGCTTCAAGGGCAGCCGGAAAAGCACCCCGTTTGCCGGCCAGTGCGCCGCGCAGCAGGCTGCCGAAAAGGCGTCCAAGTTTGGCGTCCGCGAAGTGGAAGTGCGCGTGAAAGGCCCCGGTTCCGGTCGGGAAAGTGCGATCACTGCGATTCAGGCGGCGGGTTTGAATGTCAAAGTCATTGAAGACGTGACTCCGATCCCGCATAACGGTTGCCGTCCCCGCAAGAAACGCCGCGTGTAGTCGTTTTCCGCCCTGGGTGTGGATTATCCATCCGGGTGAAGTAACTTCGGCACGCTTGCTGACCGCAGACTTGCGGTTGGGTCTTTCAATTTTCCTTGGAGGCATTCGATGCATATTCGATGGCGGGGTCTCGAACTCCCGAGCCTGGTTGAGTGCGAAACCGAAACGCTGACTTCGAATTATGGCAAGTTCACGGCAGAGCCGTTCGAGCGCGGCTTCGGCCGTACTGTCGGCAACAGCCTGCGACGCATTCTGCTTTCCAGCCTGGAAGGCAGCGCCGTAACCCAGATCAAAATTCGTGGCGCACAGCATGAGTTCTCTAGCATCCCTGGCGTGCTCGAAGATGTGACCGATATCGTCCTGAATGTTAAATCGCTGGTCGTCAAAAATCATAGCGACTCCACCCGTGTCATCACGGTGGAAAAAAACGAAGCCGGTCCGATCTCCGGCCACGATATCCAGACCGATCAGGATGTCGAAGTCATCAACAAGGACCATGTCCTCTGTACGCTGACCGACAACGTGCCGTTTATGATGGAAATGGTCGTCGAGAACGGCCGGGGTTATATTCCCGCCAGCGAACACAGCACGACCGACCACGAAATCGGCATTATCCCGATCGACGCGGTCTACAGCCCGATTACCCGGGTCCGCTACGATGTGGAACAAACCCGCGTCGGCCAGCGAACCAACTACGACAAGCTGACGATTGAGATCTGGACCAACGGATCGATCATGCCGGAAATGTCGCTGGTCGAATCGGCCAAGATTTTCCGCAAGCACCTGAACCCGTTCGTTCAGTACTCGGAACTCGGCCCTCGGGTGCATTCGCCCGTGCGTAGCCGCAGCGGAGCGGATGCTCTGCTGGAACAAAAGCTCAACATGCCGCTGGCGGAACTGAACTTGTCAGTCCGGGCCAGTAACTGCCTGGAGTCGGAAAATATCGGCACCGTCCGCGACCTCGTGCAGTACACCGAAGACACCCTGATGGAAGTCCGCAACTTTGGCGAAACCACGCTCAAAGAAGTGAACGAAAAGCTTGACGATCTGGGCCTGCACCTGGGAATGCGAGTTCCCCCGGCGCATCAGCCTCGTTAGTCGCTGCGGACGCCGTTTGCGGATTATTGATTCATTCAGCGCCAGTTCCCTGGCTTGGAACAACCCTTTTTCATTTAACGTGTGATTTCATGCGACATCGACGACGCAGCCGCCGGCTCGGAAGATCTTCAAGCCATCGCCGAGCTATGCTGAAGAATCTGGCTAGCGCTCTTTTCCTGACAGCACGCGAAACGGATGAATTCGATCCGAATCCGCCCAAGGTCGCCGGCCGAATTATCACGACCCAGGCGAAAGCCAAAGAAGTGCGGTCGCTGGTCGAAAAGTGCATCACCATTGCCCGCAAGGCAATGAAGCATCAGCAGGCTGCCGACAAACTCGGCACCTCGGCCGAGCGCAACAGCGAAGAATGGAAGAAGTGGCGCAACGGCGAAGCCTGGCAGGCCTGGAATGCGGCGGTTGCCCCCGCGGTCAACCTGCGCCGGCGGGCCATCCAGATGCTGGGCGACAAACAGGCCGTCACCATCCTGTTCGATATCATCGCGCCTCGCTTTGCGGATCGCGACGGCGGTTACACCCGCGTCCTGACGCTGGCCACGCCTCGCCTGGGCGACGCAGGCGTTCGCTCCATCCTCGAATTCTCCGACATCAACGTGCGTGCTGTTGCCAAGAGCCAGAAGCCTTCGTTCGGCGGCGGTGATGCCGCGGAATCGGCTCCCGCCGAAGAAGCGCCGGCCGCTGAGGAAGTCAGCGCAGAAGCGACTTCGGACGAAGCCGAAAAGCAGGAGTAGAACCCCCGCTTTCCCCCAGATCATGAAAGCCCCTGGCCAGCGCCAGGGGCTTTTTTTGTGGACGGACAGCCATATGCGTCCAACGGGTTCCCGCCAATAGTCTCGGTGCGTTGTTATTGCTTCATGGCCGAGTTTCTACGGCGACGCGGAAGAAGAAGGACTTTCGGCCAGGTCCACTACGGGGAAACTCTTGTGGCCGTGTGCGTTACGTGGCGACCACGTCGTACTTGAGCAGAAGTAGCGCCACGCCAGCGGCATAGAATGCGAGAAAACCGGCCATCGTCAGCAGCCCTTCAGCGATTGCGGTCCGCCAGTTTCTCACCGACGCCTGGCTCAACCAGCGCACGGCGAAACAGCAGGGCAGGGCAGCGATAAACCCGCTGAGAAACGTCCATTCGGTGACCAGGCTCAACCGGCGACAAGCGAAAAAGTAGGCCGCGCAGACCAGCAGAAAGCCGGTCACGACCAGCCTTTCCCGCCAGCGCTGCCTCCGCGTCGGCGGCTCCTGGCCTGGCAAACGCAGTTGCTGCACGACCGCGTGAAAGGCGACATACAACGAAACAGGCCAGGTAAAGACAAAGTCCTCCACCGCCAGGCTCAGCGGAGCCCCCACCAGAACCCCGCCCAGGAAGGACAGCCCGCAGAACGCCGCGCGATACTGGCCCGGCGTGCACCGCTGCCCCAGTAACAGCGCCAGTCCGCCAATCACCAGGCCCGCCGCCAGCAGAATCGCCAGGCCGGCCGCCAGCCAGCGTCCCAGCCAACGCCAGGTCGGCGGGTCCATCGCGTACTCAGGCTCTACCCCCAGCAGCGCCGACCAGTCCCGGGCGCGGCCCTGCGGAATCTGGGCGACGCTCAGCGTGCTGGCCGCGTCCAGTTCCAGCAGGCCTGGCTCGCCCACATAAACACAGACTGCGCGCGAGTGGTTTTTGAGAAAAAGGCAACCGCCATGCAAAGCGGGCGTCGTCCAGCAGATCTCCCCGCCGAGCGCGGTCGCCCGGGCCAGCTCTTCGTACTTCTCCGGCGAGGCCCGCGCCAGGATCAGTTCGCCCAGGTCGTTGAGCAAAACCAGCTTGCCGTCGGCGACGATCAGGCTCGCATGCCCGACCACTTGCTGCGCGGCGCTGTCGGCCGGATCCGACGATCGCCGCACCCGCGGCTCGCCATTGCTCCAGCGCAGCTCTCCCGTGAGCAGATCCACGCAGCGAAACGCCCCGCGCGACGGCCGATGGGCCTTGGACTGGGCTTCGTGCAAGTCAAACCCGTAAAGCGCCCCGTCGACCAGCACGCTGGAAGCGACGTCGTTCGACAGGATTGGCCCTTGCCAGACCAGGTCCGGCTCCTGCTCGGGCCGCAGTTTCAAGAGCTGCGATCCGGCCTGGAACGGCCCGCTGAACCACAGATAAGGCTCGGAGTAGACAGGCCACGCGGAGTGCTCATCGTACCCTTGCGAGAGTTTCCGCCGCCAAAGCAGCTTGCCCGTCTGCAGGTCAAAGGCGCACAACGCGTGTTCCAGGTAGCCGATGATCTGCCTCTTTCCTGCCAGCGAGATCACCATCGCCGGCGTATAGCTGGCCGTGTCGTCCCCCGACTTCCAGACCAGCGCGCCGTCCTCCGCATCGAGGGCCACCATACTCGCCTCGGGGCCGCCGACCGGCATGACCACTTTCCCGTCGATCACCGCAGGCGAACAGGCATACCCAAAGCCTGTTCCCCGCCCGTCGAATTCCTGGAGCAGGTCGCGCGACCAAAGCAGCTTCCCCTGGTCGTTCAAACATCCGACCAGGCCGCTGGGGGCGGCGAAGTAAATCTTCCCTCCGGCCAAAGTCGGCGTGGCTCGCGGCCCCGGATAGAGTCCGGCCGCTTCAAACGGCCAGTCATAACGATACTGCCAGACGACCTCGCCCGTTCGGGCCGCCAGGCAGACCACGTACTGGCCGCCCAGATTCTGGAACTGCGTGTACACCCGGTCCCCCTGGGCGACAAAACTGGAGTAACCCTGGCCCAGTTCCTTGACCCACAGCACCGGCGGGCCGGACGCGGGCCACTCCGACGCCAGGCGAATCTCGGGCGAATGCCCGTCGCCCCGGGGACCGCGCAAGTGGGGCCAGCCGGGATCTTCCACACCTGGCGGCAGGAACGGCTGGCTCGCTGCGGACGGATCGGGCCGGCCAGGCGCGTCGCCGCAGGCCTCTTCGCTATCAGCCAACGTGAGCAGCACGCACCAGGCAACCAGCGCCAACCGCCACAGACTGCGCAGGGTCGGCAGCGGGAGAAGACGCTTTCGACGTCTCAAAGGGACAGGCATGGCGACGAGGACTTTCGAAAACTGCCGGAAGGGGCGGCGCCCAACAGCGAACGGCAGGGCGGATGCTCCAGTGTAACGGGCGGCGGACGCCCGTTCGACGGTCGACTGCGGTCGGGAACACCCTTCCGGTCGGGTCGTAACGATCAACAAGCGTGTATCGCCCCCGCAAAACGAATGTGGTTTTTTTGCACCGCGTTTCGATTGCACAACCGGCAGGCGCGGGTAAGTTTCCCTGGATGCTTGACTCTCTCCCGTCGAACCGCCCTTCCTGACCCGCAGGTTCCGTCATGTTTGAAACCTCCGCCTGCCTTGCTCCGCTCGAAGAAGCGGTAGACCGGACCAAGATTCTCATTGTCGATGACGATGACGACCAATCGAGTGCGCTTTCGTACCGGTTGAATAAATACGGGTTCGCCACGCTGACGGCCGATACGGTCGAACGGGGCGTGCGTCAGTCGCGGGACAAATCGCCCGACCTGATTCTGCTGGATGTGCGCCTGCCCGACGGCAGCGGCCTGGATTTGTGCCGCATTCTGGCGGACGATCCGCACACCTGGTCGATCCCGATCATCATTGTCAGCGGGATGGAAAGCCAGAGCGTCGTGCGCAACGCACGCACCGCCGGGGCCCGTTTCTTTCTGAAGAAACCGTACGACCCGAACGCCCTGCTGGTGCTGATTGAAAACGCGCTGCGAGAAGAATTCTAACGCGGCCGCGATCGCGTGCCCTTTGTCTGGACGGCCGACCGGCCTAAAATGGGAAAAAAGCAGTTTCCCTTAAGGCCGGAGCATCGAGGAATGGCTGAGGAACCCCAAGACCCCCAGGAACGCCCGATCATCGTCGACGAGGACTGGAAGTCCCAGGCCCAGCGCGAGAAAGCCCAGGCAGATCAGGCCAAAGCAGATCAGGGCAAAGCGTCCGCCCGCCCCGCTCCCGACGAGGAGCAGATCCCGCCAGCTTCCTTCGAAATGCTGGTGTCGATTTTCGCCACCCAGGCGATCGCTTCGCTGGGCGGCATCCCCGATCCGATCGAGGGGAAGGTCGTCGTCCGCAAGCCGCTGGCCAAGCACTACATCGACCTGCTGGCCGTGATCGAAGAAAAGACCAAAGGCAATCTCAGCAGCGACGAAAGCCAGATGCTGACAGAAGCCCTGCACCAGCTGCGCATGCTGTTTGTGGCGTCGCCCGACAAGGCCGAAGAGCCGCCGTCGGAAGGGCCGAAAATCATCACCTGAGCGTCTGCCGGGCGGGGCGAACCTGCAAGTCGACGACGGCTTTTTTTGTCGCGGCTATTCGTCGGCGGATTCGCTACCCGTTTTGCGGGAGGCTTTTTCCGCGATGCCGGAGACGCCAAAGCGGCGGGCCAGCTCTGCTTCGACTTCGTCCAGGCGAGCGTCGCGTGCGGCCAGCATGACGAGCAGGTGGTACAGGAGATCGCCCGCTTCATAGATCAGATGCTGGCGTCCTTCTTCGCCCGGTTCGCCGGCTGCTTCGATGACTTCGTCCGCTTCCTCTTTGATTTTACGGCTGATTTTTTCCACGCCGCCTGCCAGCAGGCTGGCCGTGTAGGACTTGCCTGAAGGGTTCTGTTTACGGTCCTGGATGGTTTCCATTAACTGCTGCAGAATGGGGGCTGGCATGCGGCTTCCTGCGGATTTCGATCGCTGAATTTTAGTTTTCTCCCCTGGCGCCGATCGCCGGCGGGGCCCGTTCCTATCCTACCAACGAAACCGCGGTGCGCGACCCTGCGCCTGAGAAAATGCCTGTTGATTCTTCTTCGGACTCGGTAGCCCTGGCTCGCCAGGCATGGTTTATCTCCGGCGCCACGGCCAGCGGGAAAACAGAGCTGGCGATGGCGCTGGCCGGCGTGCTGAACGCCGAGATCCTGTCGCTGGACTCGATGGCCGTTTATCGAGGGATGGATATCGGCACCGCCAAGCCGACGCCCAAGCAGCGCCAGGCGGTTCCGCATCATCTGCTGGATCTGGTCGAACCGACCGAAGAGTACAGCGTTTCCCAGTACGTCGACGACGCGACCATCGCCATGCAGCAAATCAGGGAGCGGGGCCGCACCCCGTTATTTGTCGGCGGGACGCCCCTGTATCTGAAGTCGCTGCTGCGAGGCATTTTTGAGGGACCACCGGCCGACTGGGAATTCCGCGAGCAGGTCGAACAGGAAGTCCAGCAGGTCGGACTCCAGGCGCTCCATCAACGGCTGATGCAGGTGGACCCGCTCTCGGCCGAAAAACTGCACCCGAACGACAAACGCCGGATCGTCAGGGCGCTCGAAGTCTACAAGTTGACCGGCTCTCCCATCAGCCACCTGCAGCTGCAGTTCGACCAGGGCCTGCCGGCCGCCAGATGCCGGGTATTTGTGCTGCAGTGGGCCCGGCCGGTGCTGCACCAGCGGATCGACCGCCGGGTGGAAGCGATGTTCGCGGCCGGCCTGTGCGACGAAGCGGCCGCCCTGCTGGAAAAGCATAGCGAGCTGAGCCGTACTGCCGCCCAGGCGGTCGGCTACCAGGAAGCGTTCGACCATCTGCGCGGCGAGACGAGCCTGACGGACGCAATCGAAACGGTCAAAGCCCGCACCCGGCAGTTCGCCCGGCGGCAGGAAACGTGGTTCCGCTCCCTGAGCGAGTGTCGCATTCTGACACTCGAAGAAGAAGTCAACCCGCAAGAACTAGCCCAGCAGATCGCCGCCGCCGGCGCCGCGATCTGAACTGCAGATTGGGCACTCCTGCCTGACCAGTTCGACGCCAGCAGCTTCGAAACAGCACGACGATGGGCGTGCGCCGTTGATTTGCCTGCGACGCCAGCTCTGCTTCCAACGGTTAATCGTGAACGGGCAGGAGCGACGTTCTACGGAGGTCAAAGGAGTGCGGCGGCGAAACCTTCGCCGGTCGTTGTTATGCCGTTCCTCGCGGCCGGACATACTGCTGCAGCCAGGCGTCGACCTGGGGCGGGGCGTGCAGTGCGACGCGGGTCGCCTGCTGGGTGCGGTCGATCTGCAGGATCAGTTTGGCCGGGTCGAAGCGGCCCCAGTGGTAGCTGGAAATGCGGGCGTACGGCGTGAACCCGAACAGCCGCGTCACCAGGCCGTGCTCGCGGATCTCCACGCCAAACGGAGACCGCCTCCACAGGAACATGGCGATCGTGAACGTGATAAAAATCGAGCAACAGCCCGACCACGATCGGGTCTTCCAACAGGGGCAGCAGGGGCGACATCTGACCCCGACGCCGCAAGGCCTGCTTGCCCAGCCAGAAGATGGCCGCCAGCAACGGCAGGCCGCCCGTCGCCCAGGCGTAGCGACCGGGCGCCTTGTACAGCAGGACGCCAGCCCGGCGTTCGCTCCGCCAGCGCAGACCAAAGATGGCGGCGTACACGGCTCCGCTGGCCGCCAGCGTGTACAAGAGGTCGGCGGCCCCCGGGATCTGACGGGCCGAGGGCAGCCCCTGCACCCACACGGCCCCAACAGCCGCGGCGATGGTGAGCAGCACGGTCACGGCGATCAGGCTGGCGATCGACCAGAGCCGGGCGGACGGAGTCAGCGGGCCCGGTGCATCCGGCCGTTCTGCGGTGGAGGAGTCCATCGTCGTCGCTTCGAACAGGAAAGGAGCAATGCAGAGGGCGTTACGGAGCCAGTTCGACCTCGCACACCGCATAGGCGTGAAGCTGCGGCACGACGAACACGGCGTGATCGTCCGCCATCTCAAAGGGAACCGACGTCGACTTCTCCTCTTCGGGCGTGTGCAGCAGAACACGGGCGGCCTTCGTCCCGGCAGGCAACCGCAGGCGGACGGGGACCTTCTGGACGTCGCGAATCTGTTCGGCCGCCGGGCCGCGCACCGGCTTCTGGCCTTCCGGCAGGTCTTCCAGATCGAAGTTTACCAGGTGCAGGATCACGCGACCCGGCTGCGTGTAGGCCGCCGTGCGGACGGTCCAAGGGCTGGTGATGTGCGAGGCTCCGTCCTGCTGCAGGCGTTTCTGGATCGCGTCTGCGGCCGCTTCCAGATCGGCCGCATCGAAGCGGGTCGTCTTGGCGAACGGACCGGTCGTGCGCGGCTTGCCCTGTTCGTCGAGCTGGCCCACGTCGCCGACTGCCAGTAGCTGGCCGCCCTGGGCCGCATAGTCGCGGAGCATGGCAAGCTGGGCGTCGGACAGGGCGGAAACCTGCGGCAGGATCAGGGCCGGATAACGCTGCAGCCGGGCCGCTTCGAGCTTTTCATCGTCGATCACATCCAGCAAAACCTGGCGATTCAGCAGGGCCTGTCCCAACTCGCGAAAGGTGTCAAGCGATTCAGGATGACGCTGCAGCACGCTCTGCCGCGGCAGCACCAGGCCGGCGTCGGCATACGGCGTGATGTTCCCGTACAGGCGTTTCAGCCGATGCCGAAAGTTCGTGTACTGGGCCAGCCGTTCAAAGCCCAGCGGGTCCTCGAACCGCATGTAGCGGCCCATCCCCATGCCGCCGACCGCATAGCCTTCAGCCATGGTGACGGCCATCCGGTTGGGTTCGTACTTGCCCATGATGAACGGTTTTCCGTCGGCCAGTTCCCGCAGATAGAGCAGGCTCAGCCACGCGTCGCCCGCTTTCTTTTCGCTCAGGTTGAGATTCTTCCCCACGAACGCGGCGCCGCCGCTGTACCAGAAAAAGTCCTCGCCGCGGCCCCAGAGGGTGATCGGCAAAAAGGCCCGTTCTTCTTTCAGGCCGACATGGCTCAGGTGATTCCAGGTGCCGACCAGCAGGTCGGGTTTCAGGGTGCGGCCGTAGTCGATAAAGATTGCGTCGAACTGCTGCTTGAAGTGCTCGGCCGACCAGCGGGCCGCCAGCCAGTCGAGTTCCGTCGCCTCGGCCGCGTCAGGATAGCCAGGGATCGTCGCGGGCAATCGCTCAAACGTATGCGTTTCCAGGTCAGCGACGCCCAGCTTCGCCTGGATTTCTTCCGCCGAGTGATGTTCCTTCAGCCACTTTTTGAACGACCTCTGACAGTGCGGGCAGGCGCAGCCCAGGTTGTAGTTGAAGTTGGTGTTTACGCCGTCGACGCCTGTCTCGATGGCCACTTTGAGCATCTGCTTGAACATTTGCTGGGCGGGCGGACTGGACAGACAGAAGGCCAGCTGGGCGTGGTTATAGCGTCCGGTCTGGATCGGTTCGCCGGCCGCGTTCCGCTGCAGCAGGTCGATGAGGTGGGGGCTGGGCTTGGGCCCCAGCAAGTCGGTCGGCCAGCGTTTGTTGTAGTACTCGACAAAGCCGGACTGTTCTTCCCAGTCGCCCATCGCTTTGACGAGGCGGAAATGGCCAATGACCTTCAGCCCCAGGGCGTGCACTTGCTGGTTCAGGTCGCGCTGGTACGCCAGACAGGCCTGCTCGCCGGCGACCGGCAGGTTCATCGGGTAGCCGGTCGACTTCGGATCGTCGACATAGCCATGGAACATGGCGCCATAGTTGCCAATCTGTACGAGCTCCGGCCGGGCCGCTTTCAAGTACGGAATCAACTGTTCGTGCGTCAGCGATCGCGTGACAAAAAAGGTCGGCGACGCGGGCCGCGCTGCGGAATCTTTTTCCTGGGCCCATGCGGCGGGAGATAACAGCAGGGAGAGAATCGGGAACAGGGCGAGCGAATACGGCAGCGACAGGCGGGACATCGCAGTCTCCGGAAAGGGGGAAAGCAGCAGGCCCCTATGATACACCGAGAAACGACCGCAGGAACAACGCCGCTATTTTCGGCCGGGGCGGCAGCAGAAGAGCGAAGCGGTCGCAGTCAGGACGGCGCGAAGCTCACGCCGCCGGTCGTCAGACGTAGGCAACCGGATCGACGACGCCGGCCTGGGCAAAGGCTTCCTGGCGTTCGGTGCAGGAGCCGCATTTGCCGCAATGCTTTTCGCCGCCCTGGTAGCAGGTCCAGGTGAGTTCAAACGGCGTTTTCAAGTCATGGCCGAGGGCGACGATTTGCCCTTTGTCGAACTGTACAAAGGGACGCATCAGGCGGATCGGCTTCCAGTCGCACAGCAGGGAAGCGGCCGACATCGCGTCGGCGAATTCGGGCCGGCAATCGGGATAGATGGCGTGGTCGCCGCTATGGGCGCCATAGGCCACGGCGTCGAACTGGGAACTGATCGCCCAGGCGATGGCGCTGGCCAGCATGATCATGTTCCGGTTGGGTACGATGGTCAGCTTCATCGATTCTTCAGCGTAATGGCCTTCGGGCACAGGCACGCTGAGGTCCGACAGGCTGTTGGCGCCAAACAGGGGCGTCAGACCGCGAAGATCGGCGATCGTATGCTCCACGCCGGCGGCCGTCGCCAGCCGGGCGGCCGAGTCGAGTTCGCGTACATGGCGCTGCCCGTAGTTAAAGGAGACTGCTTTGAGCGGATGTCCCTGGGCGGCCAGGTGGGAAAGCAGGACGGCCGAATCCATTCCGCCCGACAGCACCACGACCACTTTTTCCCTGGGCGTTGATTCGACTTCCTGGTTCATCGGGTTTCCTCAAACCGGGGCGGGAAACGGTGCGCCGGGGAAGGGCGGCCGGGTAGTTAGCGGGACCGCAGCCCGCAGGCTTCCTGCGCGCGGCGGAGTACGGCGCCGGCAGTTTTGCGGGCGGCAGCGGCGCCGTCGCCCAGGATTTCTCGCACCCGTTCCGGATGGGCGACCAGTTCCTCACGGCGGGCGCGAGGCTCTTCAAAGTAAGCCTCAGCCGCATCGGCCAGGGCCTTTTTGACGTGGCCGTAACCGAAACCGCCGCGACGATACAGTTCCGCCATTTCCTTGACGGCCGCCGGTTCGCCAAAGAGGGAGAACAGCTGGAACAAATGATCGGTCTCGGGGTCTTTGGGGTCTTCCATCGGGCGGGAATCGGTCGTGATCCGCATGACCTTTTTCCGCGCCGCCTTGGCCGGTTCGAACAGCTCGATCGTGTTGTCGTAACTCTTCGACATTTTTTCCCCGTCGAGCCCGACTACTTTGGCCGTTTTCTCCAGCACCTGGGCTTTGGGCAGGACAAACACTTCGCCAAAGTGATGATTAAAGCTGCGGGCCAGGTCGCGGCAGACTTCGATATGCTGCACCTGATCTTCGCCGACGGGAACCACGTCGCTGTCGTAGGCCAGGATGTCGGCCGCCATCAGCACCGGATAGGTAAACAGCCCGGCGTCGGCCGGCAGGCCTTTTTCTTTTTTGTCTTTGTAAGCGTGACAGCGCTCCAGCAGTCCTAAAGGGGCGCCAGAGAGCAGGATCCAGGTCAGCTCGGAAACTTCGGGCACGTCGGACTGTGCGAACAGCGTCGCCTGGCTGGGGTCGAGCCCCAGGGCCAGCAGATCAAGCGCCGCATCCATCGTAAAGGCGCGCAACTGGTCGGCGTCCCGCACGGTGGTCAGCGCGTGCAGATTGGCGATGAAGTAGTAGGCCTGGTCTTCGCTCTGCAGGTCGATGTACTGGCGAATGGCGCCAAAGTAATTGCCCCAGTGCAGGCGACCGGTTGGCTGGATTCCCGAAAGCACTCGCATGTTGAAAACCGTTAAGGGCGAGGTGAGTTAAGAGCGAGGTGAAGAGCTAAAAGTCAAGCGTGCCCACCAGATCAGCCAGCCGCGTGACGCCCGCTTCGGCCAGCGCGCCGGGCAGGGCGTCAAGCAGTTTCATGGAGACGGTGGGGTCATAGTAGTTGGCGGTGCCGATCTGCACAGCCGAGGCGCCGGCCACGATAAACTCCATGACATCGTCGATGGTGGCGATGCCGCCAATGCCGACGATCGGAATCTTCACCGCTTGTGCAATCTGATACACGCAACGTAAGGCGACCGGCTTGATGGCGGGCCCGCTCAGGCCGCCCATGCCGTTTCCCAGCAGCGGCCGTTTACGGCGCCAGTCGACCGCCATGCCCAGGAGCGTGTTGATTGCGCTGATGGCGTCGGCTCCGCCCTGTTCGGCCGCCAGGGCGATATCAGCGATCCGATTCACGTTAGGGGTCAGCTTGGCCAGAAACGGCGCTGCGCATTCGGCCCGAACGGCCGCGACCAGACTGCCGCAGCGATCCGGGTCGGCGCCAAAATCGACGCCGCCGCTAACGTTGGGACAGGAGATATTCAGTTCCACGGCGGCCACGCCCGGCAACTCGCCCAGCCGACTGGCCATGGCGACAAATTCGTCCTGGCTGCGGCCGGCGATACTCACGATCACGGCCGTCCCGCAGTCGCGCAGGTAAGGCAGGTGATGTTCAATAAAGGCGTCAATACCGTCGTTATCCAGGCCAATCGAGTTGAGCAGCCCGGCCGAAGTTTCGACCGTTCGCCAAGGGGCGTTGCCGGCCCGCGGCGTCTGCGTGACGGTTTTTGGCAGAATCCCGCCCAGGCGACGCAGATCGAGGATCCGCTCCATCTCTCGAGCATAGCCAAAAGTGCCCGAAGCGGTGAGGATCGGGTTGGGGAGCTTCAGCCGCCCCAGCGAGACCGACAGATCGGGGGCAGCGGCAGGCGGCGCAGCCTCCTCGCTGGGAGGGGTAACCGGGGTGAATTTGTTGGCAGGCATCTGCAGGCCGCTTCGAAAAGTCGTAAATCGCTGCTGGATTAGAGGTTCAGATTCGCCAACTCAGTTTAGCGGTCCCGGACGAAACCTCAAAGAGGCCCCCAGGCCGAACGGACCGCGGGGACTGGAACGGAGGAACAGACAGAGGAAAGGCCCGACCCGTTCGCTCGGTCTGTCAGGATTACACAACATTCCGACGGGCAAGCCTGGGTATTTTAAGCGAACTATGCTGGCGGGCGTCTTACAAATGCACAAGATGGGCATTATAACAGGGGGAGGGGTCGGTAAACTTCTGGAGAACCGGCAAACTTCCAGCTGGTTCCTGTGTTTTCATCGGCGATTGTTCAAGGAGAGACAATATGAAGTCAAGGCGATGGCAATCCGTGTTTACGCTGCTGCTCTGCGGAGGCGTGGTTTGGTGCTCGGACGGAGTGGGCGCAGCAGAGGCGGATCCGCCCGCGGATGAGGAAGCCGAAGTAGCATCGGCAGAGCCTGCGGGCCCTTTGGCTGACTTGGCTGCGGACTTTCGGGAGGCCAAATCCAAGATTAGCCCCGTCACCGCTGATCGCGTCGCCGCCGCGAAATCCGACCTGCAGAAATCGATGCGCAACCTGACCAGCTATCTGGGCCGGCGGGGCAGCCGCTCACTGGCCGGGTGGAAGCGTTATCTGCTGTGGGACCAACTCGAAGCGGAACTGGCCGCCGAAACGCCCGATCTTGCCGTGCTGGGCCAGGTCGGTCAGAAACTGTTCGCCGATCACGACGGACTGGATCGCCCTCGCTTTCTCGAATTCCGCACCGCCCTCAAGGCGTACGTCACCCTGGCGGGCCACGAATCCGATCCCGACTTTGTCGAAAACATGGGGTCGGTCTACGACGATGTCGCCAAAATGCTGGAGCAGCAGCAGGCGGCGCCGACCACCTTGAACGCCGCCGAGATCGGCAACTATCTGGGTTATATCGAAGGCTCAGAAAACGGACAGTCGCTGGTCAGCCGCGTCCGCGGTTACTACCTGCAGCCGAATTTCTATGGGCAGTTTTCCGGCAAGCTGGTTCGTTCCAGTATGAGCCGCTTTGTGGATAACTGCTCGCCGGTTGACGATGTGATCGTCGGCTCGCGCGTGATTGGTGCAGCCCACACGGTCGGCAACGTGAAGTCCGATCTGGGCCGAGCCCGCAATTACGCCGCCCTGGAACTGCGCTTCACCGGACAGATCCACAGCACGACTTCCAGCCCGAATCGTTCGGTCACCGTTTTCAGCAAAGGCCTGACGCAGTTCCAGGCGTCCAAACCGCTGATGCTTGACGCTAACGGCTTTCGCGCCGGCGCCAGTTCGGCCTCCGCCTCGGTCAACAGCACTACCACGGGCATCAGCGCGCCGAACTTTATTGTGCGACATATCGCCAACAAGCAGGTCGCCAAAAAGAAGCCGCAGGCGGAATGGGAATCGGCCCGCAAAGCCGAAAACCGTTTGACTCAAAACCTGGATCGGCAAACGGCCCAGCAGATCAGCGACGCCAACCGCCGGTATCGCGAGAACGTTCGCGCTCCGCTGCTGCGACGCGAAGGCTTCCCGCAGTTGCTGGCTTTTGCGACCCCGCGCGACGAACTCGATGTGACGGGGCTCCAGGCGCACGCCTATCAGTTGGGCTCCCATAGCCGTCCGTCGGGCCTCAGCCGTCGCTTTGATTCGTCGCTGTGGCTGCATGAATCGGCCATCGGCAACTACTCCCAGGTATTCCTGGGCGGCAAAACGTACGACAACACGCAGATGGCCGAAATGAACGCCGACGCAGTCAAAGACGCTCCCGTGACCATCACCCAAAGCGACGGCGACCAGGCCGGCGAGGGAGCGGAGAAGAAGCAGAAAGAAAAGGTCGAAGAAGAGGAAGAGGAGGAGCCGTGGTCGATTACCTTCTCTTCGGTCAGCCCGCTGTTCGCCCGGTTTGACGACGGCCGCATCACGATCGGGGTCGAAGGGGTGAGGTTCACCCGCGGAGAAGACGCCATCAACGACCGTCTGCGGATTTCGGCCGAATACGGTGTCGCCACGACCTCGCGTGGGGAACTGCTGCTCACGCGGGCGTCCGATGTCGACGTGCAGTTTGTCGACCTGGATCAACTAGGCGCCCGGCAGATCGCCTTCAAAACGTTCCTTGCCAAGAAATTCGCCGACACGTTTTCCCAGGAGATCACGATCAGCTCGGTGAAGCCGCAGCGCGACATGGGAAAAATCGCCCGCTTCCTCTGGCGTGAAGCGACGCCCAGCGGGCAATGGCTGGGTCTGGGCCTGGACAGCTCGACGTATGTCACTTCGCCGTCGGCGGGGCGTACGGTTTACAGCTACTCGCAGCGGTAGGTCAGCGGTTCGGGCAAGACTCCGATACGGCGGCGTCAAAGGCGATTGCCGCGATTCGATGGCGGCGAACGTCCTTTGACGTCCGCCGCCCGCCATGAGTAACGCGGCGCACGTAATCTTCTGCGATCGCTCTCCGCGAACTGGCCGGCAAAACATTCGCCGGCACGCGGTCCACCTGGATGGCGGTTCTCTTTCGAAGGGCGTTTGTCAGGCGCCCTGGTCGGTGCTACATTTCACAAATGCGAAAAGGCATTGCCGTCTCCCCCGGAGTCGCCATTGGCAAGGCGTATTGTATCCACGAGATTTTCGTGGCGCCGAACCTGAAGCGCCTGGGCGATAACGAAGTATCGGCGGAACTCGCCAAATATGAAACCGCCCGCGATCGTGTGGCGGACGATCTCCGCGCGCTCCAGCGGAAGGTGGCCGTACAGGTCGGCAACGACGCCGCCTCGATCTTCGCCATGCACGAGACGATCCTGCGGGATTCGGCGTTCACCAAGAAAATCCGTAGTTGGATCGTCAACGATCGTATCTCCAGCCAGGCGGCCCTCAAGCGGCTGATCGATGAATACGCCGACATTTTCGCCCAGACGGACGACGACTATCTCAAAGAGCGTCTGAACGATGTACGCGATGTGGTCGAACGGCTAAGCGCCCAACTGAGCGATGTCCTTAAACCCAAGTCCGACGCCCTGCCGGGACCGTTGATCGTGGTGGCTGGAGAGCTGCTGCCCTCCCAGGCCGTCATGCTGGGCGACGCCGAAGTACTGGGCATTGTGACGGAAAAAGGCAGCCAGACCAGCCATGCGGCCATTATCGCCCGTAGCCGGGGCATCCCGGCCGTGTCGGGCGTACGCGGCATCCTGCGGCAGATCCGCACTGGCGATACACTGATCGTCGATGGACGCACGGGCAGCCTGATCATTAACCCTGATTCGGAAACGCTGAGCGCCTTTCGCAAGCTGGAACGGGAGTTTTGCGATCTGCGCGACCAGCTGGCCGAAAACCGCGATCTGCCCGCTTCCACTGCCGACGGCCTGGCCTTGCGGCTGGAAGCCAATATCAACAGCGTCGCCGACGCCAACGCCGCGGTCGCCATGGGCGCTTCCGGCGTGGGGCTGTTCCGCACTGAATACCTGTATCTGACACATCCCGACGTGCCCGATGAAGAAGAGCAACTGCAGGTGTACCGGGCCATTATCCAGGCCAGCCCCAATCAACAGGTGACCATTCGTACGCTGGATATCGGCGGCGATAAAACAGTGCCCTACCTGGGACACCATCACCAGGAAGCAAACCCCTTTCTGGGCTGGCGCAGCATTCGACTGTCGTTTGAACATCCCGAATTTTTCATGACGCAGATCCGCGCCGTGCTGCGGGCGGCCGCCGATTCGCCCGAGGGCCGGGTGCGGTTGATGTTCCCCATGATTACCACCGTCGAAGAGATGCGCCGCCTGCGCGCGATGGTGAAGAAAGCCGCCAGGCAACTGGACAAACAGGGGAAAGCGCACGGCCGCACGCCCATCGGCATGATGCTGGAAGTGCCGGCCGCCGCCGTATCGATCGATTCCATGTTAGAAGTCGTCGACTTCGTCTCCATCGGCTCGAACGACCTGGTGCAGTACCTGATGGCGGCTGATCGCGACAACCCCAAGGTGAGCCATCTCTGCCAGCCGCTGGCTCCGGCCGTGCTGAAAGTGCTGACGCACGTCATTCGCACTTGCAACCGGGCCGGAAAACCGGTCACGCTCTGCGGAGAAATGGCCGGTCGTCCGCGAGCCTTCCTGCTGCTGCTGGGGATGGGGCTGGTCGGGTTCAGCATGAGCCCTTCTTTTATCCCTTCGATCAAAGAACTGGCCAACCTGGTCACGACCGAACAGGCCCGCGCAATCCTGGAACGCACACTGCAGTTCAAAACGACCGCCCAGGTCAAACGTTACCTGATGCAGCAAGTTGAGCTGATCGCCCCCAGCCTCGCCCTGCTCGACACGGCCTGACACCATCTTCCCGCAGGATCGGGCGCCCTTTCCCGTCCACGATTCAACGTCGTCCTGACCAGGCAGCCGGGCAGGAACAGTGACTTCCGCCTGCGGCGATAACCGTCCTCTCTTGTCAAGCCGAACCGTCGCTGAGGCGGCGTTGAAGCCCGGATTACAGGGGGCATGGATTTCCTGCGCGGGAGGTTTCTGTGTATGTTGAAAGGGTCACGATTTCTTTTTCCCAGTGAGCGAACGCATGTGGTTCCGGGGTTTGGTCAATCAGGTGCTGCAGGAAGCGGCCGAAAAACGCGTCGAAGCGCAAGCGGCGGAAGAGCAGCGGAAGGAGCTGCGGCTGGCGGCCGCGGCCGGCAAGCTGGAAGAATCGCAGCAGCTGCCCCCGTGCGACGTGCTGATGGTATTCGCCCTGGGGCTGGAAGCGACCGACGTGGTCCGGCGGATGACCGAGGTCGTGGTTACGCGACTGCCTGGCATGGTGGAGCGGATCGGCCTGATCGGCGGCCGCCGCGTCGCCCTGGTGGAGTCGGGCGTCGGCGTGGAAGCGGCCGGCAAGGCGACGACCGCTGCGATCGCCATCCATCGTCCCGCCTGGGTGCTTTCCGCCGGGTTTGCCGGCGGCCTGAACGAAGCGCTGCACCGGGGGCATATCGTCATGGCGGATGCGGTCGCCGATCTTCACGACCAGCACCTGGCTATTCCACTGCAGATGGATGCGGCCGCCGCCAAAGCAGTCAAAGGGCTGCATGTCGGTCGACTGCTCACGGTGGATCACATCATCCGCGAGACGGACGAGAAGCAGCGGCTGGGCGTAGAGCACCAGGCCCTCGCCTGTGATATGGAAACGATGGCAGTCGCCCTGGCGTGCATCCAGACGCGCACCCGCTTTCTGTCCGTTCGCGTGATTACCGACGCCGTCGACGACGCCTTACCGATTGAAGTAGAAAAACTGCTGGCCCAGAAATCGCTGGCGGGAAAACTAGGGGCCGGACTCGGCGCCCTGATGCAGCGACCGTCCAGCGTGAAGGATATGTGGAACCTGCAGGAACAGGCCAGTACGGCAGCGGGCAGACTGGCCCGCTTTCTCGATGGCGTCCTGCCCCAGTTGCTGTCGAAGCCGACCGCCCCTTCAACCGACAGCCCGCCAGCGTCTTCTGCGGAAACGTCCCCGCCTGCCGACCCCGCGCCCTGACCTGGTCAGCTGTGGAACAAGCTTGCCTGGTCTTTATATGATGAATCGCCCGAATCCTTTCCTCTGGCGCCTGCCTGCGATAACCTTCTGCCGGCCGCCGGAATTCCTGGTACGAAAGCATGCTGACAACGCCTTCTGAATTTGATGCGACGGGTCCCGAACCGCTGGTGCGCCGCCGCTTTCTGCAGCAGCTGGCCGCCGCCGGTACAGCCGCCTGGATGGCCGGTGCGCCGCAGACCTCGACCGCTTCCGCCGAGGTGGTGCATCCGCCCGCCAAAGCCGACGCCTGCATTCTGATCTGGATGGCCGGCGGCATGGCGGCGCCGGAAACGTTCGATCCCAAACGCTACCTGCCGTACGAGAAAGGGCTGTCGGTCAGCAAAGTGCTGAGCACGTTCCCCGCCATCGATACGGCTGTCGATAACATCAAAATCTGCCAGGGGCTGGAACAGATCGGCCAGGTGATGGACCGCGCCACGCTGATCCGTTCGGCCGTCCAGCCCGACCTCGGCAGCATCCTGCACTCCCGCCACCAGTACCACTGGCACACCGGCTATGTGCCGCCGCAAACGGTTGCCTGCCCGCATCTGGGTTCCTGGATGGCGCGCGTGCTGGGACCGCGGAATCCGGTCATGCCGGCGTTTATCAACATCGGCCAGCGACTTGAAGGGGTGGGCGAAAAAGAAGAGCTCAAGGCGTTCACCACCGCCGGTTTTCTAGGCAGCGAGTTCGGCCCGATGAACCTGCCGTTTCCCGAAGACGCAGCCGCCTCGGTGCAGCCGCCCGCCGGCATGACGGCGAACCGCTTCGCCAGTCGCGACAAGCTGTTCCGCCAGCTGGTCGACCAGAGTCCCCATCGGGAATACGCCAGCGACTTCCAGCAGGAATCGCTGCTCCGCTCGTTCGACAATGCCTATCGACTGCTCTCGTCAAAGGATCGCCAGGCGTTCGATATCAGCCTGGAGCCGAAAGAGAGTTTTGAGAAATACGATACGGGCCGCTTTGGCCGCGGCTGTTTGCTGGCCCGCAGGCTGGTGGAGTCGGGCGCCCGGTTTGTGGAAGTGACGACGGAGTACGTCCCGTTCCTGCACTGGGATACGCATGCCGATGGGCACGCGACGGTGGATCGCATGCACGGCGAAATGGATCGTCCGATCGCGCAGCTGATTCTCGACCTGGAAGCGCGGGGACTGCTGGATCGCACGCTGGTGATCGTGGCTTCTGAATTCAGCCGCGACGCCATGATTGAAGGGAAGCCCGGCTCCAATGCCAATGACCAGGCCGCCTTCCGCGGCGACCAGATGGGCGAGCCCAAACACTACGGCTTGCATCGCCACTTTACCGGCGGCACCAATGTGCTGATGTTCGGCGGCGGAGTGAAGCAGGGCTTCTTGTACGGCAAGACGGCCGACGAAAGACCGCTGGTGGCGGTCGAGAATCCGGTCACTGTGACCGATCTGCACGCCACCATCATGACGGCGATGGGCGTAAGTCCGCAGACCCAGTTTGAAGTCGAAGGCCGGCCGTTCTATGTGACCGAAGACGGCAAGGGCCGGCCTGTGCAGGAAATCTTCCGCTAAGAACTCGCGGAAGCAGTTTGGCGGAAGCTTCGGACGGAAATACGCGGCGGAAATGCCTGGCGGAGAAAACCAGGGGAAACTTCACTGGCCGGTCGCCAGCTCCAGCGAATCTTCGTCTTCCAGCGGCGATTCAGCGCGGGAAACGGTGCAGTTTTTCAGCAATTCGACCAGCTGCTTGTTCAGCTCGTCAAGCTTGTCAAGCACTTCGTTCTGGCGGGTGTCAAGCTCATCAATCAAACTGGTTCGAGCGGGCGTCGTGCTCATATTCGAACCTCTCCAGGGCAGGAAGGAACAGGGGCTTCGGTTCGTGGGCGAGAAGTGGAATCGGCATCCGCCCCGCACCAGGTTAAGTTCCCGCGTGAATCGCCCTGTTGTGCATGTCAGATAATATTGAACGATTAGGCGATGGCGCCTGGTCATTCGGAATGCGCACGACTGCTAGCAATGCCAGCGTCCGCATGACCGTCGCGGCCGTGCACCGCATGGAAGAAAACGCTGCGTTTCGTGGGAAATCCTGCAGACTAACCACAAGAGAAGGGGTACTGTCGGCCGGCGACAACTTGCGGCCAGAAGGGAACGGCGACTTGAGTCTTCCTGGCAGAAATCTTCTGGAGCAACGAATTCCCTCAGCCCCTTCTGGTTCCCACCTGGCGGATGCAAGCTGAAGCAGGAGGCGCGCGGCGGCGGTCGGTTCCCGCCAGGCCGTTCTGGCAGGATGGCCGGAAATGGCCGACAGCCAAGAGCGCCCGTCCCTGCGGCCAAACGGACGTGCAGCAAGGGAGCTCCTGTTGGTCGACTGTTGCCCGTGAAGCTTACGGCGGTTCCTGCACCGCGACGGCCCAGCCGATCGCTTTCCGCCGCAGAGCGACCGGAGAGAAGGACGCCATCCAGTGGGATTCTTTGTCGGCGTCGACCGGATCCACATAGTCGGAAATGAACAGCGACTCACGCGGCGGGAAGCTAATGTTGTCCTGCTGGGTCTTATCCATCCAGGCCTGCAGCTCGGTCAACACCTTTGGACCCATTCGATAGACCTTGTCCCGGTTGGCGCCCATCGAGGCGATCTCCGGGTGGTCCAGCAGCAAGCCGAAGGGCTGGTCGGTATCGATCGCCAGAGGGACCTGGTCTTCTTTTAAAGAGATCAGCACCACCCGCCGGTTTTCGCCCAGATCCAGCCGCATCAGCCCCAGGTTGCCGACTTCGATCACCATCGCCAGTTCGCCGACGATCCGCGGGGAGGCGCCCGACATATCCTTGATAGGAATCGACAGGGTCACCACATGATTCTTGTTGGTAGCCAGAAAGGCTGCCGAAACGTGCGGCTCGGTGATGATCTTCGGCAGGCCTTCCGCAGGCTGCTTGAAGTCGGGCCCCTGACCGTGGAAATAATCGCGATGGCTGTAGTCAGCGCCGACGCTGGCGTGGAGCTCTTCAAATTCGTCGTACAGCGGAGCCCGGGCAATCTGCCGCCCGCTCCGATCGGTGATGAACCAGGAGTAAGCCTTGGCCAGGTCCTGGTAGTTGGTGTGTTTGCTGATGATCCATTCCTGGACCGCTTTGGCTGGCATGGGGTCGTCGGGTTTGACGGCCGCCACCAGTGTGGCCAGTTCGCCGGAACGGGTTTCGTTCTGCAGAATGTCGAAGCGCCGCTCCAGTTCCCGCGTGACGACGCCTGCCGCCAGCCGCGCCGAAAACCGCAGTCCTTCCTGGCGGGCCGTACGGGCTTCTTCAAAGGCGACCTTCTCACTGGCGGCCGCCTGGAAATACAGCGCCGCCATGGTGGCCGATGCGGCGAACAGCAGGAGCAGCAGCGCCAGGCTCGACTGCACCGCCTTGCGATGATGGCGGGTCCAGCGGGCGAACTTTCTGGAAACAGATTCATGCTGGCCGGGAATGGCTTCGTCGGCCAGGAATTTCTCGACGTCTTCCGCCAACGATATGGCCGAGTCGTGGCGCTCGTCGGGGTTGCGGGACATCGCCTTCAGGCAAACCTCGCACAGCGGCCCCGGCAGGCTCGGTTTGTGTTGCTGCGGCGGAGTAAAGTTGCCGTCGACAATCCGGTTAAGCACCTCATGATCGTCGGCCGCATTAAAGGGATACTCGCCGGTGAGAATGCGATAGAGCATGACACCCAGGGCATAAACATCGGTATGGGGACCGAGATTGGTTTTCCCCTGGGCCCGTTCCGGGCTCATGTAGCGGGGCGTGCCTTCGATCCCTTTGGCCTTGAGAACGCTGGTGTCGACACTGTGCAGCATGAGCGTTTTTTCGCCGCTCTCTTTGGCCGATTTGTCCCGACTGAACGAGGTCGCCAGCCCCCAGTCGACGACCGTCGTTTCCCCATACCGGCCGATCATGACATTGTCGGGCTTCACGTCGCAATGGGCGATCCCCCGCTTGTGCGCGTAAGCGATCGTTTTGCAGACAGAAACAAACCGGGTCAGCAGATCGCGAAACTGCAACGCCAACTCGGCGTTCCGGCCGGGCGCACTTTTCTTCTTCGCCAGACGTTTATGATAGGCGACAATCGCATCTTCCAGCGTTTTGCCGTCGATGAACCGCATCACATAAAAGGGACGTCCCTGCGGCGTTTCCCCGGCGCCATGGACGGGCACAATTCCCGGATGATCCAGGCGCCCGGTGATTTCCTGTTCGGCCAGGAACCGCGACCGTTTTTCATCATCGCGGACAAAGCGGCGGTGGATGAACTTCACCGCCACATCACGATGCAGTCGCAAGTCGTGCGCCGTATAAACGGTTCCCAGCCCGCCGCGGGAGTGGTGCAACAAATTGACATAGTGTGAATCGCAGATCAGCGACTCTTTGAACGATTCGGCGAAAACGTCGGCGTCGTCGTCAGCGTCTACCTGATCAACGTTACTGTCGGCGGGGGCGTTTTCGTGTTGGAGGGCGTCGATCCGTTTCTGCAGGGCCGGCTGGAGGTCGGGCCGTTCACGACAAAGGTCCGTCAGGTCGACGTCTCTTCCCTGGTCGCGCAGAGCATGCCAGCGTTCGGCCCAGTCATCCACGATTCGCTGGTCGTCGGCCGACAAACTATGGGAATCGTTCATAATCGTTTTCGTTGAAGCCAGAATCGGAGAGTGAACAAGGAAGCGTACCAGCGTTTTGTCGGCGGCGCCAATGGCCGCGCTTGGGGCCTGGATCTATCGGGCGGACCGAGCTCCGTCAGGGTGCGCGTTCGCCCACTCGACCTGGAGTCATTCTAGCCGAAGGATCGGCCCCTGGCATGCACGGACGTACTGCCAGTCGCATTCGCCTGGGTTTCCCACTGCGGAGGGCTACCAGACACCGCCAATCGAACGTTTTCTGTCAGGAAATCGACGCCAGACCGCGAGGAGCACAGCCGATATTTTCTCAAAAATCTTCGCCGAAAGAAAGATGCACGGCGGTGCTTCCCGTGGGAAACGACCAGTCCGGTTATCGACCTGGACAGGCCAGCCTGGTGATTGCTATTTGCCGACATTGGGGCTTCTGGTACTGTACACCCGCGGTCGCTGAGCGGCGCGACGACGAGCTGAAATTGGCGAGAATGCCCTGAAAAAGCGTTCTTTTCGTCTTGCTCCGTCCACGACCCATCCATGACTAATCACCAGAGACGTCTGTTCGCGTTGCAGGAGGTAGCCGGTCACAATGTCTCGTCAGCAAGAACCCACCCCACCACAACAAGATACGCCCGTTCATATTCGCTGGATGATTCGCCGCGATATGCCGGAAGTGCTGGGGATCGAAAAAGGCAGCTTTGAATTTCCTTGGACTGAAGAGGATTTCATCCGCTGTTTGCGCCAACGGAATTGTATAGGCATGGTGGCCGAACGCGACGATCAGGTCGTGGGCTTCATGATCTATGAGTTGCACAAAAACCAGCTGCACATTCTCAATTTCGCTGTCGCCCCCGCCATGCGGCGCCTGCATGTGGGCGTGCAAATGGTCGACAAATTGATTGGAAAGCTTTCGCCCCAGCGGCGGAATCGCATCCTGCTGGAAGTGCGCGAGACCAATCTCGACGCCCAACTGTTCTTCCGCAAAGCCGGTTTCCGTGCGGTTTCCGTATTGCGCGATTACTACGACGACACCACCGAAGACGCCTACCTGATGCAGTACCGCTATCAGGCTGTGCAGGAAGCGGAGTTCCCCGTCAATCGCATCGCTCGCCTCGCCGGCTAGCGGCGATTGCCGGACCACGCTCCCGTTCCCCCATCGCAAAACGCGGCGCCTGCGCCGCGTTTCGCTGTTCCGGGGAACAGAACCGGGGACGAACCTGCGCGCTGGGCCAACGGGGCCTGGCTAACAGGACCTGGGCGATGCGTCCTGGTCCTCGAGGAGCAAACCGATGAGCCAGATCGAAGCGACCGTCTATTACCTGCAGATGACCGCTCCGCCGGAAACCGCCGGACGTCCGCTGCCGGAGGAGACTCGCGTGGAGCGGGCCATCGATCCGCCCGTCCCTTTTTATCGTTTTCTCTATCACGCGATCGGCGGCGACTACCAGTGGCTGAGTCGGCGGAAGCTGTCCGACGCCGACCTCGCTGTGCTGCTGGGAGATCCGCGCAACGAACTGTTCGTGCTGTATTGCCAGGGCGTTCCCGCCGGCATGGTTGAATTCGATCGCCGCCAGCCGAACGAAGTGGAAATCGTCCAGTTCGGCCTGATGCCGGAACGTATCGGCCAGGGGCTGGGACGTTCGCTGCTGGAATGGACGCTCGCCCGCGCCTGGAGCTACCAGCCGAGCCGGGTCTGGCTGCATACCTGTTCGCTCGACCATCCGGCCGCCCTGCCCAACTACCAGAAGCGCGGCTTCACCTTGTATCGCGAAGAACGCATTCAGCGCGAGCCCTGAGCCCTCAATTCAATGCGAGCCCTACTGTCAGGGCCTTTGCGGTTCCTGTTCTTACTGCTCTCGTTCTTACTGCTCTCGTTCTTGCGGTTCCCGCTCCAGCGGCTCCGGCTCGACGCCGCCGTGTTGCTGCAGCCAGCGCGCGATCAGCCAGCAAAGCAGCGCCCAGAACGTACCGGCGGCCCAGCCTGCCAGGACGTCGGTCGGGTAATGCACGCCCAGATAAACGCGACTAACCCCGACCAGCAACGTGACGATCACCGCCAGACACAGGACATAAATCTTCAGCCGGGGGCGACGCATGGCGGCGGCGGCCAGGGAGCCGAGCGTGAGATAAACGATCGCCGACAGCATCGAATGCCCGCTGGGAAAACTGCTCGTAAAGACATGCGACAAATGCGGCACGATCTCTGGTCGAGGCCGGGCGATGAACGCCTTGAGCAGGTAAGCCAGCATCCAACCGCTGCTGACGGCCCCCGCCACAAACACCGCCATGCGGTACTTTTGATCGAGCAGCAAGAACCCCACGACCGACGCCGTACAGAACACCAGCCAGCCGACGCCGCCCAAAGCTGTAGCGTCCCGGCCCATCTCCTGCACCCAGGGCGGTCCGATCGTTTGCGACAGATCGTCGGGGTTCCGCATCGCCAGCACAATCTGCTCGTCAAAGTGCAGGGCGTCCCCTTCCAGCACTTCGTCGGCCAGTTCCACGAAGGCCCAGCCAGCCGCAGCCAGCACCAGCAAACAGGTCAGCACCAGCGGCTCACGAGCCAGGATCCAGCGGCCTGTTCGGCGCTGGATTTCCATTAAAACGCGTAACACGGTAGCGGAGGCTTCTCCAGGGAAGAAAACGCGGCCGTCAGGCCTCATGCCAGACACAGGAAAGATGCAACCTACCGCGCCCTTCGCCCCACGGTCGAGAGGCTCGCCTGCAGCCGCCTGGCCCGTCGCTTGCTGGAGATCGTTTTTTTCTCCCCACAATCAAACTGTCTGGCACGCGACTTGCATTTAAATGGTTCGAACAGATGTCGAAGTAAGCCCCTCACCTGGCAAGCTACGGGGTCGGAACAGAGCAGAGGCAATTCGCGGGGCCGGTTTGTTGTGAAGAGGCGAACCGGATGCCTGGGGGTTTTGATGAGAATCGCATTGCGATAATCAACAGAAAAACCCAGGTAATCCAAAGAATTGACTGCAATTCCTCGAGGAAACAGTGAAGAAGGTGAGAGGCAACCCGGTTCGAGAAGAGGTTCTGGAACAGGGAAAACTGTGAGGTTTTCTGGCAGAAGACCTCACTGACAGGCGAGTCGCAGCGTCCTTCGGGACAATTCGACTCGCCTGTTTTTTTTGCGCTGTTGCAAAATTGAACGCTCAATTATGCAACACCTGTTGCATAATTGCACAGCTTGGGGGCTTATTCTCAACACTCAATCCTGGATGAAAAGAACAAATCCTTCAAAAACTTGTGAGCCTGAAAAACCCCAGGGCACTGCATCCGCACCTCACCCCATTCTACCCATTCGCCCCAATCGTTTAATCAGGGCTCGACAAACGTCAAGCGGCCCACAATAGTATGGGAAGAATGGCGTCGCGCCGATCTGCGTGATAAGTTCTGTTTGTGCTGTCAAATATTCCACCGTTGCCCCTCAGAATTCCCTCTGCGGATTCTGCAGCAGGTAACGGCCGGAGCAGGATGCACCGGCCCGTCGTTGCGACGTCTGGCGTGTCGCTATGAAGGCGTCAGGCCCGGAAAACTTACAAGCAATCCGGGGGAGCGCGAGCGCTGCAGCCCGAAGGTGCTTTCCCCGTTTCAAAGGTAATATCGATGATCCGATCCGCGTCCTTGTCGTTCGCTTTCCTGCTGGCGAGTCTCGTCTCCTGGAATGCCTGGGGGCAATCGTTCCAGGACGGGGTGGTCGCCAAGGCTGACTTGAAAATCATGGGCAAGGTCTTCGCGCACCGTGGCGATGTGCTCACGCTGGAAAGTGAAACCGGCGGCTCGATTGTCGTTCGCACGCTCAATAAACAGCGGGCCCAGGTACGACGCGATTTTGTGATCCCGCTCGCCGAATCGGCGCCCTTGTATACCGACATGATTCGCGAAGCTTCGGAAGACTCGGGTTTATTCGTGGCCCGCGCTAGCGCTTTTTCTGCGGCCGGTCAGGTGGATAACGCCATTGCCGATTGCACCAAAGCCCTGGACCTGGAAAAAGGGCAGTCCGCTCCGACCCTGATGGCTCGCGGCGTGTACTACGCTTCGATCAACAAATTCGACGAAGCAATTGCCGACTTCCGTGCGGCGATCAAACTCAAGAGCGATTTTGAGCTGGCCCGCGTGAATCTGGCCAACGCCCTGATGGGGAAAAAAGATTACGACGGCGCGATCGACATTTACGACCAGCTGATCGAAACCCGCGCCAAAAACGCCCGCTACTATGTGGAACGGGGCGTGGCCTTCCGGCACAAGGAGGACTGGGATAGCGCGATCGACGACTTTACGCGCGCCCTGGAGATCGAACCGGGACACCAGGCCGCGCTCAGCAGCCGCGGTTTCGTCTGTTTCCTCAAAGGCGACCACGAAGCGGCCGTCAAAGATTTCACCCAGATGATCAAGTTGAACCCGCAGGACTCGCTTTCCTACAACAATCGTGGCTACAACCACTTTTTAATGCGTCAATACAAAGAGGCGCTCGCCGATTACGAAGCGGCGATTAAAATTGAACCGAAGTACGCCATGGCGCTGCAGAATAAAGCCTGGCTGCTGTCGACCTGTGCCGACGACGACATTCGCGACGGCAAAGAGGCCTTCGCCGCAGCAGCCGCCGCCTGCCAGTTGCGACAGTACAAGGTCGCCAGCGACATCAAAGCCCTGGCCGCTTCCTACGCCGAACTGAACGACTTCAAACATGCGGTCGAGTTCCAGCAACGGGTGATCGACATGACCACCGGCGACGACCGGACGACCGAGGAAGAAATCATGAAGCTGTACCGCGCCAGCCAGCCCTTCCGCTCGTCGGTCCAGCCGGTCGAATAAGCCGGGTCGATCTGGGCGCCTTTGCCTGCGGGACGAAAACAGAATTACTTTGTGATTCTGTGTTCGTCGTTTTCCGCATGCTCAACCCTCCGGGTGCTGCTCCTTTAGATATTGCCGCAGCTCGGCAATCTCCCGTTCATAACCGCCGGACAAGATGGGAAAACGGCACCAGGTTTTGGGGTCCAGGTTCTCATCGTCCAGATGGAAAGACGGCGCGTAACGCTCCCGCTTCCACTGGTTCCGGCACCACAGCCGGGCGAACCGCTCCACCCAGGCGCCCAGTTGCCGCGGACTGACATCGGGAAACCGCGGCCGGAGACTGCGAAAAATCTCCACCGGCGTCAGCTTGTCGCGGATGCCCAGACGCTCGATCACATCCAGGATGTGGTACGGCATCAGGTCGCCTTCGTCGGTCTGTTCGGCCGCCTGGGGACGCAGCTCGGCCGTCGGCTGCTGGTCGTTTACCGCCTTGAGCGCCGCCAGCGGTCCCACTCCCAGCGGACCTTGCACCTGCATCCAGCGCAGCCATTGCCGCAAAAAGTTCTTGTCGATACCGGCGATCGGCGACAGCCCGCCGCACGTGTCGCCGTCCATGGTGGCGTAGCCAACGGCCGCTTCGCTGCGGTTGCTCGTCGCCAGCAGCAGGGCCCCTTTCACATTCGCCAGCATCCACACCCCCGGCGCTCGGACGCGGGCCTGGATGTTCTGCAGGGCAATGTCGTCGGTCTCCCAGGTGAGCGGCCGCTGCAGGACGTCGGCGACGCGCGTCTGGTACGCCTGCACGATTTCTTCCACGTCGAATTCATAATGCTCGGCCCCGACCGCCTGGGCCGTGACCTGGGCGGCCGAGCGGGTCGTTTCGGAGCTGTTCTGGGTCGCCTGGTAAACGGTCGTCAGCAGTCGGCGGACCAGCTCCCGCTGATCCGAACCGGCTGAAGCCAGGCCGCTGATGTGGCCCAGCTTCTCGCAGAACGCGGACAGTCCCAGCTCACTGACGCCCAGCTCCACCGCCAGTGCGCACAGCACCGTCACGGCCGCCGAATCCGCCCCGCCGGAGAGCGATACGATGAAGCCGCGGGAGAAGCTCTTCCGCAGGTAGTCGAACAGGGCCAACGCTTCAGCCCGGGCGAACTCCTCTTCTTTCAACGTCGAGCTCTGTTCCCAGGCGGCCGGAAAAATCGCGTGCAGCTGTGGTTCGGACGGCCGGAAGTTAAAGTCAACCTCGACCCGTCGCGACGAGCCCTGGCTGATCCGCGGCTCAAAGCTGCCGGTCCGAGCGCGGTTCATTCGCGTGTGATCCACATCGATCACGGCCGTGGTCAGGGCAAAGTCGGCGAACGAAAATCGGGAGCCGCGGGCCAGCATGTTGCCGCCGCTGGCGATCATGGCGTCGCCGTCGTAGATGGCGCGGCCCGCTTCGTTCCCGACCAGGTTGGAATAGATGTAACTGACGCTGAACGCCCGCGAACCTTCCAGCACAAACCGCCGGCGGACTTCATGTTTGCCAAACGCGAAATGGCTGGCGCTGGGGTTCAGCAGGATGTCGACTCCCTGCAGGGCCAGATCCGCTCCCGGCCGACTGGCGACCCAGGCGTCTTCACAGACTTCAAAGCCGATGCAGACGCCGCCCACCTCAAACAGCAGATCGCCGATCGGGTAGTCGACACCGCCGATTTCCACGGTCGACGCCACATCGTTCGGCCAGCGTTTGAACCACCGCGGCTCGTAATGCAGCCCTTCGCCCGCCAGGTTCTGCTTCCCCACAAAGCCGGCAATCTTGCCGTCAACCAGCAGGCAGGCCGTATTGAACAGACCGCCGCCCACCAGCAACGGCAAGCCGACCGAAACGATCATCCCCGTCGTCAACGGAGCCAACTCCTGCAGCACGGCGATCGACTGTTCCTGCAGGCCGGGCGAATGGAATGCGTCTTCACAGCCATAACCGCAAATGCACAGTTCGGGCAGACACAACAGGGTGACGTCCTCCGCCCTGGCGGCGGCAATGGCGCCTGCGATGTGCCGCTGGTTAGCGTCCCAGTCCAGCGGGGTCTGGTTGAGAACGCCGGCGGCGACCTTGATCAGCTTCATACTTGCCCCTCCCGTGCGGCGGCGACCAGACTGGCTTTAAGTTCATACAGCGAACGCTCGAGTCCAACCGGATACGGGGCCGGGTTAAACAGTCGCGTAACGGCCGGGCTCAAGCCGGCCAACTGCTGCCGGGCCCGCTCTCGCACTTCCGTCAGCCGGGGCGGATGATACACCCGTTTCCCTTGCCGAAAAATGGGGACAAGCAGATCGGTCGAGTCGTCGGCTGCATCAAAAGTCACCGTGCGGGGCAGCGGTTCGCCCAGCAAAATGGATGGCGGCTCGGCAATGCCGGTCGGTTCGTCATAGATGGAATCGCCCAGGAACTTTCCGTCTTTGAGATACCGACGGACCTGCTGTACGCCCGGGTTGGAAATTTTGATCGCCTGCTCGGACAGCTTGACCTTGTAGCGCCAGTCTTCGCCCGGTTCGCGGATGGCGGCCAGCTTATAGACGCCGCCCAGGGCCGGCTGGTCGTACGCCGTGGCCAGCTGCGTGCCGACTCCCCAGACATTGATCTGCGCGCCCTGCTGTTTCAGATCGCGGATCAGCTGCTCGTTCAGGTCGTTGCTGGCCACGATCCGGGCTTCGGGAAAACCGCCCTCGTCCAGCAGTTTTCGGGCTTGGATGCTCAGCTCGGCCAGGTCGCCCGAATCCAGCCGCACGCCGACCATCTCGGCGCCCTGCTTGCGCAAGAGCAGGCCGATTTCGATCGCATGCCGCACGCCGTCGACCGTATTATAAGTGTCGACCAGAAACACGCAGTTGTTCGGCAACGCCCCGGCGTAAGCCGCAAAAGCTTCCAGCTCGCTGTCGAACGTCATCACCCAGCTATGGGCATGCGTCCCCTTCACCGGAATGTCATACAGCTTGCCGGCCAGCAGGTTCGAGGTGGCCGCACAGCCGCCCGCAA
Organism: Lignipirellula cremea; assembly: GCF_007751035.1. NCBI lineage: Bacteria > Pseudomonadati > Planctomycetota > Planctomycetia > Pirellulales > Pirellulaceae > Lignipirellula > Lignipirellula cremea. Next base: position 1,718,845 of record NZ_CP036433.1, on the reverse strand, counting down.
AAGCGGCCCGGCTGGCCGACAGTCCGCCATCAATCCCCTGGGCCCGGCGGAGGCCGAACTCCAGCACGGGGTCGCCTTGCGCTTCATGGCAGACGCGGGCCGCCTTGGTGGCGATGAGCGTTTGAAAGTTGAGGATGTTCAGCAGAGCCGTTTCCAGCAGCTGGCAATGCACCAGCGGCCCCTGCACCCGGATCAGCGGTTCATGTGGAAAGACGACCGTCCCTTCCGGCACGGCGTCGATATCGCAAGCCAGCTCCAGCACGCCCAGCATCGCCAGAAAGTGGTCGTCGAACAACGGCTTGTCGTCAGAGCCGGTGAGCGTCGCCAGGTATTCCAGGTCGTCCGCCGCAAAGTGGAAGTCCTCCAGCCAGTCGATCGCGGTCGCCAGCCCGCAGGCCAGTGCGTACTCGCCGCCAAAGGGCGACTTGCGAAAGGTCAGATGAAACACGGCCTCCTGCTCGGCGGCCCCCGTCCGATGGTAACCATAGGCCATGGTCAATTGATACAGATCGGTCAGCAACGCAAGCGAGGTGCGGTAAACAGGATTCCCCATGAGTCAGTCCTTGTACGGCCAGAGATGCCCGCAGACAGTTTGAGCCCTTCTATACCGCAGAAACGTCAGCAACAGCAGTAGGGATCACGCCGCCTCATAGTGTTAAAATTACACTATGGTCGCCGAAAGTCAAGTCTGCAGTCGGACTGCAGAAGGCCGCAGTGGGAAATGGAGCCGCCTTATCTAACGGAACGGTTCTTTCCTTTTCGCAGGGCAGGTTTTCAGCCTGCGCATCAAAGACGGAAGGACTGGGAGCGATTGCAGGTTGCAAACCTGCCCTGCATTCTGGACGCTACCGCTGCGGCTCGAACCCGGGGCGGATCACGCCGTCGGCGGAGATCAGCGGCTGGGGGTTCTTGACGCGGCCTAACTCGCGACAGCCGGGACCAAGGTCCGTCTGGCCCAGATCGGCGTCGCTGGCGTCGGCCAAAGCCTGCAGCTGCTTCACCTGCTCGGGGTGCTCCGCGGCGACGTTCTGCGTTTCGCCGATGTCGTCGTCCAGATTATACAGGGCGCCCGACTTGAGGATCAGCTTCCAGGGTCCTTGTCGCACGCAACGCAAATCCAGACCGCGATAATACAGGAACGTGTCCCGCGGCGAAGCCGCGCCTTCCTTGCCCGTCAACCATGCGCCCAGATCCACGCCGTCGATCTTCCGGCTCGGCAGTTTCCCGCCGGCCAAAGCAGTGCAGGTGGGCAGCACGTCCATGGTCGTGGCGATCCCGGCCGTCTCGGTTCCGGCCGGAATGCGGCCCGGCCACCAGACGATCGTCGGCACGCGAATGCCGCCTTCAAACGTATCCCCTTTGGTGCCCCGCAAGGGCGTGTTGTTCGATCCATTGCGGAGGGAACCGCCGTTATCCGAGGTGAAAATCACCAGCGTGTTCTCTTCCAGTTTCAGCTCGCGCAGCGTATCCAGCACCCGGCCGACGCTCCCGTCGACTTCCTGCGTCCAGTCGCCCAGCAGCCCGCCGCCTTTGCTCTGGTTGACGAATTTGGCGCTCGGATAAAGGGGAAAGTGGACGGCCGTATGTGGGAAGTACAGAAAGAACGGCCCCTTCTGATGGTCGTGGATAAACTTGACGGCCTTCTCGGTGTACTGTTCCGTCAACTCGGCCTGTTCGCCCGCTTTCACCCGGGCGACGACCGTTTCATTCTCCAGCAGCGGCAACGGCGGCTGCGACAGCCCCGTGATACCGACTTCTCCCAGCGGTCCGTTGGGGCGACTCTGGGGAGCGGGACGGCCCGGGTTGCTCTTGGCGCCGTCCTCCGGCGGGCCCATATCGTTGGAATACGGCAGGCCGAAGTAGTAGTCAAAGCCTTGCCGCGTGGGCAGCATTTCCGGCTGGTCGCCCAGGTGCCACTTGCCGATACAAGCTGTAGCGTAGCCTTCGTCCTTCAGGACTTCGGCGAGCGTCTTCTCCGACGGATCCAGCCCGACGGCCGAACTGGGGAAGAGCACATGCGGGATCGGCAGCACCCGCTTGGGATAACAGCCCGTCATCAACGAGGCCCGGGAAGGGGAGCAAACCGGAGCGGCGTAAAAGCTGGTCAGGCGGCGTCCCTCTTTGGCCATCCGGTCCAGGTGCGGCGTCGCGTTCGTCTTTGAGCCAAACGGACCGATATCGGCGTAGCCCAGGTCGTCGACAAAGATCAACACAATGTTCGGCCGATCAGCAGCCGACGCCAGCCCGGCCGGCATCAGCCCCACGCCCAGCGCCAGGGCGGCCAGAGCCAGGGAGCACCCGGCCCCGCGGAATCGTCCGGGAAGAGAAAGAGAAAGGCGGCCTGGCATGCGATGCTCCTGCATTGATTCAAAGGGTGACGGATCGTAGCAGCCCCAGTATCGAACGTCCGCCGCCGCGGGTCAATTCAATCGAGACGGAACGGACGATCCGATTTCCATTTTGGAGCGAACAGGCCAAAGTTCGTCCCCTTTCGGCGCTTGCATTACGGCCGCTGGGCAGCCATGCTGACGAGGTAGAAATCCTGCCCCTGGCCGGCGTGACGTCCCTTCCGCTGGCCTGCGAATTCCCTGCCGGGAACCTGCCTGTGTTGAGGTCGCCCATGACTCCGCTGCTGTCGCCTTCCCCCGTTTCTCGCTGGCTCGCGTTGTTGCTGCTGGTCTATCCGGCGGCGGTTGCTGTCGGCGGAGAGGCGGCCTGGCCCCGCTTTCATGGACCGAACGGCACTGGCGTTTCGGCCAGTACTCAGCCGCTGCCGGACCGGATTGGTCCCGACGAAAACCTGCTGTGGAAAACGCCGACGGCCGAAGGTATTTCGTCGCCCGTCATCGGCGGCGGTCGTCTGTTTTTGACCACGGCCGAAAACAAGGATGAGGTCGCCGTGCTCGCGCTCGATGCGGCCGATGGGCGCGTGCTGTGGCGGCATCCGCTGGAGAGCACGCTCAAGACCTCCGGCAAACGATTGGCGACGCCCACGCCGACGACCGATGGCGAACGGGTCATCTGCTTTCTGGAAACCCGCGGCCTGGTTTGCCTGGACCTCGACGGCAAGCTGCTGTGGGAGCAGCCGTTTGGGCCGCTGGTGAACCAGTTCAACCAGTCCGGTTCGCCCATCCTGGTCGGGGACCTGGTGATCCTGGTGCTGGACCACGATGGCGATTCACTCCTGGTCGCGCTCGATAAAAGGACTGGCGAAGAGAGCTGGCGGTCGCACCGCTTTCTGTTTGGCCGAAACTACTCGACCCCCGTTACCTGGAAGTGCGAAGACGGCGAGTTCCTGGTGGTTGCCGGATCCGGCATGGTCGTGGGCCATCACCTGGAGACAGGTGAACCGGCCTGGTACTTTCGCGGGACGCCGGCGGTCGTGAACCCGACGCCGCTCGCGGCCGGGAACGGCCGGCTGTATACGCACGGCAGTTCTCCCCCGGGCGGAGCCCGCAGTACGCCGTTTGGGCAACTGCTGCAGAAGTACGACCAGAACGCGGACAAGGCCTTGCAGCCTTCCGAGTTGCCGGCCTGCTTCCTGAAGACGTTCTTTGCTCGCTTCGACACCGACGCCAGCGGCGGCGTCAGCCCGGCCGAGTACGGCGCCTTCGACGAACTGTCCCAGCCCTACACCGGCGGGCTGCTCTGTATTTTGCCTGGCGGACCGGCCGATCGGAGCGACGAGAATCTAGCCTGGTCGATCGAGCGGTCAATGCCCCGCACGCCGTCGGCCGTGTTCCACCAGGGCGTACTGCTGATCGCCAACGAAGGCGGCATCCTGCAGAGCATCGACGCCGAGTCCGGCAAGGTGCTGCGCAGCGCTCGCCTGGGCGCCCGCGGCACGATCTACGGTTCGCCCGCCCTGGGCGACGGGAAACTTTACCTGGGCGATCTCGACGGCAATGTATCGGTCGTCTCGGCCGTCGCCGACTGGGAGAATCTGCACACGGCGACGCTCGACAGCGAGATCCAGGCCTCTCCGGCCATTGCCGACGGACGGGTTTACTTCCGCACCAAAACGGCCGTCTACTGCTTCGGCCTGCCCGCCGCCGCAGAGAAAAAGTAGCCGGACAGATCGCCAACCCCGCCTCCAACGGCCGGAAAAAAAATGCGATGGTTAAAGAATTTCTATCACGGAAATGAGGACCTCACGCAAAGGCGCGAAGGAGAAAAAACATGCGTGAGAATGATCTGGCCAAGGCGATGGTAGATGTCACCTTGGCCTGCCCATTAAATTCAACACGGAACTCATCAGGCACGGAATCTCTCGCGTCGTCAACCATCTCCCCGACTCCCCCTTTGCGCCTTAGCGCCTTTGCGTGAGATTCTCTTCAGGATCAATCGCCAAGGGAGGACGGGGCGCGTCCTAAAGCGTCAGACAGATCGCCAACCCCGCTTCCAACGGCCCGAAGAAAAAATGCGATGGTTAAAGAATTTCTATCACGGAAATGAGGACCTCACGCAAAGGCGCAAAGGAGAAAAAGCATGCGTGAGAATGATTTGGCCAAGGCGATTGTGGATGTCGCGTTTCAGATTCATACCAAACTGGGCCCCGGGCTATTGGAGTCTGTTTATGAAGCCGTAATGGCGCACGAACTACGCAAACGCGGACTGCAAATCGAAACGCAAACACCTATTCCAGTTGAGTGGGATAATTTGAAGCTGGAACTAGGTTTCCGTGCTGACATCCTTGTCGAACGATGCGTCGTCGTGGAACTCAAGTCGATAGAGCAGGTCGCCCCCGTCCATAAAAAACAACTGCTAACTTATCTGCGACTCACCGACTGCCGCCTTGGCCTGCTCATTAACTTCAACACGGAACTCATCAGGGACGGAATCTCTCGCGTCGTCAACCATCTCCCCGACTCCCCCTTTGCGCCTTAGCGCCTTTGCGTGAGATTCTCTTCAGGATCGATCGCCAAGGGAGGACGGGGCGCGTCCTAAAGCGTCAGACAGATCGCCAACCCCGCCTCCAACGGCCGGAAGAAAAAATGCGATGGTTAAAGAATTTCCATCACGGAAATGAGGACCTCACGCAAAGGCGCGAAGGCGCAGAGGAGAAAAAGCATGCGTGAGAATGATTTGGCCAAGGCGATGGTAGATGTCGCCTTGGCCTGCTCATTAACTTCAACACGGAACTCATCAGGGACGGAATCTCTCGCGTCGTCAACCATCTCCCCGACTCCCCCTTTGCGCCTTAGCGCCTTTGCGTGAGATTTTCTTCAGGATCAATCGCTGTGGAAGGACGGGGCGCGTCCTAAAGCGTCAGACGGATCGCCTCTGCCAGACGGGGTCGTGCTGGCGTTACAGAAACCTATCTCTTCTCGAATACGGAACCCGCGATGTCGACTTCCTGCAATTCTCTTCTATCGCGTTGTCTGCTCACACTGCTCGCGATCAGCTTCCTTTCGGCGATTGTCCAGGCGGAGCCAGCCGGACAGCCGAACATTGTGATGCTGTTCGCCGACGACATGGGGATTGGCGATGTCGGCTGTTATAACGCCGCTTCCAAAACGGCCACGCCGAATCTGGACCGGCTGGCCGAATCGGGCATGCGGTTCACCCAGGCGTACGCGGCAGCGGCCGTCTGCGTGCCTTCGCGTTACTCGCTGTTAACGGGTCGGTATCCGTTTCGTGGGTCGCCGTTGCGCTGGTCGACGCATCCGACGATTCCTGAAGGCACGCCGACGCTGGGATCCGTGCTGCAGGACCAGGGTTATCAGACCGCCTGCATTGGCAAATGGCATGCGGGTTTCGACGGCGGCGTCGGCCTGGGGGAAAAGCCTTTAACCGGCGGGCCGCCTGATCGCGGTTTCGATTTCTTTTTTGGCCAGCACGGTTCACTCGATCAGCCGCCGTACTTTTATATCCAGGATCGCCAGGCCACCCAGCCGGCGACCGGAACGACGCCCGACCACCAGGAGACGGGCCACTCGGTGATCTACCAGGGGAAGTTCTGGCGGGCCGGCAAGATCGCCCCCGACTTCCGTCACGAAGAAGCGCTCGAGCGCTACGCCACCGAGGCGATCCGTTATCTGCAATCGCAGGGGAAGAAGCAGGCCGATCCTGCCCGGCGGCCGTTCTTTCTGTATCTGGCGCTCACGGCTCCGCATGGGCCGTGGTTGCCGTCGAAGGAATTCCGCGGACGCAGCCAGGCCGGTCCACTGGGCGATTTTGTGATGCAGGTCGATGACGTCGTCGGCCGGGTGCTGGCGACGCTCGACAAAGCGGGCCTGCGGGAGAATACACTCGTCCTGTTTAGCAGCGATAACGGTCCGCTCTGGTTTCCGCCCGATGTGGAGAAGTACGGCCATGATTCGTCGGGCGGTTTCCGCGGCCGCAAAGGCGATATCTGGGACGGCGGCATTCGCATGCCCCTGATTGCCCGCTGGCCGGGCCATATCCGGGCCGGCTCCGTGAACCCGCATCTGTGCGGGCTGGTCGATGTGATGGCGACCTTCGCCGAGGCGGCCGGCGGCAAGCTCCCGGCCGAAGCGGGCGTCGACAGTCACAGCCTGGCGACGACGCTCTGGGGCGATGGCAGCGATCCGCCCCCGCGGCAGGAACTGCTGCTGCAGAGCCTGGGGGCCGGCGACCTGGCGATTCGTGAAGGGGACTGGAAGTATATCCCGTGGATCGGTTCTGGCGGCTTTCTCACCAAACCCCGCCGCGTGCAGCCCCAACCGGGCGAACCGACCGCCCAGCTCTACAACCTGGCGTCGGACCCGGGCGAACAGACGAACCTGTTCGCGCAGCACCCCGAGATCGCCGATCGTCTGGCCAAACGCCTGGCGGCGATCCGCGCCAGCCAACGCACCCGTCCTTGAGAATGGGGGACTGTTCAATTTGGCGGCTGGCGCCAACAATGGAAGAGTATGGACCAGGCGGCCCACCCCTCCCGGAGGTGGGTGAGGGAAGTTTTTCGCCAAGCCTGGGGTTTTTCACGGTTGTTCGGACGCACCGGCTGCGGATGGGTTATTGTGCTCGTTGAAACGCATTCACTCACCAAATCGTACGGCCGGATGACCGCCCTCGACGCTTGCTCGATCCATGTGGAACGGGGCGAGGTGTTTGGGCTGCTCGGCCCCAATGGCGCCGGGAAAACGACCCTGCTCCGTTTGCTGCTGGGCTTTCTTCGTCCGACCAGCGGCTCGGCGGAAATCGGCGGCTTCGACTGTTACCACGACCGGGTCAAAGTCCATCGGCAGGTCGCTTATCTGCCGGGCGACGCCCGCCTGTTCCGCGGGATGAAGGGGGCCGAAGTGCTCCGCTTCTTCGCCGAGATTCACCCCACCGGCGATCTGGCCAAGGCGCTCGGCCTGGCGGAACGGCTGGAGCTGGATCTTTCCGCCCGGGTGGCGTTCATGTCGACCGGCATGCGGCAGAAGCTGGCGCTGGCGGCCGCCCTGTCGAGCGAAACGGCGCTCCTGGTCCTCGATGAACCGACCGCCAACCTCGACCCCACGGTGCGCAGCGCCGTGCTGGAACTGGTGATGGAAGCCAGGGCGGCCGGCCGCACGGTGATCTTCTCTTCCCACGTGCTGTCCGAGGTGGAAGAGATCTGCGACCGCGTGGTGATCCTCCGCCGCGGCAAACTGGTGCATACGCAAATCATGACCGATCTCCGCCGCCGCCATCGGATCCGCGCCCGGGTTCGCGGTCCGGTGTCCGCCCTGCCAGCTCCCGACAATAGCGACGTCCTGCTGGTCGATCAGGGAGACGGCCGGATCCTGATCGAAACCGCTGGCGAACTGGCCGATCTGTTCGGCTGGCTGTCGCAACTGCCGCTGGAGGACGTGCGGATTGAACCGGTCGGGCTGCGCAGCATTTACGATCGCTTCCATGGCCCGCTGCGGGAAGACCTCGTCAAGGTTCCCGCCGAGTCGGGCTGGACCGATGCGGAAGCCGGCATGCCGGAAAGCCAGGGGACGGGAGGCCGCTCTTGAACCGCCTGATCAATGTCGCCCTGCTTCGCAAATGCTGTCGCGAAGCGCAATGGCTGCTGCTGGGATGCATGGCCGTGATGCTCTCGTTCTGCTGGATCCGCGTGCGGATTGTCAGCGGGCTCGACATGGACCGCTTCAAAGAAATTCTCGATCTCCTGCCGGGCGACTGGCAGCGTTTTTCGCCGGTGGAGTTTGCCTGGCTGGTGACGTATGCGGGACGCATCTCGCTGACCTACGACGAAGCGATCGTGGTGTTTTGCATGTCGATCTGGGCGATCGCCCGCGGCTCCGATGTGGTCAGCGGGGAACTTAGCCGCGGCTCCATGGAGCTGCTGCTGGCCCAGCCGATCAGCCGGATGCAGGTGCTCTGGACGCAGTCCGGCGTGACCCTGCTTGGCGCCGCACTGTTGGCGCTGGCCTCCTGGCTGGGCGTGTACGCCGGCATCGCCACCAGCAGCGTCAAGGAAGAGGTGCGGCCCGTGATCTGGCTGCCCGTCGTGGGACCGGTTCCCAACTACCTGGCGCCGACGGAGAAGCGGGAAGCGCCAATGGAAACGAAGGTTAACGCAGGCGTGTTCGCCCCGGCTTCGTTCAGCCTGTTCTGCCTGGGAGCGATGCTGGCCGGCGTGAGCGCGCTGGTCTCGGCGTGCGATCGCTACCGCTGGCGGACGATCGGGATTGTCGTTGGGATGTATGTCGTTTCCCTGATCGCCAAACTGGTCGGTATGTACTTTCCATGGTTAACCTGGATGACGTACTGCTCGGTCTTTACCGTGTATGAGCCAGAAGCGTTCGTGCAGACGGCCGACCTCACCCCGGAGCACGCCTGGAGCGTCCTGCTTTACAACAGCCAGGGCGACTACCTGGGCTTCGGCCCGCTGGGTTATTGCTCGGTCCTGCTGGCCGTCGGGGCTGCCTGCTACCTGGGCGCCTCGCTCATCTTCCAGCGCCGCGATCTGCCCGCCCCGCTATAAGATCGCCGCCAGCCGCCGCGCGACATCACGCGCGCCCCAGCATGTAGCCGAAGTCGCCAGACTTTGGAGAGCATCCTGGGAGCTTCGTCCAAACTCTAGTGGTGCGTCAAACCCTAAAATCAGGTTTCTCTAAATCAGCCGCCGGGCGCTAGCCCCCGGTTTTTTTGGCAGCACAGCAGCACGGCCGAAATCGCTCACTCTAAGATGGAAGATTGACGCAGCACTAGCGACTTCGGCTAGGGCGGTTCGGGCTTGCTACGGCATGCGGGCTAACGGCCAAACTCTGGCGAGTTCGGCTACAAAACACCACATTTGTTGACACCTGACCGTTGCCGAGCTATAAACATGTTAAACACGCACGTCTTATGCATATTTATGCCAGACATGTCGGTTGGAGGGGAATACGCCCTGGTTCGGGTGCGTATTTCGCCGCGGTGCGAAGAGCAGTCGTTACGGACTGCTGGCCTGATTCCTGTCTTTCTGCGGAGAGTAATGCGATGAAGAAGAAAACTCTGGTTGTCCTGGGCTTGCTGGCCGCTATTGCGGTAGGCGTGGTGGGCCTTCGCTCCGTCGTCACCGGAGCCGAGCCGACGCCGCCCCAACCGAGCCAGGCCGCTGTGGCCCGGACGCAGAAAATGGTGCAAACGCTCGATAGCATTTACAAGAACGCCGTCGTGCTCATCACCGACAAATATGTGCACGACGAAGACGACTTCGCCGCGGGCAGCGCGGCCGTGCTACTGTTTGAAAACATCTCCAAAGGCGGCTCGCACCAGGTCCGTTTGATCGACGCCACCGGAATGCCGTACGATGAGAAGAACGTCGCCCGGGATGACTTCGAAAAGGAAGGCATCAAACGCCTCAAAGCGGGCGCCGCCCTGTACGAGCAGGTCGTCTACCGGGACGGCAAGCCGCAGCTTAGGGCGCTGACCGCCGTGCCGGTCGTCATGCAGAAATGCGTCATGTGCCATGAGCACTACGCCGACGTCAAGAAAGGCGACCCGATCGGCGCCATCAGCTATACGGTTCCGATCGAATAGTCGGCTGCTCTTCCCCGCGGATCTGGACAGCAGCCGCACGCCGGGGGTACAACAATCCCGGCCCTGGCGTCTCCTGGCGTGGGATGCCAGTCGGCCGCGTGCTTGCTCCTGTTTGACACCTGCTACTTGTCGGAGATCCGATGCCTCACACGTCCCAGATTGACGCCTACCTGGCAGGAGTGGATCAACTCCAGGCCGCGATTGCCGGCATGACCGCAGAACAGCTGGACGCCGCACCGGCCGAGGGGAAATGGTCGACCCGGCAGGTCATCTGCCATCTGGCGGATTTTGAGCCGGTCTACCTGGACCGGATCACACGCATCATCGCCGAGGACGAACCGAGTTTTTTCAGCGGCGATCCCGATCTGTTCGCCGCTCGCCTGGCGTATGCGCAGCGTGACCTGGCCGAGGAGATGCAGTTGATCGGCGCCGTCCGCCGCCACCTGGCGCGCATCCTGCGGACCTTGCCCGCGGCCGACTTCCAGCGAAGGGGCAATCATTCGGCAGACGGGCCAGTCACCCTGGAAAAGTTGCTGCGGCATATCACCGCGCACATCCCGCATCATCTGCCGTTCATCGCCGAGAAACGCCGCCTGCTGGGTTGTTAAGTTTCTCCGTACAAGGTGCAACCAGCCCGCGTTTCCCTTGCGGACTTTCCGCGACTGGGGGACAATCAGCGGATCAGCCCGCGAAGAGCCGCCGACCAGGCGGCCTGCCGCCGTTTCTCGGGACGCCGCCTGCAGGAGTGCGCTCATGTTGGGAACAACGACCCTTTTGACTCGTACAATCAGACGAACAAGGTTCGCGTTGCTGGCCGCCCTGTGCCTCGCCGGCCTGGGATGCGACGCCGCATTTGATGCGACGACCCTGGCGACTTCCCGCAATCGGGACAAGAATAGCACTCCCAACTTCGCCCCGGCGCGACCGGGGAAAATCGCCCGTCTGGACTCGATCCCCGGCGTGATCCATCCCAGCATACCTCCGCTGCGAAACCTGGACGCCCGCTACCTGGTCGAGACCGACGCCCCCGCCACGCCGGCCCCGCCTGCTCCTGCGCCCAGCAAGCCTGCGCCCAGCACGCCGCCGGTCGGACCGCCTCCGGTCACCGCGGCTGCTCCTGCATTTCCGGTGCGACTGAAGACGGGGGTCGCCCTGGCGCAATCTTTGCCGACTGGCACGGCAATGGGTTTCAGCGTGGACTATCAGTTCCAGCACGAGCAGCCGCGAGTCGATTGCCGCTATGACTGGATCATTGTCAACGGCAAAGGAGAAGCGGTGCGGATCGAAGCGGGCCGCCTTCGTCCCCAGGGAACACTGCAGACGTACGTGACGATCTGGAAGCCCGAGCACGGGCCGTTCCAGTGTTACTTCCTGGAAACGACCTCGGGTTCCAGCCGCCTGCTTTCGAACAAGATCGCCCTGGATTAGGCCTCGGGTCCGCCTGTCCGACGACCGCCAGACATCGCCGCCAACAGACCAGAAAGAGCGTTTCCTTGACCGTATTGCAACAAGTCTGTGGGTTTCTGGAACAGTTCGCGCCGCGACGGCTGGCAGAAGACTGGGACAATGTGGGCCTGCTGGTGGGGGATCGCGCGCAGCCCATTGAACGGATCATGACCTGCCTCACGATCACGCCGGCCAGCGTCGCCGAGGCGATCCGCGAACGGGCGCAGCTGATTGTCGCCCATCATCCGCTGCCGTTTCGTCCCTTGAAAACGATCACGTCGGACACCGTCGCCGGCCGCATGCTGCTGGAACTGATTCGCGGCCAGGTCGCCATTTACAGTCCGCATACCTCGTTCGATTCGGCTGCCGTCGGCATTAACCAGCAACTGGCGGAAGGACTCGGGCTGACCGATATCCAGCCCCTGCAGCCGCGGGTTGACGACCCCGACAACCTGGGCGCCGGACGGAAAGGCGCATTCGCCGCCCCCCTGCCGGTCCGGGAAGTGGTCGCCCGCCTGAAGACGTTTCTGCGGATCGACGGCATGCACCTGGTCGGGGACGACGCGGCCGAAGTGCGGACCGCCGCGGTCGCCTGCGGCAGCGCCGGCTCTTTCCTCGACGCCGCACTGCGGGCGAAGTGCGACTTGTTCGTCACGGGCGAAACGACCTTTCACACCTGTCTGGAAGCCGAGTCGCGCGGCATTGCCTTGCTGCTGCCGGGCCATTACGCCACCGAACGATTCGCCGTCGAACAGCTGGCAGGCGTGCTGCAGAAACAGTTCCCGGAGCTACAGGCGTGGGCCAGCGTCGACGAAGCCGATCCGTTAACCTGGATCTAAATTGCGGCTTCCCGCCCGTGACCACCCCCCCCAGGCGCCCCACAGCGGTTCGCAAAACCAACAAAAAACAAGGTTTCTTCGCGCGGCTGGCAAAAAAATACAGGTTCACGTGAATGGCCGTTCCGCGTATCATTCCATGAACGCTTCCCCACCTTGGGTGTGAATCGCCATGTTGAAAACCTTGCTGAAAACCTTTCTGCTGCTCCTGGTTCTGCTTTCCAGTTTCCTGGCGACTGCCTTGCCTGCCGGGGCGCAGGAAGAAGCGGACGAACCCGATGGTCCCGCGCATCTGGTCGTCGGCACCCTGGGCGGCGTGCAGTTCTGGACCGATGAACTGATTTTTCACGACTGGCGAATCCAGCGACACGCCTGGACGAACCACTGCCGTCTGCTCGACGGGAAAAACATCCGCCGCGGCTGGGGCGACTTCGACGATTGCTACGCCGCGCTCGAAGCCTATAAAAGAGAGTGCGATCCGCCCCGCATGACGGGTAAGGTCGTTTTGCTGTTGCACGGTTTGTGCCGGTCCCGCGCCTCGATGGAAGCGACCGCCAGGTATCTGGCCGAGCACAGCGACTATCGAGTCATCCCGTTAAGCTACGCCAGCACCCGGGCGGAAGTCGCTGATCACGCCCTGGCGCTGGCCAGCGTGGTGCGGCATCTGGAAGACGTCGAAGAAATCCACTTTGTCGCCCATAGCCTGGGGAACCTGGTGGTGCGGCATTACTTTGGCGATCGCGCGGCCGCCGGCGACCCTGTCGACCCGCGGATCAAACGGGTCGTCATGCTGAGCCCGCCAAACAACGGCTCCCGCCTGGCCGAAGTGTTTGAGAACAACCCAATCTTTCGCGTGGTCTGGGGCCGTAGCGGCATTGAAATCGCCGACTGGAAAGCGTTAGAGCAGCACCTGGCCACTCCGCCCTGCGAGTTTGGCATTGTCGCAGGCGGCGTGCGCAGCCTCGACAATCCGCTCGTCAAAGGGGACGACGACGGCGTGGTCTCGGTTCTGGAAACTCGCCTGCCGGGCGCCGCCGACTTCCTGGTCGTGCCATCGATTCATGGTAACATCATGGCCAACAAACAGGCCTGCGAAGCGACGCTGCAGTTCCTCCGCAACGGCTGCTTCGTTACGCCCGAAGCCCGCCAGCCAATCCATTAGCTTGCGCGTTCGCTGTAAACGGGACGAGGGAAAAGCAACTTCGGTTTTTGCATCTCTGAGAAGGGGGTGACGGCGAAGTTTAGCCAACCCTGTGCTCACACGTAGCCAAACTTGCCGGAGTTTGGTCGAGGTTCCAGCAGACTCCCACCCGAGTCTGGCGAATTCGGCTACTTGCTGGCTGATAATTCAGCAGTCCTTCCTTTCGCCTCCCGCGAATCTCCGTCCAACCCAGAAGCGATCTTTGCATGTCCGACGCGACGCCCTCGGTTCTTCCCGCCAGTGGTCGACTGGCCGGCATCGACTACGGAACCGTGCGGATCGGGGTGGCGATCAGCGACCCATCGCAAATGCTGTCGAGCCCGCTGGAAAACTACAACCGTGGCGACCTGAAAGCCGATGAACGTTTCTTTCGTCGACTGGTGGAAGAAGAGCGGCTGGTCGGTTTTGTCGTTGGCCTGCCGATCCATCTCGACGGTAGCGAAAGCCAGAAATCGACCGAAGCCCGCACCTTTGGCGACTGGCTGCAGCAACTGACAAACCTGCCGGTGGTCTATTACGACGAGCGGTTCACCTCGCTCGAGGCCGGTCGTCTGCTGGAAGGCGCCAGGCTGACCAAAAAGAAACGGAAGCAGCGGCTCGATAAACTGGCCGCCCAGATCCTGCTGGCCGGATACCTGGAAAGCAGCCGTCGGCACGAGGCGGCGCAAGGTCTCGACGATCGTCCGTCGGGTTGATCCTGCCGGGAAGAAAGCTGCCAAAGAGAGGATTCACCGCAGAGGGCGCAGTGAATCCTCTTTCTGGACCGCGTTGAATCGTCGTTCCCGAACCGACTTCGATCTCGTTTGCCTCAGCCGAACAGCACGACGCTGGCGGTGAAGCCGTGGGTGAAGTTGCGGCCGCCGACGGGGCCGATCTCTCCGGCGGCGAAAAAGCCGGCCAGCGGAATCGGGCCGAACGCGTCCCCAATGCACTGGGCGTCGTGGTGCGGCTCCTGGAACAAGCGGGTGCCGCGACCATTGCAGGTGAACAGCAGGGCGGCCCCCGGCGCCGGGGCTTCCACCGCGGCCAGCATCTGCCGCAGTTCGATATCGGCCGACTCGCCGTCGCGGATCTGGAACTGGACCGTTTGCCCGACGCGCACATAATCGCCGATGGCGATCGAGCCTTCTTCCGGGTCGACCCCGACCACGTTCCGCACCAGAAAATCGCCCTGGCTGAACGACTCCTGGTACTCGTTGACCACGCGTCCCACATGCAGACCGCGCTGCGCCATTTGCTGCTCATGGGTGGGCAGTTCGCTGAACAGCTGCTTGAGCTGCTCATAGGCGGGCTTGCCGCCCAGTTCGTGGATGACGTTCCGCTCTGCCTTGGTGATCACATATGGTTTGCCGATGGGGCGGCAGCCCTGGGAGACGATCGTTCGCACGGGCACGCCCGCCACGAGCACCCCCACCGCGCCGCTGGTGAACACCTCGCCGCCCAGGATCAGCCGGGACTCGCCGGGCGCTCCGGCTCCGCTGGCCATGCCTCCGGCGACAACCGCGTTGGGACGGTTGTCGGCCAGAGTCTCCAGCAGCGCGTCGGCCGGAAAGCTGAAGGGATCGGCCAGCATCAACAGGGAAGAACCCTCGGGCCAGGAATCGGCCATGGAAACGGGCCAGCCCAGAATGGCGCCGCCGTCGGGCGAGCGCTCAAACGACAACCGCATCGGCGTCAGGGTGACTCCCGGCAGGCAGGCCGCCCAGACCGACAGGCCCGTCTGTCCTTCGACTTCACGTCCGGAGCCGACGAGCGACTCCGCCGTACAGCCCAGCAGCACCTCGACCTTCAGCGTTTCCCGCAACAGGGCGGCGATCGCTTCCATCTCTGCGGCACGGTCGGCCGACACAAAAACGACCGCAAATGCAGGCGGCTCAGACAGTTCGGCTTGAAGGGCCTGGCAGACTTCGGCGACCGCCTGTTCGGCATTCTCCAGCAGACTCAAGGCAGAGGCATAGCTGGGTGATGGTTGCGGCTCCATAATATTTTCCTCAAAACGCGTCGGCAGGGACGGCGGGACCGAACTTCGGGCTCGCAGCGACCGTATTGTACATGGCGAAGTCCTTTTCCGGGCGTCGACGCGCGGAAATGGGTGGTTGTTCCGAATTGAAGCGCCCGGTAATCTTGACCGTTTGTCCCCCCGCCGCCTGCCAGGAACGGCGTGTCGTCCGCTTATTGATTCCATTTTTTATGGCAAATACAAACTTCCAGGGGAAAACGGCCGTCGTGACGGGCGCCAGTCTCGGGATTGGCCGCGCCGCGGCAATCGCCCTGGGCACAGCCGGCGCCAACGTGGTCGTCAACTATCGCAGCCACCCGGAGCAAGCAGCCGAAGTCGTCGCCGCGATCGAAGCAGCCGGCGGCCAGGCGTTTGCCCACCAGGCCGATGTCTCGGACCAGACAGCCGTCGAACAAATGATTGCCGCCGCCGCGGAGCGTTACGGCCAGCTCGATATCGCCGTCAGCAACGCCGCTTTCTCGGATCGCGAACCGTTTTACGAAGCCGACATGGACGGTTTCCGCCGCACGGTCGACGTCACCATGTGGGGCGCCTTTTTTCTGCTGCGGGCCGCGACCCGGCAGATGATGCAACAGCAAACGCCCGGGGCGATCGTCATGGTCAGCTCGCCGCACGCGTTCATCGCCGCCCCCCGGGCCATGGGCTATAACATGTCCAAGGCGGCCGTCGAACATATGTCCAAAACGGCCGCAATCGAAGTCGCCGAGTTTGGCATTCGGGTGAACATCATCCAGCCTGGCTGGACCGACACGCCGGGCGAGCGCAAATTCGCCAGCGAAGAAACGCTCGAAAAAGGCGGCAGCAAAATTCCGCTGGGACGCCTCGGCACGCCCGAAGAAATCGCCCGGGGCATCCTTTTTTTATGCGACCCGTCGCAAGACTATATGACCGGAGCCACCCTGCTGATCGACGGCGGCATCAGCCTGCCGTGGTGGGCGAACCGCGGTTCCGCAGCGCCCGAATAGGCGGCCGATTCAAGTTTCCGTAAGGCGAACCCATGTCGAAGTATGAACTTCCCTGCAAGTGCGGAAATTCCTTTGTGATCGAACCGCGGCAGGCGGGCCAGTCGCTCGTTTGCGACGCCTGTTCCGCCGCCGTCGAAGTGCCCCCGCTGCGCGAAATCCGCCAGCTCCGACCGGCAGCCGACAGCGGCGATGACCGCTCGGTCGACAACTGGAGTCGCCGCCAGGCCGCCATGTTTGTGCCGGCGTTAATCCTCGCCCTGGTCTGCATGTCCGTCATCGGCTACCTGGGCTACTGGAAATCCAGCCTGGAGACCAGCCGGCCGGTCCTTGAAGGACAAGAGGTTCTCCGCCGCACCATCGAGAAGCAGGAACCGGCCCAGCTGCTGGAAATCTGGCGCTCGATCGAACATTATGGTCTGGGCGAACGGCTCACGCCCGCTTATGTCGAAGACCAGCAAACGGCGTTTCGCTTGAACATCGCCATGGCGATCCTGTCCGCGCTCACCCTGGTCAGCCTCGGCGTTTGCACATACGCCTGCATCGGCCAGCCCGCCCGACCGGCCCCTCCGGGCAAAACTGGCAAGCCCGTCCGCCAGCCCGCCGCCAAACCGTAGTTGCAGAATCGCAGCACGATTCTTCCTCCCCGCCGGGCAAGCGTCGCGCGGGGCGCGCCAACATCGGCCTGGCGCCTCACTCTGAATTCAGCCGTTCCCTGCGTCCAAGCAGGCCGTCGGAACGCGCGCATCGCCGCGCCAGAAAACCGCCAGACTGGGGGTGAGTGCGGGCCGTCTCCTTGCTGGCGGCGGCCCTCTGACCGTACACTGAACGGACGATCTGTCACCAGAGTTCTGTACGAAGGAAGACGCCGATGCCCACTCGTCGCTTACTACTGTCGCTCTGCCTTGCCTTGCTGCTGCCAGCGCTGCGACCGGCAAACGCCCAGATTCGCGGGGCAACCCAGATTCGCGGGGCAACCCAGATTCGCGGAGAAGCCCTGATCGGCGAGCCCTTCGGCGTTGGCCGGGTGCTGGCGCCTTTGGATGCGGTCGACGCCGAGGCCGAGATCGGCCGCCTGCTGCAGGACGACGCTGGCCGCGTGTTCTATCCCGTTTTCGCCGCCCCGCGGAAACGGCCCGTCTTGAACTTCCTGGGCGTCGACGCCAAACCTCGGGCGGTGGAGATTTTCTTCCTGTTCCGCGGAACGGAACCGCTGGCGCTCGACATCCGCACCCCGCGGCCTCAAACCGTCCGGATCACGCCGCAAACCGCCGACCCTCGCCAGGTTCGCCAGTTGCTGGATGTCTGGCGGTATCACTACGTGGCCGAAGCCCGCGCGCGGCTGGAACAGGCCGACTACCCGCCGATCGCCGAGATCTATCTTACCGATACGCTCAGCCGTCGCCTGGATCTGCCCGCCGTGACGCTGGGCGAATTGGGCATCGACCCGCCGAATGAGCCGCAAAAGACGCTCGATTTCCTGTCCGGCGCCGACAAGCTGCGGGCGGCCGCCATGCTGGAAACGCTCCAGTCCGACGCCGCGCCCCAGCCCCTGGATCGCCCGGTCCCCGCCAGCGTGGAGTGGATCCCGCTCCCGGCGCCTGCGGCTCCCGATCCGCAGGTAGAACAGATCGCGATGCATGTGCCGGCCGAGTGCTTTTACGTACGCTTTGGCGCTTACGATCACTACCGCTGGCTGAATCGCCTGCTGAACGACTACGGCGGCGATATCCAGCAAATGGTCACGCTGCGGGCGCACAGCTATGACATGCATAACCGCTCGACCCGCCAGCTCTGCCTGAATCCGACGGATCTCCGCGAGCTGCTCGGATCGCAAGCTGTCGCCGATGTGGCGCTGATCGGCCGCGATATGTTCCAGAAAGAAGGCGCCGCGGTCGGCGTGTTGCTGCAGGCGAGAAATGATCTACTGTCGCGAGATATTCTGGCGCAGCGCAACGAAGTGCTGGAGGATTTTGGCGACCCCACGATCGTGGATGAAACCATCATGATCGCCGGCAAGGAAGTTCGCCGGATTGTTTCTCCCGACAATCGTCTCCGCTCGTACTATGCCCGCGACGGCCGCTTCCACCTGGTGACGACCTCCCGGGCGATTGTGGAGAGCTTTTTCGCCTGCGCCGACGGAGCCGGTTCGCTGGGCGCCACGGCCGACTTCCGTCACGCCCGTACGCTGATGCCGCTGGAACGGGAGGACACGATCTTTGTCTATCTGTCGTCGATGTTCCTGCAGGGCTTTGTCAGCCCGCAGTATCAGATCGAATTGGGCCGCCGCCTGAAAGCGGTGACCGACATGGAGCTGATCCAGCTCGCCCGACTGTCGGCCAAGGCCGAAGGGGTTCCCGGCGATACGATCGAACAGCTGATCGAGGCCGACCTGTTGCCTGCCAATTTCGGCCGCCAGGACGATGGCTCCGGCGTGATTGTCGCCGACGGGCTGCTGGTGGATTCGCTCCGCGGCGCCCGCGGCTCGTTCCTGCCCATCCCCGATGTGGAACTGACGGGCGTCACCGCCCATGAGGAAGCCTTGTACCAGCAACGGGCCGAGTTCTATAACTCCCAGTGGCGCCAGTTTGACCCGCTGATGATCGGCGTCAAACGTTATGCCTTGCCTGGCAAAGACATGGAACGGCTGGTGATCGATGCGAACGTGTCGCCTTTTGACGAAGGGAAATACGGCTGGCTGGCTTCGATCCTGGGGCCGCCCGTCGCGCAGCGGATTACGCCGGCCGCCGGCGACGTGATCAATCTCCAGGCGAGCGTTCGCGGGGGACTGTTGATGCCGTCCATCCCGCCGCACCAGCTTTTCCTGGGCGTGCAAGACGCGGCCCCGCTGCTGGACCCCGCGCCGAACGATCTGTTCCGCGTGCTCCGCCTGCTGCGCACCACGCCTGGCTATCTGGGCGGCTGGCCCAAACCGGGTTATCTCGACCTGTTGCCCGTCGGCCTGCTGGGCCAGCGGGATGCGTTTGGCTTTACCCGCTTGCTGTTGGGACTGTGGCGCTGGGAGGGCGCCGGCTTCTCGGTCCTGTCCTTCGACCGCAATGTGCTCGACCAGGTCGCCGGCAAGGTGCGGCCCGAGGCGACCGAAGACCCGGCTCAGGTGCTGCTGTCAGTGGGCGATTTGTCGAACTCGCGACTGTCGTCGCTGATTGATTCGATGTATTTCACCCGCGCCCATCAGGCATCGATCGGCAACGCCAAACTGCTGCAGATGTTGACGAACCAGTTCCACGTTTCCCAGGCCGAGGCGTTAACCCTGGCGGAAGACCTGATTGGAGCCGATCTGGTGTGCACGCTGGGCGGCGAGTATGAACTGCAGCCGGACCGGTATGAAAACGCCCAGTGGCGTTCGACTGCCTGGCCTGTCGGCCCGCAAGGCGGACTGCCTGACGGCTATCACGCCCAGGCGATGACCTGGTTCCGTGGGCTGGAACTGCGGCTGAACAAGCTCGACGGCCGCCTGGAGTTGCACGCCGAACTGGACATGCAGCGAAAGCCGAACGACCCGGCGCCTCCGGCGTTGCCGATCTTTGAATGGCTGGGAGTCAAAAAGAAGAAGCCGGCCGACGAATAAGCCGTCGTCTGGCGAGCCGATCCTCCCGCCTGGTTCCTTCCCGCGGGACGACGCTCCCGGAAAACGCATGGAATCACGTACTGTCGATGCGCGCACCGTGAACGGAAGGGCTGGAGGAATTTAAGTCCAGCCGCGGCCGCGCGTAATCCGCGGTCGGAAGTAATGGGCAGGGGCGATGGCGCCTGCTCAGGCGTCCTGGTTGGCTTCGGGCTGGGGGAAACCGAGTTCGACCAGCTCGGCCAGTGCGTCGACGGCTTCGACTGCGTCGTCGCCTTCGGCTTTGATCAGCAGGAGCGTGCCCTTGGCGGCGCCCAGGGTCAGAATAGAAAGGATGCTTTTTCCATCGACCGATTGGGCCTCTTTTTCGATTTCGACCTGTGAGGCGAAGCGTTCGGCCAGTTGGGCAAAGAGATACGCAGGCCGGGCATGAAAGCCCTGCTCAATATTGATGATGACCTGTCGGGAAGCGATCTGCGACATGGATAGGCTCGTTTTCCTTGCGACGTCGGCACAACCGAACCGCCGCCAAACTGGCGGGTATGGCGAATGCCAACCCGCAACAGCAGACAGAAGAGCTTGACTGCCTTGTAATGAGATGGTTGCGTTGCACGACCGGGGAAGGTCGGCAAGTCACGAAACAAGCAGGTTACGAAACGAACTGGTTGTTATCCGCTTCTTCCAGCAGTTGCATGATATCCTTGGAAGCTTTGGACTGCTTCAGGAAACGACAGAACGTGTCGTCGCGCAACTGGCGGGAAATGTTCTCCAGGGCCCGCAGGTGGTCGCCAGGGCGATCAGGCGGCGAGATCAGGAGAAACAACAGATGCACCTTTTCGCCGTCCAGGCTGTTAAAATCAACGCCCTGGCTGCTTACGCCAACGGTGCCGACTAAACGATCGACGCTCGGATGTTTGGTATGCGGGACGGCGACGCCGCGACCGATACCCGTGCTGCCAAGTTCTTCCCGCTTCATGATCGCGGCGAAGATGCTTTCCAGCTCTTCCTCGCGAATTTCGCCGGCCTTGACTAACCCTTGAACAAGTTCCCGAATCACGCTTTCCTTGTCTTCAGCGGACAGGTCGGCGCGAATTGCGTCGGTGCTGACAAAATCATTGAACTTCATACACCGGTCCTTTCAGTCAGTAAGGGGGCCCAAAGGCTGCAAGCGACGGTTCCCCACGCTGGGACCAGCCTCATCGGCCCGCCCCAGGTGTTCCCTGGCGATCGCTACTCGGCAGCCTCTTCGGTTTCTGTTTCCAAGTGCTTCAGCCCCGGTTGCCGATGCCCCGTAAGTTTTTCTTTGTGTTTGCGAAGCTGCTTTTCAATCTTATGGAGAGCCCCATCAAGCGCGGCGAGAATGTTCGCCCCCGTGTCCCGGGCGACAAAGTCTTCGGCATGCTCTGCGCTCGCGCGCAATTCAACGCCCACATTGTCACTGTCATGACGCTCCAGATCGACTGTTACCTCGATGGCGGTCAACCGGTCAAAAAAACGGGGCAGCTTTTGAGCTTTCTCGACAATTTTTTGCTGGGTATCGGCGCTGACATCACCGTGTCGGGTGGAAATGCTAACCTGCACGCGATAGCTCTCCTGAAGGAAGGCAAGGACCGATAAACGCCGGTCCCAAATTGTATTCTATCGTTTCACACGCATGGGCGGAACCTCAACCACCGTTGCAAAACCGCAATTTAGTCTAACCGGTCCCAGCGTCGCGGAAAGGGGACGTCTGACACACGAAATCAACCAAACTCGATCAGGCCTACGGACCACGCCTGGGCAAAGGTCGCTTGTTCTGCGGCGCCTGCAGGCGGCCAACAAACACAGCCCCCTCTCAGGCGTGGGCATCGTTCAAGATTCGGCGCCGCACCGTTGCTACGATTTGGCCACACGAAGGCTGAATATACTGTACCTCCATTTTATGCCGCCGGATAGCAAACAGGCCAGCGATTGCGCCGCTCTTGCACCTTCCCGGGTCTTCGCCGGCAGGGAAGCCGGGCGAACCGTTGTATCCGGTCGCCGCCCCCTTTAGATTAAACCTGTCGTCCCCGGTGCTTCGCTCGTTACCTTGCCTCTTGCCGCCCACAGGCCGCCGCCATGTCGCCCTCCTGGAACCGCCGAGATTTTCTTTCCGTCGCCGGAACGGCCAGCTTCCTCGGCCCCGCACTCACGCTCGGCCCACTCTCGTCCCCGCTGGCTGCGGCTGCCTCCGAACCATCGCTCATTGTCGACACCCATACCCACTTCTATGACCCGACCCGGCCCGGCGGCGTGCCCTGGCCTGGCAAAACGAACAAAACCCTCTACCGCAAGGTGCTGCCAGACGACTTCCGCAAGGTCGCCCAGCCGCATGGCGTACGGGGGACGATCGTCGTCGAAGCCAGTCCCTGGCTGGAAGACAATCAATGGATCCTCGACCTGGCAAAAGACGACCCCTGGCTGCTGGGCTGCGTGGGCAACCTGGCAATCGCCGACGCCGACTTCCCGCAACACCTGCAGCGGTTTGCCCGCCAGCCCCGGTTCCGCGGCATCAGGATTAAAACGTCCGATCTGCCGGGACCGGACACGCCCGCCCGATCGACGGACAACCTGCAGCGACTGGCCGATCAGAACCTTAGCCTCGATGTCAACGGCGGTCCGCCGCTGCTGCCTGGCGTGCTGCGTCTGGCGAAAAAGATCCCCACCCTGCGGATCGTGATCGATCACTTGCCGTTCGATCCCCCTGTGGAACCGACGGCCCGCGCCGACTTCGACAAGCTGCTGGCGGAAACAGCCGCGCAGCCGAACGTCTACGCCAAAGTCTCCCACGTGCTGCGGAAACGGGGCGGCGAAGTCTCCCTCGACCTCGCGGACTATCGCCCGCAACTGGATATGCTCTGGCGCCTGTTCGGCGCCGATCGGGTGATTTACGGTAGCAACTGGCCGGTCAGCGATCTGCTCGGCAGCTACGCCCAGGTGTTCGGCCTGATGCAGTCGTATGTGGCCGAACGGGGAGCGGTCGACGCCGAGAAGTACTTCTGGAAGAACGCCAAGGCAGCCTACCGCTGGCCCGCCTCCTAGCGATTTGGCTCCGCTTGATTTCAGGGTAGTGGACCTGGACACTCACCTTTGCTGCCTGCCTCCAGCACGGCGGTTTGCTAGCACATTCATTGCTAGCGTTGCAATCGGTGTATCGCTAGCAATGCAACGAACTGGCATCTTTGGCTTAACTAGCAGTAGCGGCGCCGTCGATGATAGCGATAGCAACGACATCCTCGCACGCCCTTTGCCGCTTGGCGCATTCCTCCCTGAGGACAAGCCATGCTGCGACGAGTTTTCCTTGTGGTCGAACTATGAAAATATCCAGCGCCAGTTTCCTGCTTGCTTTGCTCAGCCTGACGACGGGCTGCCAGTCCTTAGCCTCCGGCTGGGGGAAAAAGCCTGAAGCAAACCAGCCGCCGCCCGTTGCGGCCGCCGCCCTGACGCCGGTGGAGGAAATCCAGCGTCTGCCCGCGACCGACTCGGTCCGACAGGCGTCGCATGTTGCATTCCAGCAGCCTGACGAGATTGCCCCCGCTTCGCCCAGCGATCTGCCGCCGCCGCCTCCCGCTGCGACGCAGCCCGCCGTCCCCAGCCTGGCCATTCCGTCCGAGGAATTGAACACCCCCGCGGCCGAGGCCGAGGCTATCATCGGGCCGTCGTTATCGCTGGGCGATCTGGAAGACATCGCCCTCATGCATAATCCGTCGCTCGGCGAAGCCTCTTCCCTGGTGGCTGCGGCTCGCGGTCGCTGGGTGCAAGCGGGCCTGCCCCCCAATGTGCATCTGGGTTACGAGGGACAGCAGCTGGGCAGCAATGGCCAGGCCGAGCAGAACGGCCTCTCCATCAACCAGGAGTTTATCCGCGGCGGCAAGCTGAAGCTCAGCCAGAACGTAGTCGCCCAGGAGATCCAGCGAGCTGAGCAGATCTATGAAGCCCAGCGACAGCGGGTGCTGACCGACGTCCGCCTGGGATACTATGAAGTGCTCCTGGCCCAGCGTCGTATGGAACTGACCCAGCAGATCGTGGATATCGCCCAGAAATCCGTCGACACCACCGGAGCCCTGTTTGAGGCCCAGGAGGTCAGCAAGATCGACCAGATGCGAGCCCGCATTGAACTGCAGACCTCGAGCGTGATGCACAAGAACGCCCGGACGCAGCTGGACGCCGCCTGGGTGAACCTGGCCGCCGTACTGGGGCAGCCCAACATGGAGCCGCACTCGCTGCTGGGCGAGCTCTCGATGGAACCGGCGGAAATCGACCCGCAAATGACCCTGCAGCGGCTGATCGCCGCCAGCCCGGAAATGTCGGCCGCCTGGGCCTCGGTCGAACGGGCCCGCTGGGCCGTGCAGCGGGAACAAGCGGAACCGGTGCCCAACTTCGATGTGGGCGGCGTGATCCAGCACGACGCCTCCACCAACGGCATGAACGGCATCCTGACCTTCTCGGCCCCCATTCCCGTGCTCAACCGGAACCAGGGCGCCATCCGCCGGGCCCATGCTGAACTGACAGCCTCTCTGCGGAACGCGGCCCGTGTGGAACTCGACCTGCAGAGCCGGCTGGCGACCGTCTTCCAGCGATACGCGGCCGCCCGGAACCAGGTCGTCGACTATTCCAAGAAAGACGGCGTGCTCGACAATTCCCAGCTCACCCTGGACCTGATCCAGAAAGGCTACGCCGCTGGCGAATTGAGCTACCTGGATCTGATCGCCGCCCAGCGGACGTACGCCCAGACTCACCTGGCGTACATTGAAGCACTCGGCATGCAATGGGCCGCCACCTCCGAGCTGGAAGGGATGCTGCTCAAAGGCAGTCTGGAATCATCGGTAGCCGATCGCTAGGCGACGGTCGAGCCGGGCCGTCTGCCTGCCTTGCTGTGCCCCGCCCGCATAACGCGTTCATTTTCCGGCGGGGGAACGACTCGACGCCCGGTTTTTCGCTGGATGTCCCGTCCTGGTCGGTATAATAGACCGATAGTCGACGAGGAAACCGCGCGGCGACGAGCAAGCAAATGAGCACGACTCCCACAAAAATCCAGGTGGCCTGCCCCCAATGCGGATCCGCGTTTCGCGTCATGGCAAGCGACGTCGGTCGCAAGGGACGCTGCAATCGCTGCGCGCACATATTCCGCATCCCGGCCCCGAACGCCCCGCGGCAAACCATGCCGGGCGAACCGCCTTTCGACGCCCGATCCCCACGCGATCCGGCCGCTGACTCCCCTGCCAGCGAATCCAAGTCCGGCGAATCCAAGTCCGGCGAATCCAAGTCCGGCGAATCCAAGTCCGATGCGGCCGCAGCTGCCGACGGCGTCGAAGCCACGCTGGAAACGTACGAGGGCCCCGGCTTCCTCAGCGAACTCTCGGCCGAGCAGTTGCGTGACCTGCAGGCCGGCATGGACGAAGCAGGCGCCGCTCGTCGCTCCGTTTCCGTCGACCGCCATCCGCTGGCCGGGGAAAGTGCGGCCAGCGAAAAAACTTCACTCACCTCGGGCGAAAAGACCTCGCTCACATCCAGCGAAAAGTCGTCTGTAAAAGGTTCGTCCGCCGAGAAGACTTTGGCGAAAAGTCCGCCCGGCCCCAAGGACTCCGGCGGGCATGTGCTGCATCCCGACGAGGAGGAGGACGACGACGAGAACATTCCCACGTTTCCGATCGTGACGCCGCCGCCTCCCAGCGAAGTTGCCGCCGGCAGCGGCATTCGTTCCGACGTGACGGGTCCGCCTGCCGACATGGGCAGCGAGACAGGTCCGCCGCCGATACCTCCGGTGGTTGCCGGCGGCAAGGATCCCGGTCGTCGACACCAGTCCCGTGTACGTCCGCCGGCTTCCGTGCCGATGCTGGTTCTGATGGGGGCTGCCGGGCTGGCTGCAGTCGCCACGCTGGCCGTGCTCTTGATCATTTTTCTGCCGCGCACCGAAGTTCCGGTCGCCCCTCCGGTGGGCGGTCTGGTGATTGAGTGGCCCGTCAGCGAACGGGCCGGCGGCTCCTTGTTGATCGACAAAGAACGGCTGAAACTGGCGCTCAGCGGGCACCTGCAGTTTGACCTGCCGCCAGGCGAGCACGACGTCATCCTGCAGCGTCCGGGATTCTTCCCGCATGAGGAGCAGGTGTTCCTGGAGAACGACAAGGTCACGACCCTCAGGCCCGAATGGTATGTGGTGGACGCCGTTCCGCCGATGACGGAAGAGTATTTCCCGCCGTCCGAAACGACCTCGACTCCGGCGGAAGTGACCGGCTTCGAGGGATGGACGCGCGATCTGGCCGCCGCCAAAGCCCAGGCGGCCGAACAGAACAAAGGCCTGTTCGTCGTGTTCGTCGACGACGACAGCCTCGCTATCGCCAAGGCGCGGATCCTGGACAACCCGGAACTAAGCGAACCGATCGCGGCCGAATATGTGTTGACCCTGCTACGTCTGGCCAACGACACCCCCGAAGCAAAAGTGAACCGAGAATTACACGCGGCCGTCGGCTTTGAAGACGACGGCAGGGTCGGAATCTCCATTGCGATCACCGATGCAGAAGGCAAACCATTCGCGGTGGCCGAGTCGTACGAATCGGTTGAGGCCTGGCTGACCAGCTGGCGGAAAGCCCGCGAAGAACGTGACCGCGTGTTCGCCGCTGTCGATGAACTTGAGGGAGCCGAAAAGCTCAGCGCTATCCTCTCGGCCAATCTGTGGATCGGCAAAAACCTGTTCGACCGCGCTTACATCGACAAGCACCAGGAATGGTATCGCCTGGCTGAAGAAATCGACCCCGAAAACAAAGCCGGCTTTCTCGAACACGCCTTCGCCAGTTACTGGTCCGCCCGACTGCTGCTTGCCATGCAGGTGGACCAGGAACAATTCCCGAGGCTACTGTATGAGCTGAAAAAATGGCAAGAGAAGCATGCCTTTAGCGACCAGAACCGGGCGGCCGAAGTGCTGCTGTACGCCGCCGAAGCGATGCTCGAAATGAACAACGTCGAGCGCGCTAAAGAATATCTCAAGGAGGTAGAAGCCTCCCCGCCAGGAAACGATGTCCTGCGTACGAAACTGCTGGAAGTGCAAGTCAAAACTGCTGAAAAAGAGCGGACCGCAGGCAAGTAGCCGCTGCGACCAGGTCGTTCCCAGGCGAGCCGTGCAGTACCGACATGAGCAGACAGGATCACGCCAGAGTAATGGAGAGACGCCTCTCCGCGTAGCCAGCGGAGAAGCGATGATCAGAGCCATTTAACGCGAGAAAGAAACGCGCCGAATATTACCGCCCGGCCGATCGCGAGGATCAGCTCTTAGGCTTGTAGATTTCCGTCGCGGTGCCGAAGTAGACTTCGGCGGCGTTCATAACCGTTTCACTGAGCGTCGGGTGCGGGTGAATCGTCTCGGTGATATCGCGGACTTCGCAACCCATTTCGATTGCCAGGACCGCTTCCGAAATCAACTCGCCGGCGCCAGGTCCGACCATGCCGCAGCCGATCACACGGGACGTATCCGGGTCAACGAGCCACTTGGTGAGGCCTTCAACGCGACCCAGAGCCCGGGCCCTGCCGCTGGCAGCCCAGGGGTAAGCGACAACTTCGACCGTAACTCCGGCCTTGCGGGCTTCGTCTTCGGTGTAGCCGGCCCAGGCAATTTCCGGATCCGTGAACACCACGGCGGGGATCGCACGTTTGTCGAATTCCGCGGGCCGGCCGAGAATCACCTCGGCGGCAATGCGGCCTTCATGGGTCGCTTTATGGGCGAGCATCGGATCGCCGGCGATATCGCCAATCGCAAAAATATGCGGGTCGCCGGTGCGCTGCTTTTTATCGCAGACCACAAAACCGCGATCATCAACTTCGACCTGCGTGTTCTCGAGGCCCAGATTCCGCGTGTTGGGGCGTCGACCAACGGAGACCAGCACGTAGTCGTATTTCTCGGTGCCGAACTTGTTCGGACCTTCGAAAACGACCTGCACGCCGTCGCCCTGGTCCGTCAGGGAACCCACTTTGGTGTTCAGGAAGATGCGTTTGTCGAATAGCTTTTCCAGTCGTCGATGCAGCGGTCGCACCAGATCGCGGTCCGCTCCCATCAGCAGCCCTTCGAGCAGTTCGACCACGCTGACCTGAGCGCCCAATTGGGCGTAAACAGAACCAAGCTCCAGGCCAATATAGCCGCCGCCAATCACCAGTAATTTGGTTTCGGGGCTGATCGAGGGCAAGTTCAAGGCGCCCGTCGAATCCAGCACGCGGTCGGAACCGATATTGAAGGCCGGGGGCATCGCCGGGACCGAACCAGTCGCCAGAATGCAGTGATCGAAAGTCAGCTTGCCGCCTTCGGGAATGGAATCGTGATCCCCTTCCAGCCGGAGCGTGGTCGAGTTTTCGAACACGCCGCGGGCGGTAATCACCCGCACCTTCCGTTTTTTGGCAAGTTGCGCCAGGCCGCCGGAAAGCTCGGTGATGACGCGGTTCTTCCGCTCCAGGAGCTTTTCCCGGTCGATCTGGGGCTGACCGAATTCAATACCCCAGTCGCCACGGAGTTCTTCCGCTTCCGCAATCACGCGGGCGACATGAAGCAGCGCTTTGGAAGGAATACAGCCGCGAAGCAGGCAAGTGCCGCCCAGCTTGTCTTCTAATTCGACAAGCGTGACTTCCATTCCTTCGTCGGCGGCCAAAAAGGCGGCGGCATATCCGCCGGGACCACCGCCCAAGACCGCAAGTTGAGTGTGCATAGCTACCGTGACAGGAACTCGACGACCATGTTAACATCGACCGTCAGACTGACATCCGAAGGTCCCGGCAAACCCAGAACCGAAGTCTGGAGCGTTTCGGAGTCAAACGACAACCAGTCAGGCAACTCTCCGCCGCCCTGCTCCGCGATCACGCTCAGATAGATATTCTTGAGGTTCTCACGACCGCGGACGGTAATCACATCGCCCGGACGAACAATGTACGAGGGCTTGTCGGTTTTGACGCCGTTCACCTGGAAGTGACCATGAGCCACGCCCTGGCGGGCCTGCGGACGCGTTTTGACCAGACCGGCCCGACGCACCACATTATCCAGCCGACGTTCGCACAGGATCAGCAGCATTTCCCCCGTATTGCCCCGCATATGCGAGACCTTATCGAAGTAGCGACGGAGCTGCCGTTCGCCCAAGCCATAATAATGCTTGATCTTTTGCTTTTCCATCAACGCAAGACCGTAGTTCGACGGTCGACGGCCACGGGTATGCATACCGGGCGGTTGCTGGCGTTTTTCGTGCGCCCGCGTGGCGCCGGCGTTTTCGTAAATCATCGCGCCCAGGCGACGGTTAATCCGCGCTTTGGGACCCGTGTAACGAGCCATGAAGGCCACTCCCTAAAATCAGCAGAAGATAAATACCAAACCCGCAATGATTCTGAAAACAGATCGCGGGCCAATTTGTCGATGGAAACCGCATATCATTACCGATCGGGCGAGCAGCGACAAGAGGGTCGCGGCCAGAATTCATCGGCTCTCATCTCTTCGCCGGGTTCTGACCGCTCTCTTCCCCTGACGACCGGCACAAGACTCCGCTTCAAAGCCGCACGAAAACAGCACACGCATCCCAGACTTTCCTGGCAGCACCCCCCCTGATGGACAAATGAGAATCGGTATCCGGATGGTTTTCAGGGAGGCTCACCCCCAGGCGGGCGTGACCGGTTGGGATGCAGGCCCATGGTTTAACTGGATTTTGCGGTAACCTGTTGAAAACTTGCTAGATGAGAGGGAAATGATAGCAAAGTGACCTTGGAGGTCGGCATGGCAGGCGGTATAGTCCCTGCTCGCTGGCACGCCAGGCGAGACCAAGGATTGGTTAAGCGGCTACCTTTGGCCAGTTGTCGAATCTGCACAGCGCGGTGAATCGACTAAATATTATGTCCCTTAGCGCTCTTCAACGGATGGAGGTGCGAGTCGATGCGCACAGCAAAAGAACTGCTGGTCGCCAGCAAAGAATTCGCCAGTGAAAATCGCTGGGTCAGTTGGTGGCACCTGTGGTCGACCTTGGTGGTTCTGGCCGCGTTTGTCGCGCTAGCCGTCAATGATTTGCCCTGGACGATTCGAATCCTAGCGAGCACGGCTGCTGGCCTGGTCAGCGTTCGCCTTTTCATTATTTACCACGACTACCAGCACCATGCGATTTTGCGCACAGCGCCGCTGGCGAAGCTCATCATGTGGGGGTACGGCATTTTCTTGCTGAATCCGTCCAGCGTGTGGATCCGTTCGCACGACCATCACCACAAAAACAACTCCAAAACCTTCGGGGCCAACATTGGCTCCTACCCGGTGATGACGACCCAGGCCTACGCCAATGCGACGTTTGGCGAACGGTTCGCTTATGCCGCGGCTCGCCACCCGCTGACGATGCTGCTGGGTTACTTTACCGTGTTCCTGATCGGCATGTGCCTGCGGCCGTTCCTGCTGAGCCCCCGCCGTCATTATGATGCGGGCCTGGCGATGGTCGTGCATTTTTCCGCGATGGCTTACCTGGCATCGTTCGGACTCGATGTGATGGTGCTCGGCTTGCTGTACCCTTCCATGGTGGCTTCGGCCCTGGGAGCGTACCTGTTTTACGCCCAGCACAACTATCCCGACGCCCGGCTGAAACCGCGGTCCGAGTGGAGCCATGTGGAAGCGGCCCTGCACTCTTCCAGCTATATCGCCATGAATCCGCTCATGAACTGGCTGACCGGAAACATCGGCTATCACCATGTGCATCACCTCAACGCACGCATCCCGTTCTATCGCCTGCCGGAAGCAATGGCCGCCCTGGAAGAGCTGCAGTCTCCCGGCGTGACCACGCTGGGCCTGCGGGGAATCCTGTCATGCCTGCGGCTGAAACTCTGGAGCCCGGAAGAAGACCGTTTTGTCGGCTTCGATCACCCCGACGCCGTGGGAGGACCGACCACCCTTCCCGTCGAAGAAACCAGGCCGGTGCAAAACCCCACATCGAACAAGCGCGCTGCCTGAGGCAAGCCAAGGACTTACGCCCCTGATCGACTCGCAGGGGACCGATAAAAAAACCGGCCGCCAGCGAATTCCGCTAGCGGCCGGTTTTCTTTGTGTCTGCAGTGGTGACGACGCGGCAGCCCTCGCACCAAAACCACGCGACCCAGGCCGTGTCGCGTGGTTTCTTCTCTCACGCTGCGTTCTCTAGCGCCGGGCGCGACGCCGCGGGAAGAGCAGTTCCTGCATTTCGTCCAGCGTATCGAGCGTTTTCTCGGAGCTGACGCAGGTCCGAGCGTGGTAGAAAAGCGTATCCAGCAGATGGCCGCCTTCGTACCAGCGCACTTTCATCACGGCGGCGCATTCTTCAAAGAGCTGATAAACGCGGGCTCGGGTCACGCCCAGCTGGCGGGCCTGCTCACGGACGTTGATCGAGGTTTCTCCGATGCCCAGCCGGGTTTCCGCCAGATCACGCATGTCGGGTCCGCCATCGACAGCGATCTGATCCAGCAGCGGCTGAATGAGATGCTCCCGCATTTCTTCCCAGTCCACGGGTTCGGCCGTTTCCAGCTTCTGGTGAATCCAGGATTCAATCCCGGGCACAAACCAGGGAGCCAGACGAATCGCCAAGCGACGGTCGCAGGGGGCGTTCTCCAGGATGCGATGAATGGCGTGGAACACTTCCAGCACCGTGCGCACCCGTTTTTCACCGTGGGCCCGCAACTGGCGAATCTCACTCAGCGTATAATCCAGGTAATACTTCAGCGGCGTCTCCCAGATGACCGAAGGCGCCTCGCGCAAGGAGGCCGCCAGGCGACCAAAGCGGACATGCCCCAGGTTCGCCTGGCGAACCGTATCGCGCCATTTTCGCCAGGTCAGCTCCGAAACCGTACTCGGATCAAAACTGGAGTCCACCACGACCGAAGGACAGCCTTCTTCGACCGTATTGGCGTTGCTGTTGGTCGGCTCCTCTTTCGAGGCGCGATCGAGCAGTTTCACCAGCGACGTGATTTTTTTGGGTCCCACGCCCGGCGTCGCCTGCAGGTCCGAGAACGAAGTGTGCAAAATATCGTTCAAGGTGCGGTCGAGAAATGCGAACGGCAAACGCCGGTCTTTCGGCAAGGCCCAGTACCCCAAGGGGGTATCAAGCCGGTCGGCATAGCGCTCACTGAGCAGCAGGCTGCGCACAGCCTGAAAAGCGCCTTGCAATTGATAGTCTTCTGCGCTGATTATTCGGGTTGGCTTCATCACAATGCTTTCTTTCTTCTGTTCCCTCGAAAGAGCCCCTCAAGTTCCTATCCTATAGAACACTGTTCTTCTGGAAATGTCTCCTTTTTTTGAAGAAAAATCTGAAAAAAAGTAAATACGACTGAAATCTAGCATTTATCCTTTTTCGTTGTTTTCGGAACAGGATTCGCTCCAATTTGCTCTACCCGTCTATCTGGCAAGGATTTACGTTGCCGTTGTGTGCCGCGTCATGCCTTCTGGACACCTGAGAAACCAATCGACTTATGGATCCCGCCCCCCTCGATTTATGGATTACCCTGCACGGTGAAAAAGCAAACGACGAGGTAATCCGCGACGCCGTGCGACGTTTACGCGCTGAAGACGCCCGGATCCGTGTACGCGTAACCTGGGAGCCAGGCGACGCCACTGCCTTTGCCAGCGAGGCCGCCCAGATGGGCTGTCCCACCGTGGTTGCCTGTGGCGGCGACGGGACGATAAACGAAACCCTGCAGGGGCTGATCACCAACCGCCGGCCCAGTTCCACGGCGCTAGGCGTCGTCGCCATGGGAACGGCCAACGATTTCGCCAGGGCGTGCGAACTGCCGGTGCGCGATCCCCTGGCGGCCCTGCAGCTGATCCATCAGCACCCACCCCAGCTGATCGATGTCGCCCTGGCCAACGGCCGGCCGTTCTTGAATGTCGCCAGCGGCGGATACGGAGCAGAGATCACCAATGAAACGCCCGCCGAAATCAAACGCATGCTCGGCGGGTTCGCCTACTTCCTGACCGGCATCACCCATGCTTCGACGATTGTCCCCCAGGAAATCGCCGTCTCCGCTCCCGATTTTAACTGGAAAGGCGAGGTGCTGGCCCTGACCGTCGCCAATGGACGCCAGGCAGGCGGCGGTTTCCAGGTCGCTCCGCAAGCTCTGCTCGACGACGGCCTGCTTGATGTGATGATCATCCCCAACGTTCCCTGGGGAAACTTTCTCAGCCTGGTCGGCGACCTGATCGAAGATCCCGACTCCGTCGATATGGAACACGTGGTGCGTCTGCGCACCCCCTGGCTGGAAGTGACCGCCCCCGCGGGTCTTCACGTCAATGTCGACGGCGAACCGCTGGACGACAACTTTTTCCGCTTCGAAGTGCTCCCTAAAAGCCTGCCGCTGCACCTGCTGCCCGGCATCGATATTCTTAGCAGATAGCGGTTAGCAGATAGCGGTTAGCTGTTAGCGGTTAGCGGTTAGCTGTTAGCTGTGTGTCGCGGCGAGATCCTGAAGTGGGGGTCTTGGCCTGCGAATTAATCTTCCGCCTGCTCCGCCGCAGGCGGATCCGCACTGGGCATGTGTTCCAGCAGGACTTCGCCAGGACGAACAAAGGTGGAAATGCCCGAGCCGCTGCGCCCCACCATAACGGCTTCGATAATCGGCTGGTGGACGGGCCGATCAGCAACCCATTCGACCAGGAAGTTGGCGCCGGAACCGCCGGCCGTATCCTGCTGTTTGACGAAGAAATCGGTCGATCCCAGGGGACGCACCTGCAGCGTTTCGGGCAGAAAATCGCGGACCAGCTTTCCTTCCGTGTCGTAGTATTTCACGCTGCTGATGGAAATGGGCGCGGCGCTGTCGGTATTCCGAATGCTGAGCGTGCCGGCCAGCAACAGACGCTGGCCGTCGCCTTCGTAAACGTGCGAATACAGCGGCACATAAACGGTCTGGCCGCGGACGATCGTGGCTGGCAGATCGGCAGGGGTGGCTCCGCTGGGTTCATTCAGCGGGCGAACTGCGATCGCGCTCGACTCCATCTGCGTAATGCGATAATCGAGATACGCCACCACGGCGACCGGCACGCCCAGTAGCACGATCATGCATCCCAGCAGCGACAACAGTGTGTGCTCGCCGATCCATAGCACCCAGGCGGGGATTTCCTTATTGGCCACAAAGCATTCCTTACTGCCGGCCGCCCCCCGCCAATTCCGGCGTCAGGGATCGTCCTGCATTACGAGTTGGCGACGATAGAAAGCGATCCTGTCGGTCCCGTCCGTCCCCCCGGCCCCGGGGGAAGGAACCCGGCGGGTCGCGACGATCGCCTTTATTCTATCCCATGCTGCCGGTTTCTGTGTCGGGGGCTGCCGGACGGTTTCGTCCGCTTTGTCGCTGGAGCTAACCGAAAAGAGGCCGGTGCGGTAGGATGAAGGGGCTGAGGTTTCTTCCCACCTGCGACGGCGATGCGAATGGACTTTGACGACACGATTACCGCGATTGCTTCGGCCCCCGGCGGGGCGGTCCGGGGAGTCGTGCGCATCAGCGGACCGCAAGCCGTCGCTTGCCTGGCGGATCTGTTCCAGGGCGAAATTTCGCCGACGACGCTCCGCAAAGCGGGCGTGCTGCAGGGAGCCCTAGCGCTGGGTGATCCCCTGGGCGACGCGCCTTGCCAGGCGTTTGTGTGG
Organism: Lignipirellula cremea; assembly: GCF_007751035.1. Taxonomy (NCBI): domain Bacteria; kingdom Pseudomonadati; phylum Planctomycetota; class Planctomycetia; order Pirellulales; family Pirellulaceae; genus Lignipirellula; species Lignipirellula cremea. Next base: position 1,684,213 of record NZ_CP036433.1, on the reverse strand, counting down.
CCGACGGATCGCAGTTACACGCGGCAACCATCGGTGGAGATTCATACGATCGGTTCGCCGCCTGTACTGGAAGCAACCCTGGCGGCCGTACGCCGCGGCGGCGCCCGCCTGGCGCGACCGGGCGAGTTCACGCAGCGCGCCTTCCTGGCCGGCCGTATCGATCTGACGCAGGCGGAAGCCGTGCTGGGCGTGATCGATGCCGATAGCCAGAACGAGCTGACCGTCGCCCTGCGGCAGATGGCGGGCGGACTGGCGGAACCTCTGCAGGAGCTGCGGGATCGTCTGTTGAATCTGCTGGCCGACCTCGAAGCGGGCCTCGACTTTGTCGAAGAAGATATCGAATTCATCACGACCGAGCAGCTCACCTCGCAACTGCGTGAAGGGGAGCAACAGGTCGCCGCGTTAGCGGAACAAATGCGCACCCGGAGCGACGGACCGGGCGAGATCCGCATTGCCATTTCCGGCTGGCCCAATGTGGGAAAAAGCAGCCTGCTCAATGCTCTGGCTGGCGAATCGGCGGCGATCGTGTCGCCCCTTCCCGGCGCCACGCGGGACTATGTGGCCCGTCGCCTGGACCTGCACGGCCTGTCCTGCCTGGTGATTGATACGGCTGGCTTTGAGGCGGATGCAGCCGCCGGCGTGGCCGATGCGGCCCAGTCACAGATGCGGCGGCAAACAGGCGACGCCCACCTGCGGCTGTTCTGTCTTGATTCCAGCCGGCCGCTAAATGCCTGGGAAGAACAACAGCTGAGCGAGCCCGATCCCCTGCGTCTGCGGGTGCTGACCAAAGGAGACCAGGCGCCCCGGAACACAAGCTCCGATCCCACCGCAGCCAGGCGGAACGATCCCCTGCTGGCCGGCGCAATGCTGACCAGCAGTCGCACCGGGGCGGGGCTGGAGGAGTTAAAGCAGGCGATCGCGAGTGCGCTGCCGACCGCGGCCAGCGGAGAAGCGGGCGTGGTCGCCGGCACAGCCAGCCGCTGCCGCGAAAGCCTGGAACTGGCCGCGGCCAGTTTAGCCACCGCCGGCCAGACCGCAGCCGCAGGCTGGGGGGACGAACTCACGGCCGCCGAGATCCGCACCGCCCTGGCGGAACTGGGCCGCGTTGTTGGGGCCGTGTATACCGACGACCTGCTTGACCGGATCTTCAGCCGCTTCTGCATCGGCAAGTAGCGGCAGCGAGCGACGCTCGAACGGAACGGCGTGCGACTGACGGATAGCGTTGTCGTTCGCCCCTCCCTGCCGGACGCGTTACGACGCAACGGGCGGATTGATCGGCGCCGTTTTTTCGGCGGCCGACTTGCTCAGCCTGGCGACTGCTTTGCGGCCGCGCTTTTTCACGCGATGCAGCGGGGCGGTAGGCTCGCCGTAGATCTTGTGTACGTAACGCAGCTTTTCGGCGACCGGCTTGGAGACGACTTCCGGCAGCAGGTCGGTGAGGCCCATCGCGCGGTTCACCTCGTTGAAGATCACGCCCAGCCGGCGGTAATCGTCGAGCATCGCGTCGAAGTCGTACAGCAGCGATTCCTTGTTGGTGGGCGATTTTTTGAACTGCTGCGGCATTTGATAGCGGGCCGTGTCGAGCACGCCGCACATATCCAGATAAAAGGCCGAGGTTTCGGCAAAGTCTTCCCAGGGATGAGCGGACGCGTACCGGCTGATATAGTTCTCGGCCCATTCGAAGCCCGGGTCGCGATCATAATAGGCCGGCATCGCTTCGCTGTACGGCGGATCCTGGTCGTCGCCAAAGACTTCGACAAACGCAGCGTAGTCTTTCTCGGCAATGAGCGTCATCCAGAAATAGTGGCCCACCTCGTGACGAAAGTGTCCGATCAGCGTGCGATGCAATTCGCCAAACGCCAGACGGCTGGCCTCCCGTTCTACCGGCATTGCCTCTTTAATATTGATCGCGATCACGCCGTTGGCGTGGCCCGTCATGAATGGCTCGTCGGGCTGGTCGGCCAGGAACTGGAATGACAACGGCGGTTCGGCTTCGTCGAACGCATCGTAGGGCAGGTGCAGCGAGTTCAGCTGGTACAGCAGCCGCCGCTTGGCCGCCTCCAGCGACTTCCAATGTTCCAGGTTGCCCGGGATCGACAGGTCGGGAATATCGGTCGTCAGCCGGCAGCTGCGACAGTGGCCTTCCTCGGTCTCGATGTCCTCGTCGCTAGGAGAAAAGTAAGCATTACAGGCCGCATAATCTATCCGATTTTCGCACAGGCGAACCTCGCAGCCGCAATCCGGATTTGCACAACGCAGCCCGGCCGCTGCTGTGGCGACGGGTTCCCCGGCGACCGGTTCGCTAACAACTGGTTCGCCAACGACCAGCGCGCTGACCGTCTGGCACTCGTCGCACCAGCCGCAATCCAGCCCACAGGCGACACACCGCACACTGTCAAAGAAAAGTGTGTTTCCGCACGAGCAACGATACGATTTCATCAAGGATTCCACAAAAGATGTAGCCAGCCGCCGGCCCCCAGCGGACGCGATCTTGCTGGACAGTTCCTAACGTAGTCCTAATGTAGCAAACGCCGGGCCGAAATCGCCGACATCATGCCAGGATGGCGAGAAGACGTCTGGCCTTCTCGATTGTGGGGGGTCTTTTCCCGAATGTCGTCGCCGAACTCGCCAGAGTTTGGCCGCCGCTCCAAGACCGCTGCTCCACGAATACTCCCCCCAAGTCGGGCGGCTTCGGCTACAGGCGGGCGAGAAATCGCTGGGACGATCCCGTCAGCCGAGTCACTTGCGGGGCGGCTCGGGCGGCTCCGGTTCGACGAACATCTCGTACAAACGCAGCACGCCGTCGTGGTTGGCGACCGCCAGCGACAGGCCGTCGGGAGCCAGGGCCAGGTCAAAGCCAGGCGCCTTCTGGGCGAACGCATGCTGGTGGAACGACGCTTCTGCGTCGGGCGTCCAGAACCACAGATATCCGCCCCGCCGCGCGCCGCCCGAGGCGATGAGAAACCGATCGGGATGAAAGACCACGCTCCAGGCAAAGCCCGTATCGGCGACCGGTCCCTGCAGCTCGCGAACCGTTTTCCCCGTCGCCCAGTCCAGCAGCAGGACCCGCGGCAAACCGGGAATGGCGATACCGCGGTCCTCGCCAATGGAGCCCGAACAGGCCAGCAGCGAGCCGTCGGGCGAGAACGCCATCCCACGCACCCCGCCGACATCGACCGTATACTTTTCGCTCCACGTATACAGCACGCTGGCGTCGAGCGAGCGAATCAGCTTGCCGGAGGGGATCTCCCAGTGGCGAACCACCCCTTTCAGGTCGGCCGATACCAGGGCCTGGCCGCTGGGGTGGAAGGCCGTGTTATAGACATGGCAATCGTGGCCGACCAGGTCAAGCACCTTCTCGCCGGTCGTCGCCGACCAGACGCGGACCGCATGGTCGTTCCCCACCGTAGCGATCAGCGCACCGTCGGGGCTGGTCGCCAGCGCCCTGATGGAACCCTGGTGGGCTTCCACGGAAAACAGCGGCTCGGGCTGTTCTTCCAGGGCGGGCCAGACGATCAGCCGGCCGACAAAATCGCCCGTTGCCAGGTGCTTGCCATCGGCCAGGAACTGCATGGCGCCGACCCAGCTTTCGTGACCCGCCAGCGGCAACCGCGAGTCGGCCGGAGCCTGCGGCAGAGGCGGCGTTTTCGCCTTGGGCTGCGGTTCCGGAACCAGGGGCTCGGCAGCCAGGTCCCAGCGATGAACGAACAAATCCCGGGCGCCAGCGAACAGGTAACGTCCGCTGGGATCATAACAGCAGCTCAGCGCGCCCCGGTCGTGCGGCAGTTCGCGCACCAGTCGCAGTGCGAACGGATCGGCCGCACCAGGTCGCGGAGTAAAGGTCGGCGGGCTCGCGGCGTCGGCGGCATCCATCTGCTTCTCGTGGATCAGGGGCGAAGTTGGAAAGGGAAGGGCGAAAGACGACCGCCTCAAACGGTGCGTAACAATTCTTTCACCGCCGAACGTTCCGGGGCGCCGATTGGCACGGCGTTGCCGCCGACCTGATGCGTCCCGGTGGGATCCAGGCCGACCGCACGCAGGTAGGTGTGGAATAGCTCGGCCACATGCACGGGGCGATCGGTGATCTCGGTTCCATTGGCGTTCGTCGCTCCCAGCACGCCGCCGGTCTGGATGCCGCAACCGCCGAGAACGACCGACCAGTTATCCTGCCAGTGGTCGCGGCCGTTGTCGGCCTGGATGGTCGGGGTGCGGCCGAACTCGGTCACCACCATCACCAGCGTGGAGTCGAGCATGCCGCGATCTTCCAGGTCCGTGATCAGAGCGGCGAACGGCCGGTCGAACTCGCCCAGCTGCTCCAGGTGAAAGTTGAAGTTCTCCATGTGGGTGTCGTAGTTACTGTGCATCACCTGCACGCACGTGACGCCCTGTTCCAGCAGACGTCGGGCCAGCAGGCAGTGGCGGCCCATATCGTGCGAACCGTAACGCTCCTGGTCGGCGACTGACTCCCGGCTGACATCGAACAGATCCTTCTGCCGCACCAACTGGGCCGCCTGGTCGTAGGACGACTGGTACGCTTCCGTATGGGCCGTGCGTCGACGCTGCGAGAAGCGCTGATCGGCCAGTCGGCGGAGCTGGTACCGCGGGTCGTCGGCCTCGCCCGCGAACAGGGCCGGCCGTTCCGTGTTGGCTGGCGGCTGGCCGCCGCTGAGCACCAGCGACATGTGCTGCGGCCCCAGGAACGCCGCGTCCTGTCGCGGGCCCCAGCGCTGCGGGGCAATGTGGATATTGCCGGGCAACGCGCCGCCCTGATCCAGCAACTGGGAATACACGGGGCCGATCCAGGGGTACGGCCCCTGCTGCGGCGGCCGGCCTGTGATCACGTACTCGCGGGCGCCGGCGTGGCTGTTTGGCACCTTTTCCGCGTACACGCTGCGAACGACGGCCAGCTTGTCGGCGACGGTTGCGGTGTGCGGGATCAGTTCGCTGAAGTGCGTCCCGGGTACGCTCGTCGGGATCGCGCGGAACGGGCCGCCGGTGTCGGTGTTCGGTTTGGGATCAAACGACTCAAGCTGGCTCAGGCCGCCATTGAGCAGGAAGATCAGCACCCGTTTCTGCTGGGCTTCGATTTGCCGCGCCAGGACCGGATGGATCAGCTGGCTAACGGCGCCCACGCCGGCCGCTCCCGCGAGCAGATTGCCCAGCATTGAGCGACGAGAAACCAGGTGGTCTGGAGAACTGCAGGCCGGGTCAGGCGTCATGCGATCATCTCATCGTGAATGGGAGGGAAGCGGGATGGCGTTGATGTTTTGCGTTAATGATTAAAGCGGAACTCGGCGGAGGCGATCGTCGCCCACAGCAGCTCGGTAACGGCCAGTCGTCGGGCTTCGCCGCGCGACTCCAGGTGCTGCTGGACCAGCTCTTTTTCGGCCGCGGTCGGGCGTCGTGACAGCACGCACAGGTACAGTTCGTCGGCGACCTTCTCTGCATCCGGCTCCGCCAGCAGACGGCCAGCCAGGTTGTCGTCGGCGGGCTCGATCCAGTCCTGCACCAGGGGGCTGTTGGCCAGGAACAAGGACTGCGGCAGCGATGCCTGGAAGGGGCCTTCCGGCTGGCCCGGGGGGCTGCCGAACAGCATCACAAACTCGGCCAGACGTTCGGCCCGGCCCTGCGATTGCGCCGCGGCCAGGGCGGCCGGATCGTCCTGCAGTTTCTGGTAGGCGGCCGCATCCTCCTGCAGCGTTTGCTCGATCTGGCGGGCCAGCAGCGGGGCGGCTTCGGCGGCCGAGAGCAGGCTGTCGAAGAGTTGTTCGGGCGACAGGCTTTTCAGGTTCGCCACGCCGAACGACTCGGGCGGCAAGCGCGCCGGATCGACGTCCGCCGGCAACAGGCTGGAACGCTGATAGGCGTCCGACAGTGCGATCTCGCGGAGAAAATCGCGGGCGTCGTAACCGGTCGCCTCCAGATGCTCCGTCAAGGCCGCCAGCAACTCCGGGTGCGACGGCGGGTTGTCCGCGTGCTGCATGTCGAGCGGTTCGACCAGTCCCTGGCCCAGCATCATGGCCCATAACCGGTTCGCCAGGTTCCGGCCAAAGGCGGGCGTCGCCGCGCTCGGCAGGCGCCGGGCCAGCAGCTGCTGCAGGCTGAACTTCGGCAGCATGGGCGTCTGGGCGGAAGGCTTCTCCTGGTACTCTTCACCGACGACCAGTGCGGGGGTTTCGAAGACCGCTTCGAACAACCGCGGTCCTGTTTTCTGGGGGTTGTCCAGGTCAAAGACCGAAAGGAATTCGATCTCGCGGACGGCCTTCTCCTGCAGGGAGATCTGCCCTTCGCGTTTGAAGATTTTCAGGCCGCTGACAAACACGGCCAGGCCGTGATAGTGATGATGCAGGTAGCCAGCGATGTCCGGGTGGTCATGGCACTGGGCGCACTGCAGATCGGCGCCAAGGAACAGCCGGCCAATATCGCGAACCAGCACGTCCTGCTCCACTTCGCGATCCAGAAAAAACCGGGCCGCCGGCCGCAACTCCGGCTCCCGTCCTGTCGCGCCCAGCACTTCGGCAGCCAACTGGTCGAGCGGTTTGTTCGTCGCGAACGACGCCTGCAGGTAAGCCCGCCACTCGTCCGTCGTAATATATTTGTCCGGGCGCCGTTCCATCAGCATCACATCAAAAGCGACCGCCATCCGTCGGGCGTATGCCTCGCTGGCCAGCAGCCGGTCGATCGCCGCGACCCGTTTCTGCGGGTTCTCGTCCGCCAGAAAGGCAAGCACTGTCTCCCGCGGCGGGATCACTCCGGTCAGATCCAGGTAAAGGCGCCGCAAAAATTCAGCGTCGTCGCAGATGTCGGCCGCCGGAACGCCGCCTGCCGCGAGGGCAGCCGTCAGCTGCTCGTCAATGATCCGATGCAATGGCTCCGCCGCGCAGGCCGACGCAACCAGGTTCGACAGCGCCAGACATGTGGTTGCCAGACAGCACACGATGCGACGGAACGGAGCACGCAGCCCTTTCCACCGACGAGAGGAGTTTGATCGCATCATGGCGGCAGGAGGCAGGAGGGAAAGCGGCAGGCAATTTCACGCGGTCGTCAGTATAAACGAGCCGTCCTGCTGTCGAACAGATCGAAACAGGCTGATGCAAGAAATAATCCGGCGCCTGCGGAAAAGATCAAATCAAAGACCACCGGACCTCAGAACCCCATAGCGGAGCTCGAAAGAGTTTGGCCGCCGTTTCGATAGCTCATAATACTCCCTCCCAAGTCTGGCGACTTCGGCTGCCTGTTGGGAGCAATAAGCATCATCAGCAATCTGCAACGCGGAAAGGGCTGCGGCGCGGCGACGGGCCGACTACAATCGACCTCTTCTGCTATCTGCCTGGAGGTACTTTGCGATGCATCCTGATTCCCGATCGTCTGGTTCTGTTTCCCGCCGTCAGTGGCTCCGCATGACAGCGGCCCAGGCGGCGCTCGCCCCGGTCCTGCAGGCGGGGCTGTCATCCGGCCTGTCCGCCGCAGAGACTTACGAACCGCTGCAGCGGTACCCGCGGATGGTGCACAACTGGACGGTCGCCCAGGTCGAGGCCGCGCTGGAGCGGAAGGAAAGGCGACTCGAACGCCTGCAGAACCAGGCCGACGCAGAAGCGTACGTGAAATCGGTCCAGGGGAAAATTCGCCGCTGCTTCGGCCCGGAACCGGAACGTACGCCGCTGAACGCCAACGTGACGGGCGTCCTGGAACGGGATACGTACAAAGTCGAAAAGGTGATCTTCGAAAGCCGGCCCGGCTTTCCGGTGACGGCCAATTTGTATCTGCCGCTGGGGATCGACAAGCCCGTTCCCGGCGTGATCGGAACGTGCGGCCATTCGACGACCGGCAAGGGAGAACCGGCCTATCAGTCATTTGCCCAGAGCCTGGCCCGGCTGGGATACGCCTGTTTGCTGTACGATCCGATCGGCCAGGGGGAACGGGTGCAGTACCTGGACGAAAACCTCAAGTCGCACATCGGCGTCGGCGTGCATGAGCATCTGCATGCGGGCAACCAGCAGTTCCTGGTCGGCGAATTCCTGGGAGCCTGGCGGGCCTGGGACGGCGTCCGCGCACTCGATTATCTGCTCACCCGGAAAGAAATCGACAAGGACCAGCTGGGAGTAACGGGCAACTCGGGCGGCGGCACCATGACGACCTGGCTGTGCGGCGTGGAGCCTCGCTTTACGATGGCGGCGCCCAGCTGCTTTGTCACCAGTTTCCTGCGGAACCTGCAGAACGAGTTGCCGGCCGATACCGAGCAGTGCCCGCCTCTGGCGATCTCGCTGGGGCTGGATCACGACGACTTCCTGGCGGCGATGGCGCCCAAGCCGGTCATTATTCTGTCGAAGGAACGCGACTACTTCGATGTCCGCGGCGGCGACGAGGCGTACGCCCGGCTGCAGCGTTTGTACGAACTGCTGGGCGCCAAAGATCAGGTCGGCAGGTTCGTCGGCCCGACCACCCACGGCTACAGCCAGGAGAACCGCGAAGCGATGTACGGCTGGTTCCACCAGGCCACCGGAGCAGGACCGGCGCCCAAAGAACCGGAGCTGCAGATTGAAAAAGACGCCGACCTGTGGTGCACGCCCCACGGCCAGATCGGCGAGGCGGAAGGGGTGCGGACGATTTTCGACTTCACCCGAGAGAAAGCAGAGCGGCTGGCCAAATCCCGCGGCCAGGTCAGCGGCAAAGCGCTCCAGGGCGCCATTACCCAGGTGCTGCAACTGCCGCCCTCCCCGGAAACGGCGCCCGACTATCAGATCTATTATCGGCTGGGCAGCCGCGACTACCCCGCGCCGCAGGCGATTGCCTACGCAGTCGATACCGAGCCGGGCGTGCAGGCGATCGTCTATCGCTTGCACGAGGAACGCTGGTTCTCGCGGCCGCAAGCCGGCGGGGCTCCGGCCGTGCTGTATCTGTCGCACCATTCGTCCGACGCGGAACTTCGCTCGGAGCCGCTGGTGAAAGAGCTGATCGCCGCCAATCCCAAGGCCGCCTTTTACACGTGCGATGTCCGCGGTATTGGCGAATCGCAGCCCGACACCTGCGGCACGGATTCGTTCCTGTTAGCCTACGGCAGCGACTATTTCTACGCCATCCATGGGCTCATGCTGGACCGGCCGTATCTGGGACAGCGCACGTTTGATGTACTCCGCGTGCTGGACTGGCTGGCCGATGTGGGCCATACCCGGATTCACCTGGCCGGCAATGGCTGGGGAGCCTTGCCGGCCGCGCTAGCGGGCGTGCTGTCCGACAAGGTGCAACAGGTCACCCTGAAGCACGCGTTGACCTCGTGGAGCGAACTGGCGTCGGCGGAAGACTATCACTGGCCGCTGGCGGCCATGCCCCCGAACGTACTGGCCCACTTCGACCTGCCCGACTGCTATCGGGCCCTCCAGGAGAAAAAGCTACGGCAAATCGAACCCTGGGGACCGCTAGCCGGCGAAGCATAACGGCCGGTCGGGCCGTTGACGGGTGTGCAGGCGAGTTCTAGGATCCTAACCAGCCCGGAAACGGGCCGTTTATTGGTTTGCAAGTCTGTTGTGGGAAACATAAGGAAGCGTCATGAGTATTGATGAGAAGGCAAAAGAGCTTGGGGTTTCGTTCGAACCATTGACGCCCGGCTATTTGAATCTTTGCATCCGTAGCGGGAATCAGCTGATCACCTCGGGCCATGTCAGCGACCAAAAGGGCGTGCTGGGCAAGGACGTCACGGTCGAACAGGGTTATGCGGCCGCCAAAGATTGCATGATGAAGATTCTCCGTTCGGTCCATAACGAGCATGGCACCCTGGAAGGCTTGCGCGTGCTGAAGCTGCTCGGCTGTGTGTACTCGGCCGGCGACTTTACCGACCAGCACCTGGTCATCAACGGCGCGTCGGACCTGATCCACGAGTTGTACGGGAAAGAAGGGGACGGCTACCACGCCCGCAGCGCACTCGGTTTCGCCGCCCTGCCCACCGGCGCCGCCGTGGAAGTCGAAGCGATCTTTGAGATCAAAAGCTAACAGGCTTTCCCCGTAGTGGATTTTTCGTTGTGACTTCCCTTGAGTAACACGCCGACCATCGACCCGTACTCTGTGCCAACCTCGCCATCGGTTGCAGCCAGCGGCCGGCAGTGGGTCTCTCCCGTGATGGCGCTGGGCCTGCTGGCGGCGACGCATTTTCTGGTCGATGTGACGGCCGGCACGATCAGCCCGCTCTGGCCTGGGCTGGAGGAATCGCTGCACCTGCGCGAGGGCGGTTTGCTCTGGGTCACCGTTTGCTGGTCGGTGACCAACTCTTTTGGGCAGCTGTTCTTTGCGCTGTGGTCCGATCGCCGGCCGAGTCCTTACTGGATCTGGGTCGGTCCGCTGCTGGCGATACTCAGTTTGAGCTGCATCGGCCTGGCGGGGTCTTCGATCGGGCTGGCCGGCCTGTTTATCCTGGGCGGGCTGGGGGTGGCGGCGTTTCATCCCGAAGCGGCGGCGACGGCCGGTTCGCTGTTTCCCGCCAATCGCAGCCGAGCGATGGCCATTTTTGCCCTGTGCGGTTATCTGGGGCAGTCGGTCGGACCTTACTATAGCGGCCAGATGGTCGACAAACTGGGCTTCCGCGGCTTGCTCTGGGGCATCGCCTGGGGCGCGCCGATTCTGTTTATGCTGTGGCTGGGATTGCGACGGATGGCGCCCGGAGGAAACGCTCCCGCCATGGAAACGGCGAACCTGGAAAGCCGGAAAGTTCCCTTCGGCATGATCGCCTTGCTGTTGGTCGTGGGCGCCAGTCGCATCCTGCCCGCCCTGGGCGTGCCGCTGGCGCTGGCCTATCTGCTGAAAGAAGCGTCCGCCTCGACCGCGGTGGTGGGAGCGGCCCAGTCGGCCTTCATGGGCGGAATCGGCTTCGGCGCGATGGCCTGCGCCGCCTTCCTGCGGCCACAGTGGGAGCGCACCGCTTTGTGGATTTTCCCGCTGCTCGCGGCGCCTGTGCTGGCCTCGCTGGGGTTTGTCTCTGACTGGACGCTGGTCTATCTGGTGGCCCTTGCCGGCTTGCTGCTGGGGGTGACGATGCCCGTTTATATTGCCTATGGGCAACAGATTCTGCCGCACGGCCAGCGGGTGGCCAGCTCGATCACCATGGGCGTCAGCTGGGGGATCAGCGGGGCGATTGTGCCCGTCGTGATCGGCACGATGCTGCGGTTCGACGTACTGCCTTCGATTTTCTGGTTCTTTATGTCCGCGTCCCTGCTGAGCAGCTGCCTGTGCCATTTGTTGCCCCGACGCGAGATCGACCGCGTGCGAAGGTAGCTACGACCGAAATTTGCCGCCTGCCAACATGGACGACGCAGGAAATGGACGTCCTGCCTGCGCTCGACCTGTAGTCGCCGCCCGCCAGCGACTAGAATCAGGTAAAGGGCGCCGGACGCATGGCCGCCCCGCCGCGAACGGACCGGGAGAACCTCAGCTATGAAAATCGCGATCTCGGCCGTCTGTCTGATGGGACTTGTCGCCGTCACGCTGGCGCCCGTCGCCGGTGCGGACCGGCAGGCCGTGCTGGCCAGCGGGGAGCGGTTCCTCGGCGGCATCGGGCGGATCGACCCGGCCGGGCAGATTACCTTCGTCCGGCCGCCGGGAGCTGTCGACGACCCGGCGGAAGCGGACGAACAGGCCCCCGGCGATGCAGCTGGACGGGAGCGAAAGGTCGCTCTCGAAGAGCTGGCGATCTGGGGAGCGTGCACGGACAGCGATCTCGGTTCGCAGATCCTGCTGGTCGACGGCAGCCTGGTTCTTGCGGATTCGTTTTTGTCCTGGAACGGCGACGGCATGAGCTTCTATTCCGAGCTCTGGGGCGAGGTGACGCTGCCGCTGGAGATGGTGCGGGGCGTCGTCTTCCAGCCCCCGACCGACTCGCTGGCGCGGGACCAGCTGGTGCAGCGTTTGCGCACCGCGACTGGCCGCTCGGATCGCATGCTGCTGACCAACGGCGATGAACTGACGGGCGTGCTGCTGGAAGCGGACACCTCGGACACGACCGCCCGACTACCCGTGGGGCTGAGGGCGCGTCCCACCGGGGCGACCGATCCGGTCGACCTGCAGGGCGATCGAGTGACGGCCGTCGTGCTGAATCCGGCGCTCGCGAGTGCTCCGTCCGCCCGTGGTCTGCGTACTGCTTACGGTTTTCGCAATGGCGATCTGCTTTACGCCTCCCAGGCTTCTGCGCAAGCCGACCGACCCGCGTCGCCGGCGCGGCTGACACTGCTGGGGGGACTGGAGCTGCAGGCGGACGCTGACGACTTTTTCCGGGAGCTGAACTTTGTGCAAACGTTCGGCGGGAAGACTACGTGGCTGTCCGACCTGCCGGCCGCCGGCTTCCGGCATACGCCCTATCTGCGGCTGGACTGGCCGTTCCACCTGGACCGCAGCGTGGTCGACGGAGAGTTGCGGGTGGGACGTCACCGGTATCTTAAAGGGTTGGGCATGCACACTCGAAGTCGGCTGGCATTCCCGCTGGGAGGGAAGTTTACCCGGTTCGCCGCCGAGATTGCCGTCGATGCGAAAGCCGGCCGTCAGGGCAGCGTGATCTTCCGCGTGTACCAGAACCAGCAGGGGGAGTGGTCGCCCATCTATCAAAGTCCGGTCGTCCGCGGAGGGGAGCAGCCGCTACCAATCCAGCTGGATGTCACCGGGGCGGCCGCCTTGCTGCTGATCGTCGATTACGCCGATCGCGGCGACGAGCTCGACTACGCCGACTGGCTCAACCCGCGGCTGAACTAACGACCCTTCGGCCTGGTTGCGCATCGGACCGCGCGTTCGTCATGCAGCCAGCGGAACGATTTATCCCGGTCGTTCGCCATGCGCAATTCGGCCGCGCCCGCTCCTGATTTTCTTCGGACGTTCGATCGATAATCGCCGTAATTCATGGAACAAACGGCGACCGTCTCATTTTTTTCCTGCCTGGCGCCGCGCATTGGCCCGCACTTTGCTTTGTTTTGATTCCAGCCTGCGACAGGCAGAACGGCCTTGCGGCACGCTGCCTGTGGCAATCACAGGTTTGAACTTCGTCACACACGCAAGCGGAGAAATCATAATGAACTGGGATCAAATCGAAGGTAACTGGAAGCAGTTTAAAGGCAACATGCGTCAGCAGTGGGGAAAGCTCACCGAGGACGATGTCGATCAAATTGAAGGCAAACGCGAAGAACTGGCCGGTAAGCTCCAGGAGCGATACGGCTACGCTCGCGAAAAAGCGGAAGAGGAAATCGACCGCTATTGCGACACCTGTAAATAGATTGTCCGGCCGCACAAAACGCGGTCAGAAGCCGCTGGCCCGCATCCTCGCGGGCTGGCTGGCAGGAGACCGTTCTTCAACGCCTTTATTGAGTACTACCATGAACATCGAATCGCTACGAAAACTCTATATCCAGGAATTGAAAGATCTCTACAGCGCAGAAAATCAGCTTCTCGAGGCGTTGCCCAAAATGGCGGCGGCCGCTTCCGATGAAGAATTGAAACAGGCCTTCAGTGATCATCTGAAGGAGACCCAAAGCCACGTTGCGCGACTGGAAACGATCTTTTCCAAGCTGGAATTCGCACCCGGCGGCCACAAGTGCAAGGCGATGGAAGGCCTGGTGAAGGAGGGCGAGGAGCTGCTCAAATCAGGCATGGAAGACGCTGTCCTGGACGCCGCCCTGATTGCCGCCGCGCAACGGGTCGAACATTACGAAATGGCAGGCTACGGCGTGGTGCGAGCCTACGCCGAGAAGCTGGGAGAACAGGAGGCGGCCGACATGCTCGACGCCACCCTGCAGGAAGAAGGCGAAGCGGATCGTCATCTTTCCCGGCTGGCCGAACGACGCATTAATTTCCTGGCGATGAATACGAACTAACCTTTAATCCTTATTCATTCGCCCTGAGGAACTGGGGAAGAATAACTTCGGCTCACAGGAGTAGAACCGCCCGACGCTAGCGCGTTCGGCTCACTATACAAAAACCGAAGTTATTTTCCCCTCGTTCCTGATTATCGAACGCGGTGCTCTTTTTTCTTTCGGGCTCCGCGTTCTTTTTATGTCGTGGTCCGGCGGCCGTTCTGTTCGGGCAATGCGACGTTCTTTCTCTCCCGGCAGGAGCAACGCCATGAGTGATAAAAACAGCACTGAAAAGGACCAGGAATGGGGGCTGTGTAAAGCGTGCAAGTGGTGGCAAATTGAGCCCGACGCCGCCATTGAAGATCTGACAGTAGGCTTTTGCATCGATGAAAAGATCCTGCCGTTTCAGCTGCGCATTTCCGGCCTGGGCGGCTGCAACCGCTTCATGCCCGGCAAGCCGGCCAGGGCAGCCGGCTCCAGCGAAAAACCGCCTGCCGCAGAACCCGTGCGATAAACACGGTCGAACGCTTTTAACCCAGCTGCTTGCGGAAGCGAGCCAGGCTGAGCGCGAGCACCGCCGCCGTGCACACGAACAGTCCCAAGATCCACGGCAGCATATCGACCAGATCGGCGCCCCGCAGCACCACGCCGCGGATGATCTCGATAAAGTACGTCACCGGAATCGCAAAGCTCACCAGGTAAATCGGCAGCGGCATTTCGGCCCGCGGGAACATGAAACCCGAGAGCAGCACCGACGGCAGGATGATCCCGAAAGCAAACTGAACCGCCTCGACCTGCGTTCTGGCCAGCGTCGAAACCAGCAGCCCCAGCCCCAGGGCGCACAGCAAGAACAACGCCGACGTCCCCGCCAGCAACGCCAGGCTGCCGTGGATGGGCACGCCAAACACATAGACCATCACCACCAGAATCATCAGCACCGCAACCATGCCGGTGATCGCATATGGCGTGAGCTTCCCCAGCAGCAGACCGCTGCGGCTGACGGGCGTGACAAACAGTTGCTCCAGCGTGCCCAGTTCCCGTTCCCGCACGACCGCAAACGAGGTCAGGAACAGCGTCACCAGCTGCAGGATAATGGCGACCAGCCCCGGTACAAAAAAGTGGGAGCTTTCCAGGTTGGGGTTGTACAGCAGTCGCGGCCGCATCTCGACCGGCGCCGCCAGTTCGCCCGAGGCGTCCAGTGCCGGGCGGAACTGACGGGCTTCCGCCTTCCGCAGCGCATTACGCGACGCGAGGCTGGCGCCTAGCAGGTTGGCCGTGCTGAGCGCCGTGGTCGCCACCTGGGAGTCACTGCCATCAATCAGGATCTCGACCTGCGCCTGCTCCCCGCGCAGCAGTTTGTCGGAATAGTTCGGCGGAATCACCACGGCGACCTTGGCCCGGCCCGAGGTCAGCGATCTCTGCAGGGCCGCTTCGCTGTGCACCCGTTCCACAATCTGGAATCGCCGCGTATTCACAAAGGCGTCAATCAGCTGCCGACTTTCCTGCCGCTGGTCCAGGTCGAAAATGGCCAGCGGGATATGCTCTATCTCGGTATCGATCGCGTATCCAAAGATAATCGTTTGCACCAGCGGCAACAGCAGCATAAACACCAGCGTGGTTGGCTGCCGGCGGATGTGGACGAACTCTTTCAGGAAAATGGCCCAGAACCCGGCCCCCAGCCGGGCGACGACCGGCGGTCGTGGCGAACTGGCTGCGGGCATGTCGGATTCTGCAGCGTCCTGGGATGCGGCGGAGGCGAGAGAGGGCGAGTCGCGTTCCGGGGAGCCGGTGCGGAGCGTGTCGGGAGGCGGCGCGTCGGCGGAGTACTTTTTCTGGGCGTCGCTAGTGAGCGTGACGAACACGTCCTCCAGTGTGGGGGCCGCTTCGCGATAACTGACCAGGGCATCGTCGACATCGGCGCCGGCGATCATCTCGCGGGGGTTGAGACGCTTGTCGGCCAGCACGTGGATCTTTTCGCCGAAGAGCGTGGCGTCCTGCACGCCGTCGATCTGGCGCAAATGGCTCAGTTGCTGGGCCGGCGCTGGCGTGGTCAGCTCCCAGCGACGGGCGTCGGGCGGGGTGACTTCCGGCAGCAGCTTGAGTTCGTCCGGCTTGCCCAGCACCAGCAGCCTGGACAGATAGATATAGCCGACATCGGTGCAGCGCTCCGCCTCGTCCATGTAGTGGGTTGTGACAAACAATGTCACTCCGGCCGCAGACAGCTCGAACAGCAGATCCCACAGCTGTCGCCGGGCGACCGGATCAATGCCGGCAGTCGGCTCATCCAGGAAGAGCACGTCTGGTTCATGGATCAGGGAACAGGCCAGCGCCAACCGCTGTTTCCAGCCGCCGGACAGGTTGCCGGCCAGTTGGTGGACGCGGTCGGTAATCCCGGCCAGTTCCATCACGGTCTGCTTGCGCTCGGCCAGGCGTTGCGGCTCCAGGCCGTACACGCGGCCATAAAAGTCCAGGTTTTCATCGACGGTCAGGTCGCTGTAAAGGCTGAACTTTTGCGACATATAACCGATGCGGCGTTTGATGGCTTCCGCCTCGGAACGCACACTGTAGCCCAGTACCTGGCCTTCCCCTTCGCTGGGCTGGAGCACGCCGCAGAGCATGCGAATGATGGTCGATTTGCCGCTGCCGTTGGGACCAAGCAGCCCAAAGATGGCGCCGCGACGGACTTCAAAGCTGACGTCTTCGACCGCCGTTAAACGACCGAAGCGGCGGGTCAACCGTTGGGCGACGATTACGGGCTCGGTCATGCAGGTCGCCAAAATCCTTCCCGCCGGCTTCTGTTCTCACCAAAGCTTCTGGTTACGCCAGGCTGGGCGACCGCAGACAGCCTGCCGGTGAGGCGTTTGCGGGAATGTTTGCGGGAATGTTTACGGGAAGGGTGGTTCAGGAAGCCGGACGCCCGCCCGCAGGCAATGTCCCTTCCGGGCGAGGGACGACCTCTGCGCCGAATCAGCCGCCTGGTTTTCCTTCCGTGTCGGACGGCCCCGCGGCCCCCGCGTCCTGTCGCCAGCGTTCCTCGGCGAGCGCTTTCAAACGGGCGACCGTTATCGGCCGGGCGGTCGCCAGATCGGTCGTTTGTTCGGGGTCTTTGGTCATATCGTACAGCTCGCAGCGATCGCTTTTTCGATCCCAGATCAGGCGTTGCGATGCGGTGCGAATCGACACGGTCTTCCCCCAGTAGCTGAGGGCCGCCTGGCGTCCCGCGTCGGCTGTTCCTGTCAGCACCGGCACAAGCGACTGTCCCGACAACGGCCAAGCTGTTTTCTGAAACGAAGGCCGGCACAGATCGATCAGCGTGGGATACAAGTCAATCGATTCCGCCAGAGCGTCGGTGACGATGCCGCCCTTGGCCTGGACCTGGGCGCCGGTCTGGCCCGGGACGCGCATCAGCAAGACGCTGCGGTTGGCCCGTTCAAACGGCGAGTGCTTCCCCCAGATCTGCTGCTCGCCCAGATGCCAGCCATGGTCGCCCCAGACCACGACGACCGTGCGATCGGCCAGGTCCAGGTCTTCCAGTTCCTGCAGCACGCGGCCGACCTGCCGATCCACATATCGCACACAGGCGTAGTAAGCCCTGCGAGACTTTGCGACGGCCTCGGCCGACAGCGGCTGGGTTTTCTCAAAGGGGGCCTGGTAGCGGAAGAACTCGCCCGACCGATGCCAATGGGGCGAATCGACTTTCTCGGCGTCCAGTGACAGGTCTGTGTCGGCGAACGCTTCCCAGTCGGCCTGCGTGGCGACAAAGGGCAGATGCGGTTTGTAGAAACCAACCGCCAGGAAAAAAGGCTGTCCCGCCGTTTTCAGTTCCCGCAACTGTTCGACCGCAGCGCCAGCCAGCATGCCGTCAGGCAGATCGTCATCCTGCTGGGCGACGAATTCCATCAGGTCGGAATGACCCTTGCCGTCCTGCCGATGCTTGCCGCCGGCATACGCAAAGAAACTCCCCCAGCCGCGCTTCCACGGACCAAAAGGAGTCGGCAGTTCGTCCCAGGCGTTAGGCAACTCAGGCCGACCGTCGCCCGATCCGTCGTAGGCGAACACCCGACCGTCGGGCGTGTGCGAGATCTTCCCCAGGCAAACGGTGCGGTAGCCCGACCGCCGGAACAGTTCTGGCGCCGACTGGGCGCCTGGCAGGACTTTATTCTGGAGCGCGGCCGCGCCGCGGTAGGCCGCTTCGTTGTTGTTGACCACGCCCGAGGCCCAGGGACTGCGACCGGTCAGCAAGGCGTAACGCGACGCGCCGCAGGTGGGAACCTGCACGTAGTGGTTGCGGAACAGCACCCCCTCCGCCGCCAGTTTGTCGAGGTTCGGCGAATGGGCGCCGGGTGTTCCATAGCAGCCAAGCTCCGGCCGCAGATCATCGATCGCCAGGAACAACACGTTCCAGCGATTGGCGTCCGGGACAGGGGCGGCAGTCTCCTGCGCAAGTCCCGCAACGGGCAGCCAGGCTCCCATCAGCAGCCCGGCGGACAGCAACAGGCCATGCAGCAAAAAGCAGAAACGCAGGCAAGAGGAGACATTCATGGCGGCACGATCGACATCAGTAAGCGGGATTGCCAGCGGCGGAAACTTGTCGTGGACCAACCGTGGGACAGGGCGACCCGGTGCGCGATCTTCACGAACGGGCGTGTGGTCCCCAGGGTCATCCGGGAGAGCAGCAGGCCGATACAGATAAACCAGATCTTAACTTCATTCCGCCCCGAAAGCAGGGTGCACGACAATTTCATTGGTGGTATTATACAGCCAGCAATGAGCCGGGGGCCTTATCTATCCCACTCCCGGTTTGAATTATGGGGTCGCATGTCGTCTTTTCTTGCAAGGTGCACTCATGCCGTCGATTCCTTCAGATCGTCTGCGTACCGATATCCAACCGCCGCCGGAAGCGTTTCCCAATGCGCCGCGGTCGAACCAGCTGAATCGCATCCGCGCGGTGCGTGAGCAGCAAGGGGTATCGTTACGAACCGCTTCGCGCCGTCTGGGCCTGGAGATGGCGGAGGTCCGTCGCCAGCAGGAAGAAACGGCCGACCTGACCTTGTCCCAGCTGGGTCGCTGGTGCGAAGTGCTCGATGTGCCCGTGGCCGATCTGCTGGTCGATCCTTCCGAGCCGCTGTCGCGACCCATTCGCGAACGGGCGCAAATGATTCGCCTGATGAAAACGGCCGCCGCCATGCTGGAACAGGCGGAGAATGTGGCCGTACAGCGAATGGCCCGCACCCTGGTCGATCAGTTGATCGGCATGATGCCCGAGCTGCAGGAAGTGGGCCCCTGGCATTCCGTCGGCCAGCGCCGCAGCATGGAAGAGTACGGCCGCACTGCCGAAAACTCCATGCCCGACAACTTCTTCAACGGCCGCTAATCGCCGCCCCGGCGCTCCTGCGAGGAAAACGGGGCAGTGTCCCCCTGACTTTGGGTCTCCTCGCCAATCTTTTCTGCGTCGGTGGGGGCCTTTTCCTTTACCTGCGCGGGACCCGCTTTGGCTGGGAACCGCCACGGACAAGCCATGCGTGCGCAGGGGGCGTTTGCTCTCCTTCCGTCCGTCGCGGTGTTGCGGTATTTTGAAGGCCGCACGTTCGATCCGCCATTTGGGAGGAGTCCGCCATGTCCGCCACCAGTTATAAAGACGCCGGGGTCGACCTCGAGCTGTACGCAGATTCGATGGCGCGGCTGCCGAAGCTCCTGCATCGCACCTATTCCCCGCGAGTCATGAAACTCGATGGCGGTTTCGCCGGTCTGTACCAGCTGGACTTTGACAGCCCCCTGTTCGCCCGCAAGTACCAGCAGCCGGTGCTGGTCGGCTGCAAGGACGGCGTGGGCACCAAATTGATCGTCGCCCAGCAGGCCGGTCGGCATGATTCGGTCGGCATTGATCTGGTGGCGATGTGCGTCAACGACGCCCTCTGCTGCGGCGCCGAACCGCTGTTTTTTATGGATTACGTGGCGATGGGGAAAGATAACCCGCCGCTGCTGGAACAGCTGGTCGAAGGGATCAGCAACGGCTGCGTCGAGGCCGACTGCGCCCTGCTTGGCGGCGAGACCGCCATTATGCCCGACCTGTACCGGGAGAGCGAGTACGACATGTCGGGCACCTGCATCGGCGTGGTCGAGAAGAAACAGATCCTCGACGGCAAAGCGATCGCCCCCGGCGACGTCGCGATTGGCCTCGCCTCCAGCGGGCTGCACAGCAACGGCTTTAGCCTGGTCCGCAAGATCGTGTTCGAGAAAGCCGGCCTGAAGCTGGACGACCCGTTCCCCGCGACCGGCAAACCGCTGAGCGAAGAACTGCTGCGGCCGACACAGATCTATGTGCGTCCCTTGCGGGCCGTCCATCGGCATTACCGCGTCAAGCATGTCGTCCATGGGGCCGCGCACATCACCGGCGGCGGACTGTTCGAGAACATCACCCGCATCATGCCCGAGGGCGTTCGCCTGCTGGTGGACCGCAACAGCTGGGAAGTGCCGGCCGTGTTCCCCTGGCTGGCCGAACTGGGCCAGGTGGAAAGCGCCGAGATGGACCGCGTGTTCAACATGGGGCTGGGCATGGTGCTGATCGTCGCCGAGTTCTACGCCAACAACATCCAGCGTTTACTGGAAGATAACGGCGTGAAAAACTGGCGCATCGGCCAGACTGTCGCCGGCCCTCTGGGCGTCGACTGGGCCTGAGACTCGCGGCACGATCGCTTTGCTCGATGGCGGCGGGGCGCTGGCGCCTGGGGAATTTTGTCCGATAATAGAGAGAAAGCGGCGCCGGCGGCGATTGAGACGGCCCTTATCTCCTTTTCAAAGGCATTGGCCATGAAGACATTGGCAAAGTTCGCGGTAGTGATCCTGGCGTTCCTGATCCTGGTGCAGGCGGTCGCCTGGGCGCAGGGCAAAGGCGAACGCGCCAGTCGCCGCGCCAAGCGACCAGCATTCTCCCCCTCGGCCTCCAGCGGCATCTTCTTCAAAGACGTATTTAACGAAGGGCTGGTCGGCGATCGCCCGCCGAACCTGAGCGCTCCGGCCCGCGCGCCCGGCGGCGGGGGCGGGAATTCAGGCGGCGGTTCCGATGAGCCAGGCGGCGGTCTGTACGCCTGGTCGAAGGTGATTTCTCCGATGACGCTGGAGAATGAAATCAAAGGGGTCAAACTCAAGCTCGACGCCGATGTCACCACGCCGACCAAATTCAAAAGCGGCGGCTTCAAGCTGGTCCGCAGGCACTGCTCCGTGGCGGCGGCGATGTTCGCCATTGTGGCCGAGTACGATGGCAAAGTGCGCTGGCAAGACACGGCCCCCGCCATTCGCGAAGTCTTCGCCCGCACCGCCCGTAACTCGTCCACGGCGACGGACCAGGTTTACAACGAGGCCAAACTGCGACGCCAGGATCTGAGCGATCTGGTCGGCGGCTCTGCTTTTTCGGCTCCCACCGAACCGGATCGGAAAGCGTCCTGGGGCGAGGTGTGCGACCGCAGCCCGCTCATGCAGCGGATTGAAACGGCCCAGCAAGGCGTGCTGCAGCCGCTGACTTCCAACGCGGAACAGTTCAAAGCGAACAAAGAAAAGATCACCCACGAGGCGGAAATGATCGCCGCCGTCGCCGAGATCCTCAAACAGGACGGCATGGAAGATTCCAGCGACAGCGACTACACCGATTTCTGCGACCAAATGCGCAACGGCGCCCGGATGATTGTCGATGCGGTGAAAAACGACAGCTACGACCAGGCCAGCCAGGGCGTGGGCGACATCAGCAAGTCGTGCAGCGGGTGCCACGAAAGCTATCGCGGCTAAACGTCAGCTATCGCGGCTAAACGTAAGCTATTTTATCGGTAGTCGGGGCGCCGTCCGTTCGCTCGCACCGCCGTTTCCTCCTTTTGACCGCTGATGCTGCTTATGGGTTCCCTCGACAAGGACCGCGAGAAAGCTGGCCATGTCGCCTCCAAACTGGGCGTCGATGCGGCGCAGCGGCACATCCTGCTCTGCTACGACAAGAAAACGGCCAAGTGCGCTTCCAAAAAAGAGATGGAAGAGGCCTGGAACTATCTCAAAAAACGTCTCAAAGAACTCAAGCTGGCCCGTCGCGGCGGGATCCTGCAGTCCAAGTCCTACTGCCTGGACGTTTGCAAACACGGCCCCTTGGCGGTCGTGTTCCCCGAGGGGTCCTGGTACGGCCGCTGCCGGCCCGCCGTCCTGGAGCGGATCATCCAGGAGCATCTGATCGGCGGCCGCGTCGTCGAAGAGCTGCTCATCTCTCAAAGCCCCCTGGCGCCCGGCCCGCTGCACGCAATCGCTCGCAAGTAAGCGGCCGGTAAGCACGGCGAGGGCCGTAGTGGTGCGTCAAACTATAAAATCAGGTTTCTCTCAATCAGCCGCCGGGCGCTAGCCCACGGTTTTTTTGGCAGCACAGCAGCACGGCCGAAATCGCTCACTCTAAGATTGAAGATTGACGCAGCAGTAGCGTCTTTCGGAAAGTCGTCTTTTGCTCCGCCAAAGAACGCGATCTTTCACGGAGAGGCTGTGAATCTATCGCGGGGGCGGTCGTTTCTTTTTTTTCCGACGCCGAATTTTTGATCGGCCGGACTCGGCGGTGAGATTTTTCGGTTGGCGTTCGGCGTCCTTGGCGCCGCTTGGGTTGTCGAATGGGGCGGATATTGGCTTGGCCGGTGTTTTTTGCGGCCGCGGGCCTGTTTGGGTTATGCGTTGGAATCGGCGGCGACGGCCGCGAAGTTCATCAGGCGGATTAAGTTGAACGCAAGTGCGTGCCATATCGCGACGGCTTTCACCTTCACCAGGCCACGGACGTTGAACTGTCGCAGGTTCCGGTTCCGACAGTCGGCGTTGGGGAACTCCGCCACCGACGGCCGCTTCTTATACAGCTCTTTGTACTCCTTGGTCGCCATCCGCGTGCGAAACGCGGCGTAGGCGTCCGTGTCCCTTTTCTGGCGAGCGCTAGGATCTTTCCCGTGCGCCTCCAGCTGCCTGGTTCGCTGGATCGGAGAGACGACCTTGCAGCCGGTTTCTTCCACAGCTGTGACGCTCTCGATGGTGTTATAGCCGCCGTCGACCAGGGCGTGTTTGGGCCGCTTTTTATAGGACTTCTCGATCTTCTGCAGCATGGGCGGCAGCTGGCCTCCGTCGGTGCCTTCGTTCGTCACATCGACGCCGACGATCACCCTGGCGTCGGCGTCGGTGGCGAACTGCACGTTGTACGCCGGCTCGTAACCGCCGTTGGCCACCTTCATGTTGCGGGCTTGCGGGTCGGTCGTGCTGCAGCGGGTTTTGACGCCGTCGCCTTTTTTCCGTTTCTCTCGCTGCTCGGCCAGCTTGTCGCGTTCGGCGAGCGCCGCATCGACGCGTTTCAGGCGTTCGCGAGCCGCCCTGTCCTGGGCGGCCTGGCAACGCGCGTCGCCGGTTTGGCCCTCGGCTTCGTTCTCGTTTTCCTGCTTCAATTGGTCGACATGCGTCTGGGCCTGCTGCTGCAGTTCTCGCAGCGTGGGCTCACGACGGAACGAACTCCGGCCGGCGCTGGCGCGGGTGCGCATGCCGTCTTGTGCGATGGTTTCCAGGGGGACGAGGCCGCTGTGGATCATCGCCGTCACGCTGTCGACCAGCGCCGCTTCCAGGAATTCAGGGTGTTTCACCCGAAAATTGCTTAGCGAATGATAATTCACCGAGACCTCGCCGCAAATCCAGAGATAGGGTATGTGTCCTGTAGCGGACTTGCTGTCGCAGCGTCGCCCCAGTTCCCGGGCGCTGCCCACGCCATCGATCGTGGCCAGCAGCCAGAGTGCGAAGAGCACCTCAGGCGCGATCGCGGTGCGGCCGGCCCGATGCTCGTCGACAACAATCTTGGCGTAGAACGGCTCCAGATCCATCTGGTTGACAAACTCCCAGACGGCGCGGGCGCGATGGTCACGCGGCAACATCTGGTCCAACGATAAAAACCGCATGGTGACCTGATGACGTTCTGGACGATTGACTCGAGCCGTTGCTGAAGTATTTTGAGTATTCATCCCCTACTTTTAACACCCACCACCAAAAGGACCAGGCCCCAAGGATAAATTCACAGCCTCGGAGTGAAAGTCGACTGTCCGGCGTCTGTTCTGCCTCAGAACGACGAACCAGAAACTGACAGGGACTCATTGCGCCGTCAGTGCGGGCATCGACTGCCAGCGCCGCGCCCGGCGCTGGCTTGTCGCGACGGGTTACGATCACGGAACCTGGGTGGGCCAGCCGTCGTTGCGGGTCAGCAGGCGGCCGAGCATTTTCCGGTCGATCGTCTGCTGCAGGAAGTGCACGGAGCCGTCGGCAAAGGCGGCAAGGAATCCGCCGTCGCGCAGGTCGCCCAGGTTCTGCATCGAGTTTTCCGGATCAATCGTGTAGTCCGCCGGCTTCGTCCACTCGACGGCCTGGTCCGCGTTGGCTTCGACCACCAGAATCGTCGTCGAGGTGCCGTCGGTGATCTCCTGAATGCTGCGGCCTTTGGTTCCCTCAAAAACAGCGCCGGCTCCTGTCACTGCCAGATAATTGGTTTTGGTGGTCAGCTCCAGGTTCGGATTGCGATAGGTCTCCGGCATTTGATCCAGCAGTTTGATGTTGTGCTCGCTGTCCCACGGTTCATCCAGGTGGAACTGCTCGTACAGTGCATTCTCTTCCAGATAAGGCAACATGGCGACGCGCCAGCTCAGCAGCGGTTTACCGTCGGCGCTGTAGATGGCCGCGGCCGGAAAGGCCTTGTGGCTATCGAGGTAGTTGTGCATCGCCAGGACGATCTGCTTCAGGTTGTTGGAGCTTTGCGAGCGACGGGCCGCTTCCCGGGCCGCCTGGACGGCGGGCAGCAGCAAGGCGACCATCACGCCGGGGGCGACGGCGGCGCTGTTGTTCATCATCACGACCAGGCTGTCGCCGCGGCGCTGGGGCTGCAGCGATTTCTCGATCGCATCGGCCACCCGGTCGACATACGCGGCCGTGGCGTTCTGGATCGGGTCGGCCGGATCCAGGTCCATCTTCGCCTGGTTCACAGCCATCTCTTTGCCGATAGCCATGCTGCCAGTCAAGATTTCCGCCAGCCGATCGGTCGAGGCGGCGTTGTAACCGGTCAGCTGCACGCCCAGCTGGATTTCATTCATCGCTTTCACATTGGCGATCATCATCAGCGATTTCAAATGGTCGGGGAGTTCCAGCAACGGCTGGAACGGCCCCGGCAACGGCGGCGCGTCCTGCACCAGCGCCTGGAGCTGCGGCTGGATCATTTCCAGCGCCGCGTACACGGTAATATCGCTCCGCGGGGGCTGGGCGGTGATCATGCGAAGCAGGGCGGAGTCGGCAGGGCGAGCCTGGGCCATCTCCTGCACCAGATCGGTCGTGCCGCCCAGCAGGACGGTGTCGCTCATTTTGTACAGCACTGGCAAGGACGGATCGCGGGGGCGAAGCGTCTTGCCGTCGGCGTCCGCGTCGTACTGGGCGGCCAGGTTCCCGCCGAGCGCGTAGGGGGCAGTAAAGCGAACGATCATGCCCGCCTGCGGCGGATCGGTCAGCGCGCCGTCCGTGGCGATAATGCCAGTGATCTGTTCGATTTTTGTCGGGTCCAGGCCCAGCGTCTGCAGGCCGGCGGCGGAAAAAATCTCCCGCGGCAACAGGTCCAGAGCCTCCTTCTGCAGGATCGCCTCCGGCCGGCCAATCACGGCGGCGTACGCCCGGGAAGGAATGTATTGCGTCGTCACGGCAGGCTGGGCCAGCGCGGCCGTCGTCGCCGTGCCGCCCAGCAAGGCGAGCATCGCCAGGGTCAAAAAGCGTTGCATGGAAGTCTCTCGAAGGAAAGGTTGTGTATGCGTCCGCCCCGACAAAGTTCATACGGGAATCGGTAGCGGATCGAGCGAAAAGCGTGCATCACAGCGACTACTTAAAAGTCGCCGACGACGTTGCCGTCGTTCCGCCGCAGCAGGTTGCGAAGCGTGTCCTGGTCGATCGTCGGCGAGAGGACGCGTACGGAACCGTCGGCAAAGCCGGTTAGAAAACCCTCGGGACGGTTTCCGCCCAGATCGTGGTTCGGGTTGTCGTTGTCGAACAGATAGTCACCCGGCTTCGTCCATTCGACGGCCTGCCCCTTGTCGGTCTCGACGAGCAGGATCGTGTTGGAAGTTCCGTCGGTAAAGCCGGCAATCGACTGTCCTGCGGTTCCTTCGAACGCCGTCCCCGGACCGGTGACGGCCTGGTAAACCGTTTTGTTCCCCAGGTCCAGACCGGCCGCGGCGAACACCGCGGGCATTTGCTCCGCCAGTTTGAGGTTGTGTTCGCTGTCCCACGGTTCGTCCAGATGGAACTGCTGGTACAGGGCCGTCTCTTCGAGATACGGTAAAATGGCGACGCGCCAGCTCAGCAGCGGCTTGCCGTCTTCGCTATAAATCGCAGGCGCCGGAAACTTTCTATAGGTGTCATGATAGTTGTGCATCGCCAGCACAATTTCCCGCAGGTTGTTCGAGCTGTCGACGCGACGGGCCGCCTGGCGGGCCTGCTGGATCGCCGGCAGCAGCATCGCCACCAGCATCGGCCCGGCGACGGCGTTGCCGTTGGTCATCAGCACCAGGCTGTCGCCGCGACGCTGGGGCTCCAGAGCTTTCACCGTGGTGTCGGCCATGCGATCCATATAGGCGGCCATCGCGGCCTGGATAGCGTCAAGCGGGTTCAGTTCGGCCTTCGCTTCGCTCAGGATCATTTCCCTGGCGAATGTGATTCCGCCGTCGGCAATCTCCGCCAGGCGATCGGTGGAAGCGGCGTTATAGCCCGTCAGCTGCACGCCCATCTGCATTTCGCTCATGGTTTTCAGGTTGGTAATGAACATGACCGATTTCAGATGATCGGGAACTTCCAGCAACGGCTGCAGCGGCGGCGGCAAAGGAGGAGCGTGTTTCACTCTTTCCTGGAGCTGCGTCTGGAGCGATTCGAGCGCCAGATAGCCGGTGAAGTCATGTTTGGGCGGCTGGGCAGTCATCATGCGGATCAGGGGCGAATCGGTCGCCGTGGTTTCCACCATCGTTTCCAGCAAGGCCGGCGTGCCGGCCAGCAGCACCGTGTCGCTGACGCGAACCATATCCAGCAGTTGACCAGGTCGATTTGAACGGTACCGCTTCCCGTCGGCATCCCGCGTAAACTTGGAGGTCAGTTTCTCGCCGAGCTGATAAGGCGCGCTAAAGGTCACAATCACGCCCGTTTCGGGCTCGCTGGGAAGGGGCCGCGTCAGGGCGAGAATACCCGTGATCTGTTCTATTTTGGCCGGATCGAAACCCAGCTCCTCCATCCCGGCCGCCGTGATGATCTCTCGCGGCAGCAGGTCCAGCGACTCCCGTTCCAGCACCGCTTGCGGCCGGGCCACCACCGCGGCGAACGCCTGCGCGGGAATAAATCGCGTGTTGAGCCCCGGCTGGGCGAACGCGGCCGGCGTCGCCGTCAGGACCAGCCAGGCGGGTATTGCCAGGGAAAAGAACCGGTGCATGTGAGTCTCCCGATTAGATAAGGATCTTCGAAGAATCTGCCTCCCTGCCGTCGCTGGTCATTATGGCTGCAGTGCGTCCCCTGCGAAAGCCGTAGCTTTGCCGCGGCTTGTGGAACGGTACGGCATGCGTCATGATCAACAGGAGTGAAAAAGGCGGTGCGAAGCAGGCGGCGAGACGGCGCCGGAAGCATGACGCATAGCCTGCTGGCATTTCCTCTGAGGCGGCCCATGGCGCCCTTGATCGACACTTCGGTTACGCACCTCCTGGCGCAGGGCGAGGGCCTGGTCACCAAAGTGCTGCCCACCTGGGTGCTGCCGCCGGGGCTGGTGGTGCTGGCTGCGCTCGCCGGCGCTGCTTATGTGGGCTACAACTACTACCGCGAACGCGGCATGGCCGGCTGGAAAATGCGGGCCGGGCTGGGGCTGATTCGCTTCGCCCTGCTGGCGATCGTCGTGCTGATGCTGTACGGCTGGATGCGGCATCGCCACAAAACAGATCTGCCCGATCTGGTCATTGCGATCGACGATTCCGAAAGCATGGCGATCGAGGACCAGTACCCCAGCGAACAGCTGCGCACCGCCGTCGCCCAGTTGCTGGCCTCGGCGAGCCTTTCCAAGCCGACCCGGCTGCACCTGGCCCAGGCCTTACTGGTCGAGAACGATGGCGAGCTGCTGGCCCGACTGCGGGAACGGTACAACCTGAAGTTCTTTCGCCTGGGTGGATCGGCGCGCGTGCTTTCCGGCGAGGGCGACGTCCTGGATCGCTTGCGGCAACTGGAGCCCCAGCAACCAACCAGCGAACTCGGCAGCGGCCTGCGCGATATCCTCGAGACCCAGCGCGGACGACCGACCGCGGCCATGATCCTGTTGACCGACGGCATTACCACCGTCGGGCGTTCCCTGTCGGAAGCGGCCGAGTACGCCCGTCGCAAAAATGTGCCGCTGTACGTCGTCGGCCTGGGGAATGAAGAGCCGGCCCGCGACCTGCGTCTGACCGACCTGCTGGCCAGTGAAATGGTGTTTGTCGACGATGTGGCTAACTTCGATGTCAAACTGTCGGCCGAAGGCTTCGACGGCGAATCGGTCGTGGTGCGTCTCAAACGAGAAGACCAGGCCGGCGTCCTCGACGAACAAACGGTCGTCCTGCAGGGGCCCGGAGCGCAAAGCGTGCGGCTGTCCCATCGTCCCGGAGAAACGGGCGAGTTCGAATATACGGTCGAAGTGGAGCAGCGCAAGGGGGAAATCAACTTTGAGAACAACCGCCAGTCACAGCAGGTCGCCGTGCGCGATGAAACGATCAGGGTGCTGCTGGCCCAGGGTTATCCCAACTATGAGTTTCGCTATCTGAAATCGCTGCTGGGACGCCAGTTGAAAAAAAGCGATCCGGCCGCCAAAAGCATCGAACTGACGACCGTGCTGCAGGAGGCCGATCTGGCGTATGCGACCCAGGATGAAACAGCCGAGCGGTTGTTCCCTGTGAATCGCGAGGAGCTGTTCCGTTACGACGTGCTGATCCTGGGGGATCTGGATCCGTCGATGCTCAGCAAGTCCTCGCTGCAGGATATTTCCGACTTCGTTCAGGAGCACGGCGGCGGCGTGGTGTTCATCGCTGGACCGCGATCGATGCCGATGCAGTATCGCGATACGCCGTTGGAGTCGCTCTTCCCGTTCTCGATCGATCTGGCTTCAGCTCCGCCGCCTGATGCGACGATCCTGGACAGCTTCCGCATGGTTCCTACGCCGCTTGGTCTGGCGACGGCCCCGTTCCAGCTGGGAAACAGCGACTCGGACTCGTACGAAACCTGGCGAAAACTGCCGGGTATGTACTGGATGCTGGAGACGGCCGATCTGCGTCCGGCCGCCCGGGTGCTGGCGGAACATCCCACCCGGACCGGAGCCGATGGCCGCCGGCTACCCGTCATCCTGATGCAGTATGTCGGCGCAGGCAAAGTGGTGACGCATCTGACCGAGGAAACCTGGCGCTGGCGATTCCGCGCCGGCGACTACTACTTTGCGCGATACTGGATCCAGCTCATCCGTTATCTGAGCCGGGTGAAGCTGCTGGGGCAAAGTCGCCAGGCGGAGCTGACCCTGGATCGCAGCGATGGAGCCTATCGCCGGGGCGATCCGGTTTATGTGCGACTGCGGTTTGTCGATGAACGCCAGGCCCCGCCGCAAG
This sequence comes from Lignipirellula cremea, assembly GCF_007751035.1. Lineage (NCBI taxonomy): Bacteria > Pseudomonadati > Planctomycetota > Planctomycetia > Pirellulales > Pirellulaceae > Lignipirellula > Lignipirellula cremea. The sequence continues at coordinate 1,654,731 of NZ_CP036433.1, read as the reverse complement.
AAGACGGCGTGACGATCATCCTGGAACGGGAAGGCGGCCGGCGAAAGAACGTGCAGCTGGCTCATGATCCGTCCAACCGCGGCGTCTTTGAAACGACCCTGTCCAACCTCGCCGAAGGCTCGTACCGGATCTGGGTCGCTACGCCGACGCTGGAAGGGAAGCCGCCCGCCGAACGTTTCGTCGTCACGGCGCCGCCCGGTGAAACGGCCCGGGTGGAGATGGACGCAGCCGATCTGCGCCGAGCCGCGACGGTGTCGCGCGGCAAGTTCTACCAGGTCGCCAATGTGAATCGTCTGCTCGACGACTTGCCCGACGGCCGGCAGGTGCGGATCGAATCCTTGCCGCCGGAACCGGTCTGGAACCACTGGGGATTTCCCCTGGCGTTCGTCGGCCTGATCGTCGCCGAATGGCTACTGCGGAAACGGGCCGGCATGCTGTAACTCCCCGGGAACCACGTTCCCGGCGGAGTGGCAAGATCGTTCCCGGGTGGGAAGATCGGCGATGGTCGGACCGCCAGACAGGCCCGATTAACGATCGACGAAGTCGTGACCGATCGCCGCTTTGGGCAGTGCTTTTTGCAACGCTGCGACGCCTTCCTGGGTGACGCCCGTATCTTTCAGGTCAATGATTTCAATGTTCGGCAGCTGCTGCAGGGCGGCCAGACCGGCGTCGTCGACTTCCGGATTCTTCGACAGATCCAGTTCTTTAAGCTGGGACAGACCCGACAGGCTCTGCAGGCCGGCCGAAGTAACGGAATTTCGCGACAGGTACAAGCGTTCCAGCTGGGCAAGGTCGACCAGATGCGCCAGGCCCGCGTCGCTGACGCCGACGCCTGTCAGATCGATCTCTTTCAGGCTGCCGAGCTTGCCGACCGCTTCCAGACCCGCGTCGCCGATGTCGCAGTAGCCCATCAGGAGATCGGTCAGCTTGTCCAGACCGACCAGATGCTGCGGGCCAGTCGCGTCGATATTGTCGGCCAGATCCAGGTCCAGCCGCACCAGATTCTTGAAGGCGGCCACATGCTTCAGGCTTTCCGAAGTCAGTCCCGTGCTGCTCAACGTCAGCTCTTCCAGCGACTGCAGGCCAGATAGCGCGGCGAAGCCCGAGCCGTTAATCTCGGCGACATCGTTCAGGTCCAGGAACACCAGCGAGGTCAACGGAGCCAGCTGGGCCAATCCTTCATCGGTGATTTGCGACTGCTCCAGTTCCAGATGCCGCAGCGTGACAATCTTCGCCAGCTCGCTCAGCCCCTGATCGGTAATGCCGTTGCTACCCAGTTCCAGCAGTTCCAGCCGCGGCAAGGCGGACAGATACTTCAGCCCGTCGTCGGTGACCGGCACGCCGCTCAGGCTCAATTGACGCAGCTGATCCAGATGCGCCAGTTTGGCCAGACCGTCGTCGGTTACGCCAACCCCATCGAGCACCAGCTTCTGCAGCTCCTCAAAACCCGACAGGCGATCCAGCGTATCGTTATTGACGTCGCAATAGGCCAGGTTGACCTCGATCACTTTGCCGTCGGACAGCGAAACATTCCCGCCCAGTCCCTTGATGGCGGTGATCGCCTCATCCTGGTTCCAGCCAGCCGCAACGGGACCTTCCGCTGCGTCAGGGGTCGCGTTGGTCGGAGGAGTCGCCGTGGTCGACGAGTCGGTCGAAGCCGGCCCGCTGGTAGGGCTGGGTCCGCCGGCTGGGTCGCTGCCGCCGCATCCTGCTAAAGTGACAACGCCGCCAAAAAACGCCATGGCGAGAAAGCGGTGCATGTTCGCCTCCGGAAGTTGTGCCCGCAAATATCGACTAAAACGTATCTGGTAGGATAGCCCTCCCGGCAGCCGCTGCAAACCGGAGCCCCTGAATTTGGCGGTCAGACGCCCACGAAAAGGCCCCACAAAGAGCCGCCAAACCAAAACGCGTAACGACTGACAGGCATTGCGGTTCTGTCAAAGTTTCGGCGCCCCGCCGGACGCAATTGTGGGCTATCGCACCGAGGGACGTTTGTCCGGGCGATTAGACTGCATCCTGGCCAGGCGACACGCGCCTTCGTGCTGGCGCCCGCTATCTCCCGGCCGCGGGCTGCCTGCGCAATTCCTGCGCAATTCACGGGCTGGAAATTCATCTACACGGAGCAAAGACGATGACACAGCAATGGCAAGAGTGGACGCGATGGACGACCCGGATCCTGGGCGGCGGAGCGTTGCTGGCGGCGGCGACCGTCTGCTCGATGGCCCTGGAGCCCTCCGCCCTGAAGTCGACGGCCACCCCGCCGCTGGCTGGCGAAGCGGCGCCGGACTTTGAGCTGGCAGCCCACGCCGGATCCCAGGAGGGACAGGTCAAACTGAGCGAGTCGCTGAAAAAAGGCCCCGTCGTGCTGCTGGTGCTGCGCGGCTATCCGGGCTACCAGTGCCCGCTGTGCACTCGACAGGTCGGCAGCTTCCTGGCAAAGGCGGACCGTTTCCGGCAGCTGGGGGCGACCGTGCTGTTTGTCTATCCGGGACCGTCCGGACAGCTGGATCAACGAGCCGGAGAGTTCCTCAAAGGGATCGAACTGCCGGCCCCCTTTACGCTGCTGCTGGATCCGGACTACCAGTTCACCAATGCGTATGGACTGCGCTGGAACGCCCCGCGTGAAACGGCTTACCCGGCGACCTTTGTGATCGCCGCCGACGGCAAAGTCAGCTACGCCCTGGTCAGCAAAACGCACGGCGGCCGTTCCGATGTCGACGCAGTGCTCAAAGCGCTTGCTACCAGGTAAGCCGCATAAGTTGCCTTCGTCGTCCTGGAGAATGGCCGTTCCCGTGGGACGGCCGTCTTGACGAAACGGCGACTCCGTGTGCGATCAAAACAGCTGTGTCAGCGGCTGGCCCGTTTCGAGCAGGCTGATGGGGCGGCCGAGGCTGTCTTCGATCATCAGGTCGTTGATGCCCATGGCGTGGTAGACCGTGTGGGCGACGTCGGCGGGGCTGACGGGGCGATGCAAGGGCCCCTCTGCTTTGGCGTCGGTCTCGCCAAAAACCTGGCCGCCCTGGATGCCGCCGCCGGCCAGCAGCACGCTCATGCAGCGGGTCCAATGGTCGCGACCGGCGCCCGTTACGCCGCCGGACCGGCGATCGCCGACCAGCGGCTTGCGGCCCATTTCGCTGGTGACCATAACCAGCGTTTCGTCGAGCATGCCGCGCTGGTTCAGGTCTTCGAGCAGGGCCGAATAGCCCTGGTCAAACTCGGGCAGCAGGTTCTCTTTCAGGCACTGGAAGTTATTCCCGTGCGTGTCCCAGCCGCCGCCGCTGCGGCACTTGGATCGCAGCCGATCGTCGACCCGCCAGAACACGGTGACAAAGGGCACCTCTGCTTCGACCAGCCGCCGGGCCATCAGCAGGCTCATTCCGTTCAGCGTTTCACCGTACCGCGCCCGGAGCGCGGCCGGCTCCTGGGTCAGGTCAAAGGCATTCGCCGTGGCCGGCGACTGCAGCAGGGTAAACGCCTTTTGCTGCTGCTTGCCCAGTTGCGACATCCCCGCGCCGACAAAATTGCGCTGCGCATTGTCAAACGCCTGCAGCAGGGCCCGCCGATTGTCGAGCCGGCCAGGCGTAAGTCCCTCTGACAGCGACAACGATGGACTGGCGAATTCCAGCGGCTGGGCATGGTCGCCCATCAGATAGAACGGGTCATGTTCGACTCCCAACCGGGCGGCAAACTGGCCCGGCCGCGTGTACGGCGCACGACTAGGCATATAGGGCAGCGTGATCACTTGCGGCAGCGAGCGATGGGGCGGTCGGCGGGAGCCGACCACCGAACCGATGAACGGCCAGTCGTCGGCCTGTGGTCGACGATCGTTCCCCTGCGTCCGAAAGGTCGTATCGGGGGCGTGCCCTGTCAGGTTGTAATAGTAACCCGCATGATGATCACCCGTCGCCAGCCCGCCGTCGGTGACGCCTTGCACCACGGCCAGGTGATGCGCCTGCTGGGCGGTCAGCGGCAAATGCTCACACAAAGAAACGCCGGGCGCGGAGGTCGGCAGGGCTTCAAACTCACCCCGGTATTCGACTGGCGCCTGGGGCTTCATGTCCCACGTATCGATATGCGAAGCCCCGCCGCACAGGAAAAACAGGATCGTCGATTTGGCCCGTCGGGTGCGGGCCGGCGCCGAACCGGCCAGTGCGGGCGTACTCCCCGGCAGTCCCATACAGGCAGCAGCTGAAGCCGCCAGAAAAGTGCGACGAGGAAGGCCATTGTGCATCACTGCTCTCCGCCTGAAAGCGAGCAAACCGGAATAAGGATCGGGCGAGAAGTTTCAACCCGCATGACCCGTTTGCAGGGGATGTCCCCCGCTCGGAAGAGCATCATGACCGATTCCGCACAGTGCATCAAGGCATTTTTATGCCTGTATGCTTCGAGGGGTAAGACGCGGGAAAATAGAAGGTCGGATCACGCGACCAAGAAAACCAGCAAGCCGCCTGGGGTCAGGCGGCTTGGGGAGAGTTGAGAGAGTCGATCGCGGGCGGCTCGTTAGTGGCCGATGTATTGGGCCGCGTTCTCCATCGCCAGTTTGACTTCGTCCTGGTACTGGGCGGGCAGGTCTTTCAGCTCGGCGAACCGGGCTTTGGCGCCGTCTTTCGAATCCACTTCGATCGTTTTGACGTCCAGCTTCAGGCCGTCCACCTTGCCGGTGAGCTTCACGCTGAGGCCGCGGATCGTTTCGCGATATTCAAAGTCGCCGTTTGCTTGCGACCAGGAGCTGGCAGTCGCCGACCGCGAGCTGTAACTCGACATCAGCGGAGCGGCGCCTCGCAAAGGCTGCGGGATGGCCGGGTGCTGCGGCATGGCCATCTGCGGCAAAGGCGGGAACGGCGGGGCGCCAGGCATCTGCGGGAAGGCCGGTCCAAACGCTCCGGCCGGCGGGACGCCCAGGCCGGGAGCCGGAAAGCCCCCTTGCTCCGCCATACGTTGCATCTGGGCGTGCATCTGGGCTTGCTGGGCTTGGACCAGCTTTTGATACGCTTCCATTTCCTGCTGGAAACGCTGGGCCGCCTCGAGCGGGGTATCCGCCGCGGCCGGAGTCGCGGGGGCCGGATTCACCGCGGGATCAATCGCGGGGGCGGCGGTCGGAGGAGCTTCCACGTCGGCCGGGGGGGCGGCGACGCCCATCGAAGCGACCAGACCGGCAAGGAAAAAACTGGCAAGGCTAAGGGATTCAGAAACTTTCATCGAAGATGGTCCTTGAGAAAGGGAGGCTGCAGGTGTGTGGGAAAAATGCGAATTGTTATCAAAAGGCGGTGAAATTTCTCGGTGATTTGCCGCGGTCGCCATGACCGTTACTGGTACATGACCGAAAGGACTCCCCGGCGGACAACTTCTTTAGAAAAAAACTTTGTCCGCCCGATCCGTCCCCCTTTTCCCTGGCAGGAAGCCGGCGGGAGAGGGACTTCGGCGGCAAGCGGAAACCGGCCCGGGAGTCTCCTTCCTGGCGCTGGCTGACCCGGAACTTCTCGCCCCACGCCAGGGAAAAGGCAGGTCGTACTTGACGGTCTGCAGGCGACCGTCAATGATCGTCTGCAGGCTGGCGCTGTGCCGCCTTGCTGTCTGCCCTTTGTGATTTCTCGGCCGGATTCCGCCGAGGCGCACGGGGAGCCTCCCGCCGAACTGAGCGAGCGAACCCATGGCCAAACTATCCCCCGGCGCCCGATTGCGGCAAGCCACCGAAGAATCCGCCATCCAGGCGCCTGGCGCCCCCAGCGCCCTGTTTGGCCGGCTGATTGAACGGATGGGGTACGAGGCCGTTTATCTGTCGGGCGCCGCCATTTCGGCCGGCGTGCTAGGTCTGCCCGACGTCGGCCTGATGACGCTGCCAGAGCTGGTGCAACAGGCGACCTACTTGACCCGCAGCGTCAAGATCCCCGTCATCGCCGACGCCGATACGGGCTTTGGCGATACGGTTAACGTAGAACGAACGGTGATCGAACTGGAAGCCGCCGGCGTAGCGGCGATCCAGCTGGAAGACCAGGAACTGCCCAAACGCTGCGGCCATTTATCCGGCAAACGGATTGTGGAAACCGGCGTCATGTGCGCCAAAATTCGGGCCGCCGTCGCCGCCCGGCGGGATCCGAATCTGGTGATTATCGCCCGGACCGACGCCCGCGATTCGCTTGGCCTGCCGGAAGCGATCGAGCGCAGCCAGCGTTATCTGGAAGCGGGGGCCGACTGGATCTTTCCAGAAGCGCTCGCCAACCGGAAAGAATTTGAGGCCTTCGTCGCCCAGATTGATGCGCCCCTGGTCGCCAACATGACCGAGTTCGGCAAGAGCCCGCTGCTCACCGCCGACGAGCTGGCCGAAATGGGCTATGCCGTGATTCTGTATCCGGTGACCCTGCTGCGGGTGGCGATGAAGGCAGCCGAAGCAGCCCTGGCAACGCTCGGCGCCGAAGGCACGCAGCGCGACTTGCTGGAAATCATGCAGACCCGCGAAGAGCTCTACGAGCTGATCGATTACAAGAATTTTGAAGCGAAGGATCAACGCTATTTTGGCGGCTCCAAATAGCCCCATTCGAAGGTTCCTGGAACTACCCCCTCGACATCTCGCATTGCGTGGATTGATTCGGTAAACTTCACTTTTCCAGGGGGTCGTTTGTAAGGAGAACGACTCGAAATTCACCGAGGAGTGTTGACATGCCTCAAGGCAAAATCAAGAGACTGGTCGCCGATCGCGGATTTGGATTCATCGAAGGCGACGGCGGCGATTTGTTCTTCCATCACAGCGAAGTTCAAGGGACGTCCTTTGAAGAGCTGCACGAAGGACAGATGGTCGACTACGTGGTCGGACGCGGCAAAAAAGGCCCGTGCGCGACGGAAGTCAAGGTTGCTTAACTGACCGCTCTGCCGGTCTTCGGGCCGAACTCTTCCTCGGGCCGAACCCTGCAGAACGTTGCTGTGGCAATCTTTCAGGTCCAGGTTCTCAAGAACACCAGACCGACGTCTCCCACAATCGCCGCCAGAGTTGATGGCGGCGCGTTGGACCAGGTATTCCTGGCCGCCGACCTGGCCGGTAATTCTACGCTTGCCTGTTTCGGTTCTGGCGTCGCTGACGCCATCCTCCCACTGCACAACAGGCGGCAAAAAGGAGCATCAGGCTGGCGGGCAGATCGCCCCACCAGCCATACCAGCTCCGCCGCCCATCAGGCTGTACTTCGGCATATACGGGCTGGCTCTCTCTGCGCGGACCTTTCGCCCGCACCCGGCCGTCGCCATCGATCCAGCCGGAGAATCCCGTGTTGGCCGCCACCACCATCGGCGTGCGGAACTCAACCGCACGGAACACGTTGCAATGGAAGTGGTGATCGAGCGCGCTCGAGCCCCAGAACCAGCCATCGTTGGTCAGATTGACGAACACCTGCGGCCGCTTCCCTTGCCGCGCCAGCTCCCGCTGCTGCCAGAACACCACCTGCGGCTGGATGCTCTCAAAACAGATCAGCGGCATCCAGCGCAGGCCGCCCGCCTCCATCGCCCGGGCCTGGGTCCCGGCGGTTAATCCCTGCGGCATTGGCGTCAGGTCGTAGACCCAGGGAAACATGTCGGCCAGCGGCACGTATTCGCCGAACAGCACGCGATGCGTTTTGAAGTAGCGATCCTCGATCAGGTTGCTGCTGTTGAACAGCAGCACAGAGTTGTACACGTCGGTCAGTTTTTCGTCGCGGAAGCGGAGCGTCTGGCAGCCGGCCATCAGCTTGACGTCGGGCGAATGGAGCATCCGGTTCGGCTCCCAGCGAGCGATGCACCCCTTGGCGGCGAACGCCGTGTTCTGCACCCGTCTGCGGTTCCGATCGGCCGGCGGGTCGGCTCCGTCGCCCGGCGTTTGCGGTTCGTCGTCCAGCAGGGCGTCGACCGGCGGCAGCATCGTCTCCGGCCAGATGATCAGGTCCAGGTCCGGCTTCGCCGCACGGGCTTCCCGCGTCAGCGTGCAGTAGTCGTCAAAAGCCTGCTCTTCCCGTTCCGGCGTGGAGCCAAAGATCGTGTCGTGCGATCCCTGGATCAGCGCGACCGAAGCGGTCTTCCCAGGCGCCGAATCGGTCGAAGCCATCTGGTTCTGCCCCAGACGCCAGGAGCCATAACCCAGCGCCGATCCCAGCGCGGCGACCAGCAACAACAGACTCGCCAGCACGGGCCGCAGCTGCAGCCGTCGTCCCGACTGCGGCCAGCAGGATAGCAGACAGGACGAGCAGAAGACGATCAAAAAGCTCAGCCCATAACCGCCGATCAGGTCCGCGCACTGAATCAGCGTCAGCCAGGCGACCTGCGTGTGCGCCAGCATGAAAGCCGCAATGCCGGTGGCGAAGTACGCCCGCATCAATTCCAGTCCCGTCCAGACGGCGGCCGCCGCCAGCGGCAACGGAATCCGCCAGCTGTGCACGGCGACCCGGCTGAGACCAATAAACGCCGGTACATACGCCGCCAGGTACGCCGACAACACGAACCAGCCCAGGTAACCGGCCGGATGCGGCAGCCGCAGAAACTGCAGCAGCATCAGCCAGAACAGCAGCCCGGCGCCATACAGCACCAAATAGGGACGACGGCCCGTCAACTGCGGCTGGCGAATCAACTGCAGCCAGGGCAGCAACGCGACCCAGGCCAGAGCGCTCCCACCCAGCGGCGGATGCGAGGCCCATAACAGCAGACTGCCGGCGCAGCCCAGCACGCCGACCGACGCATACCAGGGAACGGGAGATGCGGCCGGCTGGCTTTCCGCCGCCGTCGTGGGCGAATCGGCAGAAGCCTGCTCGCTGCTGACGGTCTCGCCAGAAGCGGACGGCGAGCGGGAATCGGCGCGTGGCGACCGCGGTTTCTTCACAATCGTCATGGGGATTCAAGGGACGGTCAGGGCAGGAAACGAAATCAATACGTTCCCTTCCATTATCCGCAAATGCCGTCCCAGGGCGAGAGAAGATAGGGAATCTCGACAGCCCCACGGTGTGAATGCAAGCTTGCTCGCCCGGCCCTTTTCCTGCCGTGAAACCTATTCTCCTGCGATCGCCTTCGCCAGTTCGGCGGCCTGCTGCTTGCCGGCGGCGATCTGCTCGGGCGAAAGCTCCGCCTGCAGGGCGACCAGCTGCTTTTGGGCGGCCGCATCGCCGCGCTCGGAGGCGAGCACGTTCCAGGCGTACGCTTGCGGCAGATCCTGCGGGATGCCGCGACCCGAGGCGTACATGCCGGCCAGGATTCGCTGCGAGCCCGTATCGTTCTGCAGGGCCGCCCGGCGATACCACTGGGCTGCGATCACCGGATCGCGTTCGACCCCTTTGCCGGCCGAATACATATAGCCCAGGTTGTACTGGGCATGAGCGCTCTTTTGGGCGGCCGCCTTGCGGAACCAGCCCAGGGCGACGGCGTAATCAATCTCCACGCCGCGGCCGTTGGTGTACATCACCCCCAGCATGCTCTGACCGCGGGCGTCGTTCTTCTCGGCGACCTTGCCAAACAGCTCCACGGCGTGCGCTTCATCCCGCGCGACGCCCAGCCCTTTACTATAGAGTTTGGCCAGCTCGTACAGAGCATCGACATCGCCCGCTTCAGCCCGGGCCGAAGTCGCCTGAAAATGCTGCACGGCTTTCGCCTGGGCGTCCTCTTTTGCATTCGGTTCCGCGGCGATCAGGATGGCAGACGACAACAACAAGCAGCAGGCAGGAGTCAGGCAGGATTTCAACACAGGACAGATCTCAATCTGGGAAGCAGGTAACGGAACGACAGAATTGCCGCTGGGGTGAAAAGTCGCCATCTTCTCGCGACACGAATCGAAAACTGCCGGATTCTGATTCGTCGGTCTGAGGAAGAGCAGACGCCAGACAGTCGCCTTTCACTCCGTGAAAGGACGCGTACTTTCTGCGCCGGTTAGTTCGCAAAACAACCAAACCAAAAGCGACAGTAATTACTTTCACGCTCCGAGCAAAAGACGACGGACCGGCGATTTCCTTCATTACAACGTTTCACATTCCGCGCGCAGGTCGACACTCTTCCAGCGTAATTGCTATCGGTCGCCCGGTCCAATGGCCTGCTTACGCCATGAGCGGCAGGATCGGTTCGCCGGACTGGATCGCGGCTGCGACGTCGCGCGGCAGGCTCTGATCCAGACGCAGCTGACCCAGGTCGAACAGCGTGTGCATGATCGTCGAGAGCAGGTGTCCGGGGTTATACGGCTCCGTCGCCGGCCGGGAGGCGTTGCTGTCGGACTGGCCAACAACCTGCCCCATCCGCAAGCCGCCGCCGTACAACAACAGCGGCGTCAGCTCGCCATAGTGGTCGCGGCCGCCGTTGTTGTTGATCCGCGGAGTGCGGCCCATTTCGCCCGTCACCACCAGCAGGACCTTGTCGCTTAGTCCGCGGTCTTCGCAATCACGGATAAAGGCGGCGACCGCATGGTCGACCTGCGGGCCCAGCCAGTTCATGCCGCCCAGCCCTTTGGGGCTGTTGCCGTTGCTATGCATGTCCCAGCCGCAATCAGAAACGGTAACAAAGCCGCAACCCGATTCCACCAGGCGACGGGCCAGCAGCATCTGCCGTCCCAGCAGGTTGGTCGACCGCCGCATGTCGCCCCAGCGCTGCACCTCGGCGTTCTTGAAGCAGTGGCTCGTATCGTAAGCGGCGACCGTTTTCGGATTTTCCTGGTTGAGATCGAACGCCTGGGCGACTCCGCCGGTGATTACGTCGTACGCCTGTTGCTGCATTTTGTCGAGCGTATCGATGCGGCCGTCGGAGTCCATCCGCCGGCGCAAACGGTCGAGTTGCGACAGCACCTGGCGACGATCGCGGAAACGGTCGGCCGGGATCGCCATTTCCATATTCTGCTTCAGCGGTCCGCCGCCGCTGGGGCTGAAAGCCTGAAAGTTGGAGCCCAGCGAACCGGGCTGACTCAGACCCGGCAGATGGCCTGTCTCAAAGTTACGGCCGATCGGAAAGCCGTCCGGCGCCACCGCCTCCGGCAGCACCAGCGTATGCAACGGCGCGCCGGTCTGCGGATGATTCACGCCCGTCACACGTGTGTATAAAGCTCCCAGCGTCGCTTCAGTCGGATTCCGGGCCGTCGTTACGGCCACATACTCATGGCCGCCGTTTTTCGACTGGAACGAACGGACGATCGAGAACTTGTCCGCCAGCGAAGCTAACTGCGGGAAGGTGCCGCCGAACGATACGCCCGGATGCACGGTCGGCGTTTCGCCCGTAATGCTGCGAAATTCCGACGGCGCGGTTGGCTTGGGGTCGAACAGTTCAATGTGCGAGGGTCCGCCGCCCAGGAACAGAAAGACGACCGATTTTCCCGTCACATAGTTCCGCAAGCCTTCGTTCGACCAGGCCGAGCGGCCCACCAGTCCCGGCAAGGACAGGCCCAGCATGCCGGCGCCGCCGATTCGCAAGAACTCACGCCGCTGAAAGCCCTGGCAATTGCGGGCTGGTTGGGGATCATAGATCGACAGCATGGCGCGTCTCCACGCAAAATTGGAAATACCCCATCGCGCAGGGGCGCATCATATAAGTATTTCTTGATGTTATCGGCGATTGCGGCCGTCTGTCAATCGAAATCTTTCCGCATACGCTGCCGACGGGGGGTTTCCTTTTGTCAGGATACAAATGGTGACCTAAGGTTTTGGTGGACCCGCTCGCCGCAACTAGGCAGCGGGCCGACCATCCCGCCAAGATCCCGCCGCGTTTTCCTCCGTCCGACTGGAGCATCCCATGCCTGCTTCGCCCGAATTGCATAACTACGCCCGGCACTGGGCGAAGAAGCTGAGGGAATATAATCGTGCGCAAACGCCTTCGCGCCATACGATGGTCGCGGAGATCGAAGCGACGCCGTTATCGCCCGAGCGACGGCCCGTGGCAAACGCCCTGGGAGTCGTCACCCGCGATGTTTCCTGCACCGGGATTGGTTTCCTCTGCGAAACGCCGTTCGAGGCGCCGTTTGCCGCCCTGCAGATCAAAACGATGGAGGCGCCCGTTCTAATCGAAGTGCTGAAGTGCGAGCCGGTCGGAGCGTATTTCGATGTGAGCGGCCGGTTCCTGGCCGCCGACGACGACGAAAAAACGGCTCGCCGTGAAGACCTGGAGCGCATCCACACAGAGAAATTGCGGCAGTACCAGGAAGCGCTCGTCAAACTGGTGCAGTCGATCGATCAGCGCCTCAAAGCCTCCGGCGAAAGCATCCTGGCCGTGCCTCCCCAGGAGATGTCGCGAGAAACCATCGACATGTCGCGAGAAACCCTGCGGGAAACGACCCGGGAAATGGCCCGTACGCGGTAAGATCGCTGGCCGTTAGTGAGACAACGAACGCCCCAAATCGGCAGCCGCTACGGAAAAGCTCTCGTCTCTGATTCCAATCCGGCCAATCAGGCTGCGACGCTGCGCTGGGTGCGATAACACTCGGCGAGGTGCATCATCAGTTCCAGGATGAGCAGATCGGCCCGGTTCATCACATGTCGGGCGCTGCGGGAGCCCAGGCCGCGGACCATTTGCTCCAGCGATTCCACATGCAGCGACATGGCGTCGGCCGGGCCCAGACCTGCGGCGACCAGCAAGCCGCACAAACGCTCCAGGTCGGCGTGCAGATTGCCGGACCCCATGATCACATGCGTCCGCAGCAGATCCTGGTAATCGGTCGCCAAGCTGCCCGGCGACGGAGCGGGCGTTTTCGGCGGAGCGAGTTGCTCCAGTCCCGCCAGCAGAGAACGCTGCTGGGCCAACAGGTCCGACGCTTCCCGGTGTTCGCGCGACAGTCGCTGTTGCTGGTCCTGGGCCAGGCGCCTTTGGGCGTGCAGGAGTTTGCCGCGTTCGATCGCCCGGGAGATGCGCCAGAGGTAGGCCGTGCAATTGTCGGCGGCCATCACGGGGAACGGCAGGAAATCATCGCCGCCCGCTTCATAGCAGCGCGGGGCCAGTCGACCCAGGCGGTCGTCCCCCAGCACCAGCAGCGGCAGTTCATCGCCGATTGCGGCTCGGGCTGCCTCCAATAACGGCAAGGCATCGACCTGGGGCGGGGCATGCCGCAGCAATACGGCGTCGCAAGGTTTCTCGGCCAGCAGATCCAGGGCGGCGGCCGCATGGGGAGCCGTGGCGAACTGCAAATGGCAGGAACTGGCTTCGGCCAACTGGGCCAGGAACGACTGGGCCGCAGCGTCGAGCGGGCCCGCATACAACAGCTGCATGTTCGACGGCAGTTCACCCCACGAAGCCGGCGGCGTCGATCTTTCCTGGGTTCCCGCCGACATTCCGTTCCCTCTGCTGGTTTCGCGCGCACCGATGACGAGGGTTTGCTATATCGGGAACGCGGAATCCGGTCAATGTCATTCGCCAAAACGCCAGGCCAGAGGGGGCCTGGGCAACGTCGTATGGCGGCAGGCAAACGCCGCAAAAATGCGTCTGCGAAAGAAGGCTCGTTTACGGCTCGACCGGGGAACCCGGGGCCCGCTGAATGAGCACGTAGATCGCCTTGCGCAGTTCGGAGATTTTGAGAGGCGACGTGATGCAAACGCGATGCGGTTCCAGCGGAGCGTTCTGCAGGACGAACTGCTTCTGGCTTTTTTCAATGATCAGCACGCACGGAATGCGGCTGGTGAAATCATCCCGGGCAAACTTGAGAAACGCCTGGAAGCCGGGCGCGCCCAGCTGGCTGAGGCCAAAGATCACGCAGTCGGCTGCTTTTTCTTCGTTCTCAAATCGGGCGACGGCCCGTTCGGGATCGCCAATGACCAGCACGCGGTAGCCGCGTTTTTTGAGCTGTTCGCGGATGATATCCTGGGTGTCGTAGTTCCCTTCGATCAGCATGATCGTGCGACCTTCGCCTTCGGAATTGAGGGCGACAGAGCGGGTGGCGGCGACCTCGGCCGGATCCTGCACGGTGGTTTCGGTTTCGCCGCGCTGGATCATGTCGATGGCGGCGACAATATCGGCCTGCATTTCGCCTGGCGTCTGGTAACGGGTGCCGGCGTTCAGATCCATCGCTCGGCTGAGGATGGCGGAGACCCGGTGCGGCACGTCGGGCATGTGCCGCGACACGGGAGGGATGTCGGTGAATCGACTGATGCTTAACCGCTGCAGGCGATCGCGAGTTTCGACCAGGGCGGGCACGCCGCTGACCATGTGGTACATCATGCAGCCGATAAAAAAGATATCGCTCCGCTTGTCGTTGCGGCGCACATTCGAGCACCGTTCCAGACCCGCGTAGTCGATACTTCGGCCGGCCGTTTCGTCGCCCGCTTCGCTGTCGTGCGCCAGGCCAAAGTCCACGATCCGGGCTTGTCCCCGGCTGGAAACCAGCACGTTCGACAGCTTCAGATCGCGGTGGGTCAGTCCGCGGGCAAATGCATAATGCAGACCGGCCGCGATGTCGGCGGTGATCCGCAGGGCGTCGAGGATTTCCAGCTTGCCGCGGATCTTCATAAACTCGCGCAGGTTCTGTCCTTCGACAAAATCCATCACCATGTAGGCGGCGCCGCGGGTGGCGGCGACTTCAAACACAGGCACGATATTGGGGTGAGTCAGCTGCTTGACCATTTCCGCTTCACGGCGGAAACTCTCGTTCACCTCGGGTACGTTGGCGAAACGATTGCGCAACACTTTGACGGCGGACATGGCGCCCGTATGCCGATGGCGGGCCCGATAAACGCGGGCAAACGTGCCGGCGCCGACATAGTAGAGGATGCGAAAATCGCCAAAAAAGTAACCGTCGCGTTTGCCACTGAGCAAGCGATCAATCTGCCAGTTGGTCAACAACTCTCGCCGCAGCAACAGGCTGCCAAACTCGCGGGCGGTAGTCGCGCGCGTGCCTAGTTCCGCCCAGCAGGATTCAATCTGGGAGGTTTCCAACAGGTCGGCGTCCAGAATGCGCTGCGCCAGCTGATCAGCGCTAACTTCTGCCATAGTGAGCTACTCCGCATCTGTGAACGATCGCACGGTCCCAGCGCAGGGTTTCCGACGATGTCCCTCAAACTACCCGTGTTTGATGCGTCGTGCGCGAATAGGAGGAGAAGGAAGGTTGATGTTTTGCAAAAAACGCATCGCCTTCATCCTAGGCAAAAATTCCCGATTTGACAACGAGTTTTACCCGTTGATTTCCCAGGATGCGTTTATTCCCAGGTCCGCATTTCACGTTCCCGGGTTCACAGGATCGGCCGCTCGGGCCAGGTCCCGGGTGGACAGAAGGGAAGACGCCGGACTTCCCCAGAAGGGGCAGGCCTATTCGCCTTCGGGTTCACGCAAGGAATCGCGTTCGCGTCGGGTCGCTTCCAGATCGAACATCAGATACTTCATGTCGAGCCGGAGCTGGCTCAACGCTTCCTGCACCAGGGAGAGAATCCGACGCCGGCGTTTGGTGCTTTCCAGCACCCGCTCCAGAATCGGTTCGATCAGGATGCGCTGCGAAATGGGCAAGGCGGCAATCGCCAGACTCAGATCGTGCATGTCTTTGGGGAGCTCTTCGGTGGGGTTCATCTCGGGCTGGCCGGCAGGGATCATGGCTGGTCTCCAGGAATCGGTGGTGGTTAGGAACCAAATACAGGGCAGATGCTGCGCCAGTTCCAACCCAACAGGAATCCTTTTGTCGCAAGTTGCTTCGTGGTATGGACTTACAGAACTTTCGAAAAAACCCCTGAAAATCGAATGGTGGCGATTTCGCCACACGATTGCCCTGGCTGTCTTGGCTAAATCCTGTTAGAAGGCCAGTTTACGGCGTGATTTCCTGTCTCGCAGGCGTGTCCCATTTTTGCAACGTAAAACGTCTGTCAGGCGAGAAAAAAAACGACACGTTGCCAAAAAACCACAATGGAATTCCAGACGTACCAGTAACATAACCGAACTTACCAAAAATAGCGCGGATCCGGTTTACCGGCGTGACCCGCATTATCCGAATTATGCGGCTCACCGTAACCGATTGAGAAGCCGTTCGCATACGGGGCGAAGACGTTCCCGGCTGACAAAAGAATCGGAAAGCGGCGGAATTCCCGGCAGACGCTCCAGTTTGCCGGCGGCAAAGTGATCCAGGGAAACCACCCAAACGGCCAATCTATCGCCGCCTGGGGCCGTTTCCTCTGCAGGGGAGAAACGTGTGTTAGCCAGATGCCTTGGCATATTGCTGATTACGCTCAGCGGGGCGAATATCGCCCAGGCGGTGGTGCGCGAAACGTTTGAATCGGCGGATCCGGTTTTTCGTTTGGCCCACGCCGATTGCCAGGCGCGCGTCCTGTCCCATTTGCGCGTATTTGGTCAGGCCCACTCCGGCCAGGGGGCCGAATGGATTCGCCTGCAGGCCGGCCACGGTTCTTACGCCTATCTGGCGTATGAAATGGAACCGGCCCGCGTCATCTCAGAATTGAACGCCAGCTTGTGGGTCCGCTCGGACCGCAAAGGCCTGCAGCTGATGATGCGGGTGGTGCTCCCGCGAACCTATGACCAGGCAACCCGCGCTCCGATTGCCCGGCTGGTGCGGGGGCAGATCTACCAGCAGGTGGGCAATTGGCAGCGACTGGAGATTGGCGACCCGGCCCGACTGGTCGAACTGATGGCGCCGGCGCTCCGTTCCGAGTTTGGCGCCCAGGTCGATGTCCGCGAGGCGTTCGTCGATATGGTGGTGCTCAACGGTTACGGCGGCTTTGGCGAAACACAAGTCTGGCTGGATGATCTTGAAGTGACCGGCCATGTCGCCACCACCGCGGCAGGACTGGGAGACGCCGCCCGCGATCTGGCCGGCAATCAGGAAAATGCGGCCGGTTCCAATGCCCGACGGATTTCTTTCGACGATAGTCCCGCCGGCGACGCCAGCAAAATTGTGCAGTTCCAAGGGAGCGTGCTGCTGGTGGAGGGACGTCCCTGGTTCGCCCGCGCCATCGAATACAACGGCGAGCCGTTCACTACGCTCAAATCGCTCGGATTCAACACGATCCGTTTGCGCCAGCCGGCCACCACGCCGCAGCTGGAAGAGGCGAAACGCCTGGATCTGAAGCTCCTGGCGCCGCCGCCGACCGCTCCCCAGCCAGGTCAAATGGTGACCGATAACGCCGCCGTGCGCATCGGTCCGATCCACGATCCGATCATTGCCTGGGATCTGGGCGAAAACCTGGGGCCGGCCGAGCTGGAGCCGGTCCGTGCGCTGGCGGATAATGTCCGTCGCTCGGATCCGCTACGCCGTCCGGTCTGGCTGGCGCCGAACTCCCAGTTGCGACAATACAGTCGCATCGGCGAGGTTGTCTGTTTCAATCGAGCTCTCCTGGGCGGCGGTTTCGAAATGACCGACTACGGCCCCTGGGTGCTGGAACGGACTCGGCTGTCGCGGCCCGGTTCCCCATTCTGGGCGACCATTCAAACGCAGTTGTCCCCCTCCGCCGTCGATCAGAATGTCGCCCTCAGCGAAACGCGCGATCCACGTATCCACATTGAGCCGGACCAGATCCGCCTGCTGGCGTTAAACGCCGTGGCTTCCGGGGCCCGGGGTCTGCTGTTCGCTTCCCGCAGCCGCCTGGATCTGCCGGATACCGCGACGCAGATTCGTGCGGCCTCCCTCCGCCGGATTAACCTGGAACTCGATCTGGTCGAGCCCTGGGCCGCCGGCGGCAAGTACATGGGCGAGATCGAAACGAACCAACCTCTGACCCGCGCCGCCGTGCTGGAAACGGAACGCAGCCGGTTGATGATCGTGCTGCGACAGGGAACGGGTCAGCAGTTCACCCTCGACGCGCCGGATAACACGTCGCTGTCGCTGGTCGACCCGGGGTCGCCGATTGACGCGGCTGCCTTCCGCGTGTCGCTGGGCGGATTGTCTCCTTTGCGAAGTATCCGTCGTTCCGGCGGCGTGCGGGTGTCGCTCGACGACGTCGGCGTATCCACGCTAGTGCTGTTCTCGCAGAACCCGCTGACCCCCAGCAACCTGACTCGTCGCATTGCCGAGAAGCAGACCGAAACCGCGCGGCTGCATTTTGAACTGGCCACCGCCGAGCTGAAATCGGTCGAAGAAACCGACCGGCGCCTGAATCTGTTGGCGCATCCGTTACAACCGGCCGCCAGCTGGCTCGACGACGCGCGAGCCAACCTGCGCCAGTGCGAACAGCTCATTGCCGGCCGCGACTACCGTTCCGCCCAGATGTTTGCAGCCCGTGCGCAGAATGCTCTGGCCCGGGTGCGACGGGGACACTGGAATACGGCTGCCGGCTCTTTTTCTTCGCCGGTCGCCAGTCCCTTATGCACCACGTTTGACACGCTGCCAGAGCACTGGCGCCTGGCCGAACGGATGAAAACCGCGCACTGGTCGCCCAACATTCTGGCGGGCGGCAAGCTGGAAACGCTGGATCACCTGCTGCGTTCCGGGTGGCGACACTTCCGGCATGCCGATACGCCGTTGCAGACCTCGATCGAGGTTTCCTCCGAGCTGAAAAAAGGCGGCGTCGCCGCCGTGCGGATGCGGGTCTGGGCCGACAAGCCGGAACTGGCGCCGGCCGTGGTGGAGACCCCGCCGATCTGGATCTCCTCGGCGCCCACGCCGCTTCGCGGCGGGCAGCTGGTGCGGATCCATGGCTGGGTGCTGCTCCCGCAAGAGATCGTCGCCTCGCGCGACGGCTTTGTCGTGTTCGATTCGCTGGGCGGGCCGGATCTGGGACAGCGGATGCGAAGCACCGGGCAGTGGACGGAGTTTACCTTCTACCGTCGGGCTCCGCGCGATACGGAGCTGGTGGTGACCTTTGCCCTGGCAGGGCTGGGAGAAGCATGGCTCGATGAAGTCACGATCGAACCGATCGAACTGCCGGCCATGACGCCTTCGCCCTTGCCGGTCGAGAACGAACCCGGCGAAGTGACCCAGGGCTTCTTCAACTCGCTCTTCCGCTAGGCGGCCGCACGGGCCGACTGTTCCTGCTGGAAGAGATTCACGGTCCGCAGCATTTCTCCTTCAGGTCCGTAGAACTGCACAATGCCGATGTCGATCATCCACATCGCCATCATGCCGGCGGCTCGATAGGTGCGGGCGACGACCTTGCCGCCATCGATGCGGACTCGCTCTTCGAGCGAGCGAACTTCGTCCATTGGTGCGCCCAGTTGATAGAATTCCGTCTCCGCCAGGCGGCGGATATTTAGCGTTGGCGATTGCGAAAGCGTCATGCTGGCATCCCTTGGCTAAGGGGGATGAATATAAGTTAGTCCTTGGCGGAACAATCTTGTTATCGAACAATCGGGATTCGCAGATAAACCCAATTCTCCCACAATGGCCATTTTGCCCAAATATTGCTTGCAATCATTCCTGTAAAAAACATCGAGCCAGACGGCAGTTTCAGGCGAAACATGAGATACGGACGAACTGGACCGTCCCGGATCCTCTGCTTTCCCTTTGTACAAGGAGCCGCTTGATGTCTGAAAATGAAAAGAAGATGCCGGCCCCGGCTGGCCCTTTACAGCGCACCGACCAGATCGAAAAGATGCGCGAGTTTATCGAACGGATGGGCGGCTGGGAGCGAGCCGAAGAAGCCCTGGAGAGCCTGCGCGCCATCCAGGAAAAAAGAGCCGCCTGACGCGCCAGCGGCGCTGCGGTTGCCTGCAGAGGGCCAAAGGACGATCACTTGTCGCGTTGCGACAGGTCCCGGTCTTTTGGCGCCGATCGCGAAAAGAGTAGACGCCGGACAGTCGACCATCACTCGGAACGAGAAACTTCTAACTGACGGAAGTCGACGGTTAGTCGTCTTTTGCTCCGCAAAAGAACGCGATCTTGGATCGGCGTTCTTTTTGTCTTACGGGTAGTAGCGGCGGAAGTTGTTGAAGCCGCTGTTCTGCTGGTTGTTGTAGCGGTTGTAGCCGTTGCCGTTGAAGCTCGAGCCCCACTGGTTGGACTGGCTGCGGCCGCTGTTCTGGACGTAGCTGCCGCCGGGGCCGCCGCCCCAGCGGGACTGTTGCGAGGAGAAGTTGCTGGTGTTGTTGTTATAGGAACCGTTCGGACCCGAACCCCAGTTGCTGGACCAGCTGCTGCTCCAACTGGAGCTGGAACCGCTGAAGCCCTGGGCGTTCGCTTCGCTGACCAGACCGAGAAGACCAAGGACGGCGACCGACAGGAGGATTTTTTTGCAAGCGTTCATGGGATTCACTTTCACAAATTGAGGGGAGAGGAAGGATCGGCTTTCAACGCCTTTTCAAGTTGTTGGCGGCGGGTGACTTGTCACTGCCGTTAAACCTTCATCCCTCAAACGCGGTCCTGCCGGACAGTCGCCGACAGAAGTTCCTGATTTTCTTGGAGATGGGCTCAAGTCGTCTGGCTGGGGCTCCCTTGCCGCTGACGCAACGAAAAAAGCCGGCCTGCGTGGTTCACGCCTGGGCCGGCTTTGTTTCTTGTATGTCGCCTTTCGCTCCGCGAAAGTAGCGTTCTTTGCTGCTGGTATGTCGCCTTTCGCTCCGCGAAAGTAGCGTTCTTTGTCTTACGGGTAGTAGCGGCGGAAGTTGTTGAAGCCGCTGTTCTGCTGGTTGTTGTAGCGGTTGTAGCCGTTGGCGTTTAAGCTCGATCCCCACTGGTTCGATTGGCTGCGGCCGCTGCTCTGCGAGTAGCTTCCGCCCGGGCCGCTGCCCCAGCGGGACTGCTGCGAAGAGGAGTTGCTGGTGTTGTTGTTGTAGGAGCCGCCGGGACCATAACCCCAGCTGCTGGACGAGCTGCTGCTCCAGCTGGAGCTGGAACCGCTACTGAACTGGGCTTTCGCTTCGCTGACCATGCCGAGGAGACCGAGGATTGCGACCGACAGGAGGATCTTTTTGCAAGCGTTCATGGGATTCACTTTCGTACGTTTGAAGGTAGATTTCGCGGCGATCATCGCCGTTTCAAGTCGTTTGCGGCGTGTGCTTTGTCACTGCCGTTACTACTTCATCCCTCAAACGTGATCCCAGCGGACAGCCGGCTGCAGAAGTTCCCGATTTTCTTGGAGATGGGCTCAAGTCGTCGCGCGTCGTTCCTCCACGACGCAACGAAAAAAGCCGGCCTGCGTGGGGAACGCATGGCCGGCTTTGATTCCTGGATGTCGACTTTCACTCGGAGCGCGAAGGCAATTACGGTCGATTCGGGTTGCGCTGCTTTGCGAACCAGCCGGCGCAGAAAGCACGCGTCCTTTCACGGAGTGAAAGGCGACTGTCCGGCGTCTGTCCTTGCTCGAAACGACGAACCAATATCCGGCGTTATTCTTTTCGCGGTCGGAGTGAAAGACGACCGTCGATTTCGCTTCGTTGTAAGGTGTACGTTCCCGGCGAAAGAAACTTGCTGCGCCCGCTTTCTAATAAAACGGCGAAACACCCGCCGAACGTCGCTTACTCGCGACCGGCCCCGCGGCGATTGTTGAATCGCACATGCGGCGCCGGAACAGCGTCGTCGATGGCGATCAGCTCGTCGATCAGCCCTTCGGCGTCGCTGGTGGTTTTGGCCACCCGCATCATCCAGAGCGATTTTGCGACGCCCGTATCGTCGAACAGCTCGGGTCCCCAGCAGGAGATCAGGCTCGAAGCGATCTGTTCGTTCAGGTCCGCGTTCGGGCTGCCGGGCGAGAGTCCAACGCGAAAGCCGGCCCGGAGCGAAGCCAGCATTAAATTCCAGCTGCGTCCCGGGTGCGGTTCTTCCCGCAGATCCCGGCCAAACTCGCTGGTCCGTTCCATATCAAACGCCAGGTCGTGTACGTCGGCCTGGTCCGCCAGACGGGCCAGCAGCAGGTCGGTCCAGCGTTCAGCCCGCCGGCGGATGCGGTTCAATTCGACCGCTTCGGCGACATCGAAACCTTTGCCATAGACCATCAAATTCAGCGCCCGATGCCGGGCTTCCAGATGGCCGATCAGCACGCTCCGGGCAATCGGTTCCAGCTCGCGTGATTGATGCAGATGATCGTGGGCGCTGGCGACCGCCGTCCAGACGCGGGTCAGCATTTCCGAGGCCAGCACCTCTTCCAGCACGGGACGCAGACGACGCCAGGCTTGGGTGGAGTTGTCGCCCGCTTGCCGCTGGGAGTTGTACAGCTTCATTGCCCGATACCAGCGATCCAGTCGGCACTTGGAAGCCGACCAGTAGCCTTCCACCGCGGCCGCTGCCGGGGGCTCGCCAAATTCGACAAAGGTTTCCGCGCGGGTCGCCAGCATGGCGGCAAGTTCAATCAATTCGCGTGCGTGCATAAATTGCGGCAAAAGGTCTAAAGGACAGCCGAGTCGAAACTCCGCCAAAACTGGAAAGAACAGGCGACGCAGTCGCAACGCGAGAGCCTGAGGGGACACAGGCTCTCGCATCGCAAACAGCGTCTGTTGGTCGCCAGGGTTTCGTCGTTGTTCCACAAGGTCGATTCCCTGGCAGGGAGGAGATTCAATGATTCGCAAAGCGGGCGCCAAACCCGCAAAGATTCCGAGACGTTCGCTGCAACCTGCTTGATAAAATAGAGTTGCGTCGATCCTGCGATTTCAAAAAGACGCCGCACGCAGGTTCGCCTGTGGTAAATTCGCCACGCTTTTCCTAAGGCGTGTTTCCCCCAGCGAACGTGTTGCCGGAACGCCACGTCGGCCTGGCGTGCGGAGGCATGCTATATTGCCCGGTTTGCCCCCCTCGCTCCAGGAGAACGGCCTGATGAAGGCGACTTTCACCGCGATCGTATGGACCTTTGGCTGCCTGTCGCTGGCCACGGCGGCCGACTGGCATGTCCACGTTTCCCAGGGAAACGACCAGCATTCCGGCAGCGAAGCAGAACCGCTGGCCACCCTGCAGCAAGCCGTGATGCGGGCCCAGGCCGGCGATACGATTCGCCTGGCTCCGGCCGGCGCTGTCTTTCGGCAATCGGTGACTTTTGTCAACAAGGTCGGGATTACGCTGGAAGGGAACGGCTGCACGCTCGACGGTTCCGATCCGTTGCCCGCCGACGGCTGGGAAGAGCAGGGAGAGAACCTGTGGCGGCGCCGCCTGCCGCTGACGCCGTATGATCGGCACCTGCTCTTTGTCGACGGCAAGCTGCAGCGGATGGGGCGTTCGGCCTCGAAGCTGCCCGACTTCCCGTCGCCGGCCGAGCTGCAGCCGGGCGAGTACTGCTTTGAAAAGATCGACGACCAGACCGGCTGGCTCTACGTGGCCGGAGCTGTCGACAAGCTGGAATGGTCCGTCCGCGCGAATGGCTACGCCACCGGCAGCGACGGCGACCGGCTGGTCGTGCGGAACCTGAATACCCGACGGTTCCTGAACGACGGCTTCAACATCCACGGGCGGATCGCGTTCCTTCAGGCGGAGCAGGTCACCGGCTATGACTGCTTTGACGAAGGCTTTAGCGCTCACGATACGTGCCGCTGCGAGATCACGCACGGCAAGTTCTGGGGGAACGATAACGCAATCGCCGACGTGAACGACTGCATCACCACGTATCGCCACTGCGAGTTCCGCGACAGCGTCAGTTGCGAGGTTCTGCTGCGCGGCCGGCAGCATCGGCTGGAAGATTGCCTGATCCAGAACCGCACGTCCGCCACCGCCCTGAGCGGCAGCCCCTCCGCCCCGATGGCGTCTTTTCAGCTGGATCTGTTGCGGGTGAAGATCGCCGGCAGTCGTCCCGACAACAGCCTCAGCCGGGTGCGGATCAACGGCGGCCAGGCGACCATCAGGGCCAGCGAGTTCCGTCACACCGCGTTCAACACGCTCGGCGCCAGAGTCGAAGCGACCGACTTCACTCTGCCCGATAGCGAATGGGTGCGTGACGAATAGGGGACAGCGACCATTGCGGCTGCATAACTTTTCCTAGCCGGAAGTCGACGGGCAGTCGTCTTTTGCTCGGAACGCGAAAAGATTTACTGCGGGGCTATTAACCCCTGAGGGTTGGGCGCTCCTACCCGACCAATTCGACGGAAGTAGCGAGGAAACGGTACAGCGATTGGCTTGCGCCGCTCGTTCTCCTGTGACACCCGGTTCCGCTTCTATCCTGCAATTGTAAACGGGCAGGAGAGCCCCTTCTCCAGAAGACAGGACGAGTCTTTTCAAATTCAATCAGTAATTCTTATCGCCGTCCCCGCAAAAGAACGCGATCTTTCACGGAGTGAAAGTCGACTGTCCGGCGTCTGCACTTGCTCAAAACGACGAACCAGAATCCGGCGGTTTTTCTTTTCACGTTCCGAGTGAACGTCGCCTTGGCGGTTACTCCTCCGGCGCCCCGGCGGCAGGATCGTCCTGGGTGACGACGACCTTTTCCAGGATCACGCGGGACGCTTTTAGCAGGGCAAGTCGGGCGCCGGGCGGCGGCTGGATGCCGGATTTGACGGCGCCGGTTGCCATATCCTTGCCCCAGAACAGATGGGTGTTGCCCAGCTCGTTGCCGGCTTCGTCGTAAAAGGAGACCGTCACTTTGCCGTCCTTGGTGTCGTAGCCCACGCCATGGCAGAGAAACGAGTAACGGCTGCTGTCGTCCACCGGGAAGAAGGAGCTGCGTCCGTACAGACCGCACTTCAGCACGGTCTTGCCGTCGGGCCGCTTGTAGAGGCGTCCCTCGGGATCAGGCTCCCAGCCCGCCAGATTGTATTCGCCATATCGGAAGTCCGGGTTGCCATTGACCGCGCCCTCTTCGGTTTCCTGTTCCAGCACCAGGCGTTCGAGGAACAGTCGCTCCTTCCGCGACTCCAGAACCAGCCGCAGAGAAGCGGCCGCGGGCGGTGCATAAAAGACGGTGACAAAGTCGTGGAAGTCGCCCGAGACGAGAGCCAGGCCCTGTGTTTCGATCTTCACCCGACCGTACAGCAGGAACGACGTCGGCTTGCCGTCCGCATCAAGGAACTCCAGCTCACAGGCGGCGAAGCTGCGGCCGCCGCTTCTTTCCAGAATCTCCGCAATGCGGTCGTTCGTCTCGACCGTGTCGCTATTGTTGGCGGCCGCACGCACGGTCAGTTTGTATTTCCCCAGCGGCTGCACGGGGACAGGCTTCAGCGTTTGCCGATCCACCTGGGAATTGATGGTCAGGGCTCCACGAACCGGGCCCAGCAATGCACCGTTCACCAGGGGGTCGAAGTGTTGGGCAACGTCGTCGCCTTCGAAAGTAATATCCAGCAAAGCCTGGGCGTCTGCCGGGGCCGCCGCCAGCAGCAGGGAGAGCGTGGCGATCGTGCAGGCTGCCGCGAGGGGGATCGTTTTCATCAGGTTCCTGTTCGGCGGTTCGCGGAGAGAGGTCGTACGGAGACGGCGGGAAAGAAGCAGTCAGAGCGGGCCATTATTCGTCGATCTTGAGCGAGCTGCGCAGCAACGGGTGATTGGCGAAAATGCTCCTGCCGTCGAGGGTGCTTTCCTCCCGGGCCGGCGTATGGGGATGGGCGACGCGGCCGAACTTCACATCGATATCGCTCTTGCCTGGCGTCGCTTCCAGATCGCGCAGCGGCACGGCCACGAGTGCGGTCCAGAGTCCCTCGGCCTGCTCAAAACGGACCTGCACCTGGTTACGCCAGGGATGGGTCGTGCTCCAGTTCTTCAGCATGTACTCTCTTTCGTCTTCGCCCAGGGCCAGATAGTAAGTCGCCGAGTCGCAGCGCAGTACGATTTCGACCCGGTCCCCCTGCGGAAAATAGCCGCCCCTGGAACGCGGACTAACCCGTTCGCCGTCGCTAGTGAAGGCGTCGATTTTGAAGTACAGATGCGTCTTGTCGCGCATCATGGCGATCCTGGTTTCGTACTTCGTTTCCGCCTTTTCCGGCAGCGGCTGCCAGTTGGCGATGCGCTGGAAGTCGCCGACCTGATGGGCCTTGTACCAGTGGGGCGAATCGACCTGCCGCCATTGCTCGGTCGATTCGGGAACGAGCGGCACGATCAGCCGGTTGAGTTCGGCGGCGAACTGGTCGAATTTCGCCAGCATCCGAACAATCAGGTTGCGGGAACGCGGATCGGTGGCGACCTGCTGGGCTTCGACCAGGTGAGCCCGCGCCTGCTTTTCCAGTCCCGGATCGACGAGAAACTTCTGGAACATCTCCTTCCCTGGCGTGTGGCAGTTGACGGTGGTCGGATTCTTGGGGTCGTGCCAGGAAGCGTTGATCAACTGATAGAACGCCCGCATCGGGCCGGCGGCGTCGCGGAATGTCCGCTGGATGTACTGCTCACGCAGGGCTGCCGGATCCTGACTGGGGTCCCACTGCAGTTTCGCCATGATCCATTTTTCGGAACCTTCGTAGTCCCAGCTGTTCAGCGCGTCGACGTCGCCCGGATAGCCTTCGCAGTGTGCATGGATGCCGCCCATGCGGGACAGGGCCAGGTAATCGGGGCCGGCGGTATCGGCCAGCGCGTTGTAGCCGTCGGAATAGTAGTAGCCGAAGAAGCCAAAATTCACATCCTGCTCTTCGCCCCACTGCCGCAGGCGGCGGCCCCACTCGCGGCCTTCTTCCGACTTTTGTTCCAGGATCGGATAGCGTTCGTCTTTGGTCGGATAGGCGGCGAAGTGCGGCACAATGGCCGGATGCAGCTTTACCTTCGGCGGCTCCGCAGCAAAAATATAGGCGTGCGTGTGCAACTTGAGATCCGGGTAATCCTTGACCAGATCTTCCGCCATCCGATTGAGCATCAGGTAGTTCCGCGTGGAAAAGAACAGCCGATCCTTGAGGCTGCTGGTCGACTGCGGCTCCAGGCGGCTGCCGTCCGCCAGGTCGATCGGTTGCATGCACTCGGGGCAGCTGCAGACTTCCCAGTTGTCCCCGACGCGTGAGATGAGGAACTCAATCTCCCGGCCGGGCACGCTCTCCAGCATCTCGCGGGCCGAGTCGGCCATCACCTTCGGCACGCCCGGATGGGTATAGCACGGCTGGCGCCACATGTTGCGCAGGCGGTTGCCATTGACGAGCGGATACAACGTTTCGTCTTCCTGCTCCAGCCCCAGGAAGTTCCAGATATACCCGCCGCCGGCGCCGATCGTTGCTCCTGACAGCCAGCGCAAGTACGGGAAGCCACGGCCGAGTCGCAGCGGCGTGTTGGCGCCGTTACGGCCGCTCCACTCCTGGCTCTGCTCGGGCGTGCGATCGCCGCCCAGGAAGTTCAGCTCGCGAATCGCAAACGCCGGTCGGGATCGAAAGTCGGCCTGGGGGAATTCGAGGTTCGGCGTCTTTGAAAAGATCGCGGCAAAGTCCGCATGCGGCCGCGGCCAGATGATGTCGGTATTCTTCTCCAGGAACGCACACACGCCAAACAGCAGACCGCGGGGATGGGCGCTGAACAGATAAATGGCATTCCCCTGGCGGCGTACGGCGTAACCGTCGGATCCGGCCAGGAACTTCAGGTCGTCTTCGTAGTCCGTCGCCCACCTGGCGCCGAGAAAGAACTTGAGGTTATCGCGCGCTGAAGGGGCGGCCAGCAGCGGCAGCCGCTTGCCGGTGATCTCATGGACCCAGTGCTGCAGCTCGCGGGCGGCGTAAGCTTCCCGCGGGTCGCAATTGCTGGCGAGGACGATCTCGCCTGGAAAAACGGGAGCGTCGGCCGGGGCGGCCGCCTGCCCTTCCTCAACCCGCTGCAGTCCGACCGAAGTGATCGTCCGGGTGCGATAGACGGGAATATGATCGAAGCTGGTCTGGTACAGCAGACGCAGCCAGACGGCCGTTTCCGGCGTGCGGAAGTCGCGCAGTCGGTTGTAGGGCGTCGGCGTGAGCAGCTGCATGTCGGCGTCGTACGCCAGGAGATACGTCGGCATGGTGGAGCCGGCGTCGAACCGGTAATTGGCCCCGCCGGCCACGGGGATCCGGTCGGTCAGGGCATAGCCGTTATGTTCGACCTGGAGCGCCGTCTTCCCTTCGACTTCAAGGAAGCGACAGTTCAAGTGCTCCGACCAGCCCGAGAAGTTGCCGGGGCCTTCCTGGAACTGGCCGTTGATCAGCAGGTCGCCGGGCGTGTACGGTTCCAGCATTACCTCGCCAATCTGCGGCGGCTGTCCCGCACTGCGAACCACCAGTTCCAGCGTTTTCGCGCCGGGGATCGTTTGCAGGGCGTGCGTAAAAACCTTCTGGTCCGGCGCGATCTGCTGCCAGGCCTGATCATGGCAACCGACAAAAGGTCGGTCGCCCTGGACGTCAACAGTGCGCAACAGCCACTGGGCCGGTTCGCCTTCGGACGGATCAGGAGTCGGAACCTGGAAATGAAGTCGATAGCAGGTCTCTGGCTCCACCGGCAGACGGGCGACGACGACTTCCCCGGCATGCACCCAGGCCGTGGACAGAGAAACCAGCAACGCCAGACAGGCGAGCGCGCCAGAGCGGCAGGCGGAGAGCGTTTCTTTTATCATTCCAGAAACCACCGGGCAGGGAGTAAAGGGGACGGGCAGGCGAAGAGGGCGTGGTAAGTTTTCGGCCGTCTCCTCCGGCACGGAGCGTTTTGCCCACGATCCGACCAACAATCAGGGTAACAGCCCGGCGGCCGGAAGAGTACGGCCATAATCGCCAGGCGAAGCCTCCTCACAAGGAGTAGCCTCGGCCCTGAGGGCAGCCCCGATCCTCCCCGTTTCCGGCAGACGCCGCAGATCCTCTTGTCAATTCGAGCGCGCATCGCCACCGCAGTCTGACAGGTTTTGTCAGCAGGACCGCCGTCCCTTCAGGAGGCGTCAGGAGCCGCAAACAAGGCTCCATTCTCTTGCTTCGCTGCCGCTTGTTCGGTACGATTTGCGTTCCCAGGAGGGCCGAAGTTTCAGGCGCGGCTGCGTCGTTGTAGCTTTGGTTTCACTCCGCCTTCCTGCGGTCAGGCTGCCCCGCTTTTTGATAACGGACAGTCCGGACCCCCTGCCTGACCGCAGTCGTTCGTCGCGAACGACAATTCTCTCTTGAAAGGAATCGCACTCATGCTCTGTCGCCTTGCCTTGCTGCTTGTTGCCTGCCTGCTTCCGCTGGGCTGTGCACCGCCCGCCTCGGCCCCTGCCGCCAAAACGGATCCGGCGGCCGGTGGATCCGACGCCAAACCGCTGGTCGAGCGCGTGCTGACAAGAGAAGAACGGGACAAACTGAAGCCCGATGAAGTGCTGCAGATGCTCAAAGACGGCAATGGCCGCTTTATGGCCGGCACGCTGACCCAGCGCGACCATTCCAAGCTGGTGCGGGAAGCGTCGCTGGGCCAGTTCCCCAAAGCGGTGATCCTGTCCTGCCTGGATTCCCGGATCCCGGTCGAAGACGTGTTTGATCGCGGCATCGGCGATATCTTCGTGGCGCGCGTGGCGGGTAACTTCGCCAACACCGACATCCTGGGCAGTATGGAGTTCGGCTGCAAAGTCGCCGGCGCCAAACTGATCCTGGTCATGGGTCACGAAAACTGCGGCGCCATCGGGGGAGCGATCGACAATGTCGAGCTGGGAAACATCACCCCCATGCTGCAGAACATCCGTCCGGCCGTCGAATTCTTTGAGAAAGAAGAAGGCAGCAAGACGAGCGCCAATGGCAAGTTCATGCAGCAGGTGGCGGAGAAGAACGTGCTGCTGACCGTGGCGTATATTCGCGAACACAGCCCCATCCTGAGCGAGATGGAAGAAAACGGCCAGATCCGCATCGTCGGCGCCATGTACGGCATGGAAACCGGCAAGGTCGAGTTCCTGAAGGAATAGGCCGCTGCGCGGCGCGTAGCGGCTCGATGCAGTCGGCTGATCCTTGACGACGGCCGGCTGCTATCCCTGAAAGGCCGACGTCCCCGGAGCGGCCAGCTGGCCCGACATCATTAAATACGCGGTGGCCCACAGCACGGTCAGCAACGGGGCGGCAAACACAAACCCCACCAGGCAGCCGAGCAGCCCTGCCAGCGCAATCAGCGCGCTGACAAAACACAGCAGAATAATGCTGCCCAGGTTGTTTTTCGTGATCTCCCTGGCAGTGGTGAAAGAATCGAACACGCCCGCCTTTTTATCCACGATCAGAAAGTAAAACGGCCAGTAGTTCCAGCACAAGAACAGGCCCGGCACGAAGCAGGCGGAGAATGCCAGCATCAGCAGAATCGTCGCGATCAGCGTCGCTCCCACCACAGCCGTCGTCTGGGAGGCGCCTGTCAGCACGTCGGTAAAATACGCCTGCCTGCCGCGAGCCACTTTCAAGGCGATCAACGTCTGACCCACGCCCAGGAACACCTTCACGCCGTTCACGAGAAACTTGATGACGCCCACCAGCAGCGCGTTCGTCCAGTCGATCCTGAAGGCCTGCAGATTCAGCGGCTTCCGGGCAGGTTTCGGTTGATTCATCGGCCGGGGATCCTCCCCACGCTCCAGCGGCTGCTCGACGGGCTGCAAAGGTTTTTCGACAAGCTCCGGCGCCTTCTCAGCCGGCCCCGGCGGCTCGTCAAAAGGCGCCGGCGGCTCCACTTCCGGTCCTGGCGGCTCGTCCACCAGTCCCGGCGGCTCGTCAAGGGGATCCGGGTTCTCGTCAAGGGGCTCCGGCTGCTGGACGGGCGGCTGCTGGTTGACGGCAGGCTGTTGTTGCTCCAGGCGACGAAGTCCGTAGTCCATCCCGCTGTTAATCCCGAAGACAACCAGCCACACGCCCAGCAGTAAACCCAGGTTCCTTCGCCAGGCTTTCACCGCATGGGTGGTGATCTGGGGCACGCTCACCGGTACATTGCGGATGCTGGCCTTGCTGATCGGCCCGGTGTCGTGCGTCGGCATCCAGTCCGCCGGCAAGCGATGCCCATCGCGGGGCGAAGCGCCCTGCGGGAACGGATCGTCAAACGTTTCGGGCGGAACCTCGCGGCCGCAATCCGGACAAGCGCGGTCCTGCGCCGAGGAGAACCGTCCTCCACAGTACGAACATCGACGAGTCGCCATCGGTTTCCCTTTGATTGCCAGCGGAAGCCGCCTGCCCGCGATTGGTTTCAGCCTGCGCCAGCGTCCTCGACGGGTGCTGCGCTTTCCGATTCACAATATAAAGCCTGTCGCCGAGAACGCCAGCATTCGCCCCGGCGGACGATTACAATGAAGCCGAACGTTCACCCCCATTGAGGACCCACCATGAAACGCACAAACCTTCGGGCCGCAATCGTCGCCCTTGCGCTGGCTGCCGCTGCCTGGTCGCCAGCGACGGCGAAAGAAATTATCCCCACCCCGGCCGATACGCCCGTGCTGGGCGAACTGGAACCGGTATTAATCAAAGCCATCCTGGGCGACGATCCCGAGGCCTCGCTGGCCGCCGTCGCCCAGCAGCCCGAACTGGCGGCCCTGCTGAAGAAGCATCACCTGGAACTGTTCAGCGGTCCCATGCTGGGCTGCGTAACCGACACATCGGCCCGCTTCTGGGTGCGGACGATCCGGCCCGCCAAAATCCAGATCGAACTGCAGTCGACCCAGGACGACAAACAGCCCGTGCTGCAGAGCTCTCTCGCCACGACCCAGGCCGATAAAGACTTTACAGCCGTGGTCGAAGCGGTCGGCCTGGCGCCGCGGACCGAGTACGCTTACCAGGTGCTGCTCGACGGCAAGCCCATGCTGCCCGAACGGGCCGTGTTCCGCACTGCGCCAGCCAAGGGCCAGCCGGCCCAGGTGCAGGTCGCCTTCGGCGGCGGTTCGCGGCTGGTTCCCGAGCATGAGCATATCTGGGATACAATCGCCAAACGCCGTCCCGACGCCTTCCTGTTTCTGGGAGACAACGTCTACATCGACGACCCCACGCATCGCAGCCGCCAGCGGTTGTACTACTACCGTCGCCAGTTGCGGCCCGAGTTCCGCCGCATGTCGGCCGGCTGCGGCGTATACGCCATCTGGGATGACCACGACTTTGGCGCCAACGACACCCAGGGCGGGCCCGATCCGTTCAAACCGGACTGGAAGCTGCCGGTCTGGAAAGTGTTCCGGGAAAACTGGAACAACGCCTACTACGGCGGCGGCCCCGAACAGCCCGGATGCTGGTTCGATTTCTCCATTGGCGACATCGACTTTTTCATGACCGACGGCCGCTACTATCGCGAGTTCAAACCGCAAAACGGCGAGCCCCGCACCATGCTGGGGCCGGTCCAGAAAAAGTGGCTGCTGGAGAAACTCAAAAAGTCGACGGCGACCTTCAAGGTGATCGTCTCCGGCACGCTCTGGACGGAAACAGCCGACAAAGGCGGACGCGATTCCTGGTGGGGCGCCCGTGAAGAACGAGAAGAGCTGTTCACCCTGATCGACGAGCAGCCGATCCCCGGCGTGATCCTGCTTTCCGCCGATCGCCATCGGACCGATGTCTACCGCATCGCTCGACCCAAAGGCTACGACCTGTTTGAATTTGAAACCTCGAAGCTGACCAACCACCACACGCATCCGACCCGGCCCGCCGCAATTTTCTCGTACAACGAGGGGAACTTTTATGGTCTCTTGACCTTCAACACCGAGCTGGCCGATCCTGAAGTTACCTTTCGCTGCATCACGATCGATGACGAGGAAGTGTACAAGTTGACCCTCAAACGCAGCCAATTAGAGCGAGCCCAATGACAACCGACCCGACCGTCGGCGTGGTGCTGGTCGATCATGGATCCCGTCGCGAAGAGAGCAACGCCATGTTGCTGGAAGTCGCAGCCATGTTCGCCCAGTCTTCGCCCTACACGATTATCGAACCGGCCCACATGGAGCTCGCCGAGCCCACCCTGCAGACCGCGTTCGACCGTTGCATCGCCCGCGGGGCCGAACAGATTGTGGTGCATCCGTACTTTCTGCTGCCGGGCAACCACTCGCGCGAAGATATCCCGCGACTGGCTGCCGAGGCGGCCGCCCGGCGCCCCGACGTGCCGTACGTGGTGACGGAACCGCTCGGTTTGCATCCGTTACTGGGGCAGGTGATCCGCGACCGGATCGCCGCCGCGCTGGCGGAGAACTCCTAGTTAGCGCGTCGCCCAGCGATGCGCAGCAAGGACGCCCGCGCTCGTGGCGGGAAGAACGACTCGCCGCGACGGTATGTTCGCGTCCGGGGCGACCGTGGATGATCGGGGAAAAAGGAAGCAGGCCTGCGTTTACTTCTCATCGCCCTTGGGATGGAGTAGCATGGCGTGCCGACCTGGAGGGGGACGCGATATGACCACCACAAAAGAATACGCTCGGTTTGCCGCGCATCCCGACGCGATGGAGCTGTCGACCCGGGCCATTTATCTGGCGACGCTCGCCGATACCGAAGAAGACTACCTGCGCCAGGCGCTGCCTTTGCTGCTGGCTTCGCTCGATTGCCGTTACCTGGCGTTGTCGCAAGGACGACGCGGCAAGTGGCGGGTGCTGGCCGAGGCCGGGCCCCAGCAGCCGTTGCCGTTTGATCTGCTCAGCGACGCACTGGACCGCGACCAGGCCGTCACCGCCGGCGACTGGCTGGCGGCCCCGCTGGAGCAACGGTCCACCCGCGGGCAGATCCTGACCGCGTACCAGGTGCAAGCCCGCGCGCCCCGGGAGGCGATCGATTCGCATGCGGCTTTGCTCAATGCGGCCCTGTCCGATGTCCGCGAACGAACCGCAGGGCGTCGCCGCATCCGGCGGCTGGAAGCGATTCTGGAAATCGCCGGTCAGTGGCGCCAGACCCTGGAAATGGGCGACCTGCTCAAGCAGATGGCCGAGACCTCGACCCGCCTGCTGGAAGCCGAACGCGCCAGCATTTTTCTCTGGGACCAGCCCAACCGCACGCTCGTCGCCCGCCCCGCGCTGGGCGTCGACAGCGAGGAGCTGCGCATCCCCGATGATTCCGGCATTGTCGGCCAGGTGATCCAGTCGGGCGAGTCCCGCCGGGTCGACGCCGACCGCGACGACGAACAGCGCGAAATCGACCGCAGCGTCGACCAGAAACACAACTTCCAGACCCGCTCCCTGCTCTGCATCCCGCTGCGGAACTCCGACGGACACATGCTGGGCGCCTTTGAAATGATCAACAAGATCGAAGGCTCTTTCAGCGACGAGGACGAAGCGGCCCTGGTCGAACTGGCGTCGCACGCCGCCATCGCCCTGGAAAATTCCCAGCAGTACGAGCAACTGCTGAACTCCCGTAATCAAATGGCCGAACAGGCCGCCAAAAGCGTGAAAATGATCGGCGATTGCGCCGCCGTCAACGCGCTCCGCTCCACCGTGCGACGGGTCGCCGACACCGAACTGGCCGTGCTGATCCTGGGCGAAAACGGCACCGGCAAGGAAGTCATCAGCCAGCAAGTGCACTACCTGAGCCGCCGCCGGAATGAGCCGTTCATTGCCGTCAACTGCGCCGCCCTGCCCGACACCCTGCTGGAAAGCGAACTCTTCGGCCACGAGAAAGGCGCCTTCACCGACGCCCACGAACGCCGCAGCGGCAAGTTCGAACTGGCCTCAGGCGGGACGCTGTTCCTCGACGAAATCGGCGACATGAGCCTCAGCGGGCAGGCCAAACTGCTCCGCGTCCTGGAAGAAAAAGTCGTCGTGCGCGTCGGCGGTTCGCAGCCGATCCATACCGACGCCCGCGTGATTGCGGCGACCAACCAGAACCTGGCGACGATGGTCCGCGAGAAACGCTTTCGCGAGGACCTTTACTTTCGCCTGTGCGTCGTCACGATCGAACTGCCGGCCCTCCGCGACCGGGGCGACGACGTCATCCTGCTGGCGGAGCATTTCCTGCGCGACTTCTGCGCCAAAGCACGCCGCAAAATGCCCCGTTTCACCGCCGCCGCCCGCAAACGCATGCTGGGGCATGGCTGGCCCGGCAACGTTCGCGAACTGCGCAACCTGATGGAGCGTCTGGCCTATCTGACCCAGGACGACAAAATCGACGCCGACGACCTGAACTTCATCCTGTCGCCCGGCAAACAGGAGCCGTCCCTGCTGTCGCTGGATACCGAGCTGAACGAAGCCACGCGGCAGTTTCAGATCGAATACATCAAACGCCACATCGAGCGCGCCCGCAGCAACATGACCGAAGCCGCCAGGCGGCTTGGCCTGCACCGTTCCAACCTGTACCGCAAAATGAAACAGCTCGGCATGGACGCCAAAGAAGACGACGACGAAGACTAAATGACTCGTCGTTTCGAGCAAGAGCAGACACCAGAAAGACGACTTGCCTTCGATGCCTGCCCATTAATCCAGAATGGGCGACGCATCGATAATCCCGCGCGCCGCCCTGGTCGTCGTCAATCGCTGGCCGTCCCGCGACCGCCTACCCTTCGTCGTAACGGATGCTGAGAATCTCGTAACGAATCACCCCTTTGGGCACCGGAATCTCGACGACCGTGCCGACCTTTTTCCCCATCAGCCCCTGGCCAATCGGGCTGGTCGTCAGGTACTTGCCGACGTCGTAGTCTTCGTCGCCGGAGCCGACCAGGGTGATCTCTTCCTCGTCGTTATAGTCGAGATCCTTCACGGTGACCGTCGCCCCAAAGGCCACCCGGTCACGCGGAATCTGCGACATATCGACGATCGAAGCTCTGGCCAGGCGATCGCGTTTTTCCACAATGCGCGCCTGCAGCATCCCCTGCGCTTCGCGCTGGGCATGGTACTCGGCGTTTTCTTTCAGGTCGCCTTCGGCCCGGGCTTCGGCGATTTTTTCCGCGATGATCGGCATCTCTTCGTTCTCAAGACGATGAATTTCGTCTTTGAGCCGATTGAAGGCATCGCGGGTCATGGGAACCATGTCGGACATTTTGTCGCTCCGTATCAACAAAAAAAATCGCGGCCGCTCCACCGAGAGGCCGCTGATGTTTTCGGTAACTTTGTCATGCGTATTGTGAAGGATGAAAACTACTCTGTAAAGAAGGACGAACGTTTCCAGCACCAATCGCCCGTTTCGCCTCTTGACGACTCGTCGCAGGGAATGCCCGTCCCACCCGCAAAAGGGCTGCATGCTCCTCGCCAAACAGTATACTAGGGGAACTTCTCCCCCGCAGACAACCGCCCCGGCGATCTCCCCATGCCCCACCGACGGCCCTTTCCATTAACCCGATTCTCTCCGGAAATCGGGGGGAAAGCGATCGTTTTGCTGCTCTTGCTGCTGCCCGGAATCCACCGACTCCAGGCCGCCGAGGTCGACTACACCCAGCAGATCAGGCCGCTGCTCAAACGGAAATGCTGGTCCTGCCATGGGCCGCTGCGCCAGGAGGCCGGCCTGCGCACCGATACAGCCGCCGCCTTGCTCCAGGGCGGCGACAGCGGTCCCGCCCTCCAGGCCCGCCAGCCCGACGACAGCCTGATCCTGGAACGTGTTGCCGCCAACGCAGACGAACGGATGCCGCCCAAAGGCGAGCCGCTCACCGCCGCCGAGCAATCGCTGCTCCGCCGCTGGATCGCCGCCGGAGCCCCCGCCCCCCGCAACGAAACCCCACAACGCGACCCGCGCAACCACTGGGCGTTCCAATCGCTCGCGGTCCCACCGCCTGGCGTGTCGCCGGATCACGTCCCGACGGCGGAGCGCCTGCTGCCTTCACGGTCGGTCGATGCGTGGATCGAGGAACGTCTGCAGGAACAAGGTCTCGAACGTTCGCCGCCAGCCGACGCCACGTCCCTGCTGCGCCGCATGTTCTTCGATCTGCACGGCCTACCGCCGACGCCGGCGGAGATCTCCGTCTGGCTGCCGCGACTGCAGCAAGACCGGAAACAGGGTGCGACCGCTTTGCTCGACTACCTGCTGGCCAGTCCCCGCTACGGCGAACGCTGGGCCCAGCACTGGCTGGACCTGGTCCGCTACGCCGATACGCATGGCTACGAAGTGAATACGCCCCGCCCGCACGCCTGGCCATATCGCGATTATGTCATCCGCGCGTTCAACCAGGACACGCCGTATGATCGCTTTCTCACCGAGCAGCTGACCGGTGATCAGCTGGGCGTCGATGCGGCGACCGGCTTTCTGGTCGCCGCGCCCGCCCTGTTGCCGGGGCAGATCGGCAAGGACGAGGCCTCCAAGCGGCTCGCCCGGCAGGACGCCCTGGATGAGATTGTCGTCGGCGTGAGCGCCACCTTCCTGGGCCTGACCGTCGGTTGCGCCCGCTGCCACGACCACAAGTTCGACCCGATCCGGCACGAAGACTACTACGCCATGCAGGCGTTCTTCGCCGGCGTCGACTACGGCGATCGCAAGCTGGGCCAGGAACCGTCCGCCAGCAAGCTGTCCGCCAAAGAACCGCCAGGCAAGAAAACCGCCGGCAAAGAACCCGCGGCGAACCTGGTGTACGCCGGCAAGTTTCGCGAGCCCGACACGACGTCCGTCCTGAAACGGGGCGACCCCGAACAACCGGGGAAAGCAGTCGGCCCCGGCGTCCCGGCCATTCTCGGTTCCGTTCCGCTCGACCCGGTCGCCAGTGAACCGGAACGGCGCCAGGCGCTGGCCGCCTGGATCGCCAGTCCAGCCAATCCGCTCACGGCCCGGGTCATGGCGAACCGGATCTGGCAGCACCATTTTGGCGCCGGCCTGGTGGAAACGCCCAGCGACTTTGGCCTCAACGGCGCAGCGCCGTCGCACCCCGAGTTGCTGGACTGGCTGGCCCAGGAACTGATCGACAGCGGCTGGTCGATCAAGTATTTGCATCGCCGGATCGTGCTAAGCGAAACGTACCAGCAGGCCTCGCGATTCCGACCCGAAGCGGCCGCCCGCGATGGCGACAACCGTCTGCTCTGGCGCTATCCGACCCGCCGGATCGAAGCCGAAGCGATCCGCGACAGCATCCTGCAGTGCAGCGGAGAACTGGAACTGCAGATGGGCGGACCCGGCTTCGACTTTTTCGAGAAACGAGGCGGCCTGTCCGGCTTTCCCCCGCTGGAAGTCTTCGGCCCGGCGGAAAAAAGGCGCATGATTTACGCCCATAAAATCCGGATGGAATCCGCCCCCGTGTTCGGCGCCTTTGACTGCCCCGACGCCGGTCAGGCAACGCCGTTACGCAGCCAGTCAACGACCGCAATCCAGGCGTTAAACCTGTTCAACAGCCCTTTCCTCGTCGACCAGTCGCAGCGTCTGGCCGAGCGTGTGAAAGCGGAAGCCGGCGCCTCGCCCGTCGCCCAGATCGAGCAGGCGTTCCAGCTAACGCTCGCCCGTCCGCCCCGAGCAAGCGAAGCGGCCGCCTCGCTGCAGGTCGTCCAGCAGCACGGCCTGCCCGCCCTGTGCCGCGTACTCTTCAACAGCAGCGAGTTCCTGTTCCTGCCGTAACTTTACCTGCCCCATTCCACCGATTTTTGGTTCAGTCGGAGAGAGGTTCCAGCTTGTAGTTCGCCATGATCTCGGCGGCAGTGTTGATCTTGAGCGCCATCCAATCCGAGCAATAAATCTGAACGTGAACTTTGTGAAAGTCATGTCCGCGCTCGCTTGCAAAACTGGAGCAGGAGTCTTCTGTGTCGCCTGTCAGGTTGAATTCAAACCGATCGCCTGTTTCTATATCCGAGGCATTCACACCCGCGACCAGCAGGTTCCAATCCTCCGGAGACAGTACCGTATTTCCAAGATGCGAGACAAAGTCCACGAACGCTCGCAGGTTGGCAATGTCAATGATCGGTTCAATGAATGCGTTTGAATTAATGATCATCACCTTGTCGTTGGATCGCGAGCGAAATTACCTGGTGATTCCGGTATCGTCGTTTTGCGAAAGTGAAGACGCAGAAGGTCGCCTTTCGCTCCGCGAAAGTACGCGTTCTTTCACGAAGTGAAAGACGACGATCCGTCGATTTCCGACAGTCATACGTCGCTCATTCTTTGGGGATGGTGAAATGGGGATGATTCGCCCGGCCCTGCTTTACCTTTCTGGCGAGACGTCCCGTTCTTCGGCGTCCTGCTTTCCTTCTTCGACGATTTCTGCGGCTTCCTGGTGGTCGTCGCCCTGGGGCTCCGGCGTCACGCCCGCCGACTTGTTTTCGATGACCAGCGAGGCGGATACGCCGAAGTGATCGGAACCGGTGATTTTGTGCCGGGCCAGCTCTTTCACCGCAAAGGCGTCCGAGACAAACACGTGATCGATCGGCACGCGCAGGAACGGATAGTCGGCAGGAAAGGTGCCCATGAAGCTGCGGCCGACGCGCGGGTCGCGCAGGCCGCTGAGCCGCTGGAAGAGTCGTGTCGTGTGCGACCATGCGACGTCGTTGAAGTCGCCAGCGACAATCCAGGACTCCGCAGGGCGATCAGCGATCTCCCTGGCTACCAGCACTAGCTCGGCGTCGCGGACGCGACTGTCGCGTCGCTCTTCCCCGGTCGAATCCCGCAAACCCGGCGGCGTGGGATGGACGGCCACCAGATTGACCACGGCGTTTTCAAAAACAACCTCCGTCCAAATGGTAGGGCGGCGATCTTCCACCAGAAAACGCGTCCGCGATTTCTGCAGCGGCCATTTGCTCCAGATGGCCATCCCCAAACCTTCGCCGCGAATCTCCTCCTGGGCGAACGGGTATTCACTGCGCACGCGCGACAGGCCGTCCTGCCAGCCCTGGTCAATTTCCACCAGCACCAGAACGTCGGGATCGAGGGCGAGTATTTCGCCGGCAACCACGTCATAAGCATCGCTCTCATAATCCAGGTTGACGGTGAGCAACCGAAAAGCGTCCTGGTCGATCCTCGCTGTTTGGACCTCCTTCGTCCACAACGGCGTAAACGGAACCACGTGAGCGGCTTGCCAGAGGAACACCAGACTCAACAACGTCAGCCATGCACACAGCTCCGTCGTCGACGGGAAGCGCGCTCGAATCGCGACGGTCACCGCCAGCAGAACGAGCAGCACCATAGCCAGTTGAAACCGCGGAAGATCCCAGCCACGCACAAACCAAAACCCGGTCGGCAACAGCGGAAGCAGGCTGAGTACAATCCCCAGCACGCCGAAAATTCGCAGAATCCAGATCCACATATCGACCAACTCCTCAAGCCAAATCGTCTCCGCCAGGCAAGCAGCCGCCCAGCACAGAGGAAGCGGCCCCGGAAGTAGAGCCAGCCATTATAGAGCGATTCGGCGCAGCACCAGGGCCGTCCCGACTCTGGCTCATCAACCCCGCCGATTCTATAAAAATTGAGCGTCTCTGAATCTGGACGCCTCTTTCGGTTCCGCGCCCTGCATGGGAGAACGGGACTGCGCCGGAAGGTGCTACCGTGGAACAGTTTAACCCCACACCGCCAGCTTTGGATCAACTTCAAATCCGCACTGGTCGCATTTTGGCGATGAGGCGGAAATCTTTCCCGCCTCGCAGTGCGGACAAACATCGCTGTCCAGCAGCAGTTTGACGTGCTCGCCCATGACGGCGCCGCAATGCCGGCACTCTCGATGTTCAAGCTTGAAGTCCCACTCACCCCAGCACCGCGGGCAGTAGTTGTGGGGCGCCACTTGAATCTCGCCGTCAGTGATGTATCGCTGCGGTGAAGAATCGCCCCATGTTCGAAAAATCTCTCCGGCTTCCGACACGCCAACGCCAGTGGTCAGCAGCGACATCCCTCGCTCCGCCACCTCGTCGAATATAGCCACAACGATATTCAAACTGGCTGAGTAGCGTTTTCCGCCCGAATTATACAGATCAGCCAATGCCTTCTTCAGTGGTTGAGCGGCCTCACTGTTGAGCAATTCGTCGACGGCCTCCGCCACCTTGTCTACTTCGTCGTCGATGCGTTGAAACTCTGCTGGATCCATTTGCCTCTCCCAAAAGCACCTGCCAACGGTCAATGGCATTCTAGCAGTCAGTCATCCATTTTGTGCCGTCTTACCTCAACAACGGCAGGGCGAGTCCATCACGCAAGCAAAACAGGCCACCAAGGGGCAAAGGGCAGGGCTTTAAAGCTAGCACCACCTCCCCGGCGGTGTGGGGTGACGCGTTGGCTCGGATTGCAATAATTGCAGTAGAACTAACCATTTACGGCAATTCGGAGGCGTATCATGATTCTCGGCGAGGTGTTTGCGCGGTTTGAAAAGGAGGGTCCCATCCCCGTCATGACCAAAGCGGCGCTCGGTGCGGCCTTGACGCCGGATCGGTTGGATCAGATCTTCGCCGACCATGCTGTGTCGCAACGGGTGTCGGAATTGTCGTTTTCGGTGTTGGTCAATTTGATGGGCATGGTGGTCGCCAAAACTCGCAAAAGCACCAACGCCGCTTATCAAGCTTGCAAGCAAGATATCTCCGTCTCCGTGAACAGCGTCTATGACAAACTCAACGGCGTTGAGCCGCTGGTGTCCGCCGCGTTGGTGCGCGAGACGGCGACGCTGTTTCGGGAACTGATCGAGCCGATGAACAGCGCCCGTCCCAGCCTGTTGCCCGGTTATCGCGTGCGCATCCTGGACGGCAATCATCCCGGCGCCACGCAGCATCGCATCCAGGAGTTACGGACCATCGCCGCCGGTCCTTTGCCAGGCGTGGTGCTGGCGGTGCTCGACCCCCAACTCGGTCTCATCGACGATGTGGAACTGGCGGAAGACGGCCATGCGCAAGAGCGTTCGCTGCTGATCGAGTTGATCAATCGCTTGGTGCCAGGCGAGGTGTGGGTCGCCGATCGCAATTTCTGCACGTCGGTGTTCCTCCAAGAGATCGCCTTGAATGAAGCGTTTTTCGTCATTCGGCAACACGCCGCGAATGTCCGCTGGAAGCCCACGGGAGACCGTGTTTTACGGGGCGAAAGCGAAACGGGCCAAGTCTTCGAGCAGTCCATTCTGATCACCGACGACTTTGGCGCCAAGCTGCCGGCTCGCCGCATCAGCGTCGAATTGTTCCAATCGGGCCGTGGCGGAGAACAGGAGATTCACATCCTTTCCAATCTGCCGGCGGACGTCGACGCAGTGACAATCTCTGACACATACCGCACGCGCTGGAGCATTGAAGCCGCCTTCAACGAACTGCGACTGTCGCTCAACAACGAGATCAACACGCTGGGCTATCCGCCGGCGGCGTTATTCGGTTTTAGCCTGGGACTGGTGATTTTCAATGCGTTGGCTGTAGTGAAAGCCGCGCTGCGGGCGGCGCACGGCGTGGAAAAGATTGAGAAGAATTTTTCCTTCTACTACATGGCGGATGAAATGAGCATGGTGTGGCGCGGCATGATGATCGCCATCCCGGAAGATGAATGGCGCGAAGCGCTGTCGCCTTTGACGCTGAAACAGTTATCAAAAATGTTAGTGGAGTTGGCGGGGAACGTGCGTCTATCCGCCTTTCAGAAACACAAACGCGGCCCAAAACGCCCGCCGCCGAAGCGAACCAAACGGAACGACCAACCCCACGTTTCCACCGCCAAAATTCTTGCTAAACGCAAGAAGTGCTAGCTTTAAAGCCCTGGGGCAAAGGGGCCCCCAGACTTCGATGATCAGAGACCATTAGTGAGCCAAGATCTGGGTGGCCCCTTTTGCTGGCCGCCCCTTTCGGGTTTATTTTGCGACCGGTATCTGCCGCCGGTACAATGCACTTATGAAGACACTCAAACAGAAAATGGAAGAGTCGGGGCTGTTCCAGTTGTCCAAGTCCGATGCGGCGGCGTTCTGTATGGCGTGCGCCGAAAGGGTGCGTCCGGTTGTTAAACAACTCGCATCGCCCCCAACTAAGGCAATCTATGACAAGGCTCTCGAAGCTGGCTGGTCTAATCTGGCGCACAGCGGTGAGTCGCATCGCATCGAGAAACTCATGACGGCGCTCAGAACCAGTGATGTCACCGGAGAGCCGACGCGCCGGACTTTCTACGTCAAGGAGCCACTGGCGGCGTTGCACCACGGCTTGCGCGCGATCTTGTTCGAAACACCCGCAAAAGAGGCGGGAGCCGCTTGGGCTCTGAGTGTGGGTCTCGCACGATACTGTGACTACCACCTCCGCAAATGCGATGCACCATCGCCAGACTATCCGCTCGACGAACTGACTTGTGAAGATCTCGAAAACGATGGTATTGAAGAGTCCTTACGCATTCTGGCAGCGTGTGCGGGCGATCCGCAGAAAGTCCGGGAACAACTACGTCCTGCGTCGCAGGCAAGGTGTCTAACGCTCCAGGCCGCCCTGTCCCGCATCGACCGCGCGGGTGGCTTTGGTTCAAAGTGAGTTGTCCAGTTAGGAGTCGGGGAAAAATAACTTCGGCCATTCCCCCATCTGGTCGGAGTCTGAAACGCGACATCCCCAAGGGTCGCGGCCAATTTATTCTCACACTTTTTCATCCTTCTTTGCGCCTTTGCGTGAGTCCCCATTTACGCGAGGGAAATTCTTCCATCGGCTCATTTTTTCTTCTCGCCGTTCAAGGACGGATTGGCGGTCCTGTCACGAAGAGGATCTCACGCAAAGGCGCAAAGGCGCAAAGGGACGGTCGGCAGCGAATCGTCCTTGATGAATTCGGCCAGACTGGCTCTTACGGCACAGGTCACGACGCGATTTCAAGCAGGCTCGCTCTCCGCAACGTCCTCGGTGTTTTACCAAACCGAAGTTATTTTCCCCTCGTTCCTTGCATGGATGAACAGCCTGTCCAATTAATCCAGGACGTCAAAACGCCGATCGAGGAAACACGCGAGCATGCGCGGCGCGTCGATTACGAATACGAAAGGGCGGGCGTCGCCAACATTTTCATGTGCACCGAACCGCGGGCATGCTGGCGACACGCGTATGCTCGAGAAACGAAAACCAAAGCGGA
This sequence comes from Lignipirellula cremea, assembly GCF_007751035.1. NCBI lineage: Bacteria > Pseudomonadati > Planctomycetota > Planctomycetia > Pirellulales > Pirellulaceae > Lignipirellula > Lignipirellula cremea. Next base: position 1,611,324 of record NZ_CP036433.1, on the reverse strand, counting down.
CTGGGCCTTACTGGTCGCCGAGTTGCTGAAAGGACGTTATGCGGACTGTGAGAAGATCACGCTGGTGTGCGATAAACTCAACACGCACACGCGCTGCGCTTTTTACGAAGTCTTTGAACCGTCACGCGCACGCGCCTTAGTGAAACGCATCGTGTGGTGTTACACGCCGAAACACGGCAGTTGGTTGAACATGGCCGAGAACGAACTCAGCTGCATTACTCGACAATATGTGAGCGGTCGAAGGATCGGCAGCATCAAGAAACTGGCCAAGGAGATTGCCGCCTGGTCCCGCGATGTCAACGCCCGTCAGCGCGGCGTCGACTGGCAAATGCCCATCGACGACGCCCGCTGCAAACTGAAGTCGGTCTACCCTAAAATTAAGTTTTGACGCACCACTAGCATTTGAAATGAGAAGAATGTCAATGAATCGCATCGTGTTGCCAGCGGCAATCGCCGCCGTGCTAATGGCGCCTTGCTGCTTGACTGCGGCCGAGCCCCTTCATGACGACTTGGAGCGAGACCCCGCGGTCGCCGAGATCCTGTCATCCTTGAAGCCCGGCGAGTCGGCATGGCTTCCTGAGGTAAAGACGGCCGGGCCGATCAATGAGGAATTGAAGAAGCATCGTCATCACCTGACCGGTCCGCGGCCGCGGAACTATTCCCTCAAGTGGGTTTGGGCGGCGGATCGTAACCGCGCGCTGTTTTGCGGCGGCAACGCCGGAACCCCGCACAAACTGAACGATGTCTGGGAGTACGACCTGGCGAGCAACACCTGGGTGCTGCTGTGGGAGCCGGACCCCGACACCAATCGCGTGCGGCGGATGGAGCCTAAGGAGAAGAGCGAGTATCTCGACGCCTTCGTCAAGCTCGATCCCCAGTCCGGCGAGTTGATGACCAAGCGCGGCGCCCCCTTCGATCCCGTGCACACCTGGTGGGCTCTGACGTATGACCCTCAGTTGCACGCCCTGCTGTGGGTGATGGGCAATCATCACCTGCACGATTTTTATATGGAGCAGCATCCCGAGTTACAGAAGGACTACCAATACGGCGGTCGTCACCCCATGCGGCTGTGGGCCTTTTATCCTGGTCAAACGCGTTGGGAGTTCTTCAAGGCGCCGGAGGGATTGCAACGCTCCCCCGCCGCCATCCTGGAGTACGTCCCTGAACTGCATGGCAGCTTGTACGTGACGGAAACCCATGCCCAGTCGGGCGTCTTTCATAGCGAATCGAAGGAGTGGACCTGGGAGCAACTGGCGCGTAGTTCGTCAGCTCTAGCCGACGACGCAGTGCCCCAACGAGAAGCAGTCGCGGCGTACGACGCGCAGCGCAAGTTGATTGTGGCTCATCATGGCGGCTTCAAGACGCGCACCGGAACGAAGCCGAAGCGCACCTGGCATTTTGATGTGGAAAATTCCGAGTGGAAGCTTGTACTGGAATCCGACGAAGGACCGGTGGGATTCGACACGCATGGTCCAATGGTCTACGACTCGGCGGCGAACGCCTGCTTCCTGGTCGGGACCGACGCCCTGTGGCGATACGACGCAGCAACGCCAAGTTGGACGAAGGTCAAGCCTCAAGGTCCGGAGCATATCAACGAAAAACGGCGGGCCAGCATGGCCTGCTACAACCCGGAGTTCAACGTGATTATGGTCGATAACGGCGCGGGACGCGTCTGGGTCTATCGCGCAGCCAACGAGACGGAATAGTCGACCAGGGCAAAAGGTGCCACCCAAACTTTGGCTCATCAATCCCCGCTGATCGTTAAAGTCTGGGTGGCCCCCTTGTTGGCCCCCGGTGGAGTACACCCGTCCAAACAAACCGCCGTGCAGTGTGAACACGCGTTGAATGCGTTCGCGGGTGAGAATCGAGGCGAACGGCAAACCCGGCTGAACGAGAAACGCGGCGACACAATGGCCAAAATTAAAGGTGCTTTGTGTCGGCTGAATGGTTATACCAGACATAGAAAAACCCTCCCTGGATTCGCTAGTGAGACGAGCCGGGGAGGGCTTTCAAAATTATCGCGCCGGGAAGGCCGCACATCAAGAACAACCCCACAGCAGTTCGCATTTTATCGAAAATAGCCAACTGCCAACAAGCAGAATGCGCGCCGAATCCGCAAAAAGAAAAACGACTGTGCCATTCGCCGCTGGCCCCATTTCCCCATTCCACAGAGTTCATCCTGCATTATCGTTAAAATGGGATGGCCAAAAGAATCTAGAATCTTCGAGCCATGGGTGAGCCATGTCTAAAGCCTGCTTCCTTGCCCTTGCCTTGCTAACCCGAAAGTCAATACTGCGAACATAGGTCAGAAACTCACCTGGCAACTTGAGATCGTACTCCTCTACCAAATATGCAGTAGATTGAATCCATACCCAGACACCATCGGTGATGATATTTCGCGTATCTCGAAGAATTCTCTCAGGATCAAAAGGATCTCGTACGATTGCGGGAACAGCAGCAATGCAATAATTATTTCGCAAATACTTCAAAACTTCGATTTTGTCAGGTAAAATCTCGCCTAAGTTTGAGGAAACCCATTCTTTCACACCATCCTCTGCATGACCAAGAAAAGGCACTGGCCTTAAGGTTTCCATAGCTCCACTCCTCATTCGGAAATAAATTCAGCCTAGCAAATACCGAAGCACATCTTCAGGACTAAATGAATCTCGCCATACCAGTTTAGTCTATCGGTATCCCGTCGGCACCAAATGTTCGCCATCCACTTGGAGAAGTCACGTTACCAAATTCATCAATATAAAGAGGAAAAATGGGGCCACCCAAACTTTACCAGGGCCGATGGCGTTGGGCCATGTAATTCGCGTGGCCGCTTTGGCTGCCAAACCTGGGCTCGCCGCTCCTGTCAAAATCTGGCTGGCCGCATCCGGTCGTTGCATGCGAGCCCTGTCGCACGTCACCCTTTGCATCTTACGCCTAAAACAGGCCAAAAAGGCCCCGTTTTGCTGCCGTTGAGGGCGCCATGATAGCAGCTGGCAGACCATTTTTCCTTGGTTTTTCGGGGGTTCGGTTCGTTAAGAATCCGCCTTGACACTTTTTCCGAAATATCGACAATTCGACCCAAGTTTGGAAGAGACGGCCGGCGGCGGAGTCCGCCCGGGACGGTTCTTCCGCAGGACGTTGCGCCAGTGTCGGATCGAACGGATTCGCTCACGTCACCGGCAACGAGAGCCTCGCTCTCAGACCAGCGGCGTCTACGCAATCGATGGCTAAGGCAAGGAGGCCTTAGACGATGCTTCAAACAAGAAACCGCGCCGGTGTCAGTCTGCGTGAAATTCTGCCCGAGGCCCGCATCTTTGGGGCCGACGACATCCGCATCACCTCGTGCAGTGGGAATGCCCAGGAATGTCAGCCGGGCGATCTGTTCGTGGCGATTGTGGACGCCGACGGCGACGGGCACGACGAAGTGGCCCAGGCCATTGATCGCGGCGCCACGGCCCTGCTGACCGAACGTCCCCTGGTTGCCGGCGCGCCGGTCTGTGTGGTCGACGACACTCGCGAAGCGTTCGGCCGCATCTGTCATCGCCTGGCAGGTTCGCCTTCCGATCGGATGCGGGTTTACGGCGTGACCGGGACCAACGGTAAAACGGCAACCTCGATGCTGATCGCTTCCGTCCTGGAAGCCGGCGGTCGGGGCGTGGGCTTCACCAGCAGCCTGGGATACAGCGACGGCGTGAAGCCGGAGCCCGCCTCCCTGACGACTCCCGCAGCGCCCCAGCTGGCGATGTGGATGCAGCGGATGGCGGCTAACGGCTGCACCGACGCCGTGGTGGAAATATCCAGCGACGCCCTGGCCCAGCGCCGCACGGCCGGCCTGGAACTGGACGCCGCGGTGCTGACGAACGTCCGTCGGGACCATATCGAAGAACATGGCTCGATCATCAATTATCGCAAAGCCAAGGCCCGCATTTTCAAACAGCTCAAGCCGCATGGCTTTGCCGTCGTCAACGCCGACGATCCGGTCAGCTACAAATTGCTGGAAGAGATCGACTGCCCCACGATCACCATCGGCATGAAACGCGAAGCCGAGATTACGGCCCAGGTGCTGGAACGTTCCGCCAGCGAGCAGACCTTTCTGCTGTCGGCCGGTTCCGAAACCGCCGCCGTGCGGACGCGGATGATTGGCGACCACCATATCTATAACTGCCTGACCGCCTCCGCGGTCGGTCTGGTGTCGGGCCTGGACCTGGCGTCGGTCGTGCGGGGACTGGAAACTCTCGACGCCCTGCCGGGCCGAATGGAACGGATCGAGTGCGGCCAGTCGTTCTCGGTGCATGTCGATAACGCCTGTTCGCCGCACGCCCTGGCGGCCGCCCTGCACTCGCTGCGGGCTGTCACCCGCGGCCGGATCTTCTGCGTGTTCGGCGCCGAAGGGGACCGGGACCAGGATCATCGCCCGCTGCTCGGCCGCGTGGCCGAACGGGGTTCTGACTGGACCGTGATCACCAGCAACAACCCAGGCCGCGAGAGTCAAATGCAAATCGCACACGACATTCTCGACGGCTACCAGAATCCCGAAAAAGCCCACCTGTTGCCCGATCGCGCCGAAGCGATTTACATGGCCCTGGAAAAGGCCAAACCGGGCGACGCCGTGCTGATCGCCGGCAAAGGCCAGCAGCTGATTCAGCGAATCGGCGGGGTCGAGCAGCCGTTCGATGATCGCCAGACCGCCCGCGACTGGCTCTACGATCTGGGAGCCCGCCAGGAGAAATCCAAACCGGCGCCCTTTCGCGTCCGTCGTTTTTCGGCCGACGACAACTAGGTTCCCGCTGTAAGGCCAGGCGGCTGTTGTCGCCGGCCCTCCGTCGGGTCAGACCCACTGGCCCGACGCCCTCCGTACAATTCTGTTTATTGAGTACCATGTTAAACGACCTGTGCATCCGCGATGTGGCCGCCGTGATTGGGGGCCGCCTGCGCTACGGCGCGTTGCCTCCATTGGGCGGCGAACTCGAGCCGATTGCGCGCATTATCGTCGACAGCCAGTCCGCCCGGGCCGGCGATCTGTACTGGAGCCTGCCGGGTTCCGCTGGCGAAGGCCTGCTGGCCGAACAGGCCTTTGGCGCCGGCGCTTTGGGCGCCGTGGTTTCCGGCCGCTCCTTAGAACCGTGGTCCGGCTGCTTTAGTATTGAAGTCGAAGACGCCCGCTGGGCGATGTGGAAACTGGCCGCCTGGAATCGTCGCCGCTTTGGCGGCCGGCTGATTTCCATCGCCGGGACGGTCGGCAAAACAACCGCCCGCAGCATGATCGACGCCGTCCTGTCGCCGTCGCTGCTGGGTACGCACGATCTCCGCTCTGAAGATCCCGAACAGGGCGCGTTGCTGGCGCTGCTGGACCTGGATCCCGATTCGGACTACGCCTTGCTGGAAATGTCCGGACAAACGCCCGGCGACCTGCAGGCCGCAGCACGGCTGTGTGAGCCGCAAATTGCTGTACTGATGAGCGCCAGCCCCCGACCGGGCCAGCGTTACCAGTTCCACTACGCGGGCGAACAGGGCGTCCTCGATTCACTGCACGACGACGGCTGGGCCGTCCTCAACGGCGATGATCCGTACCTGCGCCGTATTGCGGAAAAAACCGACGCCTGCGTGGTCTGGGTCGGCCGGAACTCGGACAACGACCTGGTCGCCGAGCATGTAACCAGCGGTGGAGGAAAGCTGTCCTTTGTGGTCGACGGCCAGACCTTTGAACTGAACGTCTGGGGACGCCACCACCTGAACGCGGCCCTGAGCGCGATCGCCGTGGGACGCCTGATGGGGCAAAGCGACGACCAGATCGCCGCCGCGCTGCGAGGCTACGCCACGACGCCGGTGGGATGCCAGATTATTGACAACGGGAAGTGGGTGATCATCGACGACTCCGGCAGCTCCAACGTGGCCGCCATGCAGGCCGCCATGCAGCTGCTCCGCGAAATGCGCGGCGGACGACGCATTGTGCTGTGCGGCGATCTCGAAGACGATCCCACGCAAGCGGAACGCTTTGGCGCCGAGATTATCACCCATTGCGGCGCCGATCAACTGGCCGCCTGGGGAGCTCAGGCCGAAACGCTGGTGGCCGCCGCCCGCCAGGCCGGCATGCCGCAGTCGCAATCGGGCGTGTACGATTCAACCGCAGCCGCCGCCGAACATTTGAAAGCAACGCTAGGGAACGGCGACGTGGTGCTGGTCAAGGGACGCCGCACCACCGGCCTGCTGGAAGTGGTCAAGTCGCTGGCCGCCGTCGAACCCCCGCCGGCCCCGCGCCCGCCGCTGATCATGCCTTCCTTACTCGAACCATTTGAAGTTTCGCCGTCTGGATCGATATTGCGGGAAATCGATCCTACCCTCCCTCCTGGGTAGAAGCATTCAACTCGCTGGTTTTGGTTTCTGGGTCAACCATGCCAGCGGGCGCTTCACGGCGAAGCTTTATACTGAGCGTCGGAGCGGCTTTCCAGCCGCTCCGGCCTCAGGGAACAAGAGAGGCCAGGGCGATCAACCGATCGCCCTGGCCTTTCGCATAAGTTCGTACTCATTCATTCCTGGTGGAGCTGGCGACTGCTCATTCTTCCTCTTTTGGAACCACTCGACCTGGCCGCAGGCTTCTTCCTCTCGGCCGTTCAATCCCGCGGGGGAAACTCGACGACCCGCCAGTAGTGGTCGAGCATGCTGATGAAGTTCATAAAGTCGTCGCCCACTTTCGACTTCACGACATACCCGGCCACGAATTGATCGTAGGCCGCCAGCCGATCGCGATCCGCCGACGAGGTCGTCAGCACAAACACGATGCTGCGTTTCAGCTCGGGATCGCTCCGCAATTCTTCCAGAAACTCCAGGCCGTTCATCCGCGGCATGTTGAGATCCAGCAGAATAATATAAGGGCGAGGAATCGGCTCCACGCCGTTACCGCGGAGTTTGTCGAGCGCCTCGATACCGTCGCGCGTTAGATGAATCGGGTTAGCGATGCGGGCCTTGCGGAAGGCGCGTTCGACCGCTTCGGCGCTTACCTCGTCATCCTCGACCAGCAGGATGTGGACCGTGTTCTCATTCACGGACAAAACCCCTCCATGTAGAACCAGAAAACTCACCCGCAGACGCCAGCCACCGGGCAGGATACCCGTGACAGCCGGCCCCAAATTGTTTACGCCAGGGCGTTCCCTGCAGGTGAAGTGCAGGGCGAGTGGAAAACGAAAAAAACCCGCACCCGACTGATCGGGGGCGGGTTCGCTGTGCTTGCAGTGGCCCCAGCCGCAGGGGGCAAGGCTGGCCGCATGGCGTAACGCCCGGCGGCCTGTTTTTATCGAGCCGAGCCGCAGGAAAAGACCTGAGCTTAGAGTCAGCTCTTAACGACGACGTCCGCCACCGCCGCCGCCACCGCCGCGGGGGCCGCGATCACGACCGCCTCGGTCGCCGCCGCCGCTGCGTTCGCCACCGCTGCGTTCTTCACGCGGGCGACGGGGAGCAGCGCCTTCTTCGCCAGCCTTCGGCACCACATCGTCTTCGAGGTTGAGTTCCTCGAGGGCGCGTCGGCGGCTGAGTTTGACTCGGCTTTGCTCGTCGACGTCGATCACCAGCACTTTCATCTCGTCGCCGACGGCGAAGATATCGGCAACGCTGCTGACATATTCGTTCGACAATTCGCTGATGTGGCAGAGACCATCGCGACCGGGCAGGATTTCAACAAAGGCGCCGAAGTCCTTGATGCTGGTCACGCGGCCGTCGTAAATCCGGCCGATCTGTACCGTGGCGGTGCAGGCTTCGATCTGCTGCAGGGCTGCTTCGGCCCATTCACGACTGGTGCTGGCGATGAGCACGGTGCCGTCTTCTTCGACTTCGATCGTACAGCCGGTCGTCTCCTGGATGCTGCGGATATTGCGTCCGCCGGGTCCAATGAGCATGCCGATTTTGTCCGAGTCGATCTTGGTGCGAAGCAGACGCGGCGCCCAGGGAGAAATCTCCTCACGCGGAGCGCGAATCGCGGTCAGCATTTTGCGGAGAATTTCAATACGCGTTTCACGCGATTGGGCCATCGTGGCGCGAATGATTTCTTCGCTGATGCCGTTGATCTTCAGGTCAAGCTGGATGCCCGTGATGCCGTTTTGCGTTCCGGCGATCTTGAAATCCATATCGCCGAAGTGGTCTTCGTCGCCGATGATATCGGTGAGCAGGGTCCACTTGTCGTCGGATTCTTTGACCAGACCGACCGAGATGCCGGCCACCGGATTGCTGATCGGCACGCCGGCCGCCATCAAACCGAGGGTGGCGCCGCAGACGCTGGCCATCGAGGACGAGCCGTTCGATTCCAGAATGTCGGAGATCACGCGGATCGTATAAGGGAATTCATCAGGACCCGGCAACACCGGGTTCACGCTGCGTTCCGCCAGGGCTCCATGACCAATTTCACGACGACCCGGACCACGAATCGGACGGCATTCGCCAACCGAGAAGGACGGGAAGTTGTAATCGAGCATGAACTTTTTGGAATACTCGTCGAGCAGACCGTCGACCCGCTGTTCATCGCGGGCGGTGCCCAGGGTAATGGTGATCAACGCCTGGGTTTCCCCACGCTGGAACACGGCCGAACCGTGAACGCGGGGCAGGATGTCGACCGCACATTCGATGTTACGCAGGTCTTTGGGACCACGACCGTCGGCTCGCACACCTGACAGGATCAGGTCGCGAATCACGGCTTCTTCGAGGTCGTGCCAGACTTTCCTGAAACGATTGATCTCGATGGCGCCTTCGGCCGCAGGATCCGGGATCATTTCGGCCAGGGCGCGTTCTTTGAGAGCGCTAACCGCGTCGGCCCGATCATGCTTGCCCGAGGTCTGCTTGGCGGAGCGGAAGTCGTTGTAATAACGATCCCGCATTTTGCCCATCAGGCCATCGTCGACGGGCGGCGTGTACGGCGCTTTCTGCACGTCCAACTGGGCGTACAGTTCACGCTGCAGGGCGCAGATTTCTTTGATGACGCTATGGGCGTATGCAATCGCATCGCCCATTTCCTGCTCGGGCAATTCGCGGGCGAAGCCTTCGATCATCAACACGGCGGATTCGCTGCCGGAAACGATCAGATCGAGATCGCTTTCTTCCAGCTCATCCTGCGTGGGGAAGGGCAAAAATTCGCCATCGATGCGACCCACACGAACGGAGGCCAGCGGGCCTTCGAACGGCATGGGGGAAATCAGACAGGCTGCGGCAGCGCCATTCATGGCGAGCACATCGCCGTCGTGGGCTTTGTCGCTAGAGAGCACAAAGCTCTGGATCTGGACTTCGTCGTTAAATCCAGCGGAAAACGACGGGCGGATCGGACGATCGATCAAGCGCGCCGTGAGCGTTTCTTTGGTCGTGGGGCGACCTTCTCGTTTGATAAAGCCACCGGGGAATTTACCGGCAGCTGCAGTCCGTTCGCGATAATCACACGTCAACGGAAAGAAATCGATACCCGGTCGCGGCGGACCCGTCGCCGTCGCGGTCAACACGACGGTATCGCCGTACTGGACAATCACACAGCCAGCGGCCTGCTTGGCAAGATATCCAGTTTCTAAAGAGAGAGTACTGCGGCCAATTTGTTTTTCTACGCGAACCTTCACAGACGTTTCGCCTTCATAAATGCGTTCAGGCGACGAAGCGAGGGGAGCAAGGGAATCGCCTCCAAAAACTACAACGACCGCCCTGAGGAATGACCCTTTAACAAGGGGCCAAACGACAAGACTACAGTCGCCGCAGACGGGCGATCAAAAGATTCGACAGCGAGCGAATGCTCGCCATGTCGCGAAGCCGTATGCCCAGAGGCTACCGAATTCGCGAGAAGACGGCAGCGCGGCGGGATCCCACCCGCGGCGCCCAATGGCGATCAATATAAGGACGGCAAAAGACCAGGAAGGGCGAGCAAAGAGGCTACCCCCCCTCTCACCCACAAGGCCGACCTACTTACGAATTCCGAGTTTGCCGATGATGTCGAGATATCGCTGCGGATCGATCCGTCGCAGATAGTCCAACAACCGCCTTCGGCGGCTTACCAAGGACAACAAGCCGCGGCGACTTGAGTAGTCCTTTTTGTGAGTTCGCATGTGTTCTGTCAGGTTGTTAATCCGCGTGGTGAGAATGGCTATCTGCACCTCCGGCGAGCCGGTATCCGTATCGGCTTTCCTAAAGTCCTGGATTACTTCCTGCTTACATTCTTTCGTGATCGTCATTTTCTACCGTGATTCTGCAAGTCAGCGAACCAACGCCTTCCAGCGTCGAATCTCCCTTCGAACAAACCTCTAACGTTTCGCTTGAACTACTCCTACACAACAATACAACTAACACCATTCAAGGAAGATCAATGTAACCGCAGTCGACGAATTTGCAACAGCATCTCGCCAAAATTAATGGCCCATTTGTCTCGACCAGCCGTCGACGCCTGCGATCCCCCAGAATGGTCGGTTCGATCGAGCCGGTTAATCCAGCCGTCCCCGCGCCTGCAGGGGCCAGATCGCCTCTAAACGTCCCTGCCGCACCGCATAAAACTGGTTGTGCATGAAGGATGTCCAGTCTCCATAACCGGGGACGATCTCTACTCGTTCGCCAATCCGCAACTCGACGCCCGGATCCACTTCCAATATCCCATGTTCCGCAGACAGCCTGTCTAAACGCACGCCAGGCCGATCTCGCACCACGGCCGGTTTCAGATCCATGGTCAGCGATTTGCGGCCCGCGTCGATAATGGCCCGGCCTGGTGTCGGGCGCCCGACCACCGTGGCAATCAGAAACAGCGACTGCTGCAGACCTTCGACCCCACAGGCGTCGCGGTAAAACTCATCCATAAAGATCGCCCCGCCGGCCTGGATTTCGGTGACGCCCGGACAGGCCGCAGCAACGCGGTAGGATCCCGTTCCGCCGCACGAAACAATCCCGCACGGCAACCCCTGCTGCTGCAGGGTCGCCTGCAGGTCGACCAGTAACGAGAGCGCCCGGCCGATCCTCTCCCGTTTTTCGGCCAGATCGGGAATTGTGAGCAAGTGGCCTTCGTAACCCATGACTCCTGCCAGCGCGATTCCCGGCAAGGCGGCGACCCGCGTCGCCAGTTCCACCGCTGTTCGGTTGGGGGCGACGCCGACCCGATCCATGCCGATGTCGACTTCGATCAACACCCGCACCGTGAGACCGGCGGCCGCCATGGCGGCGGACAGCGGCTCGGCCTGGTCAATATGGTCGACGCATACAATCGGATCGGCCCGGCGGCGGAGTTCGACCAGACGGGCCAGTTTCTGCGGACCGACGATCAGGTTGGCAATCAGCAAATCGGTGATTCCGGCGTCCGCCATTACTTCCGCTTCGCCCAGTTTGGCGACCGTCAGTCCGATGGCCCCGGCGGCGACCAGTTTCTGGCCGATGTCGGTCGACTTGTGGCATTTGGCGTGAGGCCGCCACGCCGTTTGATGCGCGGCGCAGTACTGGCTGACCGTGGCGATGTTGGCTTCCATCGCATCCAGATCGATACATAGCGCAGGCGTATCCAGTGACTCCAGCGGCGATCCCAGCGGCGGCGGTTTCATGGTGTGATCCTTCCAAAAGGCGACGACCGGCGGGCGATTCAGTCGCGACTGCTGGCCGAGTAAGTCCGCAGGTACTGTTTAACGTTATATTTCCGGGCCGTGTTTTCGCTCGTCATGTAGCGAACTTTCCCAAAGATGGGTCGCTCCGGCCCCCAGGCGCGATCGTACCGACCGAGCACCCAGAAGATGCCGCTGTAACTGTTGGGATTGCGGCCATCGAGGGCGTACTTGTTATTCAATTCGATCATCACCTCAAGCGCTTCCTCGGGCGACGGCGTCCATTGCAGGATCTTTTTTCCCCACAGCATGCGCAGGTAGTTGTGGATCCGGCCTTCGCGAACCAGTTGGCGCTGGGCCGCATTCCAGAGCGGATCGTGCGTCTGGCTGGCGGCGAACTCCTCCAGGGAGTAGGTATGCTCCCGCGGGTCGAACGCATGCTCTGCCAGCGTTGTCTTCGCCCACTCGGGAAGCGATTCGTACTGGTCGTGCGATTCCTGTTGCCAGGATCTGTTATAGCCGACTTCGCGCCAGGTAATGAGCTCGTCGAGGAAGGACTCCAGCGGTTCGCTTGCGCCCCACCAGCCGGCGGACGATCCGGTAGCTTTGTCGGCCAGCTGGTCCGGCGTCCAGTTTTCCCGGGCCATCGCCGCGTGAAACACCTGGTGGGCGGAGACATGGCCAAAGTGCAGGTAAGGCGACAACCGGCTCGTCGCTTCCTGTTCCGGCTCGTTCCGCTTTTCGTCATAGCGGGGCAGATCGACGGCGAGGAAGTCGGCCAGACGCTGCTCGCCCGCTTCGCAGCCGCCCCGCATGGCGACGGATTTTACCGCGTGATCCAGTGGAAACTGCGACAGATCGATGCGGTCCTGACGAAGCGCCTCAATATCGACGGCTGGCCAGCGTCGGGTGATGGACGCCGGCAACTGCTTCAGGTCTGGCAAACGCTGGTATTTGAGCGGGTCCTCTTCCGGGAAGTCGTCCAGATGCGGCCGCAGGTTCTTCTGCAGGAAGCGACGAAAGTCGTGCGCCCTGGCAAAGATCTTGTCGGCCGCCCGCAGCGGCAACAGGCCGTTGGAATCGACCATCTCCAGTCGGCACGGGGTCTGCTTTGCGGCGGCCGCGACCATGCGCGGCAGAAAGAAGCTGGGGAAGTCGTCCCCCACCACCGCACAGGCGTTCTTCGCCAGCGCGGCCAGCAGCCCTTTGCCGGCGCCGCGTTCCGGTTCCAGATACGGATAGTAACGGGCGGCGGCCCGGGCCGCGAAGGCCCGCTGGTTGTCGGCCATCCCCTGGATCACAAAGGCATGCAGCCGATCGCTGGCCCAGTGATAATCGCACCGGAGCGCTTCCAGAATGATCAGCGGTCGGCTGCACTCCTGCGCCAGTTCGACCGCGCGCTGCAAGGCGAAGTTCCAGCCGGGACGACGGAAAGCCGTCATCCAGTACAGGACATAATCGCCGGATCGAAGCGGCTCTTCATTCGCCTGGCGGATTCGCAACGGGGGGACGGGGCGCATCGTGATCGACCTTCTGCTGGGGCCGAGTCGTTGCTACCAGGAGAAGGTTTGCACGATCACCGCCTTGCCGTTTTGGAATTCTACCGGCAGGAGCAGTTCCTGGGACCCTTTGGATTCGCGAAGAATGGGTTTTCCCGGCGCTGTGATACGGGTCGTCAACCCTTCGCCAATCCGATAGGAGCCGTCGTCGAGCGCTTCGATCTGGCCGGTCGCCGCCCTGAAGTAAACATGCTGCGGCGGATGTTCGGCCGTACAGGTCAAGGTGCGCACCAGCTGGCTGCCGGCGGGCGTTTGTTCCGGATTGGGGAACTCGGCGACCTCGATCCCGTTCACCTTGTAGAGAAAGGTCGGACGCTGGTCGTCGCTCAGGGAGTAGCCCTGGAACTGGTAGCCTTGCGGCTTGAGCTCGCCCAGCGGCCAGGCGGTTTCCGGCGTGGCCAGGATCGCCAGGGCGGGACCCGGCGGCAGCTTGATTACCTCTTGTCCCAGTGGCGGCTGGAAGCCCTGGCCACGACCGCTCCAGTGGCGATTGGCATCGATAAAGGCCCCCTTCCACATCAGCCGCAGCGCCAGTTGATCGGCGTCCCAGGCGATGTGGGTTTCTTCTGGGTAGCCGACGGCGATCCCGCGCGGGGAGACGCCTTCGATGAAGTTCCGATAGATCACCGCCTCGCCCAGCGGCAAAAGTTCGTTCGTGTTGTTGTACAGCCCAAGCGGCGTGCGGGCCCGTTTGCCGTCGGCGAGGTACTTCCAGACGGACAAGATCTGCAGCTCGCTGTCGCCGCCCAGAATGTCGGCCAGCAGGCTCGGATTCGGCGGCGGCGGCCACGCCGAAGGCATGCGCGTCCCGCGGCGAAACTGTTGCGGCTCCGCCAGGTACCGGCGGAACCAGTCTTCCCGCAGGCGTTCGTGCATGACGGTCATATCAATCGACTGCACGCCGGTCGCTTTGAACGGGCCGAACGTATGGCATTTAATGCAGCCAAAGCCTTTTTCGCCGACCATGCTCCGGCCCGCTTTGCGAGCTTCGTCGGGCGCGACGGCCAGTTCCGGCAGCGGCTCCATGACGTCGAGTTTTTCCAGCACCGGAGCCAGCTGGCCCACGTTGGCGGCGCCAAAATTGGGCATCTGCGTGAGCATGTAAGGACGATCCTTCGCCCCGTGCGCCAGGATGGAGTCCAACCATTTCCGCGTGAGCTTGCCGCCGACCAGATCCAGTCCCGGCGGGATGGAGCCTTCGGTTCCCATTTCCGGCTGGGTGGTGGTGAAGTATTCCAGCCGTTCCTGTTCGATGCCGCCGATCTTGTCGCGGGCATGGCAGGCGTAGCAGTTGAACCGCGTCATGGCGACAGCGATCTTCTGCTGGGGCAACAGCTCGGCCGCGGCCGGTGTCGCTTCCTGCACCGCGGTCGCCAGGGCCGTGCGCTGACGGTCCGAGAGCGACCAGGACGGCACGCCCTTGACGGCGGTGGTCGCCAGGCAGCCCTTGGCCGCATCTAAATCGACGAGCGCGGGCGCCGTGAGCTGCGACACGAGCGCGGCTGCGTCGGGCGTTTCCTGCTGCTGGTGGCACGAGGCGCAACCGGTCGTCTGGAACAGCCTGCGTCCCTCGGCGACCAGTTCCGGCTGGGCGGTAAAGGTGATCGGCGGCAGTTCCTCGGCCGTTGGTTGCGGGGCGGACAGGGCCGCATGCAGCGGTTGCCGTTTGCCGCCGGGGGGTTGAAAATCGGCCGCCAGTTCTTCGCCGCCGGCGTTCTCAAAGTACTCGACCACCACCAGATGCCGGCCGGGTTCAAGTTTGACCTCGCCGGTCTTTTCCGCAGGCGCGTGCACGCCGTCGTTGTTGACGATGATCTTGCCATCGACCAGCAAGCGGGAGCCGTCGTCGGATTTGGTCCAGAACCGGTAGTTGCCCGGCGCGTCGACGGTGAGCGATCCTTCAAAGCGGAGAGCAAACCGGTCGCCCCGTTTTTTCAGGGAGACGTCGATCTTCTCCGCGGCGCCTGCGGCGACGGGGGTCAGCCCGTCAAAGTCGGGCAGATTGGTCCAGCTGCCTTCGTAATAGGCGTAAGCCAGGCCGGCCTGCTCGGGAATCCTGGGCAACAGGTACGCGGCGATATCACTGGCGTCGCTGGAGGACAGGTTCAGGCTCGGCATGCGGCCGCCCGGTCGGACCCGATGCGGTTCGCGAAGGAAGCTCGCCAGGCTGGGCAGGGTGTATTTGGCTTCGAGATCGCCCAGCGGAACGGAGGTCGGCAATTGCGGGGCGCCGGCCGTGCGGGGATTGTGACAGGCGACGCAGCCGACCGTATGAAAGGTATGCTCGCCCCGCTCCCGCGAGCCGATGGCGGCCAGGGTTTGTTCCGGCTTGCCGGGTCCCAGCGAGAACAGATACTGCGTAAGGGCGTCGATGCGATGCTGCTTCTCTTCCGCCGGCAGACCGGCGAACAGGTTCGGCATGGTCGCGCCCGGCTTCACCCCTTGCGGATCGGCGAGGAACGCCTGCAGCCATTCGGGCCGGACGCGGCCGGAAACCTGGTGGAGCAAAGGAGCCGGCTTCGGCGACAAGTCGCCCTTCGCCGGTGCATGGCAGCTGGTGCAGTTAAGTTCGGTCAGCAGCAAGCGGCCGCCGGCCTGGGCGTCGCTGTCGTCGGACCAGTAGAACCGCTCAAACCCCGGCACAAGAGGATGGGCCGCCTCTACCGCGCCGCCTGCGGCCAGCAATGCGAATGCCAGACATCCATAGCGCACCAGGCTGGAACGCACAAATCCAAGAACTGTCACAGCCGTATCTCCCGCATTGCTTCGTCACGAGGTTGCGTCATCGTTCTCTCTATCTCGACCTTTTCGCTTGCAGGGATACTATCGTGCGATTTGGGCCAATGCAACCAACCGCCCAGGAAGGAGAGGCGAAGAGAATGCCGGACGGATTCTGGTTGGCCATCTGAAAGAAGAGCAGACGCCGTGAAGTCGATTTCCGTCCCTCAAGCGTTACTCGGCCGTGAGCGCCTTTTCGACGCGGGCCAGAAGCTGCTCCAGCTGTTCGCCCGGCGGGGAAGACAGGGCTACGTTCTCGCAAACGACCCCGCGGCGCCAGACCAGAATCGTCAGGCTGGCGTCGGGCGAGATCTGAAAGATGTCGCGCAGGCGATCGCGTCGATCCTTGTAGATGGTCAGCGGGACCCGCACGATGCGGCGTTCCTGGGCCAGCGACCGCCAGCCCTGTTCGGCCTCGGCCGTATCGCTGCCAAGAGACACCACAAACCCCGCGGCGCTCGCATCGCGATGGGCGCCAACCAGTTTGTCGACGCCAGCGACCAGATCGCCGATCTCCGCCGGCGGGCTCTTGCTGAATACGCAGACCACCGGCCGAATCCCGTAGCGACAGAAATAGCAGAGCGTCTTCCCGGCGGCCGGACCGGTGCAGTCCTTCACCAGGAATTCATCCGCCCGCTCGCCGATGGGTATGCCTGACTGCAGTTCGTCGGCTGCGGCGACTTCTTCCGCCTGCAGGAAACGATCCTGGCCCAGAGCGGCCAGGCAAGCGCCGAACAGGCAAGCTCCCAGTATCCAGGTTCGCATTGTTTTTTTCCTTTTGGCTTCCCGACAACTGCCGGTCGTTACGTTTCCTGGTCGCCAGGCTCTTTTTCGCCAAACTCCCGGCGGAGGCGTTTCATGACGCGACTTTTGGCGACGTAAACCGCATCGACCGATTGTCCCAGGTCCTTGGCAACCTGTTTCCCGCTTTGGCCTTCGTAGACGATTCGCTGAAAGGCAATCAGATACCAGTGAGGGAACTCCATCGTCGCGATCTCGTCGGCCTTGTCGCAAACGGGGGCAGGCGCGGCAAATTCGCAGGAATCTTCAGGTTCCGGATGTTCTACCAGGATTCGCTGGATCGTCGTTCCGCCCTTGGCTTCCAGACCGCGCTGATTGTGCCGATAGAAATTAATGACCTTGCTGCGCGTAATGGTGCGAATCCATTTGCGAAAACTGCCCGGTTTGTCGGGATGGCGTCGAAAGCGAGGCAATGCCTGCCACATCGCCAGCAGCACCTCCTGGCTGATATCCGCCAGCGCGTGCCGGGGCACCTTGCCGCTGGAATATTTCGCAATCAGCGGTTTGTAGAGCTTCTCTAACAGCCTCCAGGCCCGCGGATCGTTCTTCTTGGCCCACCGGATCAGGCTGAGCGAGGTCAGACTATGTGTAGAGGAATCGCCCGCAGAGGAAGCGTTTTTTTGATCGCCGCTCACGACATCCCCCCTGCGGTTTGAAAGAAAATAGGGACCAACCGGCTGCGATCCTGACACATGGCGATTCTAGCTGCTCTGTGGCCGTGAATCAAATCCCGAAATACCGCCGCATGGAACCGATCGCCGCCGGGGCGAACAGGCCGCTGGCTCCTGCTTCGAGCTTGCCAGACAGGGGGCTTTCGGCGTACGATGGGTCGTGAAGTTTATCGTTTCCGCCCTTGGTGGTGGAAATCTCTTTTTCTAGCCTGGCGTCGCCATTGACTGGCTTTAAAGCGACGCGATCGAATGAGTAATTCGAAGTTGCGGCGGCAAATTGCCTGGGACGCCGCCCGTCTGATGTATGAACGGTACGAGTCGGAGTACTTTCGGGCCAAGCTCAAGGCGGCCCGCCGGATCTGTCGCGGCTGGGTCAAACCGGCCGACTTGCCCAGCAACGCCGAGATCCGAGACCTCATCCAGTCCTTCGCCCGCATGCACGAAGGCGACGCCCGGGTGGAGAACCTGCTGGAGATGCGGCTGGAAGCGCTCCGCCTGATGCGGGTGCTGGAGCGGTTTCGTCCCCGGCTGATCGGCAGCGTGCTGACCGGCCATGTGCGCCGCGGGTCCGATATCGACCTGCATCTTTTCTCCGACAGCGTCGAACCGATCGGCGCCGCGTTGGAGCAGGAAGGGCTGCTCTACGAAGTGGAGCGGAAACAGGTGCAAAAGAACGGCGAGCAAAGGGTGTTTACGCATATCCATGTGCGCGACCGCTTTCCGTTTGAGCTGACCGTGTACGCCTCGAACAAAGCGCACTTTGTGTTCAAAAGCTCCATCACCGGCAAGGCGATTGAACGGGCCAGCATTAACGAGCTGGAGCAGTTCCTGGAGGCCGAGTACGCCCATCTCGACCTCGACCAGGCGCTGGTCGAAGTCGAACAGAAGATCGATCGCTTCCAGCTGTACGAATCGCTCCTGCTGCCGCTGGAGAACGTCGTCCAAAGCAAAAAGTATCACCCCGAAGGCGACGCCCTGTACCATAGCCTGCAGGTGTTTGATCTGGCCCGCGAGGAACTGCCGTACGATGAGGAGTTCCTGCTGGCCGCCTTGCTGCACGATATTGGCAAAGGGATCGACCGGGACGACCATGTCGGTTCCGGGCTGGAAGCACTGGGCGACTACATCACCGAGCGGACCGCCTGGCTGATCGAACACCACATGACGGCCCATCGCATCCTCGACGGCACCATCGGCGTGCGGGCCCACCGCCGTCTGCGGGAATCGGAAAGTTACGCCGAACTCGTCCTGCTCAGCGAGTGCGATCGCGACGGCCGGCAACGCGGCGTACCAGCCTCCGAACTTGACGAGGCCCTCGACTACCTCCGCAACCTCGCCGAAACCTTCGGCGACGGCTAACGTCGTGACGCTCGACGTATTGCCGATCGACACTGGCCGGACGTAGCGCCCTTGTACGTGCGGCGAGGTCGACCCTACGATGGGAAAACGACCGCGGTTCCTCCTGTGGGGACCGCGGCCGCTGACCTGATCCTCTCCCTGACGCCGGAATGGACGCCCCATGGACGACGCCTCGCTTGCTGAAGTACGCCGTGTTTTTGAACAGTGGGCCGTGTACGACGCCATCATTCAGAACGACTACATGGAGCATCCGCAACTCATCGCCCAACTGCAGGAACAATTTCCGGCCGGAGCCGGGCCGTTGCGGATCATCGACCTGGGTTGCGGCGACTCCTGGCTGGCCAGTCGTGGTTTCGCCCTGGCGGACGTCGCGCATTACCGGGGCATCGACCTGTCGACCGAAGCGATTACCCGGGCCCGGCGGAACCTGTCGACCTGGGAAGATCGGGTGGAGCTGATCGCCGGCGACCTGCTGCAGGTAACGCAGACGCTGCCGGCCGGCTCCGCCGACGTGGTGCTGATGAGCTACTCGCTGCATCACTTCGGACCGGAACAGAAGCGGACCGTGCTGAGCCAGGCGACCCACCTGCTGGCGCCCGGCGGACGGCTGGTGCTGATCGATCAAATCCGCGGCGAAGACGAATCCCGCGAGGCCTACCTGGAGCGACTGGCAACCGAAATCGAGGTGAACTGGACTGCCTTGACTCCGGACCAGCTGCAGATCAGCCTCGACCATATCAAAGCGTCGGACTATCCCGAGACAGCCAGCTGGCTGGCGGAGACAATCCAATCGCTGCAACTGCAGCCCGTTGCGACCCTGCTGCCAGAAAACCCGTTTTACTCCGGCGCCGTTTACCGCCAGCCGTAACGCTCAATCCCAACGCAGGGGACTTGGGAAGCAGGCGGCGACAAAGCCTGGTTGAACTTAATGCCGTTCGTGGTTCTCCAGGATGCGGCCCATGCAGAAGAGCGCAATCCCAAACGCCAGCAAGTAAACCATATGGTTCACGCCGAAAAACTCGCCCGAGTTGCCGGTCAAATTGAGCAGCATGCCAATCGGCAGTAAAATCAGGGCGGCGGCCTGCAGGTAACGTCCCATGTACATGCCGTTATCGTAGTCACGCGATCGAAAACGTTCAATCAGCCCTTCGCCGCACGGACTTCGGCGCCACGCCCTCGCAACCTGCACGTAACCCACGGCTCTTTCTTATGCCTGCCAATCTGACGCAACAGTATCTCAAGGCCGAACAGGCCTATCGCCAGGCGGCCACCCCCGAGGAAGAGCAGCGCTGCCTGGAATGGATGCTCCGCGAAATCCCCAAACATAAAGGGACCGACCGCCTGCAGGCCGATCTCAAAACCAAGATCAGCCGCGCCCGGCAGGATGTCGAAGCCGCCAAAAAAGCGCCCGGCAAACTTCGCGGTTTCCGCCTGCCCCACCAGGGAGCCGGCCGCGCCGTGATCGTCGGCGGACCCAACGCCGGCAAAAGCCAGTTGCTGGCCAGCCTGACGCGGGCCACGCCGGTGGTCGCCGTGTACCCGTTCAGCACGCACGAACCGTCCCCGGGGATGATGCCCTGGGAAGATGTCAGCGTGCAGCTGGTCGACACGCCGCCAATTACGGTCGACGTCTTTGATCCGATCACGCAGGGACTGGTCCGCGGCGCCGATCTGGTGCTGTTACTGGTCGATCTGGGCAGCGACGACGGCATTGAACAACTCCAGGAAGTGCTGCAGCGGTTCGCCGACTCCAAAACGCGGCTCGGCCGGGAGTCGTACCTGCACGAGGAAGATATCGGCGTCTCTTTTACCCGCACCTTTTTGGTGCTGAACAAAATGGACCTGCCCGAAGCGGCCGACCGGCTGGAACTGCTCCACGAGTTCTGCCCGCTGGACCTGGAAACGTTCGAAATTTCGGCCGACCAGAAAACGGGCCTGGAGCCGCTGCGCGACGCCGTCTACCAGGCGATGGACGTGGTCCGCGTTTATACCAAACTGCCGACGCAGAAAGAGCCGAACTACGACAAGCCGTACACCCTGAAAACCGGCAGCCTGCTGCTCGACATGGCCGAGCTGGTCCACCGCGACTTTGCCGAGAAGCTCAAGTTCGCCAAAGTCTGGGGCAGCCAGGTCCACGGCGGCTCCATCGTTAAAGGCGACTATATTTTAAGCGACAAAGACGTCGTCGAGCTGCACATTTAAACGGCGATTGTCTACCCCGGCGGCGGCAACTGGAACGTCGCGCACAGCTCTTCGATCACGCCGTCAGGCATGGTGGAAATGTCGCCCAGCGCCCGGGCGTTGATCACGGCCTCGGCGGTCGATTCCAGCACTTCCAGTCGATCAAACGCGTCGAGTACGCTGCGGCCCGTCACCATCACGCCGTCGTTTTCCAGCACGGCGGCCGGCGTGGCGGGAGAGATGCAGCCGGCGATCTGGCCGTCGTCGCGGTACTGCACGCCATACGGAGCTCGGCGGACGTCCCGCAAAAAGACGTAGCTTTCCGGGATGGTGCGGACATCCAGTTCCGCGTCCGTCACGCTGAATGCCGTGGCGTTGACCGGATGGGCGAACACAATCGCCTGCACCTCCGGCTGCTGGTTGTAAATCGCCTGGTGGGCTTTGGCCGCGCGACTGGCCAGCTTGCCCGCTTCCCGCTGGTTCCCCCGGACCAGCACCAGGTCGTCCAGCTGCAGCCGTTCCCGGTCGTGCCGCGTGGGCGTAATCAGGAACGAGCCATCATCCAGCCGGGCCGAGAAACTGCCCTCGGTGCTGATCAGCAGACGCTGCCGGCAGCCGCGCCGGACAAACTCGCACAGTTGCCGACGTAACTCCCGTTCCGCCGCCGTCGCGATCCCCGGCTCGAACGATTCAAAATCAATGCTGCGATCGGCCGCCAGCTGCAGCTGCAGATCGTCCAGGAAATTCACGCTGCCTAGTTGCCGGGCTTTGATGAGCGTCTTCCCCGCAAATTCAAGTGCTTCAAACCGCTGGAACGCCTGGGCCAGCGACTGGCCGCCGACGACCACGCCGTGGTTCTCGAGAATCACACTGTCGCAGCCTTCGGCAAACGTGGCCGCAATGTTGCTGCCCAGCTGCTCGCTCCCGGGGCAAGCGTACTGGGCAAAGCCGATCTGGCCGCAGACCGAATGGGCCTGATGGAACAACCGCGTGTTGGGCGTTTGCCGGCAAATACTGAACGCCACCAGGGCGATCGGATGGGCGTGTACAATCGCCCTGATATCCGGCCGGGCCGCGTAAATGGCCTTGTGGAAGGGGAACTCTGAAGAGGGCGGATGCAGCCCCTCGACCACGCCGTCCGCATGCAGGCAGACGACATCGGCCCGCGTGAGATTCCCCTTGTCGACCCTGGCGGGAGAAATCCAGATGTCGCCCGAATCCTCGCGGATCGACAGGTTCCCGCCCGAGGTGGTCGTCATGCGATACCGATAGATGCGGTCCATCGTCTGCATGATTTCATCACGCGGATGCAGCAGCTCACGTTCCAGCGTCATTCGCCAACTCTTCCATCAAAGGGCGTCTTCAAGAGGCTTCCCCAGGGCGGCCAGTTCTTCGCCAGGGCGACCGCTGCCGCCGCCTTTGCAGGCAGCGCCGCCCAGATTGCATGATACCGAAAAACGGCCGATCGGACACGCGGGCCCGATGTACCGCGAGGAGGCCTGGCGGCCCCTTCCGTGGGCGAACCGGACCCGTCTGGCAGACGCGCCGCCATTAGGCACAGGTGAAGATCCGTTAGAATTAATTCCATGGCAACTAACGGGGAAGGTCGCCTATAATAGAAGGGCGCACCTGACTGCGAGCCCGTCCTTTTTTCCTGCTGATAACTGAGTGCGAACGTATGATTGCCAGCTGCCGCCTGCGGCCTGAACACCGCAAAGCATGGGCCCCTCTGTGGCGGGCGTGCTGCTCCCTGCCGGTCCTGCTGCTGGCGACCGTTTCTGCTGCTTCCGGCGCCGACTTCCCGAACCATATTCAGCCGTTCTTGAACCGCCACTGCCTCTCCTGCCATGGGGCGGAGAAGGCCGAAGGATCGTTCCGCGTGGATACGCTCCGCGGCGATCTGGCCGAAGGCGTCGACGCTGATCGCTGGGAGGAAGTCATGAACCGGCTGAACCTGGGCGAAATGCCGCCCCCGGAAGCGAAGCCGCAGCCCGACCCCAAATCGGTCGACCAAACCGTCTCCTGGATCGCCATGAATCTCGACCAGGCGATCGCCGCCAAAGCAGGAACCGGCGGAGAGGTTATCATGCGACGTTTGAACCGCAGCGAATACAACAACACCCTCCGCGACCTGCTGGGCATTGAATTCGACGGCGCCAACTTTTTCCCCGAAGACGCCGTCGCCGAAGGCTTCGACAACATCGGCCAGGCGCTGAACGTCTCTCCCGTGCTGATGCGGTCCTACCTCGCCGCCGCCGAGCAGGCCCTGGACCGTGCCCTTTGGTTCGACCCCAAGCCCGAACTGCTGCACGAACTCTTCGACGACAAGGAACAGCTGGGCTACACCGAAGACCGCAAGCTTCTGGGCACGGGCGGCTTCCAGCTGCACAACGGCCACATGGTCGTCAACAGTTACTGGAGCCGGCAGGTGCTTAACCATCGGGAACTGCAGATCAAAGTCTCCGGCAAGTACCGCGTCAAAATCCGCGCCTATGGCATCCGCACAGGAGACGAAAAAGCCAAGCTCGAAGTCGTCGTCGGCCAGCTGGCCCGCCAGGATACGATTCGCCGGATGGGACTGTTCTACCTGCCCGAAGGCGGCCCGCACGAGATCGAAGCGGTCATCACCCTCAACCCGGGCGAATCGATCAAGCCAACCTGGTACAACGGCAAAAAGCATTCCCGGGGCTTCGCCGACGCCCGCAAGGAAGGGAAGCCGTACTTCGGCCCCGGCGTCGTGATCGAGTCGATCGAAGTGGAAGGCCCGCTGTTCCTGCACGAAGGCTGGCCCAAACGCAGCCATCGCCTGGCCCTCGGCGGACATCCGCCCGAGGACCCGGCCCAGGCCGATATTCCCGCCATCATCGGCGGCTTCGCCCAGCGGGCTTTCCGCCGGCCGCCCGAACCGGCCGATGTCGAGCCGATCGTCGCGCTCGTCCAGGAGGAACTGGCCCAGGGGGAAAGTTTTGAGGAAGCGATCCGCGTCGGTCTCAAGGCCGTCCTCTGCTCGCCCAAGTTCCTGTACCTGTACGAAACGCCCGACCAGCTCGACGACTACATGCTGGCCTCGCGGCTGTCGTATTACCTGTGGAGCAGCATGCCGGACGAAGAACTTCTGGAACTGGCCGCGGCGGGCAAACTGCACGATCCGGCCGTTTTCCGAGCCCAGGCCCGGCGTCTGCTGGCCGATCCCCGTGCGGTCTCTTTCACCCGGAACTTCACCGGCCAGTGGCTCGACCTGCGCAAGCTGGGCGAGATGAAGCCGGACCGAAATCTCTACTCGAAATACAACCAGGAGCTGGAAGACTCGATGGCGCAAGAGACGCCGCTGTTCTTCCGCGAAGTGCTCGACCACAACCTGCCGGTTGATCAGCTGATCGACTCCGACTTCCTCATGCTCGATGAAGTTATGGCCCGGCATTACGGCATCGAAGGGGTCGAAGGCGGTGAGTTTCGTCGCGTGCCGACGCCGCCCGACAGCCACCGCGGCGGCCTGCTAGCGCATGCCAGTGTGCTGAATGTTACCTCCAACGGCACGACTACTTCGCCCGTGATTCGCGGCGCCTGGGTGCTGGAGCGGATCCTGGGCCTCACGCCGCCGCCACCGCCGCCCGATGTGCCAATCGTCGTCCCCGATATCCGCGGCGCCAAGACGATTCGCGAACAGCTGGATAAGCATCGCTCGGTCGCCGCCTGCAATTCGTGCCATCGGAAGATCGACCCGTTGGGCTTTGGTCTGGAGAATTTCGACGTCATCGGCCAGTGGCGCACCCACTACCAGGTGCGTCGCGGCCCTTCCGGCCCCGGCGGCTGGATGGCGGACGGCGCCCTGGTCGACGCGGCCGATACGCTCGTCACGGGCGAATCCTTTACCAACGCGGATGAACTCAAGCAGGTGATCCTGTTGAAAAAGCGGACAGCCTTCCATCGAAACCTGGCCACCCGCGTGTTGACGTACGCACTGGGTCGACGCCTGGAATTTGCCGACCGTGCGGTCGTGGATACGCTCACCGCCCGGCTGGGCGGGGCCGACTACGGCCTGCAGGATTTAGTGATCGACGTCGCCCTGACCGAACCTTTCCTTCGCCCCTGACCCACCTGCGATTCTCATGAAATCAACCACCCCCCTGTCACGACGCACAGTGCTCCGCGGTATTGGCGGAGCCGTTCTGGGTCTACCCTTGCTGGAAGCAATGGCGCCGGTGGTTCGCGCCGCCGGCGCCCCGCCCGCGACCACGCCGCGGCGACTGATCGCCATGAACTTTGGCCTGGGTCTGTACGGCAAGGCTTTCTTCCCGGAACAGGCGGGCAAGGATTACCAGCCGTCGCCGTATCTGGAGCGTCTGGCCGATCATCGCGACGACTTCACGGTCGTTTCGGGCCTGTGCCACCCCGGCATCAGCGGCGGGCACGCCAGCGAGTCCTCGATCTTCACCTCCACGCCGAACGATACCGGCAAGGCGTTCCGCAACGGCGTGTCGCTGGATGAACTGATCGCCGAGAAGCTTGGCGACCAGACCCGCTATGCTTCGCTCCGCATGGCCCACCAGCATGTGAACCTTTCCTGGAACCGCCAAGGCGCGCCGTTGCCGTACGACGGCGACATAACCCAGGTGTATGATCGGCTGTTCGGTATCGAGAACCCGGCGGACCGCGCGCTGCAACGGAAGCGACTGCGTTCCGGCCGCAGCATTCTCGACGTGGTCGGCGACAGCGCCAAACGGCTGGAGAAGAATCTCAGTCGGCTCGACCAGCACAAGCTCGACGAGTACTACTCGTCGGTGCGCGATGTGGAAGTCCGGCTGGCCAAGGACGAATCCTGGTTCGACCGGCCCAAGCCGCAGGTCGACATGAAACCGCCCACCAAAGACCAGGTCCGCGGCCTGAACTCGTTTGAGCGGATGCGGATGTTCTTTGACCTGGCGTTCCTGGCGATTCAGACCGATTCGACCCGCTGCATCGCCTACGCCGCGCCGACGACCGCCACGATCACCATCCCGGGCGAGAACATCACCAACAGCTACCACAACCTGACCCACCATGGCATGGACCCGGAGAACATCAGGCAGATGATGCTGATTGAATGCGTCTTTATGGACGAACTGGGCAAGCTGCTGACCCGCTTGAAAGAGACGCAGGAAGACGGCGACCGTCTACTGGACCGCACCAGCGTGCTGGTCACCAGCAACCTGGGGAACGGCGCCGGACACGGCTGCAAAAACCTGCCCGTCCTGCTCGCCGGCGGCGGTTTCCAGCACGGCCAGCACCTGGAGTTCAATCCGCCCAACCAGACGCCGCTGGCCAACCTGTACGTCTCCCTGCTCCAGCGACTGGGCATCGAAGAAGAACAGTTCGGCACCAGCACCAACACGCTCACCGGTTTGGTCGCCCGCTAAGGAAATAGCAGCTTCACCACAGAAACGAAAAAGAAAAAGGAGAATTCACCGCAGATGCCGCGGTGAATCCTATCTTCTTCTTCCCCTACTCCATCGGAGCATCGCCCAGGCAGGTGCCGACTTTACGGGCCGCTTTGATCCAGTCGTGATCGAGGGGGACATTCTTGCGGACGCCGGCGACCTCCTCCAGCGGAACGGCCGCATACGTTTCTCCCCGAGCGGCGACCATCACGCCGAAGACGCCGTCTTCGATCAGGTCCATGCAGGCCGCACCCAGGCGGGTGGCCAGCAGGCGATCAGCCGCGCTGGGGGAACCGCCGCGCTGCAGGTGCCCCAGGATCGTCAGCCGCGACTCCAGCCCGGTCAAGTGCTCCAGCTGGTTCGTCAGTTCGAGCGTATGGCCCACATGCGCGCTGGGGGCGATCTCCACGGCGCGGGACTTCTTTTTCTTCTTGACCGGCTTCTCTTCTTCCGGCGGGGCAATCGGCGTGGCGCCTTCGGCGACGGCGATGATGCTGAAGCGTTTGCCGTCGCGCTGGCGGCGGTTGATGGCGGCCGCAACCTGCTGAATGTCGTACGGGATCTCGGGGATCAGGATAATATCGGCCCCGCCGGCGACGCCTGCCCCCAGGGCCAGCCAACCGGCTTTGTGGCCCATGATTTCCACCACAATGTTCCGGCTGTGGCTGGTCGCCGTGCTGTGCAAACGGTCGATGGCGTCGGTGGCGATCTCCAGCGCGGTATCGAAGCCAAAGGTCACGTCGGTCAGGCCCACGTCGTTGTCGATCGTTTTGGGCAGCGTGATAATGTTCAGCCCCTTCTCTTTCAGCCGCAGCGCGTTCTTTTGCGTGCCGCCGCCGCCAAGGCAAATCAGGGCGTCGAGATGGTGGTGGTTATAAACTTCGACCATGGCGTCGGTCATATCGCGGACTTCGCCGCCGATCGGCATGCGATGCGGCTTGTCGCGACTGGTGCCCAGAATGGTGCCGCCCAGCGTGAGAATGTTCGACAGCGAAGCGTCGTCCAGCCGCATGGTCCGGTCCTGCATCAGCCCGCGGAAACCATCGAGAAAGCCGATGATATTGGCCCGATTCCGGCCCGCCTTGCCGATCGCCCGGATCGCCGCGTTCAGTCCCGGGCAATCGCCGCCCGAGGTCAGTACGCCAATGGATTTCTTCATTTTTCAAGCTCCCGAAAAGGACAAGGCGAACGGCAGGCAAAGCGAACGTTTCTCGGCTCTCGTGGGAGAGGGGAAGAGAATGTAGTCAGGATGGTGTTTCGTCGGTTGCAGGACGAGCCGGCGCACGAAGCGGTCTTTCGCGCGGAACGAGAAACTTTGAACTGACGGAAGCCGTAAGTCAGTCGTCTTTTGCTCCGCAAAAGAACGCGATCTTTCACGGAGTGAAAGTCGACTGTCCAGCGATTTCCGTCAGCCTCTCTTCCCACATTCCTTACCGGCAGACCTGCATCGAGGTGCCGCCGTCGATCACGATCGTTTCCCCCGTGATGAACTCGTTGGTCAGCATCATGCGGGCCGCTTCGGCCACGTCCTGGGGCGTGCCTTCACGGTGCAGCGGGATCCGCACGGCCAGGTTATGGGCCTGGGCTTCCGGCGTCATCGCATCGTGGAAGCGGGTCCGAATGACGCCCGGCGCCAGGCAATTGACGCGAATGTTATCGTCGGCCGTATCGCGGGCCAGCGACCGGGTGAACTGCAGCACGGCCCCTTTCACTGTAGCGTACGCCAGGGCGTTCGGCACGCCGCGGATGCCAGCCACCGAAGAGATCAGCAGAATGGCGCCCTCGCTGTTTTTCCGCATCAGCGGCAACGCCCGGCGGCACAGGTAATAGGCCGCATGCACATGGATATCAAACGCCTCAAGCCAGGTTTCTTTCTGGCAGTCTTCGATATTTCCCCAGGCCGGACCGCCCGCACTGTGCACCAGGATATCCAGCCCGCCCATTGCTGCGGCCGCCTCATCGACGCAGCGGTTGCACTCCTCTTCCTTGGCCACATCGCCGACCACCATGTGGCCGATGCTGCCGGCCTGCTCGATCGCCTGCAGCACGGCCTGGGACTCGTCGTCGTCGTTGCGTCCATTGATGGCGACATGGCAGCCGAGTTTCGCCAGGTCGATGGCGATCGCCGCCCCGATACCCTTGGAGCCGCCCGTAATGAAAGCCCGTTTTCCCTGCAGTTCCATCGTTTGCATTCCTTGATTCAAGTAAGGGGACGACAGGCGACAGGCGCCGCCTCCGTCCGCATTCGCGCGAGGGAGCCGTGCCATACGTCCCTCGTGGGGACCAGGGTACCATTGCCAGGGCCGCGGAGCACCCGGTGAACGCAGATCGCCGGGCCAACAATCGCCCCTGCTGCGTTCGCACTCGATCCAACCGCGGGCGCTTTTTCTGCCGTCTTCCGGGCCTGGCAAGACTTAGCGCGGCGAAAGAAAACGGGTAGCCTAACCAATCTGCACCGGGCGGCCGGTTTCCGCATGAGGAACTGGCCGCTTCGAGCAGCCGTTTGCCCGACCGGCGACCTTAGTTTATCTGCGACCCTTGTTTTTGAGTCTTCTGCAGGAGCATGATTGGTGAGTGCGCAATTGTTGGATGGGAAAGCGATCAGCAGCCAGATCCGTGCGGAAATTGCCGAGGAGGCGGCCGCCTTGACCGCGCAAACCGGCGTTACGGCGACGCTCGCCGCGATCCTGGTCGGCGATGATCCGGCCAGCCAGATCTACGTTCGCAACAAGCAGCGTGACTGTGAACGCTCCAACATGAAGAGCGTGCTCCATCGCCTGCCCGCCGACACGCCGGAGGCCGCCCTGCTGGAACTGATCGCCCGGCTCAACGGCGACCCCACAATCCACGGCATCCTGGTGCAGCTGCCCTTGCCCCAGGGCATTTCGGAAGAGCGCATCCTCGACTCCGTTTCGCCCGAGAAAGATGTCGACTGCTTCCACCCGACCAACGTCGGCCTGCTGTCGCAAGGGCGTCCCCGCTTCCTGCCCTGTACGCCGCACGGCGTGCTGCAGATCCTGCACCGCTGCGGCATTGAAACGGCCGGCAAGCATGCGGTGGTCGTCGGCCGCAGCGAGATCGTCGGCAAGCCAATGACCCAGCTGCTGGTGCAACGCAGCTCGCCGCTGGGGCCCGGCATGGCGAACGCCACGGTGACCTGCTGCCACAGCCGCACCCCCGACCTGGCCGCCATCACCCGGCAAGCCGACGTGCTGATTGTCGCGATCGGCAAGGCCGACTTCATCACCGGCGACATGGTCAAGCCGGGCGCCGCGGTGATTGATGTTGGTATGAACCGGGTCGACGGTCGATTGACGGGCGACGTTGACTTCGCCAGCGTTGTCGAGGTCGCCGGTCATCTGACGCCCGTCCCCGGCGGCGTGGGACCGCTGACCATCGCCATGCTGCTGCGGAACACGCTCGCCGCCGCGCAGCAGCAAACGCCCTGCAGCAAGCCTGCCTGAGCGGGACGTCCGTCCTTCGCTGACCGCCGTTTCTCTTACTTCTCGCGGGACTGTCATGCATCGCTTCGCTTTCGCCGGTTTCTTTCTGCTCGCCCTGCTTTCCCTTGTCACGGAAACGCAGGCGGCCGGGCGGCCGAACATTTTGTGGATCACGGCGGAGGACATGAGCTCGCGACCGGGCTGCTATGGCGATGACTACGCCGACACGCCGCACCTTGACGCGCTGGCCCGGCAAAGCTCGCGATACACCCAGGCGTACGCCACTGCGCCGGTCTGCTCGCCCGCCCGGGCCTGCCTGATCACGGGCGCCTATGCGACCAGCCTGGGACTGCAGAATTTGCGTTCGGCCTTCCCGCTGCCGGACCGCTTTCAGGGTTACGCGGCCGCCCTGCGGCAGGCCGGTTATTACACGTCCAACAATGTGAAAACCGACTACAACACCAGCAGTGAACCGCGATTGCTCGACGCCAACTGGGATGAAACCAGCCCCACAGCCCACTGGCGTAACCGCCGTCCGGGTCAGCCGTTTTTCAGCATCTTCAACCTGATGGAAACGCACCAGTCGCGCAGCAGCGTCTGGAGTTTTGAGCAGTTCGAAAAAGAGATCGGCGCGCAACTGCCGGCCGCCCGGCGCCACGATCCGGCCCTGGCTCCCGTGCCGCCGTATTACCCGGATACGCCGACCGTACGTCGCACGCTGGCCCGCTGTTACGATTGCATCTCCGTGATGGACGAGCGAGTCGGCCGCCTGCTGCAGCAACTGGAAGAAGACGGCCTGGCCCAGCAGACGATCGTCTGTTTCTACGCCGACCATGGCGACGGGCTGCCCCGCGGCAAACGGGTGCTGTACGACTCGGGCCTGCGGGCGCCGCTGCTGATCCGCTTTCCCCGCCAGTTCGCCAGCCTGGCCCAGACGCCGGCGCCGGCAGGCGTTGATCCGGGCGCCGATCCTGCCGACGCAGAAGCCGGGCTGTACCTGCCGGCCAGGACGGTCGATCGCCTGGTGAGCTTTGTCGACTTCCCGCCAACCGTGCTCCGGCTGGCCGGTCTGCAGCCGCCGGCCGACATGCAAGGGCATAACTTTCTGGGCCCGACGGCCGACCCGCCGCGGACGTACGTTTTTGGGGCGCGCGACCGGGTGGATGAAGCGTACGAACTGTCGCGGAGCGTCCGCGATCGGCGGTACTTGTACATCCGCAACTTCATGCCGCACCTTTCGCTCAATCAACCCGAAGGCTATTCCGACGCCGCCGACATGCGCCGCGAGATCGCCAGTCTCGCCCAGGCCGGCAAGTTGAACGCCGCACAAATGACCTACGCCGGTCCCTCCAAGCCGCGCGAAGAACTGTACGACTGCGAGCAGGATCCGTATCAGCTGCACAACCTCGCCGGCGACAAAGCGCACCAGGAAACGGAGCACCGACTGCATAAAAAGCTGCATCAATGGATGCAGCAGACGCACGACGCAGCATTCCTGCCCGAAGCCGAAGTGTGGAGCCGCCTGCACAACGACACGCCGTACGATCTGGTCCGCGACCCGACCCGTTATCCGCTGCCGCGATTGCTCCAGGCGGCCGACCTGGTCGGCCTGGCCGACGCCGCACCGGCCCAGGTGGTGGGACTGAAACACGCCGACGCCGGGGTGCGGTACTGGTCGGCGATGGGGCTGCGGTTTGCCGACGCCGCCTCGCAACCGATGGCGATCACCGCTTTGGGCGCCGCCCTGCAGGACCAGCACGCTTCCGTACGGCTGGAAGCTGCCGCCTCGCTGGCCGCCCTGGGAGACGTCAAGCCGACTCTGGCCGTGCTGCGTGCTGGACTGCAGAACAACGACCTGGACACCCGACTCCAGGCCGCCCGCACGCTGCAGCAACTGGGCGGCGCCGCCCTGCCGCTGCGGAACGAAATGTCCCTCGCCCTGGCCGAAGCTCGCCGGGAAGAAGGGAAAGAACCGCTGCAGATGTATATCCGGTTCAGCCTGGAGCCGGCGCTGAATTTGCTGCCCGTTCGTCCTTAAGCAGACGACGAAAGCCGCCCGCCGGATGGCAAGGGCTACCCGGGAGATTCCGTGTCCGCGCGACCTCCACGCCGTGAAGCAGCCAGGGGCGATTGCATCATCTTTGGGCAGCTCCGCCCGATTGCAGGGCGCCGTACGGGCAGGGGCGACTTTTTTTGACTCGGCATTCGGCCAATTCCCGCCATCGACGGCAAAAAGCGACCTCTGCGGCATACCAATTGCGACCGGGGGGGAACACGGTTAGGTGCTGCGCCCTGGTTCTTGTGCCATCGGAAATGGGTCTATGATAGAAGCGGTTCATGACGCCCCTCTCAGACTTGCGCTGGACGAAGTCAAACTGGTCGTGCAGCATCACCACGATCCGGCCGAGACCCTGTCGACGATCGTCAAGCTGATTAAACGCCGGTTCCAGACCGACGTTTGCTCTGTTTATCTGATCGAACCGAATCGGGCCAACCTGATGCTGGCGGCGACGGATGGTCTGCGCACTGAAAGCGTTGGACGAATTCGGATGTCGCTCAACGAAGGTCTGGCTGGCATGGTCGCCCAGCAGCTGCAGCCCATCAGCGTGGCTGACGCCGCCAGTCATCCGCGATACAAGTATTTCAAGGACTCGGGCGAAGAGGCCTACCGCTCCTTCCTGGGCGCCCCGCTGATCGACCAGGGCGTGCTGCAGGGGGTGCTGGTGGCGCAAACCTCGCTGGCCCGGACGTTCTCTGAATCCGAAACCAGCATGTTCGTGAACGCGGCCCAGAAACTGGGCCCGATCGTCAGCGAAGCTCGCGCTCTGGAGCAGTTTATTGCGCCGGCCCTGGAGCGGATGTGGGTGCTGGCCCGCAATCTGTGGTGGTGCTGGGATGTCGACAGCGTCAGTCTGTTCCGCGATATCGATCCGGTCCGCTGGCGCCAGCTGGATCACAACCCGATCCCTCTGCTCGCCGAAATGTCGCTGGGCCAACTGGAAGAACGCGCTGGGCAGATGGTGCTGCATAGTCGCATCAACAACGCCCATCGCCGCCTGGGCGAATACCTTGCCGACACCAACACCTGGGGCGCCACACACGCGGGCGTGCTGCAGTCGCGACCGGTCGCCTATTTTTCCGCCGAGTTCGGCATTCACGAATCGGCCCCCATTTACTCCGGCGGGCTAGGTTTGCTGTCGGGCGATCATGTGAAGAGTGCGTCCGACCTGGGCGTCCCGCTGGTGGGCGTCGGCCTGTTCTACGACCAGGGTTACTTCCGCCAGCGCCTTGACGCCGCTGGCTGGCAGCAAGAAGAATATTGCGAAGTCGACGTTAACCAGTTGCCGCTGGAACCGGCGCTTGACGCCCAGGGCGCCCCGGTGACGGTCCGGGTGGAAACACGATCCGGCATGATCGCCGCCAAGGTCTGGCGAGTCGCGGTCGGCCGCTGTTCGTTGCTGCTGCTCGACGCCGACGTGCCGGAAAACGCCCCCGAAGATCGAGAGCTGACCGCCCGCCTGTACGGCGGCGACGGCCGCGTACGCATCCGCCAGGAACTCTTGCTGGGCATCGGCGGCGTGCGGGCCTTGCGGGCCCTGGGCATCGACCCGGGCGCCTTGCACCTGAACGAAGGCCACAGCGCCTTTGCCGTGCTGGAAACAATCAGCCACGTCATGCACAGCCAGGGCGAGAGCTTCGACTCGGCCGTGCGGGCCGTGGCGCCGACGGTCGTGTTCACCACGCACACGCCGGTGCCGGCTGGCCATGATCGCTTTCCGGCGGAACTGGTCGAAGAGCATCTGGGCCCGCTGCGCGACGCGCTCGGCCTGTCGCTGCCGGGACTCCTGGGCCTGGGACGCGTGAATGTCGACGACGGCGGCGAACTGTTCTGCATGACGGTCCTGGCGCTCAAACTGTCCCGCCGGGCCAATGGAGTTTCTGCACTGCACGGCGGCGTCTCTCGGAAAATGTGGCGCAATCTGTGGCCGGCCCGTGAAGAAGAGAACGTGCCAATCGGCCACATCACCAACGGCGTGCATGTGCCCAGCTGGCTCGCCGCGCCGATGCGTGCGATTTACGATCGCTATCTGGGCTCCGACTGGCCGACCCGCGCCGGATACAGCGAAGTCTGGAAGAAGATCGACAAAGTCGACGACGGCGAGCTCTGGGAAACGCACCTGGCCCTCAAGAGCCGCCTGCTGGACTTTGCCCGCCGCAGGGCTTCCCGCCAGGCGAAAAGCCGCGGCGAATCGCCTGAGGAAGTGGAACGGTTGAAACGGGTCCTCAGCCCCGACGCCCTGACGATCGGCTTTGCCCGCCGGTTTGCCACGTACAAACGGGCCGACCTGGTGTTTTCCGATCTGAAGCGGGTCATTTCGCTAGTCAATCATCCCCAGATGCCGGTGCAGTTTGTCTTCGCCGGCAAGGCCCATCCTCGCGATGAACCCGGCAAGCGACTGCTGCAGGGCGTGGTGGAACTGGCCCAGACGCCCGAATTCCGCGGGAAGATCCTGTTCGTGGAAGACTACGATATCAACGTCGGCCGGCATCTGGTGCACGGCGTCGATGTCTGGCTGAATAATCCCCGGCGACCGCTGGAAGCTTCCGGCACCAGCGGGCAGAAGGTCGTCCTCAACGGCGGCCTGAATCTGTCCGTCCTCGATGGCTGGTGGGCCGAAGCATTCGACGGCTCCAACGGCTTTGCCATTGGCAACGGCCGCACGCACGCCGACATCGAAATTCAGGACCGGCGCGACGCCGACGACCTGTATCGCGTGCTCCAGGAAGAGGTCATCCCGATGTATTACAACCGCGGCAGCGACGGCCTGCCGCGCGAGTGGATCGCCCGGATGAAGAACGCCATTCGCACGCTCGGCTGGCGTTTTAGCGCCGACCGGATGGTCATGGACTACACGCAGCACTGCTATGTACCGGCCGCCGGCGGTCTGTCCAGCCGCATGTAAACGCAGGGAGTCGCTCGCTTCTTACCGAACGGGCGATCGCAATCGGGCAGGAGCAACCATTCTACGGGGGAAAGGCCTGAACCGCCTGGTGAGGCCCCCGCAGGATGGAGCGCCCCTGCCTGGGTCCCCCCTGGCCCTTCACTCGGCGATCGTCGAGGCGCTCTCCAGGCTGCGGATCGACCCGCACAATCGGTACAACCGGCACGACCGTCAATACGTGAGTCGGCCGCAATAACGGACCTGCGGCTGGTCGATATCTGTCAGGACCGGCGGCGATCCAGGCAGGACATTTCTCTCCTCCCGGCAATCGCTGGCATCGACGGTTCTGGAGGCCGTCGCCTGACGAGTTCGCACGGAGGGAGAGCAAAATGAAACGATGGTTGATTGCCCTGGCGTTACTCGTGGGAACGGCCGGACTGACCGGATCGGCCGTCGCCGGTCCGCATGGCGTGCCCGGTACGCAAGGACCGACCGGGAACGAAGCGCCGTTCCGCGGCTGGCTGTGGCGGGGCGAATACGCCCACGACTTCCCAACGGTCCCACACCGGTATCCGTTCAGCTACTACAACGGCCACGGTAACCCCAGTTTTGGGCACAGTTACTGGTCGCCTTTCTACCGCGGTCCCGGGCGAACCTACAGCCGCGGTTACTCCGGCGCCTGGAAGTATTCCTTCTAGTGGTGCGTCAAGTTTCAATTTTAGGTTTGGCCATTTTCGCGCGAGCCGCTGTTCCTTTTAGTTAACCGTGGCTATCGCCAAAACGGCTAATTGGAAGAACCCGAACTCTTTGCTTTGACGCAGCACTCGTGGTGCGTCAATCCAAAAAATCAGGTTTCTCTAAATCAGCCGCCGGGCGCTAGCCCCCGTTTTTTTTGGCAGCACAGCAGCACGGCCCCAATCGCTCACTCGAAGATGGAAGATAGAGGCAGCACTCGTGCTGCCTCACCACTTGCTTTCCCCGTAAGGGAATTCGCCAGAAGTCCCTGCTTCCTTGGCGACGCCATACGGAACTGCAGCCAGGTCCACGACGCTGGCGCCGCTGGCGTGCAAAGCTCGGAACCGTTTGATGAGAATCCGCCTTTGCGCGGGACAGGGGTGTCGCTATGATCCGCCCTCGCCCGGACGTGCGAAAGGATTTCGCTTCGTCGGGTGATCGGAAAAGACTCCCACAAAACGCCGCCATGATGGCCGCGTGATGGCGGGGGTGCAGATGTGGCCTGGCAAGGATTCCAAGGCAAATCTGGGGAATGCGTTGTCGCTTCGCGGTATTCATAACTCGCTCAGCCTGTGCGTGCGCTCGCTCGTCGTACTGGCTTTCCTGATCGGCATGCCGTTAATGGCTACGCCGCAGTTCAGTCGCTGGCTCGATCAACAACAGGAAGCGACGCCCGAGCAGGCTTCGCATCCCGAAGATCTGCTGCCGCCGCTGACGCCGCCTCCGCTGGAATCGGCGCCGTTTTCGCATGCCCCTCTGGCCCATCGTCCCGCGGCACAAACTCCCACGGGGGAAGCTCCCGGCGGTCCGCAAACGCCGTTGCAGGTGCATTCCGCCGGTTGGACGGGCCCATCGCCGGCCGCCCCGCCGACTGCTTTTACTTTGCCGGCGGCGCCGACCGCCATCCAGGCGTCTTCCACTGCTTACCAAACGGATCCCGTCGCGAGTTTTCCGGCGCGGCCCTCGTTGTACGAAGCGCCGCCTGCGGATCCGATTCCTGGCCTGCTGGCGGAGCTCGCCGCCTTTGACGCCGAGAACATCCGCATCCAGCCGCAGACTTCGGAGCCGCCGCTGTTCTTCGCCAGCTGCGAACAGCCGATCGCCAGCCAGTCGGTCTATCATCGCACCTTCCAGACGGAAGGCTCCGATCCGGCGACCGCGCTCCGTCGCCTGATCGACCTGCTGGATGATCACGCCGGGGAAACCCGGAGCGTGGTCTATCGCACTTTGGACGACGGCGACAAGCGTTAGAATTGTCGTTCGCGACAAAGCGCACGTCCCACCGCTGCTGGCTGCCGTTCGTCTGTCATTGGTCGGGAACAACGACCTTCTTTCGCGACGCGTTCTGGCACTTTCCCCAAGGCGAACGCCAGGCCGGTTGTAGCCGAAAGTTAGTCCTTTGGGGTATAACCGCGACCAGGCGACCGCGCCCTGTCCTGTTTGTCCCCTTTTGCGATGAGAGTTACCGATGGCCGTCGATACGCCCGCCCGACTGGCGATTCTAGGTGCGGGCCCGATCGGGTTGGAAACGGCCCTGTACGCCCGCTACCTGGGTTACGATGTCGATATTTATGAACGCGGCGACATCGCCCAGAATGTGCGGAAGTGGGGCCATGTCCGCATGTTTACCCCCTTTCGCCTGAACAGCTCTCCCCTGGCGCTGGCCGCCCTCAAGGCCCAGTCCGACGACTTTACCGAGCCGGATCCGGAAGCTTTTTTGACGGGAGCCGAATGGGTCGAGCAGTACCTGCTGCCGCTGGCCCATAGCGATCTGCTGTGCGACGATCTGCGCCCCCATACCGAAGTGCTCGCCGTCAGCCGCGATGTCTTCCTCAAAGGCGATCTGCCCGGCGGCGAGGAACGCGGCGACGATACTTTTCGCATCCTGGCCCGCGACCCGCAAGGGCAAGAGTTTGTCGCCGAAGCCGATGTGGTGATCGATGCGACCGGCGTGTTCCACTCTCCCAACCATGTCGGCGTCGGCGGAGCGCCCGCGATGGGGGAAACGGCCCTCTGCGCCGAAGGAGTGGTCGGCTATCATCCGCCCGACATCCTGGGCGTCGATCGCTCCCGCTACGAGAACCAGCGCACGCTGGTCGTCGGCCGGGGTTATTCGGCCGCCACCACCATCGCCGCTTTGGCGGAACTGGCCGTCACGGCCCCCGCCACCTCCGTCGTCTGGATCACCCGCGGCGAACCGGGCGCCGGCCTGGACGAGGAAGCCTCGCCCGTCGCGGAAACGCCGACGGAGCCTTTCGGCCGCATCCCCGACGACCGCTTGCCCGCCCGCGATCAGCTGGCGGCCAAAGTCAACGCCCTGGCGACCGCAGTCGATACCCCCATCGACCATCGGCCCGGCTGCAGCGTGGCGAAGATCGAACGTCGCGACGGCAGGTTCGCCGTGACCTTTTGCGGCCGCAGTTCGGCGGTGGAAGAGTTCGACGCGATCATCGCCAATGTCGGTTACCGCCCCGACCACACCCTGTCGCGTGAACTGCAGCTGCATACGTGCTACGCCACCGAAGGCCCGATGAAGCTGGCGACCCAACTGCTGGGGCAGTCGTCCGTTGATTGTCTGGACCAGGTCGCGGCCGGGCCTGCCTCGCTGTTCACTCCGGAACCCAACTTTTACCTGCTGGGCGCCAAGAGTTACGGCCGCAATTCCCAGTTCCTGTATACGGTCGGCCTGGCTCAGATCCGCGACCTGTTCTCCATCCTGGGCGATCGCAAATCGCTTGACCTGTACGCCAACCATCCCGGAACCGTCTCTTGAATCTCCCGCCCGTCGATACGACCGCTTCGCCCTCGGTGGAACTGTCGCACCTGGATCACTTATGGTTCCAGGCGGCGGGCACGCTCTGCAATTTGACCTGTCATCACTGCTTCATCAGCTGCAGTCCCAAAAACAAAAACTTCGGGTTCCTGTCGCTGGAAGAAGTGCAAACGCGGCTGGCCGAATCGGCGACGCTGGGGGTCAAGGAATACTACTTCACCGGGGGCGAGCCGTTTCTCAATCCGGACATGACGCAGATCCTCATCGCCACGCTGCAGGTTGGTCCGGCGACCGTGCTCACCAATGGCACCGTGCTAAAAGAAGCATGGCTGACGGCGCTGCGCGACACCGTGGCGGGCGGCCTGTACTCGCTGGAGTTTCGCGTGTCGATCGACGGCTTCTCTCCGGAGACGAACGATCCCATCCGCGGCGACGGCGTTTTCCAGCGAGCCATGCAAGGCGTACAGAAGCTGGTCGATTTTGGCTTCTTGCCCATCATCACGGCCGCCCGCACCTGGCCCGAAGAAGAGGACCAGGAAACGATCGCCCGCTTTGTCGCCATGCTGAAAGCGGCCGGGTATGCCCGCCCACGGCTGAAGATCCTGCCAGCGCTCAAGCTGGGAGCCGAAGAGCAACGCAGCGGAGGCTATCGCGAGTCGGAACGAATCGACGATCGCCTGCTGGAAGGCTTCGACCGCACGCAACTGGTCTGCGAACATAGCCGCATCGTGACGGATCAAGGCGTGCATGTCTGCCCGATCCTGATCGAGGCGCCCGACTCCCTGCTGGGCCAGACCCTGGCCGAATCGCAACGTCCGTTCCCTGTCAGCCACGGCGCCTGCTACACCTGTTATCTGTACGGGGCCATCTGTTCCAACGCCTCGTCAAAGTAACCATGGCCGCACTGTCGGGAACGCGCATCGCCTGTTTTGGCGGCGTCTATAACAACTACCTCGCCTTCGAGGCGGCCCTGGGCGATGCAAAAAATCGCGGCGTCGACGCCTGCTATTGCCTGGGCGACCTGGGCGCCTTTGGGCCGCACCCCGATCGTGTGTTTCCCCTGATCGACCAGCACCAGGTCCTTTGCCTGCAGGGGAACTACGACGACTCCATCGGCAACCAGCTGGACGATTGCCAGTGCGGCTATACCGACCCCCGCGACAACCACTTTGCCCAGATCAGCTACGACTACACACTGCGGAACACGTCGGCGGCCAACCGGGAGTTCATGCGTTCCCTGCCCGCCCAGCGTCGGCTGGAACTGGGCCCGCTGCAGTTGCTGCTGTGCCACGGCAGCCCGCGCAAGGTGAATGAGTTTCTCTGGGAGTCGACCACCCCCACCCACTTCCTGGAATGGCTTGCAAAGAACGAACAGGCCGACGTGATCGCCGCGACGCATACCGGCATCAAATGGGAAAGGACGTTCGCCGGCCCGCGTGGACCGGGCCGATTCGTCAACGTCGGCGTATTAGGACGACCAGAGAACGACGGCGCCCGGAACGTCTGGTATACGCTCCTGGAGCACCGGCCTGACACGGGCCTGCAGGTGGAGTTTGTGCCGGTCGAGTACGACTACCTGCGACTGGCCCGCGAGATGCAAGCCGAAGGCCTGCCGCAGGAGTTCATCGAAACCGTCCACACCGGCTGGTGGACCACCTGCCTGGAAGTGCTGCCGTCGAAAGAACGACTCCGCGGCAAGCACTGACGGACCGGCCGGTCACGGTCGTTCGCTCCTATCGCTAAGGGCGCCCGCATTACGAAAAAACGGCCGAGCAGGCACTACGCCCGCTCGACCGTGGGAAAGATCCAGGCGGACACGACCGCTGGAGAGCGTGGTTGATTACCGGGTCCAGGTGTAACCCATACGGGCCGTGAAACCGGTTCCGTAAACGCCCGACCCTTGCACCAGGTACGGCTGGTCAGTAAGGTTCTCCAGGCTCAGGCTCAGCTTGTGCTGCTGATGGGCGCCGAAGCTCTGGCCGCCGCGCAGGTTGAGCGTGGCGAAGCCGGGGGTGCCGCCGATCGGGATGCGTTCGTCCCGCACGTCGCTGACCGGGTCCAGGCGATCCTGGCGATCCGACATCCAGGTATAAATATCAAAGTACCGCCCCTGGCGCGGGCTGCGATAGCGAAAGCCCATGATCCCCTGCATCGGCGGAATCCGGCTGAGCGGGGCATTCGTCACCTGGTTCTGGCCGTACGTGTACCAGAAGTTGCCGTACAGCGACCAGCCGCGTTCCAGCAGCAGCTCGCCATTGAACTCGACGCCCTGGATATACGAATCCTGGTTGGCGGACGAGAAAGTAAACGGCGTAGGCGTCGTCTGCGAAACGATGTTGTCCTGCAGGTCGATCCAGTAGACGAACGTCTGCGTGCGCAGGCGGCCGGTATCTGTTTTGACGCCCACCTCGTACGTGATCGAGTGCTCCGGCTGCAGGCCCAGGCTGGGGATGCTCTGGCCCTGCTGCTGCACGTTCGGGTTGTTCGACATCAGGTCGCTCAGGTTCGGCGCCCTGAAGCCCTCGGCAATGGAACCGACCAGATGCACCTCCGGCGTCAGCTCATACACCAGGCCCGCGCTGCCGACCCAGTCAGAAAACTCCGCCTGGGCAAAGACGGGCGTATCCACCCCGGCGATGTTGACGATCGGCGTGCCGGCAGCGGAGATCGCTTCGTACCTGGCGCCCGCCACGCCGCTTAAGCGTTCGGTCAACGGCACGTTCCAGTTCACAAAGGCGCCAATGCGGCTGTAATACGCGTCATCGGGAATGATCGGACCGCTGGCGCCCCAGAACGGCGAATCGACATCGTCGTAGTACCAGTCCACGCCGGACGTCAGCTTGCCCAGGTTGTACATCTCTTTCGAGGCGACCGCACTCACGCCGACTGTATCGACATCGGTGGTCTGGGCGCGCGTCGTCGGCACTCCGCGGGTGACGGTTTCCTTCTGGCGGTTATAGGAAGCGGTCACGGTCACCGCATCGATAAACGGCAACGGGTCCAGCGCCTGGTACCGCAGGTAGGTCAGGTCGCGCTGCTGCGGATCAAAGAAGGTCGCCGCGGCGAAGGAGTTGCTGTTATTGCGATCGCCCGGGTAGCCCGGATAACGATC
This sequence comes from Lignipirellula cremea, assembly GCF_007751035.1. Lineage (NCBI taxonomy): Bacteria > Pseudomonadati > Planctomycetota > Planctomycetia > Pirellulales > Pirellulaceae > Lignipirellula > Lignipirellula cremea. The sequence goes on along the minus strand of NZ_CP036433.1, from coordinate 1,570,024 downwards.
GCTGCGGGCGAGGTCTTCCTGTTCAAAGTGCTGCATCGACAAGGTCAGCATTTGATCCCGGTCGATCATGTAGTTGAACTTGATGTCGCCGGCAAACTGCTGGTAACTGGTGCCTGGCTGACGGGGGAAGTTATCGTAGCCCGTATCCAGATCGCCCACGTTCAGATAACTGCCGCCGGCGAACACACCCGTGTTGTTGACCCAGCCTTCGACGTTCATCCGGCTGTAAGGCGAGTTGTTGGCCGTGTTGAAATACTGGATCGCCTGGGCTCCGGAGTAGTTCGGGTCGCCGGGAAAGGAACCCGGCAAATCGGGCCCGCGGGAAACGATATTGATCACACCGCCGATGGCGTCGGATCCCCATAACACGGATCCCTGGCCCCGCAGCACTTCGATGTGGTCGACCATGCCCGGGTCAATCGTGTTGAAATACTGGTTCGGTCCGCGGCGTGTGACAGAGTTATTCAGGCGGATGCCATCGACCAGGATCAGCACCTGCTGACCGGTCAAACCACGGATAAACGGCGACGCCTGGCCGGCGGCCGTGCTCTGCAGCAACACGCCCACCTCGTTCTGCAGGGCGTGGAACATGTCAGGCGCCTGGCGCTCCTCGATCTCTTGCCGCGTGCGAATCGACACGGCCGCAGGGGTGTCAAACAGCGACTGCCCGTCGCGCAGGATCCCCGTATTCTCGTTGAACCTGCCGGCCTGTCCGAGCTGGCTTTGCGACAGGCTGGGGTAAGCACGGGCCAGATCGGCCCGCATGGCGGCAGCCGCCACAGCGGCCGCGTTGCCGTTGTTGAGGTCAAGCGGAGAGTCGCCGCCGCTGGCGGGAAAGTTATTCCCGGTGGCGGGCGAATTCGACCCGCTGCCCGAAGTATCGGCCGGAGGACGCACCTCGACCGGCGGCAAAGCATCGGCGTCGGAACCGCTGCCCGTATCGTCAGTGGCGGGCGGTCGCACTTCGACCGGAGGCAGGGCGTTGCCGGGGGCTGAATCGTTCGCGGCGGGCTGCGCGAGGGTGACGTATTCGCGAAAGACTTCCTGGCCAGAAACCGTGGCTGCGCAGCCGGCCACCAGGGCGACTGCCAGCATTCGTTGAAGAAACATAAGGCGGGGTAAACCTGAAAACGAATAGCGCGTGGCGACGTTCGTGCCCCGAAGCTGGAACGCGCACGGCTACTCTGGTGGGATACCCACTACTTCGGCTTGTAGCGGCCGTGCCGTTTACCCGGAATGTTCCTGTCGTAACCGTTGACCGGCTTTCCCTGGATTGCCTGTTCCCCCAAAACGGTCCCTGGCTTAGGGAGTCGCCAGTGTGACCCCTTTTTTGACAAGCGCCGCTTCCAGCGCGGCCCGGTCGATTTTGTCGGCATGGATCCAGGCAAGAACGACGCCCGTGTGGAAACTGGCGCGGGCCTGCTCGACGCCGTCCAGCACGGCGACCGCTTCGTAGGCGGCAAAACTGCACGCCTTGCAATCCAGCCCGGCGACCGGAATCTCGACCCGGGTCAACTGCTCTCGCGGCGTGGCGCAGCGCGCTTTGACGCCGAACGTGTTGCTGGCCGGAATCCGCACCAGCTGGTGCAGCCGCTCCAGGATCTGCTCCGATTTAACGCCGGGGAACAGCAGATCGGGATCGTAACGGAACTGGGCCTCCGCCGTTTCATAATCGACGCTCACCAGCTCCAGCCCCGGCAGGGTCAGCACCAGCTCGCGCAGATCGGCCACCCGGTCCGGCTGGAACAGGCCTGTCACCTGGTGGGTATGTAAACCGGGCGGGCCCGGCGGTTGATCGTCCGCAGCCATGGCGCCAGGAGTCAGCCCCGGCAGGTTCGCCAGGAGCAGGGTCAAGCACAAGGTCAGGCACGGGGCCGAAAGTCGTCGCATGGTTCCGTCTCAACAGGTCGGAAGAGGTTGTCGCAGGGCGAATGCGACCGGTGTTATCGCGATTGAAACAGCTCGCTCTGGGTCAGCTTTCTAATCAGCGTGCGGACGCCGCCGCCTTCTTTTTCGGTCTGGGCGACGATCCGGGCAATCGCTTCCCGATCGCTAAAGGCCACGTCGCGACCGGTGCTGTAAATGGCGAACTGGCGGGCGAGGTTGGTCAGCAGCAGGTTCGTTTCGGCCGCCAGCAACGACTGGAACTCCTGCACGTTGGCGAAGGTCCGCTTGTCGGGTAACTGGCCGCTGGCGTCGACCTGCGGACCGAGGAGGAAACTGATGCCGATGAACGGATCGATCGATCCCCGCGGCGCTTTGTCTCCTTCGCCCAGAGCCCGATAGCGGGTGCGGAAACCGCCGATCACGTCGAATGCCTCCAGGGCGAAGCCGGGCGGGTCGATCTTTGCATGGCAAGAAGCGCAAACCGTATTGTTGCGGTGCTTGTCCAGCTGCTCGCGAATGGTCGTGGCGCCGCGGACATCGGGCTCAATCGCCGGGATGTTCGGCGGCGGCGGATCGGGCGCTTGCCCCAGCAGCCGCTCCAGCACAAAGGCGCCCCGCGGCACAGGCGAGGTGGTGGTGCCGTTGGCTGAGATCTTCAGGATCGAAGCCTGGGTGAGAAAGCCGCCGCGAGGGCAATCGGCCGGCAGCGGCACGCGGCGGATCTGCGAACCGCTGACCCCTTCGATCCCGTAGTGCGTGGCCAGCTTCTCGTTCAGCATGGCGAAGTCGGAGCGGATCAGGTGGCTGGCGTCGAGATCTTTCTCCAGCAGCTCGCGGAAGTACGCCTCGGTCTCGGCGACCATCGAATCCTGCAGGTAAGGGCCAAACTCCGGGTACAGCTTGCGGTCCGGGTCGTTGGCCGCGATTTTCTGCAGGTTCAGCCACTGCCCCAGAAAGTCCTTCACAAAGCGTTCCGACTTGGGATCGCGGAGCAGCCGTTCCACCTCGCCCTGCAGGACGTCCGGCTGGCGGAGCTTGCCCGCGGCCGCCAGATCCGTCAGGCGTTCGTCCGGCATCGAGTTCCACAGGTAGTACGACAGGCGATTCGCCAGCGCGTAATCGTCGAGCGGTCCTTCCGGTTCGACATGGTACAAAAAGTCGGGCGAACAAAGCGCGGCCCGGTAAGCCCACCGCATAGCCGTTTCGAAACAGTCGCCGGCCTCCATCCGCTGCGCGGCCAATGCGACGTACTGCTGGCGAACCTCCGCTGCGACCGGCCGGCGGAAAGCCCTGGGCAGGAAGCGGGCCAGCAGACGATCCGCATCGACCAGCGGCTGGTCGCTGCCCACGGTCCATAATCCGGCGGGAGGATCGGGGCGGTTCAGCCCGCCCAGGTGACGCACTTTGATTCTTTCTGGCGGACGCACGCCCGGATGCTCGGCCGGCTGGAACTCGACCAGCGGCAGATCGCCGAACAGCACCTGATGGGCGACCGGCGGCCAGACGTCGTGCAGCGGGCCTTCCACATCTAACCAGTCGCACGCAATGCCGGGGCCGGTGAACGCCATCGCCCGGCCCTTCCGTGCGTAGTTGGCGACTGGCGCCAGCGAACCGGTATTAAAGCCGATCAGCTCATTGATATTGAGCCACTGGACCAGCTCATGCTCTTGCGATTCCAGCGAAGGGGCGTCGTAATATCCCAGCACATAACTGGGATGCTGGCCGCCGCGGCCGTCGCCCGTCAGCTGCACCACGGAAAGCCGGGCCGCTTCCACGCCGCGGGAGGGAAGCACTTTCCCCTTGTCCCACTGGAAGCTCCACAGCGAAGTCCGCACGCGGTACAAGCCGGGATAGATCGTGGTGTGTTCGATGAAGTAGCAGCTGAATGATTCGTCCTCGTGACGGAACAGGCCGACCGTGCTGCCGGTCTCAAAGGCCCCCATCCGTTGATGGGCGCCCTGGTCAATATGACGATGCTCGCCCGAGGCCGGAAAGTCGGGATCAGGCTGCTTGTCGCGGAGCAGCACGCCGTCGCCGTTCATCACCACATGGGCGACGGAGCCGCCGCGATTCATCAGGGAGATGCGGCGTTTCTGCACGGTGGGGGCGGTCGGCTGCGTCGCCGTGGCGTACTCCAGCACATGCTCGGCCGCCTCGACATACCGGGCCATGTTTACATGCGAGATATCCAGGGCGTCGCTGTTCTTGTCAAAGCCATGGGCCGAACCATCGGCCGGCAGACCGCCGGCCAGGGCGATGCCCGGCATGGCGAACAGATCGCGGATCGTGTTCTCATACTCGCTGCGGGTCAACCGCCTGATGCCGGTGCGCCCCTGCGCCGTGAAGCGGGCTTGCTCTGCTGCCAGCAGCGATTGCTGTAACGCCTGGGTGAACCGCTCGCGTTCCGCCGCCGGTGGACGCTCTGCCTCTGGGGGCGGCATTTCTCCCTGCTGCACGCGGTCGAAGATTTTCACCCACCGGGCGAAGTTCTCGGCATTCGACAGATCCCAGCCCAGGGCCGACAGATCAAGCCCGCCCGCCGGTTCGGCTGCACTGTGGCAATCATAACAGTGCGACTTGAGAAAGCCGGTCGGGGCGGCAGCCTGCGCCGGAGCAGAAGTCAAAGTCGACTGCAGCAGGGCGACCCCAAGCAGCAGGACGGACAGGACGCTCATTTTAAAAGGAGCAGCAGACATACGTTTCGCGTTCTCAATTTCCAGGAGGAGTCCAACGGGACGAAGGTCTCAGGCAGGCGAGCAGCGTTTCGCAGTCGGCTTAAACCATTTCCAGGCCGCGCATCGTCCCTGTGCCGGTCGAGAACTGGTCGGTTTCGATGCCCAGCCGCTGGAGCATGGAGACGTACAGGTTCGACAACGGATAGTTATTTTCCGTATCGAACGCCAGGTGCTGGCCGTGCCGGAAACCGCCGCCGGCGATCAGGGCGGGCAGGTTCACGTTGGAGTGCGAGTTAGCGCTGCCCATGCAGGTGCCGTACAGGACCATGGTGCGATCGAGCAGGGAATGGCTTTCCTCTTTGGAGCCCTGCAGGGCAGTGAGGAACTCGGCCAGTGCGTCGAACTGTCCCGCTTCGTGCGCCTGGAGTTCGGCCAGCGCTTCGGGCCGGTTGCCGTGGTGGGTGATGTTGTGGATCACGGTCGTGTCGATAAACAGGGAGACAATCCGCGACGAGTCGGTTTCCAGCGCGAGCTTGATCATGCCAAACATGAGCCGCGTTTTTTCTACGAACTGGCGATTGTCTTCAATATCGGTCGGCGCCGCGGCGTCGACTTGCGGCTTTGGCTTGTACTCCCATTCCTGGGCGCTGTGCAGCCGTTTTTCCAGCTCTCGCACCGAGGTGAAGTACTGGTCGATCCGCCGCTGATCGGCCGGCGACAACTGCCGGTTCAGGCGTTTGGACTGCTCGCCGACAAAATCGAGCATGCTGCGTCCCTGCCGCAACGCTTCTACATTCGCTTCGACCTCTTTCGATTTCCCCTGCACAAAGAGCTGTTCGTACAGTTTGCGGGGCGAGCGTTCCGACGGAATGGGAGCGCCGCTGCGGGTGTAGCTGAGCGTGCGGTTCTCGCTCGTCATCGCCAGCACGAGCGACGGGTAACGGGTGCGGTTTCCGACCAGCTCGGCCGCGTACTGGTCCAGTGACACGCCATTGCGGAAGCCGCCGCGTTCCGGGTGCGGCGTGCCGGTCAGGAAGCAGCGGTCGGCCGTATGGCCGCCAGTGACGCCCGGCAGACTTACGCCGGAGAACACGGTCAGCTGATCCCGATGCGCAGCCAGGCGGTCGAGGTAGTAGCTTGACTTGTAGTCGCGGCCGGCTCCTTCGGGAAAGAAGAAGTTGGGCAGGATGCCCATGTTGGTCTGGATGGCGACCATGCGTCGCGGCAGGTCGGCCGCTGCTTCGGCGCCGTGGACCGGTCGCATGGCGTCCAGCAGCGGCAGGGCCAGCACCGCCCCGGCGCCGCGGAGAAAGGATCGTCGATGGAGTCGTCTGGCCATTGAGTTTAATCTCCTGAAAAGGTCGCGCCGCAACATCAGCCGGCGGTTTTCGCGACGATCATTGCGTGGGAGCGTTTCCTGATTCTATCGTGAGCCCGCACTTTGCTGGGCGTTTATTCTTCCTGTTTCTGCAAGGCCGACCGTTTGAAGACGCCCTGCGCCTGCACGCCCTTGCCGGGGAAGCCGCTGTGCTGGACCATCCAGATCAGCACGCGATCCTCGGCCGGACGAATATCCATGTTCGTGGCGTGCGCTCCGCCGTGGCCAAAGCCGTCGGCGTGAACCATCAGCCCCAGGCCATAGCTGTTGGGGACCGAGTCGGGCGTCTGCCGCCGGGTCAGTTCGGCAAAGGCCGCCTGGCTCAAAACCTGGCGGCCATTCCACTGGCCGCCCGCCAGCAGCATCTGACAGAACCGGGCCGTATTGGCCGCGGTGGAAAACAGCCCGCCGGCCGGCATCGGGAAACGATGGGCGCGGTCGGACAAGGGCGAACCGAGCTGCGACAGCGGGAACTCCACCAGGTTCGTTTTCGCCTGGTCGGGACGATAAGACTTTGCCAGGCGTCCGATCTGCTCTTCATTCGGCCAGAACGTGGTGTCGGTCATGCCGAGCGGATCCAGCAACCGCTCCTGCAGGAACGTTTCGTACTTCTGGCCCGAAACGACTTCAAGGATCCGCGCCGCCGTGTTGATGCCGGCGTTGGAGTACTGGTAGTGCGTGCCGGGCTGGGTCTGCAACGGCGTCTGGGCGTAAGTCTTCACGGCCGCTTCCAGCGTCAGGGCGTCGAGCGTCGGCGTTTCCGCCGCGGAGCGGAACGGCAGGCCGCTCATGTGGCTGAGCACTTCGCGGATGGTGATCGGATGGGCCGGCGTCGTCAGCTTTTTCACACCGTTATCATCGACCACCGCCAGCTGCTGGCCGCGGAATTCGGGCAGGTACTTTTCCACCGGCTCGTCGAGAGCGATCTTCCCTTCGTCGACCAGCATCATCACGGCGACGGCCGTCATCGGCTTGGTCTGCGAGGCGATCCAGAACAGCGTGTCCTTGCGCATCGGCTTGCCGGCCGCGATATCCGCATAGCCGACCGTCTCGATCGACAACACCTTCTGCGCATCGGCGACCAGCATCACCGCGCCGGCCAGCTCATGCCGATCGACAAACGGCTGCAACGCGGAAACCGGAGCCTCCGCCCTGGTCGTGCGGGAAGTAAACAAACCGAGAACTCCCCAGACGACAAGAATCCAACCGCAGCGTTTCATGATCGACGTTTCCATCCAGGTTAATACCGACAAACCCGCAGCAAAAAAAGAAGAACTCCCTCTCTTTCTTCTTTTCCTTATTTCAAAATGATTGTATCCACCGTCAGGTCCATGGCCGACGGCGTTTCGATCACGATCCGGTCGCCTTCCCGTTTCCAGGGCAACGGACCGCGCAGGCCGCTGATGACCTGTTTGATATCGCGATCGGTCTGCACGGACAAGGTCGTCGGCTGTGAGGACAGCTCGGCTTTCCAGGGGGCGAAGTTGGCAAGCGTGACGGCGATGCCGGAGGGATGCTCAAAGAGCGTCGCTTCCGAGGCGGGGAAGCTGAACTCGACCCGCTGGCGGCCTAGCTGCTGCAATAGCGGCTGCACGAACCAGGGCTGGACGGGCCCCGTGGCGCGACCGTTCGCCCGGAACGTATAGCCCGGATAAAAGCCGAACAGGATCGTTCGTCCGGCTCCCTGTTTCTGCGTCACACAGGCGACGCTCTCGTCGGCGAAATGCGCCAGGGGCTGGCCGCTGGTCGGTTCCAGGCGGTAGCGATGGCCGCGGGGCGCCGCGACGGTGAACGTCCCGGCGGGGAACTGCTCGCTGGCCGCAAAGGCGACCGTTTCATCGGCAGTAACCTCGGCGGGCGAAGCCAGCACGGAGCGGGCGCCGAACAGCTCGACCGCGGCAGGGCTGAGGTCGTTGTACGCGTCGTACATGGCGCTGCCGCCAGTGCCGATCAGCAAGCCGCCGGCGTCGACCCACTGGGACACCTGCTGCAGGTGGCGGTCCTCCAGGTTCAGGCCGCCCAGGTAGAGCACGTCGTACTGGGCGAGGCCGGCGGGGGTGAGGTCTTCTTCGATGATCACGTCGACCGGAATCTGGGCCGACTTCATCGCGATGAAAGCCCACATCCAGTCATGGTTGAGCGTGACGCCGCCGTTCATGATTTCATGAGCGCGGTTGTAAAGCACAGCCGCCCGGCGCTTCTCACGCGTCCCCTGGGCGATGATCTCGTCGGCCGGTCCCAGGGCATGGGTCGCACTCATGATCGAGGCGTACTGGCTTTGGAACTCGCTCCAGGCGTTGCTGCCTTCGGCCCAGGCGTCGATCGGGCCCCAGTCGTACAGGTGCAGAATATCGATCCCTTCGGCCACACAGGAGAAGATCTTGTTGGCCGAGTTGCCGCAGTTGGAACCGACATAAAAGCCGGAAGGGTAATCGTGCTTGCGCACGGCGCAGTCGACCAGGGCGGCGTAAAAACTGACGCACTGGGTGCGATCGGTCCCCAGCCCCCAGCTGCCGTTGGTCGCCCAGTCCTCGCCCCAGCCCAGGGTCTGCGCGCCGGCCCGGCTGAGCAGGAACCAGTCGGTCGTGTTCATCGAGTTGCCGGTCAGGAACACCGGATGCGGCGAGTAGTTGTTATAGACGATCGCGCCCGGGGACCGGGCTTCCGCGGCGGCGGTTGCCCGGGCGTAACGAGCGATCGTCGCCTGGTGGCAGAAGCGATGCGAGTGGTAATACAGACGACGTTCAAACCGGCCCGGATTCGACGGCAGCCGGGCCAGGCAGCGCAGGCGGGAGGTCTCGGTGACGCCCAGCAGCTCTCGCACCGTTCTTCCCTGCAGGGCGGCCTGTTCTTCCAGATAACGATGGAACTGGGCGAGCAGCGGCGGGCTGGCGTTAATGGTCGAGGGCGACGTGTAGGTGGAAATCTCGTCGCCCGTTTTGATCTTCTTCTGGTCGGCGTCGTCGTACAGATGCAGCCGTTCGCGAACCTCGGGCGGGGCGCCTTCGACCCAGTTGACGCCCAGGCGAGCGAGCATTTCGCTGGCTCGGGCGCGATGGGCCATGCCGACGCGACAGCTGCTGAGGAACCGCAAGTGGGACGGCCGGGGGTGGTCTTCTTTCAGTCCCAGTTCGGCGGCCGCTTCCTGGGCCCAGTCGAAGTAGCGCTCGACCAGATCGGCTTCCGGTTTGGCTCCGTTAGGCAGGTAGTCGCCCTGCCAGATCCCCCAGCGCGGCTGCTCGGCGGCGGTCAGATACTGGGGTGATCCGTGCGGGACGCGGAACATGGCTTTCCCGCCGCTGACGGACGCCTGGAAACGATGGGCGACGGCCGCTTCGTGCGGGTACCAGGCGAACTCCACTTCGACCTGGGCGTTATCAATTTTGTCGAACGCCACCCGGCAGGTCGACCAGGCGCCGGGGCCGGGCACGATCGCTTCGGTGGCGTCGATAAAGGGGGACCAGTCGGCGACAGGGATATCCTTGGCCTGGCCGATCGGGTGACCCCACATGACTTCGCCCGACGGCGTGAGACGTCCTCGCCAGTGATAGGTCAGGCCGGCGGAAACGCCATACGAGATCGGCGGCTGCTCGACCTGGGAAAGGCGAAACCGCATGAACATCCGCTGCAGCGTGTTATCGTTCGCCAGGTACGAGAAGCTGGGGCGAAAGGTCTTGCTGCGGGTGATCAGCACGGCGTCGACCTGCGGCTCCTGGCGGGCGGCGGACAACGACAGCGTCTTCGGGCCGCCAGGCAGATCGACGTCCCAGTATTCCCAGACGGCGGTTTGCGGATCCAGCGGCGTGTTCAGCTGCAGATCGGACTCGACCCGGATCGGCAGCTCTTTCTCCTGTTCTTTCCCCAGCTTCGCCGAGGCCAGCAGCAGCTTGCCAAAGGTATGCGTCACAGGCTTGCCGCCCGACTGCGGCGTGATCGTGAGCGTCACGGGCCGTTGCCGATCTTCGGTCAGCACGTGGCGGAGATAGACGCGGTAAGCTCCCGCCTCGGGCAAAGCGGCCAGCGTGGAAATCGGCTGATCGTCCAGCGGCGAGACAAATCCCTTGACCGGCGCCCAGTGGTACGTTTGCGTATCGCCGGCGACGGGCCGCAACGGCCGCACGCCTTGCCAGGTCTTCACGTACGACAGGTGGCTGTTCTGAATCTGCAGCAGGTCGTCGGTCTGTTGGTCTTTATTCAGATCGTCCAGAATGTCGAGCAACTCGTCAGGCGCCTGGGCCAGGGCAAAGGACGAAAGCAGCAAACTGGTCGCAAGCAGGGCGAAGAAGCGGCAAACAATCACGGCGGCAATTCCTTCTGGGAAAAATCCAGGCGACCCGTAGCGGGTCGCGGGCATCCGTTTTTGGACAGGAATGGATTGTTGGGCAGGAAAGGGTCGGGCAGACAAGCGGCCCAATAATCAGGGTCCACTACCTTACGGTCGGGCGGTTGGTATCTAGGGGGCGACAAGCGGGAGGATGGAGAGGAAGCCGTCGACATCGGTTACCAGCAGCACCGGCCCCGCCGGGGCGTCGGCGCCTTGGATTTCGGCCAGCAGATTGTCTTCTTCGCTGGCGGCTGCTTGCTCCCAGCGATAGCGTAAACTGGCGACCGGCAGCAGCGGTCCGACGGGCTGCGACACCAGATTGATGACCCGCTGCGGCTGCAGCTCGGGCAGCGACAGCAGCGTGATCTTTCCCGAGAGATCGCTGCAGGCGACCTGCCGTTTGCCGGCGACTTCCAGCGGCTGCACGGCGATCAGCCAGGTCGGCCAGTCGGTCTGGCTGACGATCTGTCCGGAGCCTGTGTCCAGCAGTAACAGCCGATTCGACTTCACGGCGACCAGCAGCTGCGAGCCGACCAGGGCGGGCGGCTGCAGCAAGGCGTCGCCCAGCTTGCAGCGCCATTGCTCCTCGCCGGTGGCAGGATCTATCGCCAGCAGCGTTTCGGCGCCCGCAGAGAACACGAACCAGTTGGCCGGGCCCGCGACAATCGCTCCCAGCGGCTGATCCGCCGACGTCGATTCCCAGAGCAGCCGGCCGTCAGCTGCAGAGCGGGCCAGTAGCCGGCCGTCGGACAGGCCGTAAACCACAGCGGCGTCAGTCGCCAGCGGTCCCGCCGTCGCCGGGGCCGATTCCTCTTGCTCCCAGACCAGCTCACCCTGGCGGTAGTAACGGACGGCGTTCCCCTCGACCACGGCAATGGCCGGGCGGCTCACGGCCAGCTGGTCCCAGGCCGGGGCGCCGGTCGCTTTGAGCAGCGTTGCCTTGCCGTCTTCCCAGTCCAGTTCGGCCATCGATCCGCGGTAACGGATCAGGCGGCTGCTCCCGTCGCTGTCTACGGCGGCGTACTGATCCAGCGGGTTGTAGGTCGCCAGTTTGCGGGCCGGCTCGGTCGTCCAGACGGGCTGACGGGACTGCAGATCGCGGACATGCAGCTCGCGATTGGCGAGGTAAGCCAGGCGTCCCTCCTGGACGGCCGCCAGTTCCAGCTCGCCGCGGTCCAGCCGGGTAAAGTCGGTGACGTCGCTTGAACCGGCAAAGCGGAACATTCGCACCAGGTAGTCGTGGTAATCCTCCCACGGGATGCGGTCTTTCTGCACCACCTGTTCGACATCGCCGTCTCGCAGCACAAGTCGGAAGGAACAGGCCTGGTCGAGCACCCGCACTTCGCACACGGCCGTCGCTTCGGCGGGCCCGGACGTCGGAGCCCAGCCGGCTTCAAAGGCAGCGGCGTGAACGATCACCTCGACGCCGGGGAACACCTGCTCGGGCGCCAGGGTGCGGGCTTCGTTCAGCGAGAAGCCTCCCTTTCCCGGGGCGGCGTCGGGCTGGTCGGCCGCCAGCTGCTTGACCTGCAGACGCAGCGGGCGGCGGTGTTGATCGCGTTCGGGCGACTCGGCCGCAACCTGCAGGGCGCCGAGCATCGTTTCGAAGGGCCAGCGCCAAGCCATTCCGCCGGGAACGGGCGTCTGGCCAAAGGGCAGATGGGCCGCCAGCGACATGGCCCCGCCGGGACCGTTGAACTGGAATGCGTAGGCATCGGCCTGCTCCGAGAAACCGACCGTCGTGAGGCTGACCCAGCGATCCGCCGGCGCCTGGGAGGGACGTTCATTCCAGGCTCCTCGAGTGGCCAGGGGGGACGCTTTGCGCCAGTCTCCCTCCGACAGGAACTCGGCCGCTTCGGCGGCGCTGGGGGGCTGCAGCGGCAGGGCGTCGAGAGCAAAGGTGGAAAAAATCAGGGCGGGCTCTTCCGCCAGGGCGGCCGTCGCGGGGAATCCGAGGGTTAACAGCGTCAGCACGGCCAGGAGGGATTGCGTCATTCGAGCAGAGCAGGACACGAACATCCTCCGCAATATGGGCAGGAAGGGCGGGCGGCAAACCCCCATCGTACTCTCCCAAATCCGCGCCGCAAACCTTCCACCCCCGTTTACATCCGGGCGTCTGCAGGAGACGCTTGGGATTGGCATTAACTGGAGAGGGAAAAGAGCATGCGATTTCGAACCTTGTTGTGGCGTTGCCTGCGGTTGCGTTGCCCACATTGCGGGAAAGGGAAACTGTTTCGCGATTTCTTGCGGATGCATGAGACGTGCTCGGAATGCGGGGTCAAGTGGGAACGCGAGGCCGGATTTTTTCTGGGTTCGATCTATTTCAACTATGGACTCACGGCCCTGATCGTCGCGGTGACGTATCCGGTGCTGATGTTCAACCAGGTGCTTTCCGACAACTGGCTGGTGGTGCTGACGCTGGCGATTGCAATCCTGTTTCCGCTTTGGTTTTTTCGGTACGCCCGGAGCCTGTGGATCGGATTTGATGAATACTTCGATCCGCGTCCTTAAGCGGGCCGCGACCGCCGGATCGGACCTGCCGCCGGATCGGGCGGCGGGGCCGCAGTCGGTCCTCCTTCCGGGAACACGGATGGCGGTCGTGCAACCGGCGGCGATCGACTTTTTCCCTCCCTCGACGCCTGGCCCGCCTGTTTCTTGCTGTTTCCGCTTGATTGATCGGCGAAAAACGAACAAGATGCCGATGGCGGGTCGGCGGCCCGCTTTTGCTATGCGGCCACCCGGTAGAATGAAATCTTTGCTATGACGGATTGGATTCGGATCGCGGCCGTTAGCGACTGTCCGCCGGGGGAAGCACGCGAGTTTGTCGCGGCCGGCCGGATGGTGGCGCTGTACCATGTAGACGACGAGTTTTACGCCATCGACGGCGTCTGCCCGCACCAGGGCGGTCCACTGGGGAAAGGAACCCTGGCAGGCTGTACAGTTACTTGCCCCTGGCATGGCTGGCAGTACGATGTACGAACAGGAAAACACTGTTCGCTGGAATCACTGGTCCAGCCGACCTTTGCCGTAAAAGTAGAAAACGACGAAATCTTCGTCGATGTGACCCAAGAGCGTCGATCAGACGTCGTATGACACGTCTGGGGAACAGGGCTTGACCTTTGATTCGCTATCGACCTTTTCTCAATACGGACCCGCCGGCAATTGCAGAGCTGTGGCGCAACCAGCCGCCGTTGCGCGCTTATGTGCAGCCGATGACAGCCAGCCTGCTGGAGCACAAGGTGCTCAGCAAACCGTACTTTGACCGGTTCGGTTTGATCGTCGCCGAACAGGAAGGCCGCCTGCTGGGATTCATCCAGGCGTGCCTGCCGCTGGGAGAACAAGCCCAGCTCCGCCAGCAAGGCGCCCTGGCCATGCTGATGGTCGCTCATCATACGCCGGCCGCTGAAATCTCCGCCGAGTTGCTCCTCCAGGCGGAAAAGTATCTGCTTCACAACGGCGTAACCCAGGCGGCCGTCGGCGGGGAAGTCGTCAATCCGTATTACCTGGGTCTGTACGGCGGCAGCGCGCTGACCGGGGTGCTGGCCTCCGATGCCCTGACCGTCGCCCGGTACGAGGCGGCCGACTACCAGGCGACCATCCATTCGGTCGTATTGCAGCGGGATCTGCGCAGTTTCCGGCCGTTGATTGATCGCCGCCAGATGCAAGTCCGCCGGGCCTGCCAGTTAGAAGTGGCCCTGGATCCGCCGGCCGATAACTGGTGGACCTCCTGCACGCTGGGGGCTGCGGAACGCACGCGTTACTGCCTGGCTTCGCGTCGCGGCGGCGAGCAACTGGGCTCGGCCATGCTCTGGGAAATGACGCCCCTGTCCGCCAGTTGGGGCGTACACGCCGCTGGAATTTCTCACCTGCAGGTGCCCGACACCCAGCGCCGGCAAGGCTTCGCCACGTTCCTGCTGGGCGAATCCTTGCGGCAAATGGCCGGCCAGGGCATCGCCATGGTGGAAGTCACCGTCGACCAGAAGAACGCTGCTGCAATCGGGCTGTTCACCAAACTTGGATTCCACCAGGTCGACGCCAGCCTCACGCTGAAGAAGCGGCTGGCTCCGTAACGGGAACGGCCGGCAATTGTGATCGGGCGGGAGCGGCCCTGCTGCTGCGCTGGGGGAAGATCCAAGCCGGTGTGCGGGTTACTCGTCTTCGTACTGGGCAAGCAGGCGCCGGGCTCGCTGGACAATCAGCTGTCGCAGTTCGGGCGGCTCTTTGACGGTCGCTTCGTCGCCGTATCCTAGAATCCACCAGGAGATTTCCTCCAGCCCGGAAACAGTGCAGCGGAACTCCAGCACGCCGTTGTCAAGAAAGGTCGTCTGCTGGGTTTTGTGCCAGAGGACTTCGGCCACATTACGGGCGACCTTCGGCTGGAAGTGGATCACAATTTTGGCGTCGGGGCCCGGTTCGGGAATCATTCGCCAGGCATTGCGGAGATGGCGGTCCAGGCTGAAGCCTTGGGGAATCTGGTACTTGTCTTCCAGCTGTGTCAGCTCGGCGATGCGTCCGACGTTGAAGGTGCGCACGCTGCGATGCAGGGAGGAACGCCCAATCACATACCAGCTGCGGTAGTGGAACAACAGCTGGTAAGGGCTCAGCCGGGTGGAGATCGTTTCCCCTTCGGACAGGCTGCCGTAGGTGATGCGGACCGATTTGAGCTGCGAAATGGCGGAGACCAGCTGCTCGTAAAAGGGCTGCTTGCCGGCGAGCGGGTTAGCGGCGTCGATCTTGATTTTGACCGCCGTGCTGAGCGAGTGCAGATAAGATCGCAAGCGCCCGGGAAGATTCTGCTCCAGTTTGACGGCCGCACTGGCGGCGGCGGCAAAGAAGGGCAGCTTGTCAGGGCCGCCCAGTTGATGGCACAAGCTGATCACCGCCAAAGCTTCGTCGGCGGTGAAATTGGTCGGGGGGAGAAAGTACTGGCCCGGAATATGGTAAGCCTGCCGGGACGGTTCAAAGACCAGCGGGACGCCCGCTTGCCGCAAGGCGTCCAGATCGCGAAAGATCGTCCGCCGGCTCACATCGCAGCGTTCTGCGAGTTCGCCGGCGTGCAATCCTGTACTACTTTGCAGCAGGCCAATTAATTTGACGATTCGATGAATTCGCGACAGGTTCATGATTGCCCGAGTCAGCGATCGGCTCGTAATGATTAACCAGCTGCAGCGTGCTCTGCTGGGGAGCGGCCGCGGCCGAATTCAGGATGCTGCGTTGCGGAGCTTTGAGGCTCGGAACCGGCGCCTTGGGGAGCGAACCCTGGTACAGGATTTTGGAGCCATTCTGGGGTTCGCCTTGAGGGGCTTCGATCACTTCGGGCTGCCGTCCGCTGCCCTGGGGCTGCATCATCGGGGTCGGCGTTCCCAGCGTTTCATAGGCGCCTTCGGTCTCAAACGATCCTTCGAGGAATTCGCCGCTGGCTCCGTTCTGCATCTGCGAGGTCTGTCCCTGGCTGATGACATTCGGTCGCGACCAGCCGTAGTTGACGTACTTGGCGGCGTCGCGGCGACGGGCATGGCCCAGGGCGTCCCACATGGCCTTGGCGGGCCAGGGGCCTTCCGCCAGGTAGACGTTATCATATTCTAACAACGATCCCTTGCGATAGTGCACCGCGGCGATAGACCTTTGGTAGTCGCACAGCGACTGGTAGTAAGCTTGTTCCGCCAGGGTGATACGAATCTGGGCGTCGAGCAGGATGTCGAGCGAACCCAGGCCGCCTTCGAACAAGGCTCGCAGGTTATCGACTTCGTCTTTCGCGGCACGCCAGCGATTGAACTGGGTTTCCAGCAGGTGGTAGTTGGTGTCCAGATCGCGGATCGCCTGACCCAGCTGGTGCGAAGTGTTCAGCTCCAGGTCTTCCAGTCGGGCATGATCCCGGGCCAGCGACAGCTGAGCGTTCCGCACTCCCGCCAGTTCCGCACGGAAACCAACCGGCATGAAGAACTCAAAACCAAACCGCACGTTCTGGTAGTCGCCCGAAAGCATTTCGTCGACGGCGGTCGAACCCGTGGCGGGGAAGCGATCGGAGCCGCTGGCGCGGATCAGCTCGTCGCCCAGGCCAAACGCTTCGTACTGGGCATAGGCGTTCAATTCCGGCAGCAGGTTGTTGCGGGCGGCGATCAGGTTGAGTTCCGCCTGTTTGATGCGCCATTTCTGTTCCCGCACTTCGGGCGTCCGCATGAGGGCTTCGGCGTTGACGGTGGTCCAGTCGAAGTCGACGCGGGCGGTGGTCGGATCGTCGATCGGTCGCAGCACGCGTCCGTCGGCGACGGCCAGCCCCATCAGGTAACGCAGCACATGTTCGTTCCGCTGCAGGTCGTTCAAAGCACTCTCGACCTGGGCCCGGAACTGGAAGTACTGCTGACGCGAACGAGCTTTTTCATGAGCCTGGCGGCGTGTGTCGGTTTCGACAATTCGCCAGGTCGCCAGAGCGTTGTCGCGCGCTTTCTTCTGCAGGGCCAGGAAGCGGTAAGAGCAGTGCAGGTTCCAGTACTGGTTTTCAATATCGGAGACCAGGTTCCGCACGTTGGCTTCAAAGTCGGCCAGGGCAATATCGGTGTTGGTTCGGGCGATCACCGTGGGGATGCGGTTGATCAGCGTGCCGCGGCCTCGCAACAAAGGCAAGTGGGCGTCGACCTGCAGTTGCGAGGTCCAAGTGCTGGGCACGCCCACACCACGACTGTTGGTGGAGTTATAAAGGCTGATTTCACGGATGGCGAAGGTGGCGCCCGTGGCGGTCTTCTTCGAGATCTCCGCGTTGAAGTTCAATTGCTGCTGGTCGAGCACTTGCGTACCGAACAAGCCGGCAAAGGCCGGGTTCAGGTTCTGCGGGATGTGTGTCACCACGCCGCCGACGATCTGGTTCACGCCGTTACGACGACCGATCGGGGCTCCGCCCAGGCCGTTCATCCCACCGACGATCTGTGCGTCGAATTCCGACAAGGCGGCTTCGACGCCCTGGGGCGACGATTCGAACACGGCCGGATCGTAAACAGTCGGCGCCGTTTCCGCACTCCGCTGCAGCCCGTCCGGCACACGTGCGGCGGAGGGGTTGGTGGCCAGCGAGTTAGAAGTGGTGCGAATCACCTTGCTGTTCTGCAGGGCGATCGAGACGGCCTCTTCCAGGGTGACGTCCCAGAAGTTGCTGAAGTCGGGATCCGAAATCGTCAGCGGAGCGTTCGAAAACGCCGCGTCGGGAAGCTGTTCCTGCTCCACATCGGGGTACTCCAGATCGGTCGCAGAGTCCAGGTAGTGCGACAGATCGCCGTCGCTGTGCAAATAGCGAGGCTGGATCGGTCGGCAGCCCGCCAGGGCAATCTGACTAATCAGGAGTAGGGCCAGGACGGTGCGTTGTTGCCGGCTCATCGAGTACCATTCCTTGAAGGAGTGTTTCTGTGCGTGTGTGCGGTCGGTTGATTGCATCATTTTTAAGTACCTGATCGCACGCCGCTTGCGGACCAACTTCCTTGTTTCCCCCGAAACCCCGCTAAACCAGAGCGCGTGCCGCAAACCTGGTTCAGGCGGTAAAATCGTTATCGTCGTTAAACTCGCTGGAGTTTGGCGAAAACCTGGAATCCGCAAACTTTTTCTGACCGGCAGTTTCAGCTCAATCGAAATTGCCAACCTAAACACCCCAATCTTACAGACTGGGGGCTGAATCCCGCCCCATCCCCTGCTTGTGGAGAAGAGCGTGGCTCCCCTCGGAACCAGGCGAATTTCCCCCTGTCAGCACGCCCCCTCCTCTGGGTAATACAGCTCGCCCTGATCGCCCGCCTTAGCCTCTCCCGGCAGGATGCTCGCCTGGAGAGATAGTGAAAATGAGCAAAACGGGGGACGCAGTTTTCTCCTCCAGCGCGCAGCGAAGAGCCCGGAAGAAAGACACGGCCAGGGGCTAGCAAGTCGCAAGGACGAACGAGAAGGGGAGCGCCCGGATTTCTCCGGTTCAGAGAAGCGGCAGCAGCAGGCTCACATCGTGGAGCGGGCGGCCATTCTCACGCGAACCCGCCGAGGGCGATTTGTTCGGTCCAAACCCCATCGCGATCGCGACGCCCAGGGCAATCAGACCGAGCCCCACAATCGCATAAACCAGGCGGGCGCCCATGCGACCGACCAGCGATTCCAGCCATTGGGCCTTATGCAGCTGAAACGCAGAGTTCAAATTGGCGAAAGCCGACCAGAGTGCCCAGACTCCCACGCCAATCGCCACGGCGCCCACAAACAGATCGGGGTCAAGCATAGAATTCGTCGCCAGGGCAGGAGGTCATTTCTGTTTCTTTTTCCGCATTCTCAGGCTTTACCTTAATTCAGGTGCGGCCCTGGATTCAATCCCGCAGCGGGAGAAGTTAAGTCAGGGGGCCATTTTTGGCAGCCGCAAATTGCGGGCAGCGGTTCACTTTGCGCTGCTGCAGAAAAAGGGATAATAGAGAGATGAATACTCCCCTGATTCTGGCCAGCACCTCGCCGCGTCGTCGCGATTTGATGACGTCGGCCGGTTATCAATTTGAAGTCCACCCGCCGCGGGATACGGCCGAGTGCGGTATCTGCAGTAAAGAAACGCCGCCGGAACTGGTCGCCCGGCTGGCTTATCAAAAAGCGGCCGATGTGGGGGAACGCCGCTCGGGCGGCCTGATTATTGGATGCGATACGGTCGCCGAGTGCTGTGGGCAAATCCTGGGAAAGCCAACCAGCCGGGAGCATGCGGGGCAAATGCTGCGTTTGCTGCGGGGCCGCGTGCATCATGTGTACAGCGGCCTGTGCCTGATCCGCCAGCGAGACCAGGAAACCCGCGTGAAAGTCGCCGTGACCAAGCTGAAAATGGACGCGGTGACCGACTCCCAGCTGGAAGACTATTTAGATACCGAGCTTTGGGAAGGGAAGGCCGGAGCCTTTGGCTACCAGGACGGCGTCGACTGGCTGCAGGTGCTTGCCGGCAGTGAAAGCAATGTCGTGGGCCTGCCGCTGGAACTGCTGGCGGAAATGCTCGACGAGCTGCACTACTCGCCCGGCTGAATCAGCACGTCGCCGAAGTCGCCAGACTATGGACGCAGCATCCTGGACCAGGGAAACACCCGCCAAACTCTGGCGAGTTCAGCGACGGCCTTCGTGCCGCTCCTGCGACTGCTTTCTCGCCAGTTAAATTTCCTGCGCTGCCTGCCAGGGCGCATGGTAGAATGTACCGTCGTCCGTTTTTTCCCCCTAGTGAGTGATCCCTTTGTCAGCTTTGGGAATTTTAGAAACCACCGGCTATACGCCCGCGATGGTCGCTCTCGACGTGATGGGCAAGGCCGCTTCGGTCAGCGTCCTGGAAGCAGAACTGAACGACTTTCTTGGCTTCGTCATTAAAATTACCGGCGAGCTCGACCAGGTGCGTGCCGCTCTCGAGGCAGGAACCGCTATGGCCGAACAAATGGGCGGCAAGCCCCTGACCAGCGTGCTGCCGCGCCCCGATGCAGAGGCCCTCCAGGCGATTCGCAGTCGTCCGGAGATCAGCCCCCTGATGAACCAGCAGACCGTATATCACCCCCAGACCCAAAATGAAAGCGAGACCGCCGTGGCCGAACCGCCGTTTGCTCTAGGCTTCCTGGAGACCCAAGGCTTTACCGCCGTATTCGAAGCGATCGACAGCGCCTGTAAAGCGGCAAACGTGGAAGTCGTCGGCAAAGAGAAACTCGGCGGCGGCTATGTCACGATCGTCATCAAAGGGGACGTCGCCGCGGTCACCGCAGCGGTGGAAACAGGGAAATCCAAAGTCGAAGGACTGGGCAAACTGATCGCCGCGCATGTGATCGCGCGGCCCAGTGCATCCGTGCTGAGCTTGTTGCCCAAGTAGCCAACAGACGGTCGCCCGGCGGCGGCCAGCCTCGCTTTCCTTGACGCAGGGCGGCCTTGTCTTATGGCCGATCAAAACGATTCGTTTTCGCAGGGGACTTCGTTAAGTCTGCTGCAGCGGGCCCAGGCTAACGACCAGGACGCTTGGGAGAGGATTGTGCGTCTGTATGGCCCGCTGGTCTATCGCTGGTGCCAGCAGGCCGGCGTCCCCGCCAGCGACCTGCCAGACCTGTTCCAGGACACCTTCCGCGCCGTGGCGGCCGGTCTGCTGAAGTTCCAGCCGCAACGCAAAGGCTCTTTCCGAGCCTGGCTGCGAACGATCGCCCGCAGCAAAACGGCGAACTTTTTTCACCAACAGAACCGCCAGCCTCAGGCCCAGGGCGGCAGTGAAGCCCGGCAACTCATGAACGCCGCAGCTGACCCGGCAGCCGAAGATCCGCAAGCCGCCTGCTTTCCCGACGACTCGGCGACCGAGATTGAGGCCGATCGCC
Source organism: Lignipirellula cremea (assembly GCF_007751035.1). Taxonomy (NCBI): domain Bacteria; kingdom Pseudomonadati; phylum Planctomycetota; class Planctomycetia; order Pirellulales; family Pirellulaceae; genus Lignipirellula; species Lignipirellula cremea. The sequence goes on along the minus strand of NZ_CP036433.1, from coordinate 1,549,441 downwards.
AGTTGCTGGTGCGGCGGGCGATGGAATGTATCCGGCCTGAATTCAGCGCCCGCACCTGGCAGGCGTTTGAGATGGTCGCTCTGGAAGGACGCCCCGTCAGCGATGCGGCCGCCGCAGTCGCCATGAGCGAGCAGGCCGTGCGGCAAGCCAACTACCGCGTTCGTCGGCGCATGCGGCAAGAACTCGAAGGCCTGTTCGAGGTCTGAGCCGTCTGCCGTAGCCGAACACGCCAGAGTCTGGTTGCTGCTTTCCTCGCCTGGTGGTGCGTCAAACCATAAAATCAGGTTTCTCTAAATCAGCCGCCGGGCGCTAGCCCCCGGTTTTTTTGGCAGCACAGCAGCACGGCCGAAATCGCTCACTCGAAGATGGAAGTTTGACGCACCACTAGAATGGCTGACCAAAGTCTGGCGACTTCGGCTGCCTGCGGGAAAGAGCTGTGTGGGCGTCTCGATTGTGGGTGGGAAATTTGCTCTGATGAGGGGGTGTCGATTTTTCGTCCCGATTTCCAGCTTGTGGAGAATGGTGTCATGGCGAAGTTGAACGGCTCTCTGACGAAGGCGGCGGAGTTGAGTCCTGAGCAGCAGGAACGCGCGGACCTTATTTTGCAACATCTGCGGGCGAATGCGGACAAGCATCTTGTGGAACTGTCTGTGCTGTTGGCCTCCAAACCCGACAGTCAAATCTTCGGCAAAACAGAGTTCGAAGCGCGCGACATTGTGCATCGCATCGGAGCCCAGGCGATACAAGCCGCGGTCGACGCCGCGGCAAAAAAAGGGGTACCAGGGTGCTAGCTGCGTCTGCCAGAAATGCCAGAACGACGCCCGCTTCGTCGAACGGCGAGGACGTACGATCACCTGTCTATTAGGCGGCATTCGCGTGCGTCGCCCCTATTACCACTGCGCCGTTTGCAGTGAAGGATTGTCGCCTTGGGATCAGGAACTGGGGCTGTCGAAACGCTGCCTTTCGCCCGCCGTGGCGGAGCTTTCGTCGCTGGCCGGAACGGTGTCGAGTTTCGCGGTCTCGGCGAAACGCATGCTGCTCAAGATGACCGGTCTGCGCGTCAGTGAGTCGAGCGTCGAACGCGTCACCGAAGATGCCGGCGCCCGGGTCGGCAAACTGCTGGAGGACCGAATCAAGTTCGGCGCGGACCGCGAGTGGAAGTGGCAACGCGATGCGTTGGGCCGCACCTGCGCTTACGCCAGTTTGGATGCGAAGTGCGTTCGCCGGCAAGGCCCCAAGGCGAGTCGCGTGGAGGGACGCATGGCGTACGTCGCGTCGATCTACAATCCCGACAGCGAGTATGATGAGACACAGAAGAAGCCGCATCAATCGCGTTATTTGTCGGGTTTTTACGAGCTAAACGAACTCGGCCTGCAGCTTCGTCGCCAAGCCGGACAGGTCGGCTGGGACAAGGCCGAGGTGCAAATCGCCCTCTCGGACGGCGGCAACGGCATGGAGCAATTCCTTCGCCGCAACTTTCCGCTGGCCACGATCATCATCGACTTCTGGCACGTGAAAGAGTACCTGGTGGAACTGGCGAAGGCGCTCTTCGCCGACGAGCATGAACGCCAGAGCTGGATGGATCGTCACGCTCCCATGCTCAAGCATGAAGGCGGCCCAGCCGTGCTGGCCCAGCTGAAAGAGATTGACCCCGGACCGATCGCGGCGACGCGTGAACTGTATCGCGTCACGGTTCAATATTTTGAAAATCATCAGCACAAGATGGACTACCCGAGCTACGTGAAGAACGGCTGGCAGATCGGTTCCGGTCCGATCGAGTCGGCCTGTCGGACTGTAGTCGGCGACCGCCTCAACGGCAGCGGCATGCGTTGGGGCAACGACGGCGCGGACGCCCTCTGCCACCTCCGCGCCCTGTTCCTCAGCGAACCGGACCAATGGGACGCCTTTTGGGAGAAGCACCGAAACTAACAAAATCCACCCACAAAAGTGACGCTCACACGAAAGAGCTGGCTTTCGCCTTCCGTCAGGGATTGATCGCCTGGGCGACTTCACTCTGGGTCCGGCGGAGACGCTGCAGATAGCGGCGGACGAAGTACGCCAGCATGAGCGAAGTGATCATCAAACGCCTCCGGCGCAGTAGGGGTCGCATGACGACCGGGGAGCAAACCACGGGGCGCCTGGCGATACAAATCGCCAGGCGTACAGGGGATCCTCAGGCTCGCTAACTGGCCTTGCGACGCGCGGGCGTCGGGGCGACTGGCGGAGCGGCCGGAGCAGGCGTTTGCTCGTCGACTTTGGCCCATTCGGGACCGCGGAGCACCGAGCTGGCGGGCGTCGCCAAAGGTCCGACAGGGCCTTCCTGAGCGCCGGTCCAGCGATGGGCGGCGATCTTCGCCAGCACGCGTTCGGCCACGGCGACTGCGTCGCGGCCCTGGCTGCCGCAAACCACCGGCGATCGGCGGCTGCGAATGCTGGTGAGGAAGTCGGTCAACTCATCGAGAATGGCGTTCCCGCGTTCAACCTGGATCTCTTCCAGCGGCAGATACGTGGAGAACAGATTCTCGCGGACGTCGGCCTGCAGTTCGGGCGAGCTGCCCTGTACATCAAACAGGCGACTAAGTAGTTCTTCCGACGGCCGTACGATTTTGGCCTGGCAAGCGCCGAAGTCCACCTGGGCGTAAGCCGCCTCCGCGTAGATCGACATTTTCCGCGTCGGTTCAAAGCTGCACCGGGAGGCGGACAAATTGGCAACGCAGCCGTTTTCAAACGTCAGCCGGGCGTGCGCGATATCCTCGTGCGGACCAAACACGGCCAGCCCCAGCGCTTGCACCTGGACGACCTTGCTGCGAACCAGCGACAGGACTACGTCGATATCGTGGATCATCAGATCGAGCACTACGCCGACATCGATCGAGCGAAAGGTGTACGTGCTGGCCCGGGCGGCTTCGATGAATTTGGGACGTGCGACATACGGCTGGACCACGGCCAGGGCCGGATTGAACCGTTCGACATGGCCGACCTGCAGTACGCGACGTTTGGCTTTGGCCTGCTTCACCAACAGGTCGGCTTCTTCCGTGTTGGGCGCCAGCGGTTTTTCGATGAGGAGATGCAGCCCATGATTGAGCAGGTCGATCCCCAGCGGGTAGTGCAGGTTGGTCGGCGCGGCGAGGACCGCGGCGTCGACCAGGCTGTAGAGTTCTTCATGACTGGCCAAAGGCATCGCGCCGAATTCGGCGGCGACCGCGGTGCGGTTGGCTTCGACCGGGTCGACAATGGCGACCAGTTGCACGTCTTCCACTTCTTCCAGCTGTTTGAGCAGCCGGGCGTGGATCCGTCCCAGATGTCCCGCCCCAATAACGGCCAATCGCAAAGGCTTCACGCGGCTCTCCCCAGTTGGATTTGGTCGTAAGCTGCCAGCAGCCGGGTCACCAGGGCCGCGTTCAGTCGATGCCCGCTTTGATGGGCGACAACGCGGCCAACCAGATCACAGCCTGCCAGGGCCATGTCGCCGACGACGTCGAGCGTTTTGTGCCGGACGCATTCGTCGGCGTAACGCAAAGAATTGTCGATCGGCCCTGTTTCGTTGAACACGAGTAAATCGGTCGGACCGACCCGCAGGCCCAGTCCCTGGCTATGCAGCCAAACCGCTTCTTGTTCCAGTAAAAAGGTACGAGCCGGCGCCAGTTCGCGGCGGAAATTGTCCGGCGTAACCAGACACTCATACGTTTGCTGGCCAATCGGGCCAGGACCATAGTCCAGCTCATACCGCACGGTCAGACCAGGACCGGCGTGCGGTTGCGCTTCGACCCAGGCGTCGCCTTCGGTCACGCGGAGCGGTTCGCGAATGACAATCTGGCGGCGAGTCGCCGGTTGCTCCAGGATGCCGACTTCGTCGAGCGCGTTGACAAAGGCCTGGCTGGAGCCGTCGCAGCCGGGCATTTCCGCCGCGTCGACCCAGACTTCACAGTTATCAATTTCCAGCGCCAGGAGGGCGGCCAGAATATGTTCGACCATTTCCACGTTCACCCCATGCTGGGTAAGCGTGGTGCGACGCGGTTGTTCCAGCCGATGCGCGGCCGACACGCCAATGCGAACCGGCTGCGGCAGATCGCCCCGCACAAACACCACGCCTGTGTTGGCCTCGGCGGGACGGAACTCGATCCGGACATCTTGCCCGCTCCAGTATCCAAAACCGCTGGCCTCGGTTTCACAAGCGATCGTTTGTTGCGTACGAGTGTTATCGCTCAAGTGACGCGATCTCCCTTGGAATTTACCAGGCAAAGCCTGAGTGCCCGCTTGAAAACGAGAAGCCCAGGCGAACCTCAAGCCGCCGCCCCAGGACGGAGACCTGTTCGCGATCAACGCTTCCCGCCGACGTGGCGAGAGAAGTTAGCGGGACGGCCGGGCAGGGATCGCGGCGTTGCGATTGTCGGGACCGGGTTGCGGCACGCCCATGTTGACCTTTTCAATCATCAACGGGGTGATGTCCAGGTTCCGCTGATAGACGATCGAGTTGTTCACGCCCTGCTGCACCGAGACGCGGTCGTCCTGGTCGATCGGCTCGCTGTTCCAGCGAATCACCAGGCTGATTTTCTGGGCGTCGCAGAACTTGCCGACTTCCGCCTGGAGTTCGTTGTAGTACTGGAAATAGACTTTGGCCTCGCGCATCATCAGCTCTTTCTTTTTGAGCTGCGACTGCACCTGGACCTCGGACCGAATGCGGGTCATCTCTTCGTCGGTGCGGTTATAAACCGGGTCGCCAGGGCGGCTGCCTTGCTGCTCTTCCAGGAGCGCTTTGACGCGGATTTCCTGCTGCTGGATATAGGCCTGGAACGCCTCGGCGTCCTTGGTCATCAGCTGCAGGTCCTGTTTGAAGCGAATGTGTTCTTTGAACACTTTGCTTACATCCAGTACGACTACCGGGCTTTGACTCTGGGCGGAAACGGTCGAAACCAGCAAGCCGCCACACACCATACAGGCCGCCATAGCGGCGACAATCGAAGCTTTCACGCTCAGCACTCCTTGCCATATCGCGAATGATCACAAACTCAAATGGGGCGGTATTGTGACGAGAACCGCCATGCGCGTAAAGGCCAGAAATTGTCCGGCGCTTCCCCACAACCGTTCCACCGCCAAACGCCAGCAAAGGCCCGTTTTCACAGTGTTTTTCCAATGATTTCACTACAGGCCCGGCCGCGAACGGAGCATCGCCGTGAGCGAGTGGTTACGCTGCCAACGGCGTCGAAAGAGAAATTCCGCCCAAAAATCCCAGGACGAAATCGCCGGCCTTCGCCTGGGCTTCTTCCTTTCCTCACCAGGAATTAATGCCTGGCTTCCACTGGGGGAGGGGCCGTCTCTCGATATAATGCACCCGCGGCGAAACTCCGCTTCAGGTAGCAAGGACAGCAGTGGTCGACAGGCAAGGGCTAGAATGTCATCCGCGGAACACACCCAGAACCAGCTGTCGTATTTGCCTCAGCTGGATGTGCTCCGGGGAGCAGCTTGCCTGATGGTATTGCTGGCCCACGCCAATCGTGTGGCGATTTTCCAATGGATACCCGACATCGTCGGCGTCATCGGCGTTGGCGTTTTTTTCGCTTTGAGCGGGTTCCTGATTACGCGAATCCTGTTAATGAGCAGGTCCGAAAATCGCAGTCTGGTCAGGTTCTATGACCGCCGGGCTGCTCGGATCTTTCCGGTGTTTTACATCACCCTGGCCGTACTTGCCTTCGCTTGCCCTTCGGCGGATCTGTACTGGGCCGCCGACTTTACGTTCAACTGGCGATTCCTGGCCAGTTCTCGCGACTACTTTCGCCCGGATGCAGAGACTTCCTCGCTGGTTGCCCATTTCTGGTCGTTATGTGTCGAGGAGCATTTCTACTGGTTCTGGCCGGCTGCGATTGTCGGGCTGCCTTTGTACCTGTCGCGGCTTCTTCCTTTTCTGGTCCTGGCCGCGACGCCTTTCGCTTGCTGGTGCGCCGCAGAGCAACTGGCGACGATCGGCTTTTCCCCGCAAGAGATTAACGGCCTGCTGAGTCGTATTACCGTGACGCAGATGAGCGCTTTAGCGATTGGCGCCATCGCCGCTTGGAACGAAACCGCATTGGCGAGAACCGATTTCAAGGTTCCCAATAGCGTCTGGGCAGGCGGCCTGCTGGTGGCGATCGCACTTGGCCTGGAGCAGCTGTGTCGGGAAAAGATTTTGAGCGAAGTCGCCTTTTCGACCCTGGCGATTCATCTGCTTTGCGGCGGTCTTTTTCTTTTTGGGTTCCCCTTCCAGATTTTAAGTCGTCTTTTGCCGCTGCGGTTACTCGGCAAGATCAGCTATGGAGCGTATGTGTTCCATCTGCCGCTGTACTATGCCTGTGGCGTTACAGGAGATACTCCGCAGATGATGGATTTTGCGACTGCCTTTGCCTGTACGATTGGATTCGCAATTCTGTCTTTTCGCTGTCTCGAGTTGCCCATTATCACCTGTGCACGCACGCTCTCTCCGCAGAATTTCCTGTACGGAAGCGGGGTTGCTGCGTCGTTCTGTATTCTGGGAATTGCAGTCGCTGGACTATCGCATGATCTTTCCGCTCTGGCAGCACAGGAACCGGGCGGCGAATCGCTTACCGCAGATCTGGAAAACCCCAGCATCCACGTCGCCCCCCAGGAAATCCAGCAGATCGTTGTTGGGTCTTCACATGCCATGTATGGCGTCATGCCTGTTGAGCTAAAGGCAGCAACCTATAACCTGGCAAATCAGGATCAGGACTTGTGGTACGATTGCAACATTGCCCAAAAAATGGCGCATCGCTTGCCCAACCTGCGTCGGGTGCTGTTTTGCTATTCAAGCTTTAGTCCATGGCATATCGTTGCTGATCGCGAGGACTGGAAATCGCGTTTGAGCATCTATTACTTCTGCTGGCAAATACGATCCCAGAACGACGAAGATTCCACCGCCGTCTACAGCAACTTTGCGATTGCAACCGATTTGTCGCTTCACGATCGTCTTTTGTCCAAACAGCGTCTTTTCAGAAACGGAACCGACCAGGGCTGGTCAGGTCTGATCCGTTCTGGCGAGCTTGACCTGGATGCCGGCAGCCGCATCGCCTCCAGGCATGGCCTGCGTTTTCAAGCTAACCCTGATTACTCCCGAAACCTTCAGGTGTTTCTTCAAACCATCCAATCGCTCCAGCGGCGCGGCATTGAATGCCTCGTATTCTCAACGCCCGTGCATGCATGCTACCGCAACGGCCTCAACGCCGAACAATCGCAGAAAGCGGCGGAGTTCATTCGTATTGTTTGCGAACGCTCTGACGTCAGCTACCATGACTTCGCATCCGACGACCGGTTCCGGGACAACGATTTTTATGACGCCGATCACCTGTCTGCCGCCGGCGCCAGGAAATTTACGCGCATCCTCAACCAGGCGATAGAAGATTGACGCCGCTCGCCTTTCTGCCCCCATTTTTCGACTGGCGGAAACTGAGCGAAAAATGCTTCTGGAAAGAGGGAATCGGCGTGTGGTATCAAATCGCGATTTCTTCGCTTTGCTCGGCCTGCTTCTCACTGGCGTCGGCTCCTGCTGCTGCTCCTTCTGACGCATTAATGGAAACCGACCGCAGTCATCGGTATTTCTTTAAAGCATTTCAGCAAAAAGACTTCGGCGCAAACAGACACAGGAAGATGCTGTGTCGTAAGGGAGGCTGGGACCTGCAGGATCGGATCGCTGCAGACGCCAGGAGTTTCGCGGCGGAGCGGGACGCCAGCAGAGAAAGGTACGAACCTCCCCTGGGCAATTCAAGCACATTCTTCCGGAGGGCGAAGCGAATCGGCCCTACACTAGCGCGTCGATCCGGCGGCCTTTGTCGATGAGGTACTGGGGGCGGCCGTTCTGGTCGTTCAAGGTCGTGTTCAGGTCGATGCCCAGCACGTGGTACAGCGTGGCCAGGATGTCTTGCGGGGTGTAGGGGCGGGACCTGGCGTGCTCGCCCAGGCGATCGGTCTCGCCGATGATCTGACCCGTTTTCAAGCCGCCGCCGGCCAGCAGGGCGCAGGCGGCTGCTGGCCAGTGGCCGCGTCCGTCGGGCGTTACATTGCCGACCCGCGGCTGGCGACCAAATTCGCTCCAGACCACCACCGCGACGTCGTCGCCCAGGCCGCGATCGTGCAGATCGGAAATCAACGCGGCCACCGCCTTGTCGTATTGCGGCAGCTTGCCCCGCAGCACCCGAAAGTTCGTGGCGTGGGTGTCCCATCCGCCGGGATCATTCACCCCCACCGCCACGCGGTCGATGGGGAATCGGGCCGCGATCGAAACCAGCGACACGCCCGCCTCGACCAGCCGACGAGCCCGCAGAAAATCCAGGCACTGGCCGCTGGGATCAAACCCTTCGCCATACCGCTGGCGGATCGCTTCGCTTTCTGCGGAAATATCAAACGCCTGGCGGACCGCGCTCGAAGAGACCATCTCCAGCGCGCGGGCCGTATAGGTTTTCATCTGCGGATCAGGCCGACGATCCAGCCCCGCCAACAGCTGCTTCCGCTGGCCCAGGCGGGCTACATCCACCCCCTCGGGCGAGCTGAGATTCTGCAACGCCTCGCCGGACAGACGGATCGGCCGATGCTCGGAGCCCAGATAGGACGGATTCTCCGGATCGTCGTAAGACGCCAGCAACTTATGGCTGGAGACGCTGACATACGGGGGAATGGGGCCGTTCGCGCCGCGGAGCCGGCTCACGACAGAACCAATCGCCGGGCGAGCGTTCTGGCCGATGTTGCCCGAGGCGAACGCCGGGACGCCGGTCAGTAGTTCCGTCGGGTCGTGGTTGCCGCGCGTTTTGAGCCCGCGAATAATGGCGAACTTGTCCGCGATCCGGGCGTGTTCCGGCATCAGCTCGCACACTTCCATGCCGGGCACGTTGGTGCGAATGGGGCGAAACTCGCCACGGTATTCGACCGGCGCGTCGGGCTTCAGGTCGTACATGTCGATATGGCTCGCCCCGCCGGGCAGGTAGACCATGATTACCGATTTTTTCCCGGCGCCCGGTCGCACGGCGCCTTCGGCCCGCAGCCGCCACAACTCCGGCAAGGTCAACCCGCCCAAGCTCAAGGCGCCCAGCGTCAAACACTGGCGCCGCGTCATTGATGTCGAGAACGGAGCAGCAGGCAGGCGGAACATGGCTACTTCCTGTAACGAAACGCCGCGGACGACCCGCAACATCGAGGACGAAATTCGCGGAACGAAGCCGAAGCCGCGATCCCCGCGCAGGACCACCAGGCTCGGCGGGAGAGAACTGTCGCCCAGATTAGCAAAAGCAATCGGCCCCGGCAAAGCAAATGCATCAGATTTCACTGATACGCACACGAACTGCCGCAATAGCACAAACCGCGCAGGCCGCCCCTTCTCGCTTTTTCGCCCTGGTTAAACTGCCCGACTCGGCCAGGTCCGGCTAGATCGCTTCGGAGCCGCGTTCGCCGGTGCGGATGCGGATGCAGTCGTCCATCGGCAGGATGAAAATCTTCCCGTCGCCGATTTCTCCTTTGTCGCCGGAGCGGCCGCCCTGCACCAGGGCGTTGACAGTAGGCTCGACAAAATCGTCGTTCACGGCGATCTGCAGTTGCACTTTGCGCAGGAGATTGGTGGAAAACTCCCGGCCGCGGTACATTTCCGTCTGGCCTTTCTGGCGGCCGAAACCCTGGCAATCCATCACGGTCAGGCGAAAGACCTCCACTTCGGTGAGCGCCTCTTTCACGGCTTCCAGCTTGCTGGGCTGGATAATGGCGATAATGAGCTTCATCGCGAACGAGACTCCATTGGCGTAGATCAACGGGCAAAAATGGAAGGCGGTAGGGGTTGCGCCAATAAGACAAAGTTTAGCTGTCAGGCAGACGATAACAAGAAGGCCGACTTGAGTCGCGCGGATTTGACCCACGCTTGCTAGCAAAAAAGGTGATCCTTCCCCATGCCCCTATTCGGACCCTCCCAGGCAGCCGAGGTGCTGGCAGCTTGCCGTGCTGGCGCGGAAGAAGCACAGGGCGCCTTTGTACGTTCGTTCGATCTGCCGAGTGAAATGGAAGCCGGCGAGGCGGGCCCCTGGTCCGCCGGCGAAGCAGCGTCGGGCCTGGCGGGACCCGGCCTGGTGCTCAGCTGGACGGTCGAAGAAACGTGCGCCCTGTTTCTGATACCGGCCTCGCCCCTGCTGCCGGACTGGGTCAAGGCGCCGTCCAATCCCACCGAGAAGAGCAAGCTCGCTACGCTCTCGCAGGAACTGGCGGCGACCCTGCTGCCGGAAGAGTACTTCGCCTCCCGATCGGAAATTGCCTGGGTCGAAGACCTGTCCGCCGCCGTGGCCGAAACGCAGCCGGCCGAAAACGCCCTGGCGTTGCCGATCACCTTCACCGCCGAAGGCGCCCGCCTGGAGTGTTCGCTGCTGTGGCCGGTCGCCCGGGCGTTGCCTGCCGAAGAGACGGAGCCGGCGCCCAAAAAAGAGAAGAAGCCAGCCCCGCCGGTCGCCGAATCCGCCCCGGCTCCAGCAGCCGCCGCGAAGAAGCCGCTGCCGTCGTACGCCCGGAGCCTGTTGAAAATCAGGGTGCCGGTGCGCGTCACCCTGGCGGCGACCCGGCAATCGGTCACCCGGATCCTGGAACTGGGGCCGGGCTCGATTATCCAGTTTGAAAAGTCGTGCGAAGAATCGCTGACGCTGGAAGTCGGCGAGCAGCATGTGGCCGAAGGGGAAGCGGTCCGCGTGGGCGATCGGTTTGGGTTCCGCATCACGTCGATCGTGCAGCCGGAAGAACGCTTCTGGAAAGTGAACAACGGCCGCCGCGTGCAGTAGGCAATGCGCGAACGGTCACGAGCCGTTCCGTGACCACCGCTTCCCCTGAAAGAATTCCCGCCATTCGTCGGGTCGATGAAACCGGACCGTTTCCGCCTGCGACGCCTGCAGGCGAATCCAGGTGATCGGCGCGCCGCGCCCGATGAATCGCGGCGGCAGCGCATCGTCGGGCAGGCCCGTCTGCTGCAGCGTGTGCGTATCGAAATCAACCGGCGAGGTCCAGATCGTACTGGCCTCGGGATCCCGGATCAGCAGCGGCAGTTGGTGCATCCTGCTTTCAGGATTTACGAGCGACCAGTTGGTGGCAAAATTCCAGACCGAGTCTTCGCCCGTAATCGCCAGCACCGCCGTGCTGCCGGGGAGAGCCGGTTCAGGCCCCGCGTAGATATCTGGCGTCACGGCGGCCAGCCGCAGGTTGTGCGGGCTGTTCCAGGGTTCGTTCTGGCGGTACAGCCTGAACAGCATCGTCTCGCCCAGGTACGGCAGCAACAGCACCCGCCAGCTATGGGCCGGCGGCTTTCCGTTCTCCTGGATGCCAGCGGGCGGAAACCGGTCATAGTCACGATGGTAACTTCGCAGCGCGAGCGCAATGCGGACAAGGTTCGCGTCCCCGTCAACACTCGTCATCAGCCGATCTTGCGGCGGCAGCCCACGCCTGGGGGGATAAACGACCATCCCGTAGCCCACCACCATGACTACCAGGGCGGCAGTCAGCCAGAACACCCACCGCCTCCATATGTCCGGCGACTGCGGGACGCGCAGCGATTCTCCACAGTTCCGGCAAGGGCCCGTCTTGCCGCGATAAACTTCCGCGACCTGCGTCTGCAGCCGGCAGTGGGGACATGTGACAGGAATCGACATCGCACTCTTCCTTTCCAGATCGCCGTCGCTGCCGGCGCCCTTTCGGCCCGATCACTGGCCGCCCAGGAACTCGCTCCAGGCTTCCGTGCTGAGAAACCGCTCCGAACTGACGGAAGTTCCGCCCAGCAGTCGCACAAAGCGGACTCGCCGGTCAAGCAGGAAACTAGCCGGCGGCAGCACATTGTCGCTGGGAGCGGTGAACTGCAGCGTCGTCGCGTCCAGATCCGCAGGCGAAGTCCACGGCGTGCGAGACTCCTGGTCGTCCAGCACTAACGGCCGTCTCGCCAGCCTGGTGTTAATCTCGTTGTGCGGCATCCCCTGTGCGTCGTCCCAGGCAGTGCCATCTCCTGTCACTGCCACCAAGGGCGTGCCGTAAGGCTCCTGCATCGGCTGGCCGGGGGCGCGAAACACCCCGGGCATCGCCATCGCCACCTGGTCATTACGCGGGCTGTGCCAGGGTTCATTAAAATCGTACTGATCATACAACTCCTGCATGCCCAGGTACGGCAGCAACAGCACCCGCCAGCTGTGGGAAGGCGGCTCCCCGTTTTCCTGAATGCCGGCCGGAGGAAACTGGCCGTAGTCGCGATGGTAAGACCGCAGCGCCAACCCGATCCGGGCAAGGTTCTCGCTCGTATCCCCCGGCGCCCGCAAATCGGGCGTCGACAGCCGCGAAAGACGCCCCGGGACCACATCGAACACGCCCAGATACTGGCATGCTCCCAGTACGATCACCATGGCCGCCAGCAGGGGAAGGATCCACCCCGCCCGGCCATCGATGTTCCGCACCTGCAGCGGCGCTCCGCATTTGCGACACGGGCCCGTCATGCCGCCGTAAACCCGGGCGGCGACGGTCCTCAGGCCGCAGTGCGGACAAACGACCGGAATGGACATGAAGGAACCTCCTGCTGGCTGCTGCCTGGGGCCGCCGCGGCGAATTCTCCCACCCCCTGCGCCCGCGGTCGCCTGACCCTTTATCATAGGGCCCGCGAGACCGCAGTTCGAGACCTGCCAGGCCATCTTCTCGGGCGGTGGCCCGTTCAAACGCCAGGCTGGCCCCCGTCGGTCCCCCGTAGCCGAACTCGCCAGAGTTTGGACGCCGTTTGACTGGCCTGGAATGCTTCGTTCAAAGTCTGTCGACTTCGGCTACTGCTGCGTCAATCTTCAATCTCAGAGTGAGCGATTTCGGCCGTGCCGCCGTGCTGCCAAAAAACCGTGGGCTAGCGCCCGGCGGCTGATTGAGAGAAACCTGATTTTATGGTTTGACGCACCACTACGTGCGGGGGCGGCCAGTTTGTTACGCTACCCTTTTGACCCTACCGCTTCCCGGGAGTCCTTTTCTTATGACGAGATTGCCAGACAAAACGGCGCTGATCACCGGCGCCAGTAAAGGGCTCGGCTACGCCGTGGCCGAACGCTTCGCCCGCGAGGGATGCGCCGTGGCGATCACCTCGCGCAGCCTGCCGGAACTGGAAGCGGCCGCCGAGCGGTTGCGAGCGCACGGGACCGAGGTGATCGTGGCCGCCGGCGACATCGCCGACGAAGCCGACGTGCAGCGTCTGTTTGAACGCGTCCGCCAGGCCTGGGGCCGGCTGGATCTACTGGTGAACAATGCCGGCGCCTTTAACGGCGGCCCGCTGACGGAACTCTCGGTCGAAGACTGGGATCGCGTGATCGCGACCAACCTGCGGGGACCGTTCCTCTGCACGCGCGAGGCGCTGCGCATGATGCAGCCGCAAGGCGTGGGGCGAATCATCAACATCGGGTCGATCTCGGCCCAACGGGTGCGGCCCGGTTCCGGACCGTACTCCACCTCCAAGCACGGCCTGTGGGGACTCACCCAAGTGACTGCCTTGGAAGGACGGGAGTACGGCGTGACGTGCGGCTGCATCCACCCGGGAAACATTCTGGTCGAACGACGGCATACCGAGCGTCAGGAAGACCAGGAGCCGATGATCGCCCCCGAGGACATCGCCGAGGTCGCTCTCACCATGGCCGCCCTGCCGCCGCACTGCGAGATGCTCGAAGCGGTCGTCTTGCCCCACCGCCAGGCCTACGTCGGCCGCGGTTGACGAATGCAGAGACGATCCGCGCGCGACACATCGCACGGGTCAACGCCTTGCCAGCGCGGCGAGGCCGGACCACAATCGATGGCGTAAGGTTTCCTTCACCTCTTTCTCCAGGACGCTGCTCGTTGTGCCTGATCCGCTGCGCATTACGTCCGACGAAACCCGGGCCGCGGAAGACGACCGGTTCCATCGGCTCCGCCTGATCGGCTGGTGGGATCAGCAACGGCTGGCCCGGGCGAAAGTGCTGGTCGTCGGCGCCGGGGCGCTGGGGAACGAGATCCTGAAGAACCTCGCACTGCTGGGCGTCGGCCAGGTGCTGATCGTCGATTCCGATCGGGTGGAGAACTCGAACCTGTCCCGCTCCGTCCTGTACCGCCAGCGCGATAACGGCCGCTTCAAGGCCGAAGCGGCCGCTGCGGCAGCGAGCGATATTTATCCCGACATGCGCGTGCACGCGTATGTCGGCAACGTCGTTTACGACCTGGGCATGGGCGTGTACAGCTGGGCCGATCTGGTGCTGGGGGGGCTCGACAATCGCGAGGCGCGGCTGGCCATTAATCGGGCCTGCTGGAAAACGGGCACGCCCTTCATCGACGGGGCCATTGAATCGATCCAGGGCTGCGTCCGCATGTTCACGCCCGACGGCCCTTGCTATGAATGCACCATGAGCGAGGTCGACTGGAAGATCGTCCAGCAACGGCGATCGTGCAACCTGCTCTCACGCGACGAAATGGAACAAGGGAAAACGCCGACCACGCCGACCATCAGCAGTGTGATCGCCGGCGTACAGTGCCAGGAAGCCGTCAAGCATCTGCACGGACTGCCCACCCTGGCCGGCAAAGCCTGGTACTTTGAAGGGCTTTCCGGCGACTCCTACCAGGTGGAACTGCAGCGGAAAGACGACTGCTACAGTCACGAAATGTTCGACCAAATTGTCACCCTCAACGAAGGCGTCGCCCAGCTGACCGCGCGCCAGTTACTGGACCAGGCGACCGAGCGACTGGGCCCGGTCGAGCTGGAGTTCGCCCGCGATATGCTGTCCGGCCTGACCTGCCCGCAATGCGGACAGACGGAACCGCGTTTCCAATCGCTCGGCCAGACGCGCTCCGAGCAGGCGTTCTGCCCGCACTGTTCCGGCGTGCGACGCGAGATATCGACTTACTACAAGATCCGCGGGGACGAGCCGTTCCTTGACCGCACGCTGGCGGAACTGGGAACGCCGTTGTGGGATACGGTGATCGCCCGCCGGCCCGATCGGATCGTCGGTCTGGAACTGGGCGGCGATGCGGCCGCCGTACTGGGCCCGCTCGCTGCCGGAGAGGAGGACCTGCAATGGACCTGAACCCCGACGAGCAGGATCCGATCGAGGACGAAACGATTCGCGAGGAAGCTGGCGAAGACTCGGCCGAGCCTGACGATGCGTCCTTGCCGCCGGATCTGGATCGGGCCGCCACCGACGACTGGCCCGCACGGTCGATTCCGCCAACCGCCAAAACAGGCGCGGTCCGCATTGTGATGCGACAGTCGGTCCTGAACCAGATTCATGAGCACGGCCTCAGCAGTCCTGATGCGGAGATTTGCGGCGTCTTTGTCGGCCGCGGCTATCGCGATCCGCAGGGCCCGTTCGTCTATATCGAGCACATCATTCGCGGGCAGCACTCGGACTCCCACGCCGCGCAGGTGACGTTCACCGCCGAAACATGGAACCACATCCATAACCGGCTCGACGCCGACTTCCCAGAACTGCGCATCCTGGGCTGGTACCATACGCACCCAGGCTTTGGCGTTTTTCTATCGGGAATGGATCGGTTCATTCAGGAGAACTATTTCTCCGGCAGCGATCAAATGGCATTCGTTTACGATCCGCACAGCGGCGAAGAAGGCCTGTTCGTGTGGCGTGAAGGAGAAGCAGTCCGCGATAGTTTCCTGATCGAACCGGACGAACCGGAGCAGCCGTTCCCCTTCTCCGCCGCCACCGCCCGGGACGAACCGCCGGCCACCGCCGGCGCGGGACCGCTGCTCACGAGCGAGCTGGAAGAGCGACTGGCCCGGATGGAGAACCGCCAGCGACTGGTCTTTGTCTGCCTGGCTGGCGTGCTGCTGGCCGCGCTGGTCGCCTCCTCCGCCGCCGCGTTGCTGAGCGACTTCCGTCTGCAGAGAGCGTTCGAACAGCGCGAGGAACGGGCGCCTTCCTTCCCGCCGCCCAACGAACAGCCCCTGCTGCACGACGCCGCCGACCGCTCACAAGCGCCCTCAGCAGAAACGCCCGAAGACGAACCGCCTGAACCCGAACGGCTCTGAGGCTGGCGAGCGGGTTGCCATCTTTCAAGGCCGTCGGCCGGCCAACCTGGCAGTCGGGTCCGCGACTGTCGTCAAAGACCGCGCGCGAGTCTTCTAAGCGACGGCGCGCTCGATCGATCCGTAGAGGGGCAAAGGGCGACAAAGCAGCCGTTCGCTGGCGGATCCCGGCTTTTTTTGCTTTTTTTCGCCAAGATGCCGCGTTACCGAACGTTTTGGCGTCGGGTTTGCGGTCGTTACGACGTAGAGTTCTGGAGAGAAAAAACTTTCTCTCCCGCGAACCTGGCAGGCGATCTGCTTGCCGATTACTCATCACCTGAAGGTCTACGGACCAGAAATTTGTTCTTGAAGGGAGCCCGCCATGATTGTCGCCAATCGTGAATTGCTGGAACGCCAGCTTGCCGAAACTCGCCGCACTGCGGATCGCCAGCGCATCCTCAAACAGCTGCATCGCCTGCGCGAGAGCGAAGAAGAAACGCCCGCCGCCAAATAGTCCGGCCGCGTCTGCAAGACGAAAAATGGCCGCCCGACCTGCTGTGTCACGTCCGGCGGTTTCTGCTGCAGGACGCCCCTTCTCCCCAGGCGTCGCTTCTTCCCAGGTGTCTAGTGCTGCGTCAAGGCAAAGAGTTCGGGTTCTTCCCATTAGCCGTTTTGGCGATAGCCACGGTTAACTAAAAGGAACAGCGGCTCGCGCGAAAATGGCCAAACCTGAAATTGAAACTTGACGCACCACTAGCTCCTTTGGGTCGTCAGCGTGGGCCGCGTTGTCCGCCCTGGCACTGGCCGCCGCCGCGTTGCGGTCCGCCCTGGCCCGGCATCCCCAGCATGCTTTGCCCGCCGCCTCCGCTTTGCAGGCTTTGGTTTCGCATCGCCTGCAGATACTGGATCCGTTGCATCATCATGCGCTGCTGCATCATCCATTGTTGCATGCGAAGTTGCTGCATTCTTTCGGTCGTCAGCTCCGGTCGTTCGCCGGCAGCCAGGGCTCCTTCTTCCCCTCGCGGGAAGCGATCTGCGGAGGGACGCAGGCTGGGATCCTTCCGTTCCCGTCGCAACAGGACGGCTGCCGCCCGACGTTCGTCCACGCTCAGCTCGCCGTCGCTGTTGGTATCGAACCGCACCAGCCGCTGCTCCAGCGACGTCGCGGCGCCTGCCGATCCGACCAGCAGAAAAACAACTCCCCATGCCGCCACCAGGTAATGTCGCATTTTCTCTCTCCCTGTGATTTGCCGGAACCGGCCGACTGCCGGAACTGGTGATCGCCCCTGCCGGCCCTTGGAATGACTCGGTGATGACTCTGCCGACTAAGGGCGTTAACGGAGAGGACTGAAGAAAATTGCAGCCCCGTGCAGAATCCTGCCGGGCGATTTTCGGCGTTTCGCTTTGCACGGGACCAGAAATCGGGATAATAGAAAGAAGAAGCACTTCCATGCAGGAAGCGGGTGGGGGTCAACACCAGGAGGTTTTCCATGCGAATTCTCTTTTCTCTATGCCTTACCGCGGCTCTCTCCGCGATGCTGGCGACGTCTGTCCAGGCCGGCGGCTACCACGGCGGCGGCGGTCATCATGGCGGCGGAGGCCACCACCACGGCGGCGGCGGTTATCACGGCGGCGGAGGAGCGTACCACGTAGGCCATCATCACGGTGGCTATGGCGGCATCGGCTACCGCGGCGGTTATGGCGGGTACGGTTATCGAGGCGTTGGTTATCGCGGCTTTGGCCTGGGCTACGGCGGCATTGGCTATCGCAGTGTCGGCATTGGCATCGGTTACGGCGGCCTGGGGTACAGCAGTTTCGGTTACGGCGGCTTAGGCTGCGGGCTGGGCTACGGGGGTCTGGGCTACGGCGGTCTGGGCTACTCCAGCTTCGGCTTTGGCGGTCCTGGTTGCGGGCTCGGTTATGGCTATACGTCTTACCGCTTCCCAGCGTATTACTACGGCTGCCAGACGGTTCCGATTGTTTCGCAACCCGCCTGGGTGAATTACGGCCTGGGTCCGGTGCAGGATCTCATGGGCGTAGGACGCGGCGTGGGCCTGGCCCCGCTCGTGAATCCAGCGCGCGTGATTAATCCGGCGCCCGTCATCAATCCGGCGCCTGCGGTCGTAGCGCCCGGCCTGATCGGGGACGATGCGGCCCTGCGATTGACGAGCTTCGAGAAAGAAGCTCCGACCCCGCGGTTCTCGAACGCTGACGCCCGGGCCCGGTCGGACCGTTATCTGGGCTACGGCGATCGACTGTTTGCCAAAGAGATGTCGCATGTCGCCCTGCAGCAGTACAAGCAGGCGGCCAAAGCCGCGGGCGATCTGCCGGCGCCGTACTTCCGCGAGGGTTTCGCCTGTATCGCCGTGCATCGTTACGAGCAGGCGGCCCAGGCGTTCAAACGCGGCCTGGCGATTGATCCGAATTACCTGAACGACGACTTCCGGCTCGACGACATTTACGGCGACAATACCTTAGCCAAGAACGCCGACATCGACGCCCTGGCGGCCGCCGCTCTGGCCGACCCTGACAACGGCGATCTGCTGTTCCTGGTCGGTACGTTTCTCACCTTCGACGGCGCGCCCGAACGCGGGCTGAAGTTCCTGATGAAGGCGAACGAGCTCTCCGGCGACGATCGCTACCTGGCCAAAATGCTCACCCGCTTCGACGCCGCCGCACGGTAACCGCAGCAGGTCGAGGAAGAGCAGTGGAATTCAACCCGAACGGCAGGCAACGCCTGCCGTTTTTGTTGTTGGCGAAAAACGGTCTTCGTTCTTCACCCCTTATTCCGGCACGGCGGGCGGCAGGCCGCTGATGTAGCCGCGCCAGCTGTCGAGTTGCTCGCGCGTCATGCTGTTCTCGCGCGTGATCTCATGGTGCAGTTGGCTCGAGGCGCCCTCCACCCGCACCATCGCGGTGAGCCGGCCGTTCTCTTCGTAACGGAAACGCACTTCGATCGGCGTTTTCGCCGGCAGGTCGTGCGGCAGATCTTTCACCGAGCATTTGCCAATCTCCGAGCAGTCGTCGGGCGAGGCGCTTTCCCCCTCGACAATCTGCACCAGGATCGACTTCTGTCCTGCTTTCTGCGTTTTGAACACCCGCTTCGCCGTGACCGGAAGCGGCGTGTTCCGCGGGATCAGAATGGCGTTCCGCTTCCGTTTGGTCTGCGCGTCGGTCGCCACCACGCCCAGGCTGTGGGAATTGACGTTTTTGATTTTGAACGCCGGCGAAATCCCCTCGTGCCGGTCCAGCAACAGACCCGCATGCAGGGCGGCCCCATGCGCGACCGCTTCATCGGGCGAGACCGAGCAGTCGGGCGCCTTGCCCGATAACTTCTGCAGCATGTCGGCCACCGCCGGCATCCGGGTGGAGCCGCCAACCATCAGCACCCGGTCAATATCGGACCATTCCAGCCCGGCCGCCTGGAGTGTTTGTCGCGTGGTGAAGGCGGTCCGGTCCAGCAGGTCCTGGGTGATCTCGTGGAACATCTCCCGGGTGATTTCCACGCGCACGGCATGCCCCTGGAAATCGCAAGCGATATGGCTCTTGGCGCGGGCCGAGAGCGTACGCTTGGCGTCTTCGCATTCGCGCCAGAGTCGGCCCAGGGTGTTGGCGTCTTCGCGAGGGTCCAGGCCGTGCGTGCGGATGAACTCTTCGGCCACGTAGTCGACCAGCCGCTGGTCCCAGTCGCGTCCGCCCAGCTGCACGTCGCCGTCGGTCGCCAGGGCGACAAAGTCCCGGCCGCCCAGCTCCATCACGGTCACGTCGAAGGTGCCGCCCCCCAGGTCGTAGACCAGCACTTTCTTGTTCTCGGCCTGCGTCCCGTCGGTCGACATAAAGCCTTGCTGGAAACCAAAAGCCACGGCGGCGGAGGTCGGCTCGTTGATGATATCCATCACATCGAAGCCGGCGATATACCCGGCGTCCATGGTCGCCTTGCGTCGGACTTCGTCAAAGTAGGCCGGCACCGTGATCACCACCTTGGAGAACTCGCCGATGGTGCGGGCCGCATCCACCCGCATCTTGTTCAGGATCCAGGCTTGCAGCGCTTCTGGCGGATACTGCCGGCCGCCGATCGCCTTGTGGAACATACGTCGGCCCAGGTCGCGTTTGGGGCACTCGACGATCATGTCCATATCGGTCGACATCGCCTTGACGGCTTCTTTGCCGATGACGACATCGTCCCCTTCAAACAGCATGACGCTGGGAGTCGTTTTGTCCCCTTCGGCGTTCAACAGCGTGGTTGGTCGCCCAAACTCATCGAGAATCGATACGGCCGAATAGGTGGTTCCGAGGTCGATCCCAACAGCGGGAATCTGGCGTTTCGGCATCGAGAATCTTGCACTCAGGAGGGAGACGGAAAGCAGGAAGGCGCACCGGCGCACGCTCGCCCAGGCTCCGCCCCCCGCGCGATGTGCAGCCGCTACCTTCATATAATAGCATCCCGCCCGTTCAGCGTGAACGCCACCCGATGGAAGGGTCGGTTGCAGGGGACGTCCCCGCCTGCCCCCCGCCCCGCTGCAGCTGGGCGGCTACTTCGTCCTGGTAACTATCGCGGCCGTCGATCTCCACCCCCGGCAAAAGGTCGCCAAAAGCGTTAACCTCCATCACCGCGTGTCGCCCCAGCCCGGGCCCCAGCAGCAGATCGACGCCCAGGTAAAGGCTCCGCGGGAACGCGCCGGCTACCCGGCGGCACGTTTCCCAGGCCGGCTCCAGCCGCGCAGGCGGCGTCTGCTGCAGGAAGGCCGCCAGATCGCCCCGGGCGTTCCCCAGGTGCAGATTGGTCAGCGGAGTCTGGCTGGTCCGCATCACCATTTGCCGCACCTGGCCAGCGATGACCATCACCCGCAGATCGAAAGTGCGTCCCTGCCAGCCGGCTTTGGGGAGCCAGCGTTCGGCGTAGATCTCTTCCGCCGCCAGCGTATCGACCAGCAGGCCCACTTCCCGTTCCGACGTGTACGTTCGCACCCGCAGCGAGTTATACAGGGCCGGCGGCCCGGCCGGCTGTGCGACCATCTCGACCGAAGTCGTCGCCTGGACGGCCGTACTGCTGGTTCGCAGGGCGATCACGCCGGAAGCGGAAGAGCCGGAAGCCAGTTTGACGAACACCCGCGACAGGCCCCGGTCGCGCATCCGCCTTCGCAGGTCGTCCCAGTCGCGGATGCGGCCCAGCTGCTCGGGGACGATCACTCCCAGCCCAGCCAGGTGCTGCTGGCAGGCGGGCTTGTCGAACATCTGCACAATGTCGGCCGGCGGATTCATCCAACGGACGGGCAAGTTGGCCCAGCCCTGCAGCTGGCGTCGCCAGCCGAGGAACCATTCCCGGCAAAGCCAGATCCGGCCCTGGTCGGGCGGGGTCCGCCGCACTTCGCCCGGATCGATCCGACCCGTCAGCGCGGCGCCGCGGGCGATCAGTTCGCGTTCGACGGCAAAATTTTCGCCCGGAGATTCCAGCCGCACGGTCGTATCGGGCGTCACCCATTCTTCGAGCGACGCAGAACCGTCCAGGATCGCCTGCCAGGACAGCACGCGCGGCCGACTGCAGCCGGCCGCCTCGGCCGCAGCCAGGAACAGGGCGACGCGGCGATTCTCGGGATTGCCAACCACGATCCCTTCGGTCATTCGCCGACGGCCACGTAGCGATATTCGTCATCGGGATCGTTGGCGTCGTTCACGTCGACGTCGATCGGCAACCTGGTAAGCCGGGCCATCATCTCCGGCGTCATAAAGTGGTGATGCAAATCCAGCTTTTTCAGCGAGCGGATCGCGGGGGAATCAAGCAGCGCCTGGCCGCCGATGTCGCTGAGCGTTCCCAAGGACAGGTCGAGGACTTCGATCCGTTCCAGCAACGGATGGGCCGCGATCAGCGGGGCCAGCTCGTCGATGGCGGAGCTGTCCCGCAGGCCCAGATACTTCAACTGCGGGCAGCCGGCCTGCAGGGAGTCAAGCAGGTTCTGCACGTCTTCCGGCGTGCCGTCCCAGCCGTACCCGTCGTCGCCCAGGTACAGCTCAAAGTGTTTCAGCGAAGGGTAGCGGGCGTTCATCAGTTCAAGCAGCAAATCGCGCGGGGCGCCGCCTGATTCCATCACCAGCGTTTCCAGCTGATCGAGCTCAATTGTTCCTACCGAAAGATGATTGCTGCCGCGAACGCCGAAGTTCGTCAGGTTAGGAAAGGCGCTCCACAGGGGCGAAATGTCGCACTGCATCATCCAGGAGACTTCGTTTTCTTCCGAGAGCACGTCGCCCAGAAAGATCGCCTTGAGGCTGGCGAGCTGGTCAGCGGCGGCGACCAGCGTTTCGACCGTATCACTAGAGTCGAGTTCGGGATCGTCGCCGCTCCAGAAGCCAATCACGAGCCCCTGGAGCTGGTCGGCCTGGGGATCGGAAAGCAATTCCATCAGCAACTGCGGGACGGTCGTTTCGTCGTCGTACTCAATCCGCACCCGCGGCGTGGCGGTCGCCGGATCACGGAGCGGCTCGCCCGATACGAAATCGTAAACAACTTTACCGTCGAATTGCTGGAGATGGTCGTAGAAGGTCATCGGTTTCCTTTTTTCTGCAGCCGGAAAGACGGGAGACGAACGCTCACACGAAGAACGCGGTTATCGTGCCACGATTCGCGCCCGATAGCAACGGATCCCCGCTCAAAAACCCCCACGCCGGCCCGAAACTCAGTCGCCCTCGGCAAGGGCTGCTGGTACGATACGACCGGCGGCGCTCTTCCGGGGCGAAGCGATTCCAGGGCACGGCAGGAAGGAAACGCAATGACGACATCACCACGGCTCAGACGCCTTCGCTTCTGGCTGACCATCGGCCTGGCGATCGCCTTCCTCTTCTTGGCTGCACGCCTGGCGATAGTCGTCTGGCAGACCGAAACGGCCGTCGAAGTGCTGCGGGAGCAATGGCTGGACCGCACGCTCGGCAAAGTGTTTTACAACAGCGCGCCGGTCGACATGCGTTCGCCCAAAGAGCAAACGGATTACTGGCTGGAAACGATCGAGCGGGCCCATCGCCGAAAACCGTTCGATGCGACCACCGCCATGGGCGCCGCCCTGGTGCTGGAGAACCGGGCAAAGTTTAGTGACAGGAGGGAACAATGGGAGCAGGCTGCCCGTTGCCGACTGGCGGCTCGGTGGTGGGCCGCTTATGCGACCCAGCTTGAGCCCGAGAACGTGGACCTGTGGCGGTTGCGGGCGAGGCTTCTCTGGGCACAATGCCATTCCCTCCCCAAAGCTGAACTGATCCAGGCGCTGGAAGACGGCGCTCGACACGATCCGCAAAACGCCCTCTACCCTTATCTGCTGGCCATGCACGATCGGGAACAAAGTGGCATTGAAGGTTCGCCCCTGGGAGACCGCGTCGTGGCGCAATTCGAAGCCGGGCAGGCGTTGCCGGTACTGGACTTCGGCGTCGGGGCGGACTTCGCGTGCGTCACATTCTTGACGGCTGCGAACACCCCGGTGATGGTTCAGCGGGAGATTCTTGACCGTCGCGGATTTCCCTTGGCTTGCGCCCCGATCCTTGAGGACATCGCAAACTGGCAGCAACTTCGGGTCGAAAAGGCCAGCTATGTCGACGACGTCCCCCGTGCGATTGAACTTCAGCGGCAAATGCTGGTGGTGCTGGACCAGTTTGCCCGCAACTCGCAACCGGCCCGACATTTGTTGTTGATGCAGAATAGGAAGTTAAGGGTTGAAGAAGAGATTCTCGAACTGCAGCAGGAGGCGGAACCGTCGCCGCAGGACAGAGCGGCGTCGTGGGAAAGGTTCATGCGATCCGATCTGATCGAAGAAATTCTCGCACCGCATTATCCGAATGACTTCGGACTGTTGGGGTACAAGTCGTCGCTCCGTACTGTTTATCCTGTGGTCGGCATTGAAATTGCGTCTTCGCTCACTTTCGTTTTTCTGCTGGCCGGGGCGATCTGCTTGCCGATATCGGCTTGGCTGCGTCGGGAGCCGACCGACATTCGGCCGCTGGGGCCGTGGCGACATCTACTGCTTTTCTCCGCCAGTTTTCTGCTGGTATTTCTGACCTATGTCGTCGCGCCTTTACGGCAGATCGAAGTGTCGCTGCTGAAGGGGGGCCTGCTGGTGCTGCTATTAGTCATGCTGGCCGCGTCGGTCGGACGGCTGGTATGGCAAGTCTGGCGCAGCGGCGGATTCCGCTTCCGTTTGAGCACCCTGCTGATCGTGATGCTGTTGGCGTGTCTGCTGCTGGGCGGCTTCGCAAGGCAACCGAAGTCGCTGTCCGAACTGCTTGTTTTCCCTCCAGAGGGCGCCATGTGGTCGCGGGAATTGTGGCATAGAAACCTGATCATTTCGAATCCACTACTTGCCTTCTGGCCAGCCAGGGCGCCTGCCTATTGGCTGGGTCATTCGGCGCACTGGCTGACGCTGGCCGTATGGCTGCCGCTGCTGGCCTGCTTTGTTTGTTTTCAGATTCACAAACGAAAGCAGACGACCGGCGTTCCGGTTCCCCGCCGGGAACAGTTGGCGTTTGGTCTGCGCGCCGCTGGCCTGGCGGCGCTGGGCTGGTCGACCGTTTTCCTGTTCGTGTATCTGGTCCTGGCGCCAGGCGTGCTGCATCAGAACGAGGAGGATTGTCAGAAGACGATGACCCAGTTTCGTCGCACGCCGGCCGAAGCTCGCGCCTATGATGAAGTCGTTTATGCGATCCTGCAGGAAGCGCGAAAGGTTGATGCGAAACGACGCGCGGAAAAAAGACGGGCGGCACGCGTTGGATAGTGACAGAAATCCGTCACTGTGCAAGCCTGCGACCCTCCCGGCGAGCTTTGGCTGGGTCGCGAGGGGACCTTGCGACGGTGCTGGCGGGGTTAATCGGCTACAATCGTGTTGACGTTGATGGGGGCAGTGAGTGGATCCTGGTGAACAAGTTTACCGCGGCGATCCTGCAGATTCTGATTGCCGCCTGGACGCATGCCGGGACTGACGCTTGTTCGATTCAACACGGTCTTGCGATGAACGCCTTGCAGGACGAAGACGGAAGTGATCATGGTGGATTGGATTATTGACAACGGGACTACGATCCTGCTTGCAGCATTTGTTATCCTTGGCGCCCTTCTGTTCTGGCGCAAAGGTGCGATGGTCAGCAAGCGGGCCAGGAAGATCAAAGAGTACGCAGCGGAAATTGGCTGGACGCACGAAGCCTCGAGTCAAAAACTCAATGCGTTTATGCTGGAATCGGATCTGGTTAACTTTGCACCTTATAGCGACACGGAGGCGCAGCCGCGGAAGATCACTCTTCTCAATATTCTCTCTGCCACGGACACAATGCTGTTCGATTACAGTTCGAGTGGATTCGAAGTCGATAAGACAATCCTTTTCGCTCGCGTGCGAGGCGTGGATTTCCCCCATTTCCTCTTGAAACCCAAAGGTCTGCTTGAGAAAGCAGAGAAACTCGCCGGTTTCCAAAAAATGGACTGCCCTGCGGGCCTTTCGGCCGACTATTGCCTGGTGGGGGAAAGCGCTGCTGACGTTGATCAACTTTTCAGACCGCGGGTCCTGGATGCGCTGAGTTTCCGCACGGACTTTTGCGTGGAGGTATGGAGTGATCGTATCCTCATCACCACCGACGAAAGACTCCGCCTGATGAGCACTGAAGGCTCGGGCGCTAATCGGATCGGCCTCTTTGATTTTCAGGACTACCGCAAGTTCCACCAGGACGCGATGCGACTGGTCAACAGTCTCGCCGCGGAACTCGAAGATTGAATCCACGGAACCCGGCATCATGGCGACGAACGCAGAAAACGACAGGATATCTCCACGACGGCGACTTCGCTGCTGGCTGACCGTCTGCCTGGCGATCGCCTTCCTCCTGCTGACCGCACGACTGGCCCTTGTCGTGTGGCAGACCGAAACGGCCGTCGAAGTGCTGCGGGAGCAATGGCTGGACCGGACGCTCGGCCAGGTGTTTTACAACGGCGTGCCGGTCGACATGCGTTCGCCCAAAGAGCAAACGGATTACTGGCTGGAAACGATCGAGCGGGCCCATCGCCGGCAGCCGTTCGATGCAACCACCGCGATGGGCGCCGCGATGGTGCTGGATAACCTGGCAGTGGATTTCGCTGAGCTTGCAAAAACGAATGGGCTTTTTGGCCAGACCGCGGAAAGGAACGCGTGGGGAGCGGAAGCGGAAGACCAGGCCGCCCGCTGCCGTCCCGAGAGTCGGCGGTGGGCCGCTGATGCGACCGAGAAGGACCCCGAGAACGTCGACCTGTTACGGTTACGGGCGAGAGTCATCTGGCCACAACGGGATGCGATCCCCGATGCCGAACTGATACAAATACTGCAGGACGCCGCCCGACACGATCCGCAAAACGCCCTGTACCCCTATCTGCTGGCCATGCACGACTGGGAGCAGAGCTGCCGCGATCAGAACTCCCCGGGAGACGATTCCGATGCGGCCTTAGCCACCAGCTTCCCGGCCTCTCCCTTTGGCAACACTGCCGACGATCCTCCAACCACTCCTGGCGACGCTCCTGTCGGCAATGCTCTCGACGATCCTTTCGGCAATACGACCGGCAATTCTTTCATCAATCCTACGCGCGATCTCTTCAATGACACTGGCGATGGGCTGATTGCCGTGTGGGATTACGCTCGGTTTGACCGGGGCGTGGCGCACTTTCAAGCCGGGCAGGACTTGCCATTACTGGAATTTGGTATCGGGGCGGACTTCGCGCACGTCGCATTCTTGTCCGCTGCGGACACGCCGGTGATCGTTCAGCGACGGCTCCTTGATCGGCACGGATACCCCTTTTCTCGCCGCGAGATCCTTGACGATCTCGCGGCCTGGCAGCACCGCCGGGCGGAAGAAGCTAGACATCTCGACGACAAACCACGCGCGCTTGATCTTGAGCGACAAATGTTGTCCGTGCTGGACCAGTTTGCCCGCGATTTGCAATCGACCCGACACCGGTTGTTGAAGGAGTTTTACAGGGTGAGTATCCAGCAACACATAGACGATCTGGAGAACAGAGCCGTACCCCCGCCGGAAGCCCGCGCAGCCGAGTTCAACGCGTTGTTACAGTACGAATCGAAGCAAGCCGTGGTGATGGACGCACTCGCAACCCACTTCCCGAATGACTACCTCTTGCCGAGGCAAAAATGGTCGGCGCCTGCCGATTATCCTGTCATCGTCCTCGAGATTGCTTCTTCGCTTGTTATCGTTTTTCTGCTGGCCGGGGCGATCTGTTTGCCGTTATCCGCTGGACTACATCGCGGGCGGACCGACTTTTCGCCACTGGGGCCGTGGCGACATGCGCTGCTTTTTTCCGCCAGTTTTTTGCTCGTGTTTCTGACCTTTGTCATCGCCCCTTTGGAGTTGATGAATGAGTCGCTGCTGAAATGGGGCCTGCTGGTTCTGCTGCTGGCGATGCTGGCCGCCTCGGTCGGTCGGCTGGGATGGCAGGTCTGGCGCAGCGGCGCCTTTCGCTTCCGTTTGAGCACCTTGCTGGTTGTGATGCTACTTGTCGGCCTGCTGCTGGGCGGCTTCGCCAGGCTGCAGACGCCGCTTTCCGAGCTGCTGGTTTTCCCGCCTGCTTTTGTGACGACTTTGAGGCATTTCTGGTGGGAAAAATTCAGGGAAGCTAATTTTCACTTCGAACCGACCTTGTCGATTTCCCAGTGGTTTGGCTATGCGGCCCACTGGCTGACGCTGGCGGTGTGGCTGCCGCTGCTGGCCTGCTTCCTCTGTTTTCAGATCCACAAGCGGAACCAGGCGACCGGCGCGCCGGCTCCGCGGCGGGAACAGTTTGCGTTTGGCCTGCGCACCGTTGGTCTGGCGTCGCTCGGCTGGGCGACCGTTTTCATGCTCATCTACCTGGTCCTGGCGCCAGGCCTGCTGCAGCAGAACGACGAAAGATACCAGTACATAATGGCCCCGTATCGCCGCACGCCCGCCGAAGCGATCGCCTACGATGAAGTCGTTTCTGCGATCCTGCAGGAAACGCTGCGGAAAGAGGTGGCCGAGGCAGAGAAAGGCGAGGCCGCCACGCTGCAGGAGTGACGACTTCTGTCACTGCGGACGAGTCGGGAGGGACGTTGTTCCGCAGGCAGTTGGCTCTTGTTCGGACCGAGAAGATTCTGGATGACGGTAGTCGAAGGTCAGTCGTCTTTTGCTCCGCAAAAGAACGCGATCTTTCACGGAGTGAAAGTCGACTTTCCGACGTCTGCTTCACCTCAAAACGACGAAACAGAATCCGGTTTCCATGCCTTCGACCATGTCTTATCGCGAAGTCGTGCCGTCCATCCTCGCCAGCTTGCCGCCGTACATGGGCAGGTAGCGGTAGTAGACTTCCAGGCAGAGGGCTGACATGGCGGTGCTGTAGACGCGGCCGCCGTAGGAGCCCCAGGTGGTGTCGGGGCTCCAGCTGCCGGCCAGATCGCCTGCGGTTTCCTGGCGGGCCAGCAGTTGTTCTTTCAGCCGCGGGTTCCATTCTTTCCACAGGTCGCCCTGGGTCTGGAACGCGGCCAGGCTGGCGTAGTACCAGTAGTACAGGTTGGCTTTCTCGTCGCCCGGCAGTTCCTGGCGGAGGAAGGCGGAAGCTTCGGCCACGCAGTCGGGGCTGGGATGCTGGTCGAGGAAGTAGCGGCAGACGAGGGCTTCGGCCGTCATCACGTGCGAGGTGCGTTCGCCGGGACGATAGCTGGCGAGTCCTTTGTGCGTACCGGAAGTGACGGATCCGAGGAACACGACCATCCGGTTCCGCACGGAGTCGGAGATCGGCACGCCGCCCATTTCCGCGCTGCGGAGGGCCATCACCTGCCAGCCGAACTGGCTCAGGTCGCCGCGATCGGCCGGCTGGTAGCGCCAGCCGCCGTCGACCGGATGTTGCGAAGCGAGCGTGAAGCGGACAGCTTTTTCCACATAAGGGCGCAGCCGCTGGTCGCCTGTCATGGCGTACGTTTCCGACAAAGCGAGCGACGCCATGCCATGGCAGTACATGCGGGCGAACATCCGCGCATCGCCGGCCAGGTTGCCGTCGGGCGCCTGGCTGAGGATCAGGTACTCCAGCCCTTTGAGTACGGTCTGGCGGTACTTGCCTTCCAGGTGTGTATGGCCGGCCGCCGCAAAGGCGAGCAGCGCCAGGCCCGTCATGCCGGTATCGGCCTGCGCGCCGGCGCCGCCGCGGTTGTGGCCCAGCACGTTCGTTTCCTTGCCGCCGCCATGGGCGGTGCAGCTCCAGCGGCCATCGGTTTCCTGGTGGGCGTGCAGCCAGACCAGCGAGGCGTCGACGGCGTTCTCGGTCCGCTGGTCGCCGCCATGCGCAGCGGCCGCCGCCAGTCGGGCGTCGGGCGTGCGGTGCGTATAAATGGTGGGCATCATGCCGCCGTCGCCCAGGCGGCGACGAACGGTGGAAGGGACGGCCATGCCGATGGCGGGCAGGTCTTCGCCGTCGCGACGGACCTGCGGCTGCATGGCCACGGCGGGCGACGTCGTCGGTTGTTCTTCTACTTCCATCCGATGGGCCGGATCCTGCGGTGCGCCGGGCTGCGGTGCGCCGTCGCCTGTTCGCTGCTGGTGGTTGTTGCGGGCGTCGGACAGATCGTCGAGCGGAGCTTTGAGGATATCGGCCGGATCGGCAATGGCGGCTGCTTCCGCCAGACGTTGCACATCGGCGGCGGCCTGCACCAGCTGCTGCGTATCGGGCATGGGCCGACGGGCGATCTGGGGTTCGTCAAACTTCGGGCGGGGCGTTTGCGGACGCGGCGGACCGGGCCCCATGACGGGAGCCTCGGTGCGGCGGACGCGGACCGGCGTAGCGATCGGCGCGGCCGCCACGGCGGACTGCGTCGGGCGCACGTTCTCCATCGCCGGCAAAGCGGTCGATTCGGGACGATCCTCAGTCGAGGTCAGGGGAGACGTGATCCCGGCGCTGGGCGCCACGGGGGGAGCGTCGGCTTTGGCCCGACGGGTCACGTCCGCGGCCAGCAAGGCTTCGGCCGGTTCCAGCGAGGGCGCGGTCGGAGCGACGGAGTCTTCACTGGCGACCTGCTCCCAGGGCTGCACGCCGGCTTCGGTCTGCTCTTCCGACTCTTCGGCCTGGTCCTGTTCTGCTTCGTCGACCTGCGACAGGCGGAACTCGGGGCCTGTTTCGGCGACCGGTTTTTCGAAGATCAGGATCGTGCCATAGGCATAGCCCATCAGCAGCACATGCGCAAACAGACTGAGCGCAACGCACTTGGAAAGCGGGCGGGCCTGCCCCCAGCGGGTGCGCATCAGCAACAGCAGGGAGATCGTAAAGATCGCCAGGCCGGTCCACAGTGAAACCCCCAGAACCTGGGAGCTGAGCGCGTGAAGACTATCGTTAAGCCATTGCATGCGAGGCTACTCCTTCCGGGCAATGCGTACTGCAATGCCCATGTCAGAAACGCCCGCTTTGCGACAAGCGCCAAGCACGGTCGCCACGTTCTGGAAACTGCCGTCTCCGTCGCCGCGGACGATGACCCCCAGCTCACTGTAACTGGCGCGGGCCTGGGTCAGGCGGGCTTCCAGTTCTTCGAGGGTGAGGACGTCGTTATTGAGGGCGATGCGACCGTCGCGGTAAATATTGATCACCTGCTTTTTCGGCGCCGGGGCCAGGGCGCCGGCTTCGCTGACCTGCGGCACCTCCAGCTGCATGCTGCGTTCGAGTTCCGTGAACTTGGTCCCCACCATAAAAAAGATGATGAGCAAGAACACGATATCGATCATCGGCGTCAGGTTCAGTGAGGGCTGCTCTTCCCACTGGGTCTTCAGCGGCATGATATCGTCCTTCCGTGGCGACAGACGCGGGCGTCTGGTTCATGGCGTGTGCTAAAAGGTTCGCTTATCCATAAGCGTTCCCTGGGATGTATCGCAGCGAGCGGGTTGGTCGCGTGCGTTTCCCGCCGGAGCTGGCCGCACGGGAAGGCGCGGCGCAAGCATGCTTGCGGGAAACGTGCGTTGCCGCTCGGGCTACGCAGCAGCGGACTTGCTGCGCGGCGTTTTGGCTTTGACTTCGGTCGCTTTGACTTCGGTCGCTTTGGCGTCGGCTGCTTTGGCGCGGCTGGACCGGCTTTCGCTGGCGGGCGCACTCAAGGCTTCGGCCGAAATGATGTCGACCACTTCCTGGGCGTAGCTGTCGATTTCAATGATCAGCCGGTCGACCCGTCCCACAAAGAACAGGTAGGCGATCAGCGCGGGAATCGCCACCGACAAGCCGGCGGCCGTCGTCAGCAGCGCCTGGCTGATGCCGCCGGCCAGCAGTTCGGGCCGGCCCATGGCGTCGGCCGAGGCGATCGCGTTAAAGGCGCTGATCATCCCCAGCACGGTGCCCAGCAGGCCCAGCAACGGGCTGATGGTGGAGACGCCGTTGAGCAGGCGCAGATACCGGCGCAGGCCATGCGTGACGCGCTCGCCGGCATCGATGATGGCCTGTTCCACTTCCACCGCGGGACGTCCCCATTTTTTGACGGCGGCGGCGAACACATCGGAGGCCGGGCTGCGATTCTCTTCGCACAGCTCTAAAGCCGTTTCCCGGGTGAGCTGCTTGTCGCGCAGCTGCCCCAGAAAGCGTTTGACGAACGGCCCCGGCGCCACGCGACCTTTGCGCAGGCTGATGGCTCTTTCAAACACAAACACCAGCAGCACGATCGAGCAGATGGCGATCGGGATCATCAGCGGGCCGCCGTCTTTGACGACCTGCAGCATGTTCTTGGTCGGGATGGAGCCTTCGCTGGCCAGGGGAGCTGCGGTCGGCTCGATCGGATTGACCGGGACGGGCGTTTCCGTCTGGGCAATCGCAAAACAGGCGAAACCCAGCAGGACGGTCGCGGCCGCCGCCAGACGCATAGGCCAGCGCTGGCGAAACGATTTTCGTGGGGGGTGCATTCTGTCCATGAGCGAACATCCTTGTCGTTTATATAAGCTCCGCCCAAGGGCGGTTCTTTAATCAGGGAGAGGGAGCTGTGCCCGTCGATCGGCGTCGGGCTACGCTCAATCGCTGGGAGGCTTCCTGGGTAAAGCGGGTATCGGGGTGTTCTTTGAGCAGTTGTGCATAGATCCGCACCGCATCGTCGTAGCGGTTGGATATTTCGTGGCACTTGCCCGATTGCAGCAGCGCGGCTGCCCGCCATTGCGGATAGTCGAATTTCACATCGACCCGTTCATAGGCCGCGATTGCGGCCTGGTAGTTCTTCTGGATAAAGTACGTTTCGCCAATCATCCACTGGGCCCGGGCGGCCGTTTCCGTGGCGCCGCCGACAGGCGACCGCAGCACGCGCTGGTACGCCTGGCGGGCTTTCTCAAAGTCAAAGCTGGCGCGACTGGCCCAGCAACGTCCCAGCAGGTAGTCGACTTCGTACTGCTGGCGGAATTCCGGAAAGGCGGGCCCAATGGTGCTGGCCATGGCGAAGGCTTCGTCCCACTTTTGCTGATGGGCAAGCACTTGCGCTCGGCGCAGCGGGATCATGGCCAGCCAGGCTTCGCCGTCGCTGCCGACCCGTTCCGCCAGGGCGTCGAACAGCACGCCGGCCTGGTCGTATTTCCCTTGACGGAAGTGCGATTCGGCGACCCAGAACTCGGCCTGCAGGCGGAGCGGATTGTGGGGATCTTCATCGATCACGCGTTGCATCACGAGCGCCGCCTGCGGCCAATCGTGCTGCTGCACGGCGATCTGTCCCAGCAGGTAATTCGCGTGCGTCTGTATCTTTTCCGCCCCGTCGTGCGCGAGCAAACGCTCCAGCAGCGCGGCGGCGACGACCGGCTCTTCTACGGAGCGGCGCTCGGCCAGGCGATAGGCCGTATCGCACCAGTACGACGACGTCGGATGTTCGGCCAGCAGACGGCTGAACAGCCGGTCCGCCTCTTGGGCTTCGCCCAGATCGGCCAGCACCCAGGCCCAGCGATACAGCACGCCGTCGAGGTTCTCCGCCTGGGGATTCTCGTCAACGTAGCTTTCCAGAAAGCGGGCCGCCTGCTGGTCCTGCTGCAGGTCGTCGCTCAGGCGGGCCGCTCCCAGCAGGGCGGCGGGGCGGTACGTGGAATTCCGGAAGCGTTCGATCACCATCTGATACATGGCCAGGGCGGCTGCGTCTTCGCCCTGGGCTTCCAGGGCTTTACCACGCATCAGGGCGGCTTCGGCGGCGAGCGGGCTGTCGGGCTGGTCGGCCAAGAGCAGGGAGAAAACTTCCGCGGCGGCGGCCATCTCGCCGGCGTCAAACCGGCACCAGGCCAGGCCGCTGTTCCCCTTGGCGCGGAACTCGTCCGGGCGGTCTGATCGGGCCAGATCGGCGAACAGTTCGGCGGCGAACGGCTTCTGGTCGGCCGCGTACGCCTGCTCGGCCAGGAACAGGACGGTCGGCAGATAAAGCGGATGCTCGCCCTGCTCTTTTGCAAAGGTCGTATACAAGGAACGCAGGGCTTCCCACTGCTGGGTGCGGGCCAGGGCGGCCGCCAGTTGCACGCGCGCCGGAGCGGCGTCCGCGGGGGAAAGGTCCGACTGCAGGTACTGCTGCAGCTGGGTCGCCGCTTCCGCATGCCGGTCAAGTCCGGCCAGGGCCGAGCCTGCCAACAGCAACGCCGCCGGCGGGGTGTCAGGCGCTGACAGCATCGGCTCCAGCGTGCGGAGTGCTTCGGCGTACTGTTTTTGTCCCAGCCGAGCACGGACAAGGTCGATGCGATCCTGCTGGGAGACAGCAGAACCGGTCCGTTGCCCGTCGCTGCCCGACAACTCGTTCAAACGCTCCGCCGCGCCGTCGAACTTACCCCGCGACAACTGCACGCGGGCCTTGGCGCGATCGACCGGATCGCGGAGCGGGCTTTGCGGATACTGGGCGACGAATTCATCGGCCAGTTTTTCAACGTCGTCGTAGCGCTGCGCGGCGTACGCCTCGAAGACCAGCAGCTGCAGGCTGTCGTCGCCCCATTCGCTGTCAGGCCAGGTCTGCACGATCTTCCGATACTGCTGCGCTGCGGCGGCGGCGTCGCCCTGGTTCCGCAGGGCCTCCGCCAAAGCAAAGGCAATCGCCGGCGCTTCGGAATGCTGCGGGTCGGCGGGCGCCGCTTCGCGCAGCACGACGACGGCCTCGGCGTGCCGGTTGGCGCGGGCCAGCGACAGACCCAGGGAGTACAGCCCGTACGGCCGCAAGAGGTTGTTTTTATCAACCTCGCGGAAATGGTTCAGCGTTGCGATCGCCTGGGCGTTATCGCCGTCGGCGTAGTACAGCCGGCCCATTTTCAGCAGGGCCTTGTCGGAGAAGGCGCTGCCTTCGCTGTCCGCCAGCACTCGATAAAATCGCATCGCCTCGGCGGGTTCGCCCAGGCCTTCGAGCGACTGGCCTAAACCGAAGCGGATGGCGTTGGTCATGCTGCTGCCGGGAAAGCGCCGCATGGCGGTCTGGTAAAGATCGGCGGCTGCCTGGAACTGTCCGCCGGCCAGCTCCACATCGGCCAGGTACGGCAGGACGTACTCACAGAACGGATGGTCGTTGTGATTCTGCAGGAACGCCTTCAGGTGGGTGCGGGCCTCGTCGGCCTGGCCGGTGAGATAGGCGGCTTCGGCGATGCGAAAGCGAGCTCGCGGGACGGA
Organism: Lignipirellula cremea; assembly: GCF_007751035.1. Classification (NCBI taxonomy): domain Bacteria; kingdom Pseudomonadati; phylum Planctomycetota; class Planctomycetia; order Pirellulales; family Pirellulaceae; genus Lignipirellula; species Lignipirellula cremea. The sequence goes on along the minus strand of NZ_CP036433.1, from coordinate 1,514,876 downwards.
CGAATGTCCCGGCGCCGCATCCAGGAATGCCTGGAACGATTGACTGGCCTCGGCGAACTTGCCCAACTGGACCAGCGCCTCGCCGCGATGGAACAAAGCCTCGGGCCGCCCCGCGTGCTGGGGGAACGCCTGCAGGAACTGATCAATCGCTTCGACTTCCTGGGCCCACCAGCCGCGCTCTGAATACGTTTTGATCGTGGCGGAGAGATCGTCCCACTGATCTGCGTGCGCGAAACGCGGTCCGGCCGCGATCGCCGTCACGATCAACAAACTGCACAGGAGTAGGCGTTTCCGGTTCATCGCGATAAGCTCGACGCGGTAATGATGATCGGGGCGCCGACGCGCTGCGGCATCCTACTCGCACGCTGCGAATATCCGCAAGAGCGAAGCGAGACCGGCCAGGCCGATTCGCCGCCACCCCAGGCTTCCGTTCCGATGCCAGCGGTGACTGCAGATCGCCAATCCCTGCGAGAGATCGCGAACCCGCCACTGCGGCAACCGCTTCCTTTTTCCGTTCGCCAGCGGCCCTCCATGCAGGGCGAACCTGGCTTTCCTTGCGCCGGCTCATGCTGGCGCCATGAAAGTGCTAGTAGTGACATCGGTTGATATGGTTGTAGCGAAGAATGCTTTCAAGCCGAATTCGCCTGCATTTCCACCAATCCTGCCAGGCGGGGCGCCGTCGTCGAAATAACGTCAAGAAACTGCAAAAACATCACAGTTTGCCCAGACTGCACAACGGTCCTCGCGCGATGAGGGTGATCCCTGGAGAAAACGGCCGCACGCGATCTCCGCCGGCCTGCCCTGTTCGCCGGGAGAATGGCGGCTCCCGGCCGCTTCCGTTCGACGCCGGCTTGCCAGGGCGGCTGTTTAGCTGCGGGAGCCGCCGAAGCGACGGGCCAGCCAGGTTTCCGTCAGCAGCAGCAGCAGCAGGGCGCCAAGCACCCAGCGGAACAGTTCGGGACGCGTCTTGCCGGGCAGGCTGGGCGTCTGCAGGTCTTCGAAACTGTAGTCGGACTGCAGCGCCGGCGGCAGCTCGCTGCGCTCCATTTTCTCCAGGTTGCTCTCCCGCGTATCCAGGTTCACCGCGTACAGCCGGGACAGCGACAACGGGGCGCCGTAGCGGGCTTCGTACACGCCGCTGGTCCAGGTGGAGTCGTAATGCCAGCGGTTGACTTCGCCTTGGACCGTCATCGGCACCCGTTCGCTGCGTCCGCCGGGCGAGACCAGCGACAGGGGCACATGCGCCGCCACGCCGTACAAGGCGTCTTCCAGCGGTTCGCCGACCGCGACGTTCCGGTTCTCGTTCCGACCGGCGACGGCCGCATGCAGCAGTTGCTGGTACAGCACGGGATAATTTCGCCACAGGGGGAGCAGCGTCCATTCGCGGGGCGGGATTTCGTCCCGATCCAGCGACTGCGTCGAGGCGGCCGTCGCCCAGAGCAACACGCGGCCGCGGCCCCGCTTTTCTTCCAGCAGGGCCGGATCGCCCGAATCAAACCAGAGGGCGGGACGCACCGTTTTCTCATCGAACGGTTCGAGGCGAAAGTAGCGATGCGTGGGCAGGTGGAACAGGCCCGACTGCGGATTCGCCACAAAGGGCTGCACCACAGGAGACTCTTTCCCGAGCGCCGTCAGCGTGAACTGGCCGGTGGCCAGGCCCCCCAGTCGCGCCGGCAACAGGCGTTCCTCGGCGGCGAGAACTTCGTTGTACGCCTCGGGTTGCACCCGATCGCCCAGGAACAGGACGAGGCCGCCGCCGGCGTCGACAAACTGCCGCAGCACGCTGGCTTCGTCCCGGCCAAAGCGGGCCAGATTCGCCACGAACAGGCAGTCGTAGTCGTTCAGATTCCGTTCCAGCAAAGCTGTTTCGTCGGCCGTTTCGGCGTGCACGTACGGCCGTTCCGCCTGGAACGGATTCAGATTCAGCTGCATGAACTCGGCCGTTTCCCGGCGGCCGGCCACACACAGGGCCCGGATCGACTCCCGGACGGGCACGCTCAGATAGCGGTGGTTATCGATCTCCAGGCGAGGGTCGTCCAGCTGGGCTTCGACCAGATGATCGCCAGCCGTTTCGAACTGATGACGAACCTCCAGCTGGCGCGTTTCGTCCGCCGCCAGTTCAATCGTTCGCTCAAACACGGGACGACCGTCGACCAGCAGTTTCGCCTGCGTGGTGCGGGGCTGCTCCCCAAGGTTATGCACGCTAAAGGTCAGGGTCGTTTCCCGGCCCAACGAGGCGAGCGAACTGCCCAGGGCGAGCGATTCGATCACCAGGTTCTCGCGACCTTCATCGCCCAGCGGGAACAGCAGCAAGGCGCCGCTTTCCGCCAGCGACTGCAGCTGCCGGGCGACCGGTTCACTGGCCGCTTCTTCCCAGGTGTTGCGGCCCAGATCGGTGAACAGGCAGACGCGATAGTCGCTCAGCCGGGCATGTTTTTCGGCCGCGTTGCCCACCAGATTGCGGATCTCCGCCAGCGAGGCGGACAGGTTCGCTCCGCCGTGAGACAAGCGCAGGGATTGGATTTCGTCCTGCACGTCGCCAGGGTCAAAGGCCGGATCGGCGATAATGGTTTGCGGCGGGTTCCCCATCAGCAGCAAGGTAAAGGCGTCTCCCTGCTTCCCTTCGGCAACCACCTGGGCGGCCTGCGCCTTGGCCTTTTCGAACAGGCTTTCGTCCCCGCGGCGGTAATCCATCGAGTAGGAGCCGTCGATCACAATCACCCAGTGGGTTTGCCCGCCGGTCGCCAGGGCGCCAGTCAGCGACCGCAGGAACGGCCAGAACGGATCGGCGACGGCGGCCGCCAGCAGCAGCAGAATGGCGACGCGGATCAGCAGCAGCAGCCACTGCTCGACATGGATCCGCCGGGAGTTCTTCTTCATCGCCGCCAGCAGATATTCCATGGCTGCCCAGGTCGTCTCCCGATACCGCCGCCGATTCCAGAGATGAATCAGGATCGGTAACGCCGCCGCAGCCGCCCAAAGCAGCATCAACCCGCTGGCGAAAGGCCAGAATGCAATCAGCGGAGAAAAGTGCAATAGGAACGACATGAACCACCAGCAAACAGGAATAACGCCCCCAGTCACCGCGGACCCGCGATCTCGCCAGGTCGGGCCGGCAAGCTGCCAGACGTCCCTTGATTATAAGGGCAGCACGGCCGCCAGGGGAACGTGGAGCGAAGAAGTGCGAAAGGGCAGGAAAAATGGCCCGAGAAGAGAAGAGGGCATTTCATTGATTGGCCTACACTGGCAAAGTCTGGGTGGCTCAATTGCCGCTATTTCCGCCGGGATCCGTACAGCAATCAGACCTATGGGGAGAGATGGTGAGAACAATCTCTTCCAGCTACTCTTCATTCTTCATACGAAAGCCGATCATACGATTGAGAAACGGCAGGTTCCTTCTAAAATTCAAAATCTCTTCGGATACCGATGTCGCGCCGACAATCACGGTATGGCTGTTTCCTGAGAAGACCACGACATCTCGTGCAAACACCGTTAGTAAAACCTCAGCGTGAAAGCAGTTCTGTCCTGCTTGAGGGAAGGGAACAATGGTGTAAAAGACCTGGTTCTGCGCAGTTCCTGCCCAATCGACATCACTCCCAATGATCCACCAACTTTCCAGGCGTTGGATCACGACCTGGCAATTGTTGTTTACCAAGACGTCAGCCAAGAGCCTGCACATGAGTGAACTTCCGGTAACATTGGCGCCATCCTCTAGGTATATCTCTGGATGCTCGCGGATGTGTTCCAGTGGATTAACAATTTGGAAGTCGTCCCGACCCATCACACTACCACCTTGCCGGAGAAATAACGATCTCACCCGCTTCGAGCAATTCATTGAAGAGGCCATACTGCTCTGGCTTCACAAGTAACTCGTCGCCAATTGTGCGTAAAGATTTTGGTCCGCCAGGGATGGGTTGGCGGATAATTCCCGCAGCATCCAATTGCTCACGGGCTGCTGGAGAAAAGCGATACTTAAGCGCTGTACCTTTTCTCCTTCTGGCTGCAAACGCTAAAGCGTCCTCCAGCTCCGTCGCAAGATGAAACCCTGGTGGGCCGTCGATTTTATTTAACGCGGCGACGGATGCATCCAACTTTCCCCCTTGTACAAAGACGTTGCCGAATCAATATCTGTACCGTGATATGCGACATCGGGACAACTATTATGAACCAACGTCCCTAGTCCTTAAACAAGCGTATGGCGGTTCTGGCCTGGCGTGATTTTGTGGGCTGGGGCTTGCGCAGGCGCTTGCGGTCCAGCGGCGCTGGTGGGGTTGGTTGGATTGAGGCGTCGGGCATGTGGGGCGGCTTTCCGGGTGAGACGTGGCGGCGGTGTCAGCGCGTCCGGACGCTGACTTCGGGGGAGGCGTCGTCAACAGCGGAGCGGGCGATGGACGTTCTGCACGATCAACAGCAGGTAGTCCAGCGTCGGACGATAGCTCAGCAACCGATAGACGATCTGCCGTCCGCTGCGAATGATCTGCGCGGGAACCATTAACACGCGATCGCGAAACGTCCTGAAGTCCATCGCCAGCAGTGCGGCCTTCTGGCGCGTTTGTTCCGCCCTCGAGTCGCCGTTGCCGGCAGGCTGGATACTCAGCGTTGCCCAGGCTTTCAAACTCCAGGCCAGCGAGGCGATCACCATGTACGCCCAGTTGCTCAGCAGGTTGTCCAGCGGCGCCGACAACGCACACTGCTTAAGTTGCGCGATGTTGTTCTCCTGGTTGCAGCGAGCGTTCGCATCCCGCACCACCTGTCGGGCCGACTTGTCGACCTTCATCGCGTTGGTGATATAGAAGAAGTACACCGGCGCCTCGTGATCGAATAATCGCAACTGCCCGCGCTTCTGACGCACTTCCTTTTTGAGCGCGATGATGCGGTAAGAGCGGCCGCACTTGCCCGGCTGATAGTCGAACTCGGCGATCTGCTCGGAGACGAGCTTCTTGTTGAGGTAGCCGTTCTGCTCGACGATTTGTTCTTTACAACGCGGCCGTTTGTCGCGACTTGAGTGCGGTTTGTGTTTGCGGCGGTGAAGCGTTTTCCACTCGGTTTCTGCGAGGGTTTTCGCGATTCCGACCAGATTGGGCATGGCGTCGATCCCGAACACAAACTCAACGTTCTGCTCGCTCCAGCGATCGAAGTTCTCCGTCAGGGCGAAGTCCGTGTCGCCCCGGAGGACCACCTTGCGGAAGCCCGCTTTGCGGCAGCGCTCAACCGCCAGGTCGAAGAAGAACGCGGCGTTTTCATGGCTGGGACGATTGCCGCTGCGGTTGACGATGAACAGCGGCTCGCGGGTGTTGGCCAGCGTGACGACCAGCGGATGATAGCCCCACTCCCCTTTATAGTTGATGCCGATGCCCTGTTTCTTCTCGGCCGAGGTCTGCACCTGGGTGCCGTCGGCCTCGATGATGGCGCAGTCGAAGAACGCGTCGGGCTGCTCCTGCCAGACCCGCTCGCGAACCTGGTTGAAGCCGTTCATCAATCGCAGGATATCCATCTCTTGAAAGCGGCGGCAGAAGTCGCCGGCGGTGGTCGGATCGGGAATCCGCTCCGCGCCGAGGGCATTGAGATACGCCTCGTCGCAGCGACGGTCTTCGAGATGCTCCAGGCAACCGCCGCCGGCCAGCAGGTTCAGGGCGATGTTGAGCACATGATCGGCCTCATCGTACGGACGATGCAACTTGAGCAGCGTGATCGAATTGTTGATCGCCTGCCGCAAGTCCAGTCGCCGCGCCGTCTGCACCAGGGCGCCCAAACCGCCGGCGGCGATCGCTTGATGCCGGTCGGCCAGTTCGTAAACGATTTTCTCGGGAACGATCATCGGCGACTGGCCGGACCCGTTCTGGGGATCAATCCTGCGCTGCATTCTCTGCTTGCGTCGCTGCGCTTTTGGTCGTATCTTTGTCTTCACTCGAAAACCCTTTCTGGCGTGCGTAATTGTTTTGATTGGCATCACCAATTTACGCAAAAACGCCGAGGGTTTTCGAGTTTTTTCGTCTCCGCATCAAGCGGCTTACGCTGGATTAAGGCCTAGTGTCCCGACGCGGTAGACATGTTCCGTCGTTTCCAGGTTATAGAGGAATCCGTCGTGCTCGATCGGAGTTACCGAGACGACCTGTTTAAGGCCGTAGGCGGTATCGACTAATTCCCCGGAGCGGAGACTGCCTGCTTTTACGAAGTCTTGGCGGTCCTCTGACCAATAGAGATGATTGGCCGTGACGCCGGTCAGTTCGATCTGGTCTTCTAGTTTTAGATGGATGACTCGGGAGTTCTCATCCGCCTGATGGTTGAACGTGCCGGTGACGACCGTTCCCTGACCCGGCTGGATCTCGGGACAGGGGCCGAGGGAAGTGACCGCGGCGTTTCCAACCGCCCCCATCTCATAGAGGTCGAGGTGGATGGATTTACCCGGCTTGGCTCCGGCCGCTTCGATCCAGGTCAAGGGGCGCAGCAGCTCAATCCACAGGCCAAGTTCGCCCTCCTTCTCCATGTACAAGCTGATCTTGCGCCAGGTTGCCGGATCGGGCTCAATGCCTTCCACTTGCTCGTGGATCGGATTGCGTCCGACAATTCGCTCGCCGAGGCGGACCTGCTCGATTGGCTTTGCTTGCAGACTCATGTCTGGAGCGTGAGAAGTCGGCGTCGCGCCGGTCGCTACGGCCGCAGAGTCTTTCCAGGGGTTGATCGCCGCCCGCCACGACGCTGGCAGAGTGAAGTAGAGCAGCGCCAAGCCGCCGACGATGAAGGCAAGAGACAGCGCTTTCAGCAAGCGATCGGTCGAGCCGCGCTCTTCGTCCTCCTGAATCGGCAAAACGGCATCCTGTGGGACGGGTTGTTGCGCTACATGGATTTCACGAGGGAGCTCCGAAATGGTCAATGAGGGAGTTGACGGTGTGTCCAAGGCGCGCGGCGGAAGATTGTACAGCGACATCTCGGCCAAAGCTTCGTCAAGCGCGTCGTTGAGAGCGTCAGAACCATCGTCGATCTGCGAATCGGACAGGCCGGTCGTTTGGCGATTATTCGCGGCGCTCGCCATCTGTGGCTCCTTCTTGGTCGGAGGTGGGTGGAGTGTACTGCGGAACGCCTGAACGGGGAGATTGGGGCCAGCGGCGAATGGCACAATCGTTTTTCTTTTTACGATTTCGGCGCGCATTCTGCGAGAAAGCGGGAACAACCATTATCTGCCTGCCCCAGGCAGGATTGCAAGCCAGCCTGCGTCGTCTTGCCGCAGGAGTTTTTGGCTGCGGCCGGCCGGCTCCAGGCCGGGCCGTTTGGGTATGGGAATGCGCTGCTCAGGCGGATACCTGGCCCCTGTTGAGAAGGGGGCAGTCCATCGGGTATAATCCAAGCCCTGCGTTTGTTTTTGCCGCCTTTGGGCGCATTTATTCGGAGAACAAAGTATGGCCGCTGGAACGGAAACGACCGAGACCACCACGACTTTACTCCAGCAAATCGGCGAAGCCGCCGGGAATGTCTGGCAAGTCCTGCAGGACGAGGGCCCGACTTCGCTATCGAAACTGGTCAAGCAGGTGGACTTCCCCCGCGACGTCGTCGTGGCGGCGATGGGCTGGCTGGCTCGCGAAGACAAACTGCAGGTCGACGAAACCAGTCGCGGCCGGCTGATTTCCTTGCGTGAAGAGCAGTTCTAAGCCTCGCAATCCTGGTTTGCTGAGGGTTGGCGCCGCGAGGACGGCAAACGGCGGTTCCCCTTTCTCTCGGCGTTTACCGACTTTCCGTATCTCCGACCCGGCGATATTGGCCCGGGGCGCACTTCTTCTGGCCTGGCTCAAACCCGGGCCCTTGTCTTCGCGCTATAATAGGGAACGAATCGGGGTGAACGGACGCCCCGGCGATAATCGTTCTCCTGCGCGAAGAAAGTGGCGTTACGATGGCCGAGGCGTACGACGCCGTACTGGTGGTTTCGTTTGGCGGTCCCGATGGCCCTGCCGATGTGATGCCGTTTCTGGAAAATGTCCTCCGCGGCCGCAATGTGCCCCGCGAGCGGATGCTGGAAGTGGCCGAGCATTATCAGCATTTTGGCGGCGTCAGCCCGATTAACGCCCAGAACCGGGCCCTGATTGCGGCGCTGGTGGCGGAGCTGAACACCCACGGTCCGCACCTGCCCGTGTACTGGGGAAACCGGAACTGGCACCCGTTGCTGCCCGACGTTCTTCGCCAGATGGGGGAAGACGGCGTGAAAAGGGCGCTGGCGTTCTTCACCTCCTCGTTCAGCTCCTATTCCGGCTGCCGGCAGTACCGCGAGAACATCGCCGCGGCCCAGGAGGAGGTCGGCCCGCTCGCCCCGACGGTTGATAAACTCCGCGTTTTCTTCAACCATCCCGGTTTTATCGAGGCGATGGGGGACCGCGTCCGCACGGCCTTGTCGCAGCTTCCCAGCGGCGGTCGCGACGCCCAGGTGTTCTTCACGGCGCACAGTATTCCGATGTCGATGTCTGACAACTGTGCATATGTGGCCCAGCTGCAGGAAGCGTGCCGCCTGACGGCTGCGGCTGCCGGGGCCGATCCCGACTCCTGGCGGCTGACGTACCAAAGCCGTAGCGGCCCGCCGACCCAGCCCTGGCTGGAGCCTGACATCAACGACGCCCTGCGGGCGGCCCAAAAGAGCGGCCTGCGAGAGGTGGTTATCGCGCCGATCGGATTTATTTCCGACCATATGGAAGTCATGTTCGACCTCGACACCGAAGCGAAGGAGACGTGCGAGGAGATCGGCGTGGCGATGGTGCGGGCGGGCACGGTCGGCGTGCATCCGCGGTTCGTTTCCATGATTCGCGAGCTGATCGTAGAACGTACGAGCGGATCCAGCGACCGGGCGGCGATCGGCCAACTGCCCGCCAGCCACGACGTATGTCCTCTCGACTGCTGTCGTTACGAGCGACCCGTACGGCGTTAGCCGCCGCCAGTGACGGGTCCGGCAAGTTGCCTGGGCCCTGGCCCCTTGGGAATCCGGGAGCGTGCAAATACAATGAGGGCGCAACGCTGAAAACGCCCTTTTTTGTCGAGATTTCCGACGACGGACACGGACCGGAGAATACCCATGACGACCCTCGCCCGCCCCCCCAAATCCCAGCACAGCTTTCGTCGCGCCGCCATACTTTTCGCCGGCGGCCCGGCCCCGGCGGCCAACGCCGTGATTTCGACCGCCGCCGTCTCGTTCGTCCGTGCGGACATCGAAGTGCTGGGGATCAAACACGGTTATTCGTCTCTGGCCAGCTACAGCCCCGACGCCCCGCTGGAAGAAGGCCGCGACTACATGATCATTGATCATGACGCCCTGAAGCGATCCCGAAACTCGCAGGGGATTATCATTGGCACCGCCCGCACCAACCCGGGCAAGCATGTTTCCAGCCCGGAACATCTGGACGACGCCGAGCGTTCGGAGCCGCTGCGCCGCGTGTATGAAGGGCTGATGTCGCTGGGAGTCGACTGCCTGGTTTCGATCGGCGGCGACGACACGCTGAAAACGGCGAACAAGTTCAAAATGTTCCAGGACCGCATGCCGGCCGATAAAAAGCGGATTCCGATTGTCCATCTGCCCAAAACGATCGACAACGATTACTCCGGCATCGACTTTACCTTCGGTTACTTCACCGCCGTCGAAACCCTGGCCACGGAAATTCGTAACCTGCTGTACGACGCCGAAGCGGGCCGCGCCTACTTCCTGGCTGAAACGATGGGCCGCAGCGCCGGCTGGCTGGCCTATGGGGCCGCCATCGCCGGCGAAGCCAGCCTGGTCGTCAGCGTCGAAGATATCAACGGCGAATACGCCAGCGAAGAAATCGTCGTCGACAGCGAAGGGAACGAGAAAACCACCACCATTATGAACGTCGACAAGGTGGTCGACCGCATCGTCCGCACCATGCTGGCCCGCGACAAGGAAGGGAAACCGTTCGGGGTGATCGTGCTGGCCGAAGGGCTTGCCGAGTTCCTGCCGCAGTCCTACCTGGAAGGCATCCCTCGCGACGAACACGGCCACATCGCCATTTCCCAGGTGAACCTGGGACGTCTGTTCGCCAAACTGGTCTCCAAACTCTACGGCGAACGGTCCGGCCAGGCCCGCAAGGTTACCGGCCTGCAGCTGGGTTACGAATCACGTTGCGCCCGACCGCTGGGTTTCGACGTCATGCTGGGCAGCCAGCTGGGGGTGGGAGCGTACCGGGCCCTGGTGGAAGAACGCCTGAACGGGGTCATGGTGTCGGTTTCCGGCCAGCTGGACCTGCATTACGTGCCGTTCGACCAGCTGGTCGACAAAGAGACGCTCATCACGAAAGTGCGTTTCATCAACACCCAGTCCGACTTTTACCGCCTGGCCCGCTTCCTCGAAACCTACGTGGAATAGGCCCGTTCCCCCGCCAGCCGGGCCGGCCCCCGGAGCCGCGCCCGATGACGAAAACCCCGAAGTGGATCGCCGCCGTAATCCCGGCTGCGACTACTTCCCGGGACCCTTCAGCCGTATAATACAGGGTCCGACTTACCCCAATCCCAGAGGGAGATCATCTTGTCGCGGGAATTCTCAACCATCGCCGACGCCGTTGCGGCCCTTGCCCATGGCGAGGTGATTATCGTCGTCGATGACGAAGACCGCGAGAACGAAGGCGACTTCGTGTGTGCGGCCGAAAAAGCCACGCCGGAAAACGTCAACTTTATCCTGCGCGGCCGGGGCGACTTCTGCATGCCCGTCCTGCCTGAAGTCTGCGAGCGACTGAAACTGTCTCCCCTGGTCGAACAAAATACGGCCCCCCTGGGCACTGCCTTTTTGACCCCGCTGGATCATCGCCATTGCCGCACCGGCATTACGGCCGAAGAACGCTCGCTCACCGTGCGGGCCATTATCGATAGCGAAACCACCGCTGCCGACTTTGTCCGCCCGGGCCATGTGCATTTGCTGCTGGCCAAAGAAGGCGGGGTGCTCCGCCGAGCTGGTCATACGGAAGCCTGCGTCGACCTCGCCCGCATGGCGGGGTTGTATCCAGCCGGCGTCGTCTGTGAAATCCTTGACGACGATGGAAACCGGGCCACCCGCGACCATCTGTTCGACCTGGCCGAGAAGCATAACCTGAAGATCATTTCAATCGAGCATCTGATCGCCCATCGCCGCCTGCACGAAAAGCTCGTCTCCCGCGCCGCCGAATCCAAGCTGCAGACCGCCTATGGCGAATTCACGCTGATCGTGTACGACGTCAAGTACGAAGCCCAGCAGCCGATCGCCGTGGTCATGGGCGACGTCTCCAGTGAAGAGAACCCGCCGCTGGTTCGCATGCACTCCAGCTGCTTTACCGGCGATCTGCTCCGCTCGCTCCGCTGCGACTGCGGCGACCAGCTGCACGCCGCACTGGAAATGATCGGCGCCGAAGGGCAGGGGGCCCTGGTCTATCTACCGCAGGAAGGCCGCGGGATTGGACTGGTCGAAAAGATCAAAGCGTACGCCCTGCAGGAGCAGGGGCTGGATACGGTCGAGGCGAATCTGGCCCTCGGGCACAAGGCCGACATCCGCGATTACGGCGTCGGCATTCAAATTCTGAAGGACCTGGGGCTGCGGAAAATTCGGCTGCTGACGAATAATCCGAAAAAGACCCAGGCCATTATGCGGGCCTTTGACCTGGAATTTGCCGACCAGGTCCCCCTGCAGGCGCCCTCCAATGAGCATAATGTCCGGTATTTAGCGGCCAAACGGGATAAAATGGGCCATCAGCTGCCCCAGTAACCGCCGGGAAAAAATCGTCTGCTTTTTCCGACATGATGCTTTTTTGCATCCTATGCTCCTTTAGTAGGCCGGAAGATGCTCCGGCCGCGTTGTTCGCGACGTGAGGAGCTCGAATGAAAAGGCGGACCACCTGGCATGCTGCCTGGCGATCATGCGCCCACACCGCAGCCCCCTTGCTGCTGCTGGTCAGCTGCATGACGACCTTCCTCCCCGCTGCCTCGGGCGAACCGCTGGAAGCGCTGCTGCGAGCGGATCTGCTCGACGGCCGGCTCGATGACCTGACGCTCCTGGAAGCGGCCCTCATTGCCGGCGGCATCGACGACACCCGCGCCCTGAACCACCATGTCGAAGCCTTTGCCCGCGTCGAAGCGGCCCTGCGGCGGGAACTGCCCGACACGGCCAGCCCCCAGGAACGGGCGGAAATCGTCTTCCGCTTTCTCCATACGAACGTGCTGACCGGCCCTTACGCTCGTGATTGCATGCAAGTGGAGCGTTCCCTGCGCGGCGAAGAATACAACTGCGTCACGGCCACCATTTTGTACCAGTCGCTGGCCGCGGCGGCCGATCTGCCGACGATTGCCGTCTCCACGCCGGGGCATGTCTTCTGCCGGATCCCTGGCGATCGCGATATTGAAACGACCTGCCCCGACTGGTTCGATCGCACCGAATCCGTGTCTCCGTTGAGCAGCAGAGCCCGCCGCGACCTGAATGCGGCCCAGTTGCTGGCCAAGGTGTACTACAACCGCAGCGTACTGCTGCTGGGACGCGGCAAGTTCTCGCCCGCGACGCGTTACCTGTCGCTGAGCATTTCGCTGGACCCGCACGACGCCGACGCCCTGGAAAACCAGTGCGCCGCCTACAACAACTGGGCGCTCGAATGTGCGGCCGCCGGCCAGTACGCCAAAGCCTGTTCGCTGCTGGAACAGGGCCGCCGGATCAATCCGTACTACGAACACTTCGCCCGCAACGAACGCCACATCCGCCTTCTCTGGACCCAGGCCGAAGGAGCCAGCGCCCCGGGCCCGTAAGGCGCCTTTCACTCGGAGCGTGAAAGGAATAACCGATCGATTCTCGTTCGTCGGTTCAAGGAAGTACAGACGCCGGACAGTCGCCTTTCACTCCGTGAAAGGCCGCGTACTTTCGCGGAGCGAAAGGCGACTTTCTGCGACGGCTGGCTTCAGCACGACGAAACAGAATCGTGGCTTGATTCATTTCGCGTCCCCGGTAAATGGCGACTCGCTTCTCCCTGCCTGCCCTGTTGATCCGCCGGTTAAGAACCTCGCGGGTTGGGCAGGGCTTCCTGCCTCTTCCCTTCCGCCGGGCAAACCCTGGTATTCCGGGATAAACTCAACCACAATGCGTAAAACGTCCGCCCGCGATTAAGCCCGCTGGCGCAAGCGTGTTGTGAACATCTGTTGAGAACTGGCACTTTTACCGAGGGGATACGATGAAGCGTATGCTGACTTTGGCTCTGCTGTTAACCAGCCTGGGCTCGATTGTGCAGGCCGAAGACTGGCCGGCCTGGCGCGGCCCGACCGGGCAGGGGTTTAGCACGGAGAAAAACGTGCTGCTGAACTGGAGCGATTCCGAGAACGTCGGCTGGAAGATTTCGCTCGAACACCAGGGCAACTCGACCCCGATCGTCTGGGGCGACAAGATCTTCCTCACCCAGGCCGACAAGGACGGAACCACCCGCTCCCTGCTCTGCTTTGCCCGGGCCGACGGCCAGAAGCTCTGGCAGAACGACGTGCCCTACGACAAGAAAGAGCGGAACTGGAACGCCAACTGGTACTGCAACGCCTCCCCCACCACCGACGGCGAACGCGTGGTCGTCAGCCTGGGCTCCGCCGGCATGTACTGCTACGATCTCGACGGCAAAGAACTGTGGAAACGCACCGACCTGGGCGCCTGGGATCACGCCTTTGGGAATGCCTCCTCGCCTGTAATTTACGGCGACCTGGTCATGCTCTGGTGCGGGCCGAACGACAAAGGCCGCAACTACCTGCTGGCCGTCAACAAAGAGACCGGCGAGACCGTCTGGGAACACGATGAAAAGAACGGCTCCTGGGGCACGCCGCTCGTCATTCGCCAGGGCAACGACGACCAGGTGCTGCTGGCGACCGTCCCCGCCCTCAAAGGGATCAACCCGCTGACCGGCGAAGAGCTGTGGAGTTGCGACGGCCTGACCAAGTACGTGTATACCTCGCCGCTTTACGGCGACGGCGTGGCGGTCGCCATGTCGGGTTACAGCGGAGCCGCCCTGGCGGTCAAGCTGAGCGGGTCGGGCGACATCACCAGCGATCGGCTGTGGCATCACCCCAAGAATATCCAGCGCGTTGGCTCTGGGATTGTACTGGACGGTTATGTCTACATGATGGAAGAAAACGGCGTGCCGCACTGCTATGACCTGATCACCGGCGAAGAAGTGTGGAAGGTCAAAACCCGTCCCAGCGGCGGCAACACCTGGGGCTCCATGGTGTACGCCGAAGGCCGCCTGTACGTGCTGATGCGTAACGGCTCGACGCAGGTCTTCGCCGCCAGCCCCAAGTACGAACTGTTGACGACCAACTCCCTGCCGAACGAGTCTTCGAACTCGTCGCTGGTGATTTCCAACGGTGATCTGTTCGTCCGCACCTTCGAGCATCTGTGGTGCTTCCGCGCCAAAAAGTAACGCCAGGCATTTCAACATCACGCATCGCGCTGGCGAAGCATCTCGCCAGCGCACATATTTCCCTGTCGCTGTGTCCCTCTGTGCTCTCTGTGGTGAGCTCTTTCGGCAAGGAGTTTACCGCAGAGACGACGGTGGAATTCCGTCAGTCCATCGCTTCGCTTCGCGGAGCCGCTCGCAGCCGGGTAGAATGGCGGGACCTGGAATCTCCTTCCGCCTTCTACCGGATGCTGCTATGGTTCGATTGCTACCGTGCGTGCTGCTGCTTTTACTCTCAGGATCGGCGACCGCCGCCGAAACGCGGCCGCCCAATCTGCTGTTCATTCTGATCGACGACCTGGGCTGGAGCGATCTGGCCTGCCAGGGGAACAAGCTGGTCGAAACGCCGCACGTCGATCGGCTGGCCCGCCAGGGGATGCGTTTTACTGACGCTTACGCCGCGGCGCCGGTCTGCTCGCCCACGCGGGCCGCCATCATGACCGGCAAGTCTCCGGCCCGGTTGCATCTGACCAATCACACGCCCGACCGGGCTTCTTTTACGCCCGACCATTCGCGGCTGCTGCCGGCGGAGATGCTCGACCATCTGCCGAGCGAAGAAGTCACCATCGCGGAGCGGCTGAAAACAGCCGGCTACGCCACGGGCTTTCTGGGGAAGTGGCATCTGTCAGGCGACGGGCGCGGCAAGCCCGAATTTGAGCCGACCGCGCAGGGCTTTGATCTCAACGTAGGCGGCTGCGGTTACGGCGGACCGCCGACCTTTTTTGATCCGTACCGCATTCCGAACCTGCCCGATCGCCAGGCGGGTGAATACCTGCCCGACCGCCTGGCCGACGAAGCGGTGCAGTTCATGCAAGCGCATCGCGACCAGCCGTTCGCCCTGTTTTTGTGGAACTACACCGTGCACTGGCCGATGGAGGCGCCCGACGCACTGCTGGCCAAATACGCCGACCGGAAAGGACCAGGCCTCAACGACACCCGTTACGGCGCCATGATCGAAGCGATGGACGCCGCCGTCGGCAAGGTGCTGGCCGAGCTGGATCAGCTGGACCTGACCGACCAGACGCTCGTGATCTTCAATTCCGACAACGGCGGCTTCGGCGGCGTGTCTGACAACCGTCCGCTCCGGGCCGCCAAAGGCCATCTGTACGAAGGCGGCATCCGCGTGCCGTTGATCATCCGCTGGCCCGGACACGTGGCTGCTGGCAGCGTGAGCCATACGCCGGTCGTCAGCATGGACTTCTTCCCCACGCTGGCCGCCGTCGCCGGACTGCCGGCGGAATCGCAGGCCGATCTTGACGGCGTAAACTTGCTGCCGTTGCTGCAAGGCGAAAAATTCACGCGCGGGCCAATCTGCTTCCACTTTCCAAACTTCGCCTGGCACCGATCCAACCGACTGGGCGGGGCGATCCGCTCAGGCGACTGGAAGCTGATCGAGCGGTTCGACGATAACTCCCTCGAACTCTACAACCTGGCCGAAGATCTGGGAGAGCGCAAAAACCTGGCCGACGCCATGCCCAGGCAGGCCAAAAGCCTGCAGCAGCAACTGGCCCGCTGGCGAGAACAAACAAACGCCGCCATGCCGCGGCCCCGCGAACCGGCCAGCCGTTGACCATCGGTCCGCCAGGCAAAACCGGCGTGAAGCGGCCGTCACGGACCCCGCCTGAAAACACCAGGCGGGGGTAGTCCAGGATTCCAGGAACTTGCCCGATTAAGGTTTGGATTCAGGAGCTGCTTCGATGGTGAAGTGCACCGGAATCTTTTCGTCGAGCGACCGATTGTTAAAGCGGGTGCGGGCCAACAATTCGCCTTCGTATTCGCCGGGGGCCTGGCTGGCGGGAATGGTGAATTCCAGCTCGATCTCGTTCTTGCTGGCGGGGATTTTGCCGTTGTTGAATTGCCAGCCGGAAATGCCGGCGCCGGGGGTAAAGGTAAAAGCGACTTCCTCTTTCCAGTCGAATTCGCGTTTTACGGTGACCTGCAGGGTTGCTTTCTCGCCCGCTTTGATCTTCAGCTTGTCGCTGGCGAGCGAAACGGTTCCCGGGTAGTTTTCGACCACCAGATGAAGCAGCGGTCCGTAAATTGGCGTTTTCACGTTCCGACTAGCGGCGCCGCGGACGGCGGCTTGCGAAGCGGTGTTGACTTCCGTTTTTTTCCGGTCGGCCTGCAGGCTTTCCTCCTGCATTTTCTTCTCTTTGTCGCCCGCATCGACCCGGGCTTTTTCCGCGGCGGCCAATTCTTCCTCGGAGGTCGTTTGCTCCTTCACGGCGGCCGCGGCCAGGTCGGCCGCTTCTTTGGCCGTTTTGGCTTTGGCTTCGGCGTCCTTCTGGGCCGCTTCGGCGACGGCCTTGGCCTGGATTTCCGCCTGTTTGGCCTGGGCCAGCTTTTGTTCGAGGGCCGCTTTCACGTCGTCGGCGGCGGCCTGGGCTTCGGTCATGGCGGCGGCGACTGTCTTCGCTGCTTCGGCGAAGGTCGCCTGGGCCTGGTCGGCCTTCGTTTGGGCGTCCTTGGCTTGCTGTTCGGCCGTTTGCTGGGCCTGCTTTTTGATGTTCGCCTGGGCGACGGCCGTACCCACTTTCTGGCGGGAGGCGACCAGGGACTGGTCGGCTTTGGTGCGATCCGCCGTGGCAGCGCGATAGGCGTCGGCTGCTTCTTTGGCGACGGCCGTGATCCGTTCCAGATCTGCCTTTAACTGCTCGGCGACTTCAGCGTTGCGGGAGAAACCATAATCGACTTCGCCCCGCAGCATCAGGGTGTACGAACCGGGCAGCACCGTGTCGGGAATATCGATGACGACCTTGCCTTCCGCCCCGCTGGCGGCCGCACTGCCGTCGGTCCGGGTAACGCGGCTCGGCAGGTTGAGTACGGTGACCGGCACGTTCATGGTGAATTTGTCATCGAGCTTTTTCAGCTGGAACGGCGCCTCGATCTTGCCGCCGCGGGCCATGCGAAACTCGGTCTGCCTGGCTTCCAGCAAGGCCGGGTGCGTGATCTCCTCTTCCACGCCGATATACAGCGAGTCCGCCAGCCGGGACAGGGGCGGATCGTTCCGGAACGCCGGGTAAAGAACCTCCAGGGCCGGGACCGAACGGGTTTCCTTGCGGCCGTCGATTTCCGCCGACGCAGTGAGCTGGATCTCGCCATCCCAGCCCGCCGCCGTGGGGGACGCCTGGATCAGCAGCGCCCCGAGCGTTTCGCCAGGTCCCAGCAGGACCGGTTCCGCCGTGACTCCGGCCGGCAGACCGCTGGCCTGGAACTCGATCGGGCCTACGAAGCCATCGGTGCGCCAAACGGCCAGCATCACTTCCAGACCGCCGCCGCGACGCACCGTCGGCGTACGGGTGGTCACGTTGTAAGTCCGCGACTGGTTTTGCTCCTGCACCATGTCGGGTATCGCGATCGCACGAAAACCGGGCTCCGGCTTCCGAAAGACAAGCCGGTACGGATACCGCGCCCCGCCTTCGCTGCCAAACTGGTCCCACACCAGGATCCGGTAGCGGCTATCGGTGGGAGCAACAAACAGCGTGGCCGGATCGTTGGTTTCCAGCGGCAGGCGGACCCCGGTAGCCGGCGTGGTCTGGTCGTCGAACGTGCTGACATCGGCGGCAATCCATTCGCCTTCGGCGTTCTGGGTCAATCGCTGCACCACAAAGGCGGCGTCGGTCGGCTGGCCCAGTCGCTGGGATTCCACCTCAATCCAGAAGGAGTCAAGACGCTTCGCTTCAAACGAATACCCGTCCCGATCGGAGCCTTCGAAATAACCAATTACATTCGCCGGCAAGGACAGTTCCTGCGGTTTGGCAGGGTCGTGGTTCGGTTCCTGCTCGGCCTGAAGTTCACTGTCGGACACTGCCAGGCGGATCGGATTGGCCTGCCCCCCCGAGGCGCCATGGCGATAGACAAAATAATCCAGCGCGGCTTCGACCGGCGCCGCGGCCACATCGGGAGTCAGCTTCCACTGCTTCGGATCGGACGGAGCGGTGATCGTCGTTTCGACCTTTTCCAGGTTCCGCCCGCGAAGCATGATGTCGGTTTTGGTCCCGCCCAGGTTCGAGCCGTAAACGGTCACTTTGGTCGGGTTCGAGCGGGAGACGATCGGCGGATCCACATAATCGACCCAGGGACGATCGGCAATTGTCAGCCGGTAAGGCGACGTATTGGCGCCCCCGCCTGAGGCAAACGTCAACTCATGCACCAGCACAAAGTAGTCGCCCGCCGCCGGCGCGGTGAAGTCGATGATCGGGTCCAGGCCCACGCCGTCCTGGCTGCGGAACAGCTCTTTGCCGGAAGCGTCAAATACGGCAATCACGGGGTCGCCCCGGGAGTCGATCCGGGCGGCCGTACACACCAGCACCAGACGCTGCCCTTTGCTGGCGGTGAACTGGAAGTAATCGTAATCCGCGCCGAACAGGCCGTTCATGACGCCGGGAACGGCGGCGACGGTCGCCTTTTCCTGCTCATTGTTAGGTTCCGTTTCCTGCGTTTCGGGCAGGTCGCTGACGACGAACCGCCGGGCGTTGGAAACGCCGTACTTGCCCGTGGCCCGCACCTCGTACACGCCGGGCGGAACGTTCGCCGCCACGGTTACCTGGAACTGGTTCGGCACCGGCCGAGGTTCCGGGTAGAACTGATCGACCTCGGTCAGCACCGGTTTGGCCGTAATGCCCGGATGGGAGAAGCGCAGGGCGTCGGCGTATTCCAGGTCGTTCTGCTCGGTGATTTTCAGCTCAACCGTTGTTCCGGCCTGGGCGCCTGCGGGGTAAAACGCAAGCAGCGCATGACGGGGGTAGCTAAGTTGCTGGGCCATTGCCGGCGACGCCAGCGAGGCGCCCGCAAACAGAAGAACCAGGCTAACACGCGCAAACATAGGAAACGCCTTTAGCAAAACACCCGCTGCAGAAGCGGGTTATCCGGGGGGCTGAACCAGCCAAGGTGGGAAAAAACAGGGCATTGTCCGACAAGCGAACAACGCCGCACGCCAGGCAGACCGCACACCGCGGCGCCTGGCATGAAGTGTACTCCGGATCCCCGGGCCGCAGCAAACAGAAAATGTTGCCGCGGCCGTTCCGGGAAAGCCGCTTAGACCAGCTCGCGAATGGGCTGGCGGTTGTCGAGCAGGTACCGCGGGCGACCGGCCGGATCAATGATCTGTTCGGTCTCGGGGTTGATGCCCATGTGGTGGTACATGGTCGCCAGGACTTCGTGGACATGGACCGGACGCAGGTCGGCTTCTCCGCCGATGCGATCCGAGGAGCCGATCGCCTGGCCATGGCGGAAGGCGCCGCCGCCCAGGAATGCTGCGGCAACCTGCGGCCAGTGGTCGCGGCCGGCGCCGGCGTTGATGCGCGGGGTGCGGCCGAACTCGCCCCACACCGCCACCACAACATCCTGCAGCATGCCGCGATCTTCCAGATCGCCCAGCAGGGCGCTTAGACCACGATCCAAAGCCGGCAACTGGGTGCGGAGGGTGTCGAAGTTGTTGGCGTGGGTATCCCAGCCGCCCCAGGTCATGGACACGCAGCGGACGCCAGCTTCGATCAGGCGGCGAGCCCGCAGGAAGCGTTCGTTGTCCCGCATGCGGCCCTGGGCAGCGCCGACATAACGGGCCATCACAGCCGGGTCTTCCTTGTTGATATCGAGAGCGTCGGCCATACGGCCCGACAGGACGACATCGACCGCACGCTGCGTGAACACGTCGGCCGCTTCCAGCTGTCCGCTGGCGTCAGAGTCGCGACGCATGCCGTCCACCGATTTCAGCAGGTTGGCGCGGGTCGTCAGCCGGTCGGCGTCGATCTTCCGAAGCTGCAGCATGCTGACCGCATCGCTGGGGCTGAACGGCTTGAACTGCGGGCCCAGGTAACCGGGAGAAACAGTCACGCCGTCGGAGACGAACGGGGCCGTGCCTTCGTGGTAACCCTGCAGTTTGGCGATGACCGAACCGATGGCGGGGGGGCCGCCGATGCCGGCCAGTTCTTTCTGGCCGTAGCCGGTCTGCGTGGTGCTGGGGCTGTGTTCGTTGACGCTGCCGACCACGCCGCGGAGGACGCTGAACTTGTCCGCCATTTTGGCCAGTTCGGGGAAGAACTCGCAGATCTCCAGGCCGGGAACATTGGTGGCCGTGGGATTGAATTCGCCGCGGTATTCGACCGGCGCATCGGGTTTGAGATCCCACATGTCCTGGTGCGACGGACCGCCGCCCAGGTGCACGTTGATGATCGACTTGACCGAGGAGCCCTGGCCCGCGCGGGCCTCCATCCGCATCAGGTCAGCGAGGCCCAGCGAGCCGAAGCCCAGGCCGAGAGCGCCGATCTTGAGCACGTCTCGACGGCTCACGCCGTCACAGTAACCGCTTTTTTTTGCATTCACGACCGAGAACATGATCGCACTCCCTGATGAAGATGATCGCAATCGCCGAGGTTGACGATTGCGCCGGAAACTTACTTATGACACAAGGTGTAGCATTGCCCCCGGGCCGGCGCATCGGCAGGCCCTGGCGGCATTAATGGTTAAACAGAAACTCTTTGGTGTTGATCAGCGTCCACAAAATATCTTCGTAAGCGCCCCGCTTCTGGTTGGCTTCAAACTTCGCCAGATGCGCCAGGAACGCCGTCCGTTCCGTCTCTTTCGCGGGACGGGACAGGGCCCGCAGATACAACTCCTCGATCTTCTCTTCGTCGCTGCGCGGGTCGGTCGCCAGTTGCTGGGCCCGACTGCCGACCAGCTTGTTGTAAATGTCGTCACTGTTCAGCAGCTGCAGGCTTTGCTGCATGCTCATTTCGCCGTTCCGCTCGCACTCGCAAGCACTGGCGCCGGCGGGTCGTCCAAAGGCGTTCAAAAAGCCGTTGTTCACCCCGCCGTGGTCAGGAATCTGGACCGCCCGCATCCCTGCCGGCAAACCGGTGAAACGGGTTTGCGAACCGCACAATGCGTCAATACTGTCGAGCATCACCTCGGCCGGCATACGACGCGGGTAAAAGCGGGAGTACGCCTGGCGATCGCTGGCGTTGTAGTCGTTGGGAATGGAGTCCAGCTGGTAAACCGACGACTTGCAGATCGTCCGCACCAGGTCTTTGAGATCAAAGTTCGACTTGATGAAATGCTCGGCCAGGCCGTTCAGCAGCGGCTCGTTCGAGGCCGGGTTGGTCGCCCGCATGTCGTCTTCGGGGTCAACAATGCCGACGCCGAAAAAGTGCTTCCAGTAACGATTGACCAGCGCCTTGGCGACAAACGGATTCTCCTTGCTGGCCAGCCAGTCCGCCAGGGCGACGCGAGCGTCGTCATCGGCCGTCAGCTCCAGCGTCTCTTCCCCTAACGGCTTCGGCCGCACCAGTGCCTGCGTTTTGGGGTGACGCGACTGGGCGATCCCGCGAATGGCGTAAACTTTCTGGCCCGGCTTCTCCCGCGTATTGGAGTAAAACGCCGCCATGCCCCAGTAGTCGTCCTGGCTCCATTTTTCAAACGGATGATGGTGGCAACGGGCGCACTGGATCCGCAAACCCAGGAACACCTGGGCCGTGTCTTCGACTTTCTCTTCGACCGATTTCACCTGACGATGCCAGTTGACGGCCGGGTTTCGCACTTCGTTCCCCGAGGCGGTCACCACTTCGCGGATCAGTTCGTTATAAGGCCGGTTCTCATTGAGATGGGTGCGAACCCAGTCATGGAACCGGAAATTGCCGTCGCGTTGCACCTGCGGATCGACTTTATTCCGCAGGATGGCGGCCCACTTCTGCGAGAAGTAATCCGCATACGCATCGCTGTCGACCAGGCGATCCACCAGGTCGGCCCGTTTGTTGGGACCGGCATCGGCCAGGAACGCCTGGGTTTCTTCGAATGTCGGCAGGCGACCGGCAATGTCCAGCGTAACCCGCCGGATAAAGGTCGAGTCGTCGCACACCGGGGACGGCGGCAGGCCGAGATCTTTCAGTTTGTCAAAGACAAAGCCGTCAATGACATTCCGCACCGGCGGCAACTGATCCACAGGGGCGCCGCGAGGAATCGTCGCCCTGAAGGCAGCGACCTGCCCCAGGTAGCGGACCATGATCGCCACGTCGCCGGCCTGGCCAAGGGCCGTCATCAGGCCGTTCGCTCCGCAGTCGCCCAGTTCCCGGTTGTTGGCCGTGTAATCCGCCTGCCGGGTGACGTCGCGAATTGAACCATCGGAATAGTGCGCCAGGACCTGCAGTTGCTGCTCGCCGTCGAGAGGCATAATCACCTGCTTCGGATAGACGCTGATCGACTCCATCACCGGGTCGTCATCGGAACCGAACGGCATCCCTTGCTCGATCCACAATCGCAGCTCGGCGTATTCATCGCTATCGCGAGAGATCCGCATGCCGCCGCCATGGGGCACGGCCGCGGTCGCTTTCAACAGTAACAGGCTGCGATCCGGAGCGGCCGGAAACAGCCGCCGGCCGAAGCCTTCCTTCACCAGGTAATCGTAGTCGTCGGCCGGCTCAAACCCGAGCAGACTCAAAGCAAAGCCGTTCTGGCCGCCGCTTTTGCCATGGCATCCGCCGCCATTGCAGCTGAACTTGGTCAGCAGCGGGGAAATCCGATCCGTAAAGTTCACCTGCGGCGGGTGGGCGAAATGACGCACCTCGACTTTGACCGAGGCCGACAGTCCTTCCCCGCCCACCTGCACCACGGCGGCCCCATCGGCTAGCGGCGTGATCAGACCTTGCGAATCCACCGACACCACACCGGCCGGATCGGCCCGGTAGACCACCTTCCGCGTCCAGTCGCGCAGCTGTCCGCTATCAAAATGGGCCGTGGCTATAATCTGCGCGCGGTCGCCGCGATTCAAGGTGATCTGCGACTCTGCTTCACTTCCGCCGACGACCGCCGCCAGGCGGATCGCCTTCCCCGGCTCTCCCAGGCCCTGCACCGTTTCTGCAGCCGAAAGCGACCCGCCGCCCTGCACCAGGCAGGCGTTCAGCAGAAAGGCGCAGGCGAGAACCGTAGACATAGGAGACCGCATTGGCATGGATGATTCCTTACAAATTCCGTGTCGAGAACGACTTGAGAAAATGTGATCGCCGGGGGCAGGTTGTGCGTGGAGGTAAGTCGTTTGTGTTGAGTTCAGCAACTCAAGGCGGGTAACTAAGGGCAATAAATTGCCTCTATTTCGCTAAGCATAGACGGTCGCATAAGCCGGCGTCAATAGTTTACGCTAAATGATTTCCCATCGGGGGGGATACATGCGGCCGTGATCCAGTAGCCTGCGTCGATTGGAGAAAATAGTCGGTTGCTGCGTCGGCCCAGTAACGCGCTGGGAAGTGCGGCGGGCTCAGGGATGCGTTGGGATAGGACTGCGGCGAGAAAGATTGCGGAAGAAGTAAGGGACCTGTGGCCAGGTCCACTACGGGGAGGTCGGGGTGTGACGATGGCCTAGCTGATGATCTCGCGCACCACGCGGGCTTCTTCTACGCCCGTCAGTCGCATGTCGAGCCCCTGGAATTTTACGCGGAAGCGCTGCGGGTCGATCCCCAGCAGGTGCAGCATCGTGGCGTGCAGGTCGCGAACATGAACCACGTCTTCCACCGCGTTGTAGCCGAGCTCGTCGGTGGCGCCGTAACTCATGCCGCTGCGGATGCCGCCGCCGGCCAGCCACATGGAGAAGCCTTTGATATGGTGGTCGCGGCCTGCGCCGCCTTTCCCCTGGAACATGGGAGTGCGGCCGAACTCGCCCCCCCAGACCACCAGCGTATCTTTGAGCATGTCGCGCTGCTTCAGATCGTTGAGGAGGGCCCAGGTCGGTTTGTCGGTCAAGCCGCCGCAGATGTTCATGTAGTTGACCAGTCCGCCGTGGTGGTCCCAGCCGCGATGGTAAAGGTGGATGAACCGCACGCCGCGTTCCGCCAGCCGCCGGGCCAGCAGGCAGTTCGAGGCGTAAGTGCCGTCGCCCGGTTCCGCGCCGTACATATCCAGGACATGCTGCGGTTCGTCGGACAGGTCCATCAGGTCGGGCACGCTGGTTTGCATGCGGAACGCCATTTCATACGCGGCGATCTGCGTCGCGATTTCCGGATCGCCCGTCTGGGCCAGACGACGCTGGTTCAGCTGCGCCACCGTATCGATCAGGCGACGCTGCTGCTGCGAATCCACACCGGCCGGTCGGCTGACATAATTTACCGGGTCGCCGCTGCTGTTGAATTCGACGCCCTGGTAACGACTGGGCAGGAATCCGGCCGACCACTGACGCGAGGCGATCGGCTGCGGGTTGCGACCGCCCACGCTGGTCAGCACGACAAAGCCCGGCAGGTCCTGGCTTTCGCTGCCCAGGCCGTAATTGACCCAGGCGCCCATCGACGGCCGGCCGCTGATCGCCGTCCCTGTATTCATAAAGGTATGAGCCGGATCGTGATTGATCTGTTCCGTCACCAGCGACCGCACCACGCACAGGTCGTCGGCCATCTTGGCATGCCAGGGCAGGAAGTCGCTGATCAGCTGGCCGCTTTCCCCGTACTTTGCAAAACGGGTCAGCGGTCCCTGGCACTTGAGTTTTTGCCCCTGCAGCTGGGCGATCGGTTGCCCTTGCGTGTAAGAGTCGGGCATCGGCTGGCCATCGAGTCGGGCCAGTTCCGGCTTGTAGTCGAACGTTTCCAGATGCGACGGCCCGCCCGCCATGCAGAGAAAGATGACCCGTTTGGCCCGCGGCGCATGATGCGGCAAGCCGGGCAGTCCGCCCGTGGCGCTGGCCGCTTCGGCCGCTGCCGCCTGTCGTCCGCCGTGGCTCTCGGCCAGCAGGGTCGCCAGCGCAGCCGATCCCAGACCGACACCGGCGTTCGATAAAAAGGCGCGACGATTCAGCTGAACGGTAGTGGGGTCGATCATGGTCGTCAATCCGGCAGGAGGGCGGGACGGCTAGACATCACTCTTGGCGAGACATCACTCTTGGCGAGACATCACTCTTGGCGAGACATCACTCTTGGCGAGACATCAATCCTGGTTCGTCGGACTTCATTTCGGACCGACGAAAAAACGAAAGGCCGCCTGACAGTTTAACGCAGCCAGGCGGCCCCTGCATTCCGATTCGCTGGCCTGGGAGGGCAGCGATTCCTTCACGCATTAATTAACGGATGCGAATCTGATACGGGGCCAGCAGCACGGCCGGTTCGCTGAAGAGCGACTGCAGCGTCTGGATTTCGCCCAGGCGCTCGGCCGCGCCAGGGACGGCCGACTTGACGCGCCGGGCGGCCGTCTCGGAGAGCGGACCGCTATCCCCTTCGAACAGTTCTTCGAACAGCGTTTTCGGCTTGGGCAGCTCCATGATTTCGGCTTTTTCGTCTTCCGGGATGCCGGCCGACTTCTTGGCGTATTTGAGAGCGTCGCGGAGCGTGCCGACGTAGTCGACCAGCCCGTTCTTCTGCGCCTGGCGACCTGACCAGACCCGGCCTCCGGCCAGCTTTTCCATGGCGGCGAACTCCAGCCCGCGTCCGGCGGCTGCTTTGGCGACAAACTGCTGATAGGTTTCTTTCATCATGTCGTGAAAGACTTTTCGCTCTGAGTCCGAGAACATCGAGTCTGACGAAAGCAGGCCGCTGTTTTTGCCGCGGCTGATCACTTCCGTATTCAGCCCCAGCTTGTCGTACAAGCCGCCCAGAGCAACCTTGCCGCCGACCACGCCGACCGAGCCGGTCAGGGTGCCCTCTTCCGCGAAGATCTTGTCGCAACCCATCGAAATGTAGTAGCCGCCGCTGGCCGCCGTATCGCCCATGCTGGCGATCACGGGTTTCTCCATCTGTTCAATCTGGCGCCAGATCAGGTCGCTGGCGAGGGCCGAGCCGCCGGGGCTGTCGACGCGGAGCACCACCGCGGCGACCGTTTTATCTTTCTCGGCCTGCTGCAGCGCTTTGACGATCGTATCGCTGCCCATCGTGGTCGAGCCGAACAGGCTGGACGCGCTGCCGCCCGAGGTGATGGCGCCCACCGCGTACACCACGGCGATCTTTTTCTTGGAGCTGGCGTTGTTCCCTTTGCTGTCCCCCAGCAGCAGTTCAAACAGCTTGACCATGCCCAGCATGCCGGAGAAATCGCTATCGACCTCTTTCTTGCCGTACCTGGCGACCAGCTCCACCTCGGCGGCGTCCAGGCTTTTGGCCAGACGGGCTTCCAGCGTATCGGCATAGGCGACTTCGTCGATCAGGCCGGCTTTCTTGGCGGCAGGCGCGGTGAGCAGGCCGATATCAATCACGTCTACGACCTTGGCCCGGCTGAGCTCGCGATCGGCCGCAATGGTATCGATCAGCTGGTCGTAGTAGTCGTCGATCACGCTTTCAAACTGCTTGCGAAACTGGGGGCTCATGCTGGTGCGGGTCATCGGTTCCGCCGCCCCTTTGAAGTCGCCGACCTGCATCATGTCGGCTTCCACGCCAAGCTTTTCCAGCAGTCCCTTGTAAAAGGTGATCTCCGCGCGCACGCCAGGCAACATGAGCATGCCGGACTCCGGCATGACGATTTCATCGCAGGCCGAAGCGATCAGGTAATCGTTCTTGTCCCCCTGCTCAATCTCGGCGACAACCCGTTTGCCCGCCTGGCGGATGCGCTGGATGGCGCCGCGGATCTCTTCGATCTTGCCGCGACCGACGGCCGGGGAACGCAGCCGCAGCACGACTGCTTTAATGGCGTCATCTTTGGCGGCCCGATCCAGCCGGGAGACCAGCTGGTTCAGGTTCTGTTCCAGCTCGCCAAAAATCCCGGCGCTGCCGGCGGATTCCGGCATGGCGCCGTGGATTTTGATCTCGGCCACTTTCGGCCCGGCGGCCAGGGCTGGCGACGCAGTGCAGGCCCCCAGCGAAACAAGGCCCAGAAAAGCGCAAACGAGAACTCGTGGGTAACGCATCAAACGACTCTCAAAGGTGATGGTGTCTGGCGAATCTCTGCCCGAATAAACACTCTCACCATTTGACCTTGCCCAGCCGGTAAAGTCCATCCTTCTGCGGAGTGCGTCCCGGTCCGGCGCGTCAACTGGCCAGCATCACGCTGGCGTGGATCAGCGTGTCGTCGTACAGCAAAGCGGAACCATGCAGGCGATCCCCTTGCGCGGTCCGCAGCTCTTTTCCCTCACAGGCGGCCGCGGCCGGCGTCCACGGCAGTGCGTTCAGCTCCGCCAGCAGCGACTCCACGGCGGCAATGTCGGTCAGGCCGGCGGTCTTGGCTTCGAACGCTTCCAGAATGTAGCCCGACAGCAATCGCTTCCAGATTTTCTCGCAGGTGGCCGGCTTGTCGAACAGGTCGACCGCGACCAGTTGCGCGCCGATCGCCACCGCCAGTCCGCTGGAGTTTTTGACAAACGGCAATTGATCACGATACCGTTCTACGCCTTCGGCATGGGCGATCATGGTGTCCGACATGGCAGCCGTCGCCGAGTTGGTGTCCAGGGCCGACTGCTGCCGGGAGACTTCCGCCCAGACTGCGCTCTGATCGGAGCGATGCCCGGCCTCCTGTCGCAGCGACGACGCGACTGAAGCCTTGAGCGCCATGCGCAACTTGGACGAAGAATGCGAGCCGCTGGCGAACTGCCGCGAAGTGAACCGCCAGCGGCCCTGCTCAACACAGCTGACCGGAATCTGGGCCTGCCCGCCGGCCGCCACCAGCAACGACGTATTCAGCACGCGATTCTGTCGGGCGCCGACCAGTTCCTCCCCTTCCAGAAACAGCACCAACCGGTCCGTCCGGTTTTCCACCTTCAGGTTGGGGACCGACCCGGCCTCGGAAACTTCTTCCACGACCACGCCGCCGTCGGGCACGGCCTCGTCGACCAGCAGATAGTCGACCCCACTGGTTCGGCTGGAAAACAACGGAAACACCGACAACTGATGGAAAGTTAACGGCGATCCGACCTCGACTTGAAAAAGCTCCATTGATTCCCTCCCACAGAGAGTCCGTACTGGAAGCGCGGAATAGCGTTCGGCTGCCCCTTCACGCAGGGATAATTCTTTACGCGAGTTTCGAGCAGGCAAGGGAAGCGACGGAAACCGCCTGAAAAGAAGGACGACAAGCAACAAGACAGTTCTCCCCCGCCGGCCAGAAGCCGCACGGAAAGTCGACTCTGCCTGCACTCAACCGGCATTACCCCCTGCGACCTGCAAATTCCGTCGAGAAAAACGGTTGCCTGAATGCCCCGGCTGCGGTAATCTGGAGGTGAACGTTTTGAACGAATTTTAACCCCTACGCCTCAAATTGATGCGACGAAAGGAACAGGGCATGTGCGGTACATCAACATTAAGTCGCGTTTCTAAAAAGAGTTACGCTACAAAACAGCGAAAGGATTCGCTGGCGGCCCGAGCCCAGCTGCGTGAACGAGCTGAACGAATTCTGCAGCGGGAAATCGACTTCATTCCCAGTGAAGAGTTCGCCGAGCTGACCGAAGAAATGGCTTTTGAGCCGCCGGTCGGCCCCTGGCGGACGGCCCCCTCGCCAGCCGCCCTGCGGGAGTTGCCGGTCTATTTACAGCAGATGTGCGCCGGCCACCTGCTCTCGCCGGAGCGGGAACGGGAGCTGTTCCGCCAGATGAACTTCTGCAAGTTTCAGGCCGCACTGCTGCGCGAGCAGCTCGATAGCGAACTTCCCGATGTGTCCCTGATGGAGCGGATCGAACGGCTGCTGAGGATGGGAGAAACGGCGCGGAACGAGATCCTCAGCGCCAACCTGCGGCTGGTCATTTCGATCGTGAAAAAGTTCGCCACGCCCCGACTCTCGTTTGACGATTTGCTGAGCGACGGGGCCGCTTCCCTGCTCAAAGCGGCCGAGAAATTCGACTACACCCGCGGCTTCCGGTTCAGCACGTACGCCTATCGGGCGATTGTCGGCAACACGCTGCGAAAAATGACCGACGACCGGAAACGGGAGTCGCGCTTCGCCCCGCTGGAACCGGCCCAGATTGACGCGCCGGCGGACGCCGATTGCTCCGCCCTGTCGCAGGCCCGGCGGGAATGGGCCGGCTCCCAGTTGACCGGGCTGCTGGAGAAACTCGATCAGCGGGAACGGCATATCATCGAAGGCCGCTTCGCCCTGGGAGCCACGCCCACGGTGCAAACCTTCCAGTCGCTGGCCGATGAGTACGGCATTTCCAAGGAACGGATCCGGCAGCTGGCCGAAAGGGCCCTGAAAAAACTCCACGAAATGGCGGCCCAGATCCAGCTCGACGACATGCTCGACCCGGCCGCGTTATAAGGAGAGCGAAAACGGAAACGCAGGCCGCCTAAACCAGCAGCTCTGCGATCTCGACGGCCCGGTGTTCGCGGGCCGACAGATAACAGGCGTCGACCAGCGCCATTGTTTTCAAATTGTCGCGGCCGCTGATTTCCGGCTCGACGCCGTCCTCCAAAGCGCACAGCAAGGCGGCCATCGGACCGGAAAAAGCGTCGGGGAACCAGGCTTCCTCCCAGCGCGGCTGCCGCCATCCGCCCGGCAGGAGCGTACTGGCGAAGTCGAGCGTGCTGGGCGTGCGGGCCGGGTACTTGGGCCAGCCGATCGTCCCGCGGGCCAGGCCCTCGGTACCTTCTAACCGCCAGCGAATGCCGATGTCCGCCTCGGCGCCTTCGATCTCGGGCCCCGCCCAGACATCATCCCAGCTGGACGCCCGCAGGCCGCTGTCATACTCCAGGATGTACAAACAGACGCCGTCTTCATGCGGGAACTTTTTCGCCGTACGCGGATCGCTGCGAACACTGGCGAAGACCCGCCGCGGATCGCCAAAGAGAAAGCGAAACGCATCCAGGTGATGGATCGACATGATCCGCAGCGTGACCCAGCCCAGCCGTTCCTGCCAGGGCATCCAGTGCGGCACGGCCCGCATGTCGATGCTGGCAAAGACCGGATCGCCCAGCAAACCCCGGTCGAGCAGATCCCTGCAGCCGCGAATCGAATGGTCCCAGCGCATGTTCTGGTTCACGGCCAGCACAATCCCGGCCTGTTCGCACAACTCGACGATCTCTTTCGCCTGCGCGTAATCCACCCCCAGCGGTTTCTGCGCCAGCAAACCGCGAATATGCCGATGCCTTACGATCTCCCGCACCATTTCCAGCTGCACATCCGGCGGCACGGCAAGGTCGATCACCTGCAGCTCTCGATCCGCCAGCAGCTCCGCACACGTATCATAAACCCGCATCTGCCCATCGGACCCTGCCGCCTTTTCGGCGCTTGCCCGACTCCGCGAGGCAATCGCCCGCGGCCGAAACCCGGCCCGCCGATACGCCGGCAAATGGCAATCGGCCATAATAAAGCCCGCGCCAATACAGCCAATCGGCACGTCTTTCTGCCGCGGCATCCGCGGCAGGTAATTGAGCGGCGGGTCGAGCATTGGTTTCCCTTTCTCATTCGTCAACATGAACTGCTGGCTGGCACAGCGTTGGAGCGTGGAGTCTACCAGGGCGAAGCGGCAAGAGCGAAGAAACGGCCGGTCGTCGTCTCCCGACAGGATGGCGCGTCCAGGGACCGAGTGGGTGGCATGAGACGTCCGTGAGACTCGCACGAATAACAAGGGAAAAGCTGTTTGCCAGTCCGGCGGTTGTTAAAATCTTCCTGGCGCCGCTTGCCGCGTTCTTCTTTTGACCTTGCCGGGGACCTGACTTTAACCCTTGAAAGACTGCCATGATTGCATCGCGCCACGTTCTTTGTCGGAGTGTTCTAGTGGTCCTGTTATTTGCCGTCGCGCCGCGACTGTCATCAGCAGTTCCGCCGGCTTATACGATCGAGGAGATAGGCTCCGCGGAAGACTTGCTGGACCCCAAGGCAATTAATGAGAGTGGTGTGATTGTTGGCGACTGTGTGCCGAGAGATACATTGGTACATTCGGCCTTCATTACTCGGGAGGGAAAGACCACGATTGTTCCCCCACCGGACGGTTTTACCCACCTGTTCTTCGCGGATGTTAACGATAAAAACGTGGTGGTGGGAACGGCCATTGGCGAAAACAAGAGTCGGGTGGTCCTGTATGCGGATGAAAAGTTAACCTTCCTATCCAAGGCTGGCGAGTTGCCGTTGGCTACCGCCATCGCTAACTCGGGTGTCGTCGTGGGAATCATTGACCGTGAAGACGGCCACCAGAACGGTGCTGTCTGGGAACATGGACGAACCACCTTGGTGAAACCTTTGGAGGGCGACATCGCTTCCTGGGCTTTCGTTATCAGCGCTACAGGAAAAATCGTAGGCTGGAGCGCCTATTCCAAAGGTTATCGGCTTTGTCAGGCGGACCTGAGTGGTAACACCATTCCCTTGATCGATAACGACAAGTGGAACCGCTTTCGATCTATGAGGCCAAAAGCGATCAACCCTCATGGAGTTGTGGTTGGTTCTAGCACTGCGGCCGGCCATTATCAGGCCTGCATCATTGCCGAAAAGGTTTTTGCTGAACTTCCCGATTTGCCCAAAAATCGCTTGGACGAATTCATCTACTTTCTGGAGAAGCACAAAAGGGCTGTCCAGCAGTCGAGTGCTTATGACATAAATGATGACGGGTGGGTCGTTGGAACTTGCACTACACCTGTCGCGTCGGTTGCGTGCTTGTGGATTGACGACGAAGTCTATCGGCTGGACGAACTGGTAAAGACGGACGAAAAATGGCTCTTTCATTCGGCCGTGTCCCTTAACAATCGTGGGCAAATTGTTGGCTTCGGAAAACGGGATGGAAAGGAAACCGTGTTTCTCCTGTCACCGATTTTGACCGAAAAGAGGGAGCAATAGCGTCGGACAACCACGCGTTTCCTTCCCAGGGCTGGCCCGCGATGCTATCTCGCTGGAAACGCCCTCGCCTTAGCCAACCATCGTCCGGCTGTTACTCGCTGGTTGTTTCCCGACGAGTGCTGGTCGTCCGGTCTTCTTCCTGTTTCAGAAACTTCTGGCCGGCTTGGGCTCCGGCCAGGCCGGCGGTGCGGATGGCGGTGTGGGGGAGTTTCTTGAGCGGCGTGTAACGGGGGTGGTGCGATTCTTTGTACGGGTTGTTGGTGCGTGTGTTGTAACAGCAGAGCAGGCTCCAGCGGGCGTGCTCGCTGAGGTTGGCGTCGGACGCGTGCAGCAGGTTGCTGTGGAAGAACAGGCCGTCGCCTGGGTCCATGGTGCAATAGACCAGCGGCAAGCGTTCTTTCGCCACGGCGACCCGTTCGGGATCGGCGCCGGTCTGCTCGCCGAAACGGCCGTGCTCGATGCGGCCCAGATGGTGCGAGCCGGTCAGCACTTGCATGCAGCCGTTCTCGCGGGTGTTGGGATCGATGGCGATGAACAGGCTGGCCATGTCGGGGAACAGGCAGCCGTTGTTGTACCAGTAGCCATAATCCTGGTGCCACTCCCAGGCGCCGCCCACGCGCGGCTCCTTCGCGCTCAGCTTGGAATGGTAGTGGTAGACTTCGTCCCCCAGCAGTTGCTCCAAGGCGCCGGCGATCCGTTCGGAGCGGGCAATGGCGCCGTAGATATCGTCGCCGGGATGGTTCCAGAGCGTGAGATTGGTGCGGCGGCCGGCGGTGTCTTTGACATCCATCGCGTGCTCCCGCATCCGCTGGTCGGCGCGAACCGTTTGCTGCAGCAGGGAGGTTTCTTCGGCGTCCAACAGCTGCTTCACCAGCAGGAAGCCGTCGCGCTGGAACTGGGCGAGCTGGTCGTCGGAAAAGAATGGAGTTGAGTCAGATACAGCTTCCGCCATGGGCGTTGATCTCCCGGTTTCACTTTGATGTTTCGTCGGCGGCGCCAATGTACTGCGCGGCGGCCGGACAGTCACGCGCCCGCATGGCGGCGGCGTCCCAGTTTATCGGCTGGCCGACGCGGAGCGCCAGATTGCCCAGCAGGCTGATCTCGGTCAGCAACGCTCCATAGGCGAAGCTGCTGGCGGCCTGGGTCTGGCCCCGGCAGGCGTCGGCCCATTGTTGCTGGTGGTTGATCGGCTCGAGAGGAACCTCGGGCGGGACGCCTTTCTCCTTCCCCGGGTGCGGAACGATCCGCGGCGTTCCGCCCAGCACGGGGATGAACAGCCGGGCCCGTTCGCCCAGCAGCATGACGCCGCTGTCCGGCGGGCGTTTGACGGTGGTGATCTCCTGGCCCGGATAACGGCCGCCATCGTACCAGGTGAGCGACACGGGCCCGCGGTCTGCGGCCGCGGGAAACTGATAACGCACCGTGCTCGACCGAGGCGGCGATTCGGCGGTGACGGGCGTGCTCTCGGCCGAAATGTGCGTGGGCAACTGCAGCCGCAAGCCGCTGACGACCGGATCCAACAGATGCGGTCCCATGTCGCCCAGCGCGCCGCTGCCGAAATCCCAGAAGCCGCGCCAGTCATAAGGATGATAGCCGTCGGCATAAGGTCGCGGCGGCGCAGGACCCAGCCACAGGTCCCAGTCCAGCGTCGGCGGAACGGGCTTCGCCGGCGGACGCGGCACGCCTTGCGGCCATAAAGGACGACTGGTCCAGGCATGCACTTCCGCCACCGGACCGATCACGCCCGACCGCAGCCAGGCCACGGCCTGGCGATAGCCTTCGCTGGCATGATGCTGGTTCCCCATCTGCGTGACGACGCCCTGCTCCTTCGCCAGGCGGGCCAGGCGCCGGGTCGAGGCGATCGTATGGGCCAGCGGTTTCTCACAGTAAACATGCAGCCCCTGGCGGAGCGCAGCGACGGCGGCCGGGGCGTGTGTGTGATCGGGCGTGCTGATCGCCACCGCATCGAGACCAGGCTGGGCCAGCAGCTCGCGGAAGTCGCGATACTTGCGGGCGTCGGGATGTACTTCGGCGGACCGGGCCAGGAACTTTGCATCGACATCGCACAAGGCGGTCGTCTGTTCGCCGACCAGCTCCGCGAGGTTGTTGAAGCCGCGATTGCCAACGCCGATCTGCCCCAGGTTCAAGCGGGTCATCGGAGTCGCCGCCCGGGCTGGAGTGGGGAAGCTCCAGAAACCGACGGCCGCGAGCGTCGTTCCCGCCAGCCAGTCGCGGCGGGTCAGGCTGGCTGGCGAACCTCGATCACTCATCACATGGATTCCCGGAAACGGCGGCTGCTTTTACCTGTTCCTTTCAATCTATCAGGTAAAGCAGGACCTTGACCACTCGTTCTGCACCACGCTGACCGCCGGACGACCGGCTTGGCCGCTTGTCGGAACTTCCCTGAGGGGCGGACTAAGGCGGGAAACGGCCGTATTTACGGGAAAAACAAGAACTTTTCCCGATTGTCGACGTTTGGCGCGCGAAGTGCTTTGTTACCTCCTCTGTAAAACACTCGCCCTTCCGACCCCGGGGCGTTCGATTGACAACTTAACGGGTTCCCTCACCTGGTTAGTCAACGCCTTGGGGTCGGAGGGGTTGATGAAGCAACTTCACTACTCAATCTGGAGAATGACATGTTACGCCTCGCTCTCTTTTTCATCGTGATGGCTCTGCTCCTCGGCCTCCTTGGCTTTTCGGGAATCGCCGCTGGCTTCTCAAGCATCGCCTACGTTCTGTTCGTCGTGTTCCTGGTGCTGTTCGTGATCTCTGCGGTCGCCGGCGCCCTGACTGGCAGGCCCGTTGCTTAGTGACGTATCCCACTCGATACACAGACCCACAGACCGCGCGGATTTGATATCCGTGGCGGTCTGTTTTTTTATGCGCCCTGGTCGAATTCAGGCGGATCGCCTGGCGGGCTTCCCGGTTCCGGCGCGTCCACTTCGGAGGCAGGGCGTGGCGGCAGCATCCGGTCTCGGTGCGGTTGCCAGAGTAGCTCGTCCCCTCGATGCCGTCCGCGAAAGCGGCGGAACATTTCTACCAGCCCGATCGTGATGCAGACGATCCCGACCGTCAGCAGCACCGCGCGCAGCAGGTCTCCCGGAGGCAGCCCCAGCGCGCTGATCACCGCCAGAAAAAGGCACAATCCGGTGATGAGCAGCAGCAGACCGCGCAAGCCGAATTGCCGACTGCGGGCCGGGGGTGTCTTAAAGGGGGGCAGGTTCTGCATCGGGGACCGGAGAGTAAGGGTG
Source organism: Lignipirellula cremea (assembly GCF_007751035.1). Taxonomy (NCBI): domain Bacteria; kingdom Pseudomonadati; phylum Planctomycetota; class Planctomycetia; order Pirellulales; family Pirellulaceae; genus Lignipirellula; species Lignipirellula cremea. The sequence continues at coordinate 1,479,553 of NZ_CP036433.1, read as the reverse complement.
GGTGTCGATCGAGTCCAACCGGTCGTCCGGCGTTCGCGCTGCCCGGCGTCGCATCCCTTCCAGAACGTGCTCGTGCAGCGTGTGGACGACACGCCGCTCAATCGGTTTCCACAACCAGGTCGGATACAGTTGCCGGCGATACCGGGTGGTCAGCGTCACCTGCGTTGATTGCCCGTCGACCGGCGCGACTTCAAACGCGCCGTCCAGCAGGGTGACGTCCCGTTCAAAGTGCAGATGCTGTTCGACGACATCAAATTCCAGCCGCTGCTGCGCGACCCGCCGGCTGATCCGCTTCTTCAGCACGCCCTTATCATAATAGCAGGTGACAATCTCCCCGACGCGGGACTTGTCGCCCACGCTGCGCAGCGGCTGCGGGAGCGCCAGCTTCAGCAGCCAGGGCCGTTCATGGGTGACTTCCTCATAGAACATCACCGCGTTCCAGGCTTCTTCCGGCGTGGCGTGAAACGTGAGCGACGTTTGCACTGTTTCGATCTGTTCCCGACGGGGAAAAGCGTTCTCAATCGCCTGGGTCGCGTAGGGCGACAACAGGATGCCGGTCAGGCAGAGCTTGTCGAAGAACCAGCGCTGATTCCAGGGGACGATTTCGGTCAGGATGGAACGCAGCACCAGTCCCAGCGACACGCCGGCGATCACCGGTATAAGGAAGACGCCAAACAGAATGAACCCGCAAAACAGGCCGCTTAAATCCAGCACCAGCAGCCCGCCCACCACGCTGCCGAGCACCAGAAACCCCAGGCAGCCAACCACCCAGGTATGGCCCGGCACGCCGTAACCGACCACGGTTCCGATGCTGAGCGGCACGGCCACAAACAGGGCCAGCCCCAGATCGCCCAACTGCAGGCAGATCGCATAGCTGAGGATGCCGGATCCCGTCGCGAGCAGAAAGCACGGCAGCCAGAACTTCCACCAGACATAGACGCGCTCGGTCGCCCAGGTATGCGGGTCTTCGAGGTCGAACGGCTCGCCGCACTTCCAGCACGGGCCTGGACTGTCCTGCGGCGGATGCAGCAGATCCGCCTGGCAGCGCAAGCAGAACCTCTTGAAGCGGGGAGGAGGGGCGGAACTCGGCATCGACGTCTTTGCTGCGGACGGAAAGCAGGCGGTCAGGAAATGGACGCGGTAGAACGGCCACATCGCTCCGTTTCAACCCGCAATCATTGCCGCCGTGTAACTGCTTTTGCGGGAAAGGCGGTCAACGATTCGGGCACTACGTCCCCAGCTGGACTTCGTGCTACTCCGCTTCCGTATAGTCGGCCAGGGGAGCGTCTTCGCCGCCGTTGATAGTGGTGAGCGCCTGGAGATAGTCCGCGGGGATACTGCTGGAAAGGTAGTGCGCTTTGCCGTCGGCCGTGGCGATGTACACGCCGCGAACAGGCCGAGTCTCTTCGCCCAGGTTCAGTCCGGTCAGGCCCTGGCCCAGCATGTCCACGGACAGGTCGATCGGCTGGGACCAGAGCACGCCATGCCCGTGCACTTCGATCAGCGCTAGCGTTTGGTCAAGCCGGTCGGTGATCTCTTCTCTTTTGACGGGCCGGTTGCCGTTGAACAAAGTGCGGGGCCCGATCACCGCCATGCAGGCCGTTTCCCCGACGCCGGCCAGGTCATCGGGATCGCTGAACTCGGCCGGCGGATTGCTGGACAGCCACTGGTTCTGGTCGCCGTCGAACGGCTGGTCCAGGGCGAACTGCCGGTAAATGTTGTCGTACCCCAGATACGGCAAAATGAGCACGCGCCAACTGAGCAGCGGCTGTCCGGTCGCGTCGACGGAGTACGCCGGCGGATAGGCGCCATGCTCCAGGCGGTAGGCTTCCAGGGCGGCGGCGATCCGTTCAAAGTTCGCCCGGGTCTGGGCGTGTTGCGCCGCCAGCACGCCCGGCGCCGAGGCCGCCTGGGCGGAAACAAGCAGATACGCGATTCCGCCGGCCGTAAGGAGCAGAACGGCCAGCACCACGCCGCCCAGCAGGAGCAGTCCCTGGCGACGCAGGCCAGGCCGGGCCGACGGATTGGTCAGCGGCTGGTGTAACTGCGGCACAGGGATCGTGATCGGTTTCCGGCAGGTGAAGCAGTCGCCGGACTGGCCGATAAACTCTTCTTCCACCAGCGTCCAGGAATGACAATGCGGACATTCAAAAGGGATCGACATGGCGTGACTAACCTGACGGTCTGGCGGCTGCTATTTCTTTTCTTCCTCGGCCGCCAGTGCTTCTTCCGGAGTGATGAATCCGTTCCCATCCCGATCGAATGCGATGAATTCATCCACCAGCGCTTTGGTCCAGGCGGCGCTATACTCGGCCATTTTAATCTGCCCATCGCCGTCGGCGTCGTTCCGCGCGAACCAATCGGGCAAGCCGCTGGGCAGTCGCTCGGTCGGCGCCAGAAAACGATATGACTTGGGCTCTTCATCCTTTTTATCGCGCGAAGAAGAGCGGGAATAGCTGGAGCGGGAATAACTCGAGCGGCCCGACCAGCTGGAGCGGGAAGAAGAACTGGGGCGACTGGACGAGGTCGAAGAGGCCGTCGTCGACGAAGAACCACTGGAACTGCTGGACGAACCGGAGTCCTTGCTGTAATTGGAAAGACGGACCGTCAGCTCATCCAGCGTGACGACACTGTCGTTGTTGCTGTCGGCGTTGGCCGATTCGCCGCGCCATTCGTCTTTTTCCAGCACGCCGTTCTTGTTGGTGTCGTACTGCTTGAGCAGACTTTCCGCATACCGCCGGTACTTGGAGGTGGAATCGGAACTGCTGCTGGAGCCGCCCGAACTGCTGCTGGAGCCGCCGCTGGAGCGCGAGCTGGAATAGCCGCGACTGCTGCCGCTGGAGGAAGAACTGCTACTGCTGCGGGACTTTTCATGTTGGGCGACGCGCTCGCAAAGCTCGGTCTTGCTGAGTTTGCCGTCGCGGTTCAAGTCGGACTGACGGGGGTCGGAACGCCAGCGGGCCTTTTCCCATTCTTCGCGGTCAAGCAGCTGGTCCCCGTTTTTGTCGTAGCGGGCCAGGATCTTTTCCGCGTCTTCAATCACCTTGGCGTCGTAACGCTGAGCCAGCGGCAACGGCGAAGCCAGCGGGCTGTCGGCGGGAATATCGAAACCGGGCGGAACCGGCAACTCACTGCCGACGCCGAAGCTGCCGACCAGCGGTTCGCTTTTGGAGGGACCGCTGAACCGGGAGGAACGGGAGTCGCGATCGCCGTCTCGCGATTTATCGCCATCGCCCGACTTCTCGTCGGTATACGACTGCAGCAGCTTCTCCAGCGGCAGCGGCTGGCTGGGATCGAGCTCGGCCTTTTCGGCCAGACGATCGACAAACCGCCGGGCCCGTTCGGAAACTTCGTTCGGTTCCAGCTGCCCGTTCTGGTTCGCATCCATCCGGCGAAGGATGCCGGAAAGGTCGAAACCGCCCTGGCCCCAGGCCGTGGACCCGGCCAGCAGCATTCCCAGACAGGCGGCCCAGCCCCAGCGGACTGCCAGAAGTGGAGCCAGCGGACGTTTCGCCCACAGCAGCCTTGCAAGGATGTCAGCCTGGGGCATGATGCTTCTCCCGCGGTTGGGTTTTCAGAATTAAAGACGCGGATCGGGGACAATGCGCCCGTCGAGCCGTTCCGCTTTCCAGGCCGGGATAAGAAGGGAGGCTGCGCGAGCGACAGCCCCGCCTGCTGAACCCTGGTGCTCAAGCCGGGGACGAACCCACCCCTTAAGAGCCGCTTCCCGTGACCTGACGGGTCGGACGTAAAGCGTGCCGAGAATCCAACTTACTTGAAACACCCCCATGCAGGAAACAGTTTCGCAAAAATCGACCGATTCGGCGAAAAACTTCGAAACTTTCTACGATCCAGGCAGTTTAAACCGTCAGGGCCGTCTATTGCGCCGACAGCATCCCAGTCTGCGGCCTCGCATGCATCCTCACCTATACGTATGAACAACAAGGAAAACGATCGATGTTACGTCAAGTCTGGAACTGGCCCCTGGCGGCCGTGGTAGTGGTTTCCTTGTCGACGTTCGCCGCAGCCCAGGGACCTCCCGGGCGTGGGGGCGGCTTTGGCGGACCGCTGGATCTGGTGCGCAGCGACGCTGTCGCCGCCGAGATTGAACTGGTCGACGACCAGAAAGAGCAGCTCCAGGCCTTGAACGAAGAGCTGCGCGAAGAAATGCGTGCGCAATTCCAGGGTTTCCGCGATCTGTCCGAAGATGAGCGGACCGAACGCTTCGCCCAGATGCGAGAGAACTTCGCCAAACAGCGCGAAAAAACCCAGGAAAAGCTGAACAACATCCTGCTCCCCCACCAGGTAGATCGCCTCCGCCAGATTGAGCTGCAGTCGCGGATGCGACAGGGTGGCGCCTCGGGCGTGCTGCGCGACAACAACCTGCGGGAGAAACTGGGCATCACCGACGAACAAATCGAGCGGATGCAGGAAGCGGCGGAAAAAGCCCGCGAAGAAATGACCGAAAAGGTCGCCAAACTGCGGAAAGAAGCCGAGGACAAAGTCCTCAACGAACTGACCCCCACCCAGCGTCAGCAGTGGGAAGAAATGTTCGGCAAGCAGTTTGAATTCCCCGCACCGCAGGGCGGTTTCGGCGGACGTCGGGGCGGTCCCGGCGGCGCCCCCGGTGGTCGTCGTGGCGGCGGCGATAACTAGGTTGCCTGCCCGGAAGCCAAGGTGAGGGGCGGCGGCTCTTGGGGGTCACCGCCATTTTCATCAGGGTGGTTCCGGTTGGCCGTTTCCCTCCCGGCTTTTGCCTACCGGGAGAAGTCTCTGCCCACAGGCAGGAGGTGGTTGTCCGGTTCGCACCTTGCCGCACGGATGCGTAACTGGCGCAATCGTTGTGAACGGTCTGGCAAAGGAGAATTTCTGGCCATTTCCGCCTGGGGGAGTGATCCGCCGGCGGCGCCTGGCAGGTTGAATGGAACGGGCTGCTGGGTTCCTTGTTTTTCTTATCGGTGTGGCATTTCGGATGGAAGCTGGTGAAATTCTGCTCCGCCGCGGTCTGCTTGACCAGCGTCAACTGGAGCGATCGCGCGCCTCGAGCGATGGCGGACGCCTGATCGATTCCGTCGTTCAGCTCGGCTTTGTGACCGAGGAGCAAGCGCTCCAGGCCCTGGGCGAAGAAGTCGGCCTGGAATATATCGATCTCCGCGAGACCGAAATCGATCTGAGTCTGCTGGCGACCTTCCCGCAGAAGCTCATCCATCGCGAGTCGCTGTTTCCCATCCGCCGCGAAAATGGCCGCCTGGTCGTCGCCACCAGCGATCCGTTTGACCTCTACCCCATCGACGAAGTCAGCGCCGCCACCGGCCTGTCCGTCGAACCCGTGCTGGCCCCCCGGGCCGAAATCGCCCGCCTTGTCAAACAGCACCTGGGCGTCGGCAGCGAAACGGTCGAAGGACTGATCGCCCAGAAAGATAAAGACGAGATCGAGCTGGTCGGCGAGCTCGAAACGGACGGCTCCGAACTTTCCGAAATGGCCCAGGAGGCCTCGGTCGTTCGTCTGGTGAACGAAATCCTGCTGGAAGCGATCGACTCCCGGGCGAGCGACGTGCACCTGGAATCGCAGGGTTCCGGCCTGGTCATTCGCTACCGCGTCGACGGCCTGCTGCACCCCCAGCCGACCCCGCCGGAGATCAACCGTTTCCAGTCGGCCATTGTCAGCCGCCTGAAAATCATGGCCCGGATGAACATTGCGGAGAAGCGATTGCCGCAGGACGGCCGCATCAAGCTCAAGTTCGCCGGCCGCGAGATCGACGTTCGCGTGTCGGTCATCCCCATGATCCACGGGGAAGGGATCGTGCTGCGTATTCTCGACAAAGGGTCGATGGAATTCTCGCTGCAGAAGCTGGGCATGGCGCCGGAAACCCATCACACGTTCGGCCAGCTGATCCGCATGCCGCACGGCATTGTGCTGGTCACCGGTCCGACCGGTTCGGGGAAAACGACCACCCTGTATAGCGCGCTGATCGAGATCAACAACCCGGAAACCAAGATCATCACGACCGAGGATCCGGTCGAATACCAGCTGGACGGCATCAACCAGATCCAGGTGCATTCGCGGATCGGGCTCACTTTCGCCCAGTCGCTGCGCAGCATTCTGCGGCATGACCCCGATGTCGTTCTGGTGGGTGAAATCCGCGACCTGGAAACGGCCGAAAGCGCAATCCAGGCCTCGCTGACGGGGCACCTGGTGTTCAGCACGCTCCATACCAACGACGCCGCCGGCGCTTATACCCGTATGGTCGATATGGGCGTGGAGCCGTTCCTGGTCGCCAGCACGGTCGAGGCCGTGATGGCCCAGCGACTAGTGCGGCGGTTATGCCCCCATTGCAAGCAGCCGCATGACCCGTCGCCGCAGGATCTGCCGCGCGACTTCCCGCACGCCAAAAGAGACGACGGCGTTTTATTCCGACATGTCGGCTGCCGCGAATGCCGCCACGTCGGATACCGCGGGCGACTGGGCATTTACGAGTTGCTGCTTACCACCGAAGAGATCCGCCAGCTGGCCCATGACCGGACCAGCAGCTGGGTGCTCAAGCAGAAAGCGATTGAACAAGGAATGCTCACCCTGCGCCACGACGCCTGGCGAAAGTCCCTGGAAGGCGTCACCACCATAGAGGAAGTTCTCCGCGTTACCAAGAGCGACGACATCGGCCGCACCGGCAAGCCCACCGCCTAGGCGGCAGGCCTGGCCTGCCCCCAGGGCGCCCGTTTTGTCCCGCGTTTTGTATAATGGGGTTCTCCCGCCCTGATCGCCTTACCGTTCCTGCCAGCTCCCTTCCCCCCCTGCACCTTCCTGTACTGTCGTCACGTGCCAGACTTTGCTTACATCGCCCGGGATCGCAGCGGCTCCAAAGTGACGGGCAGCGTCGCTGCTGGCAACGAGCGCGAAGCGGCCGTTTTGCTGGCGGGCAAGTCGCTGTTCCCCTTGAAAGTAACGCCCAAGAAGCCGGCGGTGCAGCTGTTTGGCGGGCGCGTTAGCGGACAGATCATGGCCGTCACGTATCGCCAGCTATCGTCGCTGCTGCGTTCCGGCGTGCCGATGCTGCGGTCGCTGCAGGTGATCCGCGACCAGTCCTCGAACGTGCGGTTAAAGGCGGTGCTGACCCAGGTGCACGCCGGGGTCGAAGAAGGCGTCTCTCTGGGAGAATCGCTGGCCCAGCATCCGCGCGTGTTCAGCGAGATGGCGATCAACATGGTGCGGGCCGGCGGCGAAGGCGGCTTCCTGGAAGACGCCCTGGACCGGGTGGCCAGCTTTACCGAAGAATCCGAAGATCTGAAAAGCCGTACGATCGGGGCGCTAGCTTATCCGGTCATTTTGTCGACGGTCGGCTCGATCGTGGTGTTTGTGCTGCTGGTCTTTTTTGTGCCGATGTTCGCCGAAATGTTTGACCGCCTGCGCGAGATGGGCGAGCTGCCCATGATGACCGACTGGCTGCTGGGATTCAGCAATCTGCTTGGGGGCTGGTGGTGGGTGATGGCGCTTCTGGCGCTGGTCGGCGGATTTTTCCTGCGGAATTATGTCGCCACGCCGGCGGGTCGTCGCTGGAAAGACGCCGTCCTGCTCAAGCTGCCGTTGCTGGGCAGCATCTTTCAGAATCTGGCGGTCGCCCGGTTTTGCCGCGTGCTGGGAACGCTGCTGCACAACGGCGTGCCGATTCTGAAATCGCTCGAGATCAGCGGCGATGCGGCCGGCAATCGGATCCTGTCCGAAGCGATCGAAAAAGCGACCGAGAATATTACCTCGGGCGAAACGCTGGCCGCCCCGCTGGCCGCCAGCAAACGCTTCCCGCAAACGGTGGTCGAAATGATCGCCGTCGCCGAAGAATCGAACACGCTGGACCGGGTGCTGATCGAAGCGGCCGACTCCCTGGAACGCCGCACATCCCGCCGCCTGGACCTGATCGTGCGCATGCTGGAGCCGGTCATGCTGCTGCTGCTGGCGGGGATTGTGCTGTTTGTTGTGGTTGCCTTGTTGTTGCCTGTGATAAAAATGAGTAGAGCCCTGTAATGATCCGGCCTGGCCGTCGCTGGCTGCTTCGCGGTGATTCCCCGCGAAGGAAGCCGCCTGCGGGCCGTCCCCACTTTTTTTCTGTTCGAAAAGGTCCTCCCATGTTAACCCCTGAAAAAAGTCTGCTTTGCGGGCGTCGCTTGTGCGCTGCGTCTTCGGCGGAATCCGGCCCGGAAATGTCCCGCCCTGAAACATCCCCGTCCGCTCGCCGCGGGGGCTTTACCCTGCTGGAAGTGTTGCTGGTGATGGCGATCCTGGTGATCCTGGGATCGACGGCCACGTATTTCTTTGTGGGCGTCAAACGGAACGCGGACTCCGACGCGGCCCGGCTGCAGATCAACATGTTTGAGAGCATGCTGGATAACTACAACCTGCACGTGTCCGCGTACCCTTCGACCAACGCCGGACTGGAGGCGCTGCGCACCCGGCCTTCGGATCTGAAAGACCCGAACCGCTGGAAAGGTCCGTACATTAACAAAGAGATCCCGCTCGACCCCTGGGGCAACCCGTACGAGTACGAAATGCGCGGGGAAATGCCCGACGGATCCCCAGCCTTTTTGATCACCTCGTACGGTCCCGACGGCATCGAAGGCGGCCCCGACGACATTACCAGCGACCAGTAAAGGCGATCCGATCTACTCCCTTAACCCGGGTCAGGGCTAACATGCCGATCGTTTTCATCCCGCCGGCTTCCCGCGAGCTGGCCGGCGGAGTCCAGCAGGTCGAAGTGACGGGCCAGAACGTGGGCCAGGTCATCGACGCCCTGGAAGAGAAGTTTCCCGGCATGCGTTCCCGGCTGTGTAGCGACGAAGGTCTGCGGCCGGGGATCTCGGTCACGGTCAACGACCAGGTCGGCGTGCTGGGACTGCACCACCCCACGCCCGCCGATTGCGAGATCCATTTTCTCCCTGCCCTGGGCGGCGGGTAACGCAAAACGAACCTACCAAAGCGCAGCCGTTGGCTGCAACGCGATCTTTTTAACGTCGCACGGATAAAATCGACGTCCCGACCGAAAGTCGTCGATCGACATCCACCCTTTCAGGCGTCCGCGGCCAGCATCTGATCGAGAGCCGTCAACGCGACGCGCCAGGGGGGACGGCCGTCCTGGTACGTTTCCCACCAGGTGGTGAGAATGTCGAGAGGGTTCTCGACCCCCGGCGTTTCGATCCGCCAGAGCTGTAACGCGAGCTCCGCCAGCCGCGGATGCCAACTGGACAGGTCGACCTCTTCCCCTGCCGTCAGCAGGGCCGGTAGCATGGCCAGCTCCGACACGCTCTGCAGCCGATCGGGGTGAATCGCTTCGCTGATGGCGGGCAGGCTGAAGTTCAGCTGCCCGATCAACCAGCCCAGCCGCAGCACCTCGGGCAAGGCGTCGTTCGGGTTGGTCAGCACGGCCTCGATGCTCAGTGCGTTAAACCAGGGGTAAGGCCGGCCGCCGCCGCCCCGCAGCGGATACGTCATAATAATGGTGGCCCGTTCGACCAGCAGGCTATCATCGGTCAAACGTCCGATGGCCCGCAGCAGGCCGTTTCCGCGGGCGTTCCATTGCTGCTGCAGCGGCCCCACCCTGATCGCCAGTTCTTCTTCGATCTGCGGACGCGTATCGAAAAAGGTGCGTCGCATCTGGTGCAGCACGCTGGACATGTCGCTGGCCAGCTGATCGGTCTGCGGGTTGCGCCCGACAAACCGGGCCAGGGCGGCCAGGGCCGCATCGCGCGGCGGGCGTTTCTCGGACAGCATCACCGTGAGACAATCCCAGCAGCGCTCGGCCGGGGCGCCGGATTCTTCGATCAGACCCTGCAGGTTGTTCGCCAGCGGGGACAACGCCGCCGCCAGTTCCTGGTCCTGCAGCACGGCTCCGCGGCGCAGGTCGGCGCTGGCCGTCAGGCAGGTCGCCATGGCGCTCGGCTTCCAGACAAGTTCCATCGTTGATTACACTCGGTCATTCAAAGGAAATTGAAGGGCAGTCATCTTTCACAAAGCAATAGACCACGACTTTTCCGCTGCTTGCCATACACGTTCCGCCATTGTGGCAATCATCGCCTTCGCTGACCAGTTCGGTTACATTGGCGACTTCCCGGGCGAAGGCGAAAGCTGCTTCGCCGTACGTTGGCCCTTTTGAGTATTGATCTATGGAATTCCGTACCCGCGCCATCCATGTCGGCAATGAACGGGACAAAGCAACCGGCGCCGTGGTGCCGCCGATCCATCTGGCTTCGACCTTCATCCAGCCGGGGGCCGGCGAGTGGGGCGAGTACGATTACTCGCGCTCCGGCAATCCCACCCGCAAAAACCTGGAGCGGACGCTCGCTTCGCTGGAAGGCGGTACGGGGGCGCTGGCCTTTGCCTCCGGCATGGCGGCCACCCATGGCGCCACCATGCTGCTGGAAGCGGGCGATCATATTCTGGCCGGTTCCGATATTTACGGCGGCACGTATCGACTGCTGCACAAGGTCGCCAGCCGCGCCGGAGTGACGGTCAGCCTGGCGAAAGAAGCCACCCCCCAGGCCCTCACTGCCGAACTGACGCCCCGCACCAAAATGCTGTGGATCGAAAGCCCCGGCAATCCGCTGATGTCGATCACCGACATTCGCGCCTGCAGCGAGTTCGCCAAACGGCATCAGCTGTTGCTGGCGGTCGACAACACGTTCGCCACGCCCGTGCTGACCCGGCCGCTGGAGCTGGGCGCCGATATTGTGATGCATTCGGCCACCAAGTATCTGGGCGGGCATAGCGATTCGCTGGCCGGAGCGCTGGTGGTCGGCGACCAGGATCTGTACAACCGGCTGTACTTTATCCAGAACGCCACCGGCGCGGTGCTCTCGCCGTTTGACTCCTTCCTGATCAGCCGCGGTTTGAAAACGCTAGAGCTGCGCGTCCGCGAGCAGTCCAAAACGGCCCTCGCCCTGGCCCAGTTCCTGGCGGCCGACCCGCGGGTGAAACGGGTCCTGTATCCGGGCCTGCCGGGACATCCCGGGCACGCCACCGCCGTCACACAGATGGACGGCGCCTTTGGAGCGATGCTGACCTTTGAGCTGCAGGGCGACTTCGCCAAAACGAAGCGGGTCGTGCAGGCGACCCACCTGTTCCAGCTGGCGGTCAGCCTGGGAGCGGTGGAATCGCTGATCGAACAGCCGGCATCCATGTCGCACGCCAGCTACGACGCGGCCGCCCGGGCCGAGCACGGCATCACCGACGGGCTCATCCGTCTCAGCGTCGGCCTGGAAGCGGTGGCTGATCTGCAGGCGGATCTGGACCAGGCTCTCAATGCCTGATCGTTTTGTGCGGAGACCTCTTCCCTGAAAAAGTTCACCGCGGAGGTCGCGGAGGAACGCGGCGAGAAAGAAGAAAGACAGATTAAGATTAAGAGTAAGAGTAAGAAGCGGAGGAGGAGTTTGATTTTGAAAAAAACTCCATCCTCCTTTTTCCTCTGCGATCCTCCGCGCCCTCCGCGGTGAATCCTCTTGTTTGTCTTTCTGTCTGCCTCTCGTTTCTAACGATCAGGCTTTGTCGAGCATCTGGCGGATGACTTCGGCGGCCTTGGCCATTGCTTCGGGCAGTTTGCTCGGATCTTTGCCGCCGGCCTGGGCGAGGTCGGGCTTGCCGCCTCCACCGCCGCCGACGACGGGGGCGACCTGCTTGACCCATTCGCCGGCGCTGACGCCTTTGGCGACCAGATCCCGGCTGACGCCTGCCACCAGCAGCACTTTATCGTCGCCCATGGCGGCTGCCAGCAGCACGGCCGAGGCCTTGGATTTCTTCCGCACCTGGTCAATCCACTGGCGCATCAGGTTCTGATTGGCGCCGGGCGTTTCTTTGACGATGACCATCGCGCCGCCGATCTCTTCGGCCGCTTCGATCAGGGCGTCGGCGGAAATGTCGCCGCTTTTTTCCAGGTTCTCAATCTGCTGCTGCAGGCTGGCGATCTCCGCCGACAGGGCTTCCACCCGGGGCGCGACATCAAACACGCCCACGTTGAGCAGGCGGGCCGTTTCGCGGAGGGCGGCTTTGATTTGCGGGTAGTCGAGCGTCTGGCTGGCGGCCGGCAGGGGAGCCAGGTCGGACGCTTTGGCGCCGCCGGCGAGTTCTTTCTTCAGGTCGCGAACGTGCTGCGCCTGGCGACGGACGGCGTCGGTCACTTGCGGCAGGGCGACGCCCAGGTGATCGGCGATCGCCTGCAGGGCGGCGGTCGTTTGCTGCGCGTGCTGCTCGGCCTTATCTCCGGTCAGGGCCGTTATGCGGCGGACGCCGGCGGAAACGCCTTCTTCGGCCAGCAGTTCAAAGCGGCCGATCTCCTGGGTGTTGTCCAGGTGGGTGCCTCCGCACAGTTCGCGACTGAATTCGCCCATGGTGACCATGCGGACCGGGTCGGGATATTTCTCGCCAAAGAGCATCATCGCTCCGGCCTGGCGGGCGGTCGCCAGCGGGACCGTTTCCCAGTGGATGGGAGCGCTTTCCTGCAGCCGCTGGCTGATCTGGGATTCGATCTGCTCCAGGTGCTCGCCCGAGACCGGCTCCAGGTTGGTAAAGTCAAACCGCAACCAGTCGTCGTCGACCTTGGAGCCCTTTTGCTGGGCGTGGCTGCCAAGCGTGGATTGCAACGCATGGTGCAGTACGTGCGTGGCGGAGTGGGCCCGACGGATGCCGGTGCGACGGTCGATGTTGACCTTGGCCTGGGCGCTATCGCCGGTGTGGATGACGCCTTCGACCAGGTGGCCCAGGTGCAGGAACAGGTCACCGCTTTTCTGGGTATCGACCACGCGGAACAGAAAGTTGTCGCCGACGATTTCGCCCGAGTCACCGACCTGGCCGCCGGACTCGCCATAAAACGGGGTGCGGTCGAGCACCAGGACGATCATGCCCTGATCGCTGGGCGTGTCGATCAGGTCGCAGAGCGTGTCCTGGTCTTCGGACCCTCCTTTAAGGATGAGTCCTTTGATTTCGACATCGGCTGCGGTCTGCTCGTAGCCCACGAATTCGGTGTGGTGCAGGGTGGTTTTCAGGCTTTCGATCGGACCGGTGCCAAACAGTTTGCCGGGGCCCGTATCGCCGCCGTGGTTGATCATTGCTCGGTGGAAGCCTTCACCATCGAATGTGTAGCCGTGTTCGGCTCCCATCTGGGCAAACAGTTCCGGGGGCACGCCGTAGGTTTGATAAAGGTGGGCGGCCTGTTTGCCATCGATCACGGTGGAGCCTTCGCTGCTCATGCCGCCGAAAATTTTATCGATCCGCGACAAAGCGTCGCCCAGCACGCCGAAGAACGCTTTTTCTTCCTGCTGGATCACGCCGGCGACCCGCTCGACCGACTGGGTCAGGTCCGGGTAGGCGCTTCGCATCTGCTCCACAACGGCAGTCGTCAGTTGGTGCAGGAAGGGCTCGCTCATCCCCATTTGATGGCCGTCGAGCACGGCCCGCCGGAGCAGCCGGCGGATCACGTAATTCTCTTTCTGGGCGCCCGGGTAAACGTTCTCATGAATGGCGAACACGCCCGCGCGGACATGATCGGCGATGCGACGCAGGCGGCGGCCTTCTTCGGTTTTGGCTTCGTACTTCTGGCCGGTGATTTCGGCGGCCGCTTCGACGAGCGGGCGAAGAATATCAATGTGGTAGTTGGTGTCTTTTCCCTGCATGACGGCGGCCATGCGTTCCAGTCCCATGCCGGTATCGATATTGCGGCTGGGCAGGGCGCGAAGGTTATCCGGCGGTTCGCCCACGCGATTGAACTGGGTGAACACCAGGTTCCAGATTTCGACTTCGCCGCCGGAATCGCCGTGGTAGAAGATTTCGCTGCACGGTCCGCACACGCCGTCGGGACCGCTGGAAGGGGCGCCGGCGGGCCAGAAGTTATCGTCTTCTCCCATGCGCTGGATGCGGCTGGTGGGCAGGCCGATTTCGTCGCTCCAGATTTTGGCCGCTTCGTCGTCCTCGTGATACACGGTCACGCTCAGCCGGGCCGGATCGATTCCCAGCCAGGCCTTGCCGGTCAGAAATTCCCAGGCCCAGTGGATGGCGTCTTTTTTGAAGTAATCGCCAAAGCTGAAATTGCCGAGCATTTCGAAAAACGTGTGGTGGTACGCGGTGCGGCCCACGTTATCAATATCGCCGGTGCGCAGGCACTTCTGGCAGGTGGTTGCGCGGGTGAATTCGAGCTTGACCTTTCCCAGGAAGTGATCCTTGAAGGGGTTCATGCCGGCGGGCGTGAACAACACCGAGGGATCCCACCGCGGGACGAGCACATCGCTAGCCTGCCGGGTATGCCCTTTGGATTCGAAAAACGTCAGGTACTTTTCGCGTAGTTCGTCGGTTTTCATGGGAAAATCAGATGAGAGAACGGGCGCCACTGCAAACCGTTCATGATATCGGTTGCTTCCGGTAAACGGGAGGGGAGACGATAAATCGGCAAGAGGAGACGATAAATCGGCAAGAAAGGTCAGAACCGACCTGCGAGCAGGTGCGTATCGATAAAGGAGTGGTTTCTCCCCAGGACTGCCGCGGAGCTTCGATTTTCCCGCCCTTGCTCCGGTTTTTTTACCCCTCCCCAGGCCCCAAACGTTGTCAGGGCCAGGGTGAGAGAGTATTTTGTAACGCTTATCCGGGAATGATTGACTGGTTATCGCATGTAGAACATCGCGTGTTCGCCGGTCCTCTTAATTACACCCCTGTCAAAGGAGCTTCCATGTCTCGTAAATCGGATCGCCGTACCTTCTTGAAAACCACCGCCGCTGTCGGCGCCGGTTTTTGGGTTGCCGGCGGAGTGCAAGCCGAAGAAAGCAAATCGGCGAACGAAGAAATCAGCTTCGGCTGTATTGGTGTTGGCGGTAAAGGCACCAGCGACTCGGCCGACGCCGGCAAGAACGGCAATGTGATCGCGATTTGCGACATCGACGAAAACACGCTGAACCGCGCCGCGGCCCGCTTCCCCAAAGCGAAAAAATACACCGACTACCGGAAAATGATCGACGAAATGGGCAAGTCGCTCGACGGCGTTACCGTCAGCACGCCCGATCATAGCCACGCCCCGGCCGCCATCCGCGCCATGAACGAAGGTCTCGCCTGCTTCTGCCAGAAGCCGATGACCCACACGCTGCAGGAAGCTCGCCTGATGGGCGAACTGGCCGCCAAGAAAAACCTCGCCACGCAGATGGGCAACCAGGGCACCGCCGGCGCTCCGCTGCGGGAAGCCGCCGCCCTCATCAAAGCGGGCGTGCTCGGCAACTTGAAAGAAGTCCATGTCTGGACCAACCGCCCCGTGTGGCCCCAGGGACTCGATCGCCCCGAAGGCAAACCGGTCCCGGAGTACGTCCACTGGGACAACTGGATCGGACCGGCCCAGGAACGCCCCTACAGCCCCGCTTATCACCCCTTCAAATGGCGTGGTTTCTGGGAATTCGGCACCGGCGCCCTCGGCGATATGGCCTGCCATACCCTCAACATGCCGTTCATGGGCGCCGAGCTGCAGCACCCGCTGGCAGTCCAGGCGACCTCGGCCGGCCACAACAAAGAAACCTATCCCAAGTGGTCGCAGATCAAGTTTGAATTTGGCCCCGGCGAATCCCGCGGCCCGATCAACTTTACCTGGTACGACGGCGGCAAGCGTCCCCCGGCGGAACTCCTCGAAGGCCGCACCTACAAGAACAAGCCGGCCACGGCCTATGCCAGCGGCGCCTGGGTTATTGGCGATAAAGGCTCGATCTTCTCGGGCGACGATTACTGCGGCGCCTTTGAACTGTGGGATGTCGACAAAGTCGATGTGGATTTCCCGAAGTCGCCCGGCCACTTCGAAGAATACGCCCGCGCGATCAAGACCAACAACGCCGAACCGGCCATGTCGAACTTCCCCAACTACGCCAGCCCGCTGACCGAAACGGTCCTGCTGGGCAACCTGGCGATCTGGGCCGCCGCCGACGCCGACACCCCCGGCAAGCGGATCGAATGGGACGCCAAGAACCAGAAGGCGACCAACGCTCCCGAAGTCGACGAGATCATTCGCAAGAAGTATCGCGACGGCTGGGCGCTCTAGTCGCCCCCTTCCGCGGCCCGTAAAGCACAGGCCGCCGGAAACAGTTGAAACCCAAGACCAAAGGCCGTCCCTGCCAGGACGGCCTTTGGCGTTTTCTTGCAGCAGGTTTGCTACGACAACTGGGCGGCCGTCGCCTGCAGGTTGCGGATGCTTTCGCTGGCGAGCGTTTCGACGCCGGGGGTGTAATCGAACACCTCGACGCTGATCCAGCCGTCGTAGTTGATATCCTTCAGCGCCTGCAGGATCGGCAGGAAGTCGATCTTGCCCATACCGGGGCCGCGGCGGTTGGCGTCGTTCGCATGGAAATGGGCGACGTACTCAGCACAGTCCCGAATGATGTCGGCGATCGGCTTGTCTTCGCTCGACATCGCTTTCACATCCAGGTGCAGGCGACAGTTCGGGCTGTCGACCATTTTCATCAGCTCCACCCCTTTGTCGGCCGTCAGCAGGAAGTCGCCTTCCTCGGGACCCAAAGGTTCCAGAGCCAGCGTTACGCCCTGCTCTTCCAGCACCGGCATGGCCGCCTGGATCACGTCGGCCGCGTATTTCATCGCTTCTGCTTCGGAAACATTCGGCAGCAGATTCCGCTGCAGGGGCGATCCCAGCACCATGATCGTGCCGCCCAGGTCGCGGCACAGGCGAGCCAGTTCGGCCAGGTAATTCGAGGTCCGCGCCCGGGTGTCGGGGTCGGGGGTCGTCAGATAGAGCCCTTCGGTAAAGGCCAGCAGCCAGTGCAGGCCGATCACTTCCAGACCCGCCGCTTCCGCCTGGCGACGTACTTCCGCCCGTTGGGCCGGCGTAATATCAAAGGCGTTCTTCTCCATGGTGAACGGAGCAAATTCCACGGCGTTGTAGCCCAGTTCCTTGGCGTAAGCAAAGGCTTTGTCGAACGGCCAGTCCTGGAAGGTCTCGTTGCAAATAGCGAATTTCATGGTTCAATCTTTCGCGGGTTCAAGCGTATCCTGTTGGGTCGTGTTAATGTATCGAACCGGCCCCTTGTTCGCCACTCGCAAAGATGCGTTCGCCGCCAGCGATGGCCCGTGCGACCAGCGGCTGGTGGTGGGGATGCAGGATCGTCGGAAAAGGATGCGTCAGGGAAAGGACGAGAAACAACCGGGAAGAAGGCCAGAATTAAGCAAGAGGAGCCCGCATGTTAGTCGGTTACGTGAGCGACGAACGCTACCTGGCGATCGCCGATGTCCTGCTGGAATTTACAACGGCCGCCGGGCCGGTTGTCGCCCGCTCGACCGCGACCGGAGCCGTGTACGCCGATCTGCCGCCGGGCGAGTACCCCGTCGCCCTGGTGAAAACGGGCTACGGCGCCAAACGGACCACGGCCGCCATCGCCGAGGGCGTTCCCTTCCTGTTCCGCCTGCTGTCCGACGGCCTGCTGGGCTACGCCTGGCCGAAGTGGGTCCGATCGGGCGAATCGTCCGAGTTCCGCGTGCATGCCGACGAGGCGTACCAGTTGTCGCTCTGGCGGTACGGCCTGCGGAAAGAGCTCGTCCGGCCGCTGGGCTGGTTCGATGAGCATGGCCCCCGGGCGACCGTGCAGATCACGCCCGACGGCGACTACACGCAGACCGGCGTGCGCTGGAATCATTTTGGTTACGCCAGCCCGCACCACAAGCAGTATGTCGCCGCGCCGGAAGCGAGCGGCCTGTACTACTTCCATGCAGAGACAGAATCGGGTCGGTTCTTCTCCTTTCCCTGGATTGTGGCGCCGTCCCGTCCGCAGGCGAAGATCGCCGTGCTGGCCTCGAACATCAGCTGGAACGCGTACAACAATTTTGGCGGGCGCAGCAACTACATCCATCCCGACCAGCTGCCGCCGACCCCCACGCTGAACGCCCGGCAGGAACTCAAACGTTATACCGACGCGCAGTTCTCGCAGTACGCCTGCCGCGATTACGCCCCGTTATCGTTTGAGCGGCCGGAGCCGATCTGCCATATTCCCCAGCAGACCCAGGCGACCGATCCGATCGCGGGCCGGGCCGCCTGTCACCTGGCGCCGGCCGAGTGGCGACTGCTCGCCTGGCTGGAGCGGGAGAAGTTTGCGTATGATTACTATGCGGAAACGCAGCTGCATTTTGACGCCCTGCCGCTGGACGACTACCAGGTGCTGGTCCTCAGCACCCATCCTGAATACTGGTCCCAAAAAATGTACGACGCCGTCAAACGCTGGGTCCAGGAACGGGGCGGACGCCTGGTCTACCTGGGCGGCAACGGGCTGAACTGCGATGTCGAATTCCTCGACGAACAGACGTGCATCTATCGGAACGAAGACGAACGCGCCGACAGTCCCGCCGGCCGACCATACGAAAGCCGCTTCCACCGGCGCCATGAATCGGAAGCGAACCTGCTGGGCGTGGCGTACTCGCCCCTCGGCATCATGACGGCCGCCCCTTACCAGGTGATCGAAGATGGTCACTGGGTGTTTGCCGGAACGGGCCTCCGCCGCGGCGATCTGTTCGGCCGTCGCAGCCTGCACGAGCGCATCCCGGGCGGCGCCTCAGGGCATGAAACGGATAAAATCACCGACAGTTCGCCCCCAAACGTCCGCCTGCTGGCCCAGGGGATGAACCCCGACCAGGGCGGCGCCCAGATGATTCTGTACCCGACCGACCAGGGGGCCGTGTTCTCGGTCGGCTCGATCTGCTGGCCCAGTTCCTTGCTGGTCGACGAAGCCGTATCGATCATTACCGCCAACGTGCTGCACCGATTTTTAGAACCGCGTTCAGGGAGCCTTGCATGAAGATTACCGGCATCGAAACGTATCGGGTGCGCATCCCCTTGAAGCCCGAATACCTGATGATCACCGCGCTCGGACGCCACGACGTCTCCGAGTATGTGCTGGTCCGCCTGCAGACCGACCAGGGGGTCGAAGGGGTGGGCGAAGCGACCGTCTCCCCTTCCTGGTCGGGCGAAACGCCGATCGGCACGGTGGCGTTGATCAAGCAGTTCCTGGCGCCGGCCGTGATCGGCCTGGACCCGCGCGATGCGGAGTCTGTTTCCGCCGCGATGGACGCCGTGGCCCGCCATAACTGGTTCGCCAAAAGCGCGATCGAAATGGCCTGCTGGGACGCTTACGGCAAGGCCGAAGCGAAGCCCGTCTATGAACTGCTGGGCGGAGCCCGCCGGGACCCCACCATCCGCTGCCGCTTCTCGCTGGGCGCATACGACGCAGACCGGGCCCAGTCCCGTGCGGCCGAGATCCTGGCCCAGGGGTTCACCACGCTGAAGGTCAAAGTCGGCGGCGAACCGGAAACCGACATCGCCCGGGTGCGTGCGGTGAGAAAGGCGATCGGGCCGGAACCAACCTTGGTGCTCGATGCGAATTGCGGCTGGACGGCCGACACGGCCATCGATTGCCTGCATGCGCTCAGCGACTGCAACATCCGCCTGATGGAGCAGCCCACGCCCGACGGCGACTACCTGGGCATGGCCCGGGTGCGGCACCAGGTCTGGCCGGAGATCATGGCCGACGATATCTGCTTCAACCTGCACCACGCCGAAACGCTGATTCGGAACGACTGCTGCGATGTGATCAGCGTTTATCCGGGCAAGAACGGCGGCATCCAGAAAGCACAGCGGATCGCAGAGTTTGCCGGCTACCACGGCGTGGCCTGTACGATCGGCTCCAACCTGGAGTACGACATCGCCACCGCGGCGATGGGGCATCTGGTGATCGCCACCGAGAACATCCAGGTCGAAGCCTACCCCGGCGACATGTTGGGCCCGGCCTATCACCAGGCCGGCGTCGCCCGCAACCCGCTGAAAATTGAAGGACCGCAAGTCACCATCTCCGATCGCCCCGGCCTGGGCGTCGACGTCGACTGGGAGCAGATCAAGAAGCTAAGTGTCACGTCCTGACACCAGCGGCGCAGGATTCAGTGTTGTCGCTTTGAGGAAGAGTAGACGCTGGACAGTCGCCTTTCACTCCGTGAAAGGACGCGTACTTTCGCGGAGCGAAAGTCGACTGACCTGCGATTTTCGATCTGAGTTCAGTCGAACAGCCAGCGCTGGGATTCAGGCGGCGGTTCGTCAATCGGCGTCTTATCCGGCGGTTCGTCCCGCGGCGTCTTATCCCCCATTTTGTCCCGCGGCGTCGCTTCCTCTGGCTCTTCTTCCCATGGCGGACGGAGAGTGAAGGACGCGGCCGGACGTTCGCCAGGCGACTCCAGCAGTTCGGTCAGGGTGGACTGGAACCGCTCGAACATCAGGTGATCGAACAGGACAAAACGGACCAGTTGTGGGCGACGCTGGTCGGAACGCAGATAGTCGAGCACCGTCTGCAGGGCGATCCGGCAACCGGCTGCCAGCGGATAACCGTATACGCCCGTGCTGAGCGCGGGGAAGGCGATGCTGCGGCGTTCGTACCGGGCGGCCAGCCGCAGCGACTCCTGATAGGCGCTCCGCAACTGATCCGGTTCACCGTAATGGCCGCCGCGCCAGATCGGACCGACGGCATGGATCACATACTTGCACGGCAGGTCGCCGGCGCCCGTGATGACCGCCGATCCGGTGGGGCAGCCCTGCGGATAGCGTTCGGCCGTTTCGCGGAGGATGGCCCTTCCGCCGCGGGTTTGGATCGCTCCGTTCACGCCGCTGCCGCCTGCCAGGGAAGAGTTGGCGGCGTTGACGATCACCTCGACAGTTTGCGCGGTAATATCGCCTTGCGCGAGTTCCAGGGTTTTACCGTTTATCGGGACTTGCATACAGGTTCCTTCTTGCCATCGCGGGCGTCAAAATCTCGCCCCGGTCCGTCCTGCATGGTAGCATAGCGTGTGCCCTTTGCGGACCGTTCGCCTGACCCAGCAGCAAGAGACCGATATGCCCCGTTTGTTCGCCGTCCTGGTCGGCCTGGCCGTGTTCAGCAGTGGCTGGTGCCACGCCCGCAATATCTATGTGAATAACGTCGGCGGCGATGATCGCAACAACGGCTATGCCGAAGCGACCAACAGCCAGGGCGGCGGCCCTTGCCGCACCATCGCCAAAGCGCTCCGCTCGGCCATCAACGGCGATGTGATCGTGCTGGCGAAAACCAGCGAGCCGTATCGCGAAAGTATCACGCTGCAGGGCGGCCGCCACAGCGGCACCGTGAACAATCCGTTTATTATCCTGGGGAACGGCGCGGTGCTTGACGGCTCGGCGCCCATTCCGGATTCGGACTGGAACTTCATCGCTGGCGAGGTCTTCCGTTTTGATCCGCCGCGGAAAGCCTACGCGCAGGTGTTTCGCGACGGCCGGCCTTTGGTTCGCGTGCCCATGCCGGCCGCCGGATTGCCAGAGCTGAAACCACTGGAATGGACGCTCTTCGAACGGGCCATTTATGTCCGCACCGAGAACCAGCTGGTCCCCCAGTCGCTGGACCTGTCGTACGCTTCGCTGCCGGTCGGCATCAGCCTGTACGAGTGCCGCAATGTGCGGATCTACGACCTGACCGTGCAGGGTTTCCAGATCGACGGCGTGAACTGCGCTGATAGTGTCTTTGGCGCCGTGCTGGATAATGTGGTGGCCCGGGGGAACGGCCGTGCCGGCGTTTCCGTCGGCGGCGCCTGCCGCGTCCGGCTAAAAAATTGCCTGGCGGGAGATAACGGCGAAGCGCAAGTCCGCACCGAAGGTTACTGCGAGCTGGAGCTGGAAGGCAGCGAGCTGCTGGACAACACGGCCCCCGGCCTCGTGCAGCAGGGCGGCCGCGTCAAGGTCACGCCCGGCGAGGAACGCGGTCCCGAGCCCGGAGCGACTCCGCTCGAATAAGGGGTTCTGGTCGTCTTTTGACCTGCGTCTTGTCGCCTTGACGCCCTCCTTCTTTCCGCCAGCTTCCGCCCTGGAAATGTTGCGTTCGGCCCCAGCGGTTCTGGCGTCTGGGGCATTCTTCCCTGACAGCTCCGCTTGTCTCCTGCGACTGGGGGATAGCTTCTTTTGGGCCTTCCTGGCTCCGTTTCTGGCGTCAATCCGCAGGCGCGGTCGCTCCCAGTACAGGTTTGTTTCCGACTGATCGCGCAGCGGCGTCAGTTTGACCGCGGTTGCGAGGATTTTTCCCACCCTCGCGTCATGCCAAAATCGGCAAAAAAATTATAAGTCGATTGTGCAAAACGAATTACGACGATCGCCAAGGAAAATATAACCGTTTGGCACGGACCTTGCTTATTACTACAACCGTTCTGGTCAACACCAACCGCAAATTCAACCGGAGAATTCAAGATGAAGACCGCCTCCCCCAAATCGCTCGAACTGTCGCAGATCATGAACACCGTCCGCCAGATCCAGAGCAGCTGGAGCGAAACCGAACGGGAAGAACGTCGTCGCCAGGGCGAAGCTCGCCGCGAACAGCTGGCCGAAATGCTGGGCCTGCTGGAACTGGAAGCCGCCGCCTAGTCGAGGGGTGAGTCAAGCTCTCGGAGTTTTTCAAGCTCTCGGAGTTTTGAAGTTCCCGAAACTTGAATTCCGCCGCAGGACGTTGATCGGAATGGCAGGGATGCGCAGCCTGCTTGTCGCCACCAACGCCTGATCCTGACGCGGAAATTTTCCTTTCGGAGGTGGTTTACCCTGTGGCAGGGAAACCTCGAGAAGAAGCGTTCACCCCCTTCTTTCGCTGCAATCAACCTGAAAATCTTTGTCGCCTGCCCGGTAGCTGTCTTTTCATAAGCTACGTTTTTAATGGGTAAACTTCGCGACTCCCGCCAGGTTGAATTATGCTTTCTGTGGTTCCCTTTCGTTTATTGTCTGTCCAGTCGTGCGCGCTGCTATCGTTACTGGCTTTGCTGATCTGTTCTGCCTCCGGTTGCGGGGGCTCAGGCGAAGCAACCGCCGATGCTTCCTCCCAGGCGCCCAAGGCGCCGGCGAAGCTCGTCGAAGTCGATCTGGGCGAATACTTCGTCACGCTGCGCATTGATGAGGCCGAGCGGGCCTATTTTCGCGTGGGGCTGGTCGGTCTGGTCGATGAGACCCATGCGGACGAATTAACGATGCTGCTGGAAACGCGCAAGGAGCGAATGCGCGAGCGGATCGAAAACACCCTGCAGTCGACCAGTATCGACTATCTCAAACAGCCGGGCATGCCGATCGTCAAAACAGAACTGGCGACCGCGATCAAGAAAGTGCTGCATACGCCGCACCTGCATGAAATCATCTATACCAGCTACTCACTCCGTCAGGGATGAGATAGCGTTTAGCTATTAGCGTTTGGCGTTTGGCCAGCAGCTTTTAGCTAACCGCTACCCGCTTTTCTGCTGGCTCTGCTAGCTTTGCTGGCGTTTGAACGCGACTGCTCTTGCTCTCTCTGGGCAACTTGAGGAAATCCTTGCATTCCCTGTGGTGATTTCTTTCATATCGCGAAAACCCCGGTAAACGCACGGTTTGGCGCGATCATCCCCGGCCAGTGCAAAAGGCCGGAGGGCAGAATACGGCGAGGGGAAGGGCGTTTGAAAAGCGGTCGGGTTGGCCGCCCTGTGAATTGACAATCGTGCGTCAAACCCCGATGATTCAGTCTGCCAGCGCTGACAAACTCCCCTGCTTCCTGATGGCAGAGATGGTTACGGAGAGCCTTCATCCTGACTGCAGTCGCTCTCTGGGCGCCCCTACTCGCTTGCGCTCCCTTCCAGGCGATCCATTCCCTTCAACAACCTGATTCACCCATGCGTTTTTCAACCACTTCTGCCATTCTGATCCCCTTGTTGCTCATGTCGATATCTACTGCTTCCGCCGCCGAGCGGTACAAAGAAATCCAGTCCGTCGAGGGCATCACGGAGTACCAGTGGGAGAACGGCCTGCAGGTGCTGCTGTTTCCTGATAACTCCTCCGACAAGGTGACCGTCAACCTGACGATCTTCACCGGCTCCCGGCAGGAAGGTTACGGCGAAGCCGGCATGGCCCACCTGCTGGAACACATGCTCTTCAAAGGGACGCCGACCAACGTCGATGTGCCCAAACTGCTGCAGGACCGGGGCGCCCGCTTCAACGGCACCACCTGGCTGGACCGCACCAACTACTATGAAACGCTGCCCGCCAGCGAGGACAACCTGGAGTTTGCGATCCAGCTGGAAGCCGACCGCATGGTCAACAGCAACATCAAAGGGGAAGACCTTGCCTCGGAGATGACGGTCGTCCGCAACGAGTTTGAAAAAGGCGAGAACGAGCCGCGTCGCATCCTGTCGCAGCGCATCCACTCGGCCGCTTTTGACTGGCACAACTACGGCAAGTCGACGATCGGCAACCGCTCTGATATTGAACGGGTGCCGCTGCCCAAGCTGCGAGCCTTTTATCGTCGACACTACCAGCCCGACAACGCCATGCTGATGATCGCCGGCAACTTTGACCGCGACCAGGCGCTGGCCCTGGTCGACAAGTACTTCGGTGTTCTGGCGCGGCCGGATCGCGAGCTCGACCTTACCTACACTGAAGAACCGGCCCAGGACGGCGAACGCATTGTCAAGCTCCGCCGGGTTGGCGATGTGGCCCTGGTCGGCGTTGGCTATCACACGCCGGCGGGAGCCCACGAGGACTTCGCGGCGGTCCGTATCCTCAGCCATATCCTGGCGATGGAACCGGGCGGCCGCCTTTATGACGAACTCGTCGGAACCAAAAAAGCCTCCAGTGTCAGCGGCTATACCTACGGCCTGCACGACCCGGGTTTAATGCTGATGACGGCCGAAGTGCGCGACCCCAAAGAACTCGACAGCGTTCGCGAAGCCATGCTGCACTCGATCGAGCATATCGCCCAGGACGGCGTCACCGAAGAGGAAGTCAACCGCGCCAAGGCCCAGATCCTGAAATCGCGAGAAGAGGAAGTTGCCCGCTCTGATAAACTGGCCGTCTCGCTCAGCGACTGGGCCTCCCAGGGCGACTGGCGCCTTTACTTCCTGTATCGCGATCGCATCAAAGACGTCACCCCCGCCGATGTTAAACGGGTCGCGGGCCTGTACCTGCAGGAAAACAACCGGACCGTCGGCCTGTTCATTCCGACCGATAGCCCGCAGCGAATTTCCGTGCCGCAGCGGCCCGACGTCAAACGCCTGCTGGCCGACTACAAAGGCGGAAAGGGCATCGCCGAAGGCGAAAAGTTCGACGCCTCGCCCGCAAACATCGAGGCCCGCACCACCCGCGGCCAGTTGCCGGGCGGGATCAAAACGGCCCTCCTGCCGAAAAAGAATCGCGGCGAAACGGTCGTCATGTCGTTGACCCTGCGTTACGGCGACCTGGAATCCCTCAAGGGACTCGTCACGGCCTGTCGGCTGCTTCCGGAAATGATGACCCGCGGCGCCGCCGGCATGAACCACCTTCAGCTGCAGGATGCGCTCGACGCAGAAAGCGCCACCCTCAACGCCGCCGGCGCTGCAGGCGAAGCCACCTTTGTGGTGAAGACCAAACGAGAAAACCTGCCGGCCGTGCTGAAGATCCTGACGAAGATTGTCCGCCAGCCCGACCTGCCCGAAGAGGAACTGGAAGTCATTCGCCGGGAGCGTCTGGCCAAAGTGGAAACGGTGCTGAACGACCCGCAGTACCTGGCCAGCTACCGTCTGCGCGGGACCATGCAGCCGTTCCCCAAAGACGACGTCCGCCATGTTCCTACGCTGCCGGAACAGCTGACGGCTTACGAGGAGCTCACGCTCGACGACCTGAAACGCCTGAACTCCGAGTTTCTCAGCGGACAGGCCGGGGAACTGGTGATTGTCGGCGACTTTGACCCCGAAGCGGTCCAGCCGCTGCTGGAAAAAATGACAGCCGACTGGGACAGCGACAAACCGTACGCCCACATTCCGGACCGTGCGTTCAACCTGGATCCGATGCCGGTGATCAAAATCAACACGCCCGACAAAGAGAATGCCGTGTATTACAGCGGCATGGTGTTACCGATGAAAGATTCCGATCCCGACTACCCGGCGCTGGTGGTGGGGAACTTTATCTTTGGCGGCAGTGCCTTGGCGTCGCGACTGGGCGACCGCGTCCGGCAGCAGGAAGGGCTGTCCTACGGCGTGAGCTCGCACCTGATTTCGGATGCGATCGATCCGGCCACGCAGTGGATGATCGCCGCCATTTGTAACCCGGTCAATGCGGACAAGCTGGAAGTCGCCATCTCCACGGAACTTGAACGCCTGCTCAAAGACGGCGTCACCGAGGAAGAACTCAAAGGCGCCATCCGCGGTTACCTGCAGCAGCGCCAAGTCGCCCGCACCGACGACAACACGCTGGTCGCCCGGCTGCGAACCACACTGCGCGCCGATCGTACGATGGCCTTCTATGCCGAGTACGAAAAGCACATCTCGGAGCTGACGACCGAACAGGTTCTGGCCGCCCTGCGGAAGCACTTCCAGCAGAAGCACCTGATCACCGTGATCGCCGGCGACCTGAACAAAAAGGCCGCCGAAGAAAAGTCGGAGTAAGCCGACTTTTGGCGAAAACGCTTTCCACGGCCCCCGCAATCGCGGGGGCCGTCTTGTGTAATCAATACGCAATCAAAAAAAGGGATTCACCGCAGAAGTCGCAGAGGAAAAGGAGAAGAGGAAGAGAGTTTTTTCTGAAGAGAGACTTCGCCGCGGGGAGTTGATCTCTCATGATTTCTCTCTCCTCACGTTGGCGATTCCTGGCCGCGATCCGCTTCGCTTCCTCCACTTTCCCTCCTCTTGATCCGCGATCCTCCGCGTTCTCTGCGGTGAACTTTCTTCTGAGCGTCGTTCGCCACGGGAGGAAATAGAGTCACGGTAAGAGTGGTTTCGCGGTTCCTGCATCTGCAACCCTTGGCGCAGCCGGCGCCTGGTGTACGATCGATGCGATTGGCGGCTGTCGTTCGGCCCGATTTAATAACCTCCTGCGAAAAACCCGCTCACATATCCGCAAGTTCGGAAACAGTTTTTATGTCGATTATTGTGCAGAAGTTCGGCGGCACGAGCGTCGCCGACAGTCAGAAAATTATCGCGGCCGCCCGCAAAGCAATCCGCGCCCAGGCAGAAGGCCACCAGGTGGTGATGGTCGTCAGCGCGATGGGAAAAAATACCGATACGCTGGTCGATCTGGCGGCCGAGATTAACGATCGCCCGCCGGCCCGGGAAATGGACATGCTGCTCTCGACCGGCGAGCAGGTCAGCGTTGCGCTGATGGCGATGGCCATTCACTCGCTGGGGAAAAAGGCCGTCAGTCTGACCGGCGCCCAGATTGGCATTCGGACCGACAGCACCCACACCAAGGCCCGCATCAAGTCGATCTCGACCGAGCGGATGCAGAAACTGCTGGACAGCGGCGCGATTGTGATCGCCGCGGGCTTCCAGGGCATCGACGAAGACTACAACATCACCACGCTCGGCCGTGGCGGCAGCGATACAACCGCCGTGGCGCTGGCCGCCGTGCTGCGGGCCGACTGCGAGATTTATACCGATGTCGACGGCGTGTATACGACCGATCCGCGGATCATGGCGGAAGCCCGCCGCATGTCGCAGGTCAGCTATGACGAAATGCTGGAAATGGCCAGCCTGGGAGCGGGCGTCATGCACAACCGCTCGATCGAGTTCGCCAAGAAATACAATGTGCCGATCCATGTTCGCCACAGCGGCATCGACGATTCCGTCGGCACGCTGATTGTCGCCGACCCGGAATCGCCCGACCAGGCCGTCAGCGGAGCCGCCCTCACCAAGCACGAGGCCCGCATCACCGTGACCGGCGTGCCCGATGTGCCGGGCGCCAGCCTGAAGGTCTTCTCGCCGATTGCCGCCCGGGCGATTACCGTCGACATGATCGTGCAGAACGTCAGCGAAAACGGCGAAGCGAACGTCTCCTTCACCGTGCCGAAGAACGAACTGGGGCAAACGCTAGAAGCCGTCGAAGAAGCCGTCGCGGAATGGGACGGCGCCCGCGTCAGCCACGACGACCAGGTGGCGAAGATCTCCGTCGTCGGTCTGGGGATGGCCCGCATGACGGGCGTCGCCAATAAAATGTTCCACGCCCTGGCCGATGAAGGGGTCAACATCCAGATGATCACCACCAGCGAGATCAAAATCTCGGTGCTGATCCATCGCGATGAAGCGCTGCGTGCTTTACGCGCCGCGCATCGGGCGTTCCTGCTGCATCTGCCGCCGCCGAACCTGACGCCCCGCGCCCCCGCGGGAGCCCGCCGGGCCGACGACGATGCGGCCGACATTATCGATCGCCTCCGCGGCGTTGATATGGAAGAACTGATGATCGACGAGATCCGCCTGGACGAGAGCCAGGCCCGCGTCACCATCAATGGCATCCCCAACCAGCCCGGCATTGCCGCCCGGATTTTCGACGAGGTGGCCGCCGCCGATGTGTTTGTCGATATGATCGTGCAGAGCTTTGGCGACGACGCCACGGCCCGGCTGAGCTTCACCACGCCGGCTGACCAGATCGATCGCAGCGTGGAAGTCGCCAAAAAACTTTCCGCCGGCCTGGGCTGCGGCGATGTTACCAGCGACCGCCGCATCGCCAAACTGTCGGTCTCCGGCATCGGCCTGCGGAGCCACACGGGCGTGGCCATTCGCATGTTCCGTTCGCTCTCCGACGCTGGCATTAATGTCAGCATGATCAACACGAGCGAAGTCCGTGTGAACGTGGTCGTCGATCACGACCGCGCCAAAGAGGCTCTGGCCTGCCTGGAAAAAGCCTTTGCCGACGTGAAAAAGTAATCGCGAGTGCGCCGGCGAGTGCGGGCGATTCCCGTTACAGAAACGATCCTGGCATGCGGGTGCTGATGCTTTTTGAATACCCGTCGCTCAACGGCGGCGAGTATTCGTTCCTGGCGCATGCGGCCGTGCTGCAGCAACGCGACTGCCGGTTCCTGGCCGCCGGGCCGCCCCAGGGCGAACTGGCGGCGGCGCTCGCCCAGCGGCAGATCCCGCTGCATCCCTGCTCCTGGCGCCATGCGGACCAGCGGCGTTTCTCCCGCACGGAAATGATCGAGCATCTGGTCGACCTGGTGCAGCAGACCGAGCCAGACCTGGTGCATGCCAATAGCCTGTCGATGGCTCGCTGGCTGGGGGCGGCCGCTCCCCGCCTGACGATCCCTTGCGTGGGCCATGTCCGCGATATCGTCAAGCTGAGCAAGGCGGCCGCCGCCGATCTGCAGCCGCTCTCCCGATTGCTCTGCGTCTCCGCCGCGACCAGGGCCATGCGGCTAGAGCAGGGAGCCGATCCCGAACGGACCCAGGTGCTCTACAACGGTGTAGATACAGTACGCTTCGCCCCGTGCGATCCTGCGGACGAACAGCACCACGAAAGCACGCACGAACAGGCGGCGGCAAACGGACGCGACCAGGCAGGTCGTGCGCTGCGGCAGGAGCTGGGCGTGCCGGCCGACGTTTGCCTGGCGGGCGGGGTCGGACAGATCGGCATGCGGAAAGGCTGGGACACGCTGCTGCAGGCGGCGGCGCTGCTGGCCCCCGACGCTCTCCCGGTGCAGATCGTGCTGGTGGGCGAACGCCATTCGCAAAAGGACGAGGCGATCGCTTACGAGCAGGCGCTGCACGCCGCCGGCGCCCGGTTGGCGCGGCCGGCCTTGTTTCTCGGCCGACGGGACGACATGCCGTCGCTGCTGCGGGCCTTCGACCTGCTGGTTCATCCGGCCCGCCAGGAGCCGCTGGGTCGGGTGCTGCTGGAAGCGGCCGCCTCAGGCGCCGCCGTGGTAACGACCGAGGTGGGCGGTACGCCGGAGATCTTCCCGCCGGGCACAGCGCTGCTGGTTCCCCAGGACGATCCGCCCGCGCTAGCGGCGGCGATGGCGTCCCTGCTGAACGATCCCCCGCAGCGGCTCCACCAGGCCGCAGCGGCCCGGCAACGCATCCTGGAACAGTTCACCGACACCCGGGCGGCGACGAACCTGGAAGTCCATTACCGGTCGCTGGTCGCGCCCTGCGATTGACGCATTCTGTCAGAGTGACGTAATCGCGTCACTCGGGCGCGTGCGGGCCACTACCTGGAGAATCTTGTTTCGTCGCTTTGCGCAACAGCAGACACGGAAAGTCGCCTGGCGCCTGGCGGAATACGATCAGGCGACGGAAGCGAGCGTCGCCTGCTGCACCAGCTTCGCGATGCCGGCCAGTTCTTCTGCGACGAGTGCTTCGTGAATCAGCTGCGACCAGGGATGCTGCAGCGGCTGGGGCTGGCTGCGGCCCGGCTCCAGCAGGACGGCCGGTCCCCGCGGCGCCGCCTGGCTGCGCTCGGGCAGGCAGACCAGTCGAAACGGTCGGCTGGCCGAAGGCCGCAGTCCGGTCGAGAAACTCACCGCCGGCCGTTCGCCCAGCGGCAACAGATTCAATACGCCGGCCAGCAAGCGTTCGCAAGGGTCGGGCAGGATCCAGCAGCATTGCGGATGGCAAAGCACGCCGTCGAGCAGTTGCGTGATCAGGTCGATCCCGGGACGTCGGAGCAGTTCCGCCAGCAGGTTGCGATCAAAGACCGAGGCCGATCCCAGCAGGCTCAGCGGCTCCAGCCGGGCGGGGATCTCTTCCAGCGGATCAAAGGCCCCGTCCAGCGCGGCCGCGTCCAGCAGCCGGAACGGATTGGCGCCAAATCGTGTCAGTGTGTCGACTTCCGCCACCAGGCAACGCGTCACTACGCGGCCGCCGCGGCGCCCACTGTACTCGTCCCCTTCGATCGTCGTTTGCGACAAGCAAAAGGCCCCCCGCGACAGGGGATGAAAGTTCACGCTCCGCGTCCGCAACAGGGTGTCGTGCGCCGGAGCGCACTGCACAATCTCGGCCGCATCGGCGGAAGACAGACCGTCGCTCACGGCCGCCAACTGGTACCCATCCATCCGCGCGGTTCGAGCCGACGTGAAGAGCGCTTGCTGGAGCGTATGCAGCACGTGGTTATCCTTTCAAAAAATCAGGTCCAGGGACAGCAGAAGAGCTGGACGCTGGAGGTGGGTAGTTGCGGGGATGTCGGGCGGGGCGACCGGTCACGGCGCGATCAGGGCTTTTTGGAGATCTGGTGCGTCAGCCACGAGAACGGTTCGACGATGCCGCGGGGCTCGACGCGCAGCGGGATCTGTTCCTGGCCGCCCAGGCCGTAGATCGTAGCGCAAGCGCCGGCCACGCCGGTCGCAAAAAACTGGTACTTTTTCAAACGCTCTTTGACCTGGCGCCAGAGCGAAGGGGCGTACTTGCGGGCGAATTCCAGCGGATCCAGAAAGCACGTGTCGCACTGGTCGGCTTTGCTGAGAATCACAGCGATCGGACGATTCGGCCAGCCTGTCTTGGCGTGCGATTCCAGCTCGCACAGATAGCTGACGATCTTGGTCGCAAAGAAATCCTGCACCTGGCTTCCCTGTTCCAGCTCGGCCGCATCGACCAGCAGCATAATGCCCGAGGCCTTCGACAGAAAATGGTGGATCACGGGGTAGGAGTTGGGGTGGTTGATCTCTTCCAGCAGGGCGTCGCCGGCCAGGTCGGGCATCATCAGCTCGTAAGGGCGTTTGATTCGTTTGGACTGGATCTGGGAATGCAGCCAGTTCCAGTGGTCCGGTTCGCTGGGCGTTTTGTCCGGAAAGCGGCAGTTAGCCAGCGCTTCCATGGTGATCTGCTGGATCTGCACGCTGAATGCGCCCCGGGCCAGCACCTGCAGGTCGTTGTTTTCCCGCGAGAGCATGTCGGTCAGCATGCCCAGGTAGACGGTTTTCCCGGCGCCGGCGGAACCGACGGCCGCGATCAACCGGGGCGGCGTTTTCAGCTGGGCCGCCTGGTGAGCCAGCGCCATCGGGGCCATGCAATGTCGGCACAGTTCGGCGTCGAAGTTATTGCCGCCGTGGCAGATAAAACAGGGATGGGAGACCGAGTAATCGGCCAGCTTGTACGACTGCAGTTCCCACATGCCTTCACGGGTCATCGGGCGGCCTCCTCAGGCAGGGTGGACAGGTCTTCTTCTGTGGGTTCAGCCTGGTCGTCGGCCGATTCATCGGACAGGGCCAGGTCCGCCACGCTGACGGCGCAGCGGAACCCGATATTGTGCTTGCGGCCAAGTACGCACTCGCCGCTTTGAAACTGCGTCGCCGCCTGGGCGTCGAAGTAAGTGTCAAAAGCTCCGCCCCGGATGCTTTTCATCGGGGAAGAGAAGTCGATGATCCCGGCGGCCAGATCGGCCCCGCCGAAATTCCCGTGCATCCATTCCCACACGTTGCCAATCAACTGATGCACCGCGTCGGGCGTGGCGCCGCCGGGCGTCTTGTCGACCTCAGCCGTGCCGGTGGTTTCATGCGTCCACAGATGGGCGCACTTCCGCTCCATCGATTCCCCCCAGGGATAGCGTCTTTGGATCGGACGCCGGCCGCTGGACTGTACGGGCCAGGCGGCCGCTTTGACCCACTCCGCATCGGTCGGCAATCGCTTGCCGACCCAGTTGGCAAAGGCGCGGGCTTCGTACCAGTTGACGCCGACGACCGGATGCTTCTGCAGGCCTGCTGGGTGCTTGCCGTCTTGCCAGAACCGCGGGCCGGACTCGCCCGACTGGTCGACAAACTGTTCCACACTGGGCCAGATTTCCGGATCCCAGAGCGAGGATTGCTCGTACGCGCCCGAGTCGACAAACCGCTGGAACTGGGCGTTAGTGACCGGGTAGCGGTCCAGGAAAAAACCGAAGGTTGCAGCCAGGTCGCCCGACTTGTCTCGCGGCTGGCCCTGCGCTCGCCAGTATTGCACGGCGACATCGCCGGCGGCGATCATCGCCATTTCCTCATCCAGGAGCGTCAGTCCCCGGGTGATCTGGTCGGCGGTCAGGTTGCCGACAATCTGCGGCCGCAGCAGCAACGCGTAGCGACTTTCCGCCAGAAGCCCTTCGATCAGGTCGCCGGTGTCCTCGGCGACGGGCGCGGCATGCAGCGGGCTTTTCTTCGCCGTCGCAGGAGCGGTCGTCGCAGGGGTCGGTTCCTGCGGAGTGTCGGAAGCCTGGTAACGCTGCCGAACCATCTGGCGGGTCCGCAACCCGAGCCAGGCGACCAGTATTACGGCGGCGATCCAGAAACCAAAAGTTTTGCCGGCCAGGTAAGTCAGAGCCAGCGTGGCCAGGCTGATCGACAGCATGGCACGGTCGAGAAAGGTGCGTGAAAACATGTTACTTCTTCTTCCGTTTCTGGGCGGCGACCTGCTGGATCTTGGCGAACTGCGCCATGACGGAATTCACCACCGGGTCGGAACCTTTATTCGCAGGGGCGGCCCGATTGGAGCGTTGCGGACGGACCGGCTCCACGCCATCGGTGAGCAGTTCGGCCTGGCGTTCGACCAGCTTGCGGAGGTGTTTGAGCTCTTCGGACGTTTCCCTGCGGGATTCGGCCATGTCCTGCTTCTGCTCTTGCACCTGGGCCCGCAACTCGGCCGCCCTGGCGCGCACATGTTCCAGTTCCTGCTCCAGCGCGTCCCGCTCTTTTTCGATATCGGTGCGTTCGCGGGCGAGATCCTGCTGGGCTTTTTCGAGCGTTTGCCGTTCTTCTTCGGCGGCGTCCCGTTCGCTTTCCAGTCGGGTCCGTTCGGCGGCGTGCTTTTCTTCCAGCTGTTGGATTTTTTCGGCCTGTTCCTGGGAAAGGCGATCGATCCGCTCGTTCTGCTCAAGCGTCAGGCGTTCGAGTTGCTGTGCATGGGCGGAGGCCAGCTGGTTCAGCTGCTCGGCCTGATCGCCGGAGAACTCGGCCCCGTCGGCGGGCAGCCGCAGGGCGCTCGCCCGTTCCAGATCTGCTTCCAGGCGGGCGACCTCTGTCTCCAGGCGGGCGACTTCGGCCGTAAGCTGTTCGACCTGCCCGGTCAGCGCGTTCCCTTCGTCGGCCAGGCGTGCGGTTTCGGCCGTCAGCCGATCGTTTTCCGCGGTGAGTGCTTCTTTCTGTTCTTCGTATTCCAGAATCTGCAGCTGCTGGTGTTCGCAGTCTTCCATGAGCTGCAGGTGTGCGGTGCGTTCGTCGTCGATCTGGTGCTGCTGCTGTTCCAGTTCTTTCCGTTTGCGGGCGGCGGCCGACTTCTGTTCTTCCAGACGTTCGACCTTCAACTGGAGCTTTTCGCGCAGCCGTTCCATATCGTCGATGATGCCCAGCATCTGCTGTTCGAAACCGGCGGAATCGGCGCGGAACGTCGACAGCGTCTGATATACCGATTGCCAGTGGTCGGGCGTTGCGAGAGCGGTCATCTAAAAAGTCCCCAGGCCTTTCAGCAAGTCGAGAATGAGCCATTGGAAACCTAGGTCGGAAAACGGCCTCGGGCAAACGCAGCCGTCGGAAAAGCAAATGCCGCAGGGAACGGCGAAAGAAAGTTCCGCCGCCGGCAGTCTCTGGCATCAGGTCGAACCGCCAAGTAAACTACGGATTGAAGAAACGCTACCGCATCCCGGAGAAGAAAATCCATGAAACGCGTCGCCGCTGGGGCCTTGCTGGCCGTACTTGTTTTGACCGTTGCCGCTCGCGCTGCCGAGACCGAAAAAGGTTTTACCCAACTGTTTGATGGGAAAACGTTCACTGGCTGGAAAGCGAACGAAGCCGCCGATAGCTGGAAAATCGAAGACGGCGCTCTCGTTTGCGAGGGGCCGCGCAGCCACCTGTTCTACACGGGCGATCTGGCGCCCTTCAAGAATTTTGAACTGAAGGTCGACGTCATGACGACCCCCGGCAGCAACGCCGGGATTTATTTCCACTCCCAGTACCAGGAATCCGGCTGGCCGAAGCACGGCTACGAAGCCCAGGTGAACAACACCCACGGCGACCCGAAAAAAACCGGCAGCCTGTACGCTGTGATGAATGTGATGGAAGCGCCGGCCAAGGACAACGAATGGTTTACCGAAGAAATCATCGTCCAGGGGAAGCGGATCATCATTAAAGTGAACGGCAAAACGCTGGTCGACTTCACCGAAGAAGCGGATCGCAAGCCGGGCTCCGACTTCACCCGGATCCTGAGCGAAGGCACCTTCGCCCTGCAGGCGCACGACCCGAAGAGCAAAGTGCTGTTCAAGAACATCCGTGTGAAAAAGCTGGCCGACTAAGCGGCCCGGCCGCTGACATTTTGTTCTCCCATCGCGGCGCAATTGGCGCCGCGGTCTATTGGGAGAGACCCCTTCCCCGCTGGACGTTCTGTCCCGGATCTCCTGCAGGGCGGACTGCAAAGTCCGCACCCCGAATGACGAAGCGCGCGCTAATCACCGGCATCACCGGACAAGACGGATCGTATCTGGCGGAGCTGTTGCTAAAGCGAGGCTACGAGGTGCACGGCCTGGTGCGCCGGGTCGCCCTGGAAGATCCGGCCAATCGCCTGTCGCGGATCGACGACTTCCGCGACCAGCTGCACTTGCACGCCGGCAGCCTGGAGAGCTTTCCCAGTCTGTTCGCCGTCGTCAACGCCGTGCAGCCCGACGAGCTGTACCACCTGGGAGCGCAAAGTTTCGTTTCGTATTCCTTTGAGGATGCGTTTTCGACCTTCCGCACCAACATCGACGGCACGCACTTTGTCCTGGAGTCGGTCAAGCAGACCTGTCCCGGCTGTCGGGTGTATTTCGCCGGGTCGAGTGAAATGTTCGGACATGTCAAAGCGACCCCGCAGGATGAGAACACGCCGTTCCATCCCCGCTCGCCTTACGGCATTTCCAAGGTGACCGGCTTTGATCTGTCGCGAAATTACCGCGAAGCTTACGGCATGTTCATCAGTTGCGGCATTCTGTTCAATCATGAGTCGCCCCGCCGCGGATTTGAATTCGTCACGCGGAAAATCACGTCGCACGTCGCCAAAATCAAGCACGGCCTGGCCGACACGCTGCCGCTGGGGAATCTGGAAGCGAAGCGGGACTGGGGCTTTGCCGGCGATTATGTCGAAGCAATGTACCTGATGGTGCAGCAAGAGACCGCCAGCGATTTTGTGGTGGCGACCGGCGAAACCCACACCGTCCGCGAGTTCTGCGAGCAGGCCTTCGCCGCGGTCGATCTCGACTACCGGGACTATGTCACCGAGAACCCTGAGTTCTATCGCCCGGCCGAGGTGCACCTGCTGCTGGGCGACGCCGGCAAAGCCAAGGCAGAACTGAATTGGGAGCCGACCTGCCGTTTCGATCGCCTGGTCGAAATGATGATCGACGCCGACATGGAACTGATCCGCCAACAGCGGACCGGGACGTCAGCGGGCGAGTAGGCCGGCGAGTAGGCCGGCGAGTAGGCCGGGTGGTTCTCGAGCAGGCAGGGTGATCGTGTCGCGGGAGGAAGATGCGGCGTGACCGTCGCCGGAGAGGCCAGCGATCGAAGTGGGATTAAGATTAAGATTAAGATTAAGAGTAAGAGTAAGTGAAGTGAGAAGTGGAGTCCGGTGGATTCCCCGAACGAATTCTGGCGATTCGCAATGCGATCGTCGTCTGCTTACAATGGGCCGGCTGCCTGCGCGGCTTTTTTCTTGCAGGATTCCCCACCCTGGAGATGCTTCACGCATGAATCTTCGATACGTATTGCTGTTAACGACGCTGCTGGCTGGATTTGCCGCGAGCTTGACGCAGGGATCGACCCTGGCGGCAGATGCTGTCCGTCCGCCGAATGTGGTGCTGCTGATCTCGGATGACCAGGCCTGGACCGACTATGGCTTTATGGGGCACAAGCAGATTGAAACGCCCCACCTGGACCGTCTGGCCAAAGAGAGCGCCCTGTTCACCCGTGGCTATGTGCCTTCCAGCTTGTGCCGTCCCAGCCTGATGACGATGGCGACCGGGCTGTACCCGCACCAGCACAAAATCGCCGGCAACGATCCGGCCGGCAAGGTCAATCGCAACCTTATGCTCAAGCATGTCCAGGCCGTGGCGACCAGCCCGCGGGAACTGGGCCAGCTGGGCTATGTGAGCCTGCAGACCGGCAAATGGTGGGAAGGGGCGCCCAGCCTGGGCGGCTTTACCCAGGCGATGACGCATGGCGACACCACCCGCGGCGGTCGTCACGGCGATGTCGGCCTGAAGATTGGTCGCGAAGGGCTGAAGCCGGTTTTCGACTTTATCGACAAAGCGGGCGACGATCCGTTTTACCTGTGGTATGCCCCGTTCCTGCCCCATGAACCGCACAATCCGCCGGAACGCCTGTTGAAAAAGTACCAGGCCCAGAACGATTCGATCCACATCGCCAAATACTACGCCATGTGCGAATGGTTCGACGAAACGTGCGGCCAGCTGCTGGATCACTTGGATGCGAAAGGGCTGCGCGAGAACACGCTGGTGATCTACGTGTGCGATAACGGCTGGATCCAGGAGCCCAACAAACGCGGCTACACCAACCGCAGCAAACGTTCCTCGTACGACGGCGGCGTCCGCACCCCGATCATGGTTCGCTGGCCGGCCGGCCAGGTGAAAGCGTTCCGCGATGAACAAACGCTCGTCGACAGCATCGACATTGTCCCCACCATTCGCGAAGCCTGCGGCGTGGTCGCCAAGGACGAACTGCCGGGCCTGAGCCTGCTTTCGCTCTGTCGCGGCGGCCAGCTGGATCGCGATACGATCTACGGCGAGATCTTCGCTCATGACCAGGCCGACATCGACAATCCGTCGGCCAGCCTGATCTCGCGCTGGTGCATTGAGAAGGATCTCAAACTGATCGACTCGGTCGACGGCCCGCCGCAGCTGTTCAACCTGGCCGACGACCCGTTCGAACAGCAGGACCTGGCGAAAGACCAGCCCGACACCGTGGCGAGACTACGGAAAAAGCTGGATGCCTGGTGGACGCCGTAAGGCGATGATCAGATAAGAAAGAAAAAGAGGATTCATCGCGCAGGGGAGGAGGAGTGAGCGGCGAAGTCTGTTTTTTAAAAACTCTCTGCCTTCCTCTCCTTTTCCTCTACGGTGAACGCCTCTTCTGAGCAACGTTCACCACACCGCAGAGCGATTCCTTGCCAGCCGGGATTAACTGCCGGCGTTTTTGAGGCCGCGGACGATGCAGTCGGCGGCGCCGGCCACGTCGACATCGACGGCGACTTCCATGTTGGTTCGCCATTCCGCCTGGGTGCGGCGATCGAACACGGTGGCCCCGGTCGTCAGGTTGCCCATCGTTTCTACATCGCCGGCCATCTCAATCGTTTCAAACAGCTCCGGCTGCACCGCCGCCAGCAGGGCGACGCAGTCGTGCAGCAGAATGCTCTCCTGCCCCAGGATCTGATGGTACGAGCGGAAGGCGAACGGCAGCATCCGGTGTAAAAAGCCGCCGACCTGCGTTTCTTCGTCGGGCAGTTCGTTCAGCAGGTTCATGCCGATCTTGACGCGGTTTGTCACATCCAGCGGCACCAGCGTCTTGGTCGTCGCCGAGCGGAACACGGCTGCCGCGCTTTCCGGATCGTAGAACATGTTGAACTCGGCCGCCGCCGTGGCGTTCCCGCCTTTGGCGACCGATCCGCCGGAAATAATGATCCGATCCACCATGGAGATCAGGCTGGGGTCGCGCTGGAACGCCCGGGCGATGTTGGTCAGCGGGCCGAGCGCAATAATGGTGACGCGTTCCGGGGCGGAGCGGATTTCGTCGAAGATCAGCTTGTCGGAAACGTGCTGGTGATGCAGTTCCGAAACGGGCATGTTGCAGTTGCCCAGCCCATCGCCGCCAAAAAGGTGTCGCCGGTCCACCGGGGGGGCCGCTTCGCAGGGCTGGGCCGTACCGATCCGCGGCAAGCGGGGCGGGTCAAGCTGATCGATGATTTTCTGCACGTTCCGGCTGGATTGTTCGGCCGAAACATTGCCGGCCACCGCCGTGATTGCCGTCACTTCCAGGCGAGGATCAAACAGGGCCAGACAGAGCGCCAAGGCGTCGTCGATGCCAGGATCGCAGTCAATAATAACTTTACGCGGCATCGCAGCATCCATTTGCGAGGTTTTTCGGCTCACTCATTCGGCTAGCGATTTTAAGCCCGGAAGCCGGGAGGGGCAAGTAGTGCGTCCCGGCCCCCAGGCGGTAAACTCTGACCAGGTTGACATTTCCGAGCTGCCGGGGAGCAGCCCGGACGGATCGGTACGCCGCTTCCTGGCGGCCCATTCCTCCGTAGACAAGCGTTCCGACCGGCGGGAGATTGCGGTCCGATTCCGCCTACCCTGGTGCGGGCGGCCCTGCAAGGCGGTTGACCGGCTGCGTATAATCCAACGCACTCGGCCGGGCGTTTTCGGCTGTATCTCCGCGATGAGAATGTAATGCCGAAAACCAGCCGACAGAAATTTGAGAAGTATCGCCAGGATCTGGGCAATCGGGAGGATTCCCAGGAAACAAAACGGTCCAAACCCGAAACTCGCTCTGCCGGCGCGCTCGTTGCCGCTTTCTGGAAACTCCTGGAAGGCCAGCGGGGGGCGGTCGTGTTCGCACTGGCCACGCTGACGATCGCCACGGTCCTGGGCTTGCTGCCCCCTTTGGCGACGAAGCTGGTGATCGATGTGGTGCTGGGCGATGCGCCGCCGCCCGAATATCTGGTCTACTGGCCGTCAAACCCGTTCCAGCAGATTCTGACCCTGGGCGCCGCGGTGATCGGCGTCTCGTTCCTGTCCGTCGCGATCAAGCTGTGGGGCCGCTGGCAGGCGACGCTGGCCGTGAACCGGCTGCAGGCTTCGCTCCGAAAGAAAACGTTCGAGCACGCGGTGCAGCTACCTTTGCATCGGGTGTATGAATTAAAGTCGGGCGGCGCCGCGAGTCTGCTCCGGGAAGACGCCGGCGGCGCGAGCGAGTTGGTGTTCAACCTGATCTACAATCCCTGGCAGGCGGTCGTGCAACTGCTGGGCAGCCTGCTGGTGCTGGTCATGATCGACTGGCGAATGATGCTCGGCGGCGTGCTGCTGGCCCCGCTGGTCTGGCTGACGCATCGCACCTGGATCAACCGCATTCGGCCTATGTACCGCGATGTCCGCTCCCAGCGGCAGCGGATCGATAGCCATACCGTGGAAACCTTCGGCGGCATGCGGATTGTGCGCGGATTTGCCCAGGAACCGGCCGAGGCGGGCCGCTATGTGGGCTCCAACAATCTGCTGATTCGCCAGCAGCTGTTCGTCTGGTGGTGGGCCCGGCTGGTCGATGTCGTCTGGTCGGTGCTGATTCCGCTGGCCTCGACAGCAATGCTGGTTTACGGCGGCTATCAGATTCTGCAGGGGCAAATGACGCTGGGCGACCTGATGATGTTCCTGTTCTATCTGGCCATGCTGCTGGAGCCGTTGGCCGTGCTGGCTTCCAGTGCGACCTCTTTCCAGAACAACCTGGCCGGACTCGACCGGGTGCTGGATGTGCTCGACGAACCGGCCGAAATGCAGCCGCGGCCCGATGCGGTAGAGATCGACCCGGCCCAGACGGCCGGCCGGATTCGCCTGGAGAATGTCGGTTTCACCTATCCCAACAGCCAGCGTTCGATTCTCAGCGGGATCGACTTTGAAGCCGCCCCCGGCGAAACGATCGCCCTGGTCGGCCGCAGCGGCGCGGGGAAAACGACCCTTTGCAATCTGATCGCCCGGTTCTACGATCCGACGACCGGTTCCGTGCAGCTGGATGGCCGCGACCTGCGCGACCTGACCGTCGGCAGTTACCGCCGACTGCTGGGCGTGGTGGAACAGGACGTGTTTTTGTTCGACGGTTCGATCCGCGAGAACATCGCCTATGCGGTCCGCAGCGCGACCCAGGAACAGATTGAAGAGGCGGCCCAGTCGGCCAACGCCCACGACTTTATCCTGCAGCTGGAGAACGGTTACGACACGATCATCGGCGAACGCGGCGTCAAGCTCAGCGGCGGGCAGCGGCAGCGTCTGGCGATCGCCAGGGCGATCCTGGCCGACCCGCGGATCCTGATTCTCGACGAAGCGACCAGCAACCTGGACAGCGAAAGCGAACTGGCGATCCACGAAAGCCTGCAGACGCTGATGCAAGGCCGCACCTGCTTCGTCATCGCCCATCGAATGAGCACGATCACCCTGGCCGATCGGATCATCGTGCTGGAAGACGGCCGCATCACTGAGATGGGCAACCACGACGAGCTGATGCAAATCAGCGGCCACTACCGCCGCATGGTCGAACTGCAGACGCTAGGGGAAGAGGTGCCGTAGCCCGCATTTGTTTCTTAAATTGCGCCGCGCCGGTCCCACGAAAAGAACAACGTAGATTGATTGAAGACCAGCCCGACGCTAGCGCGTACGGCTCACAAGTTGAGCCGCCGGCGCTAGCCGCGGGCCGGTCCCTTCATCAACGGTCTAAGATTATCACCAACCAATTAGCCCGACGCCAGGCGTACGGCTCAGCGAGGTGTGGCCATGACCGATACGATCGCGGTCTTCATCACTTGGACCACCTATGGAACATGGATGCCGGGCGATGCACGCGGTTGGCGTGATCGCTCTCGGGGCGAGCAACTTCCCCGCCCGCTGCTCGAGCGCTGGTGCCGGGAGCAAATGACAGGAGAGACCGTCTTGCTGGAACCCCACGACCGAGAAACCGTTGAGAACGCTTGCCGGGAGCATTGTCTTTTTCGCAACTGGCAGTTGTATGCTGTGAATGCCCGAACAAATCATGTTCACGTCGTAGTGGCTTCCATGGAAAATCCACAAAAGGTTTGTGAGCAGTTGAAAGCAAACTGCACGCGCCGACTGCGTCAACAGGAAACGCCACTTTTCAGAGCAAGAACCTGGACGCGAGGCGGCGACTGTTCGATTCTTGATAGCGACAAAGATATCGAACTCGCGGTGCAGTATGTGGTCGAAGCTCAGGATTCCCAATGAGCCGCCGGCGCTAGCCGCGGGCCTGTCTCTCTTTGGGGTCAGGGCGGGAGACAGGAGCGGCCCGACGCTAGCGCGTACGGCTTATGAGGCCCGGCGCTAGCGCGTACGGCTCATCGGGGGAACGGCGACGGTCGACCCTTTTTTGCTGCTGCTTTGCATGGGCGGTTCGGGGCGATTATGGTAGGGAGTTCTGGCCAGACGGATTCCTCCCGGAACGTTCGCCTGCTGTCGTCCTGCGGATTTGACCCTCCTTCCTTGTTGTGCAGGTTGTACCCGATGACCCTGATTCGATTGTGCGTCGCCGCGACCGTTCTCTACGCCGCCACATGTCTGGCGTTGCCTGCCATGGCGGAGGTGCAGGTAAGCAGCCTGACGCCGCGCGGCCTGCAGACGGGGGCTGTGACAAAGCTTGGCATCCGTGGCCAGGGTCTAGGTCCTGATGCGGTGCTGCTGGCCCCGTTCGCCATTGCCCGGCAGGCGGTCGTGGGTGCGGCCAAAGCGAATCAGCTGGAGCTGGAGGTCGAGCTGGCGCCGCAGGTTGTCCCGGGCGTATACAGCGTGCGGATCGCCTCGCCCGATGGAGTCTCCGCCCCGGTGTTGCTCGCGGTCGATCATCTGCCGCAACAGGAATGGTCCGAAAAAGTCGACCAGATGCCGGTCGCATTGCACGGCCAGCTGACCGGCTCGCAGATTCTGGAGACGCGGCTGCAGGGGAAAAAAGGGATGTCGCTGGTCGTGGATCTGGCGGGTCAGCGGCTGGGATCGAAAGTGCAACCAGTGGTGCGACTGTTTGATACGCAGAACCACGAGCTGGCCTGGAGCCCGCCGCTGCAACGCTTGCACGGCGACGCCCGCTGCTCGGTCGTGCTGCCGGCCGACGGCGAGTATCGGGTGGAGCTGCGGGATCGCTTCTATCGCGGTCCGGCGCCGGGGTACTTTCGTCTGGCGATCGGCGAACTGCAGACGGCCGACGTCTGGCTGCCTGCCAGCGTGCAGCGCGGCGAAGCGACGCAGCTGACATCCGGCATCAGCAACCTGCCGGCCGGCTCGCAGTTTTCCCTGACGGCCCCCGCGAACGATCAGGCGTCGCAGCGTCTGGCGGCGACGCCCTGGCCGCTGATCGCCCCCACGCCCCGGGTGGGCGTGAGCGATCATCCTGAACTGACCGAGCAGCCGGCCGGCGCTTCCCGGCAAGTGTTGCCGGCCGCCCCGGTCGCGGTCAGCGGTCGCCTGGCGGCGATCTCGGAAACGGACGAGTACGAAATCCCCGTGACGGCAGGGCAGAAGCTGCGCATCACGCTGTTCGCCGACCGGATCGGTTCGCCGATCGACGGCGTGTTAATGGTCCGTGGCGAGAAAGGGAACCAGCTGGCCCGGAACGACGACAGCGAAACAGAGTCCGACCCGCAACTGGACTTCACGGCGCCGAAGAACGTCGACAAGGTGGTGCTGGCGGTGCAGGATCTGCTGCGTCGCGGCGGAGAGGATTACGTCTATCGGCTGCAGGTGGAAGACCTGTCCCGTCCCGAATTTGATCTCTCCCTGGAAACCGATCAGATCACGCCTCCCGCCACTGGCGTCCAGGTGCTGCGGGTGGCGGCCAATCGTCGGGGCTACAACGGCCCGATCGACTTGGCGCTGACCGACCTGCAGGGGAACGCCCTGCCCGGGATCACGGCGAGCGGCCAGATTGCGGCCGGCATGAAATACGGGCTGCTGCAGGTAACGGCCTCAAGCGAAGCCCTGGCCTCACTGGTCCGGGTGCAGGGACAGAACCCGGCCGACCCCCAGCTGACGCGCATCGCCGTCGGCCCGCTGGCGAGTGATCCGGCCCTGGCCGTGATGGCCGGAGAGCTGGGCTTTGCCGTACGGACCGCAGGGCCCGCGCTGTCGATCGCCTGGGTCGATCCGCCGGAGAAGCTGCGTCTGGGCGGCGTCCTGCCGGTGCAGATCGCGCTCGTTCGTCCGGCCGATGGAGAGGTGCGATTGCGGCTGATCAGCAGTCTGGAAGCCCCGCAGAAAACGGAAAAAGTGAACAACGTCGATACGCAGGTGGACGACCTGGACCAGACGATTCGCCTGCAGTCCGAGAAAGCCCCGACCGACGCCGAGGCGGTCGTTCAGATCGCAGGGCCCGCGAACGCTACGCCGCAAGCCTACGCAGTGGCGTTGGTCGCCGAACTGCTGTCGACCGACAAAAAAACCGTGCTGCAGACGGCGTATTCGTCCCCCCAAACGTTCTCGTTCGAACGGGCCCTGACGCTCAAGCTGACCTCAAAGAATACGCTCAACGCGCTGGCGGGCGAAGGAGAAACGGGCGAGCTGACCGGGCAGATCACGCGCGACGCCGGCTTTGAAGGACCGGTCACGGTGGCTCTAAAGGGACTGATCAAAGAGTACCCGGCGCCCAGCGTCGAAGTGCCGGCCGACGCGAGCGAGTTTACCCTGCCGGTCCGCTTCCCCTTTGGCGCGAAGGCCCAGGACCTGGCCAACATTTCCCTGCAGGCGATCGCCGGCGAACCGAAATCCCCGGAAGCCCAGTTCAGCAATTCGATCGACGTGAAGATCAAAGTCGTCGCCGGGACGAAACCGAAGTAGGCAGGTGCGATGACTTTACTTACGGACGGCAGTCGACGGTCAGTCGTCTTTCGCTCGGCAAAAGAAGGCGATCTTGCACGGGGAACGCGAAGGTAGTTATTGTCGATTCGGGTTTGGGTTATTTTGCAAACCAGCCGGCGCTGAAAGTCGTCTTTTGCTCCGCAAAAGTACGCGTCCTTTCACGGAGTGAAAGGCGACTGTCCAGCGTTTGTACTTCCTGCAAACGACGAACCAGAATCCGGCAGTCGTGTTTCTCACGCCGATCAGGCCGGCGGGGCGGCGCGCTGGGCGACCATGCCGGCGAGGTAACCGGCTTTGAAGCCGGCGTCGATGTTGACCACCGCGACGTTGGCGGCGCAACTGTTGAGCATCCCCAGCAGGGCCGCCAGTCCGCCGAAACTGGCGCCGTAACCGACGCTGGTCGGGACGGCGAACACGGGG
Organism: Lignipirellula cremea; assembly: GCF_007751035.1. NCBI lineage: Bacteria > Pseudomonadati > Planctomycetota > Planctomycetia > Pirellulales > Pirellulaceae > Lignipirellula > Lignipirellula cremea. The sequence goes on along the minus strand of NZ_CP036433.1, from coordinate 1,434,821 downwards.
CAGGATACAAAGCCGCCCACTACGCTCGGCAATGCGCCCTCCATGCCGGCCGCCACCACGATGGCGTCGGACCGCCGCAGCGTTTCCAGGTGCATCGGCAGGCGATGCGGGCCGGCCACGCCGACATCGGTCACTACGGCCGTTTCGACTCCCATCCAGTCGAGCGTTTCCCGGGCCTCTTCCGCCACCGGGATATCGCCTGAACCGGCCGTCACCACGGCGACAAAACCGCGACGCTCGACGGCGGGACCGGTCGCCAGGCGGAAGGTGCGGGCGACGGCGTTATAGTTTCCGGCGGGGAACGCCGTCATCAGGGCGGCCGCCTTTTCGGCATCCACCCGGGTGGCCAGCACGGCTTGCTGTTTTTCGCACAGCGCCTGGCAGATGCTGATCACTCCCGCGGCCGTTTTCCCTTCGCCGAAGATCACCTCGGGGTAACCGCAGCGCTGGGCCCGATCCAGGTCCAGCATCGCCTCGGGCAGGCGGGCCACGCCGGCTTCGCTCGCCTGCTGCAGGAACTGGTCCCGGGTTAATTTGCCAGCCAGCAAGTCGTCGGCCAGTTGTTCCAGTAAATCACGCACCCGCTTCGACTCCCTGCCAGGGGAAAAAGGTCATCGTAAGAAAGCCAGCGTCGGGCGACAACCGGCCGCCGAATAACGCGGGACGGAAGCCTCCCCCAGACGAACGTCCAGCATCAAGTTCCTGCGTTTACTTCTTTTTCAGCACCAGGACGATGTCTTCTGTTTCCCGGTCGATATCAATGGCGGCATCGATATCGTAGGCAAAGTCGTACGTTTCGACCAGGTCGAACACACCGGCGTCGGCGATCAGCTTGTGAATCTGGTCCGCCTTGTAGGTGCGGAATAGCAGTCGGTCTTCCAGGCGAAACGATTCGGTCGGCGTGTAAATGTCAAACCGCATGCCGTACAGTTCTTCGCGCCGGCGGAGGTTCCGTTCCAGCAGCCACATGTGGGTGTTCACGGTCAGATGGCCGCGGCTGGCCGACCAGGATTCTTCCTCGCAGGCGTAGCCTTTGGTCGGCGTCAGGTGCAGGCCGAGCAGGTAAATGCCGCCCTTTCGCAACGCTTCCCCCATACAGCGGAGGTGCGCCAGAGCCAGCTTCTCGCTGCTGAGATGGCGGAAACTGTTGATCATATTGAAGGCCGCGTCGACCTTGCGCGGCAGGCGAAAATCGGTCATGTCGCCAACCACGGCCGAAGCGGGCAGCCCATGCCGTTTCAGGCGGCGATTGCAGTAATCGACCGCCTTGGGGTTCAGGTCCAGGCCCGAGGTGAGCAGTCCCTGCTTGCCCAATCGATAGAGCAGCCGGCCGGTGCCGCAGGCGGGCTCAAACACGCGGACGGCCTTGCCGGACAGATGTTTCTGGAAACATCCGTTCAAAAAATCGTATTCGGGTTTCCAGTCGGAACCGAAGATCAGGTCGTAATAACGGGGGTAATCGTAAATATCTCCTTCGATCGTCTGCATGAAGAATTCCTCTGGCGGTGATTTTTCTTATTCCGTAAGATCGCGGTTCGATGGAAAAATTGACGCGGCCCACCGGCCATTCGCCGGTGCGACCTGCACGGGAACTGCCAGGCAAAACACCAGGTTTTTCCCGATCAGGCAGGCGTCAAACGGAAGAGAAGCGTAAGAAACGTACTCAAGAACGGTACGAAGAGAATGGCGAGCATGCCCAGTAACAGCAGCACGGCGACGACCGTCCACCACCAGGCCAACTTCGGCCCTGTTTTGGCGATGACGGGCAAGAACTCGCCGCATTGCGGACAGCACTCGGCCAGCTCGAACACGCCGGCTCCACAATGGGGGCAAAGCAGTTCGTCGTAAGATTCGTCGTCGTCGGGTTCGTCCGCTTCGTAGTCTTCGTGGTCGACGTCGAAATCATAATCTTCCGGAAGGAAATCGTCATCCATTCTCAAACCGGCGAGTCCCTGTTAGCGGTCCAGCGGCGACAAGCGTGCGTGCTGTCCGCGGGGAATTTTAGTATTCGCAGTCACTTTGCGACGAAGCGAGGATTCGCTCCGTCGCATATTATAACGAGACGAACGCAGAGCGGCGCCGCCGCTGGTGTTTTCGGTGATCAGGGAGGATCAAAGTGAACACGTTCAAAACCGCTGCCGTGGTTGTTCTGTTACTTGGCGTGTTGTACGGCGTTTACGTGGTGCTGAACCAGCCGGAACAGGACATCAACGAGGACCCCGATTATCTGGCCCACGGTGTCCCTTCGATGGATATCGACACCGGACAGATGGTCGATCCGACCCAGCTCACGCCGTTTGATCCGACGTCGGCTTTTGCCGACGCCAGCCCTGCGTACCCGCCGCAAGCGGCGCCCGCTTCGGCGTTTGAGGATCCTTCGCAGCCGCCCGCCTATGGCGGATCGCCTTCGTCCAGTCCGTCGTCGATGACTCCGCCCGACCTGGTGGAATCGTCGCCCTATCCGACCACGCATCTGGCGGACGAGTCCCCGGCGCAACCGCCGACCCAGCCGCCTGTGCAACCGCCGTCGACAGGCGCCATGGCCAGCTATACAGACGCCGCCTCCCCGCCCAGCGCGTATGCTCCAGAGAGCGGCCTGATGGACGCCACCGAGCCCGGATCCCGGCCGCAGGACAGCCATGCGGCGCCTGGCGAACCGATCAAGCAGCACAACCTGTCACTCGCACTAAGCGAATCCCGGCAGCTGATCGACAGCGGCGAATTCTCCGAAGCCCTCGCCCGGCTGACGATCTACTATCACAGCCCCGATCTCAACAAGGAAGAGCACAACACGCTGCTGGAATGGCTCAATCTGCTCGCCACCAAGGTGATCTACTCCCAGGAACATCACCTGGAAGAGCCGTACATTACCCAGCCCGGCGACAACCTGGAGACGATCGCCCGGCTGTACGATGTGCCGCCGCTGCTGCTGTACAACATCAACCGCGACGTGATCGGCGATCCCACGACGCTGGCTCCGCAGACCACGCTGAAAGTCGTCCGCGGGCCGTTTTACGCCCGGGTGAACATCAGCCGCCGCAAGCTGACGCTGTTTGTCCAGCAGCACTTTGCCGGCGAGTTCGATGTGGAAATCGGGCAAGGCCCTTCCCCGCGCCCCGGCCAGTACTATGTGATCAACAAGCTGCCGAAGAACGACGCCCGCAACCCGTACGGCCAATGGAACCTGCAGATCAGCGGCGACGGCATGGCGATCCACGGGGCCTCGCCGACCGCCCCGCCGGAAAACGGCTGCATCGGCCTGACCCCCAGCGACGCAGAAGACGTGCAAGGCATCCTCTCACGCAACTCCAAAGTGGAAATCCTGCGCTAACGCCAGGCCCCGTAATGGACCTGGCCACAGGCCCCTCCGTGATTCCGTAACGACTCGACCGCGAGCACGGGGATCTGCCGGTGACGGACCTTAAACTGCCGGCGGCGATCTGGGCCAAAGGCATTCTCTTTCTCCTGCTGGGCGGCGTCGCTTCGCTGCTGCTGTTGCTCCAGCACCCCGAGTTGCGCACGGCCCTGCTGCTGGGAATCGCGGTCTGGGCATTCTGCCGGTTCTATTACTTCGCGTTCTACGTGATCGAACACTATGTCGATCCGCAGTTCCGCTTCGCCGGCCTGTTCGACTTTGCCCGCTACGCCTGGCGCCAGGCTCGCCAGCCGAAGCAGGACGAACCTCGCGACCCGCCGTGATGCTCTCAGCGGTCAGGCGACGGACGTCTTCCGCCGCCCTGGTCGCTGCGTCTCCTTTGACCACCACCATTCCCACCGCGACCTCGGCCGTCCCCATCTCCCGTACCGCGTCGACGACGTCCACGGCCCACAGTGGCGTTGACTGCTTCCGGTGGTTCGGGCTGGGCGCCCTGGTCCTGGGTCTCAACCAGCCATGCGTCCAGCTGCTCTCGCAGGTTCTTTAACGCAGCCTGATGGGCCGGATCGGGGGAGCCTGCCAGGTTTTTTAGCTCGAACGGATCGGTCGACAGGTCGTACAATTCCTCCGGCGGCCGCTGGGGGGCGAACACCTTTGCCTGGCCTGGCGTGAGCTTGCCGTCCGCGTGCATCTGGCGCATCAGGTTGCGCACGGGGTTGGTGCGATCGTAGTAGCGCCGGTCCATCAAGTGCGGGCGATCCGGCAGGAAGTTACGCAGGTAGCGATAGCGGCCGTCCTGTACCGTTCGCACCCGATCGACGGCGTTCTCGATCCGATCCCGGGCCGTAAACAGGTACTCCCGCCGCTGCTTCGAATCGACCAGCAGCGGCAGCCCCGCACAGCCGGCCGGCAGTTCGACGCCGGCGATGGCGCAGGTGGAAGCATGCACGTCGAGCAGGCTGACCAGGCCGTCGTTTTCCGACCCCGGCGCGATCTTACCCGGCCAGCGGACCAGCAGCGGAACATGGCTGCCGGCCAGGAACGCCGTCGACTTGCCGCGAAAGTCCTCCCGCCCGTTGTCGCCCAGGAAGATCACCACGGTGTTGTCGAGCAGTCCGTCGGCCCGCAACAGATCGATCACCCGGCCAAACTTCTCGTCGATCGTCTGCAGGGTTTCCAGGTAATCGGCCCAGTCCCGCCGGGCGATCGGATGGTCGGCGATATACGGCGGCAGCGTGGTGACTTTCTCGGGATCAATCGCCGGACCGCTGCTGCGATACGGCCGGTGCGCCTCGCCGAAGTTCACCTGGGCGTAGAACGGCTGGTGCGACTTCAGATCGGACCAGGCGTGCGAGTCCCACACCAGCTCGGGATGGGTGAAATTCCAGTCCTCCTTGCCGCCGGAGTGGAGATCAACGTCTGCCGGGAACTGGCGGAGCTGCACGCAGTAGTAGCCGGCCGGCCGCAACAGTTCCGGCAGGATCTTGACGCCCTCCGGCAAACGATAACCATCGGTCCGATGGCTCCGATGGTGATGGGCGCCGATGCTCGTCTGGTACATGCCGGTAATCAATGCTGATCGCGACGGCGAACAAACGGGCGACGTCGCAAACGCATTGCGGTACAAGCAGCCCTCCCGGGCGAAGCGATCCAGGTGCGGCGTCGTCACGTCCGCGTTCCCATAACAGCCCAGGTCCGGGCATAGATCTTCGGCCACGATCCAGAGCACATTCGGTCGCGCCAGGTCTTCCGCCGTGGCGTCGGTGGGGATCGCGGCCAGCAGCAGCACGGCAATCGGCAAGCAGTAAAGTCGAGGGGACATAGAAGGCTTTCAAAGGAAGAAACGAGGGAAAATCAACTTCGGTGGTTGCATCAGGGAGAGATCAGGGAGACATCAGGGAGAGATGCCGAACCCTGAGGTGGTCCGTAGCCGAACTCGCCTGAGTTTGGACGCAGCTTCCTTGGCCCAGCGTCTTCCGTCCAAATTCTGGCGAATTTGGCTACATGCTGGTTCCGAAGTGGGAAGGGACGGGCCTGCTAGTTCTCCAGCCGCTGGAGAATCATGCGGGCGATTTCCTGGTTGTTGTTGTCCTGCATCATCAGGTGGGAATTGCCGTGGACGCCGATTTCCGGCAGGCTGATGACTTCGCCCCGGCCGCCAGCGGCCGTGATGGCTTTGGCCATGTTGCGGCTGGCTTCCAGACGGCCCGCCATCGGGCGCAGGTCGAAGTTGTCGCCATACACGCCCAGGAACTGGATCTGCGAGAAGTTCTGCAGGTCGTCGGCCGCCGAGGGAGAGCCCGCCACTTCGATCGCGACGATCGCCTTGACCAGGTCCGGCCTTTGCCTGGCGGCCTCAAACGCAGTCGAGCCGGCGGCCGAGTGCGCCAGCAGCGTCGCCGGGCCGATCTTCTCCAGCAGCTGCAGCAGGGCCGAGACTTTCGGATTCTCCGCGACTGGCGTCCCGGCTTCGGCCTTCGCCCCGTCTGCGGGACCGCTTGAGCGACCTCCGGGGCGACCACCGCCCCGACGTCCGCCGCCGCGGGAGAAGCCGCCCATGATGGGCGTCATCGAAGCCTGGAGTTGATCGATCTGCGCGACGGGGAAGCGGGTGTTCTCCGCCGGGACGCCAGGTTCCGGGCCGATCCCCCAGCGACGCCAGATGCTCTCGTTCGCCCACAACATGATCCGCGGCGGCGTTTCCGTCGAAGTGAACCGGGCGACTTCAAAGCCAGAGATAGCGTTGTTCGGTTCGTCGAAAACATAGACCGGATAGCCGGCCTTCGCGAATGTTTGCGCCCAGGCTTCGCGGCCGTCGGGCGTGCCCAGGTACAGGTAGGAAGTCAGACCCATGCCGGGAATCATCACCACCGGCCGCTTGCCGGCGCGGGCTTTCGCCGGAGGGATCAGGTAATGGACGGGCGCCTGGCCGGCGATCTGGGTCTGTTTCCCGCCGCCGCCGAAACGTCCACCGCCCGGCATTGCGGTCGGTCGTCCGCCGACGAACATCAGGCCCATCTTCTCCAGGATCAACGGGGGCGAATCGTCTTGCGCAAGCGCAGGCGTGGCGCAGAACAAGGCAAGGATCAGGCAGGCAGGTAGCATGGCGCGCATGGCGGTTCAACCAGAAAGAAGCACGGGAATCAGGACGCCCCGATGGACAGGGCTGGACGGGATGCAAACCCGAAAGCGGCCAAAGGTCGCCTGCCGGCTTGCTCCTGTAGACGTACCAGCCTGGCGGGATTGCCCGTAGAAAAAACGGAAAAGGGCAAATGGCAAAAAGAGAAACTTTTTCCGTCCAATCGCCGTCGGGGAGTACGATAAGAGGTGTCTCGCGATTCGTACTGAAAGGGTTTGCTGTTGTGACGGAGTCTTCCCCTTCTTCCTCTGAGGAAGCGTCGGCCGATGCGTTTGTCACGCTGCTGGTCCAGCATCGGCATGCGCTGTATGCGTTTATCGCCAAGCAGCTGGTCAACCCGGCAGATGTGGAAGATGTGTTCCAGAAAACGAGCCTGGTGCTGTGGAAAAAGATGGAGCAGTTCGACCCGGCCGGCCGCTTTTTCCCCTGGGCCTGCGGCGTGGCGTTTAACGAGGTGCGTAACTTTTTGAGCGTGCAGCGGAACAGCCGCCTGCACTTTGACGCCGAGCTGGTCGCCTTGCTGGCCGAAGAAGCGGCGGCGGAAGACGCCCTGTCGCAGGCCCGGCTGTCGGTGCTGCAGGAGTGCCTGGCGAAGCTGTCGGACCGGCAACAGGAGATTCTGCGTCGCTGTTATATGGGGACCGAATCCATTACCGATGTCGCCGAGAGACTCGGCAGGGAACGCGGCGCCCTGTACAAACAGCTGGCCCGCCTGAAAGAGAAACTGCTCGAATGCATGCGGCCGCGACTGGCTGCCTGGGAGACAGACCGATGACCCCCGACGCCTTTCAACAATCGCTGGACCGCCTCGTCCTGGGAGACCTGTCGCCCGCAGAACACGAGGCCGTGTCGCAATGGCTCAAGAGCAACGCCGACGCCCGGGCCGCGTTCCGCGAACGGATGGATCTGGAAGCATCCTTGCGCACCTGGGCCGCGCAATCGCCGTTATCGCCTCAAGATCAAACGCCCGACGACGCCCCCAGCCGGCCGGCGCCGCAGCTTGCCGCCCGAGATGCACCGCGGCGAAGCGTGTTCTCCTGGGTGTCGCTGTCCTCGGGCGCGGCGCTGCTGTTGCTGCTTGTCGCTTCGGCCTGGATCATGAACGCCGGGCTGTTCGCAGGACCGACGCCGCCCACGTATGTGGGCGTCTTGCGGCAGCAAACGGACTGCGCCTGGAAAGTCGCGCCGATAACGGTCGCCGGACGCTTCGCCCTGGGTTCTTTGTCGCTGGCGAGCGGGGCGGCTGAACTGGATTTTGACTCTGGCAGCCGCCTGCTGCTGGAAGGACCGTGCGAGCTGGTCGTAAAAGGACGCGGGTCGGCGGAGCTGCTGGCTGGCAGCCTGGTGGTGCGAGTGACTGAAGTGTCGCGAGGCTTTACGCTCGCCACACCGGAAGCCGTGATTGTCGACGAAGGGACCGAGTACGCCGTATCGCTAACCGACGAGGCGGCCGAGATTCATGTCTTCGACGGCAGCGTGCTCTGGCTGCCGACCGGCCAGTCGCCCGATCCGCAGAACCGGATCGGGGCCGGCGAGGCGGGACGTTTCTTGCGTTCCCGGCCGTCCGTCCGGCGACGTATTCCGTATGACGAACGGCAGTTTGTCCGCCGCCTGGAAGCAGAGGTCAAGCAGCAGGCCGGGCCGGGCCTGCTGGCATACGATGGCTTTGAGAACCTGGCTGGGCAGATTCGACGCGACCGCCGCGGCATCGGCTGGTCCGGCGGATGGAAGCCCGGCGGCGACGCCCGCGGCCAGCTGGCCACCGTAATCGATGCGCCCGCGGACGTCGTTTTTGGTCATGCCCGGACCGGACGTCGCTTGCTCCAGCTCCAGACGGGCGAAGATATTCGTCGCACGTTCTCCGCACCCTGGCACCCCCAGCCCGGCACAGCGATGTACGTCCGCCTGTTACTGGAACGGGCCGGCGGCCCCGGCAAAGCTCCCGCCGGGCGATCGCTGCAGGCGACGCTGGAAGTCGTTTCGCCTGCCGGACTGCCGCTGGGCCTGGTTACTTTCGGCGTTACATCGGCCGGGGATCCTTTCCTCAACAGCAACGACGTCATCACCGAAACGGCAGCCCCGCTGGTCGACGGCGAGACCTGCGCCTGCCTGCTGAAACTGCTGGCGACCGAAGAAGGCCTGCTACCTTTTCTGCGGCTCTATCGCCCGGGCGAAACAGTAGACGAAATCGATCCCCAGGTCTGGACCGTGACCGGTTCGCCCTGCCCCCCGGCGGGCAGCATCACCTCCTTACGGATCCGGGTCGGGCAGAACGCCGACTGGCGGATCGACGAATTAACCGCCTGGCAAGTCGAAGCCAAATAAGCCGATCTGCAACAGCCCGTTTCTGCTAACGCGACTCTTCGCGCACCAGGCGGGCGAAGGCTTCCAGGTCGTCGTACTGGCGTTCCCAGGTGGTGTACATGTAGCCGCGGATGTTTTTCACGCCGGCGGCTGCCTGCTTCCACGGGGCTGCGTTGGCGGCGACGTCGCTGTCGTAGTAACCGGCGATGATCTGGTCATGACCGCGATCGGCGAAGAAGGCGAGTGAAGCTGCCGCCTTGCCGCTGTTCCAGTTGACGATGTTGACTGCCGGGTCGAGCCCTTTCCAGGAATCGGCGACCGTGCCGCGGACCAGATAGTAGTTGTCGCGAGCGTTGTGGTGTGGGTCGAACATGTCGGACCAGACCAGAATCTGTGCGTCGGGTCGCAGCGCACGGATCAGCTTGACGCAGCGCTCTACGTTGCCCGCCAGCAGCTGACCGGTCGACCGGTCTTTGGCCAGTTCGTCCCAGCCGGCGACGCGGATCTCGTCGTGGGCCATGAAGAAGCGCTTCGGTTTCAGCAGCTTGTCGATTTGCTGGATCTGCTCCTGCAGCAGGGCGAACACCTCGTCGGCGACCAGGCTGGCGCAGACCTGGCCGTTATGAATGCGGACCGTGTGATAATACGAAACCATCAGCGGCTGGCCGTTGGTAATGCGCGAGCCGGGCGTGATCTTCAGCGGCGGCGCCTCGTGGCTGTCGTCGTATTCGCCCAGGTAGGGCACGCGGCCCAGTTGCGGGTCTTCCCAGCGTTCAAAGTCCCGACCTTCTTCGTAGGTGACGGAACCGTCAAAGCAGCGGACATGCAGCGGGCAGCCGGAACGCCGGACCATGTTGACGCCGGCGACCTCCTCCAGGCGGATGTCATCAATCCAGACTTTGCCGCTTTTTCCCTCCCAGACGCCCAGGTAAATCAAAACCTCTTTATGCTCCAACGAGTTGAAGATCACCCGATGCCGGGTCCAGGGCTGGGTCGGTTTGACGCCCAGGTTCGCATGGCTGAGGAACGGGCGCTTGCTGTCGACCGGTATCGGTAAAAAGCGGAACTCGCTGCCGCGGAGGTCTTCGGTTTTGATCCACACGGTCAGGCGATACTGGTGGAACGGCTGCAGACGCACCTTTTTAGCGATCCGGCGCCGGCCGTCCTGCGGGGTGAAGTCGCCCAGGCGGAGCGAGGAATCACCGGCATGTTTTTCCTGCCGGTCGAGCTGACTGCCGGAGCCGAACTGGTCGACAAAATCCCAGCCGGTCGGGACCGCTTTGCCGGCCGTTTCCAGATCGCCGCCAGGGAGCAGATTCGGGGAGTCAGCCAGCGAAGCGACGCCGTTCTGCACGAGCAGCTCGCAGTTCTTCACCGGGAGTCCGGCCGCCAGGTTGGGATCGTTCTGCAGCAGGCTGTTGGAGTAACCGATCGGCATGACGAGCGGGATCAGCTCCAGCTTCAGATCTTCCGCAGCTTGCCGCACCTGCTGCAGATTCCGGTAATAGCTCTGGGGACGTCCCGCCAGCCGGCCGAATTTGCTGTCGGCGATGACCACGCCGTGATAGCCCGCTTTCGCAGCCCGCGGCAGCAGCGTCAGCAGGCGCTGCACATCCTGTTCGCTCTGGAAGTTCGTCGGCGCGTACACCCACAGCGGCGCAGGTTCCTCTGCCATTGCAGACGCGCCGATAGTGAACCAGCAACCAAGAATCAGCAGGCCGGCACTCAACAAACGCATCAGGTTCTCTTCCAAAAAAGAGCAAGGGAGCAGGACGCCCTTATCTTGTTTCCGACCGGAAGCACACGCAAGCCGCAGCAGGCTATCTTTCGTTCTGCTCGCACCGCTAACGATGGGCGACCGGACAGGAGGACTCACCACGGAGGACACGGAGGAAAAAGAGGAGGGGGAAGAGAGTGTTTTTCCTTTTCAAACTTCCTTCCCTGTCTTCTTTTGTTCCTCGCGGGGATCCGCTTGGGCGGCGAGTTTTCCTCCTCGTCCTCTGTGTTCCTCCGTGCTCCTAGTGGGTAACTTTTTGGCGAGGAACTGGCCGCAGAGGAGACGAGCGTCTGTTCGCGTTCGCCGGCGATCGTATGGTGCATGCGGGAAATGCTCAGGCGGTGGGACGTTCGTCGGTCGGGTCGTCGGGTAGTTCGCGCACGATGCGGCATGGATTGCCGGCGGCAAAGACGTCGGCAGGGATGTCTCGCGTGACGACGCTGCCGGCGCCGATCACGGTGCGGGAGCCGATCGTGACGCCGGGGCAGACGATGGCGCCCCCGCCGATCCAGACATCGGTGCCGATCGAAATCGGTTTGCCGAACTCCTGCGTACGGCGCTGGGCCGCGTTCATTGGATGGGTCGCCGTGTAGAGCTGCACGCCGGGGCCGAAGAAGGTGAAGTCGCCGACACGGACTTCGCACACATCCAGCACCACGCAGTTGAAGTTGAAATAGACCCGCTCGCCCAGAAAGATATGGTCGCCATAGTCGCAGTAGAACGGCGGCTGGATCCAGGCCGTATCGCCGCCGCTGCCGAGCAGTTCCGTCAGCAACCGACGCCGCAGCGTCTGATCGCCTTCGCGACTTCCGTTGAGATCGTGGCACAGGTCGCGCGCCCTTTCCCGGGCGTTCGTCAATTCGGGGTCGAGCGCATCGTACAGCTGGCCGGACAGCATTTTCTCTTTTTCGGTCGTCATTCGCGGGGACCTTTCGCAAGCAGGAGCGCGAGGGAAGTTACGGCATCATATTTCTTCGTCGGTTCGAGAAAGAACCGACGCCAGACAGTCGCCTTTCACTCCGTGAAAGGACGCGTTCTTTTGCGGAGCAAAAGACGACTTACTGCGCCTGCTTACGCGCAAATCGACGAATCCCTGCCTCGCCGTCAGTAGATTAACGGGCCATTTTCCAGCCGCGGGTTTGCTGTTCGCGATAACCGTGGATGCGGATCGCGCCATCGGCGATCAGATCGACCATAGCGTAACCGCTGTTCTCGGCGCCGGAGCCTTCGACCATGGCCCGCTGCACGCAGTAGTGGATCCCGTTGATCTGCTTGAGGTCGTTCTTGTGGCTGTGACCCTGAAAAACGGCCAGCACCTTGCCGGACGCCTCTAGCACCTTCCGCGCCTGGGCGGCGTTTTTCACGCCATGGGCCGTTTCCACATCCAGCCGCTGGTGGGCGAACACGACGACCGGGCCGCTGGCCGCCTCGAGATCGGCCTGCAGCCACTCCAGCTGTTCAGCCGGCAGGTTGGCGTCGTCCCAGCGCGAATTCTTCCGGCCGTATGCTTTACCGTCGCTGCGAAAGCAGGCGTCGAGCACGACAAAATGACAGCCGCCCGCATCGAACGCATAGTGCGATTGGGGCTGGCCGACGCCATCGAGGAACTCCTCCTTGGTCAGCATGTCGACGCAGTGGTTCCCCAGCACATAGTGCTTGTCGCCGGGCAAGGCGGCGAACTCTTTCTGAATGCGGGCCAGATACCGCTGCTCCACTTCGACCGCGTCGGCGGCATCGATCAGATCGCCCAGTTCCACGATGAAGTCTGGCGAGTCCTTCTCAAACTGCGCGGCCGCTTCGGCAAACTTGGCAAGCGTTTCGCGGTAGTGCCGCGACCCGGCCGACGGCTTGTCGGCGTAGTGCAGATCGGTGACCAGCCCAAACCGCACCGCCCGCGGGGCATCGTCCGCCAGCAAGCGGGACGCCTGGGAAGCCGCGACGCCGGCCCCCAGCAGATAAAGCGAACCGTTCTGCAGGAACGCGCGTCGGTGGGAGGAAGAAGGCGACATGCGACTGCTTTCGTCAAAAGGGTTGGGACGAGGAGTTTCCGGGACGACGGGTCAGCGCGCGTAGATCACCAGCGTGACGGCGAGCGGATCGTCGCGTTGATCCAGGGCGTCTTCGATTATGGACCGTGCCCGCTCCGGATTAAAGCCGCCCGACCCGCTTCCCAGCAGCGGCATCGCCAGCGAGGCCAGCTTCTCCTGCGTCGCCAGCTGCATCGCGTTGGCGACCGAATCCCGGATCGAACGCTCCGAGGCGCGCCACCACATATTGATGCCGGCCACATGAATGATCCGCTTGAACGGCAGCCGGCCGGCCGAAGTGGCGACAGCCCCGCCCAGCGGAATCGGACCATGCCGGGCCAGCTCGCGAAACGGCGCCAGGCCGCCGCGTTTCTTGATCGCCCCCGACACCCCCTGCGGCAACAGCAGCCACCAGGGAATGATATTCCGGTTCCAGGCGTTAACGATCGCCTCGACGGGTTGCTCCAGCAGGTCGCCCTCCACGATCGTCGCTTGCATGAAATCCTCCGGCAGGCTGGGAAGTTTGTCGACGGTTACTTGCGGAACAAAAGAATTACTGACGGAAATCGAAAGGCAGTCGCTTTTCGCTACTCCGCTTCTTTCGCTTGTTGTATTGTCTGGGTGGCGGCGGCGAACAGCACGGCCAGGCTGTCGGCGTCGAACTTTTCGTTATCGATCCACAAGCGATCTTCGCGCACGCTTCTTTGCACCACAGGGGCCGCCTGCAGGGCTTCCAGGTAGGCGGGGAAGAGGTGCGGGTCGCCCGTCCATTCGTCCAGCTGTTTCTCCCGGAGTACGGTCACCTGGTAAGGGCGACAGCGGATCACGCGCTGCGTCTGGCCCGCCAGCTCGATCGCAAAGTACAGCGTTTTCGTCCTCACCAACAGCGAGCCGCCAATCTGTTTCCAGGCCTGGATGGCGTCCAAGTACGTCTGCTTCAGGTCGTCTGGGATTGCTTCCAGAAAGGTTTCCAGCGTGAAGCCGTCCACCGGCGACGGCGGGGCGACTTCGGTATCGACCACGTCGACGCGGACGCGCGGCTTCTCTTGCGTGTATTGCACCTGCACTACGCCGCGGATTTTCTCGACCGTTTTGCCGATCACCTCGGGCACAACCAGCAATGGCCAGTCCTGGCCGGGTTGCACTTCGTAAAGCTTCATCTCGGCCAGTCCGAGGGTAAAGCTCAACCCCGGCGCGCTTTGAATCGCCTGGGTGAGCAGCGCGATGTTCGGCGACACGCGATCACCGACAATCAACAGCAGGAAGCGTCCCGCCGACAAACAGGCGGCCGTGTTCTCCTGGAACTCATGCAGCGGAAGACCTTCTTGCGCCAGAGCCGGCTGCATTTTCTCTTCCAGGCTGACGGCGCCTGTCTCCTTCCGTCGGCGGGACGAATTCAAAACGGCCGCACATAACTGGTCGTAATCCCAGGCGGCCAGTTCCTTGGCGTAGTCGATAATCTGGGCGACGACTGTGCGGTGCTTTTCCGGGTTCTTCCAGAGTTTAGTCTCCACGACCGTAATGCCGCCGGCAGGACTCAGGTAGAGGTTGTCGATCGGTCCTCGCGCCGTCGGCACTTCGCGACCGATCGGCACGGGCTTCGCAAAAGCGTCGTCGAACTCCTCGGTCGGCAGCAGTTCAGGATGAGCGTACAACAGTTCCTGCAGCCAGGCTTCGTTTTTGGGATCGTGCGGCTCGCTCTGCAGTCGCACCAGGCGACGGCCCGGATCCTGCAATGAATTCAGCAGTAACGGCGGAGATTGCATGATTGCCCTGGTTTCGAGAGGAGACAAAACCGGGCCAGCCTTCTGCCGCCCGACAGGAGGCCATTATAAGAGCCACCGACCGAAAGAAAGGAGTTCCCCGCAGGAATGGTCCTGCGCCGAATCCTTTCGTCCGACGGCCAGTTTGACCTTGCCTGAAGGAGGTTTTGCACCTACAATATTTGTAGGTGCACATCTGGGAAACGATGGGAAATGTCGTTTTTCGAATCCCTGGGGAGCTGGAAATGACGGACGACGGAATTACGCGCGAGGATTTCTTGAACGATCGCCAGGGAAAGACGTTTGCCGATGTGGTGAACGATCCGGAACAGCCGTTCGCCCTGGTGCTGGAATTCTTCAGCGACAGCGATCGCCAGGATCGAATGGAAGAGTCGGAACTGCACCATGACCGCGCTCCGCTGGCGGGAGTCGTGCGGGAGCTCGAATCGCAAGAGGCGATCGATGAGTTCCTGGCAGGCGCCCATACCCGGCGGAATACCCGTTTTCGCCAGGCGATTGGCGTGCTTGTCCGGATGATCATGGAGCGGCGGGGCTGGCAAAAGACGGGCCGCAAAGGCTCCCTTGGCGTTAGGGCCGCCGGCGAATCCCAGACGCCCGCCCATAACACAGGCGGTCTGGCATTCTGGTTTATTCGAGCCGAGCGTTATGAGCGTCGCGAAGGCATGCCGTTCCGATCCGTTCGCGCGCGTTGCCAGGAACTGGAGGCGGCTGCCGCTTCCTCGACGGCAAAAAACGGTTCCCAGCGACGATAACCCGGGCGCCGTTCGCTTGAGCGTCGCAAGGGCCAGCTTCCTTCCCCATTAATTGAACTGCAGGCGACCATGAATCAGGTTTCTTTTCTGGCCGCCGGAGAAAATCTGCAGTCAGGGCTCCTTCTGGGCCTGCTGGTCGTCGGGGCGATTGTCGCCCTGGTGGTGATCGGCGTGTTTGCCAGATTCGGCATGCTGTGGCTGCAGGCGTTCATGTCAGGCGCCGACGTTTCGATGATGAGCCTGATCGGCATGAGCTTTCGTCAGGTGAATGCCCAGACGATCGTCACCGCCCAGATTATGTCCCGCCAGTCAAACCTGAAGCTGGACAAAGGCAAAGGTTTGAGCACCGCCCGCCTGGAAGCCCATTACCTGGCCGGGGGCGATGTGATGCATGTGATGCGGGCGATCATCGCCGCCAACCGTGCGGGCATCGACCTGGACTTTGACCGGGCAGCCGCCATTGAACTGGCCGGCCGCGACGTGCTTGACGCCGTGCAGACGAGCGTTTCCCCCAAGGTCATCGACTGCCCCAACCCCCAGCGCAGCGGCAAAACCACGCTGGGCGCCGTGGCGAGAAACGGCGTGGAGCTGCGCGTACGAGCGCGGGTGACGGTTCGCACCAACCTGGATCAGTTGATCGGCGGCGCCACCGAAGAAACCATCGTCGCCCGGATCGGCCAGGGCATCATCGCCGCGATCGGCTCCGCGGACTCGCATATGGAAGTGATGGAAACGCCCGACCGCATTTCCAAAGGGGTCCTGGCCCGGGGACTCGACGCCAACACAGCCTTTGAGATTGTTTCGATTGACATTTGCGATGTCGATGTGGGCGACAACATTGGCGCCCGGCTGCAGTCGGACCAGGCCGAGGCCGACATGCGGATGGCCAAAGCGCACGCCGAAGAGCGTCGCGCGGTGGCGGTGGCTCATATCCAGGAGATGCGGGCCAAAGTCGCCGAGAACCAGTCGCTGGTGGTCCAGGGCGAAGCGCTCGTGCCGGCAGCAATGGCGACAGCCTTTCGGGCGGGCTTCCTGCAGGTCAAGAAGATTCCCCGTCCTGTCCGGGGCGTGAAGCCCGGCTCCGCGGATCTGGCCAGCTAGCCGACATCGAACCTTTCCAGCCGGAGCCCAGGCAGCCCGGCTGTTTCCCAGCAACCGTCTCGACACGTGTGGGTCGTTTGCACAGGGAAACGACAACCAGAAAACGACAGCAAGGAGACAACCGATTTTTTGAAGAAGATGGCGGCGACCCTCGTCGATGCGAGCGGTCGATCAGGCAGGACGCCTGCCCTCCCAGATTATTGCTCCCAGAGTGGGGCGTTTCGGCAAGCAAGCGCCAACGTCCCTGAAAGAACCGCCATCTATGCTGATTAAAGTCGGATACGAAATCTCCTTTCTCTCCCCCCAGCCGACGCCGATGGTGCTGATGCTGTATCTGCATCCCACCCGTGCGTCCACCACGCTCAAGGCCGACAACCTGCTGATCACGCCGACGACGCCCGTTCTCCAGCATTACGATATGTTTGGGAATTTGTGCGGCCGGATTGTCGCTCCCACCGGTTCCATTCTGTTCCACGACGAAGCAGTCGTCGACGATTGCGGGCTGCCCGACCTGCAGGCTCCCGATGCGGCCCAGACCGAAGTACAGGACCTGCCGCCGGACGTGCTGCCTTACCTGCTGGCCAGTCGTTACTGCGAAGTCGACAGTGAACTGAAAGACATCGCCTGGAAGCTCTTTGGCGAAACGGCTCCCGGCTGGACGCGCGTGCAAGCGATCTGCGACTTTGTGCACAACCACATCAAGTTCGACTACATGCAGGCCCGCTCCACCCGCACCGCACTCGATGCGTATCGGGAACAGGTCGGCGTCTGCCGCGATTACATGCATCTGGCCGTGACGTTCTGTCGCGCCTGCAATATTCCGGCCCGCTACTGCACCGGTTACCTGGGCGACATCGGCGTGCCGGCCGTCGCCAGTCCGATGGATTTTAGCGCCTGGTTTGAGGCGTATCTCGACGGCGAATGGTACGCCTTTGACGCTCGCAACAATACCCCGCGCATCGGCCGCGTGCTGATGGCCCGCGGCCGCGATGCGGCCGACGTGGCGTTGACGACCTCGTTCGGCCCGAACGAGCTGCAGTCGTTTCGCGTCTGGGCGAAAGAAGTCGGCTAACCGCTGGCGATATAGATCACCCGTGGCGGCTTTGGCTAGTCCGTCGATCGAAGTCCGTGTTTACCTCAGGAGACCCATCATGAGCGAGAAAAAACCGACGCCGAATACCGACGGTCAGAACGTCAAAAATTGTCCCGTCTGCGGCAAACGCTCGTACTCCCGTGAAGGCATTCATCCCCAGTGCGCCATGGTTCAGGCCGACGCCCCGCGGGTGCAACGACTGGCGGCGGAGAAAAAGGCAAGAGCCGAACAGGCCTAGTGGTGCGTCAAACCATAAAATCAGGTTTCTCTCAATCAGCCGCCGGGCGCTAGCCCCCGGTTTTTTTGGCGGCACAGCAGCACGGCCGAAATCGCTCACTCTAAGATGGAAGATTGACGCAGCACTAGTCGACAGAGCGACAAAAGGAATAACTACCAGATTCTGGTTCGTCGTTTTGAGGAAGAGCAGACGCAGGACAGTCGCCTTTCACTCCGTGAAAGGACGCGTTCTTTTGCGGAGCTAAAGACGACAGCCTTGCGAGGGAAACGCACAAGCGAGGAACGGCCGTTCCCCTGGTTCTGTCTGTCGCTCCTTCTTTCTGGGAGGCAGCCATCTCGCCGCAGGGCGAAGTTGCACACAAGCTTCACGATCTCTTCATCAAAACTTCAGGCGGGCTTGCCATCATAGCCGCCTGGACTCGAAGGGAACCCAGCCCCGCACCGGCCATGGTCGCATGCGGCAAAACAGGCCGGGCGTTGCCGCCGGGGAGCATTCTCCGCCTGCCTGCTTCTCGACGGGTTTTTCGCTGCAGAAACTCCCGGAAGCGACCTGTTTTGAGTGCGACGAGCAACGGCCCCCAGCCGGGCGACGAGGACCCCTTATCAACAACGGCCGGGGTGCAGCGATTGTTGCGCAATACGCTGCAGCGACGCGGCGGCAAGCTGCCCTTGCGGCCGGCGATCCGTCATCATGTGCTGTTCCGGCCGCAGAACCGCCAGGGGCAGAATCATTTTTCGCTCAACCTGGAAGACGTCTTGCGGATGGACCGGCAGCCGAATTCCTGCTGGCTGTTATGCAGCCAGGTCGACGCGGCCGATTTCTCTTTCTACGTGATCCCGCACCAGGCGGCCTGCGCCGTGGCGGCCGATGGCGGCTTTATCTGTCGACCCGCCGGCGCAGATAACCCGGCCGGTTTCGTCGCGGCCCGCACCAATGTGACGCTGGACTGGCAAAGCCACTCGCTCCGGCGAAGCGGCTGCGAAGTATCGATCGCCGCGTTTCAGAACCGTGTCGACCTGTTCCGCGAACAGGTGCTGCCGCACTGGCGTCTACTGGACGAAAACGACGCGCAGGAAATCGCGTTCCGCCGTTGCCCTCGCTGCGGGCAGGATCGCCTGCCCGACTATGGCACGAAGCGTTATGACTTCCAGTGCCGCAACGGAAACTGCCGGCTGCTTTGGTGCGGCGAGTACTGGAGCAAAAACGAGGGCGAAGCCCGCAAGCGGGAAGAGAAACGCCTGCCCTGCCATCCCGGCTGGTGGGTTTACGAAGGTGTGACGAAACGCTGGTCTGTCTGGGACGAAACGCCATTGCGTTCCTGAACATCGCCCGCCGACTACGCCTGTTTGAGGAGCGTCAGCCGGATCGCCAGCCAGGGGATGAAAAACAGGGAGAGCACCGCCAGCTTGAGCAGCCCCATACTGCAGTACAGGATCAGATCCAGCTCGTGCGCCGTGAGCGAAAACATCGAGCCGTGAAGGGTATGGATCGTAGAGCCCAGCAGCAGGATCGCACCGAGCATCAGAACGAGCAGCAACGTCCCCAGAATCCAGCAGCGCAACAGCACCTGGGACAGGGTATTCAGCAGACTACGAGTGGAATCATTCATGGTCAGGACCTCCGGAAAGTAGTTCGTCCGTGGGCCGTCTTTCTTGCGGAATCGGGGCCGCATCGGAAGGAAAATCGCTGCGCCCAAACTTTTGCCTTTACGGCGAATGGGGTAACCTGGTCGTTATCCGACAAGGTGCTTGTCCGCCACCGCCCCGTGATGCGATACGTTACCCGACGGAATCCGACGAGGGGGATAAAATGAACCCGTTCAAATCTCGCACACAGGCGATTGCCTTTATGTGCGTCAGCGCAGCCATTGTTTTCGCTTGCCTTGCTTCGATCGTTGTGGCGGACGTCTTCATGCCGGACAACCTGGCGGGACAGCGTGGCGTGGTGACCTTCTATCGTTGTTTTACGCCGATGATCGTGGTCTGGGCAGTGCTCGGCGCATGGGCGTACTTCAGCATGCCCGAACGTGCTGTCCATAAATCCCAGGAAGTTCAAGGTGGTTTGCTCCGCAAATAAATTGTGGGGGGGTGACCAGGCCCCATCCCGCGGGACGGTCCGGCTACACCCATCAAAACGCGTTGTTTGGTGTGGCTTCTTGCGCGAAAGACCGGAAAAAAGGATGCACGCTGGGGGTCGGGCAAGTTATAGTGGAGGGCGCCGGGGAAGGGTTTGGGAGCAGCGTTTTTCCCCTCTTGTCCGGAGCGGATCACAACGATTGAAAAAAAGGGAATCCCAATGCGTTACCTTCTGTTAGCGGTTGCCTTCGCCTGTCTGGGAGGCGCTTCCGAAGCGAGCGCCCAGATTGTGGTGGGTCGTCCGGTCGTGGCGTATTACGCTCCCACGGTGGCGGTCCCCGTATACCAGGCTCCGGCCTATTATGCTCCGGTGGCGGCCTACCCGGTGGCCCGCGCAGCTTATTATGCTCCGCCGGTCGTGGCGTACCCGGCGGCGACGACGGCTTATTATGCACCGACGACCGCCTATTATGCCCCGACCGCGGCTTACTATGCTCCGACGGCTGTGGTCGTCGGTCGCCCGGCCTGGCTGGGGGCGAATGCCTATGGCGGACTGCAGCCGTACGTCGCGGGACAGCCGATCCGGAACACGTTCCGTTACCTCACGCCGTAGATCGATGTTCACCGCTCCTGCGGGGAACGAGAAAAGAATAATTGCCAGATATTGATTCGTCGTTTCCAGGAAGTACAGACGCCTGACCGTCGACTTTCTGCGCCGGCTGGTTCGGAAAACAACCAAACCAGAATCGACAATAACCACCTTCGCGTTCCGAGCAAAAGACGACTGACCGTCGACTTCCGTCAGTTAATAGTTTCTCGTTCCGCGCAGTAATCGAAGGGCGGCGGGTCCTGCATTTGACCCGCCGGCTTGATACGCGTTAAAATGCAGGTGTCGCCTCGCGGTAGCAGGCGATCTTTAGCGCGCGGTCGGAAGTATCAGGAGGGAGTCAACATGTTGCGATTTTTGAACCATCAACGGTTGTTCCGCCGTGTCATGCTGGCGGGCTTGCTACTTCTTGTCGCACTCCCTGCAATGGCGTCGGCCGAAGAGAAGAAGCCGGCCGTCGATCGCCGTGCTCGACCGCGACTGGAACCGGGCGTCAAGCTGCCGACGTTCCAGCCGACGCCGACGGTGAAGATTCCCGAGTTCAGTTTCCGGCCGCCGGAGCCGAAAGGGCCGGCCGTGAACCCGCCGCACTTTGAAGCGCCGCATGTGGAGCCGCCGCTGATTACTCCGCCCCGGCACCCTTACGTGTTCAACAAAATGGCTCCTTCGACAAGCGAGCCTTTGCCGCCGTCGCAGCGAAACTATTACTCGCCCTATCTGTTCCGTGTTGGCGTTGTCGACCTGTACGGTCCCGCGGTGGAGATCAGCGCGGGCAGCACCACCCCGACGATGTACGCCCGGGGCTTCTATCCGATGGTCATTACGCCCACGGTGCGGATGCGCGTCGGCGACGACAAGTAGTTCGCCACGGGATACTGTCGCACGCTGCTTTTCTTAGGCGGCGTCGCTTTGCCGGATCCGGCCGCGGGCCGTCACCAGGCGAAAAACGGCTTCTATCTTCTCCACCTGTTGTTGGCGGGAGAACAGGGCGAACGCTCGACTTTTTCCCGCGGCGCCGTACTGCCGACGCTTTTCGGCATCGTGCAGCAACGGCAAAATGGCCGCCGCCAGGGCAGCCGAATCGCTGGCCGGGACGAGTTCGCCCGTAACGCCGGCGAGGACGCTCTCAGGCAATCCACCCACGTCGGTGGCGACAACCGGCAGACCGCTGGCCATCGCTTCGGGCGCGGTGAGTCCAAACGGCTCCTCAAGGGCGGCCGACACGCAGATTTCCAGCGCCCTCATTACGTGCGGCATGTCGGTGCGAAAGCCGACCCAGATTATCGCCTTGTCGACTCCCAGCCGGTGCGCAAGCCCATCAACTTCCTGCGCATAGGCATTGCCTTTGGAGCCGATAATCGCCAGCCGGGTGAGCGGCTCAGCGGCCAGCAACGTGGGCATCGCTTCCACCAGAAAATGATGCCCCTTGCGCGGAATGACGTTGCCGATCACTCCCAGCACCAGGTGCCCGGCCTGCAGTCTCCATTCGTCGCGCACCCGGGATCGTGCTTCGAGCGGGGCCTGGGCGAACCCTTCCAGATCAACGCCGCAATGTACGGTCCGGCTGTATTGTCGGCGGACAAAGTTCCATCGCCGATGAAATTTCAGCGTCGCCTGGGAGTTAGCGATGACAAAGTTGTTCAGCCCCCAATGCGGCTGGATATAGCGGTTATGGGCCGTCGCCACGCATGGCTTGCCGGTCAGATACCGCAGCACAATGCCGAACATATGGGCGCGACTTTTGTGGGTGTGGATCAGGTCGACCCCGCGGGCGACAACTTCGGCCGACACGGCCCGGAGATCGGCCAGTTGCC
Source organism: Lignipirellula cremea (assembly GCF_007751035.1). Classification (NCBI taxonomy): domain Bacteria; kingdom Pseudomonadati; phylum Planctomycetota; class Planctomycetia; order Pirellulales; family Pirellulaceae; genus Lignipirellula; species Lignipirellula cremea. Next base: position 1,412,734 of record NZ_CP036433.1, on the reverse strand, counting down.
AGCGTCGCAGCTTACTGGTCACCACCTCGACCTGGGAATTAGCCAGCTCGCTGGCGGCCCAGCCTCCGGGCAGGCAGACCATCACTACCTTATGGCCGCGGGACGCCAGATCACGGGCCTGCATGACCGCCTGCAGCGCGGCTCCGTCGACGCCGCCGCTGGAGAGAATCTCCATGATGGAAAGCGGCGACTCGTGTCGCAGGGGAATAATCTCGGTCCATTCGGAACCCGAAGCAGCCATGGGCCAGACTCGAGCAAAAGGAAATTCAGCGAGCTCGGCTTCCGCTTTAGCCGGCGTGCTGCCTTGCGGGGCGGTTAATGTGTGACCAGTGGGGGCGTTTGGCGATGGCCTGCAGCATGGCGGTCCAGGAGAAACCGTCGTGACCAAAGTAATCGTAAACGGTCTGGGCAAACTCCAGGTCTTCCAGGGACTCCACGGTCCAGCGCATGTGCGACAGGTTCTCTTCGTGGACGATCCGCCGCAAGCGATATTTTTCCGCCTGGCGGTAGTAGCCGGTCGTAACATGCTCGCGCCAGGCAGGCAGTTCGCTTTCGTGCCGCAGGCGGGCGAACGACTTGAAGCTGAACGCTTCGACCTCTAGCCCCTGGGGAAAAGTCCGCGGCATGGCGGCGTTGGAGGCGAAGTCGTAATGGCCATCGCCGACCCAGTTGGCGGCCTCGTCGACCAGGGCCGGATCCACAAAGGGACAGTCGGGAGCAACCCGCACAATGACCTCGGCTCGATACTTATGGGCCGCACGGTAGAAACGCTCCAGCAGGTCGTGCTCCGCCCCGCGAAAAACGTTCCACTGGCGGCTCTGGCAGTAGGCGACGATCGCGTCGTCAGCCGGCGAGGTTGATGCCGCGACAACGACCTGATCAACGGAACGGGCTCGCTGCACACGTTCCAGAACCCGGGCCAGGAGGGGTTCCCCACTCAGGTTGATGAGACTTTTCCCCAGCAGCTCCGTGCTGCTCATTTTTGACGAAATAATGGCGACCACGCTCATTTGCGCAATCCTTTGCACAGGTCGACTACTCTACTAACGGCCGGCCTGAACTAAAGGGGCAAGTGTGCCGACGTTTAACACAGTCCCGTGGAAAATAACTTCTATGGCCGGACAAGGGTAGAAACTACGCGACATCCGCCTTGAGCGTCAAGATCGTTTTCTGGCGCGACAGGCGCCAGCTAGCGGAGAAAGGAGACGCTGGCGCAGGCCGTGCCAGCAAACGTCGCCGGGCGGGCGGAAACTTTCTGGAAAAAAGGCCGTAACAAATCGAAGCGGTTTACGCCCTGCGGGGTTATGGCAAGCCGCATCCGGGAAAGAGGCTTGCACGTTTGTCGTGTCATGGAACTACCAAGGAGAAGCCGATGTCTGTCAGTCCTGCCCCCGAAACGTCCGTGGAAGAGTCTTTCGCTGATCGCCTGTTAGGTCTTTTGAATGGCAGCGCCCTGACCATGATGATCTCGATCGGCCATCGCACGGGCCTGTTCGATGTGATGGCCCAGCTGCCGCCTTCGACCCTGGAAGAGATCGCCGCGGCGGCCGAACTTCAGCCGCGTTACGTTCGCGAGTGGCTGCACGCCATGACGACCGGCCGCATTGTTGAATACGCGCCGGCGGAGAAAACCTTCCGTCTGCCCGCTGAGCATGCGGCCCTGCTGACCCGGGCGGCCTCCCCGAACAATCTGGCGACGGTCACGCAGTTCGCCGCGGTGCTGGGAAGTGTGGAAGACGCCGTGGTGGAGAAGTTCCGCCATGGCGGCGGCGTGCATTACTGCCAGTATTCCCGCTTCCACGAAGTGATGGCCGAAGAGAGCGGGCAGACCGTGGTCGCCGGCCTGATGGAGCATATCCTGCCGCTGGCGCCGGGACTCCTCGAACGTCTGGAGCTGGGAATCGACGTGCTCGATGTCGGCTGCGGCAGCGGCCGCGCCATGATCCATCTGGCGGCAAGATTCCCGCGCAGTCGTTTTACGGGCCTCGACTTTTCCGACGAAGCCATCGCGACCGCACGCAACCTGGTCGATCAGCTGGGCCTGGCCAACATCACCTTTTTGATCGGCGATGCGGCCAGCCCGTTGCCGCCGGCCAGCTTTGACCTGATCACGGCGTTCGACGCCATCCACGACCAGATCGAACCGGCCGCCGTGCTGCGGCAGATCAACAACGGGCTGCGCGACGACGGCCTGTTCCTGATGCAGGATATCGCCGGCTCCAGTCATGTTGAGAACAACCTCGCCCACCCGCTGGCCCCGTTCATGTACACCATCAGTTGCATGCACTGCATGACCGTTTCCCTGGCGAACGACGGCGCCGGCCTGGGAGCCATGTGGGGGAAAGAACTGGCGCTCGAGATGCTCCAGGAAGCGGGCTTTCCGCAGGTCGAAGTGCGTGAGCTGGAGCATGACTTCATGAACTATTATTACCTGGCGCAAAAAGCGGGTAGCTTTTAGCTTTTAGCTTTTTGATCTTTGCCAATCGCTAATCCCTAACCGCTAACCGCTAATCAACTCCCGTGTAAATCTCCTGCAGGAATGCGGCCGTGGTTTCCCATTGGCGGGCGGCGGCGGGGAAGTCGACTTGCATCCAGCGAATGGACTGGCCGGGGGCCGCTCGTGAGGTTTCCTTCACCGCCGGGTTCACGGGAAACTGTGCGCTGGGGCCGGCGGCCAGGCGGCGTTCGACTGCCGGCTGCAGCAGGTAGTCGACCAGCTTTTTCGCCGCTTCCGGGTGCGGTCCGTTTTTGATCAGACAGAGCGTGTTGGGAATCCGCAAGGCGCCCAGCTCGCCTTCGCCCTGGTCGGGGTAAACGATCACGACGGGCCGGCCCGCATCGACTTCCAGAATGGCGTCGTCGGTATCGGTCAGGCCGAACGCCAGCTCCCCGCTGCCGACCGCCTGGGCCACCGGCTTGTTGCCGGCCAGCACGACCGCGTTCTGCTGCAGTTCGGTAAAGAACTGCTTCGCCCGCTCCTCGCCCCAGCGATCGCAGAGGACGGCCGCATGGGTGGCGGTCGTGCCGAACAGCGGCTTCGCCACGCCGACCTGGCCGCGCCACTGCGGGTCGACCAGATCCAGGATCGAATTCGGCCGGCGATCGGACGGGACCCGTTCCGTATTCACGATCAGCACCCGGGCCCGCGCGGCAAAGCCCCGCCAGGCGCCGTCGGCCGCCACATACCCGGGCGGAAAATCTTTCTCCGCCGGCGAGTGGTAACACTCCAGCAGCCCCTGCTGCTCCAGTCGCAAGGTGTGCAGGATCTCGTTGTTCCAGAACAGATCGCACCGCGGGCGATTCCGCTCCTGCAGCAAGGCGGTCGCCAGGCCCACGGTCTTGGTCGATTCGACATCATACTTGGCTAGCACCCGAACGCCCGACGCGCGGTGGAAGTCGTCGAGAATCGGCTCGGAAAACTCCCGATCCAGGGCCGCATAGACGACCACTTCGGGTGTGTTCGATCCGCCGCAACCCGATAACACCAAAAGGATTAAGGCGACAAATACGCTGTTTTCACCCACACTTCCCCCTCGCTAAATCAGCAAAAACCTGGTCGGACCGTGCCCTGGGCGCACCATTTGCGATGTTCCCGCAGACGGAAGTCGCGCGATCGGTGACGCGGTCGTCGCGCAGGCGTTCGCCTGGTTCCCGTGAAAACAGTCGATACCTGCGGGAGGTAACGACTACGAATCAACTATGGGGTTTTAACCATGACTGTTCAACAACGCTTGCCGGTAATTCTGTTCGCGATTGCTTTCTTGTTGCTGCTGACTCCGCTGATCGCTCTGGTGGCTGCATCCCCGAATCCTGGCGCGGAAACGTTGCGCGGCCGGATTGTCGCGGTGGAAGGCGCCGACCTGACGCTGGCGGTGGAAACGGGGGCGGTCGATTTTTCCGTGACGGGCGAAACGGCGATCCAGATCGACGGCGAACCGGGCAAGTTTGCGGATCTGGAAGCGGGGCAAATGGCCCAGGTCGACTCGGCGCCCGCCACGGCCAAAAGGGTCGCGCTGGCGATCCGTGCGCAGCGCACGCTGGAGCCCCCTCTCGGCGAAGGAAAATGGGGCCGCTAAGATGAAAGGTTGAGTCGCCCGGCAGGGCGGCGGCCCCAGGACCGAACCGACGAGGGAACCCTATGAACCCGGTGCTTCAAATCAGCGGCCAGGTGGAGAAACCACTGCAACTGACTTTCGCCGATCTGCAGGCGATCGCCGCCGAGCATCAACTGCCCGATGTCAGCACGGTGGCTCCCAAACGGCAAGGCTCCGCCGTCAAACTGGCGGGCCTGCTGTCGCTGGCGGGAGCTCGACCCGAGGCCAGCTTCCTGGGGCTGCACAGTTCGACCGATGACTTCCACGCCAGCATTCCGCTGGGTCCCGTGCTGGACCGCGGCCTGCTGATCTATGAGCTCAACGGCCAGCCGCTGCCCGTCGCCCAGGGCGGGCCGTTGCGTTTCTTTATTCCCGACCATGCGGCCTGCCGGGTCGACGAAATCGACGAATGCGCCAATCTGAAGTTCGTCGATCATCTGGAGCTCACGGTTGAGAAAGGCTATGACAACCGTCCCGAGGATGAAGACGAACACGAGCAGCTGCACGCGAAAGAATAGGACGACTCGCGGCAGGAATCGCGCGGAATTGTCGCACGATAGCAAACCGCTGCTAGCCGCTGCCGACCCGTCCGGTTTATAATGGCAGCAGCCGAGGCGGGCTCAACCTGTTCGCAAATTTTTCTGATGAAGGACGGACCATGCCGGTTCAAATGAAGTTAACGCGGATCATCATCAGCGAAATCAACGAGAACCAGGTTATCTATCTGCGAGAAGTCGACGGCGATCGCCAGTTCCCCATTCTGATCGGGCTGTTCGAAGCGACCATGATCGACCGCCGGGTGAAGAAGCATTCCTCGCCGCGCCCTCTGACGCACGACCTGCTGGTGAACGCGGTCGAGCAACTAGGCGGTGAGCTCGATAGCGTGGTGATCAACGACCTGCGCGACCACACGTACTTCGCCGTTCTTCGCGTACGCCATGAAGGCCGTCTGATCGATGTCGACGCCCGGCCTTCCGACGCCATTGCCGTCGCCGTGACCTGCGATCCGGCGCTGCCGATTTACGTTGCGGAAGAAGTGCTGGAAAGCGCCGCCACCTGAGCGGCGCTAACGCTGCTTTCTCAATCCCTTCTCGCAAGCACGCCTTCCAGACCAAGCAGGCGCTTCTTCAGTGAGACTCCCGTCGGCGCGGAGAAACCGCCCAGCGAGTTCTTCGCCAGCACGCGGTGGCAGGGGATCAAAACGGGCGTGCGATTGCTGGCCATCACATTCCCGACCGCCCGATGGGCGCGGGGCGAGCCGGCGGCAGCCGCCAGATCGGCGTAGGTGATCGTCTGGCCGTATGCTACCTGGCGACAGGCTTCCAGCACGCGCCGCTGGAACGGCGTGCGTCCCTCGAAGTCCAGCTCCAGATCGTCGAACGCATCGACCTGCCCGGCCGCATAATCCCGCAGTCGCTGCAGCAGCTTTCTCTCCCGGCGGTCCGGTTCGACCAGCCGATCACCGTCCTGCGAAGCCAGTGCGGCCTGCGGCGTGGCGTGGCCGAGGGAAACCTGCGCGACCTTTTTCCCCTGCCAGGCGACTGCGATCCACCCCAATTCCGAGTCGATCGCTACAACCCGCCGGGCGGTTTCGTTCGTGGACATTTCTCGTTTCGGTTTCCCGACGGTGCTGGAAGTCACAAGTTACGACCTTTCAACAGGTTAGACTTACCAAATGGAATGGCGACCCACGCTCGGGGTGTGGCTCCCCCGCTTTGACACACGGGCATTCCCGTATTTATACTGCGTTAAGGATCCAACGGCGCCACGGGACGCATTTTGGCTTTCGCACGGGTCCTGGTAAATCGCGAAGTTTGCGCAGGAACGCATTTGCTGACGACCTGGGAGCGAACCTTGCGGCGGAGCATGCGTGTCCTCTTGAGAACCGGCTTTACTGGGAAAACGCCGGTACGGAGTATTCCGAGAAAGCCCCAGTATTCCTAGAAAGCCCCAGGGGCGGCAGGTAAAAAAGACGTAGCGAAACGACACCCGATGCGTTGGAAACGCGTCCCCGAAAACAGTTCGAAACATGCCCCTTTTCCTGGCGAGATGATGCGATGAACTTTGTCAGCTTGCCGGGGGCGATCTTCCAAAAAGAAGAGCCCATTGCGGCCGGTCCCTGTTGGAAAACCCCTTCGCGCTTTTCCGGTTTCCGTTTTTCAAGGCAGGAACGTTCCCGATCGCTTCCCCGCGATCCCGCGAGAGCGGTCATTCGCTTTTCCCCGGCGAACAGAACATGGCCGAATCTCGTTTCAACAGGAGGCTGTCCGCCTTGTCGGCCGGCTTCGCTGCAGGGCGCCCCTTGAGTCGGCGCCCTTTACTAACGCAGGATGCTTGCAATCACTTTCGCCAAAGGAGCCTTTGACAATGAGCGGCTACAGCACCTTCAGCGATGACCATTATATCAATATGCAACTGCACACCGAGATGGATCTCCCCCAGTCTCGGGAAACTGTGCTGCATTTTTTTGAGCAGATTCAAAAACGCTATCCGGTCATGCGCAATTTCTACTCCCGGGAACGGGGGGAATTTGTGCTGGAGGAAGACAAAGAACGCGGCGATTATCGCTGGACCACCATCGAAACCCGCCGCGTCTCTTCCGGCGTCGTCAATCCGGCCACGGCCGAAGAAGCGCTGGAACAGCATCGCACCGTGCTGGATATTGCTCCTTATGCGCTGAGCGTCAGCCCGATTGAATGCGAATCGCTGAATATTATGTTCGCGTTCGATTACACCTACCGCGGCAACCATAACCAACTGCTGGTCGACGCCCTGGGGATGACGCCCGCGTTCGATCGCATTTGCGAGTTGCCCGGCGTGGCGGTGGTCAACAATGAACCTTCGATTCAACTGGCGCTAGACGAAGACTGCCGGGTGGTTTGCCGCCTGAGCGTGGAGCCACGCACCACCTTGTTCAGCGTGCGCTCGGGCGACTACCCGGAAGAACAGCTCAGCGTGTACTTTACGGCCCGTCGTTACGGCGGTCTGGATCCGGGCGAGACGTACGTTTCCGCAATGGACCACCTGGCCGATGTCTGCCGCGACATGCTCGACAACTACGTGATCGACCAGGTGCTGCGTCCACTGCAGCAAACGATCGCCCTCAAATAAGCCCCCCGTAGTGGACTTGGGCACGACTCCAGAATAAGCCGCAGGCGAATGTTGACAGATTCGGCCGGAAGCAGTATTCCCTGCTTCCGGCTTTTTTATGCGCCGGCGTTCCCCCTTTTCCGCCAGGGAAGCGGAATCAAGAGCCGGCAAATGTTTCGCCATCGGCAAGGCTTCGCGATTGCTTGCCGGGGGAAAGAATGCGAAAACGAAGGGGTCCAGGCCTTCCGCTAAGTGGCGGGCGGCCCCCGCCTGCCCGCAATTTCGGCGTTTTTTTCCGCATTTTGTCCGTCGAATGTATGCTGTTTACTACACTTTCGCTGGTCGCTGGTAAAGAATCTAGCATCAACGGAAGTTGTGTTCTCTGGTTTTTCCTATTTCGCAACGCGCAGGCGCCCCCCCGCCGACGCGGCGTATTTGAAGGAGTTTGTATGTCGTTCCGAGTTAAATCTTTGACTCTGGGTTTGCTGGTTGCGATGTTTGCCGCTTCGCCGGTGCTGGCCGCAGGGCCCGAATGGATGCACGATTTTGAGAAGGCCAAAGCGAAAGCCCTCGCCGAGAAGAAGGCGATGTTGGTCGATTTCACCGGCTCCGATTGGTGCGCATGGTGCAAGCGATTGAGCGCTGAGGTCTTTACCAAAGACGAGTTCCTGGCAGCCGCCACCAAGAACCTGGTGCTGGTCGAACTCGACTTTCCCAGCGACAAAAGCAGCCAGTCCGAAGAACTCCAGGCCCAGAATGAAAAGCTGAAAGAGATTTACAGCATCAGCGGCTTCCCGACCGTCCTGCTGACCGACGCCGAAGGCATCCCGTTCGCCACAACCGGCTACCAGGAAGGCGGACCGGAAGCGTACATCACCCATCTGCACGACCTGCTCGCCATCCGCGACATCCGCGACGCCGCATTCGCCAAGGCGGAAAAAGCGACCGGTCTGGAGCAGGCCCGCCTGCTGGCCGAAGGACTAGAGGCGATGGACGGCCCGTTCCTGTCGACCTTTTACAGCGACCAGATCGCCCGGGTGATGGAACTGGATCCGACCGACTCGCTTGGCAAAAAAGAAGAGTTCACCGACATCCTGAATGAAGGCCGGATCAAGGAATTTGTCGAGAAGTATAACGATCGCCTGCAGACAGTCTCGACCGAAGGCCCCGACGCCATCCTGAAGGTCCTCGACGAAGCCCTGGCCGAAAAAGACATGCCCCGCTCGCTGCGGGAGCAGTTTGTGGAGAACAAGCTCCGCCTGCTGATGAACGAAAAACGGACCGAAGACGCCCTGGCGTTTCTCGACGAAACCGTGAAAGAAGCCTCGTCCAAGGATCGCGGAGAGGCCCTGCTGCGCAAGGCCGTCATCACCTACCGCCTGGGCAAAACGGAAGAAGCCCTCGGCCAGCTTGACGCCATCGCCGCCGAGCAGAAAGAAGACGAGCTCCTGGTCAACGTGTTCTTCAACAAAGGGAAGATCCTGGCCCAGGAGAACCGCGCGGCCGATGCGATTGCGGCGTTTGAAAGCGCCAACAAGCATGCCGACGTCGACGCCCAGAAGATCATCGGCGATATTCTCGCCCGCCTGAAGGCTGCCAACAAAGCGACCGAAACGCCGTAAGACGTTTTCCGCAGCATCCTCCGATCCACCCCGCGACCGCGATTCCCTCGCGGTCGCTAGCGTTAACTGGCGCTAACAAGCGCTCAAGCCCGGCTTACCGGCGCCAGAATGCCTGTACGGCGATCTGCAGTTTTCGCGGATAGGATACCCGTACCTTCCGGGCAAACACGGCGGCCGGTTCGGCCGCGATCTTGTGCAGCAGCCGGCGGTAAGTGGCGTGCATCATCCAGAGCATTCTCCGGCCGGCCGGATCGACCAGGGGCAGCAAGGCCTCCGCCTGGCGATAGCATTGTTCGGCCCGTTCAATCTCAAACTGCATCAGCGCCAGGTAACGCTCGTCGACGACTCCCTGCAGCAGGTCGGTCGGAGCGTAATCAAACCGTTCCAGATCTTCCAGCGGCAGGTAGATCCGGCCCAGGGCGCCATCTTCGTGCAGGTCGCGCAGGATGTTCGTCAGCTGAAAGGCCAGCCCGCACTGCAGGGCCGGCTGGCGCGCGGCCGCTGGCTCAAATCCCCAGATATGCAGGCATGCCAGACCGACCGCCGAAGCCACGCGATAGCAGTACTGCTCCAGCTCGGCAAAGGTCGCATAACGCGACTGGTCCAGGTCCATCTCCACGCCGCGGATAATCTCGTGCAGGTACTCCTCGGGAATAGAAAACCGTCGCACCATGTCGGCCACCGCCCTTAGCAGCGGATGGGAAGCGTCTCCCGCCAGGGCGGCCGTGAGAGCGGCTTTCCAGGCGGCCAGCTGGCTGCGACGGGTTTCCACCGGCAACTCGCTGTCGCCCAGATCGTCGGTATGCCGGGAGAACGCATACAGCGCGCACATCGCCTGGCGCTGCGCTGCGGGCAGCAACCAGAACGAGTAGTAAAAGTTGGACGACGCCTGGCGGGCGACCTGGGCGCACTGGCGATAGCTTTCCGCCATGGGGTCGGCCAGCCCTGCCGCCGCGGCGCCTGCCTGTTCCTGCGGCATGCGACGGCCGGTAAAAAAGGTCATGCCGGCGTTCCCCGCTGCGCTTTCCAGGCGGACCAGAGCAGCCTGATTTTCGCCAGCTTGCCGACCGAGGGCCGCCGTTTCCAGACATCGAACTGCTGCCGACGGATGGCGTCGAGAATGGCCAGGCCGCCGCGCAGGAACAGGTCGATATCCACCCGGAGCGAAGGCGGCGTCTGTTCCAGCAGGGGCCGTCCCGCTTCCAGGTACGACTCGGCCCGATCGACTTCAAAGGCCAGCATCTGGCGGAAGGCGTCGCTGGCGGTTCGATCTTCGAACATATCCTCCCCGTAACCAAATCGCCTTTGAGTCTCGCGCGGCAAGTATATCCGATCCTGTTCATAGTCGCGACGCACATCCTGCCAGAAATTGGCCAGCTGCAGCCCGGTGCAGATGGAGTCCGACCAGGCGGCGTTGGCCGCGTTGTCGAACCGTCCCAGCCGCAGCACCAGACGGCCGACCGGGTTGGCCGAACGGCGACAATAATCCAGCAGTTCCGCAAACGTTTCGTACCGTCGCTTCCGCTGGTCCTGGCGGAACGCCGAGAGCAGATCGCGAAACGGCTCCGGCGGCAGGTCGTACTCTTCGATCGTGTTGATCAGGGCGACAAACACCGGGTGCCGGGCCCGCCCGCGATAGCAATCGTCAAGCTGCCGTTCCCACCACGACAGCAGTTCCAGGCTGCGGAAGGAATCGCCCGTTTCGTCCGCCAGGTCGTCGGCCCAGCGGCAGTAAGCGTACACATTGCAAAACGGCTGGCGCAGTCGGGGCGGCAACAGCCAGCTGGCGACCGTGAAGTTCTCGTAGTGCGATCCAGCCAACCGCCGACAGTAATCCTGGGCTTCCAGCAGGCCCGGAGGCGACATGGCGGAGCCAGGGCCATATTTTTCCAGTTCCGCATCAAATCGTAGCGACATGTTTCGTTCGCCTGGCAGGAGGATGCCGGGGCGATTTCCAGGAGAGAAGCAGGGAGCCTTGCGTTACAGTTTCTTCACGACGACCGCGGTGAGATCATCGCTCTGCTCGGCGCCGTCGGCATGCTCCAGCAGTTCCCGATAAATGCTGGAGATAATCTCCGACGCTGGCCGATCGGCCAGGCGGGCGATTGCCGCGCACAAGCGTTCCACGCCGTACGCTTCCTGCTGCCGGTTCTCCCATTCAAAGAAACCGTCGGTGCACAGGAACAGAATATCACCCTGCTCCAGGCGAATGGGATCCGACGCTTTGTAAGCCAGGCCGCCAATCACCCCCAGCGGCGGACCTTGCGCCTCTAGCTCGACGTTGTCTCCCTGGAAGCGGATCAGATAGACAGGCCCATGCCCGGCGGCCGCATACACAAACTCGCCCGTCGCCGGATCCAGCAGGGTGAAGAACGCCGTGACGAAGCGGTCCAGCGGGATATCTTCGCTCAGCAGACCGTTCACCTGCGTCGCCGTTTCGCCCACATCGGTCGAAGCAAACATGGCGGCCCGGTACAGCGCATAGCACTGCGAAGCCAGTAGCGCCGCCGCAATCCCGTGCCCGGTCACATCAGCCACCACCAGGCACAGCCTTCCGTCGGGCAGGGTTTGAAAGTGGTAAAAGTCGCCGCCCGTTTGATCCGCCGGCTGGTTCCAGCCGGCAATGTCGTACCCTTCGGCCTGGGGCGCCATGCCTGGCAGGAGTCCCTGCTGGATATCGCGAGCCAGCGTCAGCTCTCGTTCCAGTCGCTGCTTCTGGGCGAACTCCTGCAGCAGGAATTGCCGCTGCAGGGCCACGCCGCACTGGGCGCTAAGCGTCTGCATCAGGGTCTGGTCCCACTCGGTGAACCCGCCCTCATGCTTGTTGAGCGACTGCAGCACCCCGACCACGGTGCGGTCGACGGTGGTCAAGGGGCACGTCAGAATGTTCCGCGTGCGGTAACCGGTCGAAGCATCGACCGCCCGGTTGAAGCGATCATCCGCATAAGCGTCCGGCGTGTGCGTCAACTGGCCGGTCAGGAAGCAGGCGCCGGCCAGGCCGCGATCCGCCGGGAAGCGAATCTGCTCGGACCGCGCCTGCACATAGCTGTAAAGCTCGTGCGTCGGCGCGTCGTACACAAACACGGTCGCCCGATCACAGCGGAGCAACTCCCGGGCGGCCTGTTCAATCAGCGCCAGCAGTTCCTGCAGGTCCACCGTCGCCGCCAGCTGCTGCGAGATTTCCATCAGCCGCAACAGTTCGGTAACTTTGTCGTGCTCTTCCGAGCCGACGGGCAGCTGAGTGTCAGATATTGACATGCAAAGGGATCCTCTGTCAGGAGATGCGAATCATCGAATTATAACACCGCCGCGGAGGAGGTGGTTCCTGCCGGGATCCTCACCCGCTGCCGAGTCCGCCCTGCCATGAAGGGACGTCCGCCCTCGCCCGTGAGAGATCAGCAGAAATCTGCCCTTAACCGCCCCTGCCGAAGGCGATCATGGGACGCCGTGTGTTACTCGTCGGGAGCCGTACCCGTCGGCGGCGCGGCGCCCGGCGCCGGCGGCGTTTCAGCGTCTGCCGGCGGCGCGGCGGGCTTCGCAGGCGGCGTTCTCGCGGGTTCCAGGAAAGCAGGATCGGCGTTTTCCGGGACGGGAGGCAACGCCGGGATGGGAGGCAAACGCGGCCCCGGATCGTTTACCGTCGAGTCCGGTTCGGCCGTGCCGATCGGCTTGACCTTCGTTGGCTCCAGCAACTCAAACGGCTCCAGAGTAAAAGGCACGCCGCGGAAGCTCAAACTGTCCAGCCCCAGCACCGTCAATCGTCCCCGCGTGTTGCCGACCATCAGCCCGTTGGCTCCGTGCGCCGCAAACAGCTGCAGGTCAAACAACACCTGGCTTTCCTTCCCCGTTTCTTCGCTCACAAGCGTACGGGCGTCCCAGACCTGCAGCGTGAGATTCTCCAGGTCACGCGGCCACGTGCGCAGCTGATCGCGGAAGAGAAACAGCACCACCTCGAGCGAACCGTCCGGCTGGGGCCAGGCGCCCAGGGTGTACCGCATGGCGACCTCGTCGGCCGGCATCCCCTGACGGACGGCGTTCTCTTTGGCGGCCAGATTCGCTTCAAAACGAAGCGGGAAATTCCGCTCCGGAAAAACGCCCGGGTCCAGCGCCTCGAACTGCCGGGGCGTCAGCGTGAAACTCAGCCGGGCGCAATCGGCATTTTTCCAGGGAGTTTTCAGCTGCGCCCCGGCCGTCGCTGCCGGCGTGTCCGTTTCCGCCGTCGGTCCGCCCGTTCCCGGTCTTACCGGCAGGGGCTCCCGGACCGTCGCGGCGGCAGGAGGCGGCGGAGTGCTGGCCGGACTGGTCGTGGCCGGCTCGGGACCGGCAGCGACGGGTGGAGTCGACCGCCAGGCCCAGGGAAGCATCAGCACCATGCCGCACAGCAGGCCGCCGACAAAACCGCCGACGCCCGCATACAGGGCCAGCTTCTCATTCGCGACCGGTTTCCGCATCAGCAGCAGGAGCGAAGCCAGCGACACCCGCGGCGCAGCTTCGGAAACAGACGGCTCCGGATTCGACGCTGCCGAAGCAGACGGGACGGCCGTGTTCCCGGCCGGTCGTTTCCCGCCGGATGCAGGCGACGCCGTCTTTCCTGTCGCGGTCTTTCCCGTCGCCGTCTTTCCCGTCGCGGTCTTCCCATCGCCCGGTTTCGCGGCGTTCTGCTGCGCGGCGTTCGTCTTGCCGGCGGTCGGCGGGGAACTGGCGGCCGGACGCTTCTTTTTGCGGCGCTGGGCGACGGTGCTTTCGGCCGGGACCGTCATCGGCTTTTTGCACTCGGGGCAGACGGTCTGTTTGCCGATGTGGTCGCGTCCGACCTCGAACTTTTTCCCGCACTGGCAGGCAAAGCGAATTGGGGAAAGACTTGGTTCGGCCATCGAAGGTCGCCGGTTCAGGGTTGCAGCAGGGGGTTCGTATTGTGATCGTTTTCCCCAGCGCTGGATAGCCTGCAGGCGCCGGGGGCGTTATCGCCTGGCGGCGAACCCGTTATTTCCACATGGCGGCGCTGTGCTGGATGTAACGATCCATCCCCAGGCCGCGCGGTTCTTCCGCAAAGGTTGGCAGTTCGCCGGTCGGCTCCAGGCTGACCTGCAGCTTGCCGTCGTCGGACTTTCCGGCGAAGCGGCTTTTATACAGGTCGACAATCACGTACTGGTCATCCTTGTCGAGTCCGCGCACTTCCGAGATCTGCGTCACCCGGCGGGAGCCGTCTTCGCTGAACCGGCTGAGCTGCACGATCAGGTGCATGGCGGCCGCCACCTGGGCCCGGGCCACATACACGGGGATGCTGACATCGGACATCATCGACAGCGTTTCCAGCCGCACCAGCGCGTCGCGGGCCGCGTTGGCGTGGACGGTTGTCAAACTGCCCGAGTGGCCGCTGAGCATCGCCTGGATCATGTCGAGCGCTTCGCCGCCGCGGACTTCGCCGACGATAATCCGGTCGGGCCGCATGCGGAGCGAAGTGACGAACAGGTCGCGAATCCCCAGGCCGCCCCGGCCGTACTGGTCAGGCCGCTGGACTTCCAGATAAACGACATGCTCCTGGGGCAAGCGCAGCTCGGCCGTGTCTTCGATCACGATCACCCGTTCATCAAACGGCACGGCGGAAGAGACCGCGCCCAGCAGCGACGTTTTCCCGGTGCCGGTGCCGCCGGAAAGGACGATGTTTTTGTGCAGCCGCACGCACAGTTCCAGGAACTCGCGGGCCGATTCGGAAACGCTGCCGTAGTTCACCAGGTCGGTCATGGTGAGCCCGCCCCGTTTGAACTTGCGGATCGTCAAACAGACCCCCTGCCTGGCGCCGGGCGGCAGAACGGCATTCACACGGGAACCGTCGGGCAAACGGGCGTCGAGGATGGGGTTTTCGAAATTGATCCGGCGGCCGACCCACTGGGCCACATTATGAATGGCCGATAGCAGGGCGTCTTCGCTTTCAAAGCTGGCGTTGGTTTTATGCAGCCGCCCGGCCCGTTCGACGTAGATCTGGTCAAACCGATTGACCATGATTTCGGTGACTTCCGGGTCTTCCAGAAAGGGTCCGATCGGACTCAGAAAGTAATCGACGCTGGATTCAAAAATTTGCGCCCGGGTCATCGGCAGCAGCCCTTCGGGGAAAAACGACAAGGTTTACCTTTTCACCATATCGAGGCGCCTGCCGCAACACAAGCAAACGGCCGTCGTCGGGGCCGGATTGAGGCTGTCTGAGTCGGCCCTGCCGAGGCGTTTGGGGGCGGAGCAGCGACCGATTTACGTCGTTTGGCGAAATTGCCGGCGCCCCTCTTGCCACTGCGGGGAGAAGAACGCACAATACTTCCTTCATAAACGACTTCAGGTCGGGTAGCTCAGTTGGTAGAGCAATGGACTGAAAATCCATGTGTCGGCGGTTCGAGCCCGCCCCCGACCACTGCAGAAAACCCCGTGTTTCCCAGCAAAAATTGGGATGCGGGGTTTTTTCGTGCGCAGGCGGCAAGGCGGCGAAAGGCTCAATAGTGGGGGGGGTGGGCAAGAAAGGGTCGGCCCAAGAAAAGCGGCAACAAGGGGTAACCGCCCAGCATACTGACTGGCGCCAGTTCTTCCACGGCGTCGTATCTGGCAGTGTACGACGAGAATCCCGGCCTACGACGCCGCCCCGAACACTTGCTCCGAAGTCCCGACTGGATCGAGGACTACGGCGCACACGTCGGCGGCTACGTCTACCTCGACATGCCCGAGATGGGTGCCGAGGGCCTGGCGGAAGTTCTCGCTATCGAACCCGCTCCCGAAATCGAACCGCTCCCCGCAGGTTGCGACCCGAGCGAATACCGCCTGGTCACCGGCACGTTCAAGCACACCTCCGGCGAAGTGTACGACCTGAAACTCGCCAGCGAATCCAAGCCGATCGGCGTCACCGGCAGCCACCCGTTCTGGTCAGTGGACCGTGAAGCCTGGGTCTCGGTGCTTGACCTGGAGATCGGCGAGACGCTAAAGACGTTGGATGGGACAACGGTTGTTGAGTCGTTGGTTCGTCGTCCAGGGAGTGAGCCGGTCTATAACATTGAAGTCGAAGGCGACCATGTTTACCGGGTGGGTGAGAGTGGCGTGTTGGTGCATAATGCGTCGGCACCAAGCGGACCACTAGACGACTGTCAATGTGAAGAAGTAGGGACAAGCCTTAAGGTCTCACAAATTGTTGTCGGTGGCCGTACTTATTCGTTCAAATGGGACGAGTGCCGAACCACTGAAGCTATGGGCCCCATCATTGCCGTTGACGGAGACGGGGACCGCAATGAAAATGAACAAAAGAAGATGCTTAATGTGTTCTTTGGAAAGAATCCGAATTCTCATCCGCTACGGAACTCTTATGACGCAGGCCACTTGATTGCGAACGACCTTGGAGGGCCCGGCGGCTTCACGAACTTGGTTCCTCAGGTGAAGGTCTTCAACCAGAATCGAGCTTGGAAAAAGATGGAAGAATGGGTGCATGGATGTATTGCAAACAACACCAGAATTGCTAGTGGAGAGATGAAAGTCGAAGTGACCTACGACACAAGTCAGCAGGCACCTCAGAGAGATATACCTACTAAATTCAAGGTGACCGTCTATATGTTGACGCCGAATGGGGGGCAATTCGGAGTGGAAACGCTCAACTTCGACAACAGTGACGTCGCCATTCAAAAACGTCCCGGCGACACTTGCCCAGGAGCACTCTTTTGATGTGGAAAAAACTGCTTAAAGAATTAGAATCGACTTCTGATCCGTTCGAAGGCTATCGATTCGTTTTGAAACCCGACAATAAGACAATCAAGGAATTTGAACAAAGCCGCAGGCTCACGGCAAACGCACACTATAGTACGGGAATTCCGAGGATTTTGGCGAGGTAGTCGAGGTCCCAGCCGGCGACGCGGCGACGCATGGCGATGCTGTACTTGTCATCTTGCTGCTTGAGCATGCTCAGGGCGAAGCGTTTCAGCCACGCCAGATTGTCCGCGGTCGTCCGCTCACGCACCCGATTTTCGTCCTCACGAAACGTCACATCCAGGCACCAGTGAAGCGTATTCTCGATCGCCCAATGGCCACGCACATAACGGGCGAATTTCTTGACCCCCAGGGCGATCGAGCCGATGTAGAAGCGAGCATCACTCGAAGTCTTCGAACCGCTCTCGCTTTGCCGAATCGCGACGCCAATCGTTTTCAATCCCGGCCACTTTTCCCGGTTCACCAGATCCTTCGGAACAGGCATCTGATAGTAGGTGATTTCGTCGACGCGTCCGTGGCCGTGGAGCGTTTCCGTGAAGCGTCTTGCCGGGATATCTGCGAAGTCGTTTTCCATGTGCAGGAGGATGTAGTCTGTCACCGCTTCGTAAAGTTTTCCTTGATTCCCCTTGAGCGCCAGAAGGTAGTCGCCGTGGCCGTCGATGATCTTCCTGGCGATCTCGCGTTGACAGCCGGCGGCGTCGATGGTGACCACAGCTCCCTGGACCTCGATATTCTCCAAAAGCTCGGGAATCGCCGTGATTTCGTTCGATTTTTCGTCCGTGGCCAGCTGTCCCAGACTGAGCGAACGATCGACCGACCAGGCGCTGACAAGCCACAACGGCCCCAGCTTGCGTTTGCGATCGTGGCTACGCTTGAGGACCTTGCCGTCGATCGCAATTTGATTCAAGTCGGTCTCTTTATCAAGCGGCGCGATCGACCGAATCCAGGCTTCAAAACACTTCTGAAAGGCCGCCGGTTTCAGCAGGCCAAGCAGGCGTCCGAACGTGTCGTGCGAGGGGACGCCATGGGGCAACACCAGGTGTTTTTTCAACCAGGTTTGATGGTGCTTCGCCCAGATTCCGATCGCCTGCGGCCCATCCGCGCCAGCGATGACTGCCATGATCGAAATGACCAGCAGATCGCCGAAGAGATGGAGCCTGTTGATATGCGAACGGGGGTCGGTGAGTTCGCCGAAACTTGTCAGGATCGAGTCGACATTATCGAACTGAATTTCTGTCATCATGATCGCCAGTTGAAGGTGCTGAAACGCCATTCTCCCAAGCAGTCAATTGTGCAGAAAACCCCGGTCAGCGCGCCCCGTCCCCCAAACAGCCCAGGTCCCGCAGAGTGCGCGTTTGCCGTGCGCAGGCTCAAGCTACCAAAAAGTTTTTGTGAGTACGCATTGACCTTTGGGCCTGGTGAACTCGCTGGATTTTTTACGATCGCAACGCCAACACGTACAGCTTGCGACTTTGAGCTAGAAAAGTTTGACCGAGACCTTCATGGTCCTTCCGAGGAACGCCTGCTTGAAAGGTTTGGATCGGACAGCGAGATGAAGGAGTTCTTGTTTTTTTGTTCAACGGGCGGCGGAGACTTTTTTGGTTGGAAATTGGATTCGCAAACGGAACCAAGAACGAGCGAATATGAGATTCACCGATTTTCAGCGCAGCTATCGAAGGTGGCCGAAACCTTTTCTTCCTTTGTACATGAGTATGTGTTTTCTCCCAGTAAAGATCGAAATTGGAAACCGGACAAGACCTTTGCTCCGATCCAAATCGAACGATAGCCAACGTCATTCAATTGAGACAACGTCGTTCTTCTCTAGCTCCTAGTCGGCGGACCTTTTGAGTGGTATGTCATCGTAATTCAAGGAGGGCTGAAATATCTTCAATTCCCCAAAAATTCCTTGCCTGCATTTCTCGCCGATTTATTCTTGAATCGCAATTCAGACGTTATATTGTTGTGGACACAGGGTTCGGATCTGGAGTCGCAGCATTTTAGGCCCGCAAAAGCATGATCGATGTACCCGCCTTTGACCGCCAACTCCTCCTCACCGAACTCATCGAAGACCTACCCTGGTCGTACGACCTCCAGGTTGGCGTTCTTTCATTCGGCGACCGTTTCCACTGGAAAGCCGAAGTCCTCGGCACTGAATCCGATGAGACAGGCACATGGCTTTGGGCGTGGGCAAACGAAGCCAGCAACATCCCGCCCGAACTACAAGCCGCTTCACTGAAACTGAAAGCTCTCGGAGAGGAGCACGGCATCGCTGAGTTCACCGAGCCAGTTGTACCCCTGGATCACGCAGACGGCCATTCCTTCGCTTCCATTGCAGTTGGCGAGGGATTGGGCAAGGCGTACTACCGTGGCCCATACGATGGCGGCGCAGGCTTTTTGCTCATTACCGACGAACAACTTCAATTCCAAGTCGATGATCCACTGCGGCGCATCATGACCGTCTTCCCGCAAGCAATCTCGTCAATGGAGTTGCCAGATCATCGTGAGGCACTGCGGGGCTACCTGGAGCATTATGGCCTTGAACCACACGAAGTTGACCGCTCTCTCGTAGTTGTCGAAGACGACCAGGAAGTTCTGCGTGCCGAATTCGACGAGCATCAACGCCTACGGGAGTTGCAAGGCACACTTGGACAACCGTCAACCAAGTGACTTCATCTTTTCCCTCATCGACTTCAACTTGTACATCGTCGGGCTGCCAAGTTTCGGATCACCAACCAGCGAAGCCATGTCTTCTCCACGCAGCCTGGCATCGAACAAGGCCATGACTCTAAATACATTGTTCATGACTGCCCTCATGCCTCTGGAACGCCGCCGTCATCGGTCTACAATGTTTGGGTGCTTCGGTTCACTGTTTCGTTGTAGAGCCTTCTTCCATGACGCCTACAGCCGTCCAATCTGCATCCCTCCACACGGCTCCCCTGGTCGCTTCCTTCTCCTGAAGGGAAAATGGGGCCACCGGGAAAATGGGGCCACCCAGACTTTATCGGGTCCGGTGGGGGTGGGCCAGCTGAATCGGTTCGCTATCCGAACGGCAGGAGCGTTTGATTGCGGAATGAGTGGGCCAGCAAGCCGCTGGCCCGAAACCCAGCCTCTTCTCTGCCACCAAACGCCGCTCCTCCTCAGGGGGGAACGCGTCTTGACCTGGATCGACCGTTGATTATAATAGATGGGCACATTTTGACTAATCAAAAAATCAGATCTCGCCAATCAAATCTTGCGGCGAAATATGTTTTCTTTCCTGCCCAAAACGGAGAAGACCCCGAGTATGGCTGGTTTTATGAAGTGTGGAATGCGACGGATGTGGCTGGTTGCGTTGCTGATGCTGTTGTCGGCGGGGCTGCTCCAGGGGCAGGAGGGGAAGCGGCTGCTGGCGGTTTGCTCGACCACCCAGGTGGCGGATTTTACGCGACAGGTGGTGGGTGATCGCTGGGAAGTGCGCAGTATTCTGGCGCCAGGGCAGGATCCACACGTTTATGAGATCAAGCCGGGCGACAGCCAGCTGGTCTCCCAGGCCGATCTGTGCGTGGAGAACGGCTGGCATCTGGAAGGGAAAGAGTGGATGAGCAAGCTGGCACACGGCGCCAACAAACCGCTGGTGACCGGCGTCGAAGGACTCGAGCCGCTCAAGATCGAAGGGGAAGGAATCACCCTGCAGGACCCGCACGCCTGGTTCACCCCCCTCAATGCGGCCACTTATGTACGCAATATCGTCCGCGGCGTATCGACCATCGATCCCGAACATAAGGCCGAGTACGAAGCCCGGGCCGAGCTGTACCTCAACCAGCTCCGTACGCTGCATCTGTGGATTCAGCGACAGGTCAGTCAGCTGCCGCCGTCGCAACGGGTGCTGGTCACCAGCCACGATGCGTTCGGCTATTTTTGCGCCGGTTATGGCTTTGTTTCCAAGTCGCCCACCGGCTGGTCGACCGGGGATGAAGTCGGCGGCGGCGCCACGCCGGAACGGCAGCGGCAGGTGGCCGAATCGTTACGCCAGTTCGGCGTGAAAGCGATCTTTGTCGAAACGAGCGTCAACCCGAAGCTGATCCGCCAGATCGCCAACGACGCCGGCGTGCAGATCGGCGGCGAGCTCTATTCCGACTCGATGGGCCCGCCCGGTTCGGCCGGCGAAACGTACATCGGCATGATGCGTGAGAACGTTCTCACCATTGTGCACGCCTTGAAATAGCAGGAGCAAGCTCGGCGGAGAACGTCGTTCCTGGAAACGGCCGGTCTTTTTTCCAGAAACGGCGGCAACGGGCGAGAAGTTGCTTGAGCGAGGAAAACGTGGTCGCCTAGAATACGGCGACCCTGAATCGCTCCTTTCTTTCCGCGAGATCGCTCATGATTTCCTGCAAGCCCTGCCTGGGCCTCCTGCTGCTGACCTTGCTGCCTGGCCTGGAAGCTGCCGCCGCCGATTGGCCGACCTGGCTCAACAGTAACGCCCGTGCGGGAGCCGGAACCGAACAGCTCTCGCCGGAAATCAATCTGCACTGGGCGTACACGTCGCCGGCGCCGCCGGAGATGGCCTGGGCCGGTCCCGCCGATCGGCTGTTCGAAGGGAAGCTGATGCGGCATCGGGTCGACTTCGACCAGGCGCTGGCGCCGGTGGTGGTCGACGGGCGATTGTTTTTCGGCTCGATGGTCGACCATCAGCTGCACTGCGTGGATGCGAAATCGGGCGCTCCGCTGTGGAACTACTTCACCGACGGCGCCATTCGCCTGGCCCCGACCGTACATGAGGGGAAGGTGTACTTCGGCTCCGACGACGGCTGCGTGTACTGCCTGGCCGCGACCGATGGGAAGCTGGTCTGGAAGTTGCGAGTCGCTCCTGTCGATGAGCGTTTACTGGGCCGGGGGCGGATGATCTCCCGCTGGCCCGTTCGCACGGGCGTGCTGATTGAAGACGGCGTCGCATACTTTGGCGCCGGGGTGTTCCCGCATGAGAACGTCTATCTGTGCGCGGCCGACGCAGCTTCGGGTCGGCTGATCTGGCGCAATGATCGCATCAGCCAGGAGAACGCCGGTCGCAACGATCTGTCGCCGCAAGGTTATCTGCTGGCCCAGGGCGACGTGCTGTTCGTCCCTTCCGCCCGGTCCCTGCCGGCGGCGTTCAACAAGCAGACGGGCGAGGAGATCTTCCATAAAACTTACAGCTGGCGGACCGACGCCGGCGGCGTGGTCGGCGGAGCCAAAGCAGTCCTGGGCGACGGGCAAATCTATGCCGCCGGGGACGAGCACTTCCTGGCCATGAACCAGGAGACGGGCGTGCTGGGCCACGCCTGGATTGGCGGCCGGCAACTGGCGATCAGCAATCGCCAGGGCTTTATCGCCGATGGCAAAAAGGTGGTCGCCATCGATCGGGCCGAACATGCCGCGGCGACCGTCGCCCGCCAGGCGGTGAACCTGGAGATCTACGCCCTGGGCAGACGCCGGAGCGACATGCCTGCGGCCGAGTACCAGCGGCTGTATGTCGAGCTGAAAGAACGGGCCGCCAAACTGTCCGATGTGGGCGTGCTCTGGTCGGTCGAAAGCTCGTGCGACGCCAGCCTGATCGTCAGCGGCGACTGGGTCGTCGCAGGCGGCGTTGATAAAGTCGAAGCGTATCGCGTCAGCGACGGCCAGTCCGTCTGGTCGGCTGCGGTCGAAGGGGAAGCATCCAGCCTGGTCGGCGCCGCGGGGGGACTGATCGTCAGCACCAGCCAGGGAAAAATCTACGGCTACTTTCCCGGAAAAGAAGCAGCCCCGACCCCGTATCCGCTAGCACGTACCGACCAGCCCTATGCGGCCGACAAACTGACCGACATGTACCAGACGGCGGCGGCCCAGATCCTGGAACAGTCGGGCGTCCGCCGCGGCTTTTGCCTGGTGGCGGGCGGCGAGCAGGGACGCCTGGCGTATGAACTGGCCCGGCAGAGCGACTTGCGCATCTACTGCGTGGAGTCCGACCCGGCCAAGATCACGGCCGCCCAGACGGCCCTCGACAAGGCCGGCCTGTATGGCTCCCGCATCACGTTCATTCACGCGTCGGGCGAACACTTGCCGCTGTCGAATTACTTCGCCAACCTGATCGTCTCGGATACGCTACTGCTGACCGGTCAGGTTCCGGTGGAGCAAAGCGAGCTGGATCGCTGCCTCAAACCGTGCGGCGGCAAACAGTGCTGGCTGGTTCCGCCGGCCGCACCCGGAGCGGGCCAGGCGGCCGCCTGGCTGACGTCCGCTGCGGTCGCGATTGATCGGGGCGAACTGGCGGGACAGAACGCCGCGCAGAAGACCGACGGCTCGCTGGTCGTCGCTCGCGAGAAGCTGCTGGGGGCGGGCGACTGGTCGCATCAGTACGGCGACACGTCCAACACCATGATGAGCAGCGATTACCGCGTCAAGGGTTCGCTTGGCGTGCTCTGGTACGGCGATCCGGGCCCGGCCGCCATGATCAATCGCCACGATGCGGCGGCCGCGCCGCTGTCGACCAACGGCCGCATGTTCATCCAGGGCTTCGAGTCGATCCTCTGTTACGACGCCTACAACGGCCTGTTCCTGTGGGAGGTGAAGAACCCCGGCGCCTTGCGGACGGGCGTTTTCAATAACGAAGAAACGAGCAACCTCGCCGCCAGCGATGACTGGCTGTTTGTCGCCGTGGACAACCAGTGCACCCAGTACGACGCCGCCACGGGGAAGATCGTCGCTGTTTACGAAACGCCGCCGGCCGAAGACCAGGCGCCCCGGCACTGGGGCTATGTGGCCGTACACGACGGCATGCTCTACGGCGCCAGCACCCTGCGGAGCGAACTGGCGGCCGCCCTGCGGCGCCGGGGTCACCAGGTGAAGAGTGACACCGACGCCTTCTTTGCCATCGACCTGAAAACGCAGAAACGCAGCTGGATCCATCGCGGCCAGAACATCCTGCATGTGACGATCGCCTTGAACGACGGCAAGGCGTACTTCATCGACAGTTCCATCACGGCCGAAGCCCGCTCCGCCCTGCTGGCGGCCGATAAAACCGAGCTGCAGAACCTGACGCCCGAAGAGGCGAAAAAGAAAGAAGCCGAACTGAAGGCGCTCGATGTCCGCACGGCCGTCGCCCTGGACGCCAAGACGGGTGAGTTGCTCTGGTCCAAGGCGGTCGACGTGACCGACTGCAGCCGGATCGGCATCGGCGGCGGCAACCTCACGCTGATGGTCCACGACGACTGCGTGCTGATCTGCGGCGCCAACGCCAACGGCCATTACTGGCGCCAGTTCCTGTCAGGCCAGTTCAACGAACGCCGACTGCTGGTGCTGGACGCCGACACGGGGAAGAAGCTCTGGTCGAAAGACGCCAACTACCGGCATCGGCCGATCATCGTCGATAATGAAATCTACGCCGAGCCGTGGGCCTTCGCCTTGCGTTCGGGCGAGCAGAAAATGCGCGCCCATCCGCTCACCGGCGAGCAGACCGCCTGGCAGTTCAGCCGACCGGGCCACCACTGCGGGCCGATCACGGCCACGCCCAACATGCTGCTGTTCCGCAGCGGCTTTACCGGCTATTACGATCTGTACTCGGACTCCGGCGTGAGCCACTTCGCCGGCCATCGCACCGGCTGCTGGGTGAATGTCATTCCGGGCAATGGCCTGGTGATGATCCCGGAGGCCAGCGCCGGCTGCGTCTGTCAGTTCTCCATCGCCGCCACCGTGGTGCTGGAACCGCGGGAAAATCGCGGCAATTGGCGGATTTACAGCAGCTCCGGCGACTCGTTGCCGGTCAAGCAGATGAACGTCAATCTGGGAGCGCCGGGCGACCGCCGGGATTCGCTCGGCCAGCTGTGGCTCGCCTGGCCGCGTCCGAATCTGGTCGGACGCCTGGAGCTGGATCTCGACGTGGAAGACAAGCTCGCACCGGACGGCGAGTACTACGCCCAGAACGAAGAGTCGCTGACGATCGAAGGCGAAGCGGCCCCCTGGGTGTTCAACTCGGGCGCCCAGGGACTGCAGTCCCTGCAGTTGCCGCTACGCGGTCCCGACGACGGCCCGGGCGTATATACGGTGAAGTTGTCGTTTGCCGATCTGCAGCATGCGGATGCGGGCCAGCGTCAGTTTGCGATCCGGCTGCAGGGGCAAACGGTCGCGGCCGACTTTGATGTGGCCGCCCTGGCCGGCGGTTCCGGCAAGCCGCTGGTCAGAATCTTCAAAGGGATCGAAGTGAAGGACAAGCTGCTGATCGAACTTCCCGCCAGCTCCGGTTCCCATTCGATTCTGTCCGGGATCGAGGTTACCCTGGAATAGGCGACGCAGACGCAGCCGAAGGAAACAGCCACTTTCCGTTTTTTTGTTATGCGGTCCGGTTCTGTATCCTGGGGCGGCCTTGTCGCCCTGCCGTCGATACGTGCGCACTGCCTTGACTTGAACTGGGGGGGAAGCTGTGGATTTTCGTTGCCTGATGACAAAGCGGGGGGCTGGCCTGCTGGCCTCCCTGCTGCTGCCGGTTGTTCTTTCTGCTCCGCTATCGGCGGCGGAAGAGGGCTGGATCGACCTCGCGGCGAAAGCCGATCCGGCGCAGGCCGCCGCGGGAGAATGGCGAAAAGTCGATGGCGAATGGACGACCTCGGCCGTCGCCGCCGCCCGGCTGCAGCTGCCGTATACGCCGCAGGGGGAGTACGATTTTCGGGTGCAGTTCACGCGGACGTCGGGCCAGCATTCGATCGCCCTGATCTTTCCTCACGGAACAGGTCAGGCGACTTTTGAACTCGACGCCTGGGGCCAGCACCTGGCCGGGCTGCAGCGGATCGCGGGGGAAGACCTGCGGCAGAACGGCACGCAAACCGAAGGCTGCACCCTGGAGAACGGCAAGACGTACACCGCTGTCGTCGAAGTCCGACACGACCACGTGCGGGCTCTGCTCGACGGCAAGGTGCTGGCCACGCATCGCAGCGACGGCAGCGACCTGAGCATGCTGCCGCTGTGGCGGATCGAAAACACCCACGCCCTGGGCATCGGCTCTTACGCGGCCGCCGCCACGTTTCACCGGATCGAAGTGCGGCCGCTGGGCAACGCCACACAGCTCGCCGCCGCATCGTCAAACAGCACGCCGTCTTCCAGCACGCCGATGCCACGGCCGTCGACGACTGCGTCGCGTCCCGTCAGGCCCTCGGCTCCGACAACAACGACGCCCGCAGGTCGCGGGGCTTCGCCGGGGGGCGGGAAAGGGTCCGTGTTGCTGGTGATCGCCAACACGGATTTCTTCTATCGTGAGTACGCCGAGCCGCGGCAGGAGCTGGAGCGGGCCGGCTTTCGCGTGGTGGTGGGGGCCGGTCGCAAAGGAGCCTGCACGCCGCATAACGGATCAGGGCAAACGGGTTCCGGCGTGGTGCAGGCCGACATCGCCCTGGCGGATGTCGATGCGGCCGACTATCGGGCGATCATGTTTTCCGGCGGCTGGGGCTCCTCGATGTACCAGTTCGCCTTCCCTGGCGAGTACATCAACCGGGCCTACAATGGCGACCGGCAGACCAAAGCGGCGGCCAACCGGCTGATCAATGAGTTTATCGCGCAGGACAAAATCGTCGGCGCCTTGTGCCATGGCGTCTCGGTGCTGGCCTGGGCGCGAGTCGACGGGAAGAGCCCGATCGCCGGCAAGAATGTGGTCGCTCCCACGCGCGACGGTCCGGCCGGCGTTTACAGCCCGGGGGCAGGGCGGACACAGCCCTCTTCGCGCTGGAATGAGGAAGCGAACGGCGCGCGGCTGTCGCCTCCGCAGTCGATCGGCAATCCCCGCAGCTCAATCGACGACGTGCTGGTCGACGGCAAAATCATCACGGGCGAAGACGACATCGCCGCCCGGCAATTCGGCGTGGTGCTGGCTCGGATGTTGAGCGAGTAAGACGTCGACTACCTTCAGCAACGTGCGACGGCTTACGCCAATTTGGCGGGGCCGGCCAGTTCCTGCAGCAGGATCAACAGCGCCTGGGCGGCCGTCTCGCTGGGCAGGGAAGGGTATTCTCTTCGCATGCCGACGACCTGCGAAGTCGCCAGCGGCAGATGGACGAACGTCGCCTGGGTTTGCAACTGCTGCACGGCGGCCTGGTGGTGCGTCCAGTACAAAAAGGCGTTGCACAGATACACGCCCGCATGATGCGAGACTTCGACCGGAATGCCCTGTTCGCGAATTTTGAGCGTGTAGTCGCCCAGCGGCAAGGCGCTCTGATAGGCGACGGGTCCGCCCTCAGCCAGCGGCTGGAATTCGTGCGGCTGCTGCTCGACCCGGCCGGCGATGTTGAGGCCGATTGCTTCCAGCTGGATGCGACTGGAGCCCGGCGACTGCCCAACGTGCAGCACATAATCGTAGTTTTTCGCCAGCTCCTGGGTGAGCTGCGGCAGGGCCAGATCAAAGTCGACCGGATACAGCCGCGTGGTCAGCTGCAGGTCGTCGGGCAGGTTGCGGGTCAAGGCGACCACGGCCAGCCAGCTGGCATTCTGCGCCCACTCCCCGTACTCGCCAAAGGCAGTGAGCAAAACTTTCGACATCGGAAACACTTTCACCAGGACCGCAGGAGAAAAAACAGCGTAAAGCTATCTAAGCATGGCCCTGCTGGCGTGGCAAGAAAGTTTTCGTCCCGACGAAGCAGGAAAACCTTTTCTCCCGGCGATTCTGCTGGTTTTGGCCGCCTCGTGACTCACGAAGACGCCGCTGGCGTTTGCCGGGCAGGGGCCGGTACGGCGGTTTCCGGGGCGAACAGATCCCAGAGCCCGATCGCCGCCAGCAGCGCCAGATTGGTGAACAGCAACGGGGCGAAAACCGGCGCGCCGTATACCAGGTTATCCCACAACGAATCCGACGCCCCTTCCAAATCGGCAATCAGATGCAGTCCGGCGCCCAGCACGCCGACGCCCGCTTCCAGCAGCAGCACGCCGGCGCAGCTCGCCAGCAGGATCCGGTCCCGCGGCAGCAGCACGACCATCAGCAGAACGCCGACCGCCGCGGCGGCCGCAAACACGGAGATCCATTCGGTCGGATGGAAAAAACCGTTCTGAGCATGATCCAATGCGGAGAGCGCGAAGTTCCCCAGAAAGCCGCCCCAGGCCAGCATCAGCACCCAGCGGCCCCAGTCGGCGGAGCCCGTTTCCATCCGATTCAGCCAGAGCAGCAGGCCGACGCCCACGTATGCCAGCGGGGCCGAAAACGGAGCCGTAAAGACGAGCGACTTGAGCGTAAGCGTTTCAAAAAAGACGGCGTCCAGGTGCAGGAACATGCCGGCCAGGCCGACCAGAATCGAGAGCAGTCCCACGATCGCCCCGCCCCACCATGCCCCCGGTCCGCGAATATCACGCACCACGCCGGTCGCCAGCGCCAAGGCCGTTACCCCGAACGGGATCGGAATCCACTCGGCCGGATGGGCGAACGCATTGGCCGAATGGGCCAGGTACACATCAAACGACAGGAACGCCAGGTTCAAAGCGGCAAACGCTTCGACCGCGCGCACCCGCAACATGCGGCCGGCAGGCAGTTCGCCGCTCATGAGTCGTTCTCCGGCCTGCTGTCAGACGTATCACTGTCAGACGTATCGCGATCAACAGGCGCCGGCGGCGTGTCGCTGACGACGCTTTCTTTTGTCGCGTCTTTTGTCGCAGCCGACTCTTCCTGCGTTTCCTTTTTGGTGCGACGGATTTCCGCGGCCATCGCTTCCAGCTCGGTCAAGGAGCGGAGCAGTTCGTAGTTGCCATGCCACTGCACAAAGTCGGCTCCGCCCATGAAGGCGCCATGCTTGGCCGTACGTCCCCAGTAATGCCAGTAATCGAAATAGACAAATTCGATCGGCTCGTCGAAGGGCGCCGGGGTGAGCAGCCCTTCGGCGCGGAGGGAGTCAATGATCTTCGTGGCGGCGGCGACGCGGTCATTGGTCGACTGGACGACCTCTTCCGCCTCGGTGTAATACTGGTCGATGGCGGGCCGCGTATGGCACTTCAGGCAGGTTTCTTTCATGGCGTCCTGGCTGCGGGCGTAGGCGGGCCGTTTTTCGGACTGGGCGGCGAACAGATACCAGCTCAATCGTTCCGACGTGTCGTGCGTGACGTTCTGTCCTTCCAGGCCGCTCATGTGGCAGGTCGAGCAGGTGGGCGCCGGCATGTCGGCGGTGGTCAGCTTTTTGGGATCGGCGTCCAGGTGAAAGGAGCCGCGCTGCGCATGAAAGATCACCCCGTGTTTGGATTCGTTATAGATTTCAATCTGCGAGTGGTCAGGGCCCATATGGCACTGGCCGCAGGTCTGGGGTTCGCGGGCCATCGCCACCGAAGCGTTATGGCGGGTATGGCAATCGGTGCAGCTGCCGATGGAGCCGTCGGTGTTTGGCTTGCCGATCGCATGGCACGAGTTGCAGCCCGCCGTGACGGCGGCTGGCCCTTCCAGATGCGACAGGGCGTTCGCCGGGCGAAGCACCGCGCCGGCATGGTACTTCTCAGCATGGGCGATCTGTTCCGGCGTAAAGTCGGCTGAGCCGGCGACGGCCGCCCAGGCGGGAGCGGCATGGCGACTGCGCAAAAACTGGTTGTACTCGGTCGCATGGCACTGCGCGCAGTTTTGCGACGTGAGACTTTTGGCGATGACAAAGCCGCGATGATCCAGGCTGTCCTGGCCCTGCATCGGCCGATGACAGTCCAGGCAGTTGACCCCATGGGCCGCATGCGGACTGCGTTCAAACTGATGCACCACGGCCGACGTTTCCTGCCGATGGCACTGGGCGCACTTGCCGGTCGCCCTGACCAGCGAGATGTTTGGCTGGCTGGTCTCGGACCGCGGTCGCTGGCGATTGACCAGCATGGCCCCCGCGACCAGCCCGACTCCAATTAACAAGGCGACAAGAATTCCGGCGAAGCGCATTCCGTAACTCCCTCAAGAACGGGTCGAAGAGCGTCAGCACGGGCGATCGCCGGGCCTGCCTGGCAAGGGGATCGCGGCGGGGCTGGCTGGGGCCGGATTATAACATTTCACACGACAGGCGGAATTCCCCGCGGGGCTTAAAGGGAGAGAACCCTGGCAGAGGAAGCAGCGGGCGTTTTCAACTGGTTGCAAGTACGGGGCAAACTCCTTACAACGATTGCATGAAACTGCAGCTTGTGCCTGGGCGCCGTTGTTCCTGACGGGCCGCTTTCCCGCGTGGAAAGAGTTGACGCCCGACACGGCTGGAACTGTTGCCGGCGGGAGAATCGCCGCCTGGCGAAGCGTCCCTGTGTGAATCGCCTCTAGCCGTATTGGTCCGCCATGCCCTACCAACGAGAGATCAGCCGCGACAACAAGGCATGCATCCTGTTTTTACTGGATCAGTCATTTTCGATGGAAGAGCCGCTGGGCGGATCGGATCGACGCAAGTGCGACGAACTGGCCGCGGCCGTCAACGGCTGGCTGCATAACATGGCGATTCGCGCCTCGGGCGACGAAGGCATCCGCGACTGGATGGATGTCGGCGTGATCGGGTACCGCACCGACCAGCAGGCCCAGCCGATCATTGAGCCCTCCTTGACCGGCCCGCTGGCCGGCCGGCAGCTGGTGTCAATTTCTGACATCGGCAACCATCCGGCCCGCATCGATAGCTCGGTGCAGCGACTGCAGGATGAAGAAACGGGCGAATGGATGGAGATCCCCACCGACAATCCGATCTGGGTCGATCCCATTATGGAAGGCAGCACGCCCATGTGCCATGTGCTGCACTACGCGTACGGCGTGCTGCAGAACTGGATTGCCGGCCATCCCAATAGTTTTCCGCCGATTGTGATCCACATCACCGACGGCGAATCGCAAGACGGCGATCCTATCCCCTACGCCCAGGCGGTGACCAGTCTGGCCACCAACGACGGCAACGTGCTGCTGTTCAACTGCCATCTGTCGATGACGGCGGGCGACCCGGTGGTTTTTCCCTCGGTCGAACAAGGGATGCCCGACCCGCTGGCGCATGTGCTGTTCCAGATGTCGAGCGTGCTGCCGGAGCCGTTCTATCGCAGTGCGGCCGCCGAAGGCTTTAACGTCCAGCCCGGCGCCCGGGGCATGGCATTCAACGCCGACATGGTGGTGTTAATTAACTTTCTCGACATGGGCACCCGGGCCGCCGTGCAGCTGCGCTAGGAACTCGCTTGTCGACTACCGCCATGTTTTTCCAACACCGTGCATTCTGGATCGCCAAAGACGCAGAGCGCGCGGACCAGTTCCAGGACGCGTTCGCGGTTGATGCGTTTCGTGGAGCCGCGTCCATTGCGGACGGCGTTTCCTCGAGCCTGTTCGCCAGCAGCTGGGCCGAACTGCTGACCCGCGCCGTGATTGCCGACCCGCCCGATGTGGGCGATGAGGAGCTCCTGGGCCCCTGGCTGGATCAGCATCGGAAGGAATGGCTGGAACCGATCGATGTCGACAACCTGGCCTGGCACCAGAAACCCAAGTTCCAAGCGAACGGCGCCCAGACCACGCTGCTCTGGGTGGAACTGTACAAAGACAGCACGCACGATCGTTCCACCGGCGAAGTCGACATGTACGCCTACTCGGTTGGCGACTGCTGCCTGTTCCATATCCGCGGCGACCGCATGCTGCGCAGCTTTCCGTTCTCTAACGCCGAAGCCTTCGCCAGCAACCCGGCCGTGATCGGCAGCATCAGCAAAAAGTCCGACGTCGCCATCCCCTTCGAGCACTTGCAGACGACCGGCGTCAACGACGACCTGCTCGTCCTCTGCACCGACGCCATGGCGGTCTGGCTACTGGAGCAGAAAGCAGCCGGCGTGCGGATTGACTGGAACGGCTACTGGTCCATGACCGAAAGCGACTGGCGGGACCACATTCTCGACCTCCGCCAGAACCAGCAGATCCGCTACGACGACACCACCATGCTGCTGCTCCGCCTGGGGAAAAAAGAACCGGCCGTGACGACGGAAGAATAACGGCCGCAATGGAAGCGGGGCAAAACGAAGGATCAAGCCAGAATCAGCCGCCGTTCGGCTACTCGCCGCACTGGCGGGCTGCTTCGTAGGCGGCGATGGCGACGGAGCAGGACAGGTTGAGCGAGCGCACCTGGGGGCGGATGGGGATCAGCAGCGCGCGGTCGCTGTGTTCGGCCAGCAGGCTGGGGGGCAGGCCGTTGGTTTCGCTGCCGAAAACCAGCACGTCGCCGCGCTGGAAGCTGACGCTGGTGTAACTCTGCGTCGCGTGTTTGGTGAAGAACCAGAAACGGGCCGGGGCCAGGGCGTCGGTCAGGGCTTGCCAGGAAGCGACCGTCTCCCATTCCAGGTGCTCCCAGTAGTCGAGCCCCGCGCGGCGGCGACTTTTCTCGTCAATCCGGAAACCGAGCGGCCGGACCAGCCACAGTTTGGCTCCCACAGCGACGCACGTTCGCCCTACGGCGCCGGTGTTCGGCGGAATTTGTGGTTGATACAGCACGACATGAACAAGGGGTTCGTATTTCACCCCCTCGAAATAACAATTGCGCTGGCGATCGTCAACCGGTCGCAACGATTCTCCCGTTTTTGCCAGTCCGGAAAGGGGGCCGTCAACAGACCGCCCAGCCGACAAAACCGGCGCAATTACGTCAAAAGAACGGCCATCTGACGAAAGTGAGCTTCCCACGGCGACTGCTGCTGCAGCACCAGGCGAAGAATTTTCGATGGAGGAGACAAGAGGCGGAGCACCGTGTTTGCGCGGTGGAAATTGCTCCTGAACCTTAGCCTTGATGTTTGAAAGGATTCACAGATGGCTTTGCTCGACTTGCTCAATCCCTGGAGGGGACGTCGGCAGCTTACAGAGTTGTCGGAAAAGCTGGCCTGCGACTGTCGCCATCAGGTGTGGCAGCGGATCGTCAATCGCGCAGGCGGCATGAGCCCCGCCGAATCGCGCGGTTACATACGAGCGCGGGCCGCCGTGGTGGTGAAACGCGAAGTTCTGCGGGCAGTGCAGAATGAACAGTTTTCCGCCCCGACTCTGCAGCGCCTGCAGCAACTGACCAGCGACGCAGTTTTGCGGCTGATCAGCACGCAGCTTCACATGCTGCAGCCCGCGACCGCCCCCCTGCGTCGCGCGGCGTAACCTGTCGTCAACCTGCGTCGCCCAAAATGCCACGCGACGCCCCCCTTCGATCGCCCTCGCCCACGGCGATCGCCAACCGGCTTGCCCTGCCGCTGATATACGCTTCCTGGTACACATTCAGATCACACCCGTACGGCGCCTCCTTTCGAGGCGCCGTACTTTTTTATAGGGTGAGGAAGCTCAGGGCGCAGATCGCGACCGGGTGTTCGCTTTTTTTCGTTGCCTCGCCACGGAGAGCTCGCTTTGACCATGCCGCGGGTCGCTATTGTGGGCGGAGGTTTGGCCGGGCTGGCAGCGGCTGCCGCGCTGGCCAAACACGGCTGCCTGGCCAATATCTGGGAGTCCCGTCGCAGCCTGGGGGGACGGGCTGGCTCCTTCCGCGAAGCCGATGGCGTACCGATCGACCATTGCCAGCACGTCGGCATGGCCTGCTGCACCAACCTGCTCGACCTGTGCCGTCAGGCCGATGCGAGTTCGCTCTTTCGTCGCGATGCCGCCATCACGTTTTTCGATTCCGCGGGACGACCCGCCTTGCTTCAAGCCTCCCGTTGGCTGCCGGCGCCGTTCCATCTGGCTCCGTCGTTTTTGCGGATGCGATTTCTATCCTGGAGCCAGCGGCTGTCGATCGCCAGGAACCTGTTCGCCCTCGCCCGCTTGCGACCCGAGCAGCTGGCCGGCCGCACGATTGGCGCCTGGCTGACGGAGCGCGGCGAATCGCCAGCGGCCCGGGATCGCTTCTGGTCGATTGTGCTGGTGAGCGCCCTGGGCGAGACGCTGGAGAATGCTTCGCTGGCGGCCGCACAAAAGGTAATGGTCGACGGCTTCCTGGCGCATCGCGAGGCGTACCAGATCGAGTGCCCGGTCGCTCCGCTGGCGGAACTCTACGACGTTCGCCTGGGCGAATATCTGCAGCAGCGGGGCGTCCTCCTGCAGCTGGGTCAAACGGTCGAGCGCATCGAAGGCGATGCAGCCGGGGCGACGTCGTTGTTGTTCCGCGACGGGCGACAGCTGCCGGTCGACGCCGTGATCCTGGCCGCGCCGTGGCGGCGGGCGTCCGGCCTGCTGGCTCCGGCGCTATTGGCGGCAGCGCCCGGCCTGGAAGCGATGGCGAAGGTCGGCGCCTCGCCGATTTCCGCGGTCCACTTGTGGCTGGACCGTCGCCTGACAACCCTGCCGCATGCGGTGTTGCTGGAACGCTTGAGCCAGTGGGTGTTTCTGGCTGGCTCGCGTCCCACGCCTGGCGGCGAAACGGGCGAATACCACCAGGTGGTGATCAGCGCTTCGCGCGATCTGCGCGGCCGCGATAAACAGCAGATTCTGGAAGAGGTGCTGCAGGACCTGCGAGCAACGTGGCCGGCGAAAGCCTCCTTTACGGTGAAGCACTGGCGGATCGTCACGCAGCCGGAAGCGGTGTTCTCCCTGACGCCCGAGTGCGAGACGCTGCGTCCCCCTCAGGCGACGTCGGTTCCCAATCTGTACCTGGCTGGCGACTGGACGCAGACCGGCTGGCCGTCGACGATGGAAGGCGCCGTCCGCAGCGGTCGCCTGGCGGCGGAAGCCCTGCTTGCCTGGCAAGGCGTGAAGGTCTCTCTGCTAACCCCTGACCTGCCGCGAAACGGGCTCGTCCGCTGGCTAGTCGGACCGTAGAGGTAAGAGCTAACAGCCAAGAACCGGGCGAGTCAAGAAACGCCAACGGCGAAGTTCTTGGGAGAACTTCGCCGCGGCCCAATCGCTTCCGAACACTCAAAAAATCAGGGTCGACCGCCCCGCCGACCCTGGGGTTGCACCCACTTGAACTAAGGCAGAATCGCAATCGCTCCGCCGACCGCAGCGGCCTGGAACAGGGCGCCGCGAAGGCTCAGCGGGATCGGGTTGATCATCCACGGGGCACAGCTGCCCGGTCGATAGTAACCCAGAGCGTACTGGCACTCTTGCGGCGGATTGATGCCCATGTGGTAAGGAATGGTCGCCACGTTCACAAAGAAGTGGGCGCCGGAGATCACGGGTTGCCAGAACGGACCGGCCGTGTGGCCGTAACGCTCGAGCTGGATTTCTTCAAAGTACAGCGGTTTGTGGCACAGGGCCGAGGCTTTCCAGGTGAAGGTGGAAGCCATCCAGTTGCGGCCGCCGTAAACCGAATCGTTGAAGCTGCACTCCGGCGGCAGTTCCCACCAGGCGTCGACAAAGCAGCGATCGGCGTTGGCCAGGTCGCGGTATTCGAGCAGGGTGCGTCCGCCGCTGGTTTCCACCACCACGCGGCCGTTGATGTAGTCGACCATTCGGCCGTGGGCAATCACGCCGCCGCCGAAGCGATTCCAGGAACGGGCGTCGGTCTTGGCCAGTTGATTCTCGCGAGCCTCGTCCCCTTCCTGCCGGGTCGCTGCGTCGGGCTTGTATCGCGGAGTAATGTTGAGCGAGATTTCCGACAGCGGCACATACAGCAACGCTTCCCGCGTTTCCTGGCACTTGTCGGTTTCCTTGCAGCAATTCCGTTCGTTATAGACGTTATTGCACGGCGGATCCTTGGGAACCCCTTTCTCGCCCCAGTTCTCGTCGGAACCGAAATTCTCATCGACGCCGGCCGGGCCGCGGGGCTGGGACGACGAGTTGCTGTCGTCCGCACTGCTGCGGGCCGGAGGCGACAGGGGGGCGCTCGGAGCACTGTCGAAGCGGGGCAGGCCGCTGGGGGCGCCGGGAGCCGTCGCCGGCGGATTCAGCGGCGCGAAGCCGTTCGGCCGTTCGACGGCTGGATCAAAGTTCTGGGCCACCCGGCGGCTGCTGGTTTTGTCGCCGAACGGATCCTGGAAAGGATCGGCCGGCGCCAGGGGGGCCGCTTTCATTTCATTCGGCGCTTGCGGCAGTTGGGGACCGTTGAGCGTGGTCGTTTCGTTGTTGACGACCTGACGAACATGGGAGTCGGCGGAGGTCAGGCCGGCGGGGGCCCGATCCGTCAACCGGGGACGCCAGCGAAGCGTGGCTCCCGCTTGCGGTGCAGCGTCGCTGGGCGATGCCGGCACGGTTTTGAATGCCGGACTGACGGCGCCGGTCGAACCGGTAGAGTCGAGGGTCGTCGGCGTTTTCGGCGTCCAGAGAGGACGCGGGCTGCTGGCCGAGAAGCGGCCAGGCTCGTCGGCGGCCAAAGGCGCCGAGCAAGCCAGAAGAAGCAGGCCGGTAACAACGTGAGTCCGCCAGACAGCCAGGCGTAACGACTCTGTGCCGGCCGGCGTGCGGTCATTACCGCACGCAGCTGCAGGAGTCCTATTCCCCTTGAATAGAATAGTCCGGGCTGTAATTGGGCGCTTCCTGCGTAATTGCAATGTCATGGGGATGGCTTTCTCTCACGCTCGCCGGTGATACTTGAATGAACCGACCATTCGTGCGCAGCTCGTCGATGGTTTTGGCCCCGGAATACCCCATTCCGGCCCGCAACCCTCCGACCAGCTGAAACACAAAATCGCTGAGCGGCCCCTTGAACGGCACGCGGCCTTCGACCCCTTCGGGAACGAGTTTCCCCACCCCTGCGGTCGCTTGTCGGTATCGTTCGCTGGAACCATGCGCCATGGCTCCCAGGGAGCCCATGCCGCGGTAGACTTTGAAGGTTCTTCCTTGATACAAAATCGTCCTGCCGGGACTCTCGGCCAGACCGGCGAATAAACCGCCGATCATGACACAGCTTGCTCCGGCTGCAATCGCTTTGGTCACATCGCCCGAGTAGCGGACTCCTCCGTCGGCAATCACCGGAATCCCGGCGTCTTTTGCTGCTTTGGAAGCTTCTACAATGGCCGTGACCTGGGGTACGCCTACTCCGGAAACCACGCGTGTTGTACAGATCGAGCCTGGTCCGATACCGATTTTCACGGCGTCGGCGCCAGCCTCAATCAAATGCTGGCATCCTTCGCGGGTGGCGACGTTGCCTGCGACAACGTCGATGTGACCCCACCTCTTTTTGATCTCTCGCACGGTCTCAATGACATTGGCCGAATGGCCGTGTGCGCTGTCTACGATCAACACATCGACGTCCTTGGCGATCAACCGTTCGGCACGCTCATAATCGTGCACGCCGACGGCCGCTCCCACTCGCAGTCTTCCCATCTTGTCTTTGCAAGCCTGGGGGAACCGCTTCATCATGTCGATGTCTTTGATCGTGATGAGTCCCGTTAGTTTGTTAAATTCGTCAACCAGGAGAAGTTTCTCCACCTTTTTTGCCGTTAAAATCTTCTCAGCTTCCTCAAGCGATACTTCCCCCGTAACTTTCACAAGCGGTTCTTTCGTCATAACCTGCGAAATCCGCATTGCCGCCGTCTCTAAAAAACGTAAATCCCGGCGGGTAACAATTCCTACCAGACGGCCGTCTTCTTCGGTAATCGGCACCCCCGACACGTTGTGCGACTCCATCAGCTCGCGCACTTTGGAGACCGGTTCCTCGGGACGGAGCGTTACGGGACCCACAATAATCCCGTTGGCGGAGCGCTTAACCTTGTAGACTTCCTCGGTCTGCGCAGTGATCGACATATTTTTATGGATCACGCCTAAACCACCCTCTTTTGCCAGGGCGATCGCCAGTTCGCTCTCGGTCACCGTATCCATCGGGGAGCTGATGAGCGGGATTTTCAGCTCGATGTTCTTCGTAAGCCATGTCGAGACATCGACTTCTGAAGGAATGACCTCGCTGTATTGCGGGACCAGAAGGACGTCGTCGAAGGTAATACCCGTTTGCTGAATCTTGTCGTCCATCGCGAGACCACTCCATACAATGTGTGCCAAAAGCTCATTATGGCCCTTTGCCCCCATGTTGACAACGAGCGGCATCCGGCTCGCCATGGGAGGGGGGCCGCCCGCAACCTGCCAAATTTCCTCGCCTCGGGGGCAGATGTTCCCGTCAAACGCTTGCAGTGCAGGAAATGCCACGACATAACGACGTTGCTGGCGTTGTTAAACTGGGAGCTCTTGTATGCAAATTGGTTGTCCGTATTGCCGTCATGAAATTCGCATCAAAGGCTCGACACGGCCCGGACGCTACTTCCCGACCTGCAGTCAGTGCCAGCGACGCTTCGCCGTCACCGTGCCCGAACTGCGGCTGATTGTCGAAGCCCTCGACGAACACGGCGAGCCGATCCCCGCACCGCTTGACCCCCAGGCCACCCAGCAGATGTCCCTGGCCGGGCCGTCGCCGGCGTCCGCCTTCGACCAGCCAACCGCCGGAGCGTCACAGCTCCTGGAAGCTCGCACCGCCGGCGACGCAATCAACCCGACCCAGGCGTCACTGCCGCAAGGAAGTGAACCCACCTCCCTGGGGCATACCGTCGTCGCCGGAACCGCCGGGGCGACCGATAGCGGCAGCTTCCTGCTGCAGAACCAGGACACACTCGACAGCCGGGCGATCGGCCAGGGCGAAGCTGCCGGCCCGACGGGTGCGGGCCCTTCAATGCCGGAGCGGCTGGGCGGCTATCGCCTGCAGAAAGAGCTGGGACACGGCGGGATGGGGGCCGTCTATCTGGCCCGGCAGACCTCGCTCGATCGCGATGTGGCCTTGAAGCTGATCCAGCCTCGCCTGGCCCGCGATCCGGTGTATCTGAGTCGGTTCACCCGCGAAGCCTACGCCGCCGCCCAGTTGAACCACCACAACGTGGTGCAGGTGTACGACCTGGGCTCGGCGGGCGGCGTCCATTTCTTTTCGATGGAGTACGTCGAAGGGAGGTCGCTGTCCGAACTGCTGGGCGAAAAAGGGCGTCTCTCTCCCCGTGAGGCGGCCGGGTACATTGTGCAGGCGGCCCGCGGCCTGCTCTGCGCCCATGATCACGGTCTGGTGCACCGCGACGTGAAGCCAGCCAACCTGATGCTGAACCAGCAGGGGGTAGTGAAAGTGGCCGACCTCGGCCTGGTGAAACTACGCGATGTGGACGATCTGCAGCGCAGCCCCGGCGACAACGCTTCGATCCGCGACGCCCTGGCCGCCGACGCCACCCGCACCAACATCGCCATGGGCACGCCGGCTTACATGGCGCCCGAACAGGCGGGCGACTCGTCTGGGGTCGATCATCGGGCCGATATTTATGCGCTGGGCTGCACGTTCTATTCGCTGCTGACGGGCCGTCCGCCGTTTGAGGGAAAAACGGCGCTCGAGGTGATTACCCGGCATCGCTCCGAGCCCGTCGTTCGCCCGGAGATGCTGGTCGAAGGGATCTCGCCCGAGCTCTCGGAGATTACGCTGGGGATGGTCGAAAAAGAGCCGGCCCGGCGTCCGCAAGATCTGGGACAGGTGATCGCTGCGCTGGAAGCGCTGCTGGGCGGAGACCAGGAGACGCTCGATCTGAAAGCGTCCGAGCAGATTGAACAGACGGCTCACGCCTTTGCGAATGCCTCCACGGGCCGACTGGCCGGATGGCTGGCCCTGGCCGGCGCCGGGGGCAGTTTGCTGCTTTCCGTCGTGTTCGCCCTGCTGGGCTGGTATGCGGTGGCAGCGGCCGCATTGCTGGCTCCGCTGGCGGCCGTGGCGTCGAACATTCTCATCGTATCGTGGGCCGAGAATTCCCATCTGATGCGGCGGATCCGCGACCTGCTGTTTCGCAGTCGCTGGTTTGATTATTGCTATGCGGCCGTCAGCGCGGTCGCCGTGACAGGCTTGCTGTTCCTGCTCGGCCTGCTATTGCCGACGCTGCTGTTTGTATCCCTGGGCGCCGGCGTGGGGATCGCCTGGTACGCCTGGATGCAGCGACCGACCGCCTCTCGCAGGCAGGAAGCGGTGCGCCAGTTAGAAAACGTAATACGGAACCTGCGGATCGCGGGACGCAGTGAAGAGGCCGTGCAGCGGCTGACGGCCCGCTCCAGCGGCGACGACTGGGAGGAACTTTTCGAGCGGCTGTTCGGCTACGAAGCGATGCTGGTCGCCCGGGAACAGCGACAGGCCGAGGAGCCAAACCGGCGACTGGTCCGCTACGCCGCGTGGCGGGACCCCCTGGTGCGGCGGATCGATGCCCGGATTGAAGAACTGCAGCGGCAGGCCGAACATCGACATCTGCAGAAGATCGAGATCGCCCGGCTGCGGGCCGAGGGACTCTCCGCCAAAGAGGCGCGACAAAGAGCGGCCGACTCGGCTGACAACATGGTGGATCAGGCTTCCGCCTTGCACGCCGTGCGACTGAAGCCGCCTGCCGATCGGCGACGGGAAATCAAGGCCATGCTCGCCCAGACACGCAAGGAAGGGGAACAGCACCGGCGTTCGCTTGCCAGTCGCGCTCGTCGCCTGGTGGGGCTGTTTTGCGGGCCGACCGTGCGATTTGCAGTTGCCGCATTCTGTCTGGCGATGTTTGTACTCTGGGCCCAACAGAACGATCTCTGGAGCGGGGCCAGACTGCCGAGCACCTTGTCGCTGCCATCGTTCCGCCAAGAGGCTGGCGAACAGGGGAAGCAGTTGCTGGAGCAGTTCCAGTCTGCGGGCGAACGCCAGCCGCTGCGATTTCTGCCCGAACCGCTGGCGACTTTGTTCAGTGGATTGGGCCCGCTGGCGGCAGGCGTGTTGCTCTTGCTGTCGCTGTCCGGGCGAGGCTGGAAAACCTCGATCGGCGCTTGCGTGGCGGCTGCGATCTGCCTGTGGGCTTTCGCCTGGCGGCTATAAGTTCCCTTTAACGCACGACGGTGGGTTTGCGAACCGGTGACATTCTGATGATCGCCGTCGTAGACCCCAGCTGCTATGCGCCGGAGCGGCTCCCGTTAGCAAAGTCGGCAATGTACCTGCCTCATGGAGCCTGCAAGGTTCAGCAAGAAACGCGGGAACGGCCGCGAGGGGAGTGCTGACTGCAGGCTTGTTACTCTCACCCCTCCGCCAGCCCCAGATCATCGCCCGCAAGGAGCGAACAGGAAGTCGGGGAGATACCGCAGGCTGGCGAATCAGGAAAACCTTGGGTTGTCCCTGGCCAGTGGGCCGGGGCAACTCTGACTTAACGTTAGCAAGCCAGGAAGGACGACGCTTCCAGGATGCGTTCTACGGGGTCATCGGAGCCGGCGGCGGCGGGTTGTCGTCGTCGCTCAATGCGACGGCCAGACCCGCGGCGCCCAGGCCGATGCCGGTAAAGCCCAGGGCTTCGTCCCGCAGGTTGCCGTTGCCGGTGAAGTCCAACGGCATGCCGCCCTGCGCGCGAACGATCGCCGGGTCTTCGACCAGCATGACCATCGTTTTGGCGGTCGGGGGCTGCGAGCCATTCTCCCACACGCGAAGCGGACGGGTCGACTTCGTGGTGCTGACCTGGTAAACGCCGGCGCGGAGGCCGCGGGCGCCGAACTGGCCTTTATCATTGGTCTTCAAAGCGACGACCGTTTTCCCCTGGTATTCCAGACGAACCTGACTGTCTTTGACGGGCGCGCCCGTAGCGGTGACCAGCTGACCCACCAGAATACCGCCGTCGCGCAGGGTAACGTCGGTTACTTTCACCGGGGCCGGTTCGGCGGCGGAACCGCAGACAGCCATCACGGTCAGCAGGAAGGCGCTCGCAACGCCAAAAGTTCGGATCATCATTCGTTTGCTCCTTCAATCATTTCTGTAGCAA
Organism: Lignipirellula cremea; assembly: GCF_007751035.1. Taxonomy (NCBI): domain Bacteria; kingdom Pseudomonadati; phylum Planctomycetota; class Planctomycetia; order Pirellulales; family Pirellulaceae; genus Lignipirellula; species Lignipirellula cremea. The sequence continues at coordinate 1,371,606 of NZ_CP036433.1, read as the reverse complement.
TAGTGTTTACGCGTGCGATCAATCCCCCAAGGGCTGAACGCACGCGTGCCGCAGCGTTGCGGCGATTCCTTCTTTGACAGCATGGCCAGACGTGAATCAAAGCCTGCCGATCAAAACGTGGGAAAGGGCGTATATCAAATTGCTGTTTGCCTCGAAACGGCAATTTCCCGCTTTGGAAAAAGAAAAACTCAAGTGCCAGACAAAAGGACGCCAGGGCGAGCGGTTTTTACCGTTGCAACGGTCACCCCGCCATCTTTCCGGGGGTAAGCAGAATTTTCGCTCGATTTGGAACTAGACCATCGAACGGTGTGCCATGCTTGCTGGGCGAGGCGCACACAAAATGCGGCCGCTCCGTCGGCGGACGATCAGAATCCGTCCGATTGTCGGGCCCCCCAGGCGATGTGCTGCCTGCTTCCTGCCTGCTTGCTAACGAGGCTCCAATGACCGCAATGTTACGAATCATGCTGGCCGCTGCCGGGCTCCTGCTGCTGGCGCCTGCGACGCGTGCAGGAGAACCTCCCTACTATGTGATTCAGCGGAACGCGGGTCGACACCGGCCCGGCGCCGTATATCGCGAGTTGCCGGCAACGCCGTACGCCTACGGCTATTTCGGATCGGTGCAGCGGCCCTATGGACAGCCCTCAACGCACCACGATTACTATCGTCGGTACGTGGAGTGGTCGAACCGCTAAAAAAGAAAGGCCGCAATTCGCGGCCAGCGACGCCTGAAGAAAGTAGAGACGTCGTATTCGAAGGGCGCTCAGAGAGCAGCCAACGCAGGCTGCCAGCCAGGCGTTGATTCCCCTGGCGACATGCTGCAAGCGTTCAAAACGATCAATTCTCAGTTGGCTCGTTTCCGATCGGCTCGTTCTCTGTCGGCTCGTTCTCTGTCGGCTCGTTTCCAGTGGGAGTACCGGCGTCGGGCGTGACGCTTTCTTTCTCGGGCGAGCTACCTGCAGGCGTGTCGGACGAAACGCCGTACATGCGGGTGTAGAGAACTTCCTCGTCGGGACCCGTGTACTTATCGAGCCCGCTCTTCGGGTCGGCGACGCGTCGGCCGATGCCCACAAGCGATGTTCCAGGCGTGACGGCCCGAGTGGGGTCTTTTTCGAGCAGGATGGTCGCGGTAAACACCTCGTCTTTACGTTCCCGCAGCACGACAACCGCTTTGAGAAAATCATCCTGGGGTTCAACGGATTTGACCACGCCGGCGACCAGAACACCTTCGCTGGAGCGACCAGGTTCATCGGACCAGGCTTCGTCGCCCAGCCAGAGTTGGCTCAGGGCGCCGAGAACTTTCACGTGGAAATCCTGCTTTGCGATCTCGTCGAGCGCGCCTTCCAGGCTGTGGACGTGCGACTCCAACTCCCGTTTGCCCAGGTCGACCGTCGCCATGGTTTCACCGGATCGGGCCGCCGCTTCGACAAACTGGCGGGCGAAGTTCATAAACAGGTCGCGGTCAGTGGGCGAGGCTTCGAAATAAGCCTGCTCCAGAATGGCCGTATCGCGGGCCGTGCGCTCGACCTCTTCCAGAGCGGCTGCTTTGGCGTTCAGCAGCGCGGTCGGCCGCGGGGTGACGGCTGGCAAGGTCGACTCCTCGGGAGTCAGGCCAAGACCTGTATCGGGAAAGCTCGAAGGGTTGCTGGCAAGCGGAGTTCCCGGCAGACCAAACGGATCGGCGCTGGCCTCGCCGCCCGGCAGGCTGGGTGCGGGAAGCGTCGGATCGGGCAGACTCGCTTCGGGCAGGCTCGGATCCGGCAAGCTGGCGCCAGGCAGACCGGGAACGGGCTGATTGTCGGTGGGCAAGGTGGGCGTAACGGGCGGAGCGCCAAACGGATCGTCGTTCGTATCAAGGCCGCCGGCAAACGGATCAAAGCCAGCTGGGCCGTTATCCGTTGGACCGTTCTCTGTCGGGCCGTTATCCTCAACGATCGTATCCAGGCCGCCCTGTCGCGGGCGACGCGGGCCCTTCGGTTTGGAGTCGCCGGTCTGCGTGGTCCGGCTAAGTTCGTTCAGGGTGTCGTTCTGGAAACTGCCGGAATCGAATCCCCCGCTGTTGAACGGTTCGCCTTTGCTGCCCTGGGGAAGTTGCTGGTCGGCGGTGGCGGCTTCGCCCCGCAATGAGGCCGGTACGGCCCAGCGGGTCATCGACGATTTGGCCAGTTTGGGACCCAGGCCCAGCGCGTCGATTTTGGGGCCCCATGCCAGGATCAGCAAGGCGCCGACGATACCCACGACGCCGCCGATCGCGATCTTGGCCACTTCAAAGATCGGGTTCTTCGGCTTTTTCTTCGCACGTCGAGGGGCCGGCGCCCGACGACGGGCCGGCGATTTCTCTGTCGCCGGAGACAGCGTGCTGGTCTGTATGCCGCCGATGTCGTTGTCATCGTCAGCGGTTTCATCAACCGCCGAGGCGATGCCATCGAAGGAGAAACCGCCCGCCGCCGCGGCCACTGGCGCCCGAGCTGCAGTCGCCACCGCGCCCGGATCGTCGACAACAATCAGGGCAGGCGGTTGGGTTTGCTGCAGGTCGCCGTAGGCGTAGCTTTCCTGGCAGAGCGGACAGCGAACTGTCGCGGCAGAACTAAGATCGCGCGGAACGGTGACTTCGCCCCCGCACATGAGACATTCGACGACTGACATATAGACACGAAGCTCCCGATAAATGACGGCAAAGCTCTAGTCTATCAGCCGACTCAGGGCCTCGGCTAGCGTTTCTTGGAACGGGTCCAAAAATCCCGGCGAGAAAATTCGGGAAACCAAGAAGATGCGGAAAGCAAGGACCGGAAGCGTCGCACCAGAAATACCGGCTGGACGGTCGCTGCCACAGCAAAACCCGATCACGCCGATGAAGGAAAGAACGCCTGTCATGGCGAAATTGTCGGCGGGCGTTCGCCGCCGACTACGCGCCGCCAACGGCCGTTAGTTGGCGGCCGCTTTACGCATTTTTTCACGCGCTCGCGTGAGCGTGGGGCCGATGCTGTTTTCCGCCAGGCCGACAGCCGTGCTGATTTCTGAGTACGACTTGCCTTCGAGATGATAAAGGCGAATAACGGCCGCTTCCGGGTCAGCCAGCCCTTCCAGCAGGCGGTCGACTTCCTCCCGGTTTGTGATCCGTTCTTCGGGCGGATGATGGTTATCAGCGACTGCTTCGACCGCTTCCTCACCCAGAGCGGCAGGAACCTTCCGTTTGAGCAGTTCGCGGACTACCACCCGGCGGGCTACCACCGTCAGATAGGTGGCCAATGAACTTTCGCCGCGAAATCGCCGCAGGGAAGCAAAGTCATCGCTGACAATGGCGAAGAAAACGTCGGCGACAAGGTCTTCCGCGTCTTCCTTTGACAGGCGGATCGACTTGGACTGGGCCGTATGCTGCACGACATGCACCACCAGACCGAGAAATCGATCGACGAAATCCTCCCAAGCGCGCGGCTGGCGCCCCAGGCAACGTTGCAGCAGACTGCGGTCGGTTTGTGACAGAACCACGAGCCAGCGCCCCAATTGAGTACACGGTTACGCCACGGCGTAAGGGAAATGGAGGAACAAAGCAACAAAGCCGCAAGAGGCAGCACTTCCGTCCCTGCTTCTATCAATTCTAGATGGGGCCTCGCTTTGAAGCAAGACTTATGCTTCTCACAGACGATTAAGTCCGGCCCCCATCCGCCAGATCCTGCGACTTGCGCGGACCTTGCCGGTCGTCGCGGGGCGATTCGGCAGCGATCTGTGAAAATCGGCGAAAATCGTGCGAGGGCCCCAGGTTGAGGCGTCTTGACAGGTACGGGGGGGAGTACTACGATGCCGAGGAAATAGGTGGGACAGGTTAACCTTAGCGCGTTTCATTTATTTCCCCGCCAGCAGAATCCAGGCAACGGTTCGCTGACTCTGTCAAACGAAACCCGTTAAATAGTGTTCTGCGTCGGGTGCTGCAGCCGATCAACGTCGATGCGACCTCACTTTTTTGTCGGACACTTCCTTTTTATAAGGAACCGGCGTTAATCAGGGTTTGTCGTTTACATTTAAGATGTTTTGTTGAACACGTCCGGTTCCCTCCGCCGCACTGGCGTCGTTACTACCAAAGGAGAGTCGATCGATGACTCACGTAGTCGCCCAGCCTTGCTTTGGCTGCCGTTACACTGATTGTGTTGTGGTTTGCCCCGTAGAATGCTTCTACGAAGGCGAGCAGATGCTGTATATCCACCCCGAAGAATGCATCGACTGTGAAGCCTGCGTTCCGGAGTGTCCCGTCGAAGCGATCTTCCACGAAGATAATCTTCCGGAAGAATGGGCTCCGTTTACCGAACTGAACGCGGAAATGGCCTCGCAGTGCCCCGTGATCACGGAACGTAAAGACCCGCTGTGCGACTAGTCGCCGGCAGGGACTAACCTGTATCGAAGTAAAAAAGCTGGTCTGTGACCAGCTTTTTTCGTTTCTTGTCCGCACATTCCTGGAACCCTGCCCCCGATGTAGCCGAAGTCGCCGGACTTGGGAGAGAGTCTTCTGGGAGTAGCGGCCAAACTCTGGCGAGTTCAGCTACGGGAGACACTTTCTGCAGCAGCAAGGTGGACGTTTCGGCATGAAATCCTGTCCTCTCCCCGTGTCGTTGGGCTATAATCGTAAGCACGCGAATCCAGGCGGATCGTTCGCGTCCTCGATTAATCCACTTCAAAACGGAGGAAGTCCTCGATGTTTCGTACGCTCCCCATGCTCCTTGTGGCGGCGGCCTTGCTGCCCGCAGGCTCTCTGGTTGCCGAAACGAGCGGCCACTACATGGAAGCCCGCACCTGCCAGATCTATACGGGACCCTGCTTCGCCAACGGCGAATCCGGCATCACCGGCAAAGACGCCGTGCTGGCCTGGCGAATCACCGAAGACACCGACAACGCCGTATCGCTCAAAGGCTTGAGCGTGATCATGGTGGTCCGTGCTTCGCACACCCTTGGTTTTCAAGGGATGGAAAATGCCGAGGAGCTGAAGTCGCTGATTGTGGTCGATGAGAAGGCCGACGTCAGCCAGCGGGCCGCCCTGGTCGCCTTCGCCAAAAAGCATGCCGGACGGGCCGGCGATAACGTCGTCGACGTCCGCTACTCGCCCGTCTCCCTGGAACTGGAAACGACCGAGCTTACCGGCAAACTTTCGGCCGGCAAATATGTCGAGCTGTCCACCCGCAAAGCGCGTAAAGGCGATTGCATTTGCTCGAACGAATCCGCCTACTATCCGCCACTGGTCAAGCTGGAAAACTTCGCCCCAGGCGTTACCCTGGAAGGCAAAGTTAATGGCCGCGGCCTGGGCGTGCGGTGGGAGATTCCTGACACCCGTAGCGCCTACATGGGCGAGTTCTACTACGAATAGTCCTCCAAGTCGCACCCGCGTATCACGGACCTTCTGGTAACGTCGGACCGTGGACGACGGACGCTTCCCTTCTTTCCTATCCTGTTGCAGATGCTGCCGGGAGTGCGCCCTGCACTTGCCGGCAAGCCAGGCGCGAGTTTGCTGCCTGGGCCTGCCTGTCCTAGTACCATTGAGTTGCACCCATGCTGAAGTTCTCTTTTTATTCTCGTTCCGCCGTGATGGCGGCGGCCTTGCTGGCGGGCGGCGTTTGCCAGGCGGACGAGTACCACACCAAGGTGCTAGAGTCGCCCGCTCCGGCCGAAGATCTGGCCCCGGAAATCGCCAAAGCTCTGGCCCCCACCGGCATCGCCGTAATGCGGAGCGAAACCAGCACGCTCTGTGAAATCTGGCTGCGGAAAGACATTCCCGCCAAAGCGGATTTTGAGGCCACGAATGCACTGCTTTATCCGTTTGAACCGGGCGAACTGATCGGCGTGATCCGCTATCGTCGTCGGGGGGCCGACTTTCGCGATCGCGATATCGACCGCGGCATGTACACCATGCGATTCCAGCTGCAGCCGATCGACGGCAACCATGTGGGCACCTCGGTCACCCGCGATTTCATGCTACTGGTCAACGCCGACGGAGATAAATCGCTCCAGCCGCTGCCCTATGAGAAGTTGGTGGAGTTGAGCGCCACGGCGGCCCAGGCGACCCATCCGGCGATCATCGCCCTGCAGTCGCCCAACGCAGAGGTCAAGGCGCCAGCCGTGTTTGAGAAAGGCGACGACGAATGGAAAGTGCTCCAGGTGGGACTGGAGACCAAAACGGGAGAAAAGAAGGGCGTTTCCGTTTTCGCCTTTGTGGTAGAAGGCTCAGCTCGCGAGTAAAGTCGCCAGGTCGAACGCAGGCCACGGCAAGGCACGCCGTGGCCTTTTTTGTTGCGTCACACCAATCTCCCCGTAATGGATCTGGCCACAGATCCCTCTTGACTCCTCCCGCCTCAACGATACGGACTTGTGGCCAGGTCCACCATTATTTAGCGGGCTTTGCCCAGCCGCGCCAGCAGTTCAAACGTGTAGATGCCGCTGGTGTGGGCGTCGCTGAACAGGATGCTGTAGGCGTACGTGCCGACCGGCTTCATCCCCTGGATCGTCAGCGGCCGCATGTCGCTCTCGCTGAGCACCTGCAAAGGATTGACGACGTTCTTCCCATCCGCCGGGTTCTTCTCGCGACAGTTCGCGCAAGGGCACGCGTCGCGCAATTCCTGGACGCCGTATTCGCGCTGGGAGCCATCGCTCCAGTGGATGCAAATGGCGCGGTCGCCTTGCCGTTCTATTTTGGTGGGCGTATTGATCATGGAGAGTACCCGGCAGAAGGATCGCCAGGGATCGCCCGGGCTGAGAAACGAGGAAGTCGGCTGCACGCAGCGAGAGAACCTGCATCGCGGGTTCTCACGCGCCCACTAAGGACTGCCCGGAAATTATAAGCGACGACCGCGTAACGCCAACGCGGGCGCATAAAAAAAGGGCTGGGTGTTCGGGGACACAACGTCGGGCAGAAACGTTTGTCCTAAAGAAGGAACACCCAGCCACTAGTTTAATCGACCATATGCATGGCCGTCTTTTGTATTTTCCAAACCAGAGTTTTGGAGGCCAGTCAACTCACTTCCTATCATAACATAATCGTAGAATACTTCAAGGGTTAGGGGGTGAGAAGTCTTCTCAGGTATAGGTAAATACCCCACTATCAGCGTTAACAAAACCATTTGGATTTGCATTTTTACGCACTAGGTAGGGAGAATTCCTCAGAGACCCTTAGGAATTGGCTCGATGCCTCGTAGGTTTGGGAGGCAAACGAATTCTGGTCGAGGGGGGTGCTCAAAGCAGCCAGGGCCCCTAGTGTTACGATGCCCACGGGCTTTTGGTTCTGGACGAGAATCACGGAGACGCTGGGGTCCGCCGCAAAGCGATCCATGAGGGCCGTAAACGGAGCCCTCTCCGATTCCCGGTGGATGCAGACTTCCATTGAATCGACCACCAGCCGCTGGTCCCGTCGGGGGGAACTCAAACGCTGAAACTCGGCGACTTCTTTCTCGCTGATCCCGCCGACCAGTCGCTGGTCCTTGTTGACCACAGGCAGAATGGGAGCGCCGGTCTGTTTGAGCAGGGCGGCCGCCTGGGCCATGGTGTCGTCTTCGTGCAGCCAGACGGGACAGGCGATCATGACATCACGTGCGAGAGTGTCGTGGAACCAGTTTTCCGGCGAGTTCTCTTCGACCCAGTCTTCGGCTTCGGGGTCGCTGCAGCAGACAAAATCGCGGCCGCTTTCTTTGGCCGTTTCCAGCGCCTGCTCGGCCCGCGCCACGAAATCCTCAATCAGTTCCACCTGGTCGTGCTGGGCGACGCCAAAGCTCGCCGTAAAAGTGAACGCATGGCGGTCGTAGCGGAACTCGGTATCGCGCAGCCGCAAGCGCAGCTGATCGGACCAGTCGGCCGCTTCCGCCTCTGAGAATTGCGGCAACAGCGCGGCAAAGCGATCGCCGCCCAGGCAGGCGATCTCGGCCGGCGTGGCGCACCATTCGGGAAGTTTATCAATGGCGGCCGCCAGAATACGGCGTTCTGCTTCGGGCCCATGGACCCGCCTCACGCGACTGAAAAAGTCCAGATCAAACACCACGCACGTCAAAGGCGCAGGGTGGCGATGCCCATTCGAACGGCGCAGGCTGACGGCTGCTTCGCGCTCGGCCAAGTCAAAAAAGGCCGAACGGCTGAGCAGCCCCGTGTTGGGATCGATGCCCGACTGCTCCCGCGCCCTGCGCTCGTATTCCAGCATGCGGCCGGCGGCCCGCAGTCGGGCCAGCAGTTCGCCCCGGTCGATCGGACGGGCCAGGAAGTCTTCGACCCCAGCGGCCAACGCATCGGCGACCTCGTCGGCTTCAAGGCTTTCGACCAGCCAGATCAGGGCGGCGGCCGGTTCATGCGGATGGCGATTAATCGAGCGGCAAAAGTCCAGCCCGACGCGGGCAGTCAGGCTTTCATCGACCAGGATAATGTCGGCCCGTTCTCGCTCCATCGCGGCCATCGCCCGGCCTACGCCAGCGGCCTGCTGCACGTCGTAGCCAAACATTGTTAGAAAGCGGGACAGATCGCGCAGCAGCGAGCGATCATCAGCGGCGATCAACACACGCAGAGGTTGCGAATTCATAGCGGCTCAAGAGTGAGAAGAAAAGACGACCAGAAAGCAGCGGGAATCTAAACCCATGCAAAGTATAGGTCGCAATTCGTCGCCAGGTCGGACCGCCTGCCCGGACTATAATTCTGCGATATGCACCAGGCTGTCTCCCTGGTTAACCAGCGGATTGTTGCTCAGACCGATGACCACGCCCGCGACGGGAGCCGATACCGCCGACACCTCGCCGGCCAGAGCATTGCCGATAAAACCCAGCTGCTGCTTCTTCTTCACCCGATCGCCCAGTTCGACTTCCAGGCGAAAGATGCCGCCGCGGCGGGCACGCACCCAGGTGGTTGTTCTGGCGACGAGCGATTCTTCCCGTTTCTTGAACTTCGGCCGTTTGCACATTCCCAGAACCGACATCACCCGCAGAACCCCTTCGACCCCCCGGGAGATCGCCTCACGATTAAACCGCTGAGGTTCGCCGCCTTCGTACAGCAGCACCGGCACGCCGTACTCGGACGCGGCCTCGCGGAGCGAACCGTCGCGCAGGTCGGAGCTGATCATGATGGGCGCCCGAAAGGCGTTGGCGCAGCGCAAAGTTTCCGGATCCGCCAGATTGGCCCTGATCTGCGGCCAGTTGGTGCGGTGATTGGAGCCTGTATGCAGATCAATACCGTGGGTGCAGCGTTGCACGACCTCGGTCATGAACAGGTTCGCCAGTCTCGAGGCCAGCGAGCCTTTGGAGTTGCCGGGAAAGCAGCGATTCAGATCACGACGATCGGGCAGATATCGCGACTGGTTGAGAAAACCGAACACGTTAATGATGGGAGCCGCCACGATGGTGCCGACCAGCGTGACCGGATCGAGCGTTTCCAGCACCTGGCGAATGATCTCCACCCCGTTGAGTTCGTCGCCGTGGACGGCCGCACTGAGCCATAGCCGCGGACCGGGACGCCGACCGTGTACGACCTCCAGCGGCATGGAAACCCAGGTTTCCGTCGGCAAGCGGGCGATGGGCAACTCAAGCCGGTGGCGGGCTCCCGGCGGGATTGCTTCGCCGGCAATTTGAAACGGTGACGTCATGGAGAGGACCGCTATTCGATGGTGGGGGTAGCTCCGTGCGAAGAGTCTACCTTACGCTCGACATATTCGATAATCTTTCCCGCCACATCGACGCCGCTGGCGTACTCCAGTCCTTCCAGGCCGGGGGTCGAGTTGACCTCCATGATCAGCGGGCCACGGTTGGAGCGGATCAGGTCGACGCCGCAAATCGCCAGGCCCATCGCCTTGGCGGCGCGCACCGCGCAGCTGCGTTCGTCGGGCGAAAGGCGCACTTTTTCGGCCGTGCCGCCCCGATGCAGATTAGCTCGGAATTCTCCCGGGGCGGCCTGCCGCTTGATGGCGGCGACCACTTTGCCGTCGATAACCAGGCAGCGCAAGTCGGCTCCCGCCGCTTCCTGAATGTACTCCTGCACCAGGATATTCGCATCGAGACCGCGGAACGCCTCGATTACCGCCTGGGCCGCGTTGAGCGTCTCCGCCAGGATCACGCCAATTCCCTGGGCGCCTTCCAGCAGCTTGATCACCAGCGGGGCGCCGCCGACGATCTGCAGCAGGCCGTCGATGTCTTTGGTGGAATGGGCAAAACCGGTAACCGGCAGACCCAGCCCTTTTCGGGAAAGCAGCTGCAGCGAGCGCAGCTTGTCGCGGGTGCGGGTGATGGCGATCGACTGGTTCACGGTGAGAACGCCCATCACTTCGAACTGCCGCACCACGGCCGAGCCGTAAAATGCCTGGGACCAGCCAATTCGCGGAATAACGGCATCGATATCGTCGAGCGCACGTCCCTGGTAAATCAGTTTTGGCTTGTGGGCCGCGATATCCATGTAACAGCGCAGATAGTCGACCACGATGGTATTGTGGCCCCGCTGCTCCCCCGCTTCTTTCAGCCGCATGGTGGAGTGGAGTTTGGGATTGCGCGACAAAATGGCGATATTCATACGGACGCGAAACTTGTCTGGGAAAAAATTGGTCGCGGAGAAAACAGGGAGACAACTGGCTCCGCGTCGCTTTAAGGGTGCTGTGTTAACGCCAAGAATTGGGGTAGTGGTCTCGGCCGCGAGTCCTGTCCTGTTCCGCAAGGGCGTACGGAATCGAGGCCGAGTCCGCGGCGTCAAGCCTTGAATTTCTGTGGTGACATCGCACTTGCCGATGCGCCAAGTTACCGAGCTGGACCGTTTCAGGAAAGGTCCGATGCCAGGTATCCAGCGCGATCTGGTCGCAGGGCCAAGGCGGCATGCGGTTCGGAATTGTCCAAAAAGCGGACCAATGCGCCGCCCCAGCGGCCGGCCACTGACTTCCGCTCGCGTGCTTGCTGCCCGGGGCACGCGAAGAGACTTCCCTGCAGGAAGAAGGACGCCTGCCGCCGGGATAAGCGACGAACAACGCCAGGACAGCGTTCGCTCGGAAGGGCGAGCGCTGAATTCCAGGCGGACGGCGCTATTCGCTCCGGGAAGCGATGAGCGTGCCGACCCGCTCGCCATTGACGGCGCGCTGGATATTTCCCTGCTTCTGGAAGTTAAAGACCAGAATCGGCATGTTGTGTTCCATGCACTGCGCGATGGCGGTGCCGTCCATCACACGCAAATTCCGCTCCAGCACGGTGCTGTAATCCAGATTGGAGTAGAACTCGGCGTGCGGGTTTTTCTCGGGGTCGTGGCTGTAGACGCCGTCGACGCGGGTCGCTTTGAGCAGCACTTCGGCTTCCAACTCCAGAGCCCGCTGGGCGGCGGCCGTGTCGGTGGTGACGAAGGGACTGCCGGTGCCGGCAGCCAGGATCACAATGCGGCCTTTTTCCAGATGACGACGCGCACGACGGCGGATGTACGGTTCGGCCACGCCGTCCATCCGGATGGCGGAGGTAAGCCGGGTCTGGCAGCCGAGCGATTCCAGCGCGTCCTGCAGGGCCAGGCCGTTGATGACGGTGGCCAGCATGCCCATGTAATGGGCGGTAGCTTCCTGGATGCCGGCGCCTTGGGACATGAACTGGGCGCCGCGGAGGATATTTCCGCCGCCGCAGACGACGGCGATTTCGCAGCCCATTTCAGCGGCCGTTTGCACCTGGCGGGCAATGGCGACGACTTCGTCCATGCTGATGCCGCGTTCATCGGCGCGGCAAAAACTTTCGCCTGAGAGCTTGAGCACGACCCGCTTGTAACGTGGATCCGTCATCGTTCATTCCATTTCTTCGAGGGTGCGGGTCTACGGTCCACTGCAGAGAACGCCCCGCAGTCACATTGCGGGGCGTTGTCTTCGGTCCAGTTCCACGAGGCTTAGTTCGTGGAGCTGAGTTCCCAGTGCACGAACTTTTTCAGCGTGATGCCGTTGGCGGCGGCAAAGGCGCCCACCGTTTCGTTGTTCTCGGCTTTCACAAAAGGCTGTTCCTGCAGGACGCGTTCCGCATAAAAGTTCCCCATCCGGCCGTCGACCATTTTGTCGACAATGCTTTCCGGTTTGCCTTCTTTGAGGGCGGCTTCACGCAGGATGTTCCGTTCTTTGGCGACTTCGTCCGCGTCCAGTTCGTCGACTTTGAGAGCGCTAGGCGACATGGCGGCAATGTGCATGCAAATGTCGCGGAGCTGCTCCGGCGTACCGCCGTCGGCTTCCAGCAGAACGCCATGCACGACCGAACCGGGATGCTCATAGGCGCCCGAGCGGCCTTCAAAGCGAACGATGCGGCCGACGTTGAACACTTCGCGGATGCGATTGAACAGGTCGTCTTTCTGTTCGCTCAGCGGAATGCCTTTGCTGGGCGAGTTCTGGGCGAGCAGTTCTTCGGCCGTGGCGGCGCCAGGGCCGGTCGCCAACTGCTGGGCCAGATCGTTCGCCAGTTGCCGGAATTCTTCATTCTGGGTGACCGGGGCGCTCTCGCATTTGAGTTCGACCAGGGCGGCCACATTGTCGCCCAGGTAGATGCCGAAGCGTCCGAACGAGGTCTCGCGGTCGCCGCGGGTGTCGGACAGGGCTTTCCCCTTTTTCCGCAGGATTTCGATGGCTGCATCTTCGTCGCCGCCGGCTTCGGTCAGCGCTTTTTTGCAATCCATCAACGGCAAACCGGTTCTTTCACGAAATGCTTTGACGGCACTGGCAGTAATATCCGCCATGGTGATTCTCCTCGCGTCCTAACAGGGCAATGTAAATACTGGGAATGGGCCACAACGCGGGTCGCGCGTGAGTGCGCAGACACCCCTCGCCCTGACACAGCGAGCTGTTGCGTTGTGCGCGGCGACAGCGAGCCATCCCACAGAGGCCACAGGAAAGACCCCTGGGAAAGCAATCAGGTTCGGCCCGCCCGGAACCGGCCGCGGGTTTGCCGCGGCCGGATCGCCAGGGGTTAGTCTTTGTCTTCTTCGGCGCCGACGGCGACGGGCTGCGGTTCGGCCTGCTTGTCGACAGCGCGGGAGTTCAACCCCTCGAGCACGGCGTCCGCCAGATGCTTGACGACTGCTTCAATCGAACGGATACCGTCGTCGTTGCCGGGGATCGGCAGATCGACCGGATCGGGATCGCAGTCGGTATCAATCAGGGAGACGACCGTAATGCCAAGCTTGTTCGCTTCGCGAACGGCGTTCTTCTCTTTCTTGGGGTCGATCACCACCAGGCACTCAGGCAGGCGGTTCATCGAACGAAGACCGTTCAGGTTGCGATACATTTTGCGGTATTCGCGACTGAGGGCGGACTGCATCTTTTTGGAGTAGGACTGCAGCTCTTCGCCCGAGCGCAACGCTTCCAGCTCTTCCAGACGGCCGAGTCGACTGCGAATGGTGCGGAAGTTGGTCAACGCCCCGCCCAGCCAGCGTTCGCTGACGAACGGCATTTTGCAACGCAGCGATTCGCGTTCAATGGCGGCGCCGGCCTGACGCTTGGTGCCGACAAACAGCACCAGACTACCGCCGGCGGCGACCTGGCCCAGGTATTTCTTGGCCCGCAGCATGCCGCGCACGGTTTCCCGTACGTCGATAATATGGATCAGGTTTTTCCGTGCATAAATGTACGGAGCCATTTTGGGGTTCCACCGGCTCGCGCGGTGGCCAAAATGAACGCCTGCTTCTACCAGTTCTGAAACTAACGACTCCGCCATGGAGTGCTCCTTGTGGTTGGCCTGGCCTGTCTGAAACCGGTGACCCGGGAATCAGCCGTTTTCCTTAGCCCTGATGGGTTTGGCAGGAGAAACTTTGAGCCAAAGCAATTGAAAAAGATAATCGCCCACACGGGGCCGCCAAAGAGCGGCGCCTGACAAGACCGGGTGGGGAATTTGGGACAATCTATCAGTTGCGGTAGAAAGGGTCAATTGGACGCGGCCGACCCTTCTATGAAGTGTTGATGAAAATGTTCTTCCCTGGCCCTCCGTCCGCGATTTGCCTGCCGCTTTTACTGCGACGTCGAGACAAAAGCAGCTTGCCTGGCGCCCGGCATAAGCTAAATTGGGGGGCCGCTGTCAAGGGCGGTCGCTGCTGCAGAACACTGCAGCAGCTAGTCTTGAGACGGTCTTGTACAGAGGCTTGTATTAGAAAGAGGGCGGCAATCCGGCCCGAATTGGCTAATTTTCTGCGCGCTCGTCTAGACAGCGGCGAAGGAATTCCGATACGATACCGAATTGCCTGAATTTTTGATTCATTTCCCCATTAAAGGAGGACGCATGGTTCGGTTGCAGGTCCGTGATCGCGAAACCATCCAGGAGGCTGTGCGACGTTTCCGTAAACTAGTGGAACGCAGTGGCATCAAAAAAGAAATGCGCCGCCGCGAATATTACGAAAAACCGAGCGAGATCAAGCGACGCTCACGACTTCGGGCGGAACGCCGTTCCAAGCGGAATCGCGCCGTCTAAAGCCGTTTTTCCCTTCGCGGGAAAGCGCCCTGAGTACCGCATGCCCGGCGAAAGCTGACCATGCGCGGTACGACCACAGTACAAACACCGTACAAATTTTGTAGAACCACAAGCACCCAACGTTCCTCGCGTCACGTCCTGACACGTGACAGTCGGGCGAGGCAGGTGCTTTTGATGACGGCTCACAGATAATCTGTCAGCCGTGGGGCCAGGCGGCAATCGCTGCGTTGCACTTCCCAGATGCCGGCCCCTCTTTGGCGAAATTCCTTTGCCAGAGCTTCTCGATCCCGCCTTCCTCATGATTTGCTCTTTGAGGAACGAACGATCGGCTGCCCATCCCCTGCGGTGGTTGTGGCTGCGCGAGTTTTAGCTAATTGCTAATGGCTCCTCTACCAATTGCGTCTCTGCGAATCGCTCTCCACAGAACTCTGGGAAGGAAATTGAGAATTCGCGCGGCCGCAGGTATGCTGTTACCAACACTCCATTCACTCTTTACGAAGGCCTGCCTGATCCTATGAAACGATTTTTCCTTGATTCGACCCTGGCGTGCGGTTTCAGTCTGTTGCTGCTAGGGGCAACGGTTGCCAGCGCGGCCGATCACTCGCTGCAGTTGACGGTCGCCGCCGGCAAACATGACCGCGTGAATACGCCTGTCTCGGTTCCGGTGCAGTTGCCCGCCGGCTTCGACAGCGATAGCTCGGTCACCCTGACCGACGCCAACGGCCAGGAACTGGTCGGCCAGCTCACCGCACCCGGCCTGCTGGCGACCCGCACCAAGGCCGCCGGCTGGCAAGGGGAGCTGCACTTTGTGCTGCCCAAACTGGCGGCCGGCCAGACGCTGGAACTGAAAGCCCAGATCAGCGACAAGCCCGCCAAGGGAACTTCCTTTGCCTGGACCGACGAGCCGGGCAAGCACGCCAACCTGACCTTCGGCGACAAGCCCGTGCTGCGTTACATGTACGAACGGGTCGACAACTCCACGCCCGAGCGGCGCGGCGAAACCTATAAGGTGTACCACCATGTCTTTGACCCGCAAGGGAAGCAGCTGGTCACCAAGGGCCCCGGCGGCAAATTCCCGCACCATCGCGGCCTGTACTATGGCTTTAACCGGATCGCCTACGGCGACGGAAAGAAAGCCGATATCTGGCACCTGCATAAAGGCGAGTCGCAAACGCACGAAGAGTTCCTGTCGCAAGAGACGGGTCCCGTACTCGGCCGTCACCTGGTGCGGATTCACTGGAACGGCACGGAAGACGATCTCTTCGCCGTCGAACTCCGCGAGATGACCGTCTACAACACCCCGGGCGGCATGCTGATCGAATTTGCCGATCGCCTCACCAGCGAAGCCGGCGACGTTCGCCTGGACGGCGACCCGCAGCACGCCGGTTTCCAGTTCCGCGCCGCGCAGCACGTGGCCGAAACTTCCAACAAGGAAACCTACTACCTGCGTCCCGATGGCAAAGACAAGCCCGGCAGCTTCCGTAACTGGCCCGGCGACAAAACCCACGCCAATCTGCCCTGGAACGCCATGAGCTTCGTCGTCAACGGCGATCGCTATACGGCCTGCTATCTGGATCGTCCGCAGAACCCGAAAGAGTCCCGTTTCAGCGAACGCGACTACGGCCGTTTCGGTTCGTACTTTGAATTCGACCTGACCGAGAAGCAGCCGCTGGAACTGAATTATCGCGTGTGGCTGCAGGACGGCGAAATGACGGTCGAGGAAGTCAACGCCCTCGACGCCGACTTCGTTGACCCGGTCGACGTGAAGGTCAGCGCCTGAGCGTCGCCCTGACAACTCGCAGTTGATCCCCTCATGCAACAGGCCGCCCCATCCCGGGCGGCCTGTTTTCGTTAATGCGCGTCCGACCGAGGGCGATTTATTTCCTCATTCGCGCTGCGTTTCCAGCGCGTCTTCATAAAGGGCGAAATAGCGGCAGCGGGCGTAGAGCAGACGTCCTTCCGAGTAGACGGCGATCAGGGGAACGTCGGCCAGCGGGCGCAGCTGATACGCGGGCCCGGCCAGCAACGGGAAGAGTCCCTCGTCGCTTTGCACCCAGCCGTGCAGCACGGTCCGTTCTCCGGCAGGCGGCGGCTCCGAGGCGGCGGCCTGCGTTTGCACCTGGTTGAGGGCTTGCACCACGGCGTCTTCGACGCCCGCTTCGACCAGCCGCTGGAACGTCGCCACACTAGGGCCCAGGGGTTGATCGCCGGCGCGCGGCCGGGACAGGTTTGCGACGTCGACCCGGTTCAGGCCATCGACCAGGGCGTCGCTGACGGCGGACCTGATGGCGCCCGGTGCGGGCAAGGCCGGCGTGCGGGCGGCATTGAATCCGCGGACGACAGCGTTGCGTACGCCTTGCCTGGCGGCCGCTTCCCAGTCGACCTGCTGCAGATAAAAGCGGGCCTGGGCGGCTGCGGCCCGGCGTTCCGGCTGGTAGTACACGCGGTGCGACACGGGTCCCCGGGCGACCTCATAATACGGATAGCCCAGCTCGTCGCTGCGCCAATTTCGGCCGAGAGCATCGCGGCCGATGGTCGCCGCCGGGGGCCGGGCGTCGGGCAGCCCCAGCTTGCCGATGTGATTGCGGACCTCCCAGGCAAACGCCTGCTGGTCGGGTCGCTGATAGACCCGCTGCCGCATGCCATTGCGCACGGTCTCGTAATAGGCATAGCCAATTTCGTCGGTCTGCCATGTCAGGGGAGAAAGCGATTGGGCGGCGGCCGGGGTTGCCGTGCCAGGCAGGCCGGCGAACAACGGACCGCAGGCTATCAGCAGCAGTGTTCGGACGCGGGGAGACGCCATGATCGAACCTCGCCAGGGGAGGGAATTACCAGGGGACAGGATGGACTCTAATTTTGAGCCGCCTGGATTTCAACTAAAACCTTTTCGTCAACATCGCCAGCCAGGTGGCGACGCCCATTCTCCGTAGCTGAACTCGCCAGAGTTTGGCCGCTGTTGCTAGCGCCCAAGGCGATTCTTCCAAAGCCTGGCGACTTCGGCTATCTGGCTGGTTACAGCAGGCTGGTGGGGTCGACGTCGAAGATCCACTGCAGTTCGTCGATCACGGGCAGGTCGATGGCGGCGTGACGGGCCACGTCGCGGAGCTGATCGCCGCTGGGCCCCTGCAGCAGGGCGTGGTAGCGGAACTTGCCGCGGAGCCTGGAAATGGGGGCCGGCGCCGGACCCATCACGCGGGCATCGAACTGCTGGTCTTCGATCCGGGCCCGCATCCGATCCGTGATCAGGTCGGCGAACTGCTCGGTCTGCTCTTCGATCGGCCCGCGGACGATCAGGCGAATAACCTGCTCAAAAGGCGGATAGCCAAACTCCTTCCGGATCGGCAGTTCGCCGGCGGCAAAGCGGTAATAGTCGTGCTGGAGCGCCGCCTGGATCGCGGGGTGTTCGGGGCTGAAGGTTTGCACCAGCACGCGCCCCGCCCTGGCGCCGCGGCCGGTGCGTCCGGCCACCTGGGTCACCAGCTGAAAGGTCCGTTCCGCAGCGCGGAAGTCGGGCAGGTGCAGCGAGGTATCGGCGTTGATCACGCCGACGAGCGTGACGTTGGGGAAATCGAGGCCTTTGGCGATCATCTGCGTGCCAAGCAGAATCCGAACATCGCCGGCGCGGAAGGAAGCGAGCGCTTTCTCATGGCTGCCTGGTTTTTGCATGCTGTCGGAATCCATCCGCACGCAGGACGTGTCCGGGAACCGGGCTTTGACTTCGGTCTCCAGCCGCTGCGTTCCCAGCCCGCCGTAACGAATGCCAGCAAACTGGCACTCAGGACAGGAAGGCGGCGGTGGAATGCGGTAGTCGCAGTAATGGCAGATGGCCTGGTCGCCGTCGCGATGATGGGTCAGGGCGATATCGCACTGGTCGCACTTCACCACATGGCCGCAGGCCGGGCACTGGATGTTGGTGGAGAATCCCCTTCGGTTCAGCAGCAGGATGATCTGGCCTTCGTCTTCCAGGGCGGTTCGCATGGCATTGTGCAAAGGGCGGCTGATGGCGCCGCGGCTGCCCTGGTGGGTGAACTCGGCCCGCAGGTCGATTGCCTCGGTCAGCGGAAACGGCCGGTCGGCGACGCGCAGCGGCAGATCAATGCGGCGAAACTGACCGGACAGGGCCCGTTGCCAGCTTTCCAGCGCGGGCGTCGCCGAGCCCAGCACCAGCGGGATCTGTTCTTCTTGCGCTCTCCGCAACGCCACTTCGCGGGCATGGTACCGGGGTTCCGAATCCTGCTTGAAGGAGGCGTCGTGTTCTTCATCGAGCACGATCAGCCCCAGGTTGGGCGTGGGGGCGAAGATCGCGCTCCGGGCGCCGACGATGACCTCGATCTTTCCTTCCGCGATACGCTGCCAGTGCCAGTGACGCTCCGACGGCGTGAGTCGGCTGTGCAGCACGGCGACGGACTGGAAGCGGGAGCGAAACCGCTGCCGCGTTTGCGGCGTGAGGCTGATCTCGGGCACCAGCACAATCGCCTGGCGGCCAAAACGGATGACCTCTTCGATGGCGCGAATGTAGATCTCTGTTTTGCCGCTGCCGGTTACGCCGTGCACCAGGAGCGTTTCATGCTTGGCGCTGTCGAGCGTGCGGCGGATGGCGTCGAGCGCCGCCTGCTGGGCCGGGTTGAGAGTAAGCTTTTCGCCGGGCGGCTCGGAGGGGATCTCATGGTCGCCTTGCTGCACGCGGCGGACTTCGGCGTCGACGAGTCCTTTTTTCCGCAAGGCGGCGATCGGTCCCATGGTGCAATGGGCCGCGTCGGCCAGTTCGGCCGGCGTCATGGCGCGGGTCGAGGCGGCCAGACGCTCGAGCGCTTCCTGCTGTTTGGGCGGCAGTTTCAAAGTCGTCAGTTTGGCGGCCACATTCCGCGGGACGGAGAGAAAGGTCATCTCCCGGGAGCCTGCCTGGCCGCGGACGCCGGCGGGAACGACGGCCTCGATCGCTTTCCCCCAGGGGCACAGGTACTGTTCGGCGATCCAACTGGTCAGCCGCAGCATGGCGGGCGAGAGCAGCGCGGCGTCGTCGATGACGGTGCGGATCTCTTTCAGGCGGCGGGTCGTGGGGCGGAACTCCACGGACACGCAGTACGCCGTGACGACCCGATTGCCGCGGCCCAGCGGGGCCTGCAGCCGGCGACCGGCTTCGATCCGTCCCTGCAGCCGCGTAGGGACCAGGTAATCAAACGGGCCAAAGGGCGGCTCGGAGAAAACCACCGTCGCGACGCACTTCTCCTCTGCCTCGTCGAGATCCCAGGGAGCGGGATCGGTATCAAAAAGTCTCTTCTGCTCTTGGTTCATGCGACTTCCGTGCGGGCCTGGGAGGCGTCCAATAGACAGTCCGGCGGCAACTTCGTAATTTAGGGCTCGAGCCCGCCAGGCGGCTAACCCCATTCGCCCCTTCCTTTGAGGAATGAGCCCGATGAGCGTCTTTGAAACCTTTACTCAGCATTTTGAGTTTAACCGCGGACGCACGCTAGGGCTGCTGGAGCGGATGGAACGTGAGGCCGATCTGCCTGCCGCCCTGGCCTGGCGACCGGGAGCGGGCAGGGCCCACATTGCGTGGCAGCTGATGCATATTGGCATTACCGAAGAGATCTTCGCCGTTGAGCGACTGGCCAAAGGAACGGGAAAGTTTTCCGATCTGTGGTCGCGGTTCCAGGGCGGCAGCACGCCCGACGACCAGATTCCCTCGGCGGACGAAATTCGCCAGGTGCTGGCGACCGGACGGGAAGAACTGCTCGGCACACTAGCGGGACTGAGCGAATCCCAGCTGGGCGATATCATGTGGGAGGCTCGCGACGGCCGGAAATTGACCCTGCTGAGCGTGCTGCAGATTATCAGCTGGCACGAAGCCCATCACCAGGGTCAGGCCCATATTACCTTCAACCTGTTCAAAGCCAGCTAAGCTCTCCCAGGCTGGCAAGCCTCGTGCGACGACACTTCCCGATCCGGCAGTCGTTCCTGGCGCCGCTTGTTTCGATTGTCCTTTTCGCCGTTTAGGCCGTTTCTCATTATGACGCTTGAAAAAATCCATGCCGCGATTCCCCATCGCCGGCCGATGCTGCTGCTTGACGAGATCGTCGAGCAGTCGGAGAACCAGATTCAATGCCGGAAAACGTTCACGCCGGACGAGTTCTTTTTCCAGGGCCATTACCCGGATTTCCCACTGGTTCCGGGGGTGATTCTGTGTGAAAGCGCCATGCAGGCGGGGGCCGTGCTGCTGTCGACGTATGCGGCGGCAGCAGAGGGGGCGGTTCCTGTCGCCACCCGGCTGGGCGATGTGAAATTCAAAAAAATGGTCCGGCCCGGCGATACAATTCTGCTGAACGTCACGCTGAACGAGCGGCTGGCCGACACCTTCTTTCTGACCGCGAAAGTCACTCTGGACGGGAAGCTGGCGGCCCGTTTCGACTTCGCCTGCACCATGGCGAAAGTGGAATAACGGGCGTATCCCCAGGCGTGGTAATGCTTTCCTCCAATGGTGTTACGTTTGAGGCCGTGCCGGTCCGGCAATGCGGGCCGCTGGGACAGTTCCGTCGGGGCGGCGGTCGGCCACGAGTCGAAGGCAATAACGCTTGTTTTTTCCTGGTTTCTGGCGTAGTCTACGAAGGTAAGCGGGATACTTAGGTTGAGTAGCGACTCTCTCTTTGAGAAACATATGAGCCAAAATCTAACTGCCGATCCAGCCGAATCCGAAGAAGAATACTACGAAGAGAGTATCCACGACGGTCATCGGTTTGTCTTTTTCACCGCGGCGCCCAGTTGGCTGGTCAGCTTGGTGGTGCACATGGTGTTGCTGGTTATCCTGGGCATGTGGACGTTATCGGTCGACGATGGTTCGGGCGACGTCAACCAGCTGGTGGTGGCTCCACCGGCGATTGAAGAGCCGATCGACGAGGTCGAAGAGCTCGAAGAAATGGTGAAGCCCGAGGTGTCCACCGAAGAAGTGGTGGTGACGCCGTCGCCAATCGTTTCCGACATGGTGTTCGACACGCCGGTTGAAGTGACCGAAGAGGTCACCCTGGCGAATGATATCGAAGCGGCCGCCGTTTCCGTCATGCTGAGCGATTTCGGCCCGACCACCGCACCGCGTAATGATTTGCTGGCGACCGTAGGCGCCATGGCCGGCCACGGCGTGGATGGCCGCGGCGTCAAGGCCCGCGCCCAGATGATCTCCAAGTACGGTGGGAATGAATCCAGCGAAGCGGCCGTAGCGGCTGCCCTGCGCTGGCTCGCCGAACATCAGTATCCGGACGGCGGCTGGAGCTACGACCATACCCTGGGCCGCTGCCAGGGACGTTGCGCCAACACCGGCGAAATGGATACGGCCCGCAATGCAGCGACCGCCATGGCGTTGCTGCCGTTCCTCGGAGCCGGCCACACGCACCTGGAAGGCGAGTACAAAGAAACCGTCCGCGGCGGGCTGCAGTATCTGGTCGCCCATATTAAAAACGACCACGGCGCCGGCAGCTTTCATGAAGCCGGCGGCAGCATGTATTCGCATGGGCTGGCGACGATCTGCCTGTGCGAAGCGTATGCCATGACCCAGGACCGCGGGCTACTGATTCCGGCCCAGGCGTCGTTGAACTTTGTTTCCTACGCCCAGGACCCGGTCGGCGGCGGCTGGGGTTATAGCGCCCGAAGTGCTGGCGACACGTCGATTGTGGGCTGGCAGATCATGGGCCTGAAAAGCGGCCACATGGGTTACCTGCAGGTGCCGCCGAATACGGTCCGCGGAGCGATGAAGTTCCTCGATAGCGTGCAGGCCGAAAGCGGCGCCTACTATGGATACCGGGATCCGGCCGCCAAGCGACCGGCGACCACCGCTGTCGGGCTGCTCTGCCGCATGTATCTGGGCTGGAAAAAAGAAGAGCCAGCCCTGCAACGCGGCGTCGAGTTCCTGGCTTCCAGAGGGCCCTCCAAAACGGACATGTATTACAACTACTACGCCACCCAGGTGGTGAAGCATGTCGGCGGCGAGAACTGGGATAAATGGAACGTGCAGATGCGCGACTACCTGGTGTCCGTGCAGGACAAAGATGGGCACCAGAAAGGCAGCTTTCACTTTGGCGGCGGACATGCCAGTCGAGCCGGCCGGTTGTACAGCACCTGCATGGCGACCATGATCCTCGAGGTTTACTACCGCCACATGCCGATCTACGGCAACAAAGCGGCCGAAGAAGAGTTCCCCTTGTAAACCTTGTCTCCACCCTGCCCGATGGGCGAAATCTCAAACGACCAGACGCCGGACGTTACCGTCCGGCGTTTTTCTTTGCGCCCCGGCGAGTGTGCTGGATCACCGCTTTGGGATTGGGGAGGAGCAGGGGACCTCTGGCGAAGTCCACTACGGCTGATGCTGATTGCGGGTTGGGATACAGCACGGGGCGCAGGGGCGAGGATTGCTGGCGCCAGCTTGCCAGGGGGGCTGGCGCAAGTGACACAATCATGTCAGCCGGTGGCGCCGGCGGCGCTGTCGTTGCAATCGCTAAAGTCTTCCAGGCCGGTTAGTTAAAGCCGGAGGTACTCCGCCAATTCTTGAATTTATTTCCAATTTTTTTAACTCGTTGACCTATATAATTTTGGTGGCGAAAGCTGGGGTTCGCAGCGCCGAATTCGGTTTGCAGAAGTTCGGAACCTTCGCCACACTAGTGAAGGCAGTCAGACGGCCGTCCGCAACCAACGGGGATTCACCCCGTCGCTGGCGGGTCAACCGCTGACTTCCAATCGGGCGCCACGACGGAGGCCCCTGACCGGCTGAGCCAGCAGGCTCAGCTCTTGTCCACGGTGGGAAGATCCCCAACAGTTGTTGATGCTGGGAAACAGACGCTGTCCTCAGGTTCCTGCGAACCACGCGGCAGACTGGCTTTCCGGCAAACAATAGCAACGGCGTCGTCTCATTCAATAAATAAGCAATGACGTGCGGCGGCGACTGGCGACGGCTTGTCCTCTCCAGCCGCCCGGATTGCGCGTAAAAGTTCAGCAGGTTCTTGGAGCCGAGGTAGAAGTGTTATGAAATATATCGTGCCAGGAAGCTTGATCGGTGCGCTGCTTTGTATGACTGGGGTCCTGGGCGCCCAGGATTGCGGCTGCGGCGTAACGTATCGCGTGCAGTGCCAGACGGTGTACGAAGAGCAGCCGGTTACCTCGTATCGTCTGACTTACGAAACCGTCATGCAGGAGCGGGAGGTCACCTCGTACCGTCCGGTATGGACGACCGAAACGCGCGAAAAGCGTTACAAAGTCGCCCGTCCCGTGATGGAAACGAACGAGCGGGAAGAAACCTACACCGTGCTCAAGCCGATCGTGGAAACCTCCTACCAGGAGCAAAGCTACGATCGCATGCGGTACGTCGATGAAACCCAGACCCGCGAACAGCGCCAGGTGGTGAACAAGCCGGTCTGGGAAACCATCACGCAGAATCGCCAGTACACCGTGCGGAAGCCGGTGACGGAAACGATCATGCAGACCCAGAACGTCACCACCTACGAGCAGGTCACCACCTACCGTAACGAATGCGTCGACCAGGGCGGCTATGTCGACCAGCAAGTCTACAAGCCGGGCATCACCAGCACTCGACTCCGCTGGCTGTCGGGTTACTGCGGCGTGGATCCCGCGACGGGAACCGCCCGTTACTACCGCGGCGGCCTGCACTGGGTGCCGGAAACCACGCCTGGCTGCTACGCCACGCAAAAGGTCTACGTTCCCAATGTGGTGACCGTCCAGGTGCCCCAGACGCAGATGGTCGCCAAAGTGGTCGCCCAGGAAACGCCCGTCCAGGTGACGCGTTACATCGACGAAGTGGTGAACGAGCCTTACCAGACCCAGGTTTGCCGCATGCAGCAGGAAGTCCAGGTCACCCAGGTTCCGTGCACGGTGCGGAAACAGGTGATTGAACGGGTCTCGTACAAAGTACCCGTCCGCACCTGCCGCTATGTGGAACAGCAGATGGTCCGCAAGGTTCCTGTCACCACCTGTCGCTGGGTGTACGAAGAACGCGTCGAAGAAACGCCCGTCAAGGTTTGCAAAATGGTTTGCGAAAAACGGGTCATCCAGGAGCCGCACACCGTCGCCAAATGGACGCCCTACACGACCGTGTGTCGCGTGCCGCGGACCGTCGTTCTGAAACAGCCGATCTGCCCCGATGGTTCGGTGCAGTACGGCGTCAGCGAACAGGCGGACCAGGGTTATAGCGACCAGGGTTACAACGATCAGGGGTACTCAGGTCAAAGCACCGTGCCCGCTGACATTGCTCCTTCGATTGAAGCGGAGAAGCCGGTCAGCGACGGCCAGCGAAGCATCATCGACAACGGCCAGGCTTCCGCTGCCGATAGCAGCCAGGATCGCCAGCGGGTGGAAACGCCCGCCGTACCCGAAGACCTGGGCCATGGCGACGACCAGAACGCCGCCAGCGACGCCGACGACACTGGCAGGCCGCAGCTTGAACTGCCGGCCCTGCCCGAAACGCTGGAAGGTCCCGACGCCTGATCGGCGTCGCTTCCCTTGCGACAAATTTCGCCTTGCCGACCTGATCGGCGGCAAGGCGTCCAGGGACGCCTTTGGCGTCCCGTTTCTTTCGCCCTGCTGGCGTCTGGCCGCTTTGATCGCGGGGATTCTTCCTGCGGTCTTCCCACGGAGGGCGGATGCGGCATTTCCTCGTGTGTCCCCTGCGTCCGGCGCGCCGCGTTCTTTGGTATCATGGCGAGAGATCTGTAATTTCCGGCCCCTTCTGCTCACGGCTGTCGATGTCTGATTCCCCCGCCGCTGATGACGAACTGCTCGAAAATTCCGCTGCCGAGGAAACGCCTGCAGAGGCCGCAGCCGACCGGTTTGCCGCCCAGGCGGTGGACGAGCTGGCTGAAGAAGAAGCTGCCGACGAACTGGCCGAGGAAGAAGCGGTCACCGCGGCAGAGCCGGCGCCAGGCATTCCCCAGTTGTCCCAAAAACGGATTGCCTTCGTCGGGAAGCTGGGCGGCGTCAACCAGCGCGAAGCCCAGCGGATCGTCCGCCAGCACGGCGGCGTTTCCGTGCCCCGGGTCGAGGAGTCGGTCGACTGGATCGTGATTGGAGCCGACTCTCTGCCGCTGGGCGAGCACGAAGAGTCGCTGTCGGAAAGCATCCGCGATGCGGCCGCCAAGGGACAGCTGGAAATTCTCAGCGAAACCGAGTTCTGGTCCCGTCTGGGGTATGTCGAAGGCGGACCGGGCGTGCGGGAACTGTATACGCCCGCCATGCTGGCCGATCTGCTGGAAGTGCCCGTTTCAGCCATTCGCCGCTGGCTCCGTCGGGGATTGATTACGCCGGTTCGCGAGGTCAAGCGCCTGCCCTATTTTGACTTCCAGGAAGTGGCCAGCGCCCGGCGTCTGGCCAAGCTGATCGCAGCCGGCGCCTCCCCAGCCGCCATTGAGAAAAAGCTGGCGGAACTGGCCCGCTATCTGCCCGATGTGGACCGTCCGCTGGCGCAGCTTTCGATCCTGGTCGAAGGACGACAGATCCTGCTCCGCAGCGGCGAAGGGCTGATCGAACCGGGCGGCCAGCTGCGGCTTGATTTTGAAGCAGCCGAAGCGGCTGAGGCCGTACAGGACTCGGCGCTCGCTTTTCCGCCCAGCCCCGAGCCGACCTCGCCCGAAGAGCTGATGGAGGCCGCCGCCCAGGTGGAAGACGAAGGCCAGCTGGAGCTGGCGATTGAGTTACTCCGGGCCGCCCTGGCCGCCGGCGGACCGCGGCCTGAGGCCTGTTTCCAGCTGGCCGAATGGCTGTATCGCCAGGGGGACCTGGCTGGCGCTCGAGAACGGTACTATATGGCGATTGAAGTCGACGAGGACTATGTCGAGGCCCGGGCCAACCTGGGCTGCGTACTGGCCGAACTGGGGCAGCTGGAGCTGGCGGTGGCCGCCTTTCAAGGCGCCTTGTCGCGGCACGACGACTATCCCGATGTACTCTATCATCTGGCTCGCACACTCGATGACCTGGGCCGACAGCGCGAAGCAGACCAGAACTGGCGAAAGTTCCTGGAAGGTGCGCCGACCAGCCCCTGGGCGGACGAAGCCCGGCAGCGGCTGGGCGAAGACTGGAATTAGCCGGCGGAAAATTGTCGGAATGACCGGTCGGGGACTCCTCCGCGAGGGGAATGGGGGAACGCAGCCCGTAAAAAGCGGGGCTTCGCTGAAACGAACGGCGAGAGCGAAGGGCGGCAAGCGGACATCGTGCCCGGTTGTGCAGCGCCAGAATGGGTAAAACGGTCTACGAGGAAGGTGTGGGTGCGGCCCAGCGCGAGGGGAAAACGTCCGATGAAAACTGCCGATAAGTCTAAACGGCGGTTGCAAATAGGGCGCAGCTCTTTATTCTGATAGCTGTTCTTCTTGAGGCTCCCGCCGCTCCGATCAAACATGAGCGAGTTCCCTCTCGGTTACGAAAAAATCAGTCCGACGACATGGATCTACCTGTCGTCGCTGCTGATGCTCGGCCTTTACTTCAAGTTTAACCGCTTGTGGAGCGTGCGGAATCTCGATCTGCTGCTCCTGATCCTGCTGGCTCCGGGCATGCTGCTGGCCGATTATGGCCAGCAAAGGCAGATGCAGGCCTTTCAAAACTTCGACCGGGTCTACCGTTCGCATCAGGCCGAAGCGCCGCCGGACCCGGACGACCCGGTCCTGGTCGAGAGCGTACGCAAGCGTCGCGAGCAAGCACTCCAGCCTTCGATCGCCGAACACGAATCGGCTCGTTCGATGGCGTATCTGGGGCATATGTGGCTGTTTATCGTGGGGCTGCTGATCGTCATCAGGCTGATGCTCGATGTCACCATGGTCCGGCGCCCTTTGCTGCAGCCGAATCTGACGACCGGGGGCCTGGCGTTTATTGGCGTGTCGCTGATTGTGTTTTTGACCGCGAATGTGATTGTCAGCGAGCCGACGCGCGAACCTACGCGCGATCATCGCGGGCAGCGGGAGCATGGACCAGGTTTCCCGCTGTTTACCAAGCCGCCCATTTTGGCCACGATGAGCTATCCCCAGGCTCCTCGCGCCGATGATTCGGCGGAGTCGGTCCGCTTGCCGGTGGGAGCCTTTTATACGGGCGTGCTCAAAGTCGTGGTGGTGCTGTCGCAACTGGCGATTGTGCTGGGCATTGCGGGCATTGGTTATCGTCATTTCAATAACCTGCAGACGGGGATTGGCGTAGCCACGCTCTATCTCATGCTGCCCTACACGGCCCACATGACAGGCCGGATCGACCATGTGTTTCCCGGTGCGCTGATGATCTGGGGCGTGTTCTTTTATCGCCGGCCGCTGACCTCGGGCGTTTTCATGGGGGCGGCAATGGCGATGATCTACTATCCGCTGTATCTGTTGCCGTTATGGATCAGTTTTTACTGGCATCGCGGTCTGGGGCGATTTTTGACCGGCGTCGGCGGGGCGCTGCTGCTGGCCGTGATTGCGTTGTACTTTGTTTCGCCGTCGGGTGAGTATTTCTCGAACTTTCGCGATATGTTCGGCCTGCGTCCCCCCAAGGTCGAAGGACTCAGCGGAGTGTGGGGCGATGGCGGCTGGGAGCCGTGGTACCGGGTGCCGGTCATGGTGGGCTGTATTGTGCTGGCGGGGCTGTTTGCCCTGTGGCCGGCCCAGAAGAATCTGGGAACGCTGATGAGCTGTTCGGCCGTGGTGCTGGCGGCTTCGCAGTTCTGGCATGGTTTTGGCGGCGGCCTGTTCATGGCCTGGTATCTGCCCTTGCTGCTGCTGACGATCTTTCGTCCTAACCTGGAAGATCGCGTGGCCGTTTCGGTGCTGGCCGACAGTTGGTTCCCCCGACGACAGAAAAACGACAAGAAAAGCATTGAAAAGGCGGCCTGAGTCTGGTTAGCTCAGGAATTCTACGCGGGATGCTATCTGTTCCTGGCGGCAATCTTCGTCCGGTTGCACCCGCGGCGAAGCCTTGTTCCTGCCGGCGCCTTAGCCCGCAAGCGATTGCCTGTCTTTTTAGAAAGCTGTTCGATGCTGTTTCTCTTCCGCTGCTGCAGTCCACTCCTTATCCTGGCGCTGCTTGCCGCCCCCGCCCAGGCCCATTACCTGTGGACCATCCTGGAAACCAAAGGCGGCCAGACCGTCGCCAATGTTTACTTTGAAGAAAGCCCCAACCCGGGCGACGGGGGCTATCTGGATCCGATCGCCGCCAGCGGCAAAACGTGGATTCGCACCGTGAAAGAACCGACCCCAAAGCTGCTGGCGATGGAAGAAGCCGTCAAGCCGGGCAAACGCTGGCTCTCGGCCCCCGTTTCCGCCAAGGCGCCTCGCGGACTGGAATCGACCGGAACTTATGGCGTCTATCCGTACGGCGACACCATGGTCCTGCTGCACTACTACGCTCGTTACCTGGATACCGACGACCAGAATGCAGTCGACGATCTGGCCGTCGCCGAACAGCTGATGCTTGATATCCGGCCGCACTTTACGCTGAAGGGACTGGAACTTGAGGTCATCTGGAAGGGCGAACCGGCCGCCAAACGGCCCATTTATGTCAAAGGTTTCAGTGGTCGCAAAACGCTCACCACCGACGAAAACGGCCGCGCGTTTTTCCCCTTCGACAAGGCCGGCCGCCATCTGCTACGGACCTACGTGGAACTGGACGAAGGCGGAACCCACGACGGCAAAGAGTTCGAGAAAATTCGCCACCACGCGACCATGACCGTCGAACTACCGGCAGCCCAGTAGGGCCCGCCAGCACAAGCGGTCAGGTTACCAGCGTGTGCTGAATGACGTACGAAAATCGACGGACAGTCGCCTTTCACTCTGTGAAAGGCCGCGTCCTTTCGCGGTATGAAGGTCGACGTTCTGCGTCTGCTTTTTCGCAAAACGACAAACCCCAAATCTCAAGTTGATTTTTCCCGCGTGCCTCCAAGATCAACAGCAGGAGTCGTAACGATGTCGTCTGAAGTGTTGATTTTATCGGCGGTGCGGACTCCGATCGGTTCGTTCCAGGGAGCGCTGTCCACGGTTCCCGCACCGCAACTGGGAGCGATCGCCATCGCTGCGGCCGTGGCCCGGGCGGGAGTAGATCCGGCCGCGCTCGACGAAGCGATTATGGGAAACGTCATTAGCGCGGGCCTGGGCCAGAACCCGGCTCGCCAGGCGGCGATTGGCGCCGGTCTGCCGGACTCGGTCGGCGCTCTGACCATCAACAAGGTCTGCGGATCGGGGCTCAAGGCCGTCATGCTGGCCGCCCAGGCCATTCGACTGGGCGACGCCGACCAGATCGTCGCCGGCGGCATGGAGAACATGAGCCTGGCGCCCTATCTTCTGCCGCAAGCCCGTAGCGGCTACCGCATGGGCGACGGCCAGCTGATCGACGCAATGATCCGCGACGGCCTGTGGGATTGCTACGGCGGCAAGCACATGGGCGTCTACGGCGACCAGTGCGGCGCCAGGTACGATTTCAGCCGGACCGCGCAGGACGACTTCGCCGTGCGGAGTTACGAACGGGCCCGCCAGGCGATCGCCGACGGACTGTTCCAGGAGGAGATCACCCCGGTCGAGGTCAGCACCCGCAAAGGCTCTGTAAAGGTCGAGCAGGACGAAGAGCCGTTCCGTTTTGAGGAAGAGAAGCTCCGCCGGCTGAAACCGGCGTTCAGCGAGACGGGAACGATCACCGCCGGGAACGCCTCGACCATCAACGACGGCGCCGCCGCGATCGTGCTGGCCTCCGCCGGCGTGCGCGACGCTTTGGGCGCCGAGCCGCTGGGCCGCGTGGCGGGAGCCGCCACCTTCAGTGGCGAGCCGCAGTGGTTCACGACCGCTCCCATCGGCGCGCTATCCCGCCTGCTGGACAAGCTAAACTGGAGCGTGGCCGATGTGGACCTGTTTGAGGTCAACGAGGCCTTTGCCGTCGTCGCCATGGCGGCCGAAAAAGAGCTGGCGATCCCGGCCGAAAAACTCAACGTCCACGGCGGCGCCGTGGCGCTGGGCCATCCGATCGGCTGCAGTGGCGCCCGGATCCTGGTCACCCTGCTGCACGCTCTGAAGCAGCGGGGCGGTCGCCGCGGCGTTGCCTGTCTGTGCATCGGCGGCGGTGAAGCAGTCGCTGTCGGCGTGGAGCGGTAAGCCGACCTCGCGATTGATTGCCCTCGCCTGCCACTCGAAAGATCACGCCCATGACGGCTCCGTCCCGACTGACTCCCGCCGGCGCCTGCCTGGCCGATCGACGCCAGTTCCTGGGCGGCGCAGCGGCCGGGCTGAGCAGCATCGCCCTCGCTTCCCTGCTGCAGGACGAGCATCTGCTGGCGGCTCCGCCGCAGGTGGACTGGCAGCGACCCCATGCGGCGCGGGCGCCCCACTTTCCCGCGGCGGCCAAGAATGTGCTGGTGATCTTTTGCGCCGGCGCCTGCAGCCAGCTGGAAACGTACGACTACAAGCCGGAACTGATCCAGCGAGACGACCAGCCGCTGGCCGGCGGACCGGCGGTGACGTTCCAGGGGCCGTCGGGCAATCTGGCGAAGCCGCGATATGCGTTTCGCCCCCGCGGCGAGTCCGGCAAGATGGTATCGGACTTGATCCCGCACCTGGGCGGCCTGGTCGATGACATCGCTTTTGTGCATTCGCTGACCAGCAAATCCAACACGCACGGCCCGGCCGAGAACTTCCTGTCCACTGGCTTTGTGCTCGACGGTTTTCCCAGCATCGGGGCCTGGGTCGGCTATGCGCTGGGAACCGAGAACCAGGATCTGCCGGCGTTTGTCGCCATTCCCGATCCCCGCGGCGTGCCGCAGGCCAGCGTCAATAACTGGGGGCCGGGCTTTTTGCCGGCCGTCTTCCAGGGGACCGCCTTCAACAGCAGCCAGCCGATCCGCAACCTGCGTCCGCCTGAGTCCATTGGTTCGGCCAGTGACCACGCGGCCCGCCGACTGCTGCAGCAGTTCAACCAGGAGCATCTCGAGCGGCAGGGCGGTGATAGTTCGCTGGCGGCCCGCATCGCCAGTTATGAACTGGCCGCGCGGATGCAGTTATCGGCGCCGCAGATCAGCGACCTGTCGCGTGAGCCGCAGCACCTCCTCACGCAGTATGGCGCCGATTCAAAGAATGAAACAAAGGCCGCCTTTGCGAAGAACTGTATTCTGGCCCGGCGACTGATCGAGTCGGGTGTGCGGTTCGTGCAGTTGTTCAACGGCGCCTATGCCAGCGGCGGGCGTTTGAACTGGGACGGCCATCAAAAGCTGCGAGAGCAGTACGACGTGCATGGCGAGATTCTCGATCAGCCGGCCGCCGCCCTGTTTAACGACCTGAAACAGCGGGGCCTGCTCGACGAAACGCTTGTCGTCTGGTGCACCGAGTTCGGCCGCATGCCCATGTTCCAGAAAGGGGCGCAAGGCCGCGACCATAACCCGCAAGGCTTCACCGCCTGGCTGGGCGGGGCCGGCGTGAAACGGGGCGTCAGTTATGGAGCGACCGATGAGCTGGGCTTCAAGGCGGTGGAGAATGTTCTCTCCGTGCATGACCTGAACGCCACGATCCTGCATCTGCTGGGCCTGAGTCATACCGAACTGACGTACCGCCACAACGGCGTCGACCGTCGCCTGACCGACGTCCACGGCCATGTGATCGAGCCGATCCTGGGGTAACGCCTGCTGATCTCGGCGTTACATCTCTTGCCCTTTATGCGTCTTTCCCGTCGTCGACGGGGATGGATGCGTCGATGCCGACGGCGGCGAATCCGGCGATCGCAAAGGCGGCCGCCCCGGTCATGAAGGTGGGCGACCAGCCGAAACGGGTGATGATCTCGTTCAGCAGCACCGGCGACAACGCCGCGCCGAAGTTACCGAACATGTTCGTCCAGCCCAGAATAGCGCCGACGTAACGGCCGCCCACATCCTGCTTGAAGG
Organism: Lignipirellula cremea; assembly: GCF_007751035.1. Classification (NCBI taxonomy): domain Bacteria; kingdom Pseudomonadati; phylum Planctomycetota; class Planctomycetia; order Pirellulales; family Pirellulaceae; genus Lignipirellula; species Lignipirellula cremea. Next base: position 1,339,353 of record NZ_CP036433.1, on the reverse strand, counting down.
CCCAACTGGCTGGATTGCACAGGTCGTTAGAAAACGCGATGAGCGCAAAGGCAGCCGTGGCGAACCAGACATTCGGGGCGTACATGCAGCTCAAAAAGGCAGCCGCGGCCATGAATCGCCCCAGGACAATGCTGGCGGTGCGATAGCGCAGGCCGAAACGCTGCGTCAAATGATCCGTCAGCCAGCCGCCGACCAGGATGCCGACCCAACCGAAAACCAGCGGCATCGAAGCCAGCCAGTTCCGCTCCAGGTACGGCGTTTGATGCACTTCATCCAGATAACGCGGCAGCCAGGAAACCAGGAACACCCAGCCCAGATTGCCGAAAAAGTGGTTCGTCGCCATCAACCACAGGTTACGACTTTCCAGGATCTTCTTCCACGGAAAGGCGCGTGCCTGGGTGGTGGGGGTGGGCAGGGGCTGCCCTTTCTCGATCAGCGCTTGCTCATCGCGGTTGCACCAGGGATGCTCGGCCGGCCGCTCCCGGAAGACAAGCCAGAACAGCACGGCGACGGCGATCCCCAGCCCGCCGTACAAAAACATGACAGGCCGCCAACCCTGGCCGTAGATCTTCCGGACCGATTCGGGAAAGACGGTTTCCAGCGCCAGCCGATGCAGCCGCTCCTGCTGCGGCGTCGTGCGCTCCGCCAGAGCTGCCAGGCTGATGGCTTCGCGGTCCAGCGACAGCTCGACGAAGTCATCAGCCGTGTAAACCTGGCCCGCCCCCAGCAGGGCGTTCAGCTCCGTCCGCAGCGGCTCTACCCGGTCGGGCATCGGATTGAAGTTGCGGGACAGGCGGGGATCGTATTTCGGTTCGGCTCCCGACTCCTGCCGCTGCTGCAGGATTTTCTCCCGGTACCGAGCGCCCAGCACGCGGATCGTTTCCTGGCCATGCGGCGAGAACTGTTCATACAGTCGCGCGGCAACCGCCTGCTTGCCGCCCGGCGTAGGGGCCGAACGGGCCTTATCGATCTGGTAAGCAAAGTAATCGACATCGAGAAAATCGCGTTCTGCGAGCGTCGCCGGCGTGCCCAGCGGCACAAACGCAATCACCAGATAGGCCGTCAGAATCGGGGTGATCGCAGCGCCCATCCGGCCGCCAAAGGCGACAAAACTGCTGGCTTTGCCGCGCGAAGCAAACGGCGTCCAGCGTTTGATCAGGCTGGCCGCCGTCGGATACCCGCCCGCCTGGCTGACGCCGACGGCCGCCCGCAACAGGAACAGCATCACAAAGCCCAGCGTCAGACCGACCAGCGCCGTGAAGCAGGACCACGCAATCACATAAAACGCCAGCGTGGACCGGGCCCCAAAACGATCGCTGAACCAGCCCGAAGGCACCTGGGCCAGGGCGTACGCCACTGAAAAAGCCGACATGCAATACGACAACTGCTCGTAGTCCATCCCCAGGTCTTCGCGCAGGTAACGCTGCACATAAACGATGCTGTACCGGTGCAGGTACATCACCAGCGCCACTAGAAAAGTGGTGAACAGAATCAGGTAGCGGACCATCGTCGGCCGTGACTGGTAGTCGACCATAATGCCTGCGCAGGAAGAGTGGTGCGTCCGTTACCCCAAGGCGACGCCGCGGTTCCGCTGCGCCGCCGGGAACGAAAACTCAAAGAGAAGAGAGGAGAAAGCGATGCCAGCAAGCGCCCCCGGGCGGAACTACTTTTTCAGTTCCGACAACGGCACGCGAAGCAGGGTGTACGGCCCCAAAGCCAGGATATAAACGGCGTCGTTTTTGGCTTCGCACACGCCCAGAATCACGTGTTTGGTGGTCGTTTTTCCTTCGTACTCGCCAATGCCGCCGTGGAACGGCAGCGTTTTGCCGGCCGCGTCGGTGAGCGGCGTGAAGTCGGGATTGGAAATGGCGACCGCGCCGTGATCATGCGGGGCTTTGTCGCCTGGGCGATAGCTGGCCAGATGGCACAGGCTGATCTTTTTCTTCTCCGTAATGGCGGCCCAGACCGTACCGCTGGGACCCACGCACAGCGCGCGGCAATCGGTCGCCGCGGCGCCCGGAACCAGCTCGCCCAGTGCACGTCCGGCCAAGGTTTTTCCTTCGCCGGTCAAGTCGTACGCGAACAGCGAGTTGCCGCGCATCGGATTGGAGTACAGCGTTTTGCCGTCGGGCGAGATGTCCCAGTTGATCGGATCGGGTTTCGGCGTGAGGGCCAGGCGGCTCTCTTCCGTCGGCCGTTTGCCGTCGATCGTCTGCTTCAAACGTTCCAGCTTTTTCGTTTCTGGATCGTACCGGGCGATGTCGCCGCCCAGCAGCGGATGATACGCCCGGCCGCGATAATCGACGACGATAAAGCCATAGAAATGCTCCGTGTCGATCAGCTCCTGGTACTTGCCCGTTTCCAGATCCAGCACCAGGAAAATGGCGCTCTCGCCTGGGCCGGGGCGATGGTCAGAGCAGGTCGAAATGTACGCCACGCCGCGGGATTCATCGGGGGCGATGCTGTTAATCCCATGGTGCGGCACGGGGATCGGATAGACCTTGGTCTGGCCCGTTTTCGGGTCGTAAACCATGGGGTATCCGCCTGGGTAGTCCTCGCGGACTTCTTCCTTGTTGGGATAGCCCTGCTTGGTGCCGAAGTAGATTTTGCCGCTGGCGCCCACGTTATTGCGGGTATGGATTTTAGCCTGGGAGCCGAAGCCTTTCAGGTCGACGCCGATCGCCTCGTGGCAATCGACCACGATCTTCATCTGCTCGGTTTTGGGGGCGAACTCGACCAGCCAGGAATTGACGGCGTTGGCGTGGGTGCCGATGTACAGCCGCCCATCATGCCCGCTGACGATCGAGAAATACCCTTCCCCTTCGGGCGCCGTTTCTTTGGGGATCACATACGCTTTGGCTTCGACCCAGGTTTGTGGGGCAGCCGGTTCCTCACCCCACGCCGAACCCCAGGTCCCCAGCAGACCGCACAGGATAGCCAGACTTTGATAACTGCGCATCGTGTTCCTCAACAGAAGCGAAAGTAACGAGCCGACACTCGCGACGCCGTCCCGGTCCCAAGGAAGATTCCGAACGAACCAACAGCGGGATTGTACACAAACAAACCAGGGATTTCGCCAAGAAAGTGCGAGTCATTCGCGGCGAAGACCTCGATTCCCTGAAAACCATCACCGACATACGATCCAACCCAATCAGCCGCAGGCCGATAGGCAGCAAGCGGAGCGATCCATTATCTGGACGTTCGAAGGGGGATGGCAAGCCAGTCCGGCGACTTGCGAGTCTCAGTCGGCGTCGCGTCCCTTGGCGTCGGGTCGGCGTGCATCGGGCCAGGGCAGATGCTCCCAGATTTCAACGGGCAGCGGCCGGGATGGAGGGATCGCTAGTGCGGCGCGACGCAGGAACAGACGTGCGGCCAGCGGAGCCTGGCGCCGGGAGTAAACGACCTGCACGGCTCCTGCTTCGCGAAACAGGGTCTCGTGCGGCAAGAATTGCCGGGCGGCCAGCACCACGACCGGCGCGCCGTGACGGCTGAGCTCGATCACGGTCGACAGCATCTCTTCCAGATCGACGGCGGCCGCTTCGATCGCCGCCATCCCTTGCGGTGCGGCCTCCAGCGCAGCCCGGCAATCGTCGAAGTTGCGAGTTTCATAAACCAGGCAGGCGGCATCGCCCAGGGCGGCCCGCAAGGCGACGGCCCAGGCGCCGGTTCGTTCGCAAACAACAAGGGGAGATAAGTGCTTCATGTGCGACTGGTAGCGAATATTCGCTTAATGCCGGTTAGTTCGAAGGCCGATAAAGTTTGAGAGTCAGTTTCGTTCCCGCGGAACTACCTCGTTTCCGCCGTCTCCCGCAACGGCGGCCGCATTCCTTCCCCCGCGACACGCTGATGGGGCGCTGGCCCCGACCTGGTCGCGTACTCCTGCAATCGCTTGAAAACCCAGAGGTTGCCCATGATACGCCGATTGTTGCTCACAATGTTCGCCGCTGTGCTGCTGGGCGGATACTTTACCGCCGAAGAAGCACAAGCCCAGCAGGCGGGGGCGTTCGGTCGAGCCTGGGGGGGCGATTATCGCACCACGGACTGGGACCGGTTTTACCATTACCCCTTTATTTATTACCCGCAGAACTTCTGGGGCAATGAATATTATCGCAGCAGCGAAGACCTGTACCACCGTTATCCGGCCGAAATGCGCGTGCCGGTGTACAACAAAAAGTGGCACAACTACTACCCCGAAGGCCGCCGTTACCACTACGGCAACCACTTCAAACTGGACGTCTTTTAAGCACGTCTGCAGGAAAAAGTCTCGCCAGCCGGACAGTTGCTGGCGCTGGCCTTCCTCTTGACGCAAATAAAAAACGCGAGCCGGACGGCTCGCGGGTGGTCGATTTTCCAAAGGCGTAACGCGCGTCGCCTTGTGTTCGGCGCGAAGGCTTACGACAAGTCGGCCGGATTTTTCCAGCCGCCCTGGAAGACCCATTCGCTGAGGGGTTTTCTTTGCCGCGGCTGGCGGTCCCGCTGGGCCAGTTCTTCGCTCGGCGCTGCCTCTTCGCTGGCGGCGTATCCAATGGCGATCGCCGTGACGGGCTGATGCGTTTCCGGAATGGAATACGTTTGCCGCGCCACCTGCAGGTTCACGCCTGCCATCTGATGTACATAGAGTCCGAGCGATTCGGCCTGCAGGCTTAAATTCCCGGCAGCCAGCCCCAGGTCGTGCTCCGCGACGCGGTTCGGCTTTCCGTTCCGCGAAAAAGTCGGGCAGATCACGGTCAGAATGAGCACGCCCGCATGCTGGGCCCATTCCTGGTTCGCTTCCAGCAGGCAGCCCAGGAGACGCTGGAACTCGGTGCTGTCTTCCCGTCTGGCCACCAGAAAAGTCCAGGGCTGTTCGTTATAGCTCGAGGCGGCCCAGCGCGCTGCTTCCAGGCAGGAGAGCAGCTTGGCGTTCTCCACCACCCGCGGTGCAAACGCATACGGGCTCCAGCGCTGGGCGATCAGCGGATGCACCGGGTAATCGGTATCCGCATGTTTGATGTGCTTCTCGGTCATGGCTGCTTCCCCCGACTGAAAGTGTGTTCCCCAAACAATCGTTGCGTCGTCCACTGCTTTGCGAAAAAGACGCCGTGCTCGCGTATTGCTAACGACGTCCAGCGGCGTCGGGCAAACTCCGCGGAGCTGACCCGATTGCCATGGGAAATTCCTGCCGGTCGCCTGGCAAGATGCGTTCTTACTCGTCCGACGTCGCTTTGTCTGCGTCGGCCTTTTCCTCGACGGCGGCGGGCTTCTTCTCTTCCTCCGCCGGTTTCTTGTCGGCGTCGGCTGCCTTTTCTTCGGTCTCGGCCGCTGGCTTGTCGCCTTCGGGTTTCTTCTCTTCGTCCGCCGGCTTTTTGTCGTCCGCTTCTGGCTTCTTGTCGTCGTCCGCTTCCGGCTTCTTGTCGTCGTCCGCCGGCTTGTCGCCTTCGGGCTTTTTGTCATCGCCTTCGGGCTTTTTGTCATCGGCGTCGGGGGCCGGTTCATCTCGGGCGAAGATGGTCGGTTCGTAGACGTGATCCCGTTTGCGGAGGACTTCGGCTTTCACGATTTTGTCCGGTTCCGGCAGCGGCGGGTGGGCGTTTGGATCCCGTTTCTGCAGGCTGTTGACGATGTCCATTCCTTCCATCACTCGGCCGAAAACAGTGTAGCCGCCATCGAGCTGCGAGGTGGGGCGGAAGGTCATGTAGAACTGGCTGCCGGCCGAGTTCTCGGCGGCGCTGTGGGCCATGGCGACGGCGCCCGTGTAATGCTTCCGGTGGTCGGGACGGCCGTATTCGTCTTTGATGCGGTAGCCGGGGCCGCCCATGCCAGTGCCTTCGGGATCGCCGCCCTGGGCCATGAAACCTTCCAGTACGCGATGGAAGGGGGTGCCGTCGTAGAAGCCTTTTTCCACCAGGTTGACGAAGTTGCCGACCGTTTGCGGGGCTTCGTTTTCAAACAGTTCCAGGACGATATCGCCTTTGGTGGTCGTCAGTTTGACGCGAGGCAGATCGTCGGCTTTGGCTTCGGCGGCTCGGATCTCCAGTTCGGCCAGATAGCCTTTGGCGAAGTCGCTGAGCAGGTCGGCTTCTTTCGCTTTCTGGAAATACTTGAGGGCCGTCGCGTCGTCGCCATTGTGCATGGCCGTTTCGGCGATCAGGCTAAAGGCGGCCTTCTCCTGGCAGTCGTGCTTGACCAGGGCGTCGGCGATTTCTTTCGCCTCTTCCGCGTCGCCTGACTGCAGGCTGTTGTGCAGTACGCCGAGCAGCGTGCGGATGACCAGCCGGTCTTCGTTAGGCTGGGCGACATAGGCCGCCAGCGACGTTTCCTTCAGCTTGCCCACCTGATCGTTAAGACGCTGGATCAGTCCGTAATACTCGCCAATCATGGCCTGACGCTGTGCGGCCGGCGCCACGGCGATCTGCTCACGCAGACCGATCGCCTGGTCTTTCATGCCATTAAAGCTGGACAGCGTCGCCACAAATTTTTCATGCGGCGTCAAACCGTCCTCAGGAGCTTCGGCGGCAGGAGCGTCAGCGGGCTTGTCGGCCGGGGCATCCGCGGGCTTGTCGGCCGGGGCATCCGCGGGCTTGTCGGCGGGAGCATCCGCGGCCGGGGCAGCGGCGCTGGGGGCCGGGTCGTCGGCGGCGGCGAACGGAGCAATGCACAGGCCAAGCAGGATGGCGGACCAAAAGATCCGATAAGACATGAGACAATCCTTCTTAATGCAATGGTATTCGAGTTTGAACTTGTATGTGCGCAGGGAAACGACCGGAGACAAGGCCGGTTCGACGGGGAACCTTCGCAGGTAGACCCAAATTACCGGATTTGGTTTATTGAACGATGCTTACCGGACGTTGTTTACCGGACGCTGTTTACTGGACTTTGGTCGGTTTGTATTCGTGGTCGCGTTTCCGCAACACGGTCGCCTTGGTGATGGCGTCGGGTTTGGGCTGGGCTTTTTCGTCTTCGGGATCAATCCGTTGGATTTTGGACAGCACATCCAGCCCCTCGATCACGCGGCCGAACACGGTATGTTTCCGGTCGAGCCATTCGGCCTGGCTGAACATGATAAAGAATTGTGAGCCGCCTGTATTGGGGTTCCCCGAATGCGCCATGCTGATGACGCCCCGAAAATGCATCCGGGCGTCTTCACGACCGCACTCGTCGTAGATGAAATAACCTGGGCCGCCGGTGCCATCGCTGTCGGGGTCGCCGCCCTGCATCATAAAGGCAGGCAGAACGCGATGGAACTCAAGGCCGTCGTAAAAACCATCTTCGACCAGGGAAATAAAGTTGGCCACCGTTTGCGGCGCCTGGTCCTCAAAAAGTTCCAGCACCATGTCGCCGGCGGTAGTCGACATTTTGACCCGAGGCAGGTCGTTCTTCTCGGCTTCCTCTGCGCGTAGTTTTTCCTCGCGGGCCCACTCGCCGTGGTGATAATTGATGGTCGGCCAGAGTTTGTCGCGTTCTTCGGATTTAACATCTTGCTGTTTTGCCTGGGTGAACAGCAGATCGGCTGCTTCGTAGTGATTGGTCGTATAGGCGGCCAGCCCGGCGGGGTTGTAAGCCGCAGGGCTTTCACCGCCTTGCTCCAGCAGCAAATCGGCAAGCTCCCAGGCCGTTTCGTAATCATCGTGGCCGGCCCGGTCGATCAACATGGCATTGAGAAAGTTGGTGATCTGCTTGTCGGTATTGGGGGCGGCCTGGTAAGCAGTTTTCGCCAGCGGGACCAATTCGTCAAGGATCTTCTTCCCCTGCTTCATGGCGGCTTCCCACTTCTCGCGATGGGGAGCGGCCTCGGCATCCGTAGAGGCCAGATGGTGGTCTTCGTAGAACTTTCGCATCGCAATCAACAGATCGCGCCACTCGGATAGCTTGGCCTCGTAGGCAGCCTTGGCGGCTTTGGCCGCAACCGGATCCAGAGGCCGTTTTTCCACAGCCGGCTTTACGGGCTCGACGGCGGGAGCCGGTTCCTCAGCGGGAGCCGGTTCCTTGACCTCCGGCTTTGCCGGATCGTCGGCCTTGGCTTCGGGAGAGTCGGCTTCGGGAGAGTCGGGCTCGGCGGAGGCCGGAGCCGCAGGCGGTTCGTCGCCGAGGGACAGGGAGGAGAAGGCCCCGGCGAAAATCAGAAGAACGAACGGAAGCGGCAGTACGTAGTACAAAAGTCGTCGCGACATGGGCGGCGCACCCTAATCAACAGGAAGGCGATGAACGGAAAACGGCAGGGCCCGCGGGAGCGGCCCTTGGCAATCATGCGTCGTTCCCCGTCAGGACGCAACGCAGCGAACTTGCCAGTACTTTATTCTACGTGAGTCGCCGCGGGGAAGGTTCGGCCGCCTGCTGCCTTAATTTTCAGGTAGCCAGATCACGTACGGGACCCGGCTCCGTCGCTGCAGCAGGCGCGGCCCAGCACGTCGAACATCTCCTGGCTCAATTCGGGCGTTGCTGCGGCCACAAACTGGGGCCGATTCAGCTGGAACGGCCCCTTATCAATCTGCTGGATCTGCCCGCCAGCCTCCAGCAAAATCAAGACGCCCGCAGCGACATCCCATTTTTTCACACTGGTCGCCCAGTACCCATCCAGACGTCCGGCCGCCAGATAACAACAGTTCAAAGCGGCCGAGCCCAGTCGCCGCAAGCCCTGGCATTCGGTAAGCATCTCCACAAACTGCTCAATCTCCAGCGAGCCGCGCTGCACGTCGGGCGAGAAGCCGGTCGCCACCAGGGCTTGCCGTAACTGGCGGCACTGGCTGACTTCCAGTCGCTGGCCGTTGAGCGAGGCGCCGCGGCCCTTGGCGGCCGCGTAGCACTCGTTGGCAACCGGATCAAACACCACGCCTGCCAGCAAATCGTTGTTCTGTTCCAGGGCAATGGAAACCGCAAAGCTGGGCAAGCGATGGACAAAGTTCGTCGTGCCGTCGAGCGGATCCACGACCCAGCAGAGGGCCTGCTCCCGCTCCGACGCTGACAGGTCCGCCAGCGGATCTGCAGACTCCTCTTCGCCCAAGAATAAATGGTCGGGAAACTCGCCGAGAACAATCTCGCGAATCACCTCTTGCGACCGGATATCCGCCTCGGTGACCAGATCCCGCGGCCCTTTTTCCCGGGGATGGACCTGGCCCAGCAAGTCGAGCAGCACCTGACCGCCGGCACGGGCGGCGCGCTCGCACACATGAAGAAATCGAGCCGTCTGCATGGAGCTGCCGTGAAAAAGAGGGAGAAGAAAAAGAAAAGCAATCACGGGATCGAAGCAGGCCTGCTGACCCGGCCGTGTTACACCACCGCCTGCGCATTATAAGGGACCCTGCACGAGCACGGTAGACGCCGCTGATAAGGTGCGTTTCCGCCCCCTAGCAATCGCTTTGCGGCGGGGCATTCGGTCGCAACCTGCAAATCGTCGGAAATTTTTTGGCGGAAAGTGTAGACAGAATAAATCCTCCTGGTATGATCTAGGGAAGGGAACAGGAAGTGTTCCAACCCACCTTTATTTTATTATCCTGCCTTCATACTTTCCTTCCCACCAATTATTTTTGGCCTCTTCTCTGTTCCGGCCCCGTCGTCACGCTGCCAGCGTGCGACGGGGTTTTTTCGTAGGCGGATCCGCTACACTAGCAGGCACTGTTTTCTTTTTGCTTGCTGGAAAATTAGCTCCTGGTGGATTGTTGCGATGTGGAACCTTTCAGCCGATCTGGCGCACTGGAAGTCGGCCGACCTGGCCCTGACGATCGACCTCAAGCGGCCGGAACATGGCCTGCAGTCGCTCGCAATTAACGGTGATCCGATCGATGCCTGCCTGCTGCAGATCATTCCGCCCGGTCGTTCTGAATCCCGGCCCGAAACAGTCATCGACGCCTATCCGCGGGGCCGAGACCTGGTCGCCACTTACGCCCAGACACCCCAGCGAACCGTGCGTCCCCAGGCATACTGGTCCCCCGGGAGCGATGCCGGCTTTTGCTCCATAGAAATTACGCTTTCCATGCAAAGCAGCCTGCTGCAGTCGACTCCGCAAACAGAAGTCTGCAGCCGTTTTTCCGCCGATTGCGGCCCCACGCAACTCCTGGATCTGGGCGGCCAGAGCGTAGAGCGGCCTGGGCCGAACGTTGCGTTCGTACGCCAGATCAGCGAGCTTCATCGCTACGCCCAGTTCGCCTTGCCGGCCGATTACGCCGGAGCAGCCATTGACGATGCGTCCGGTAGTATCTGGCGCCATCGCTTCTTTCCCGACAGCCTTGAAAAAGGCGTCATTCGACGTTGCCGCCTGCTTGGCGTGCTGTTTACCGTCAAGACGCCGCTGAATCAACTGACGGAACACCTGCAGGCCTGGGTCGCCGCGCCTCCGCGATTGGCCACCTGAGCACGACTGCCAGCGGGGCGGGAAGCGGTTGAAAGAGCGACCTGTTCGGCGATTCCCACGTTACAGCATGCTTTTCAGCCGACTGCAGCCCTGCGCTGAGCTATACTTGAAATGCTCTTCTCTGGCAGTGACTTTCCGGACGATGCCGCGCCGTATCGCATGGCGCCTTTCGCCCCACAGAAAGGATCGGCAATGAATCTAAATTTTCCACCGGCCGTCAGCAGCGCCGCCGCCACCCCGCTGGGCCAACAACAGGCCGAGATCGACCACGGCCTGCACGAAACCAACAATCAGGATCGCCGCGCCGACGCGCAACAGAAAACCGCCAGGGCGGCCGGCATCGGGCAGACCGAAAAAGATGCAGAAGTCGGCGATCGCGACGGCGACGGCCGCCAGAGCTGGGAACGCCCCTCCGCAGCCGAGCACGATAAATCGCCAGAAGACGAAACCTGTCAGGAGTCGTCGCATGAGGCGCCGCTGACGCCACCCCCCGACCCCGATGACGCCAAAGGGACGCAGCTCGACCTGTTTGGCTAAGGCAAACTCGACTGCACCTCTACCCGCCGGCGGAGCGACCGGGCGGGCAGGCGCCTGGCGAAATCCCCTGCGCACTCCTTCACGGGCGAGCCCCGAATGCGACGTCTTTCAAGAAACCTGGAAAAAACAGGGTAAACAGTCTGCCGTTCCACTTTTCGTGGAAGCAAGGATGGAGTATCCTCTCCCTTTCCATGCTGCTCGATTAACCAATGCTACGACCATGTCGCCTTCTGGCAGACAAGGTCCGACCCACCGAACGGGCAAATTCACAACCGGGAAAGTCTCCGCAAGTCGGACGGCCTGCTCCGGAAGATGCTGCTTTGCACGCAATTGTGAATTTAATCTTACCGGGCATTGACGAGAAATTCATCGAGCCATAGAATCACCCTTTTTCCAATGCACCAAAGGCCTGCCCACTCTTGAAGTGCGGCTTGACCATTCCAGTGCGAGTTTTCTCCCAGGAGATGGGATTGTGGCCGGTCCAACTCACGATGTAATCCGCATCCGTATGGAAGCGTATGATCACAGCATCCTTGATCAAAGTGCTCAGGAGATTGTGAACACCGCCAAGCGGACCCATAGTGAAGTGCATGGTCCGATTCCGTTGCCGACGCGGATTGAACGATATACGGTGCTCTCTGGTCCCCACGTGGATAAGAAAGCCCGCCAGCAGTTTGAAATTCGCACGCACAAGCGATTGATTGACATTGTTCAGGCAACGGCGAAAACGATCGAAGCCCTGAACAAGTTGAGCTTGCCTGCGGGTGTTGAAATTAAGATCAAGGCGTCGACTCGCTAGTCACGCTGTCCTTGTCAGTGCTTTGGGTGCTGGCAGGGTGAGTATAAATGTTTCGGTTTTTGCCTGTCGCGGAAACGTCTGTATGTGACGGAAGCCTCGCGAGATAGCGAACCCCGGCAATTGTCGCCAGTTGCGGCATTGAAGTGGGTCAGGCTCTCACGGGCGATCGACTACTAAGGTACGACAAGATGACTCTTGGCATTCTCGGCCGCAAGGTCGGTATGACGCAGTTGTTCAATGAGGACGGCACAGCCTCCCCGGTGACGGTGATTGAGGCTGGGCCCTGCCCCGTTCTTCAGGTTCGCACGATTGATCGTGACGGCTATGAAGCGGTGCAGTTGGGCTTCCTTGACAAAAAGCGTCCCGGCGATGGTCAATCGCGAACCCGCACCAGCCAGGCAAGTCGTAGCGAACGTGGTCATGTTACAAGCAAGTTGAATAGCAAGCGATCCAAAAAACGGGCGGCCTCGGGGGTGGAGCTTCCTGCCAAGGCCGAATGTGAGCCCAAGAAGTTCATTCGCGAAATTCGCGGAGCGGCTGGTGATCGTGAAGTCGGTCAGTTAGTGAGCGTAGAAGCGTTCGCTGAAATTGCCGCCGTGGATGTCTCCGGGATCAGTAAAGGTCGCGGTTTCTCTGGTGTCATGCGACGCCATAATTTTGCCGGCCAGCGGGCCACTCATGGTGTGAAGAAGGTGCATCGCCACGCTGGCGGCACCGGCATGAGTGCTTATCCCAGTCGCACCTTTCGCGGCAAGCGGATGCCTGGCCAGTACGGCAACACCAGTTCGACCCAGCGTAACCTCAAGGTTATCAAGGTGGACGCCGAAAACAATCTGCTGGTTGTTCGCGGCGCCATTCCGGGTCCTAACGGCGGTTATGTCGTGGTGCGGGAAACCAACAAGTTTTAGGCTTGGGGTCAAAGAGACGCTTTCTTCCCTGGCGGGACGTGTCGGCATTTAATCAGTAAGCGATATCATGGCGAATTTAACGGTTTACAATCGAAAAGGCGAAAGCGTCGGCGACTACGAAATTGCGTGGTCGGACATTTCGGCGACGATTAACAAGCAGTTGCTGCATGATGCGGTGGTCATGTACCAGGCGAATCTCCGCCAGGGAACCCATCGTACCAAAACTCGCGGGGAAGTCGCTGGGGCAACGACCAAGATGTACCGCCAAAAGGGTACGGGCCGTGCTCGAGCCGGTAGTCGTCGCAGCGGTATCCGTCGTGGCGGCGGTCACATCCATGCCAAGCGACCTCGCGACTATTCGTATCGCATGCCTCGCAAAGCGGTGCAGGCTGCCACTCGCATGGCGATTGCCTCGAAATTGCGTGACGAAGAAGTGGTGATCGTCGAAGCCTTGGAGTTTGAGCAGCCGAGCACCAAGCAGATGGCGGCCGTGCTTCAGGTGCTGCCGCTTGCCGGCAAAACGACCCTCCTGGTCACGGAATCGCACAATTTGAATGTGTATAAAAGCGCCCGTAATATCCCGGGTGTGAAGGTGTTGCGGCAGACGGACTTGAACGCCTATGGCGTGCTGGTCCCGCGACGCATTGTGTTTACGAAAGACGCTTTGGATGCGGTCAAGCAACGTGCCGCTGGCGGCGCCTCGACAGCCGATGCCGAAACGGCCGGAAGTGTTGAGTAAGGGTCGTTTCGCGTAGGAAATATTGAAGGACTGAACCAATGGCCGCTACGGTCCGCCGAGCAAAAACCATCACGAGCAAGATTCAGCTCGAGCCGCATCAGGTGATTCTTCGTCCGTTGGTGACGGAGAAGAACATGCATCGCTCGACGCGTTACAACCAGTACGCGTTTGAGGTGAATCGTCTCGCTACCAAGATTGACATTCGTCGCGCTGTCGAAGAGTTGTTCGATGTGCGGGTGACGAAGGTTTGTACGCAAAGCCGGAAGGGGAAGCCTCGCCGTTTCCGCTTCAAGATTGGCCACACCAAATCCTGGAAGAAGGCGATCGTTACGCTTCACGAGGAAGACCGTATCGACTTCTTTTAAAGATCGCAGTCCTTTGCTGCTGAAGTCGCCTGCGAAGTGCAGGTTTGACTTGGGCGCCAGGTGGTTGAGGTCTTCGAGTCAAGTCTGGCGGCTACGGCCGCACTGGGAGAAAGAAAGAGCCAAATGGGGATTCGACAATACAAACCGACTTCGCCCGGGCGTCGCAATGCGAGCGTCAGCGATTTCGCCGAATTGACCCCCGGCGCCAAGCCCGAGAAGTCCCTGCTGCGTCCCAAGCCCAAAAAGGGCGGCCGCAATCACCAGGGGAAGATCACTTGTCGCCATCGTGGCGGTGGCCACAAGCAGCAGTATCGGGTGATTGACTTCCGTCGCAACAAGGACGGGATTCCGGCCAAGGTCGATTCGATCCAGTACGATCCGAATCGCAGTGCGCGAATCGCCCTGCTGCACTATGTCGACGGGGAAAAACGTTATATCCTCGCTCCCGATACGCTGAAGCAGGGCGACCGGGTGGAGAGCGGCGCCGAAGCTCCGCCGAACATTGGTAACTGCCTGCCTTTGAGCCGGATTCCGTTGGGCACCGCGGTGCACAACGTCGAAATTCGCCCAGGCAGCGGCGGTTGCATGTGTCGCGGCGCCGGTTCCAGTGCAACTCTGGTTGCCCGGGAAGCCGATTGGGCTCAAATCACGCTCCCCAGTGGAGAAATTCGACGTATTCCGGCAAGTTGCCGGGCCACGATCGGCAAGGTTGGCAACTCGGATCACGACAGCGTGGTGCTCGGCAAGGCCGGTCGCAAGCGTTGGATGGGTCGTCGCCCGCATGTTCGCGGTACGGCCATGAACCCGGTTGACCATCCGCACGGTGGTGGTGAAGGCCGAACCAAAGGCGGTCGCCATCCGGTGAGCCCCAGCGGCAAATCGGCCAAGGGCGGCGGCACCCGTAATCGCCGCAAACCGTCGAACGCGGCCATTGTGCGTCGTCGTCGGTCGAAGCGCTACGGTCAATTGAAAATCAAGAAGAAATAGTCAGGGTCGGCTGTTCCGATCCGCCGCAGAAATTGTTTCGAGTCGGAAGTGTCAACTGACGGTCGTCCGATCAATCACCAGGTTAGTGTCATGAGCAGGTCGCAAAAGAAGGGTCCGTTTGTCGATCCGAACGTGTGGGACAAGGTTCAAAAGCAGCTGCAGGCCGGCTCGAAGGAGCCGATCAAAACCTGGGCTCGCTCTTGTACGATTGTTCCCGAGTTTGTCGGAATGACCTTCATGGTTCATAACGGCCGGCAGCACCTCAAGGTGTTTGTTACCGAGGATATGGTCGGCCACAAGCTGGGCGAATTCTCCCCCACGCGAACGTTCCGCGGCCATAGCGGCAAAGGGAAGCGTTAATCGTCATTTGTCGTGGCGGCTTTCGTCCGACTGTTAGAGGATTGGGATAATGAGCTTTCGTGCATCATATAAATACGCCCGGGTCAGCCCCCGCAAAGTTCGGCCGGTGGCCGACATGGTGCGAGGTCAGTTTGCTGACGACGCGCTCGATTTGCTGCGGTTTCAAACGCAGCGAGGCGCCCGGATGCTGGAAAAATTGATCCGCAGCGCCATTGGCAATGCACAGGATCCCGAGCAGTCGCCCGGCCACAGCGTCCAGCTGAAGAGGCTGTTCATTGCTGAGGTGCGAGTGGACGGCGGCCCTATGTTCAAGCGAATTCGCCCGCGAGCCCGCGGCATGGCGCATCAGATCAAAAAGCGGATGTCGCACCTCCACGTTGTCCTTGAGGAGATGTAATCGTGGGTCAGAAAGTCAATCCCGTCGGCTTCCGCACAGGCGTGTTCCGTGACTGGAAAAGTCGCTGGTACGCCTCGAAGCAGGAGTTTGCGAGCCTGTTGCTCGAAGATTTTAAAGTTCGCAACTTCATCAAGAATCATCCGACCAAAAGCCAGTACCGTAATGCGGGTATTGACCGGATCGAAATTGAGCGAACCCGCGACGAAGTGAAAATCATTTTGTACGTTGCCCGCCCGGGTTTGATCATCGGGAAAAAGGGGCAAGAGGTCGAGATCCTGCAGGAAGAACTGCAGAACCTGATCGGCCGCCGTGTCAATTTGAAAGTGGAAGAAATTGGCCGCCCGGAAGTGTTCGCACAGCTGGTCGCCGAAGATATTGCCCAGCAGTTGGCCAAGCGTTCCAGTTTTCGCCGCACCATGAAGCGGTCGATTGAACAGACGATGGACGCCGGCGCCCTGGGTATCAAGATTCAGTTGGCCGGTCGACTGGGCGGCGCCGAAATGGCCCGTCGTGAAAAGCAGAACGCCGGCTCTATTCCCCTGAGCACGCTCCGGGCAAAGATCGACTACGGTTTCACCGAAGCCAAGACGGCCCAAGGGCACATTGGCGTTCAGGTGTGGATTAACCAGGGAACCTACGAAGGAGACTCCGATGGCGTTGATGCCCAAGCGGGTCAAGCACCGAAAAAGCCAAAGAGGTCGTATAAAAGGTAACGCGACCCGTGGTAATACGGTCGTTTTTGGCGACTTTGGTCTCCAGGCCTGTGAACCGGGGTGGATCAAGGCGCAAACGATCGAAGCGGGCCGTATTGCCGCACAGCAGTATGTGCGCGGCGAAGGCAAATTGTACATCCGCATGTTTCCACACAAGTCCGTGACTTCGACGCCGCTCGAAACCCGAATGGGTAAGGGCAAAGGCGAACCGCAGTACTGGGTGGCTGTTGTGCGGCCGGGCACGGTCATGTACGAATTGGCGGGTGTGACGGAAGAGCAGGCTAAAATCTGTTTTGCCCGTCTGGCCCACAAGATGCCGATTCGCGTGCGACTGGTGAAGCGGCGAACCATGTAGAAACAGCTGAGGCTGTTGCTGGATTCGAGCCGGTTTTTTGGCCGGCTGGAACGGCCTTTTTCCGATTGACAGAAATTCCGCCAGGCGGCTGTTCGATCGGGTCGGTAAAGATGAAGATAAGCCGGCGGACAAGCCGCCCCTGTTTACAGAGATCAAAAATAATGATCCCCGCCGAACTACGAGAGATGAGTGACGAGCAACTTGAGCTGACGCTCAAGGAAACGTGCGTAAGCCTGTTTCGGCTGCGGATGCAGTCTCAAACCGAACGATTGGGTGCGCCGAGCGAACTGCGTCGGCAGCGTCGCACCATCGCTCGTATTAAGACCCTGCAGCGTCAACGTGAATTGACGGCCGCCCAGAAAGAGGCTTCTTAGCAAACCTGCTCTCGGCCTTGCAAGAGCAATCCGTCGAGAGGTCGAAACACAGCATTGTGAGCGGTCGAGTATCCAGTTATGCCCAAAAAAGTGTCCATTGGCGTAGTCAAAAGCGACAAAATGTCGAAGACACGCGTCGTTGAAATTCCCCTCATGATCAAGCACCCCAAATACGGCAAGTATTTGAGCAGCCGAACGGTGTGCTACGTGCATGATGAAACAAATGAGTCGGGCGTTGGCGATACGGTCGAAATCGTCGAATCGCAGCCGCGGTCCAAGCTCAAACGCTGGGACCTGGTCCGCGTGATTGAAAAGAGCACAGCCGTCGATGTGGCCGCTTTGCGTGCAGCTCAGAAACGGGCCGATAGCGAAGCAGAGGAATAAGCCATGATTCAGCAAGAAACACGATTGGCGGTTGCGGATAACACGGGCGCCAAAGAGGTGATGTGTATTAAAGTGCTCGGCGGGTCGCGCCGTCGCTTTGCCGGCCTGGGCGACATTATCGTCTGCAGCGTCAAGAGCGTGATTCCCGGCAGCGATGTAAAAAAGAAAGCCGTCGTCAAGGCGGTGATCGTGCGGGTCAAGCACTCGACGCGTCGTGCGGACGGCAGTTACATTCGCTTCGACAGCAACGCAGTGGTGATCGTCGATAACGACGGCAACCCACGCGGCACGCGAATTTTCGGCGCCGTGGCTCGCGAACTGCGCGATCGTAATTTCATGAAAATTGTCAGCCTCGCCAACGAGGTGCTGTAATGCACATTCGAGAAAACGATACCGTCAAGGTGATTTCCGGCGTCGATCGCGGCGTGGAAGCCAAAGTGCTGAAGGTGTTGCGCACTGAGGGCAAGGTCATCGTTGAAGGAGTGGCGCGTGTGTACAAGCACGTTCGCCGCAGTCAAAAAAATCCCCAAGGCGGACGGCTCTCCAAAGAGATGCCGATCCAGCTGGCCAAGGTGATGCTGGTTTGTCCCTCGTGCGGTGAAGCCGCCCGGACGGGCGCCCGTTACCTGGCTGACGGCGCCAAAGAACGTTTTTGCAAAAAATGCAATGCAGGCAGCGGGCAACTGGCTCCGGCGCGTGCGGCGCATGCCAAAAAGTAATTTCCTCGTGATTCGGTTATAGCGAACTCGCCATGATTCCCCGTCTGCAAGAACGATATCAAAACGAGATTCTGGCTGCCCTGCAGGAGAGTCTTGAAATCAAAAATCCGAACGCGGTTCCGCGCTTGACGAAGATTGTCGTCAACATGGGCGTGGGCACTGCGATTCAAGAGAAGAAGCATATGGAGGAATCGGTCGACGCCATGAGCCAGATCACCGGGCAAAAGCCTTTGGTGACCCTGGCCCGCAAGTCGATCGCCGGCTTCCGCCTTCGTGAAGGAATGCCGATCGGGGTCAAGGTGACCCTGCGTCGTCAACGGATGTACGAATTTTTGGACCGCCTGATTTCGCTGGCGTTGCCCCGAGTGCGTGACTTTCGCGGCGTCAGCCGCACCGCGTTCGACGGCAATGGCAACTACAGTCTTGGTCTGTCCGAACAACTGGTCTTTCCGGAGCTGAACCCTGATAAGTTCATCCGGGTGCAGGGAATGAACATCACGTTTGTGACGAACACTTCCAGCAATGATCACGCCCGCGAACTGCTGACCATGTTTGGCATGCCGTTCAAGAGTGATGATTCGACCGCTGCCGCCTGATCGGCCGGTTGATTACGGCCTGGCCGGCAATCAACAGGTGTGTTCAGAACGGTCGGCACGGAGGCTGTCTAGCAATTTCATCAGAGCGGCCAGGCGTTTTACCTGGCGATAGCGGTTTCGACTGCAGCAGTTTGTTAATGAGGTAAATTCGTGGCGAGCAAATCGAAAATAGCAAAAGCGAAACGCGAGCCTAAGTTTTCGTCCCGCAGTGAGCGGCGGTGCCAGTTGTGCGGCCGTCCGCGCGCTGTGTATCGCAAATTCGGACTGTGCCGAATTTGTTTTCGAAAGCTAGCCGACCAGGGTTTGATCCCTGGCGTGCGAAAGGCAAGTTGGTAAAGGGAACTAAACGACCATGATGACCGACCCCATCGCTGATATGCTAACCCGGATCCGGAACGCCGTTCGTGTAGAACGGCCGTTCGTCGACATGCCGATGTCCAAAGTGAAACGCGGCGTGGCTGACGTACTGAAACGGGAGGGCTATATCTGGGAGTGGAGTGAGATTGAAGACTCGCCCATTAACCAATTGCGAGTCGAGCTCAAGTACGGCCCCAACGGCGAGAAGGTGCTCCAGCGATTACGTCGTGTCAGCAAGCCTGGCCGTCGGATTTACGCCAAAGCCAAAGAGTTGCGGCCCGTATTGAACGGCCTTGGCATTACGGTGATTAGCACCAGCCATGGCGTCGTGAGCGACCGTGAAGCGCGACAACAGAACCTCGGCGGCGAAGTGCTGTGCGAGATCTGGTAGTCGTGATCCCGAACGGATTTCCATCCCCTGCATTGATCGAGTAGTGTTATGTCGCGCGTGGGTAACAAGCCGGTGCCGATGCTGGACGGCGTCAAAGTGTCGCTCGAAGGCCGTACCATTAAAGTGGAAGGCCCCGGCGGTGCGCCGTTGTCGTATACGCATCGGCCTGAAGTCGAAGTAACCATCGACGAAGACAGCAAAACGGTTCGCGTTGCTCGTATTAACGATGAACGTGAATCCCGAGCCTACCATGGGCTCACGCGGGCGATCATCAATAACATGATCGTCGGCGCCAAAACCGGCTACGAAAAGCGACTGGAAATTGTCGGCGTGGGCTACGGCGCCACTCTGCAGGGAAAACTGCTGGAGTTGCGTGTCGGCTTTGCCAACAAAATCCAGAAGCACGTTCCCGACGGAGTTGATGTGACCGTTCCCACCGCCACGCAGATCGTGGTCAAGGGGAGCGACAAGCAGAAGGTCGGCCAGTTCGCGGCCGAAGTTCGCGCCGCCCGGAAACCGGAACCCTACAAGGGTAAAGGGATTCGTTACGCCGGCGAACAAGTCAAGATCAAGGCCGGTAAAGCCGCCAGCTAAGGATCGTCGATCGACTTTCGCACGCCTCGGCGTCGAACGGTTGTCGCGAGAAAGTCTGGCTGCGGCGACGCGGCGAAGCAACTGCAGCTCCCGAAGGTTTCTTCGGGTCGCCAGGCATGTGTGCCGGCAGCAGCAGGTTAGCCTGGCCGTTTCGGCTGTGGAAACATTGATTCCCTTTATCGCATAAAGAGCAAATCGGTGAAAAAGGAAAAGGACAAGCAGCGCAAACGGATCCGGCGTCGGTTCCATGTACGCAACAAAGTTCGCGGCGACGCTTCGCGCCCGCGTCTGTGCGTGGTGCGAACGCTGCAGCATATCACGGGTCAGCTGGTCGACGACGAAACGGGGACCACCCTGGTTTCGGCGAGCACCAACGAGAAAGATCTGCGTGCGCAAATCACCTATGGCGGCAACTGCG
The DNA here is from genome assembly GCF_007751035.1 of Lignipirellula cremea. Taxonomy (NCBI): domain Bacteria; kingdom Pseudomonadati; phylum Planctomycetota; class Planctomycetia; order Pirellulales; family Pirellulaceae; genus Lignipirellula; species Lignipirellula cremea. The sequence goes on along the minus strand of NZ_CP036433.1, from coordinate 1,319,033 downwards.
ATGCAGCGACTGCGATTGGTAAACTGATTGCCGAACGGGCCAAGGCCAAAGGTATTTCGCTGGCTCGCTTTGATCGCGGCGCCTCGAAGTATCACGGTCGTGTGGCTGCCCTGGCCGATGCAGCTCGCGAAGGCGGTTTGCAATTTTAGGGTACCGGGTGATCCGTCACTCCAAGATCTGTTAGAACATTACGAATTACTTTGGCTGGCAGGCGCCAGACCAATTGAGATTCAGCAGGGAGCCCGCCGTGGCGAAATTTAATCAGCCCAGAAAAGATGATGGTCGCAGCGATCTGGTCGACCGCGTCGTCAAGATCAAGCGTTGCGCCGCTGTAGTCAAAGGCGGTCGCCGGTTCAGCTTCGCGGCCATGGTAGTGGTGGGCGACGGCAAAGGCCGTGTCGGCTGGGGCTATGGCAAAGCGAACGAAGTTCCGCCCAGCGTGGAAAAAGCCCAGAAGCAGGCCAGCCGCGAAATGGTGGCGGTGCCGCTGGTCGAAGGCAGCATCCCGCATGTCGTCAAAGGTCGCTTTGGCGCCGCGAAAGTGATTCTGCTGCCGGCCGGTCCTGGTACGGGTATCATCGCTGGCGCCGCGGTGCGTGCCGTGTGCGAAGCCGCCGGGATCAAGAACATCCTGACCAAGAGCTTCGGTTCTCCCAACCCGGTCACGCTGGTTAAGGCGACGCTGAACGCTCTAAGCCAGTTGCGCACCCGCCAGGATACCGAGCGGTTACGAGGAGTCGAGCTTTAATGAATATTGAAGAAGTCCACCGCGGCGTACAAACCAACAAGCACCGCCGACGAATCGGGCGCGGCCCGGGTTCCGGCTCTGGCAAGACTGCCGCTCGTGGTCATAAAGGCGCCAAAAGTCGCGCCGGTTACAGCCGCCATCCGATTTTCCAGGGCGGCGCCATGCCCCTGGTTCGCCGGGTGCCGAAGCGTGGTTTCAATAACAAGTGGGCGCTCAACGTCGCGACGGTGAACGTGAGCGATCTGGAACGCGCGTTCGAGGCCGGCTCCGAAGTCAACAGCGATACGCTGCGGTCGTTGTCCGTCCTGAAAGGCTCCTACGACGAGCTGAAGATCCTGGGCGACGGCGAACTGACGAAGAAGCTCAAGGTTACCGCCAACCGTTTCAGCGCCAGCGCCAAAGAGAAAATCGAAAAGGCCGGCGGAGAAGCAATTGTGATCCGCAGCATCAAACCGGTCGCGGAAAAGCGGGCTGAAGCCAAAGCCGCCAAGAAGGCTGCCGAAGGCAAGAAGTAGTTCAGTAGCGATTCGTAAAAACTCACATTGTCGCAGGCGAAAGCTTTCGGGTAGGCTAGTACCTCCTGACAGCTACGGTTTGCGAGCTGTTTCCACGCGAAACGCGACGGGGAATGGACGCCTGTCGACTGTAATCTTCCTGGGACGGAACGGAACCCATGTTCGAAAAACTACGCGTCGTCTTTACGATTCCCGAGTTGAGGCAGAAAATCCTCATCACGTTGTTGTTTCTCGGCGTCTATCGTGTGGGTTGGCAAATTCCGTTGCCGATCATCGATCAGGAAGTGTTGAGCGCCCAGTCCGGTGAACAGCAGGGCGGGTTCAGCAAGTTCATTAATCAGGTTGCCATTTTTAGCGCGAGTAACCTGCAGCAGGCCACGATCTTCGGCCTCGGCATTATGCCCTACATTTCCGCCTCGATTATTTTCCAGCTGCTGGGAAGCGTCTGGAAGCCGATCGAAGATTTACGGAAGGAGGGCGAAACGGGTCGTAAAAAGATTAACGAGTACACCCGCTATCTCACGGTGCTGCTATGCGTCGTGCAGAGCTTCATGTACGTGCAGTGGTATTTGATGGCGACCCCTGTCGATGGGGCGAATCTAATCGCTACGCCGTTCGAGTCGACAGGATCGGATGGGGTAGCCCGTCTGATGCTGGGCTGGCAGCTGGTGGCGGTTACCACCATGACCTGCGGCACCATCTTTTTGATGTGGCTCGGCGAACAGATTGACGAGTTCGGCATCGGCAACGGGATCAGCTTGCTGATTATGGCGGGCATCCTCGCTCGTATGCCGGCGGCCCTGCTGGGTCTGCTAAGCAATGCCGATTTTGAATTGGTGGGTCTGGGTAATGGCCAGGTCGGCGTGGAGACGCTGCTGGTGTTGTCCGTGATGTTTATTGGGGTGATCTTTGGGGTGGTGTTTATCACCCTGGGTCAGCGCCGGATTCCGACGCAAAGCGCCAAGCATGTGCGTGGTCGTCGGGTTTACGGCGGAACCCGCCAGTATCTCCCGCTGCGAATCAATCAGGCCGGCGTGATGCCGATCATTTTCGCCAGCAGCTTGTTGATGATCCCGCAGATGGTGCTTAGCTTTGCGGCCAACTATGTGTCGAGCCTGTCGTATGTGGCCGATATGTTTGGTCGTGGCGATTCTTTTTTGTATAACGCGTTTTACGTGGTGCTGATTTACTTTTTCTGTTACTTCTGGACGGCGATCACCTTCAATCCGAAGGAGATGGCGGATAACCTGAAGGATAACGGCACTTTCATCCCTGGATACCGACCTGGCAAACGCACGGCCGACTATCTGGAAAAGGTGATGGTGCGGATTACGTACGTCGGCGCCGGATTCCTTGCCATTGTCGCCATTGTGCCGACGATTGTTTCCAGTTCGATGCAGGTGGATCCCCAGATCGCAAGTTTTTATGGCGGTACTGGACTCCTGATTGCTGTTAGCGTAGCATTTGATTTGGTTCAAAAGATCGACAGCCATCTGGTGATGCGAAATTACCGGGGACTGTTGGAAGGCTAAATGCTCCGAGTCGCACGGGAAGCGGCCTGGCCGCCGGGAGGGGGCTCATCTTCCACCTTCCAGCCCCCGCCAAAACTATAGGCGGTTATGCCAATGCGGATCGTGTTCATCGGACCGCCGGGAGCCGGAAAGGGCACCCAGTCCGTTCGACTCGTTAAATATCTCGACGTCCCCCATCTCTCGACGGGGGATATGCTTCGCGATGCCATTTCCGAAGGCACCACGCTCGGAAAGCTCGTTAAGTCCTACATGGACCATGGCAGCCTGGTGCCCGACCCGCTGGTGGTCGGGATCGTCGGCGAACGCCTCGAGCATCGTGATTGCCGGAAGGGCTGTATGCTCGACGGCTTCCCTCGCACGATCGGCCAGGCGCAAGCGCTGGACCAGTATCTGCTGGACCGCGGCGAAAAGATCGACGTCGTCCTTGAGCTGCAGGTGCCGGAGGAGATTCTCCACGACCGCCTGCTGGAACGGGCCAAGAAAATGGTCGAGCCGCGCAGTGATGACCGGCCTGAAGCGATTCCCCGCCGGTTAAGTCTGTTCCGCTCCCAGACTGAGCCACTGATCAGCTATTACAGCAAACGCGATATCTGTCGGCATGTCGATGGCGTAGGTACGCCTGACGAAGTGTTTGCTCGGATTCGCGAATGCGTCGATTCGATGCGGCCCGGCGGCAAAGTCTAGGCACTTCCACCTTTTGGCGTCAGCACTTTCGTCTTTGTCTGCGGTTGCGACGCGATTGCATCCCGGGCCTTCTGGTCTGGCTGCTGCAGTGCTCTTGCGACCGTTTATCTAAGTTGCTTGTCCGCCATTGCTTGCGATGCTGTCCGTAGAAGGAGTGATCACTCTATCAGCGGACAGGGCACGTCTGCTGGGATGCCTGGCCTGCTTTTTCCGCCAGCGACGGCGATTGCTGCAGCACCCAGTCTACGACTCGCCAATCGAGCCAGCGGCGATCCGGGTCTTCTCCCCTTTGGGCCGCGATATAACCCAGGTGTCCTCCGTGCTGGGTTTTCATTAACTTGACCGCGGCCGAGGCTGGGTAGTGCTCAAACATCGAGAACGGGATCACCGGGTCGTCGACGGCCGCGATTATCAGCGTGGGCGTGGCGATCTGCGGCAGCAATCGGGCGGCGCTGGCGTGGTAATAGTAGTCGCGATAGTTGGCGAAGCCGCTCAGCGGCGCCGTGTACTGGTCGTCAAATTCTCGTAAACGCGTGGGAATGGCGGCCAGCCGGCGATCCTGATAGTCGGGCGCCGAGCGCCGACGTTTAATGACCAACTCGCGAAGCAGCCCCGCAAACGACCAGTCGTACAGCCGGTTCAATCCCTGGCGCAGGTTCACGCCGCAGGCGATCAGGTCGATTGGCGGCGACACGGCCAGGGCGCTATCCAGATTGGCCGGTTTTCGGGCTCCCGTTTCGCCGAGCCATTTCAACACCATGTTGCCGCTCATGCTGAAGCCGATGAGCGATAACGGCGAATCGGGCGCCCAGGCAATGATCTGCCTCACGGCTGCGTCCAGGTCGGTCGTTTGACCGGCGTGCGTATGGCCGCTGGCTTTGTCATAGCTGGATCCAAAGCCGCGCAGCTCTTTGCGGAACACGCGGACGCCCTGGTCGTTCAAAGCGCTGGCGGTCCGCAGGAGATAGGGGGAGCGATTGGAGCCGCCCAGTCCGTGCAGCATAAGAACGATGCGTTGACCCGGCTGCCAGGAATCGGGGCGCGTTTCGTGCAGGCACAACCGGTCGCCATCGTAGGCCTGGATCAAATGCTCAATGGAGCCGGTCGGCTGTCGAGGGCTCGGCAGATAAGAGCCGATAACGGTCTGCAGGTGCCCGCTCCACAAGAGCGGATGCGGGACAAACGGGGGGAAGTTATCGTGCAAATCCATCAGACGGGCTGCCAGGTCGGTGACGGAAACAGTTCAAGGACATCGCAACGAACATGCCCGCCCGGCGAAGCCGCCGGACTGCGGACGTTCTAACATGCGGCCAGTCGGTAAGCGATAGGCGGCGCCGCTATGGCTGGATGGGGGAAAACAGCACTGTCAGCGATCGCACCTGGCCGAAGGAAAAATTGCCGCGGCCCTCGGCTAACAGCTTCTCAGTACATTCAATGCGGAGGTCGCCGACTTTATCGTCGCACAGACAATCGTTGTCGTAGACCCACAAATGCAGGATATCGCCTTCTTCGACGGAAAACGCGGCCTCGTCAAAGGCGGCGGTGCATGAATCCTGCACCACGGCGGTAACATACCTCTGGGTCGTTTCCCCGTGACAGATGGCGATCACTTTCAGGTCGGGCTCGGGGATCCAGGAAGCGCGTTCCCAGGTGCTGCCGCCTGCCCGGGTGGGAGCGGCCTCGACGGACTGGATTGTCAGCAGGGCTCGCCGAGGGCGATTTGCAGAGGAGTTCGGCTGCAGTTGCCGGCGGATCTGGCATTCCAGCTGACGCCCTGCGGGGGACTCGGCAACCAGCTCGGCAAGCGGATCGTGAAAGGTTCCCGGAGATTCGGCCGCGGCGGTTGTCTGAAAAGACAGCCCTGCGGCGATCGCCGTAAACCAAAGCAGCAGATAACGCATGCGTGTGCTCCTGAAGGGCCAGCCTGCTATGAGACTTCGATCTCGTACTCTTTAATTTTACGGTAGAGCGTGGCTCTGCCAATGCCAAGAAGCTTGGCGGCGTCCTGCACGGTGGCTCCATGGCGGGACAATGCCTGACGAATGAGCTTCTCTTCCCAGTAATCCAGCCGCAGCGTTTCCAGTTCGGTATCGCCGCGCAGCGGCAGGTCGTCGGGCTGGATGATGTCGCTTTCCGCCATCACCACGGCGCTGTCGATCACATTCCGCAGTTGGCGGACATTCCCTGGCCAATGGCAGGCCAGCAACTTTTGCCGGGCTGCCGGGGAAAAGGACAGCGACGGGCGGCCATGCTGGTGACGGAAGTGTTCCAGGAAATGATTGAGCAGGCGCTCAATATCCGATCCACGATCGCGCAGCGGCGGAATGTAGAGCTCGAACACGCTCAAACGATAGTACAGGTCTTCGCGGAACTTTCGTTCCTTGACAAAGTCGCTGAGTTCCCGGTTGGTGGCGGCGATCACCCGGACATCGACGGTGATTTCCTTGACGCCGCCGACGGGCAGGAAGGGATGACCTTCCAGGATGCGCAGCAACTTGGCTTGTCCTTCGAGGGTCATTTCGCCGACTTCGTCGAGAAACAGCGTGCCGGCGTCGGCCTGTTCAAAGAGCCCCTGGTGGTCGCTGTCGGCGCTGGTGAAGGCGCCTTTTTTATGGCCAAATAGCTGGCTTTCCATAAGTTCGGCCGGGATGGCGGCGCAGTTGACGCTCAAGAGCGGACGGTCGGCCCGCGGGCTGGCTTTGTGGAGGGCCCGGGCGACCAGTTCTTTGCCGGCTCCGCTTTCGCCGCGGACGAGCACGCTGCCGGACGCCCTGGCGACGCGAGCGATTTTGGACTTCAGGATTTGCATCGGCTCGCTTTCGCCGATCATTTCGTCAAAGCTGCCGCTCTTGGCGACCAGCCGCTGGTGGTCGGCCTGCAGAGTGGCGTCTTTCTGGGCGCGGGCGAGGGCTGCACTCAGGATGTTGGCGGCGGAAACGCAAAAGGCGAAGTCGCTCTCGCTGAAGCGTCCCTGGCGGCGATAAATGTGGACAGCGCCCAGCACCTTTTGCTGGTACAGCAACGGGGTGCAGATCGCTTCGGCGAAGTCTTCCAGGCTGACGCTGGAATCTGAAGCGAGCGCATCGAGCCGGCAAGCGCGTCGCTGGTTGCAGACCAGTTCCGTCAAGGACTCGCTGAGGCTGACTTCGCCGGCTTCTTCTTCGGGGATAACCAGTTTGGGTTTTAGCCGACCGTCATCGCTGAACCAGAGAAAGCCGGTCACCGAAGCGCCGGTGTGCTCATGGAGCAGCTCGATCGCCAGGCGGATGACTTCGCCGGGAGAGTCGCAGGCGAGCAGTTTCAGGCTCAGCTGGTACAGGTCCAGGAAGTCGGCGGTGCGGTCGGCGTCCTGCAGAGCCTGCAGGTAGCTGCGGCCGGAATCGTTGACATCGATCGGCGCGTCAAAAACGACCGTTCTGCTTTCGCAAAGCAGGGGCAGGTCGGCCGGATCGCGTACTTCGTTGAATTCAAATTCCACGCTGCCGAAGCGGATCACGTTGCCGTGCATTAGTCGTGCTTCGTCGATTTTGACGCCGCCCAGGAAGACGCCGTTCCGGCTCTCTTTGTCGGCGACCCACCAGGAATCTTCTTCGTAAAAAATCACCGCATGAATGCGCGAAGCCAGAGAGTCGTCGAGCAGGACCTTGCATTCGATGCCCCGGCCCACCTGGTTCTGGACCTGGGGATCCAGCGGGTATTTGGCGCCGGAGGCGGGGCCTTTGATCGTTTTCAAAAACGCGTTCAAAACGGCCTCTTCGACGGGGACGGCACAGGTGGTCGGGCAATCACGCCAGGCTCGGGGAAATTACGTTCCGCAGCGCAGGCTGGACAGAGGCAGGCATGGAACCGTCCCCCGCCTTCCACTATACCCGACAATGGCGTCGGGAGGGGTTGCAGGCGCTTCGCCAGGGCGGCATTTCTTCTGGGATCTTCACGAATTGCTCAGCCGGGCGCCTGACCCTTTCGGTCATGCAAACAGGGGCGCCAGGGAAGCGATCCCCGGGGGAACTGCGAGCTGAATCCCGGGCAGGAAAGCCAGGGAATATTTGCGGGGCAAAGCGACCAGAAAGAGAGTGGCGGGAATTGGTAAATCTCAAAATCAGTGATAGCGTTTTGCCGGCATACTTCGTAAACTAATACCATTGGCGGGGTTATAAAAACCAATGCAACTTGGCGTGGCAAAGGGTTTTGCGGCCGCCCATTTTCCTCAAGGTTGGGCGGCCCCCATTTTCCCAAAAGCAGCTTGGGATTCCTTTTTCCCGGTAGAGATTTTCTATCATCGCGGGCAACCGCCAGGTGAATGTCGATGGACAAACTACCCATCAATATCCTTGCGATCGACGACAATCCCTATGCGATTCGTTTGATTAGAGAGATCCTCAGTGGTGTTCGGCATCTTCAGTTTGAAATGCGACATGAGCAGCGATTGTCGCTTGGTCTCCGGGCTTTGGAAGAAGAGACGTTCGACCTGATCCTGTTAGATTTGACCTTGCCTGATAGTTTCGGACTGGACACGTTTGATGATTTCCTGAAACCGGCGGCTGAAACGCCGATTGTGATTCTGACGAACGCCGATGACGATTCCCTGGCGCTGGAAGCGGTGCGGCGGGGGGCTCAGGACTATCTCGTAAAAAACCAGCTTGACGGTCGACTGTTGGCGCGGGCCATCCGCTATGCGATTGAACGCCAGGCCGCTTCGGTCGAATTGAAATCGCTGCAGCAAGAGGTCACCGATATGGCCCTGCGCGAGCAGCGCAGGATCGGCCAGCAATTGCACGACGGGCTGGGACAGCATCTGACGGGCGTCGCCCTGATGGCGAAGTCCTTGCAAAGAAAATTGGAAGGAGAGCAATCTGCGGCCACGGACGCCTCGGCGGAACTGGTAGAATTGATTGTCGAAGCGCAAGGGCAGGTTCGCGCCTTAGTGAAAGGTCTGTACCCCGTCGATGTCGATGCAGAAGGCCTTCGGATCGCACTGCAGCAGCTTGCCCAAAGCACGATCAGGACTTGCGGGGTATCCTGTAGTTTTGATAGCGAAGAAAGAGTCTCGATCGAAAACAATAATACGGCGACCCAGCTTTTTCATATTGCGCAGGAAGCCGTCAACAATGCGGTGAAGCATGGGAATGCCCGCCATATTGCCATTCGCCTGGATTCGCGCGAGAATGATCTGGTATTGATTATTCGTGATGATGGGTGCGGCCTCCCAGCGCCCGCTGAGGAAATCCGAGGAATGGGAATGCAAATCATGCAGTACCGCGCCAATTCCATTGGAGCTTCCATCGAGTTCGCCTCCCAGGGCAACGGCGTCTCGGTCGTTTGCCGTCTCCGCCACCTAAAGACGCCTGCCATATGAATTTATCAACTTCCACTCCAACGGTATCCCCTGTCGCAAGAATCCTGCTGGTCGATGACCATCCGCTGGTCCGTCGCGGTTTCGGCGAGCTCATTTCGGCCCGTTCCGACATGGAAGTTTGCGGAGAAGCGGCCGATGCGGATGCCGCCATGGAGCAGATCGAAGCCACCCAGCCCGACCTGGTGGTGGTGGATATTTCGCTCGCCGATATCAACGGCATTGAGTTAATCAAGCGCATCCGCGGTAAAGACGACGGAATCAAAATCCTGGTCGCCTCGATGCACGACGAATCCATCTACGCCGAGCGCGCTTTGCGGGCCGGGGCTACGGGATACGTCAACAAGGAAGTCGCCACCGACAAAGTGATTGAAGCCATTCTGCAGGTGCTCTCAGGCCAGGTTTACCTCAGCTCCACCATGACCGATGATCTGCTGCATCGGGTGGTGACCGGCGCCACGGGGGAAACGTCTCCGGTCGATATGCTTTCGGATCGTGAACTGGAAGTGTTTGAAAAAATCGGGCGCGGGATGACCACGCGTGAGATTGCCGAAATGCTGAAGCTCAGCGTCAAAACGATCGAAACCCACCGCGAGCATATCAAAATCAAAATGCGGCTCCGCAATGCGGCCGAACTGACCCGCGCCGCCGTGCAATGGGTGCTGGAAAACGATCGCACCTGAAGTCAGTGCATCTGAAGCGAGTACACCCGAAGCCAGTGCATCTAAGGCCAGTGCATCTAAGGCCAGTGCATCTAAGGCCAGTGCATCTAAGGCCAGTGCATCTAAGGCCAGTGCAGCTAAGGCCAGTGCAGCTAAGGCCAGTGCAGCTAAGGCCAGTGCAGCTAAGGCCAGTGCAGCTAAGGCCAGTGCAGCTAAGGCCAGTGCAGCTAAGGCCAGTGCAGCGGGGGTTTATGGCAGGCGGCCTGCTGCGGCAGTAAGTTCGCGCAAACGAGCGAAGTCGGCCTGTTGTAACTGCTCGGGCGTGCAGCGCCAGCCCCAGTTACCGGCGGCGATCCCGGGCGTATTCATGCGGGCTTCGCTGCCCAAATTGAGCAGATCCTGCAACGGCGCCATCGCCAGGGCGGCGGACGAATGCCAGGCCGTTTCCAGAAACAGTCCGGCGACTTCTTCAGCAGGAACCGGATCGCGGTGCAGCATCTGCCAGACCACGTTCTGCTGTTCCTGGTTCAGGCTTTCATACCAGCCGCGGGTGGTGTTGTTGTCGTGCGTGCCGGTGTAGGAAAGGTTGTTGTGCGTGCAATGTTCCGGCAAGAACGGATTCAGCGGATCGCCGTCGAAGGCGAACTGCAGGACCATCATGCCGGGCAAGTGGTAGGCTTTGCGGAGTTCGCGAACGTCGTCGGTAATGTGTCCCAGATCTTCCGCGACAAACGGCAGACCGCCCAGCGCGGAGGAAATCGCGGCGAAGAAATCCGATCCCGGGCCATCCCGCCATTCTCCGCCGATCGCCGTTTCGGCCCCAGCCGGCGTGTGCCAGGCGGCCGCAAAGGCACGGAAGTGATCCAACCGCAGTACATCGACATGCGCCAGTAACGCCCGCAAGCGATCAACCCACCAGCGATAGCCGGTGCGTTGCAGTACGTTCCAGTCGTAGACCGGATTGCCCCACAATTGCCCATCGGCGCTAAAGTAGTCAGGCGGCACGCCGGCGACGAACAGGGGCCGCTGATGTTCGTCAAGAAGGAACAGTTCGGGGTTGCTCCAGACGTCCGCCGAGTCGGCGGAGATAAAAAACGGCACATCGCCCAGCATCGCCACGCCGCGCGACTGGGCGTGATCTTTCAGGGCGCGACCCTGGCGGAAAAAGAGAAACTGCTCAAAGCAGCAGGCGTCGATCGCTTCGGCCATTTCGCTGCGGGCGGACGCCAGGGTTTCTGCGTCGCGACGGACAAGTTCTTTCGGCCAGTCCTGATAGTGGGTGGAGTCGCCGAACTTTGCTTTGATGGCGGTGAACAGCGCAAAGTCGTCCAGCCAGTGCTGCTCGTGCTGTCGAAACTGCTCAAACGCTTCCTGCAGGGATGCAGGGCGATCGCTCACAAACCGCCGCCATGCCGTATCGAGCAGCCGGCGTTTGAATGCGCGGACCTCGTCAAAGGCGATATGGTCGGCCGGAAAGTCGGCGCCCTGGCAATCGGCGGCGGTCAACAGGCCGTCTTCCATCAGGCGATCAGGACTGATCAGCCAGATGTTGCCCGCAAAAGTCGAAGTAGGCGTATAGGGGGAAAAACCTTCGCCGGTGGGGCCCAGCGGCAGGATCTGCCAGCACTTTTGCCCGGCCGCCTGCAGCTGATCGATCCAGTCGCACGCGGCAGGACCCAGATCGCCGATCCCGAACCGGCAGGGTAGCGAAGTGACGTGCAGCAGCAGGCCGGAGGCCCGATCGTCGGGTTGAAAGGGAATCATCGCGGGACGGGAGTCATCGCCCATTACAGCGGGGTCCTTCATAGCAAAAGGCGTTGCCGCCAGCGTTATTCCGTGCGCGTTTTGTTACTCGTTTCAACCCTGCCGGCCACCAGGGCGGTTAATTGTCGCCCGGCGTTTCATCGCGGGTGTTCTTCCGCAGATGGCGCTGCAGGTAGTTAGCCCGTTCGATGTTCCGTTCCGACGTATCGAGTTCTTCGCCGCGCAATTTCTGCAGGTGGGCCGGCTGGGTGTGAATGAAGAGCTTGTTGATCGTGGGGATTTCCAGATCGCTGATCAGTCCCAGATTGACGCCCATGCGCAAGCTGGAGAGCAGGTGCATGGTTTCTTCACTGCTGATGGTTTTGGCCGTGCAGAGGATGCCGTAGGCCCTGCTGACGCGATCGTGGAGTTCCTGCTCGCTGTCGCGGATGAGGACTTCGCGGGCGCGGCGTTCGTAATTGATCAGCATGGGGGCGACGTCGCTGACCTGCTTGACCAGTTCTTCTTCGCTTTTGCCGAGGGTGATCTGGTTGCTGATCTGGTAAAAGTCGCCCATCGCTTGCGAGCCTTCGCCGTACAGGCCGCGGACGGCCAGGCTGATCTTCTGCAGGCTGCGAAAGACCTTGTCGATGTGCCGCGTGATGACCAGGGCCGGCAAGTGCAACATGACGCTGATGCGGGCGCCGGTGCCGACATTGGTCGGGCAGGCGGTCAGATAACCTTTCTGGTCGTGGAAGGCGTACGAGACTTGCTCTTCGATCAGGTCGTCGATCCGGTTCATACGTTGCCAGGCGGCGTGCAGATCCAGGCCGGAGTGCATCACCTGAATGCGGAGGTGGTCCTCCTCATTCATCATCAGGCTGAACTGCTCGTTGTTGTCAATCGCCACGCCGCGGGCGCCTTCGGATTCGGAAAGTTCGCGGCTAATGAGCTGACGTTCGACGAGGAACTGCCGATCGATGGCTGACAGCTCTTCGACATCGATATAGGTCGCCTTGGAGAGTTCCTTCACCGAGGTGATCCGCTCCCGCAAGGACCGCACAATAGCGCGGCGATCCTGTTCGGTGCATTTGCGAATGAACGGGTAGTCGGCCAGGTTGCGGGCCAGGCGGATACGGCTGCTGACCACGATGTCCGATTCCGGTCCGGCGCCGCGCAGCCATTCGCCACATTGATTGGCAAGTTCGTCGAGTTTCACAGTGAGGGCCTTTACGCGCTGAACCGGTTCCCAACCATAGTTGAAGAGTTTCCGTTACCCTTCGTGTGAAGATTGGATTGTACTCCATCAGGCAGCGGGCGTCGCCTTGAGGACCAGGGCGGCCGCTGCTTCTTCCGTGCAATCGCTAGCGACGACCCTGCCCTGGTGGGAGTTGGGCGTTCGCCTGTTTGCCAGAACGCTTACGCGGGCTCCGGGGGCGGGGAGTCCGTTTCGCTACCCTGTTCGATCCCGCGGATTTCATCGCGCAGTTGCGAGGCGCGTTCGTAGTCTTCGCGGTCGACTGCCTCTTTCATTTCCCGACGCAGGCGGATCAACTCCGTTTGCTGGTTCAAACTCTGCGCATGACGTTTGGGCCGTTTGCCCGCATGTTCGGTGGCGCCATGAATGTTCAGAATGAGCGGCTCCAGGTCTTCCGCAAAACAGACGTAATCATGGGGGCAGCCCAGCCTGCCGGCGTGCCGGAACTCATAAAAAGTGATCCCACAGTAGGGACAAGCTTTTTGATCCAGACGGGCCAACTGGGCGGCCGTTTGACCCACCTTGAACTGCTGCGCCAAAGCCCCCAGGAACGATTCCGGAGGCTCTTCCGCTGCGGCCGGCGCCAGATACGCTTGCGCGTGGTCGGCGCACAGATGCAGTTCCTGGGGAGTGTCGCCCGTCAATTCCGTGATGTGAAACGTGGCGGGTTTCTCACAGCGCTGACATTTCATAATCGCGACGATCGTTGAAAGAAAGGGGAAAGTTGCTGCATCTGGTCGACAGGATCACGCTGCAGCCGAAGCGCGGGTGCAACCGAAAACACCAGCAACCCAGCGCCGGCCGCAAGGCAAGGAAACGTCCTGGCCGTTTCGAGACAGGGGTATTCCCCGACTGGGGTAGTCCTGAAGCAAACCGGCCGTCGGAAATTTGCGGTCTTCGTCTGCTGAGTGCTAGCACCCGCAGGTCGTCAGGGAGCTGTTGCAATTTGTGCAAACCGTTGCCGGGCAACGATTAATTCCTGCTGATTTCTGGGGGAATTCTAACAGGGGGCCCTGCGCTGTCAAGTTGAAGACGCCCGATCAGACGGGTTCTGCGGCCTGCGGACAACCGAACGGGAGGCCGTCCCAAGACTGGCGAATCAACCGTCCTGTCGAAAAAGATTTCGCCAGGCGATGCCGGCGCCGCGACCTGGGCCCCGACCGTTCGATGAACGTCAAATGGCCGGCGCTCGAGATGAGGGCCGGCAGGATGATCGAATCGGGCAGGGAGATGCATTGCCCGGCAAAGGGGCGCCCGGATCGCACAGGCCGGGCGAGGGGGGAGGAACGATTTCCCTTCGGCAATAAGGAGGGGGCAAGGGATGCCGCTGCGAACTTACATCAGTTTTTTCAGCAGGTTCGCGACCAGTTCCGGCTTGTCTTCGGCGATCAGGTGGTCGATCGTGGTTTTGGCGACCCCTAATTTTTCCAGGTGGCCGGAGATCTGTTTCCAGTTCTGCTGGCGTTTCTTCCCTTCGGTCAGGTACAGCTCCGTGCATAGTTCCTGGGCGCGCTGGAGCGATATGGCTTCCTTGTTGTCGTAATAATTTTTGATAATTTTTTGTTGATGGGTGGATCGCTTGGCCATCGGGCTTGTTCTCCTGAGGGGCGTCCGCAGTGCGGAATTCAATCGGAGGATGGGAGAGATTATACCGCTTGTTTCTGGATATCGACTGGCGGAAGCCGCCAATTCACTCCAAGCCAAACATTCGGCCCGGTTCACAAGGTCGCCGCTCCAGGCAGGGGGGAAAGGCCGCGGCGCCGGGCGGTTTTCTGGTAATTTTCCCGTTTTTATTCAGGTAGGCCAGTCGGGCCCGGCTGGGGCTGGCGGATCGGGCGGGGGTTTGCTAATCTTGACATCCGTTCTCCGCAGAAAATAGACCTGCCATTTCTTGCCCCTTGCTGCCTCGTCGATGTAGAAAATGGTTACCGCACTGATGAATCAAGCGATTGCTGGCGTTACACCTGCGGCCGATGCAGAAGCCATCACCATGACCGTCTGGCCGTCAATTTGCGCCACGTTCCCCGGACGTTTCCTGGGGCAACTGTACAGCATTGGCCAAGGCGGTTATATCGTGACGCCCGGCAACCTGTTCGCTTTATTGACCGCGCCGATCGCCGCCGCCCTGTACCTGGGCAAAGTGGCTCCGTGGTTTGGCATGCGATACACCATCACCAACCGCCGCGTGGTGGTTCAGCGGGGTCTGGCGGCGGTGGATGAACGCTGGGTCGATCTCGACCGCTTCGACCGGATTGAGATTTCTGTGCGACCGGGCCAGTCCTGGTTCGCCGCCGGCGATCTGGTCTTTTTCATGGGCAACACGGAAACCTTCCGTCTGGATGGCGTTTGCCGCCCGGAATCTTTCAAGGCCGCCTGCATCAAGTCGCAAATGGCCTACACGGGAATCAAAGCGGCCCTGGCCCGCGAAGCCCGCAGCTAACGGATGCGAAGGTTCGCCCGTTGGCGAATTTTCCGCCAGCCCGGTTCCGCATTTGCGGAACCTGCTGCTTAAACGCGGGAGAAGACGGGAGCCGACCAGGGATTCCAATCGACGTCGGAACGGGTGCGAAGGCGATTCGCCAGCTCGGCGATATCGGCCCGGGCGTCGATCAGTTCGCGAGCGACATGCGGCAGCGACAGGCCCTGGCACTCGTAGCAGATAAAGGAATCGCCGCGCGAGTTTTCTAACGCCGCGATCTCTTGAAACTCGTTCCGGATGATGTGGGCCAGCGTTTCGCCGTGGGTCTTGGGCGACGAAACGATCAGGCGTTTTTCCCCGCCGCAGTCCGCCAGCAAAGGCATCGCGGATTGCATCACATGGCGCAGCCGATTGGTTGCGGCGTTATCTTCCATGCCGGGCAGATTCTGAGCGTTGAGTTCTTTGATCGCGGCAAGCACCACCATTCGGCCGGTGACGCGTAGTTCTTCGACCAGCTCGTCTTTCAAGGTGCGTTCTTTTGACAGGAAGGTCGTCAAAGCGCGACTTTGCCCGCCGAAGAACGACTGCTCTAACTGGGCCGCCAGTTCATCGCTTCGTCGACGCAGACGATGCAGGCTGGCCGATTGCCCATCCAGGGCCAGATTCTGCCGGGCCACGTAGTCAAATCTTCCGGCAGTCGCTTTGAGATCGCGCGACAGATCGCTCAGAGCGTTTTCCGTTTCCGTCAAGCTGCGCAGAATGATCCGCAGATAGGCGCGAACCCCCTGCAGCGTCAAAGCATGCAGCCGTCGATCAAAGTATTTGCTTCGTTGTTCGCGCGGATCGGGCGGAGCCGGGGCCTGACGAGAACGTTTGGATGCGGGGTCGACCGGCGGTAAAGGAAAGAAGAAGCGTTCCAGCGAATCCAGCTCCCGTTCCAGCAGGGTCGTGATTTCGCGCGAAGTTTCATTCGTCCTTTGAATCTGCTTCTGGACCCAGGAGACCGCCTGTCCGGCCCCGTCAAGCCGCTGCGGGTTGTCATCCGCCAGGGCCAGCAGGGCGTCGTTCAGTTGCCTGGCGTCGTTCCGGGCCGGCTCCAGGAATGCTTGCTGCAGGGCTCGTCCCAGGAGCGACTGGGACAGGTCCTCCAGCGGGCATTCTTTCTTTCTCGGGCCGACGATCTGCACCAGCGTTTCCAGCAACGATTCGCCCGCGGCCTGGGAAATGTCGGCCGGTTCAAAATCGCTGGACAGTTGGTGGAAAAAACTGCGGGGATCCCCTTCGAGCTGCTCCTTGACGATCTCCATGGTGCGGGCAAGCAGGTGCTCCATGGACAGATCCACCTGATCCAGGATCTGGGCGGCGCGCGTTTCCATTTGCCGCAAGCTGATCTCGGGCGCGGGCGCCTGGCTGCTGCGGCGAACGGCCGTCAGTTCTGAACAGGTTGGGCTGGTGTCGCCCGAGCTCAGGTCGCCCGGTTCTCCCCGCCAGTGCTGCAGCAGTCGGCGACAGGTGAGGTCGGTCATGGAGTCTAGCAGGTCGTCCTGCACTCCGCCGAGCTGGGCAAGGCCAAACGTATGCAGTTCCAGGTCGCCGGACTTTTCCTGGTGTTGCGAAGCACTTTGCCGGCAACGGTCCAGGTAAGCCGATGCAGGCGCAGCGGCCGTCAGATACAAATACGAGGCGACCTGCTCGGCGCCGGCGGCGAACTGGTCGTCGGCCAGGTCGTCTCCCAGCGACATGACATAGGTCTGGTCGTAGGGCGGAGCTTCGGTCGCTTCCAGGGCCAATGACTGATCGCCTGGGTAATAGCTGTCGGAATGACCGTAGTGGGCGATTTCGCTGAGGCAGGCAAAAGCGTTGGCCATGCCGAGATCTTTGGCGGTAGGGTTCCGGCCGCTGCCGTACAGCAGCAGTCCAGTCACGGACCCTTGCTGGCAGTCGAGTTCCTGCATGGCGCTCCGGGCCAGGTACCCCAGTTCCGGCAGCATGCCGCTGCCGGCGCCGCCGCACAGGGAAGCGGTCACAATCACTTGCGGCGCAGCGGCTCGCAGGGGGGCTCCCAGAGTTTTCTCCGCCGCCGCAATCGCGGCCGGGTCCATCACCGCCTGCAGGGCTTCCACCAGTTTTGCGCGAATCGAACCGGCCGCGTCGAGCAGCGCCAACCGGCCCAGCGGCCGCAGCCCTTCGGTCTGTTGTGACCGGGGAATATTGTACAGCCAGCGGCGGCTCATCGACTTGAGAATCAGCGACGAGTCGTCCCGGTAGTCTTGCGGTTTGCGCAGCGGGGCGGCCAGCAGTTGTCGCTGCGGAAGCACATCGGCGCCCACGCCGCGGCTGGCCATGAGGAGCGACTTTTGATCCGTATCGATGACCAGCATCTCAATGGCAGGCACGGCCTCGGCGCTGCCGAACTGGTCGTGGATCCGCTGGTGGAAACGCTGCAGGACCTGGGTGGATAATCCGCCCACGCCAACCAGCACGAGTGGACGATAGGTCCGCGGCGCCTCCAGCGGCAACGGGCCCATCAATTTGAGCGGAGCAGCCGAGAGCACCTGCGGCAGACAGCTGTCGGATACCGCAGGCTGACGCGCGAACGAAGCGGGCGCCGGCGTAGCGGTGAGTTTGGCGGTAACCGATTCGCCGCTTCGCGGGGCGCGCTCCGCCAGATCGACGCCAGCGTGCGGTTGCGACGACGCCGGATTGGCCAGCGCCGAAACCAGTTCCTTGCAGTTGTTAAAACGTCGCCGCGGATCTTTCGACAAGGCCCTTTCAATGGCGGCCTGGTCCGACGGCTGTAGCGCACTGGTGCGCGGCTTGCCGCTCAGGTGCTGGGCCGCCAGCTGGGCCGCAGTCGTGCCGGCAAAGGGCAGCACTCCCGTCAGCATTTCCTGGTAAACAATCGCCAGACTGTACTGGTCGCTGAAGCGGGTGGGTCGGCCATCGAAGACTTCAGGCGGCGCATACAAGGGCGTTAATCCGCCCATCATCGAAGCAGTAACGCCGTGCAGTTCCTTCACCAGGCCGAAGTCGGCCACCTTGACGCGTCCGCCCAGCAGGAGCAGGTTTTCCGGCTTGACATCGAGGTGCTGCAGCGAGTGCTTTTCACTCATGTAGTCGAGCGCGTCGGCCGTGTCCGACATGTAAACCAGCAGCTCTTCACGCGGGATGCCGCACAGGCCGCTGGCCTTGCACTCCTCAAAGCGGTCTTTCAGGCACTGGTCGGCCAGCTCCGTCACAATGACCAGCTGGCCGTCGATGACTTCGATCCGCTCCAGGGACAGCAGGAACGGGTGGCGGGCCGTTTTAATGCGATTGAGCGACTTGAGTTCCCGCGCGGCCCGGTCGTCGTCCATGCGGCCGTATACGAACTTGATCGCCTTGGTCAGTTCGCCGGGAGCCTCACACTCCCAGACTTCACCGTATCCGCCCGAGCCCAGCCGATCTTTAAGTCGGTATCCGGGGATCGGTTCGCTGTTGGGAGAAATCGAAATGGCCACTGGAATGGTTACCTTTGCAGGTTTGGACGGAAAATCTGGCCGCTGCAGTTCAAGGACGCGGCGGGAAGTCGATATTTTCAGGCAGATCCGCCAGCGCCATAGGGCCGCCGAACAGCGGTCCCTGGGCCAGCGTGCAACCGGCCTGGCGACAGACTTCTGCTTCTTCGGGGGAACGCACTCCCGTCACAAACACCTGACTGCCCATGTCGCTGGCGGCCGTCACAATCTCGGTCAGCTGCTGCTGGCGCTGTTGATCGTGGTGGGCGTCGCGTGTCAGCGTACGTGCGAGTTTCAGAATGTCGGGAGCAATCTGGGCGTGCTGCAGCATCTGCTGTTTCCCGCCTGCAAAGTCATCGTACGCTACAGTCAAACCAAGGTCGCGTAATCGCTGGACGAAGTCGCGAAAGTACGGGATATCGCAAACCGCGCTGTCAGGAATCAGCACCGCCAGACGATCATCACGCGGGGCCTCCGCTCGCAACCGGGCAAAAAAATCGTTGAGCGTATCGCCGCCAATCTCCGATGCTTCCAGCGGCAAGAATACGCGACGGCTGCGATGCAAAGAGAACGCCTCTTCCACCGCCATCAGGCGGCGGAGTTGTCGCAGGCGCGAAGTCAGCCGACACTCGGTCGCCAGCAACGCGGGATCGACCGCAGGGCCGCGAATGGCCGCTGGCACTTCGCCGGGACGGGCCGCTTCGTAGCCCACAAGGTCCCCCGACTGCAGGTCGACAACCGACCAGAAGGCATTCCGCGGGGCACAGCTCATCAGTTCTTCGTGCAATCGACGCACCTGCTGCTGCAGGGCTTCGCCGCGGGGGATTTCCGGGGCCGTTTCTTCGCACTCCTCCATCACCTGCGTCGCCATTTGACGAGCCGGACGGGGCTGCTGAAAAGTGAACTCCACATCGGCCACACTGAACATGTCGCCGGGCGACAACTCTGCTTCGTCGATTTTGGCGCCGTTGAGAAAGGTGCCGTTGGTGCTGCCCAGGTCCCGCACGATCAACCGACTGCCGCGCCTTTCGATCATGACGTGCTCGCGCGAGACACGGGTCGAATCGACCGTAAAATCAGCCGTTTCACTCCGGCCAATAATCAAAGGCAGGTCGACCAGCAGCACTCTTTCCAGGGTGCTGCCAGTAGAAGGAAAATACTCCAGCCAGGGTGCGTCGGAAGCGTTCTGCTTCATTACCTGCGTTTGCATTCCTGAAAATCCTCGTACAACTGCCGCAGCACCGCATAGAAAATGAGAAAAGTCGCTATGGAAACATAGCATGCAAAATCCCCGCACGGCCGAATTTTCAAATTTGCCCTAAGTCGAATACCCAGGCCCGGAAAGGACGCCCCAGCCAACGGGCCGCCATAACATGACGGCCCCGTAGAAAGGGGCCGCAAGAAAACGCCCAGAAGAGGGCCAGTTTGAGAAAAGTTCGAGAGAACAGGCGCCCTCGTCCGAGCCAGGGTATGCGTCAGATTTCCAAGTGACAGAAGCCGGTCCTCTCGCAAGGAACGAGGGAAAAACAACCGCGGTTTTTGCATCACCCCGCGGACGTTCAGGAAAGCGTTCCTGCTTGAAAATCACGCCGTGAAGTATGCCGAAAGTGGCAGCCTGACTGAGTTCCTCAAGAACGATCCGCTGGCGACCAGTCCTTTGCGCCTTCGCGCCTTGGCGTGAGATCCTCTTCGTGACCGAACCGCCAATCCGTCCTGGAACGGCTGGAAGATAAAAGGAACCCGTGAAAAATCTCCATCGCGTAACGGAAGACCTCACGCCAAGGCGCGAAGGCGCAGAGAAGGAGGAAGAGGGGTGAAAATGACCTGGCAGCGATCATGGGGATGCCGCGTTTCCGACTCCGTCCAGAAGGGGAAACCGCGGATTATCGCCCTGCGGCTGATGACTGGGGGGCCACGTCCCGCAAGCGTATTACGGCTGGTCGTCGAGCAATCGGGTGAGCATCAGCAGCCGCATCTCCATCGCCTGGCGACCGGGGATCTTCAAGGCGCGCAACGTCAACTGCCCACGGCCGGAAGAAAGTTCAAGTACTCCCAGCGACAGCGGCTTGAAATCCTTCACATAAGATTCAGGCCGCGGCACCCGGTCGTTCTCTTCGCCGTGTAGCGGCGGATCGTGCGCCTCGGTGATCTGGGTTTGCACGGCCTGGTCGCCCAGCCGAAGCTCGATGACGGAGCCCACATCGGCGGCCGGGCAGGCGTAGAGCACTTCGACCGCGTAACGGCCGGGAGTCGCTTCGACATCCCAGGTGATGCGGTCGTCGACGCTCGTCCAGTTCAGAAAATAAGTACAGTTGGGGTGGCGGTTGGAACGTTCGATGCCGCCGGTTGTCTCGGCGTCGCGGGCTGGCAGCTGCGTGTATTTCGCCCCGCCGTAACCAATCGGGAACGGCCAGTCCTGTTCGCCCAGGCCGGTTAGCAGTTCTTCCTTCCAGGCGGCCGCCGCTTTGGCCAGGGCCGCTTGTTCGGCGGGCCAGGTCGCGGTGACGTCGTGCTGCTGGCCCGGATCGGCTTGCATGTCGTACAGCAGCCCTTTGTGGTCCAGGCGGAAGCGTTGCGTGCGCACGCTGACTCGGCCGGACCAATGCGAGAAGATCTTGCGATCGGGCCACGCCGCCGCCGTCGAGGCGGCCTGGTCGGGCGCGGCCAGCAGCAGCGGCTTCAGGCTCACGCCGTCCAGCGGCTGGGCCGGCTTGCCGGGGATGCCCGTCAAATCGGTCAACGTCGGCAGCAAGTCCGTCACAGAGGCGATCGGCGCGATCTTTGTTCCGGAGGCGATCCGGCCAGGCCAGCGCACCAGCAGCGGCGAACGCACGCCGCCTTCGTCGGTCGCCCCTTTACGGCCCTTCATGCCATCGTTGAAACGCCAGCCGTTGGGGCCGTTGTCGTGGAAATAGACCACTATCGTGTTGTCGGCGAGCTTGAGTTCCTCCAGCTTCGCCAGCACGCGGCCGACGTTCCAGTCAATATTCTCACACATGGCGAGCGCCGCCCGGGTGTGCGGCACATCCTGCTTTTCCGGTTCATGGTGCAGCATGGTCAGCTGGCGGTCGGCGAAGCGGTTCCAGAATTTGTCGGGAACCTGCATCGGCGCGTGCGGCGTGTTGTACGGCAGGTACACCAGAAACGGCTGGTCCCGATGCTCTTCGATAAACTGAATCGCATGGTCGGTGAAGTCGTCGATCAGAAAGCCGTCCCCTTTGACCAGGCGGCCGTTCTCTTCCAGCAAAGGCGAATAGTAGTTGCCCCAGTGGCCGGAGCAAAAGCCGTAATACGTATCAAAGCCCCGGGCATTGGGATGATACGGATGCTGCATGCCGTTATGCCATTTGCCGAAAGCGGCCGTCGCGTAGCCCGCCTGCTGGAACCGTTCGGCCAGCGTTTCGGCCTGCGCGTCCAGACGCTCTCCGCCCGACGACGTGCTGTAAACGCCGCCGCGGGGATGATACCGGCCGGTCAAGAATTCGGCCCGAGTCGGCGAACAAACAGGACAGACAAAGAACCGCTCAAACATGGCCCCGTCGCGAGCCAGCGAATCAATGTTCGGCGTCTGCAGATCGCGATTGCCGTTCAGGCCCAAGTCGCCCCAGCCCTGATCGTCGGTCAAAAACACAACCACATTGGGGCGTCGTGCTGGCTCCGCCGCCTGCGTCGGCAGCGCCAGACAGGCGCCAGGCAGGACTACAGCCACCAGCAAGACGAGCCGGGTCCAGGAAAAATATCGTTGCCGCATGCGAACAGCTCCTTGGCGGAAAGTCATGTGGGAAATGGCGACAAGTCGCACCCTGTTACCTTACTCGCTTGCGACAGGAATGCGACCCATGCGTGAGATACGGAACACCGTCTTGCTCTCCGCTAGTGCAGGGGATTCTCGTACCAGATCACGCCGAGCTGGTTCCGTTCTTCGCAAGTGAGGATATCCAGGTCGCCGTCGCCGTCCAGGTCGAGCAGTTCCAGGCGATCAAACTTGATGCCTTCGGGGCCGCTAACGGGGTGCTCTTTCCAGCCATGCTCTTCGGCCGGATCGAGCTGCAGCCAGGCGACGCCTGATTTGGTCCCGGTGGCGTTCTCGCAGCTGAACACCAGATCGGTAAACCCGTCCCCGTTCATGTCGCCCAGGGCGACGCCTTTCCCGGTGCCGTAACCGGCCGGCATTTCAATCTCTTTCAACCGCCAGGGTTGGCGCGGATCAGCGCCGGACTGCAGCCAGCGGATCGGTCCGCCGCTGACCGCGCACACCAGATCAAACGTCGGTTTGCCCGACGCCGAGTTGGCCAGTTCGTCGCCGGTCGGCGGGGAGGGAGCGACGGCCAGGAACATCACCTGCCGATCGCCCACATCGATCGAATGACGTTCCCACGCGGTTCCGGCAGCCGCCGCCCGGGCGCCTGGGTTCTCCAGCCAGTAAATGCCGGGGGTCTTCCCTTTGCGATCCGAGAAGAGCACATCGAGATCGCCGTCGCCGTCGAAGTCCAGCGACTTGAGCGACATGATCCACCCGGCCTTGCACAACGGCTCCAGACGCCAGTCTTCCAGCCGGCGGGGGTCGGCCGGGGCGCGAAGCCAGCTGATCGTCGCGTTCTCTCCCTTGGAGCCGACGATCACGTCGAGGCCATGCTGACCATCGACATCCAGCGGCAAGGCGAACATCCAGCGCACCCCCTCCGTGCATGGCAGCCGTCCCGTCGTCCAGGCGCTGGCGTCCAGATACTGCTTTTGCTCGGACGGGGCCCAGTGCAGGAAAACGGCCTGCTCTTTCCCTTCGCAACAGCTGACGACATCGAACGCGCCGTCGCCGTCGAGATCCGCCAGCACGGCGTCTTCGGGGCTTTTCACCTCGCCAACGGTGACGGCCGGCCAGGGTTGGCGGACGGCATCCTTCCCCGGATGCAAGTACACCCGGACCACGCCGCCTTCTTCCCACCCGGTCGCTATATCCGGCAGACCGTCGCCGTTTACATCGGCCAGCCGCACGCCGTCGGCTCCGCGGGACGTATCGTCAACGACCCGGCGCACCCACGGTTCACCAGCAGCAGCCGGAGTCGCCGAGGCGAACAGACAGGCGAGAACGCCGCTTGCCAGGCAGACAGCTACGCAGTGGTGAAAAATTCCATACAATCGACCGGGCGGCAAGATCATTCCGCATTCCCTTCGCGCTAACAGGTGAGAGACGGCCCCAAGCGATGGCGAGGGCAAAGAAGTCTGGCGCCGATTATCCCTCTCTCGGGAAGGGCGACGCAAGTCTCTTTTTCAGATTCCTTTCGTGAGCCCCTGCAACAGGATGTTCCTTCATGCCATTGCCTCCTTCGGGTCACGCGGGAAAGACGCCGCCGCTTCGTTCCAGCAAATTTGAAGACTTCCCGCCGCTGGTCTGGGGCCGCGAACCGGCGGCCGCTGCGTACGATGCGGTGGTGGTCGGCTCGGGTCCGAATGGTCTGGCCGCCGCCATCACCCTGGCCGAGGCGGGCCGGAGCGTGTGCGTGATCGAAGGAGCCGATTGCATCGGCGGCGGCATGCGGAGCGACGAACGCACGCTGCCGGGCTTCACGCACGACGTCTGCTCCGCCGTGCATGCGCTCGGCGTGACGAGCCCGTTCTTTCGTAACACGCCGCTTCAGGATTACGGGCTGGAGTGGGTTTATCCGCCGACGGCGGCGGCCCATGTGCTCGACGACGGCGCCGCGCTGGCGCTCAAGTCGCTGGACGAAACGTGTGCCCAGCTGGGGGTTGATGGCGCTGCCTGGCGCCGACTGATGGGCCCGCTGGTCGCCGGCGGTGAGAAGATCCTGCAGCAGACGCTGGGCCCGTTCCGCCTGCCGCGGCATCCGTTCTTGTTAACCCGGTTTGGGCTGCATGGCATGCAGTCGGCAGTAAGGCTGGCCAGCCGATGGTTCCAAACCGACGCCGCCCAGGGGCTGTTCGCCGGCATGGCGGCGCACTCGATCCTGCCGCTGGAAACGTCTTTTACCGGGGCGGTGGGGTTGATGCTGCTGATCACGGCCCACCTTGGGGGCTGGCCGGTGGCTCGCGGCGGCTCCCAGCAAATCGCCAATGCGATGGCCCGGCGCCTGGTGGAGCTGGGCGGCGAGATCGTCGTCGGCCGGACGATCTCCGCCATGGCCGATCTGCCGGCGCATCGGGCGGTCCTCTTCGATCTGTCGCCGGGACCCATCAGCCAGATCGCTGGCGACGCCTTGCCGGAGCGTTTCCATCGCAGCCTGCGAAAGTTTCGCCATGGCCCCGGGCTGTTCAAAATCGACTACGCCCTCGACGGACCGATTCCCTGGAAGTCGGAAGCCTGCCGGCAGGCCGGCACCGTGCATCTGGGCGGACCGCTGGCGGAAGTGGCCGCAGCCGAACGAGCTCCGTGGGACGGTTGTCCGGCCGAGCGACCTTTCGTGCTGGTCGCGCAGCAGAGCCAGTTTGACCCCACACGAGCGCCGGCTGGCAAGCAGACAGGCTGGGCGTACTGCCATGCTCCCGCCGGATCGGACTTCGACTTTACGGAGCGGATCGAAGCCCAGATTGAGCGCTTTGCGCCCGGCTTTCGCGATCTGATTCTGGCGAAGAAAACAATGGGACCGCCGGCCTACGCGGCGTACAACCCTAACTATATCGGCGGCGATATCACGGGCGGCGTGATGGATATCTGGCAGCTGTTCACGCGGCCCACCTGCCGGCTGAATCCGTACACCACGCCGAACCGCAACATCTATATCTGCTCCGCTTCCACCCCGCCCGGCGGAGGCGTGCACGGCATGTGCGGATACTACGCCGCCCAGGCCGCACTGAAAAGATGCTGGTAACAAGTGAAGACTTGCAGCTCGTTACACCGACGAGCTTCTTGCTGTTGTGGATGCAACCTGGGGGCCGCCGGCTGACGCCCATGTCGCCGAACAGGCAGACACAACGAGCACGGGCAAAAACATCGCGACAGGAAGAGAATCGCCTGCCGGGGGAAAGGTGACTATCTGAGTCTGCTCGTCCGCAAATCGACGGATCGATCTCTGACAGTCCTGCAGTTCATGTCCGAAATGAAATGCGACGACCCGCAAGACGGCTCGTCGCAATTCGCGAAATCGGCAGCGGTACGTCCGTTTATTCGGCCGACAGGCCCGGAGTCAGGGCGCGCGTGGCGGCGCGGATCGTGTTGTCGTGGCTGAGCACTTTGGCTTCGCCGACGAAATACGTATGGAAGTCGGCGACCACCAGGTTATAGGTCACCGCCGGCTCGCTCGAACCGATCTGGAAAATCTGGGACGGTTGCCGGCAACCGTGCATTTCCATGCCTGACTTCAGGTCCCGCGCTTTGACCCAGCCATCGCCTGCGACAAAGAACGGGTGTCCCTCGCTGCATTCGAATGCGTCGCCTTCCATCTCCACTCGCAGCATCGGACCCAGCGGACGAACCGTCAACGCCAGCACCGGCTTCAGGGCCAGTTCGCCCGTTTCGACATCTTGCGACAGGACCAGATCGCCGACCTGAAGTTTGTCGACCGCCTGGAAACCGGTCGCCGTGCGAATCAACGTGCCGGCGGCGAGGCAGTCCGAGCCGGTCCGCGTCGTGGTGTTCATGGCCGCGATGGCGGCCTGCTGGCTCCGCTGATTGGCGACTTGCTGCTGCGGGGAAACCTGGTCGACAAAGACCAGTTGCTGCTGCTGGACTTTCGTCTGCTGCGGCTTGGGCCCCTGCACAAAGACGCCGTTGTGCTGGTTCCACCAGGTCCACCAGGCGTCGGCCTGCGGGGGCAGCACCTGGCCGGATACGATCTGCAGGGATTCGGCGGCGCGGGTGTTCAGCATGTCGTTGATGGCGTTCTGGCGGGCCAGTTCACGTTCCCGCTGAAAAGCGGTCAGCTGCGCGTTGGCGGCGGCGCGGGCTAGTGTTTCGTTGCCATCGCCGTCGGGGAGGGCGATCCGACGGTAGGTCGTATCCAGCACCATCATCTCCCCTTGCCCCTGTCCTTCGCGATAGAACGCATGTCGCACGTGGACTCTGCCGCCGCGGCCTGAAAACACCTGCAGCCGGGATACGGTCGGCGTATGCATGGCGCCCAGCAGCGTCGGGATATAGCTCATTTCGTCGCGAGGTTTCAGCGCCTCGGCGGCCGCCCGGCGAGCAGTCGGCCAGGGGGACGTCATCGACAACTGGGCCAGCGACGTGGTCGATTGCTGGTCGTCAAAACGGGCGATCAGTGCAATCGCCTGCAGGGCGCATGCTTCACTTTCGGTCGCCAGGATCTGCTCCAGGGCTGGCACGGCCGACGGATCGTCGATCGCCTGGAGTCGATTCAAGGCGGCCTCCCGTTTATGCTGGCTCGTCTGGCGCAAACCCTGCACGGCCTGGACGATCTCTTTCCGCCAGTCCTGCAGGTCCTGCAGGTAGCGCTGTTCGATCGCCTGGTTCTGCTGGAGATCTTCGCGCAAAAACCAGACGCCGTCGGCGGCCACAAACCCCAGCCGTTCGCGGGCGCCCGGATGATTGGGAGCCAGCTGCACCACCTGGTTCAGGTGGGCCCGTTCCTGTTCCAACAGGCCGCGTTGACGGCACCAGTCGGCCAGACGCAGCTGGTCCTGGGCCGTCTGTTCATAACGGGAGCGAATCTTCTGGTACGCCGCCAGCCGTTTGTCGCCGACGTTTTGCTGATCGAGTTCGCTTTCCGAAATCCACTTCCCCTGCGACTGCAGATAGCCGCGATGCCACATCGCCGGACCGTATTCGGGCGCGATCGCGGCGGCCCGCTCCAGCAGGTCCGCACGCTCCTGGGTCTCGCCGTAGATCTCGCGAGTGAGCGCTTCGCGAACCAGCGCGTCGACGGCCGGATGATCCGATTCAGGCGCCGCCGCGGTCAGTGGCTCGGGTGAACTTGCCGCCGCCAGCGTGATGGCAAAAAACGACGCGACTACCCAGCGGGCGCGCGAGGAGCTTGCGCAGGGGAACACGGGGGGTAACATCATGACTCTCTCTCCATAGGTTCCAAAGAAAAGACAAACCCGAAGAGCAATAGGTGGCGACGAAAGCTGGCCAGCCCGGTCGTTACCTTAACCATAAGCAAATCTGGTTATAATAACCAGCAGTTTTCACAACCGGAAACGGGAAAAACACCCTCTCCCCTCCCCCGGACTCCATGCGGCCGCCTGTCTGTTGGGAACGCACCCATGTCGTCATTCGCAGGATCCCCCTCCCTTTCTTCTTCGGACTCGCGGTCGGCGGGACCGTCGTCGGAAGCATCGCCGGCAGGGCGTTTCTCCGGCCCGATGGCAAGCGAGACACTTGACCTGAAACTGATGCAGGGCTTTCGCTTCACCGCGAGCAGTTCCGGCCCGCATCTGCTGGCGACAGGAGGAGTACATGGCGATGAGTTTGAACCGATCGCCGCCCTGCGACGTCTGGTCCGTCTGCTGGAATCGGGCGATCTTCCCTTGCGATGCGGCCGGCTGACCGTGCTGCCGCTGGTGAACGAATCGGCCTTCTGGCGAGGCCATCGCACGGGCGAGGACCTGCTTGACCTGGCCCGCACCTGCCCCGGCAGGGCGGACGGTACGCTGACGGAACAGGTCGCCCTGATCGTGAGTGAACAGATCCGCGGCGCCGATGCGTACGTTGATCTGCATACGGGCGGGACCGAGTTGACCGTATCGCCCATGACGGGCTATGTGCTGCATGCGGCCCCGGCGGTCCTGGCGCGGCAGCGAGAAATGGCGAGGGCGTTTAACCTGCCACTGATCTGGGGCACCTCGCCTGAGCTGAGCGGTCGGACGCTGTCGATCGCGCGGGACGCGGGCGTGCCGGCCATCTATGCCGAACATGGCGGAGGCGCCCGCTGCTCCGAGGACGGAATCGAAGATTACCTGGCCGGCTGTTTGAACCTGCTGGGGCTGCTGGGAATGATCGATCGGCCGCCGGCCGTATCGAGGGTGGAACAGGTCGTCGAGGATCCGCGGCCCGATTCGGGCCACATGCAGCGCTGCAATCCGGCTCCCATGGCGGGCTTTTTTGAGCCTGCCGTGACCCTGGGCGCCATGGTCGCCGCCGGCGACTTGCTGGGAACAATCCATGGGGCCGACCATCGCTCGGCCCAGCAGGTGCACGTCGGCGGGGCCGGTCGCGTGCTGGTGCTGCGTACGTTTCCCCGGGTGCAACAGGGAGAAACACTGGGCGTGATCATGGAAATGGTTGCGACCGGGTAAGGGTCGCTCATCCCGCAGGAAGCCGGCAATCGCCCCCCAGGATGGCTGTTTTCTCGCGAGAGACATCTCCGACAGCTTCCAATTCCTTGACAAAGTCGATGCGGCCGAGTCGAATGCAGGTTAGGTTTTCTTTGGCGGCTGCGAATGCCTTTTCCTTCCTTTTCTTTCGCCGAAGGGAAAATCGTCTGCTCCGCCCGATCGTCCGCCTGGAATCGAGATTCGCACCCATGTCTTTCCCCCGCTACCGTCGCGGCCTAACACTGGTTGAGCTGCTCGTTTCGACTTCGCTCAGCCTGATCATCATTTACGCCGTGGTGCATGTTTTTGGCGAAGTCGGACGGGAGATTTCCGCCAGCCGCTCGCTGATTGAAATGTCGGGGGCGACGCGGAACACGCGGGATCGCCTGGACCGCGATCTGGCGACGATCTCCGTGCCGGTCCGTCCCTGGCCGGAACTTTCGGCCGCCGCGGGCTACTTTGAGTACATCGAGTTTTCCGAGAGCGACAAAGTCGGCTTCAATCGCGAGTCCACGCTGGGCGATACCGACGACGTGCTGATGTTCACCGCCTACAGCCCGGAGGAACCGTTCGTCGGTCAGATCCTGGGTACGCCCGCCCTGCAGTCGAACGGCCGCTTCCTGGTCACCGGGACCACGCCGACCATCATCGAAGCGTACGCGGCCGAGATCATTTACTGGACCTCGTTCAACGACTCCAACGGCAACGGGGTGCTGGATACGTTTGATCCGACCGGCTCCCAAATTCCGGAACGGATGAAGCTGCATCGCCGGGTGCTGCTGGTCCGCCCCGACTTTGACTTTCCGACCGGCGTGTCGACCAACTTTTATCAAAACAACGATGTGTCGGTCCGCCGCGCGCCGGGTTCGACCAACGTCATCGCCAACTCGTTGGCCGACCTGACCCAGCGCGAGAATCGCTTTGCCCACGACATCCGCTTCCTGACCGGCGGAGCGGCCCCCGCTTTCCCGGCCGAGTTGACCCGGGGGATGCTGACAGCGCTGGAACTGGCCGGCACGCGACAGGGGGAAGATGTGATCGCCGCAGAGATCAGCGCCTTTGATGTCCAGGCGTTTGATCCGCTGGTTCCCGTATTACGAAAGACAATGACCGACGGCAGTTTTGTCGCCATCACTCCGAACGACCCGGGCTATGCGGCTCCTACGCCAGCCACAACGACCGTGCTGGGCGAGTACGTCAACCTGGGCTTTGGCTTCGGCGTTGGCTCCCATTTTTCCGGCGCGGTCAACAACCGCAGTCAGCTGACCCGGCCGACCTACGACACCTGGTCCTGGCATTATGAAGCGGACGGCGTCGACCAGGACGGCGACGGCCTGATTGATGAAGGAACCAACCACCTTGACGATGAATGGAACGGCTCCAACCATTCGGTCAATGTTGCCTCGGGCGGCAGCACGGGCGTGTTTGGGATCGATGACGAAACAGAACGGGAGACGTCCCCGCCGTACCCGGTTCCTCTCCGCGGCATCCGTGTGACGGTCCGCATGGTCGAACACGACAGCCAGCAGGTGCGGCAGATTGCCGTGGCACAAAACTTTGTGCCCAAATAAGGGAACAGGGCGGCAGGTCCTGAAGAGCCCTTAATCGGAGGGGGTTTTCCCCATTTGGTTGCGGCAAGACGCGGCATGCTTTACAAAGAAGCGTAGAACAGAGATGTCGGCAGCGCGCGGAACCGCGCTTTCCGAGACTGAGGCAGAATTCGGTAACTACGCCCGATATCCCTGTTGGATTTCTTATGCCGCACGTTATTCGCTTGCGCGGACCTTGGCGATATGAGGCCCTGGCGCATACGCAACAGTTGGCGGACGGTTCCATTGAATCGCAGCCAATCGCGCCCATTGTGGGTCGATGCCAGCCTCCTTGTGACTGGGAACAGGATCTGGGTCGCGCGTTTCGCGGCCGCGTTCGTTATGAACGGTCGTTTAACAAACCTACCGGTTTGAGCGCCGGCGATCGCGTGGATCTAGTGATTCAGAAGGTTGACGCATTCGCCACGGTCTGGCTCAACGGTCAGCGACTGGGCGAGTTTGGCGGAGACGAAGCCTTTCGCCGGAATGTGGTCGACCTGCTGGCGCTGCAGAATCTCCTGGCGATTGAAATCGATCTGCCGGCGCAGGCCAGGGAAGTCCCGCCCCTGCCGCGGGGCGATCGCCCCGCCGACGCCGCTGGCGGTCTGACCGGCGAGGTCCAGCTGGAACTCTTCGACGGCGAACCCGCCAGCCGGCCCGTCGCTCTGACAGGCAACACTTGAACAAGCAGACCGAAAGCGACTTTCGCTCAACACGCAAAAGGAAGCTCGTGCTCAAGGGCGAGCTGTTCGGCAGGAAGCTCACCACCGAGCTTGCCGAGACAAACAGGGAGAATGAACAAAACCAGGAAACCTCGGGCGGACGTAGTGGTGCGTCAAGGCAAAGAGTTCGGGTTCTTCCAATTAGCCGTTTTGGCGATAGCCACGGTTAACTAAAAGGAACAGCGGCTCGCGCGAAAATGGCCAAACCTGAAATTGAAACTTGACGCACCAGTAGAGTCCGGTTTCTAGAACACTCTCTCATCTTTTTTCTGTGGTGAATTCCTCTTCGGGACCGGGGTTTCCGCGGTCCTTCTCGTGGGGTTTCTTAGTGGGCGGCGCCGGAAACTTCGACGCCCTGGGCCATCTCCCGGCAGACAGCTACCAGACCGGTGGGGGTCAGATGGTAGTCGGCCAGCAGGTCTTCCCGTTCGCCATGTTCAACGAACAGATCGGGAATACCGAGCCGTCGCACGTGCCGCGTATCCAAGGCCGCGTCGCTGGCCGCTTCCAGGAACGCACTGCCAAAGCCGCCCTGCAGGCAGCCTTCTTCGACCGTCACCACGAACGGACTTTCCGTCACGGTCCGGCGTACCATTTCGGTGTCGATCGGTTTAATAAAGCGGGCGTTGACCACGCTGATCTGCAGGCCTTCTTCGGCCAGCTGTTCGGCCGCTTCCAGGCAACTGCTGAGCAGGGCGCCGCAGGAAACGATCACGCCGTCGTCGCCCTGACGGACAGTTTCCGCTTTGCCGAGTTCAATCGGCGGCCGCTCGCGCTGGAGATCGCTTGTGGACGTTTTAGGATAACGCAGACTGCAGGGCGAATCGTGATCGACGGCGTATTCCAGCATGGCCGAAAGTTCCGGCCCGTCGGCAGGGGCCATGACGACCATGTTGGGGAACACCCGCATGTAGGCGATGTCGAACAGGCCGTGGTGCGTCGGTCCGTCGGGACCGGTCAGGCCGGCCCGATCCATCATGAACACGACCGGCAGGTTCTGCAGGGCGACCTCCTGAAAGATCTGGTCGTAACTACGCTGCAGGAAGGTGCTGTAAATATCGACGATCGGCCGCAGACCGGCTTTGCACTGCCCGGCCGCAAAGGCGACCGCGTGCGATTCGCAAATGCCCACATCGAAGAAACGATCGGGGAATTCGTCGCGGACCGGCTCCAGCTTGTTCCCCTGGCACATGGCGGCCGTATGCACGGTCACCTTGGGGTTACGCCGCATCTGGCAGGCAATGGAATCGCTGGCGTAATGGGTGAACGCCTTGGAGCCGCCGGACGCTTTGGGGGCGGGCTGGCCGTTTTCTACCTGGAAGGCGGGCGGCGTATGAAAGTAGACCGGATCGGAAGCGGCCGGCGAGAAGCCATGGCCCTTTTCCGTCACCACATGCAGCAGGACGGGGCCTTTGAGGTTTTTCACCATCTGCAGGTACTTCCGCAGCACGGCGATATTGTGGCCATCGATCGGGCCGATGTAGCGGAAGCCCAGGTCTTCAAACAGCATGCCGCCGTGCAGCCCGGCTTTGACCCCTTCTTTCAACTGGGCCAGGAAGCGTTCGGTCGGATCGCCCAGGACCGGCACCATGTTGAGGACGCGGACGACTTCGTTTTTGAGGCCCGTGTAAAACGGCGTGGTGCGGAGCCGATCGAGATAGGTCGCCAGCCCGCCGACACGGGGGCAGATCGACATTTTATTATCGTTCAAAATGACGGTAACGTCGGCCTTCATGCCGCCGGCGTTGTTCATCGCCTCGTAGACAATACCCGACGGGAAGGCTCCGTCGCCAATCACGGCGACCGAACGGCGTTCCGACTGCTGCAGCAGATCGTCGCCTGAACGCAGGCCCAGCACGGTCGACACGGAGCAGCCGGCGTGGCCCGTCATGAACAGGTCGTATTCGCTTTCTTTGGGGTTGGGATACCCCATCAGGCCGCCGCGGGTGCGGATCGTGCTGAACTCGTGATAGCGGCCGGTAACCAGTTTGTGGGGGTAAATCTGGTGGCCCGTATCCCAGATCAGGCGATCGGTGCGGAAGTCAAAGACGCTGTGCATCGCCAGGCAGAGCTCGACCACGCCCAGATTCGAGGCGAAGTGGGCGGTGCGGGTGGAAAGCAGGTTGCACAAGACCTCGCGAATCTCGCCGCCTAACTGCTCGAGTTCGGCATTCGACATCTCGTGCAGTTGGATGGCGGATTCAATTTTCGACAGGAGTTGATGCATGGTCGTTAGTGCTTCCTTTCCAGGACGTAATGCGCAAGCCCTTCCAAGCGGCTCGCTTGCGGACCAAACAGCGTCAGCGACCGGCAGGCGTCGGCGATCAATTGTTCGGCCCGACGACGGCTTTCGTCAACGCCCAGCAGACCAGGAAAGGTGAGCTTCCCCTGCTGGGAATCTTTTTGCGTGCGTTTTCCCAAGGTTTCTTCATCGCTTTCCAGGTCGAGCAGATCGTCGACAATTTGAAAGGCGAGTCCCATTTTTTCCCCGTAAGTATCCAGCGCCTGGAGCTTGTCGGCGTCGGCCCCGGCGGCAATCGCCCCCAGCTGCAGGCTGGCGCGGAACAGGGCTCCCGTTTTGCGGCGGTGGATATGTTCCAGGTGTGCGATTCCCCCTTCGCCTTGCGACGAAAGATCATCGGCTTGCCCGCCCACCAGAGCCGCCGGTCCGGCCGCTTTCGCCAGTACGGCACAGCAGCGAGCCGCCCTGTCGGAGGGACGAATCCCGTCGGCCAGCGTTTCAAACGCCTGGGCCAGCAGGGCGTCGCCAGCCAGGATGGCGGTGGCTTCGTCGAAGGCCGCATGGCAACTGGGGCGTCCCCGCCGCAGGTCGTCGTCGTCCATCGCGGGCAGATCGTCGTGAATCAGCGAATAGGCGTGGACCATTTCTACAGCGCAGGCCGCCGGCATTGCCAGCTCTCTATTATAACTGCTAGCTTCCGCCGACATTAACACCAATATGGGCCTTAATCGCTTGCCCGGGGCCAGAAGACTGTGCCGGATGGCGGCACCCAGCCGGGTGGGAACATCGGGGCTGTATGCGGTCGCAGCCGCCAGCGCCCGATCAATCTCGGCTCGTACTGCCGCACCAAAAGCGAGAAAATCAGAGGTCGAAGCCATGCAGGTTGCGGTGGCGGGAGGATTTTGGGCCGACAGGGGGATCGTATTTTATGACTCCTGTCCCGATCATGCAACGGCGCGGCAACGCAGATCACCAGCGTTTTGCAGGGCAAATGCGGCGCCCGGGGCAAATACCTTGACTGCGCAAGATGCACAATCCGGGTGATCGTCAGGACGGTTGTGTCTCCCCTGGATTCGCCAAACTTCCGACAGTGGCGACGAGTTTCTTCAGGTGGCGGCCAGCTGGCGTTCGATAGGACTACCAGGTCGCGCTGCGCGGGAGGCTCAGGATCGAGCATTCCGCCAGCACGCACGGTGTTCTTCGCCGGGGTCCCTTCCCCCGGTCGCAGGCGCCGGGATCGCTGGCGACAGCGGTCGCCTGGGTTTGCCAACCGCCTCTCTCCCCTGGAATTGAATCATGCGACGTTTTGGAACTGCCGCGCTGCTGGCTGTAGCGCTTGGAGGAGTCGTCACGGAAGGCACGGAAGCTGGAATCTTTGATCACATTGTTAGCTTTAACCGCCAGATGGGCCACGGCAACGGCGAAGGCTACCACGCCCGTAACTGCTGCCAGAACTGCGCCCCGGCGGCCAGTTATGGGTATAGCGCTGGCGATAGCCGCGGCTATCCGCACCAGCCGGTCGTGGAGAGTTACTTTCACTCGCACGCTCCCCACCAGGCGGCTCCCCCGGCCGGCATGTAAGCCGGCGAGCCAGATTCCCGCCAGGCGTTCAAGGTTCCCGCAGGCGGGCTGCTGGAACGGGTCCGGTCCAGCTTGGCGACGTCCCGATTACAGGTTGGCGACGTCCCGGTTATTTGGACGTCATGGCGATCACGCCTTGCCAGCTGTCGGGCGGATCTTCGCGATGGCCCATCGTTTTGAGCAGGAACTTGCGTCCGCCGTCCCAGGCGGGCATCTCTTCAAGCAGTTCCCGCGAGCGGCGCCAGTCGCCCTGATTGAACAGGGTCAGGGCCGCTTCGTAGAGCACGATCTGATCGTCGGTCAGAATGTCGTCGTCGCCGGCAGGCGGCAGCAGTTGCGACAGCTGCACCGAGGTCTTCATGCCGTAGGGAGCGATCGTCGCCATCTGGCGGCAGCGGGCGCCGTTCATTTCGTCCGCATTTTCACGCACCATGCGGGCGGTGACCTCGTCGACGAGCATCGGCACTTTCAGGATCTTCGTGAGTCCTTCCAGCCGCGAGGCCAGATTGACGACCGGCCCAAACACACCGACCTTGGCCACCGCCTGGGCCCCGATTTTGCCGGCGATGGCGTTGCCATGGGCAATCCCGATACCGATGAAAAAGTCCGACAGCGGATGGTTTGGCTGCCGCCGCACCCGGCGGAACAGGTCGTGCATCTGCAGGGCCGCCCGGCAGGCGGGCAACGGCCCTTCATCGACGGGCCAGCCCCAGAAGCCCAAGGCGGCGTCGCCCTGGAAATCGGCAATGGCTCCGTCGTGGCCCAGAATGGCTTCGGTCATAAAGCCTAGCGCATCGCTGCAGCGATGCAGCAGGTCGTGCAGGTCGTGCTGGCCGTCTTCTGCTTTCTGGGAGAAACCGCGAAGGTCACAAAACAGGGCCGTAACCTGGGCTTCCCGCGGTTCCAGCCGCTTGTTGATATCTCCGCGTCCGGCGAACTGGCGGATGATTTTGGGCGAGAAGAACTGGCGATAGGTGGCCTGCTGCGATTCCAGTTGCCGCATGTGGCGAATGGCGCCGACCACCTGGGCGATGAACTGGGTGAAGCGGATGTCGCCGTTGAGATCTTCGGCGCCGTTGGCTTCGGGCCAGAGCCGGCCCGACACATACAGCGACCAGCCAGCCGAGGCGGCGTCGGTAATGGGGGTGGAAAAGGCCCAGTCGAAATTGCCGCTGACGGTGTACTTGGAATCGCCGGCGGCCGCATCGGACCACAGGTGCAGGATCGTTTCGCCCCGTTCCTGGGCGGTCAGAATGAGGCGTCGGCTGGGACGCAGGCGGGTGGAGTCCTGGTTCCGACTGTCGAGCCGCATCATCAGGGGCTTGGTGTTGTCGGCGTCCTCGCCCACGCCGTACTGTACAACGGCCGCCGCTTCGGCCCGAGGAATGCCATCGAGCAGCAGCCCCACCAGGTGCTGGGCGAACTCTTCATCGGTCCGCGACATGGCGATGATTTTGGGCAGATTCCAGAGCACGTCGAGGCGATGATCGGCCCGGCGAAAGTCGAAGCCTTTGGCGTCCTCGTGACGGTAGCTGTACTCCATCAGTGGAGTTTCAGGGACCACCGGCTGGGGATGCAGTTCGGAATCGGTGCTCAGCACCCGGAAGGTCGTGCCGCCAATGCGGAACTCGCCGCCGACGGCTACCAGGAAGTCTTTCGAAATCTCGCCGTCGAAATAGCAAGGGTTCAACGCCCGTTCCAGGCAGGTCACGCGCAGCTGGTCGTTCTTCAGCTCGATATCTGCATGATCGCGGGAAACGCGCAGGTCCCAGGGTACGGCCCAGCCGTTCCGCGGCGCACGACCAAGGCGGACCGTCTGGGCTTGGGGCACAGGTCGTCTCCAGCCTTGCCCAGGCTCGGGACCAATCGCTACCAGTTCAAGCAAGTGCTGCGTCCCCCTGTGACAGTCGCTCGCTACCCGTCGTGAGAGCGTAAAACTTTGCGAAACGGCGTCTGGTTACGAAACCGCCTGAGTCCAAAACCGATTGCGAAACAATTGCGAAACAATGCCAGGTTAGATGACGAGTTATACAACGACTAATACAACGACGCTTGCAGTCTGAACCCCAAGAAAAGGATACGGCGCTCCCCACGCCTTGAAAAACACCCCCTCACTTGGGTCATTTTCCCAGCAATTTGCAGCGCTCAATTGATTGTAATTCTATTTCCCCCTCTTCTCGAAAGCTAGCAGGTTTTGTCGAGGTTTCCGCCCATTGCTGGGGGGAGATTCGTCGCGCAGGTCGTTTCGGGAATTTTGGAGAAAACTTTGCCGCTGCTCCAATCTTCCGCGGCGGCGGGCGAATAACGATCATCGAAGGAGAACGAGCAATGACCACGGCGACACAAAATCCCTCCCGCAATACCCCTGCAAATCCGCCCGTAGATCGACCACTGTTTGGTACACTTGCCAGAAATCTTGGCAAGGGATGCGGCCAGGCACTGGCCTGCGGCCGGAAAGCAGTTGCGTTTTGCCAGCATAACGTCCAGGAATTCAAGGAACCCGCCATGTTTGGTAAACCGGAATGGTTCCGACCCAAGACTTTCGGCTGGGGGCTGACTCCCATCACCCGCCAGGGTTGGATCTATACGTTTGCCTGGGCCGCCGTGCTGGCTGCTCCGTTTAACGTATTGCTGCTGATGGGGAAACCGATCGAGGCCACGGTCTGGATTGTAGCCGCCATCGGCGTGCTGATCTGGGACGCTCGCACCATCCTGCAGGCGATTAAAAAGCGCGAGAACGACGCGAAAACGCTCTACATCGGCGACGACGACGAAGATCCGACCCGCCTGTCCACGCAGAAATACGACCTGCACGTGCGCAAGTAGCGGTCAAACTGGTGCGGTCAACCTGGTGCGGTCAACCTGGTGCGGTCAACCTGGTGCGGTCAACCTGGTGCGGTCAACCTGGTGCGGTCAACCTGGTGCGGTCAACCTGGGCCCCCGCCATCAGGGCGGGCGTGAGGTGGCGTTTCCCCCTGCGGGCGACGCCGAACGCATTTCTTTAGCGGGCCTGGCCCGCTTTTTCTTTGCGCCGTGGGAGTTACCGGCCGGCGGTATTTTCTGCGGCGTTCTCTGGCGGTTCAGCCTGCCTCCTGCCGACCGGGTCGGCTTTCTTGGGCGTCTTCGTGCGGGTTGTTCGCGTATCTCCTTGTTGCTCCGCCCTGGGTGCGGTAGACAATAGCCTGCTTAAGCTTTCCCTTGTCAAGCAGAAGGAAGACGCGATGAAACTGGCAGGTAAAACGGCGGTAATCACAGGCGGCGGCACCGGGATCGGACTGAGTATCGCCCGGTTTTTTGCCCAGGAAGGATGCCGCGTCGCCCTCGGCGGTCGACGACTGGACAAGCTGCAGGAAGCGGCGACGGCGATTGGCGGCGAACATCCGCCGCTATGTCATGAGCTCGATGTGGCGGACCGCGACGGGGTGAATGCCTTCTTTGACTGGGCCCAGACTCAACTGGGCGGCGTGGATATTCTCGTCAACTCGGCTGGCATGAACATTGCCACCCGGTCCATGGCGACCATGGAGCCCGAGCAGTGGGATCAGGTGCTGGCCGTGAATGCGACTGGCGCCTACAACTGCATGCACGCAGTGCTGCCGCAGATGCGGGCTCGTCGCGGGGGGTTGATCATTAACATCTCTTCGATCTCCGGCTTGCGAGCTTATGAACTGGGCGGCATTGCTTATTGCGCTTCCAAATTCGCCATGGCCGCGCTGGGCACCGGGGTCAACAACGAGGATTCGGCCGCTGGCATCCGGGTGACGAACGTCTATCCGGGCGAAGTCGACACGCCCATTCTGGAGAATCGCCCCACGCCGGTTACGGCCGAACATCGGGCCCGCATTCTGCAGCCGGAAGACGTGGCGTCGGTCGTGCTGACCATTGCCTGCCTGCCGCCCCGTGCGAATGTTCCCGAAGTGGTAGTCAAACCGTCGGCGCAGCCGTTTGTGTAACGCGGCGATATCACGACCAATTCCCTCCGGATCAATAGCGTGTTCGTCCGCTCATTGCCGGAAAGGTTGGCACGTTCCGACGGAGAGAATCGGTATGACGCCTTACAGAAGGGTGCTGGGTTTTCCGGTAGTCTACTGGAGATGATGTTCCCTTCTCTTGCTGGAATTTCTTTTCTGGAAAGTCAAACTCATGCCGCATGAAACCGCGACGCCCCTGGAAGCTGTTGAAAAACCGACCAGTTCTTTGATCCGCGCCTGCCGAACGGGCTGTTCGATTGGCGGCTGGATCGGCAAAGGCGCTCTCCTGGTCGTGATCGTCCTGCTAATCGGCACGTTGTTCACCGTGCGGGCCTATCCCCAGGTCGGAGCTCGGCTGGCCGACTACCTGCCGGCGAGTTTGAGCGGAAGTCCGGGTTCCTGCTCGGCCAAAAGCTTTGAAGGAGCAGGGGGCGACGGCTGCTGCGCTTCGCAAGAAGTGGCCAGTTGCTGCAGCTGCTGCCTGGAATGCGAGGCGGCCGGCGAAGAAGCCACTCTGGTGAGTATCGAAGACTCCTCTGACGAGCCCCCGGCGCCGGAACGGGTCGCAGAGGAAGAACCGCCTGCACCGTTGCGGACGATCAGCGCCCCCCTGGTTGACTGAAATCCGTGGACCGGACGGACGAGAAAATTGCCCGTCTGACCGCCAGTCGAGGGAGCAAAACGGGGTGTTCCGGCAGAACCGGCAGGTTCACTACTGTTTACGGGACCCGCATATCTTTCCGTTGCGGGTCGTTTGGGTAGCGACTATCTGGCGGCTTGTAGCGGTTGTGGAAACTGTACCGAACGTATGACCGTTACAGTTTTCCTATCTCCCGGAAGCGTCAGGGTCTCCCCCAGCGTCGCCGTAACTCTTTCACTGAAAATTGTTTCGGCGAACTCAAGGGTTTCTGATAGGGCGTCCGATACCTACTGCTGTCGCAAAGACACCAACCAAGCACCCCAACCGGTGCGAGTCGGCGCGTCAGAACGACCGGAGCGGACTTATCGAGTCAAGGATTGGCTCGACCGGTTCTGGCGCAATTATTGGACAAGTAAGAGCTGTGGGCGGCGTCCCACCTTTTACCACACCCCTCGACATCCTACCCGCCTGAAAAAATACGGCCGACACCTGGCCCGTGAAGAAGCTTCACCCGCTTCGCACGCAGTAAATGTATCGGGAGGCATGCAACGGGGTGCGGCACAACGCCGTGACTCAGCTCTCACGTTATTGGAGACGTGGTTCTATGAAATGGAACATCCTCGCTGCTACCCTCGTCATGAGTGTAGCTTTTTGTTCGCAGGGTTTCGGGTTCGAATTGCTGAACTCGATGCTCGGTGCGAATGGCTGCTGCGATAGCGGCTGTTGTGGCGCCCCGACCTGTTGCTCGACCCCGTCGTGCTGCTCGGGCGGCGGACATTCTTCGATTTTTGGCGGACTGTTCAAATCGCATGGCAAGCACGGCTGTTGCGATAGCGGTTGCGAAGCCTCGTGCGGTTGCAACAGCGGCTGCGGTAACGGCTGCGAAGCCACCTGCGGTTGCAACAGCGGTTGCGGCCTGGGTCATGGCTGCGAAGCCTCTTGCGGTTGCAACAGCGGTTGCGCTCCGTCTTGCGGATGCAACAGCGGTTGCAGCAGCTGCGCCCCGTCTTGCGGTTGCAACAGCGGTTGCAGCAGCTGCGCACCGTCTTGCGGTTGCAACAGCGGTTGCGCTCCGTCTTGCGGATGCAACAGCGGCTGTGCTTCCTCTTGCGACAGCTGCTGTGACAGCGGCTGCGGCTGTGGCCACAAACGCGGCTGCGGTTTCCTGAGCGGTATGTTCAAGAACATGCCGTCCTTCAAAATCGGTTGCTGCGATCACGGCTGCTGCGACAGCGGTTGCGATAGCGGTTGCCACAACGGTTGCGAAGCCTCTTGCGGTTGCAACAACGGTTGCAGCAGCTGTGCCCCGTCTTGCGGTTGCAACAGCGGCTGTGCCCCGACCTGCGGTTGCGAACCCAGCTGCTGCGATAGCGGCTGTGGCCACAAGTGCCACGGCGGCCTGTTCAGCGGCCTGTTCAAGAAACACAGCCACGGTTGCTGCGATAGCGGCTGCGAAGCCTCTTGCGGTTGCAACAGCGGCTGCGGTAACGGCTGCGAAGCCACCTGCGGTTGCAACAGCGGCTGTGCCCCGTCTTGCGGTTGCAACAGCGGTTGTGCCCCGTCTTGCGGTTGCAACAGCGGTTGTGCCCCCAGCTGTGGCTGCAACACCGGTTGCTCCAGCAGCTACGCCCCGGCCGCTTCGGCCCCCGTCCACGCCGCCCCCATCGCTCCGATGGGCGAACCGACCGAAGCCGAAGGCGCCCCGCTGCCCCCGGCCCCGGTGGTCGACCCCCAGGCGTTTGCTCCCGTCCGTCGTGACGTGGTTCAGGCCAGCACCAACCTGGTTCGCTAGTCTGAAAAGTTCAGCCTGAAAAGTTCAGTCTGACGCGATGAAGCATCTAGGGCCCGCCTGCTTTCTGCAGGCGGGCTTTTTTCGTTTCTTGAAGGGAGTGGGCCATTTCCGTCCTGCACCTTGCCTGGCTCTCCGCGGCGCCTGGCGGGAAAAGATTGCCTCGCTGAACGCCCCCGGGTACGATGCGGCAAGGAGGGAGGACGGTCCCATGCTGGTTCGCGGTCGATTTCAATTCTCACTGGGCAGTTTGCTGGCTCTGTTGACGCTCTCCGCCCTGGCGGCCGGCGGGATCGCGCTCATGCCGGCGTTCTGGGCGGAAACCTTGCTTTTGGCGTCCCTGGCGGCTGGCCTGGTGATTGTCCTGCAGCAAACGAACCCGCTGCTGTTCTATCTGCGCTACTTGAATCCTGTCCTCGCCCTGCTGGTGCTGGTGATCTGCGTTTACGCCGGCACGGTTGATGAAGGCCAGTACAAAGGCTTGTTCCAGGAGCCCATTGGCAGCTACTTTGCAGGGAAAGGGCTGTTCTGCGCCCTGGCCATCTGCCTGCTGGGAAAGATCCTGGAAGTACTGCTCCGCCTGGCGTCCCGCTTGCCAGCGCCCGAGGAATCCGGCCGATGAAGCTTCTGCTGTTCAGTGATCTCCATGCCAGCCCGACGGCCGCCGCCGCGCTGGTGGAACAAGCGGCCGGGGCCGATGTCGCCATCGGTGCGGGTGACTTCGGCAACATGCGCCGCGGAATCGCCGACGCCGTACGACTGCTGGCCGCGCTCCCGATCCCTCTGGTCGCGACGCCCGGCAATGCCGAATCGTACGAAGAGCTGTGCCAGGCATTCCAGGACGGCCCCGCCGCCCAGGTGCTGCATGGCTCTCAGGCGACCCTCCAGGGCGAAGTCTTCTATGGGCTGGGAGGGGCCGTACCGGTCACGCCGTTTGGCTCCTGGAGTTATGACTTCACCGAAGAGCAGGCAGCCGGACTGCTGGCCGGCTGTCCTTCGGGCTGTGTGCTGGTGACGCATGCCCCGCCGCACGGCGTCGTCGATCGCGATTCGGGCGGCCAGC
This sequence comes from Lignipirellula cremea, assembly GCF_007751035.1. Taxonomy (NCBI): domain Bacteria; kingdom Pseudomonadati; phylum Planctomycetota; class Planctomycetia; order Pirellulales; family Pirellulaceae; genus Lignipirellula; species Lignipirellula cremea. The sequence continues at coordinate 1,276,798 of NZ_CP036433.1, read as the reverse complement.
ATCGCGGCAGCACGGCCATTCGCCAGGCGATCCTGGACCTCCGCCCCAGGCTGGTCGTCTGCGGGCATATCCACGCCAGCGGCGGAACGGTGGGCGACCTCGACGGCGTGCCCGTCGTCAACGCCGGTCCGCAGGGCGTCCTCTGGAATCTGGACGCCGGTCGACGTCTGCCGCTGTAGACTCGGCGTCAGGCGTCATCGACCTGGCGGCAAAGTTCAGACACAGGCCAGGCGCCGCGACGTTCATCGCCGTCCCATGTCGGGCCGTTTCAAATTCAGGTACGCTGGCACAAAACCTGTAATCACGACCTTTTGGGAAAGGACCCTGGCGGATGTTACCCGGGATTAAACTGTTTGATCTGACCGGCCGCAGCGCGGTCATCACCGGCGGCTCCAAAGGACTGGGCGAGGCGATGGCAGCCGGCCTGGCCTCGGCCGGAGCCGATGTTCTGCTGGCCAGTCGCAATGAAGAGGAAGTCCAGGCGACGGCCATTCAGATCGCCGCCGACTACGGGCATAAAGCGATCGGCATGCGGGCCGATGTCACGTCGCCGGAGGACTGCGACAGCCTGGCGAAAAAGGCGCTCAAAGAGTTCGGCAAGATCGACATTCTCATCAACAACGCCGGCATCAACATTCGCGGTCCGATCGACGAACTCACCTACGACGAATTCCGCCAGGTGCAGCAGGTCAACGTCGACGGCGTCTGGCTGGCGACCAAAGCGGTCGTCCCCGCCATGAAGAAAGCCCGCTACGGGCGGATCATCAACATGGCCAGCACGCTCGGTCTGGTCGGTCTCGACAATCGCACTCCTTACACCGCCAGCAAAGGCGCCGTGGTGCAAATGACCCGCGCGCTGGGACTGGAACTGGCTCCGCATAACATTACCGTCAACGCCATCTGCCCCGGCCCGTTTCTCACGCCGATGAACATTCCGATCGCCGACGACGAACAGACCAAAAAGTTCATCGTCGGCGCCGTGGCGCTGGGACGCTGGGGCGAACTGGCCGAGATCCAGGGCGCCGCGATCTTCCTCGCCAGCGATGCCGCCAGCTACTGCGTCGGCGGAATATTCGCCATCGATGGCGGCTGGACTGCCCGATAGCGGAAAGCCCCAATAACAACGTCCCCGCGCAGGCCCTGGCGTTGGCCGTGACCCCGGCGCGGGTCCGGGCGACAGGATAACTTTGGCGAGGACGGAATGGATGACGCCTGAAGGATTTGACATTCTGCACGAAGAGGGCCCGCTCCTCATCGTCGCCAAACCGGGCGGGCTGCTCACCCAGGCGCCGCCGGAAGTCGACAGTCTGGAAACGCGCATCAAGCGGTTCCTTAAACTGCGCGATGAAAAGCCGGGCAAGGTTTACCTGGCGATGGCGCACCGGCTGGATCGGCCTGTCTCCGGTGCGCTGGCGACGGCCAAACATGTGCGGGCGGCCCGTCGCATCTGTGAGCAGTTTGAAGGACGACTGGTCGACAAAACCTACTGGGCCGTCGTCGAAGGGCAGGTTGCCGATGACACGGGCGAGTGGATCGACCACATCCGCAAGATCCCCGAACGCCCCGTGGCCGAACTGGTCCCGGCCGACCACATCGAAGGCCGGCGGGCCGTATTGCGTTACCAGGTGCTCCGCCGGTTCCCCACGTTCACCTGGCTGCAGATCGAGCTGGAAACGGGCCGCATGCATCAGATCCGCGTGCAATGCGCCGCGCGCGGCCACGCCGTGCTGGGCGACGCCATGTACGGAGCGACGTCCCTCTTTGGGCCGGAAACCGTCGACGAGCGCGCCCGCTGGATTGGCCTGCACGCCCGGCGCCTGGCGTTACGTCACCCCATGACGCGCGAGCCCGTCGCCGTCACCGCCCCGCTTCCTGCCTGGTGGGAGCAAATCGGCGTGGTCCCCGCGGGAGACCAATAGCTAACAGAAGAAGAGGATCCAATCTCTTCGCACGGGTTGGGCATCGGAATTGCCGCCTGCTTTTTGTAAAAAAGAACGTTCGCCTGATTCTTTCCTTTGGAATGGTGTAAATCTCATGTCGCTTCCTGCCCCGGGCCGGATGTTTATTAACGGTAAATGGTGTGATGCGGCCGACGGCAAAACGCTGGAGGTCATCAATCCGGCCACCGAACAGGTGCTGGCCGAAGTCGCCTGCGGTGGACGCCAGGAAACCAAAGCCGCGCTCGAAGCGGCCGCTGCCGCTTTTCCTGCCTGGAAGAAACGAACCGCCTGGGAGCGGGCCGCCGTGCTCAAAAGGGCGGCGGAAAAAATCCGCAACCGCGTCGATGAGATCGCCCGCACGCTCACGCTGGAACAAGGGAAACCCTTGGCCGAGTCGCAGGGAGAGATCCGCCAGGCCGCCGATACGTTTGAGTGGTTCGCCGAAGAAGCGAAGCGTAACTACGGCCGGCTGATCCCGGAGTCGCTCCCGGGCCGCCGGCATTTGACCGTGTCGCATCCAGTAGGCGTCGTCGGCACGATCACCCCGTTCAACTTCCCCGTCACCCTGCAGGCGCGCAAGATGGCCCCGGCCCTGGCCGCCGGTTGTACGGTCGTCGCCAAGCCCGCCAGCCAGACGCCGCTGAGCCTGATCCAGCTGTTCGAATGCCTGGCCGAGGCCGAATTTCCCGACGGCGTGGTGAACATGGTGATCGGGTCGGCGAAGGAAATTTCCGCCGAGTTCCTGGAGAACCCGATCTGTCGCAAGATCAGCTTTACCGGCTCCACGCCGGTCGGCAAAGAGCTGATGCGGGGCTGTGCCGACCAGGTGAAGCATATCAGCCTGGAACTGGGCGGCCATGCGCCGTTTATCGTCTGCCCCGATGCAGACCCGGAGATCGCCGCCAAAATCGCCGTCACGGGCAAGTTCCGCAACAACGGACAGGTCTGCATCTGTCCCACCCGGTTCTATGTGCACTCCGAGTTGGCGGAGCCGTTCGCCGAGGCGGCCGTGCGACTGGCCGGTAATCTCAAACTGGGGAACGGCCTCGACGAAGGCGTGGAGATCGGCCCCATGTTCGAAGCCTCGGCCCTCGAGAAAACGATCGGACTGGTGGATGACGCCCGTTCCAAAGGCGCCCAGGTGCTGTCCGGCGGCCAGCGTTCCCAGAAGTTCCAGCAAGGCTATTTCTACGAGCCGACCGTGCTGTCCCATCTGTCGCCCGACTCCCGAATGTTAGAAGAAGAGCCGTTTGCTCCCGTCATGCCGCTGATCGATTTTGACAACCTCGACGACGTGATCGCGGCCGCCAACAACACCCGTTATGGCCTGGCGGCTTATGCCTTTACCAACGATCTATCGACCGCCTGGCGTTTGGCGGAAGGACTTGAGGCCGGCATCATCGGCATCAATGATCCGGCTCCGACCATGGTGCAGTGCCCGTTTGGCGGCATGAAAGAAAGCGGCCTGGGCCGCGAGCTGGGTCGCGAAGGGCTGGAGGCCTATCTCGAGACCAAATACGTTTCCATGGCCATCCACTAACGGCCGGGATGTTCTCGAGCAGCACCCAAGGCAATTAGAAAAAGCTAGTTGCCGATGCAGTACAGCGCGTTCTCGGTCCGCAGGTACAACCGCCCGCCGCAAATGACGGGCGTTGCAAAGCCGTGCGTGCCCAGCTGGTTCTCCGTCGCCGGCTCCAGTTTGTCGCCGGCCCGGAAAACATACGTCAGCCCGGCTTCATTGGTGGCAAAGACATACTCGCCGCACGCCACCGGCGACGCGGTGAAATCGCCTCCCAGCCGTTCCTGCCAGACCCGTTTGCCGCTGTCCGCCTCATACAGCCGCGCCACGCCGTCGTCGGAAAGCGCCAGCAGCCGCTTCCCCACCGTGAGCAGCGACGGCACATAAACCTTGACGTTCTGCTGCCAGGCGATGCTCCCGGTTGCAGGATCCACGGCATAGAGATTCCGTTCCGGATGCCCGCCGGAAGCGAAGATCAGGCTGCCGTCGCTGACGACCGTGTTGGCCGTTGTCGCGGCGGGGCCTTCGGCATTCCATAACTCCTGGCCCGTGTCGGGATCGTAGCCGATCAACCGGCTGTGGCCGGCCAGCACGATCTGCTGCTTGCCGTCCCGCTCCATCAGAATGGGAGTGCCAAAGCTGTTGTTGCTCTCCCGCGCCGTACGCCAGGCAATCTCGCCCGAGTCCCGATACAAAGCCGTCAGAAAACCGCCGCCCGAACTGTCGCCCGCCACGATCAGCAACGACTTGTACAGTAAAGGAGAAGAGCCATACCCGTGCAGGGAGCGGAAGTCGCCGGCCTTGGTCTGCCAGACGATCTCTCCCTGGCGATCCAGGGCCGTCGCCCAGATGCCGCCGTCGATCATGAACACCGTGTACACCTGCTCGCCGTCGCAGGCCGGGGTGGCCGAAGCTTGCGAGTTCTTCGGATGGATATGCATGAAGGAGCCCCGATGGACGATCGTCTGCCAGCGCTGCTTGCCGTCCTGGCGATCCAGACAGATCAACGACTTGGTCTGGGATTTTTCATCGGCCGTGGCGACAAAGACCGCGTCGCCTTCGACAATGGGGGAAGCATGCCCGCTGCCGGACAGATCGGCCCGCCAGACCACGTTGGTATTCTCATCCCAGGTCAGCGGCGGGAGTTCGCCCGCCGCATGGTTATCGCGGGTCGGCCCCATCCACCAGGGCCAGTCGCCCTCGGCAGGCTCCACTGCAGCTGCTTTGGCGATGGCGGCCGGATCTTTCACGGCAACCGGTTTGGTGCTGCCGGAACAGCCCCCGGCCAGCAGCGTCGCGCCCGCCGCCAGCATGCCCCACCAGACGGACTTTTCACCAACAGACCAGATCATCGCAAAACTCCCGTCAGGACCGGCAAAACTCGCTCTTTTTATCCTGAAGGAAAAGATCCCGCGGCACAAGGCGAACCGGCCGGCCTCCGTCCCCATCTACCCGCCTGAGGGAAGGGGCATTCCCGGCCGTTAAGGTCTGCCTGAGGGATATCGGCCTCCCCCTGAATGGGCGATTCCCCCGCCAGCAAAGGGCTTTTCCTGCTTGTAACCATCAACTGTTTTCGATACGATAACAGTTGAAAATTCCCACCTGCCCATTCCGCCTTTCCGCGTTTGCTGAAGGACCTTGCCATGCTGACGATCCTGGGACGCCCCGACCCGCGGCCGAATCGTTTTTGCGACGGAATCTCGCGTCGTAATTTCCTGCAGATCGGCGGCCTGGCAATGGGCAGTCTCACGCTGCCGCAATTGCTGGCCGCGGAAGCCAAAGCCGGCATCGGCGCCTCGCACAAGGCGGTGATTAACGTCTTCCTGCCGGGCGGCCCGCCGCACCAGGATATGTGGGATATCAAACAGGACGCCCCGTCCGAAGTGCGGGGCGAATTCGACGCGATCAAAACGAACGTCCCTGGCATTGAAATCAGCGAGATGTTCCCCCGCATCGCCAGCATGATGGACAAGTTCACCCCGATCCGCTCCATGGTCGGCGCTTCCGGCGGGCACTCCGCTTACCAGGCAATGTCGGGCCGCATTGAAACCCAGAACGCCCCCGCCGGCGGCTGGCCCTCGATGGGCTCCTGGCTGTCGCATGTGCAGGGACCCGTCAACCGCACCATCCCGCCCCATCTCAGCCTGTTCTACAAAACGGGCCATGAGCAATGGGGCGACCCGGGCGAAGGCGGCTTCCTCGGCGTGAAGCATGCCCCGTTCCGCCTGATGGGCGGCAAAGGGGAAACCTCCAAAATCGAAAATATGGTCCTCCAGGGCATCTCCCTGGAACGCCTGGGCGATCGCAGCAACCTGCTCAAAACGCTCGACAACTTCCGTCGCGATGTCGACTCCTCCGGCGCCATGGAAGGGCTCGATGCGTTCACCGAACAGGCGATGGGGATTCTCACTTCGTCGGCTCTGGCGGCCGCGCTCGACCTGTCCGACGAAGACCCGGCCCTGGTCGAACGGTTTGGCAAAGGCGATCCGACCTTCCGGGCCGACGGCGCCCCGAAGATGAACGAGAACTTTTTGATCGCCCGCCGCCTGGTCGAAGCCGGCGCCCGCATGGTGTCGCTCAACTTCAGCCGCTGGGACTGGCACGGCGGCAACTTCACCCGCGCCCGTGAAGATATGCCGATGCTCGACCAGGCCGTCTCGGCTTTGGTGCAGGATCTGCATGACCGAGGCCTGGACCGCGACGTTTCCGTCGTCGTCTGGGGCGAGTTCGGCCGCACCCCCATCATCAACAAGAACGGCGGCCGCGACCACTGGCCGCGCGTCTCCTGCGCCCTGCTCGCCGGCGGCGGCATGCGGCACGGTCAAGTGATCGGCGCCACCAACCGCCTGGGCGAAGAGGCCATCGATCGCCCGGTAACCTTCCCCGAGGTATTCGCCACGTTGTTCCACGCCGTCGGCGTGAACCTGCGCAACGTGCGAGAATTCGATCTCCGCGGCCGCCCGCAGTACCCGGTCGACTCCAACGTCGAACCGATGCGCGAACTGGTGTAAGCCCGGCTAAAACCCGTCTCTTTGGCCAGACGGCGTTGCCTCCAGCATCCTGCAGAACGGGGACTCCTGCCCGTTTACGATTGCCGGAATGCAGCCGAAATGGGATCACAAGCAAACGCTCGGCCGCCGCTCGGCGTTGACCGTTAATCTTAGACGGGCAAGAGTGCCCATCTTACGGGCCGAAGGCCGTTGATTACGGTGTGAAGATGCTAATCGCTAACCACTAACTGCTAACCCGCGTTAGTGCGGCGGGCTGGTGGAGAACTTTGACGATTCTGAATGGATCAGGTACTTGCGCGAGATCGCGTCGGTTAGTTCGGGAATCTGTTTGTCGACGTGGTTGAGCAGTTCTTCCAGGTGATGGTGCTCGCCCAGGTGGTGCAGCACGGCGATGTTGGAGACGTCGACCATGCGGATCGTGTGCAGCAGGTTCATCGCCGCTTTCTGTTCCGGGCCGTAGCCGGGCGTGGCCATGTCGCGCGGCAACTCGTCGACCAGTTTCTCCAGGGCGACAAACTGGTACGCCATCGACCGCGGGTTGGATTCGTCCGTCAGCACCAGGTCGAGCACGGCGGCCAGGTTGATGTTCGCCAGGTAACGGGCCCGGTACGTCATCAGGCTGTCGCTGATTTCCAGCACCGCCTGCAGCAGCAGCGTATCAATCTCCAGCGGGCCGACCAGCGCGTGGCGGATGAGGCCGTTGATCTGGCAGGCGCGTTCCATGCGGCGGCCCAGATCCAGAAAGCGGAACGCCTGGGCGCGGGTCATGCTTTCCATCACCATGCCGGCCAGGGCCGACATATCCAGCACCAGGCGGTTGGTGGCGCTGAGCACATCGGTCAGGTCGAGCTTGCCCGGTCGCTGGGGGCGGAACTCTTCGTCGATATGCCGTACGATCCGCCAGCTGTCGAGCGAAAGACGGTCCCGGGCGCTGCCGGCCAGACGGACGATCTCGTTCACGATGCTCCGCAGACTGCTGGGCAGCGACTCGTCGAAAACGGCCGCCGGCAACGACTTTTCAATCGCCGGCAGGCTGTCGCGATAGCCGTCGAGCACAAAGCCGGGCTCAATGTGGCCCTGGGCCGCCAGCGTGCGGAGCAGCACCGGCAGCTCCGATCCGCCGCAAGCGATATCTTCCCCGCCAATCCGCAAGGCGGTCGCCCGTAACAGTCGGGCCGAGGCGTCGGCGCGTTCCATCTGCCGGCCGAGCCACAGAATGTTATCGGCCACGCGACTGGGCAGATCGGCGCCGTGGCGGCGGAGTTCAATCGCCTGGTCGTTCCGCGGCAGCAGGGTCGGCGGGTTGATCGGCGCGCCGCCCATGATCCAGACGTCTTTGCTGAGCTCGCCCGAGACGACCGACAGTTCCAGCGATTCCAGCTCGCTCGAAACGCGGGCCAGTCCGCCCGGCATGATTTCGTAGCCGTCCTCGTTGCCGACGACAAACGCCCGCAGCGCTAACCGGGACGGTCGGATTTTGTTTCCCGAGAAGGTCGGGATCGAAGACCGGGCGACCATTTCCTGCGCGACGTACGCCTGCGGCTGCGCCTGGATCCGTTCCTTCAGTTCTTTTTTCGACATGCGGTTCAGGGCGACGTTCATCTGGAACTCGCGACCGCGGTCGCGGAACGCCCGTTTGATGACCAGGTCGCCCAGATGCTCCAGCACGTACTTCCGCGACACCTCGTCGCCGCACCACCAGGTTGCGACGCCTGGCATTTTGAGTTCTTCGCCCAGCAACTCCACACAGAGTCGCGGCAGGAAGGCCATGAACACGGGCGATTCCACCAGGCCGCTGCCCAGCGGATTGGCGACCGCCACCGAACCGCCCAGGCAAGCCTGCAGCAGGCCGGCCGCCCCCAGCGCAGCGCCGTCGGGAAAGTTCAGCGGGTCGGAGTCGCCCGAGTTGGGGCGCCGCAGGATCACGTCGACCGGAGTCAGTCCGCTGAGCGTCCGCAGCATCACCTGCCCGCTGCGCAAACCCAGATCGCCGCTTTCGGCCAGCGTGTACCCCAGGTACCGGGCGAGGTAAGAGTCTTCAAAATAGTTGGGATGTTGCGAGCCCTGACTGAGCAGCACCACATGCGGGTTATCGGTGCGGGACTGGGCCAGCTGCAGCAACCGTTTTTGCACGGCGATAAAGTACCCGGCCAGACGCTGCACGCCGCAGCGACGAAACAGGTCGGGCAGCATCCGCGACATGACGATGCGGTTCTCCAGCGCGTAGCCAGCGCCGGAGGGAGCTTCGGTCCGATCTGCCAGCACCCACCAGCCGCCGTCAGGCGCTCTGGCGAGGTCGGCCGCGTAGAACGTCAGCCAGGAGTTCTCGACCGGCTTCTGTCCATGGCAGGGACGCAGGAACAGCGGGTTGCCCAGCACCAGTTCGGCCGGACAGAGGCCGCGTTCCAGGATCGTCTGCGGTCCGTACAGATCGGCCAGCACCAGGTTCAGCAGCCGGGCCCGTTGCTCCAGGGCGGCCGATACGGTCGCCCATTCATGCTGGTCAATCAACAGCGGCAGCGGGTCCAGCTCCCAGGGCCGCGGTTTCTCGTCAGGGTCGGCATGGGCGCTATACGCCAGGCCGTTGTCGCGGATCAGCCGCTGGGCTTGTCCCCAGCGGCGGCTGAACTCGTCGATTCCGATTTGATGGAACCCGTCGCAAAAAGCACTCCAGTTCGGGCGCGCAACGCCTTCCGCCCGCTGCGCCTCGTCATAGGCGCCAGGCAGCGGGGTGTAACCGTCGAAGAAAGTGGGCATCGGCGGTGCAGGAGAGGCGGCGCGTTCGTTCATGAAAGCTGTTTGTTACGTCGCAAGTCGAGGGTCATGGGGAAATCGCGATTCGGCTCGACCGGCGGGGCGGTGAGTGGTCCAGGCGTATGACCCAGACGGGTGAATCGCGCACCACGGCGGCTTTCAGCTTCCAGCGGGTTCACGGGGAACGTGGACGGATTGAGGCCGCCTGGGTGACCAACATGGTACTGGCAACCACCGACCGAACGCTCATTCCAGGTGTCAATCAGGTCGAACAGCAGCGGTTCGTCGACGGGAATGTTGGGATGCAGGCAGCTGGGCGGCTGCCAGGCGCGGTAACGCAGGCCAGCCACATACTCCCCTTCAACGCCGGTCGAGTGCAACGGCAGCGTGCGGCCGTTGCAAGTCATGGCGTAGCGAGGCGAGGTGAAACCCTGCACTTTAACCTGCAGACGCTCGACCGACGAGTCCACGTAACGGGCCATTCCGCCGCCGCCCGCTTCCTCGCCCAGCACGTACCAGGGCTCGATCGCGGTGCGCAGTTCAATCGCCACGTTCTGGTAGGCGACATGGCCAATCCGCGGAAAACGGAACTCAAAGTGCGGCGCAAACCATTCGTCTTCCAGCGGGAAGCCGGCCGCACGCATTTCGGCAATCACTTCCTGAAAGTCCGACCACACAAAATGCGGCAGCAGGAAGCGATCGTGCAGGGACGTATCCCAGTCGATCAACGGGTGCTCGTACGGCTTCTCCCAGAAACGGGCCGTCATCGCCCGCAACAGCAACTGCTGCGTCAGGCTCATGCGGGCGTGCGGGGGCATTTCAAACCCGCGGAACTCGACCAGCCCCAGGCGGCCGGTGGAGCTGTCGGGCGAGAACAGCTTATCGATACAGAACTCGGCCCGGTGCGTGTTGCCGGTCAGGTCGACCAGCAGATTGCGGAACAAGCGATCGACCATCCACGGCGGATGCTCGCGGCCGTCTTTCACCAGATCGAGCGCGATCTGCAGCTCGTAACGGGCGTCGCGGCGACCTTCATCGACGCGGGGCGCCTGGCTGGTCGGACCAATAAACTTGCCGCTGAACAGGTACGACAGCGACGGGTGGTTATGCCAGAACGCGATCAGGCTGGCCAGCAACTGCGGGCGTCGCAGGAACGGGCTGTCCGCCGGCGTCGCTCCGCCCAGCACCACATGGTTGCCGCCGCCGGTGCCCGTGTGGCTGCCGTCGAGATCGAATTTTTCCGTACCCAGGCGGGATTCGCGGGCGTCTTCATACACGCCGGTGGTGATCTCTTTCAGCTCGTTCCAGTCGGAAGCCGGCTGGACGTTGACTTCGATCACGCCCGGGTCGGGCGTCACTTTCAGCAGGTTCACCCGCGGGTCGTGCGGGGGCAGGTAGCCTTCAATCACGACGGGCGCCTGCAGGGCGTCGGCCGTGTCTTCGACGGCGGTGATCAGTTCCAGGTAGTCTTCAAGCGCTTCGACCGGCGGCATAAAGATATGCAGCACCCCGTCGCGCGGCTCCACACACAAGGCGGTGCGGATCACCTCGGACGGCGCCAGATTTTCCGCCTGCGGGCTGGCGGCGACGGGCGGGGCAGACCGATCGGCCTTGCCGTTGCTGTCGCTGCTCTTCCCGTTGCCGTTGCCGCCCTGGTCGGAATGACCGTTACCGCCCTGGCTGCTGCCGGAAGCGTTTTCCGGATGCAGTTGCTGGGGGTTCCAGCCGCCGCCGGCGGTCGTCATGGCGGGCTGCCGCGACGTTTCGTTTACCACGTATTCCCGCTGGCCCATGGCGCGGCGCCGGGCCTGCAGTTCTTCGTATTCGGGCAGCGCTTCCCGCACGACGAACGGATCGATCGGCTGCAACGCTTCGGCGGCGAGTTTCTTCGGGTCGACCCAGGGCAGCGACGACAGCGGCAAGCGGTAGCCGATCGGCGAATCGCCCGGGATCAGGAACATCTGTTCGGGCCGCACGGGCCAGGCGCCCGACTGCCAACGGGGCGTGGATTCGTCCTGCACCACGCTGCTGTGATATTTGAGGCGTTTAAGCGGGAGGACGCAGCCGACCGCGGCGTTCACTCCCTGGTCAAACACTTTCGCCAGGCGGGTGCGTTCTTCGATGTCTTCCAGTTTGGAGTGGCGCACGTCCACATTAACGGGCAGCCGGCGCTCGCGCCACAGGTAGTACCAGGCGTCTTCGTGGACATCCATCGCGCAGTCGCGGGCGACGCCTAAACGCTCGGCCAGCTCGGCCGTAAAGGCCTGCGCCGTTTCGACGGTGTGGCCGTAGTTTTTCCCATGGACGGCCTGGAGCGCGGGGTTGCGCCAGATCGGCTCACGATCGCGGCGCCAGTAACAGGTCAACGCCCAGCGGGGCAACGACTCGCCCGGGTACCACTTGCCCTGGCCGTAGTGCAGCAGGGCGCCGTTGGCGAAACGCTTCTTCAGACGCTGGAGCAGTTCTTCCGACAGCTTCCGCTTGTTCTCGCCCAGGGCGACCGTCATCCACTCGTCGCCGTCCATGTCGTCGATCGACACGAAGGTCGGCTCGCCGCCCATGGTGAGCCGCACGTCCCCTTTTTCCAGGTGCTTGTCGACTTCGTGGCCGAGGGACTCGATGCGGGTCCACTGCTCTTCGGTGTAAGGTTTGGTGACGCGGGGGTCTTCATGCACGCGGGTAATCTGCATGATGTGCGAGAACTCTACTTCGCACTTGTCGAGCGCACCGGAAATGGGAGCGGCCGAATGCGGCTCGGGCGTGCAGGCCAGCGGGATGTGGCCTTCGCCGGCGAGCAGGCCGGAAGTCGGGTCGAGGCCGATCCAGCCGGCGCCAGGCAAAAACGCCTCGCACCAGGCATGCAGGTCGGTGAAGTCGCATTCCGGACCGGAAGGACCATCAAGCGATTTCTGGTCGGCCGTCAGCTGCAGCAGATAGCCGGAAGCAAAGCGGGCCGCGATCCCCATGTTGCGGAGGATCTGCACCAGCAGCCAGGCCGAGTCGCGGCAGGAGCCGGTGCCGTTGCCCAGCGTTTCTTCACAGGTCTGAACACCCGGCTCAAGGCGGATCACATAACCGATATCATTGGCCAACTGCTGGTTCAGCATCACCAGGAAGTCGATCGTCCGACGGGGCGACCGATCAACCTTGGAGAGCAGCTTCGCCAGGTGCGGACCGGGGGTTTCCGCTTCAAAGAAGGGCTTCAGGTCTTTCGCCAGGTGCTTGGAATACGTGAACGGGTACTCTTCGGCTTCCGGTTCCAGGAAAAAGTCGAACGGGTTGATGACGGTCATGTCGGCCGTCAGATCGACTTCGACCGAGAACTCCGTGACCAGTTCCGAAAAAACCAGGCGGGCCAGAAAGTTTCCGTAGGGATCCTGCTGCCAGTTGGTAAAGTGCTGCGACGGCTCGACCGTCAGCGAGTAGCTGCGGATCGGCGTACGGCAGTGGGGCGCGGGCCGCAAACGGACCGATTGCGGACCGATCGTAATCGGACGATCGTAGCGGTAGTGGGTTTTGTGGTTGAGTGCGATGCGAATAGTCATAGCTGCTGCGGATTAATTAAAGGTGGACGGACGGGCCGGCGGGGGAGGCCTGGTTGCCCCATGGGGTAGCTGCGCGGGAGCGATCCGTCGAATCCGCTTCAACCTTCAAACCGGCATTTCCTGCGCCTCAGGGAAAGTGCCAGCGAATTGAATTCTTCATCGGCGCCCTGCAGGCCGATCATCACCCTGCTCCGCGTTTTCGTTGCGGAAAGGAGTCACGCCGATTATTCCCAACAACGGGAAAAGTCGCCCCAGGCTGGGGGGACACTGTTGTTTTCTCAAACCACCCGCTCGCGCCAAACGCGGCAGCAGGCATTTACGGACGCGTCCGCCAGGCCAGCCCCTGCAGGCGCACGCCCCAGCAACCGGCGTGTCGGAGTCCGACAAGGCCGATCGCTGCACCGCCCTGATCGTGGCGGCTGGACGCAGTTCTCCTGGTTGCGCCGCGCAATTGGGTTCGCGTTGGCGGCGAGAAAAACCACCTGCCGCGTCAGCTTTCGCCCAGACGGACGAAAACATACTGCGGCGGCGAGGCTTCTGGCTTTGCTAGCGCTGGCTTTGAAATTGCGATTTTTGCGTCTGCCATTGGCTGGCGGGCGGAGGCGTCGTCAATGTAGGGGACGTGAAAAAGTCCTCCTGAATGGCGGACCCCACCCGGTTCAGCTGCAGCTGGAAGTCGTCAATAAACTCATGCAGGCCGCGATCGATGATATCCTTCGCGCTCGTATAGTCAAATTCGGAACGCAGCCGTCCCATACGTTGCTCGGCCCGGTTGCAGAACGCTCCCGGCGGGCTGCCGGTAATCGCGCGCATGGAGTCCTGCACGTGGATCAGGCAGAAGCGAACCGAACGCGGAAAGTATCGATCCAGGATCAAAAAGTCGGCCACCTTGGCCGGCGTGATCGTTCCCTGAACGCGGCGATACATCTCCAGGGCGCTGGCGGATTTCAAGAGCGCTGACCAGCGGACGATATCCAGCGTCGAGCCGACATCGTGTTTTTCCGGCAGCAGAATGTAGTACTGCACATCGACAATGCGCGACGTTTTATCGGCCCGTTCCAGCAGGCGGCCCATGTGGGCGAAGTTCCAGGCTTCGCCATGCGACATGGTCGAAAAAGTGGCGCCTTCGATCAGGTGACTGGCCAGTTTTACCCGGTTGCAAAACTCATACGGCTGTTCGATGCCGCTGGGCAGCTGGGCCGCCGACTTGACCATGAAATACAGTTTGTTGATCTCTTCCCACATCACCGAGGAAATGATCTCGCGGATGGTGCGGGCGTTCTCCCGGGCGCTGGCCACGCAGTTCAGGATTGAGTTGGGGTTTTCCTTATCGAACGCCAGGAACCGTAACACATTGGCGCGGGACGGCTCCGGGTAATGCTTGTTGAACAGTTCATGGTCGCCGGTGGTAAAAATCAGGGGCGACCACTGCTCCGACAAAGATTCATCGTAGCCCAGCGTCAGGTTGTAATTGACATCGATATACCGGGCGACGTTCTCGGCGCGTTCCACGTACGCACTCATCCAGAACACCGAATCGGCGACGCGACTTAACATAGAACCTCCTCCTTGACGCCGTTCTCATCCGCGTTCAGCGGTTTCCGTAAAACCCATGTATCCTTGCTGCCGCCGCCCTGGGAGGAGTTCACCACCATGGAGCCTTCGCGAAGGGCGACCCGGGTCAATCCGCCCGGCAGCACGTAAATATCTTTGCCGCACAGCACAAACGGCCGCAAGTCCACATGCCGCGGATGCAACTGGTCGCCAATCACGGTCGGCACCGTCGACAACTGCAGCATCGGCTGGGCGATGTAATTGCGGGGATTGCCGCGTACCGCTTCGGCGCAGGCGTCGCGTTCTTTCTTGCTGGCCTGGGGGCCCATCAAAATGCCGTAGCCGCCGGACTCGTTGGTCGGCTTTACCACCAGCTTGTCCAGGTTGGCCAGTACGTACTCTCGCTGCTTTTTGTCGCCGCACAGGTAGGTTGGCACGTTCGACAGGATGGGGTCTTCGTCCAGATAGTATTTGATGATCTGCGGCACGTAAGCGTAGACCGCCTTGTCGTCGGCGACGCCAGTGCCCGGCGCATTGGCCAGGGTGACGCGACCCGCGCGATAAACTTCCATGATGCCAGCGACGCCCAGGCAGGAATCCTTGCGGAAGCACTCCGGGTCCAGGAAATCGTCGTTCAGGCGGCGGTAGATCACGTCGACCCGTTTCAGGCCGTGCGTCGTGCGCATATGAACGTAGCCGTTCTGCACCACCAGATCGCTGCCCTGCACCAGTTCCACGCCCATCTGCTGGGCCAGGAAGGCGTGTTCGAAATAGGCCGAATTATAAATGCCGGGCGTCAGCACCACCGCGGTCGGTTCGGCGACATGCTCCGGGGCGCAGTCCAGCAGCGTTTCCAAAAGGCGTTCCGGATAGTCGTCGACGGGAGCGACCGACATCCCCTGGAAAACCTGCGAGAAGGTGCGTTTCATCACCTCGCGATTTTCCAGCACGTACGACACGCCCGAAGGACAGCGGAGGTTATCCTCCAGCACAAAGATTTCGCCGTTCCGGTCACGGACCAAGTCGACGCCCGTGATATGGCACCAGGCTCCGGCGGGCGGATGAAAGTCCTGGCACTGGGGGCGGAGGGTATTGGCGGACAGGATCAGCTCTTTGAGTTCCGGCATGTCGCCGAGAATTTTCTGATCGTTGTAGACATCGTCGATAAACATATTGAGGGCGCGGATCCGCTGGACCAGACCCCGCTCAATGGAATCCCATTCGCCCCCATCGATGATGCGCGGCACCAGATCAAACGGCCAGACTTTCTCGGCGCCGTCCTCGTGGCCGTATACGGCAAAGGTGATTCCCATGGTGTGCAGATTCAAATCCGCGGCCTGCTGGCGCCTTTGCAGGTCGCCTTCGGAGAAACTCTCCAGGCGTTCAACAAAGGCCTGACAGAGGGAACGAGCCTGCCCCTCCTGGTCGAACATCTCATCGTAGCTGGCCGCGGCATTATAGCTTTGGATCTTCAAGGGGCATTCTCCAACAAAGCTCTCTCGGCGCCTCCCCCGCAAACACTTTGTTGCGTCCGCGGAAAGGCGGCACTCCATTTACTCAGAAAATTGCAGACGCGGGCAGGGAATGGAGAGCTGACGGATCCGCCTTCGCAATTTGTATAA
This sequence comes from Lignipirellula cremea, assembly GCF_007751035.1. Lineage (NCBI taxonomy): Bacteria > Pseudomonadati > Planctomycetota > Planctomycetia > Pirellulales > Pirellulaceae > Lignipirellula > Lignipirellula cremea. Next base: position 1,260,853 of record NZ_CP036433.1, on the reverse strand, counting down.
CGCCATCGAAAAAACGCAATCCGCGTCCCGTCGATGGTGCGCAGTAGGGATAAGCAATTCCCGCGCCTCCTGCGCCACAGCGCCAGGAACCCCACGTTACACCCGACTACCAGCGTTCGCCTGCACAACTCTTCTACACAGCTTCGAACGAGGCTGTTGGAACAATTAATGCAATCAGCATAGCAGAACCCCGAATAAAGGGAAGTTTGCTGAAATTGCTAGCATTCAGGTTTCCACCCCCTTGAGGGCGCCCTTTACCCGGGCGCCGCTTGCTGCATTGCGCGGCAGTTGGCACATCTCGTAGAATCAATAAAAAAACCTGCTGTGGGGGCCTCGTCTGGGGGCGGGTTACCGCTGAATCGGCGGGCCTGCGATCGGACTATTGCAGTCCACTCACCGATGTCGCACCTGGGCCTTTCCCTGACAATGATGCAAAAACGCCACTCTTTTGCCGCAAGTTCTTGCTGGTGTCGTACATTTGGGCGATACGGCCTGGTGGGATCAACCCCGCGGTAACTGGCCGGATCGGCATGCAATGACCATAATACAGCCCGCACGAGGCGCCAGATTCGCCCAGAGAACAGCCGAAACGCCTCCGTTCCAGCTATTCCACGCCAGGGCGCCGCAGGGCTGATTTCCCTGTTTTTTTGAGGTTCCGCCGAAAGGATTGTTATGAACGCTCGCTCCGCTCCCACCCCAACCCATCGCCGTATTGGCGTGCTTACCGCCGGAGGCGACTGCCCTGGGTTAAACGCCGTGATCCGGGGCGTTGTAAAAAGCGCCAACCAGTTGGGTTACGATGTTGTCGGCTTTCTCAAGGGCTACGAAGGTCTTGTCGATCCGGTGCGTTATCTCACGCTCAACCATAAAAGCACCACCGGCATTTTGAACCAGGGCGGCACCATCCTGGGCTCGACCAATAAAGGCCGCTTCGCCGCCACCGTTGGGGTCGACGATCGGCTGGAAATCGATCCGGAACTCCTCGAAGGCGTGCAAACAACTGTGGAGCAGTTGGATCTGGCGGGACTGGTTTGCATCGGTGGAGACGGCTCTCTGGCGGTCGCGCAACAATTCCACGAGTTTGGCATTCCGGTCGTCGGCGTACCGAAAACGATCGACAACGATCTTTCCGCCACCGCGTTTACCTTTGGTTTCCATAGCGCCGTCGCCTGCGCCACCGACGCGCTGGACCGCCTGCATACGACGGCCGCCAGCCATGACCGGGTGATGGTGCTGGAAGTCATGGGACGCCACGCCGGCTGGATCGCGCTCTATTCGGCCATTGCCGGCGGCGGCGATGTGATCCTGATTCCGGAAATTCCGTGGACGTTTGAGCACGTGTGCCAGCAAATTCTGGAACGCGACAACATGGGGAAAAAGTTCACGCTGGTGGTCGTCGCCGAAGGGGCCGAACTGCCCGACGGCGGCCTCGTCACCCGCGAAGCAGAACAAGCCGGACGCCAGACACGCCTGGGCGGCGTGGGAACCTATGTGGCCGATGAGATCGAACGGCGCCTGCAGCGGGAAACCCGCGTGGTGGTGCTGGGCCACCTGCAGCGAGGCGGGCCGCCCACCACGTTCGATCGGGTGCTGGCGACGCAGTTTGGCGCCCACGCGGTCCGCTTGATCGTGGAGAAACGCTTTGGCGAGATGGTCTGCTACCACCCGCCGGCGATCAACAGCGTGCCGATTATCGAGGCCGTCAACGAACTTTCTCGCGTCTGTCCCGATGCATCGGCCGTCCAGGCGGCTCGCGCCCTGGGGATCAGCTTTGGCGACAGCCACACCAGCAACAGCCCCTTCGCAGTCCGTCCTGCGGGCGACAAGCCGAAACTGATGAATCTGTAACGCCGGACTGGACTTCGGTCGCCGTCAGCGAGGGCGGATGTCCCTCGCCACGGCCGCTCGAACCGCTATGGATTGCCCCCATCTTCGGCTACCTGCCTCGCGCCGCCTGTCTCTGTGCGGCAGGAGCCAGCTTTCCCGAGGAGACGCCTCTCCCGCCAACCGACTTGGCAAATAAGGCAAACCGGGCAGGAATTTGCTGCCGGGGCAAATATTCAGCTTGCGTGAACAAATTGACATAGCAGCGACACTCACTTTCGGATCGTGATGATCCTTGACGGCCCGCCGACCGGCTTGCCTGAGCCCCCGCCAATCCACAAAGCCTGTTACAGTATCGGCTTGCGTCGACACGCGACTTTGTGATTCGTTTACTTTTCCCTCATGAAGGATCTTTCGATGTCGCAAGAAAGCTCCGGTGATCGTATCCCCGAAGGCGATGCGATTCACAAGCTTAATGACGCCCGCGTGAAGATATCTGAGCAGTTATCGCAGGTGATCGTCGGCCAGGCCGACGTGATCGAAGAACTGCTGATCTCGCTGTTCAGTCGCGGTCACTGCCTGCTGGAAGGGGTGCCGGGACTGGCGAAAACGCTGTTGATCAGCACGCTGGCCCGGACTTTGAACCTGTCGTTCAGCCGCATCCAGTTCACGCCCGACCTGATGCCGGCGGATATCACCGGTACGGAAATTATCGAAGAAAACCGCAGCACGGGGGCTCGCGAGCGGCGTTTCCTGGAAGGGCCGCTGTTCTCGCACATTGTGCTGGCGGACGAAATCAACCGTACGCCTCCCAAAACTCAGGCCGCCTTGCTGGAAGCGATGCAAGAGCGGCAGGTCACGGTGGGCCGCGTGCGGCATCCGCTGTCGGACCCGTTCTTTGTGCTGGCGACGCAGAACCCGATCGAGCAGGACGGCACCTATCCGCTGCCGGAAGCCCAGCAGGATCGGTTCATGTTCAAGGTGTTTGTCACGTATCCGAACTTCAATGAAGAGTTCGAAGTGGCTCGCCGCACCACGGCCGTGCAGTTCGACGATGTGAAGCCTGTGCTGACCGGCGAAGAGATCCTGGAACTGCAGCGGATTGTCCGCGAAGTGCCGGTGACCGACCATGTGATCCGCTACGCCCTGTCGCTGGTGCGCCAGACTCGCGTCGGTTCGCCCGGTACGCCTGACTTTGTGCAGGAGCTGCTCTCCTGGGGGGCCGGTCCGCGTGCGGTGCAGTTCCTGATCCTGGGCGGCAAAGCCCGCGCATTGCTGTACGGCCGCACCCATGTTTCGACAGAAGATATCCAGGCGCTTGCCAAGCCAGTGCTGCGGCATCGCGTGGTTGTTAATTTCGCCGCGGAAAGCGACGGAGTTACGACCGACGACGTGATTCAACGGTTGATCGATGTTACGCCCAGCAAAGAAGACGAGTTGACCAGCGATGCCCGATTCCAAAAGATTTTTGCATCCTGAGGCGATCAAACGTATCTCCCGCCTTGATTTGCGGGCGCGTCATATCGTCGAAGGTTTCCTGTCGGGCATGCACCGCAGCCCTTACTTTGGCCAGTCGGTCGAGTTTCTGCAGCACCGCGAATATGCGGTGGGCGATGACTTGCGACACGTCGACTGGCAAGTCTGGGCCCGTCAGGATCGTTTATATATCAAGCAGTTCGAAGAGGAGACTAACCTCCGCTGTAACCTGCTGGTCGATGTTTCGAACAGCATGCGTTACGGCGAAGGGCATCTCACCAAGTACGAATATGCTTGCACGATTGCGGCCAGCCTGGCGTTCCTGGTGCTGAAACAGCAGGACGCCGTGGGCTGCTTGACTTTCGACGACAAGGTGCGGGCTCGCGTGCCGACGCGGAGCAAGAAGAATCATATCTTCTCCGTGCTGGAATCGCTCAACGTCAATACGCCGTCGGACAAAACCGATCTGTTCGCCATCCTGAACGGGGCGGTGGAAACGTTCCCCCGCCGCGGCATGATGGTGATCATTTCCGACCTGCTGACCGACCCGGAGCCCTTTATCAAAGGGTTGCGACTGTTGCGCCAGCGCGGCCACGATGTGATGATGTTTCACGTCATGGACGATGACGAACTGGAGTTCCCGTTCTCTGGCCCGACCCGGTTCGAGGGGCTGGAAAGCAGCGAGCATCTCAATTGTAATCCCCGCTCGTTACGCGAGGGGTATCTCAAAGCGCTCGAAGAACACCTGGCCAAGGTGCGCCGCGGTTGCGCCCAGAATACGGTCGACTACTCGTTGATTCGCACCAGCGATCCGCTTGATGCGGTGCTGGCGACGTATCTGTCGAATCGCCTGGGGATGCATCACCGGAATTAGTAGCCGAGCACACACGTTGCGTTTGTGTGGAACACGAAAACGGGCCGTGGCCCGTCGCCTGTGAGATTCGCCCATGTCTTTTATTTTTCCAGCCATCGCCATCTCCGGCGCCCTGATGATGCTGGGCCCGTTGTTGATTCACCTGATCAATATGATGCGGCATCGCCGCGTCAAATGGGCGGCGATGGATTTCCTGCTGCAGAGCTATAAAAAGCACCGCAACTATGTGTGGCTCAAGCAGTTGTTGCTGCTGCTGGCCCGCATGGCGGCCATGCTGCTGCTGGGGCTGTTGCTGGCCGGCATGGGTTGCCATTCGCAAATCAGCCGCTGGCTGGAAGGCAATGTCACCCACCATTACGTGCTGATCGATGACAGCTATTCCATGAACGACAATTCCGGTTCCGGCCAGACCGCTTTTGACCGCGCGCTCAGGGCGGTGGAGCAGATCGGCAACCGGGCCGCCACGCTGGAAGGCCGGCACGAAATCACCGTGCTGCGCTACAGCCGCGCCGGCGGCGGCAAATCGAACAGCCCCGACGGCGACGAAGAAGATGTAGACAAAGATAAAAAAGCAGCTCCCGCCGAAGCTCTGCCGGGCACGGCCGATACGAACAAAAACCTGGTCGCTCAGGCCTTTCGCATGGCCGATGTGGCCGGCGAAATCGTCGACGAAGAATTCCAGGTGTTCTGGGAGGATCGCTCCCAGGGCATGACGCCGACGGAGCTTTCTGTCGGCCCGCTGGGAGTGCTGCAGGTGGTCCGGGCCGTAATTGGCGAATCAGGCGATCAGCAGAATGTGGTTTACCTGGTTTCCGACTTCCGCCGCCAGGACTGGGACAACGCCTCTGAGGCCCGCTCGGTGCTCGGCGAAATGCATGAATCGGGCGCCCAGGTGGAGCTGATCTCCTGCGTCGAAGCAGAGCGGCCCAACCTGGCGATCACAGCCCTCAAACCGGAAGAGCGGACCCAGGCCGCCGGCGTGCCGCTGTTCATGACGATCGAGGTGAAGAACTACGGCAAGGAGCTGGCGCGAAACGTCCAGCTGACCGTCCGCACCTCGTTCTACAATCGCAGCGACGAAGTCGACGGGGACCCGCAGGCCATTGCCGCTGATCCCGACGATCTGCCGGTGGTGCTGATCCCGGAAATCAAAGCGGGCGAGAAGGTTACCCGCCGCGTACAGGTTTACTTTCCCGCCGCGGGTCGGCATGTGGTCGAAGCCTTTTTGCCGCCGGACGCCTGCCCTACCGATGATCGCCGCTTCTGCGTGATCGACTTCCCCGACGGGGTGCCGGTGCTGTTGATCGACGGCGATGTCAACCAGGAAAACGCCTACTTCGCCAACTCAATCTTTAACCCAAGCTTCCTGCAGGACGACCTGAAAGACCAGGATGCGAGGGCTCGTTCCGGCGTCAAACCGCAAGTGGAAACGGCCGCCTTCTTACGCGACGCCACGCTGGAATCGCTGGAGCGGTTCCGGGTGATCTACCTGCTTGACGTGCCCCGTCTGGACGCCAGTGCGGTGACGGTGCTGGAAGAGTACGTGAAGCGGGGCGGCGGCCTCGGCGTGTTCGCCGGGCCCAATATGAACCTGTCCTGGTACACCACCAACTTCTACCGCGACGGCGAAGGCGCCTTCCCGCTGCCGCTGTCCCGCGATGCAGGCCTGCTGGCCGATCCGACCGTCGACGTCCCTGATATCGATGTCACCTCGCATCCTATCTTTGAAAGCTTCAACACCGAACGGAACGCCCTGGCGCGGATTTCCAGCATCGAGCGTTATCTGCAGCCGCCGGCCGAGTGGGTGTCGGGCGAAGACTCCTCGGTGCGGGTTTTGGCTTCCTTGCGGAACGGCGATCCACTGGCGGTGGAACGCCGCTTCGGGGACGGCCGGGTGACGGCCTTTCTGACGACCATGTCCCCGCTGTGGAACAACATGGCCCGGCGCTACACGCTGCCGATCATTCTGTTCAACATGCAGTCGTATCTGGAATCATCCGCCCAGGGGAAGGAAGACCGCGTGGTGGGCTCCCCCTTGAACCTGCAGGTGGAGTCGGCCCGCTTCACCAAGGATGTGGACTTTGTCGCCCCCAGCGTCGATGGTTCGCGGATGGTGATCGAGAAGATGGGGATCCGGCCGGAAGAGAACTCGCCCCTGATGAATTCCTCGCTGGGCGGTCGCGAAAACGACGGCCAGCGATCGGGCGAAACAGACCGCTCCGGCGTGTACGAGGCCTGGCTGTTCGCCCTGGACGGCCCGCCCGAGGTTCGCCGTTACGCCTTGAATGTCGACACCGACGAAGGCGACCTGGCGATTAGCGATTCCAAGCAGCTGCTGGAATACCTGGATGCGGCCAAGCCGTCGATGGTCCAGTGGGATGAATTTATTGAAGATCCGGAAAAACAAGCTGGCGCCAACGTCAGCCTGGCAGTGCTCGGCATTTTGATTGCCTTGCTGCTGGGCGAACAGGCCCTGGCCTACTCTGCCAGCTACCACCCGACGAGAGGAGGCGTCCGTTGATGCCTGCGTTTCTTTCCGACCATGTATTGCAGGTTCCGCAAACTGGCCTGCTGGCGGATGCGGCCTCGAACGCGACGATTAATTTCTCGCGTCTGGCTGAGTTCACCGAGTGGTGGCACTGGGTGCTGCTGCTGTTTGCCTCGGTCGCCATCGTCGGCCTGATCGGCATGATGTACGTGCTCGACAGTCGCGAACTGTCCAGCGGCGCCACCGTGCTGCTGCTGTCGCTGCGGGTGTTCGCCCTGCTCGGCCTGCTGCTGTTTTTTCTCGACCTGGAGAAACGGACCGAGCACCGCCTGGTGAAGGATTCCCGGGTGGTCGTCATGCTCGACAATAGTCTGAGCATGGGCCTGCGCGATACCGAAAGCCTGGACTCCAAAGGCGCCGCCAGCCGCAGTGAAGAACTGGCCCGTTCGATCGCCGACGGACCGATGCTGGCCGAACTGCGCCAAACGCATCATGTGGTCGCCTATCGTTTTGGGGAAGACGCCAAACCGGAAGAGATCGGCTCGTTCCCGAAACTCACGAACGAACAGGTCAAAGCCGAACAAAGCGAAGTCGGTCAGCTACTGGCCCGACTGGATCAGTCGCGGTTCATCGGTCAGCTGGCGGGGGGGCTGTTGCTCGTCTCCCTGCTTTCCGGATTTGTGTACTGGATCCTGCGCTGGACATCGGCCAGCAAAACAGCGTCGCTGGCAGCGGCCGGCGTGTTATGGACCGCCTTCCTGGCGGTCAGCATCGCCGCCCTGGTGCTGACGCCCGAGTTCCAGATGGAATCCTTGGCGAACTTTACGCCGGGGCGGATCGCCGTGCTGGTGCTGGGGCTGACCCCCTTTATTGCGGTCGCCATCGCCCTGGCGGTCACGATCCGCAGCCAATCGGCCGCCGATCTTCATTCGTGGATTGCCGTGTGCGGCGTCTGGTCGCTGCTGGCCTGCGGCGTCACGCTGGCGGTCGCCCACTTGCGCGTGCCGGAACTGGCTCCACAGGAAATCGTCGGCATCGAGGACGCTTCCCAGGCGCTCGACAAAGCAAAAAAGATTGACGACTCAGAAGAGAAAGCCGAAGACCCGGCCGACAGCATCGAGTGGATGACCGAACTCCGCCCCCGCGGCGCCCAGACCCGCCTGGGCGACAGCCTGCGATACCTGGTCAACCGCGAACGCGGCGGACCGATCGCCGGCATCGTGCTGCTCACCGACGGCGGACAAAACTCAGGCGTGGCGCCCGATGTGGCCGTCCGCGCCGCCCAGGACGCCAAGATCCCCGTGTATGCGGTCGGTCTCGGTTCCGACAAACTGCCCATCAACGTCAGCGTGGTCGACCTGCAGGCTCCGCCGCGGGTGTACCCGGGCGATGAATACGCCGTGGTTGGCCTGTTGCGGGCCAGCGGCCTGAAGGGTCGCCGGGTGCGGGTGGAACTGTACGTCTCGCAGGATGACGGCCCCGAAGTCCTGGAGGAAGAGCGCACCCAGGTGCTGGAAACCGACGGGAAGACGGTCTCGCTTCGCTTTGAAATGCCTCCCAAAGAGGGCGGCCGTTACGCCTATACGTTGAAAGTCGTCCCACCCGATGGCGATCACGACAACCGCGACAACGCCAAATCGGCCAAGGTTGAAGTGGTCGAACGCCGGAACAAAGTGCTGGTCCTGGCGGGCGGTCCCACGCGTGAGTTCCGCTTTCTACGCAACCAACTCTACCGCGACCGCGATACCGAAGTCCACGTGATCCTGCAGACCGGGCAGCCGGGCATCTCGCAGGAAGCCGACGAACTGCTGTTTGAATTCCCGTCGCATCCCGATGAACTGTTCCAGTACGACTGCGTGATCGCCTTTGATCCCGACTGGCGACTGCTGACGGAAGACCAGGTCCGACTGCTTGAACGCTGGGTCGCCGAAAAGGCAGGCGGCCTGATTGTGGTCGCCGGCCCGGTGTACACGCCGCTGTGGACCGGGCAGCGCCGAGGCGATCGGCGGTTTGATATTCTCAAAGGGCTGTACCCCGTGGTGTTTTACCAGCAGGGTGCGGCGACGATCAGGCTCGGCCGCTTCGGCGGGGAAGAGCCTTGGAAGCTTGACTTTACGCCCGAAGGCCGCCGTGCCGAGTTCCTGTGGCTGGAAGATAACGCCATCGACAGCGAAGCCTCCTGGGATTCGTTCGAGGGCGTTTATGGCTATTACGCGGTTCGCGAAGCGAAGAAGGGCGGTCAGATTTACGCCCACTTCTCCGATCCCGACACCATGATCGATGACCAGTTGCCGATCTATCTGGCCGGCCAGTTCTACGGCGCCGGTCGGGTCTTTTTCCAGGCCAGCGGCGAAATGTGGCGTATCCGGGCCATCGACGATCGCGCCTTTGAGCAGTACTACACCAAGCTGATTCGCTGGGCCTCGCAAGGGCGACTGCTCCGCGACTCCAGCCGGGGCGTGCTGCTGGTCGACCAGGACCGCTGCATCCTCGGCGAGCAGGTCGCCGTCACCGCCATCCTGCAGGATGCCCAGCATCGACCGCTGACCGATTCGGAAGTAACCGCCGTGCTGATCCAGCCCGACGGTACGCACTCCCCTTTGCGAATGCCCATGCTCCGCGATGCGGCCCGTGAAGGGGCGTACGCCGCTGGCTTTACGGCCTCGCAGGAGGGCGACTATCGGGTCGAAATCAAAGTGCCCGGCGAACTGGATGAAGTGCTGAGCGCCGAAGTCCGCGCCAGGGCGCCCGACCTCGAAGTGGAAAAACCCCAGCGGAACGACGTCCTGCTGCAGCAACTGACGGACGAAACCGAAGGCCGGTATTACGTGGGCCTGGCCGCGGCGATGAAGCCGGCGCCAGGAAACCCTGCGGTCTTTGAGATTGCTTCCGCCGAGAAAACCAGCTTTGTGCCAGCCGCCACGCCGGACCGCTCTTACAGCCGTGTGTTGCGCTGGTGGCTGCTGATGCTGATCTGCGTGAGCCTGTGTCTGGAGTGGACCGTTCGCCGTATCAGTCGACTGGCTTAGTCCCTGTCGCGCGATCATCGTCGCGCGGAGACCTGGGTCGTCGGATTGGCCGATTGCCGGGAACTTTTTCCCGGCTCCGGCGCACTAACGTATTAGATTTCCAAATTCGCACCATTAGTGTCGACTCAATTCTATGGCGACTAGCACCGACAACTACGAATTGGCCTCCAATATTCGTTCACTCCTGGGCGGCGTGCGCTCCTGGATTCGAACGTATATCTGGTTCGAAGGCATTGCCGTGGCGTTGCTTTGGCTGGGCGCCACATTCTGGCTGGCGATCGGGGCCGATTACCTGTTTGTACTGCTGGGTGCGAGTGAACTGCCCTGGCAGGCCCGGGCCGTGCTGCTAGTGGGAATCGCTGGCGTGCTGGCCTTTATTCTGTACTGGTGGATTATCCGCCGGGCGTTTGTCTCCCTGCAGGACCACAGTATGGCGGTCGTGCTGGAACGGCGTTACGGCATCTTTCGCGACAGCCTGCTGACCTCGGTCGAAATGAGCGAGCGGCCCGACCACGCGGGCCAGTTCAACCAGGAAATGCTCCGCCACACTCGCGAAGACGCCGGCAAAACGGCCTCCACCGTGCGCGTGGGCGACATCTTCAACATGACGCCCCTGGTGGTCAGCAGCCTGCTGGCGATTCTCCTGGGAGCCGGGATTGGCGCCTTTGCTTACTTTTTTCCCGCCATGTTTGCCCTGGGCGCCTCCCGCTTGTACCTGCTGAACGATGAGCCCTGGCCGCGGTACGCCCACATTGAAGTGGTCGGCATTGAAATCCAGGCCGCCTCCAATTCCCGCGACGCCGACGGCGCCACCCGCCGCGTGCAGATTCCCTTTCGCGACGGCGTGGTGAAAGTGGCCAAAGGCTCCGACATTACCCTGCGGGTGCGAGCCGACGCGACGCGGCCCAAAGTGCCGCAAACCTGCGACGTATTCTATTACACGGCCGAAGGCGGGCGCGATCGGGTCAAAATGCAGGTCGACGGCGGCATCCTGGATTCTTACCAGTACTTCTCCTTCGACGGCAAGCCGTTCCGCGGCGTACTCTCGACGATTGATTTCGATGTCCGTGGTTACGATCACTGGGCCCACGACCTGCGGGTCGAAGTGGTCGCCAGCCCCGCCCTGACCGAGGTCACGCTGGACACGCAGTATCCGTCCTACATGTTCCCTGACAAAATCTCCGGCCACCGGGTGGAAACCTGGACCGCCGGCAAGCAGCTGCCGATCGGCGCCAAACTGCTGGTGCTGGGGAAGTCGAGCAAGGATCTGAAACAGGCGACCGTCCAGAACCTGACCACCAACGAATCGTTTGTGATCGATGTTTCCGGCGACGACCTGAAGACCTTTACCTACGACCCGGGCGTCATCTCTGAAGACCTCACGCTACTGATCTCCCTCCGCGACACCGACGACGTGCTGAGCGAATCGCCGTACCGCATTCATATTTCGGCCCGCGAAGATCTTCCGCCTGGCGTTGAAGCCCGGCTGGAAGGGATCGGCTCGGCCGTTACGCCCGACGTGGTGATTCCGTTCTCGGGCCGGATCGCGGACGACTACGAAGTCGACAGCTCCTGGATCGATGTCGATACGGCCGAAGGCGGCAAGCGGGTGTTCCCGTTCAAGCTCAAGAAAGCCGGCGCCGTGGAAACCTCGATCGACTTCCGCCAGCTGCGGGAATCGGAAACGGCTCCTCTCACCCTGACGCCCGGACAGCGGATGGTGGTGCAGGTGAAAGCCCGCGACTTTTATGATCTGGCCGACGGATCGCACGAAGGACAGGGCGACGCCTACGAACTGGATGTCGTCACGCCTGAGGAACTGGTGCGAATTCTTGAGCGCCGGGAAGTGGAGATCCGCCGTGACTTTGAACGGATGCTCGACGACATGATCCGTTCTCGCGACCTGCTCGCCCTGATGCAAAACACGGCCAAACCCATTCTGCGGGACAAGTCCGACGACGAAGAAACAGGCGAAGAAGAGCAAGGCGAGCGTCGCGACGTATCGGCCGAGATTGAAAAACGGAAGATCGCTTACATGCAAGAAGCGCTGCTCCAGGCCGACAAAACGGGACTGGAAGTGCTGGAAACGGCAGCCGCTTTTGCGAACATCCGCGACCAGCTGGTAAACAACCGGGTCGATGTCGAGGACCAGAAAGAACGGCTCCAGCGGGATGTGATCGCCCCGCTTCGCAAGATCAACACCGACAGCGTGCCGGCCCTGAAAGAACAGCTGGACGCCCTGGATAAAGCCCTCGGCGATCCTGATGTGGAACCGGCGGCGGCAAAAGCCTCGCTAGAGGCCGCGTCCAAAGTGATCGCCGAAATGGAAGCGGTCCTTGCCAAAATGATCGAGATCGAAGATTTCAACCAGCTTTTAGAGATTGTCCGCAATATTCTGAAAGAGCAAGAAGGTTTGATTGAAGCGACAAAGAAGCAGCAAGAACAAGAAACTCTCGAAGCATTGGAGCTCCTCCAGTGAGTTGGGCTTTCTTCCCCATAGTGAACTACGTTATTTTGGTGGGGTTCGGCCTGTAACCGCCCCGCCTGTCCCGCAGTGAGTCTGCCGCGTACTAACCACCTAGCCAATTCAGATCGCACTCTTCTCCCGGCGGCGGACTGCCCAGGCAGTCGCGCTCACGGACGGTCAGGCGTATCGCCTCATTTACTTTCGGAGTCGGCCATGAAATCTCGCATGCTCGGAACGACCTTGCTCGCCCTGCTCGTCTTCTTCGCCGTCGGCGCAGGGCAGGCCCAGGAGAACGCGGCCGCTCCCGCCGCCGAAGCTCCTGCGAGCGACGACGCCCAACCCGCCGATGACGCGAAACCCGAAGGCGACCCAAAACCCGAAGGCGAAGCCAAGCCGGCCGAAGAAGCGCCCAAGGTCACCATTACCGAACGGCAACGCCGGCTGGCCGCGCAGTATGAACAGCTGGAAGCGATCCTCCGCCGAAACGCCGACCTGGAATCGGTCGCCAATCCTCAGCGAGCCGCGTTGCTACGCCGGGCGACCGAACAATCAAGCGAGCGTTTTACCCGGCTCAAAATGTCGAAAGTCGTCGATCTGTTGGAGCGGAAGAGCTACAGCGACGCTCTCCGCGACCAGACCGACACCGTCACCGACCTGCAGGCCCTGTTGAAACTGCTGCTCTCCGAGGATCGTCCCGAACGCCTCCGCAGCGAGCAGGAACGGATCAAAGAGTACATCAAAGAACTGGAACGCCTCATCCGCATCCAGCGCGGCCTCCAGGGACAGGCTGAAGGGAACGGCGACGCCGAACAAATCGCCCAGGCGCAGGGCGACGCCGCCGAACGCACCGACCAGCTCCAGAAGAAAATCGGAGAAGACGAAGGCGAAACCGACGGCGACAGCGACGGAAACTCCGACGGAAACAGCGAAGGCGACTCGAAAGGGGATAGCAAAGGCGACTCCAAAGGAGACAGCAAGGGCGACTCCAAAGGAGATAGCAAGGGCGACTCCAAGGGGGACAGCAAGGGCGACTCCAAAGGAGATAGCAAGGGCGACTCCAAGGGAGACAGCGAAGGCGACTCCAAAGGGGACAGCGAAGGCGACTCCAAAGGAGACAGCGAAGGCGACTCCAAAGGAGACAGCGAAGGAAACTCCAAGGGAGACAGCGAAGGCGACTCCAAAGGAGACAGCGAAGGCGATTCCAAAGGAGACAGCGAAGGCGATTCCAAAGGAGACAGCGAAGGCGACTCCAAAGGAGACAGCGAAGGCGACTCCAAGGGAGACAGCGAAGGCGACTCCAAGGGAGACAGCGAAGGTGACTCCAAAGGAGACAGCGAAGGAAACTCCAAGGGAGACAGCGAAGGAAACTCCAAGGGAGACAGCGAAGGCGACTCCAAAGGAGACAGCGAAGGAAACTCCAAAGGAGACAGCGAAGGCGACTCCAAAGGAGACAGCGAAGGCGACTCCAAGGGAGACAGCGAAGGCGACTCCAAGGGAGACAGCGAAGGCGATTCCAAAGGAGACAGCCAAGGCGATTCCAAAGGGGACAGCGAAGGCGACTCCAAGGGAAAAAGTGATGACAACCCGGCCCGCAAGCGGATCAAAGAGGCCGAACACAAAATGCGAGAAGCCCAGCAAAAGCTGGAAGACGCCAAACGCAACGATGCTGTGAAGGATCAGGAAGAAGCGAAGCGACTGCTGGAACAGGCCAAAGCCGAGCTGGAAGAAATCCTCCGCCAGCTGCGTGAGGAAGAAATCGAACGGATGCTGGCCCTGCTCGAATCGCGCTTCACCAAGATGCTCGAGATGCAACTGAAAGTCTCGGAAGACACCCTGGTCCTCGACCAGACCGAAGAGAAGGCGCGCACCGAGAAAGCGTTCCTGGTCAACGCCGGCCGCCTGGCGTTCGCCGAACGGAAGATTGTGCTGGAAGCCGACAAGGCCCTGCATCTGCTTCGCGAAGAAGGCTCTTCGGTCGCCTTCCCGGAAGCAGTCGAACAGATGCGCGAAGACATGGACACTGTCGCCCAGCGACTGGACCAGGCTGAAACCGGTTTGCTCACCCAGGGCATCGAAGACGACATTATCAAAGCGCTTGAAGACATGATCGCCGCCTTGAAAAAGGCCCAGGAAGATCAGGAACAACAGCAACAGCAGCAGCAACAACAACAGCAACAACAGCAGGAACAGGATCAGGCCCTGGTTGATCAGATCGCCGAGCTGAAAATGATCCGCGCCCTGCAGTCGCGCGTGAACGGTCGCACGGACCGCTACGCCCGTTTACTTAACGATACCGAAGACCCGGTCGGCCAGGCGGTCGACGCCGATCTGCGCAACGCCATCCAGCAGCTGGGTCAGCGGGAACAGCGGATCCACGCCATCACCCGGGATATCGTGCTCGGAAAGAACAAGTAACCAGGTGATGAAACGTATCCAACGGCAACCTATTCGCAGGAGTTTTGCCATGAAGGGCTTCACGATCGCCGCCGCGGTTCTCTTACTCACGGCGCCGTCGGCCTGGGCCGATGTGGTCAACGATGAATTCGCGCAAAGGGCCAGCTGGGCTCCGCCTTCGCCCGTCGAAGTGCAGGCCGCCATCAACGCCTGGCTCGCCGACAAAACGCTGGACGAAACGGCCCAGATTCAGGTCGAAGCGCTCTGGCCCAAAGAAGGCGTCACGGGCGAACCGGCCGAGCTGCTCGATCAGGCGGCCGCCGCTTTTGCGGTCGTCGATCCGCAAGCGCGTCCGCTGGTGGAATTCTGCCGCCAGAACGTGATTCCCGACGAGTTCCCGCAGTTTGAAATCCTGCAGGCCGAAAAGGCCGAACCGTTCGTCCAGAACAACCTGCGGCTGCTGTACGCCCGCTGGCTGGCCCAGCGCGACCTGTTCAACGAGGCGATCGAACAGCTCGACGGCCTGACCACCGAACAGGTCATCGACCCGGCGACGCTGCTCTTTTACACCAGCGTGGGCTACCATCGCCTGGTCGAAAAAGAGAAGTGCCTGCCCCTGTTGACCAAACTGCTGGAGAACGAAGAAACACTCCCGCATCGGTATCGGGCTCTGGCCAAACTGATGGAAGCCGATATCAAACCGCTGAAAACCGACAGCCTGGATGAAATCGCCCGGATCATGCGGAACGTCCGCACCCGGCTCGATCAGGGCCGCGCCGGCCAGCGCGTGCGGAAAGAAGAAGAAGACGTCGTCGCCAAACTCGACAAGCTGATCGAAAAGCTCGAAGAGCAGGCCGGCGGCGGGGGCGGCGGCGGTGGAGGCGGCGGCGGTAAACCTGGCGGCGGCAAACCCGGCAGTCCCATGCAGGACAGCCAGCCCGGCGGCGGTTCCGGCCCCGGCGATGTCACCAGTCGCGATATCGGCGCTCGTTCCGGCTGGGGCGATCTGCCTCCCAAGGAACGCGAAGCAGCCCTGACTGAACTCAGCAAAGACCTGCCGGCCCACTACCGCACCCTGATCGAAGAATACTTCCGCAAACTGGCTCGCGACGAACGTTAGTCCCCCGCCGGCAGCTCCGGCAATTGTTGGTGAAACAAGTCGCCAAGGGGGAAAAAGCTGGCTAGACTTGAAAGAGTTCTCGTTAGCCGCCTTGGCGATCCGCACGCTAGAAACGGAATTGGTTTTCTCTATGCTCCCTCGAAAAGCTCTCTCGGCCGCCCTGCTAACCCTGGGCTGTTTCGCCGCGACCTGCGTCACCGCCTGGGCCGGGATCGAGGTCGAAGTTTCGCAACTCTCCGGAGAAAAAGTCACCGGCGAACTCCTCTCCCTCGCCCCTGACCATGCCGTCGTCAAACAGGATGGCGCCGAAGTCCGCCTGAACTACACCGACCTGATCGCCATTACTCCGGTGAAAAAATCCAGCGACGCCAAGGGGCCGGAAAGCAGCGTCACCATCGATCTGGTCGACGGATCGGAACTGCGGGCTTCCAGCTACACCGTCAGCGACAGCCAGGCCGTAGCCGCCCTGCGCAACGGCGGCCAGGCGGAAACCCACACCCGCTCCATCCGCAGCGTGCGGTTCCAGTCGCAAAAAGGGGACCTGATCGACCAGTGGACCTCAATCATTGATGTCGAAGCCAAAGGTGATCTCATCGTCGTCCGCAAAACGACCATGGTGGAAGTCGAAGATGAAAATGGCGACAAAAAAACGGTCACCCGCGACGCCCTGGATTATCTCGAAGGTATCGTTCACGACATCACGGCCGAATCGGTCCAGTTTGAATTCAACGGTCGCAAGATCGACGTCAACCGCAGCAAGCTCGACGGCGTCGTTTACTATCACCCGCCCGGTCGCGAACTGCCCGACGCCATGTGCCAGGTCGACGACCTGGGCGGCGGCGCCTACCGAGCCAAAACGCTGGAAACCGACGCCGACCAGATCCACCTGGTCTCGGTCGCCGGGGCCCGCTTGAGCCTGCCCCTGGCGGCCGTACAGCGGTTTGATTTTTCCAGCGGCAAGATCGCTTATCTGAGCGATCTGGATCCGGACCGGATCGAATGGTCGCCGTTTTTTGATCCCGGCCCGATCGCCGAGAACCTGACCCGCTGGAACATGCCCCGTCGCGATATCAGTTTTGACGGCGCCTCGCTGCAGCTGGCAGGCAAGTCGTACGCCAAAGGGCTCGCCATCCACAGCCGCACCCTGCTGACTTACCGCCTGAACGGCAAGTTTGGCCGTTTCCTCGCCAAAGCCGGCATCGATGACAGCGTGGGCGAAGGCGGAAACGTTGAACTTCTGATCCGCGGCGACGGCCAGGATCTCTACCGCGGGCAGCTTTCCGGAAAAGACGAACAACCCGTGGAAATCGATCTCGATATTACGGACGTGCGACGCCTCACCATCCTGGTCGATTTCGGCGAGGCGGGCGATATCGCCGACCATTTAGACCTCTGCGATGCAAGGGTGAAAAAGTGAGAACTCAAATTTTTCGACCTGTCCGCTGGAAGGCGAACGCCCTCTTTGCCGCATCGCTGCTGACCGCTTCGCTGGTGCTTGCCGCTCCGTGCTTTGCCCAGAGCGAAGAGATGGATGCGGTGCTGGCCGCGCAACAGGAACGCATCGCCGCTATCGCCAAAGCAAAAGCCGCTTCCGTATCTGTGTTCGCCAACGGCGGCCGGGGCGGCGGTTCCGGCGTGGTGATCACGGCCGACGGCTACGCCCTGACCAACTTCCACGTCTCCAAGCCGGCCGGCAACCACATGAAATGCAGCATGCCCGATGGCGTGCTCTACGATGCGGTCATTGTCGGCATTGATCCCACCGGCGACGTGGCCATGATCAAACTGCTGGGCCGCGACGACTTCCCGCATGCGGAACTGGGCGACAGCGACCTGGTCCGCCCCGGCGACTGGTGCTTCGCGGTCGGAAACCCCTTCCTGCTGGCCACCAACTTTGAACCGACGGTCACCTATGGCATCGTCTCGGGCGTGAACCGGTACCAGTATCCGGCCGGCACCCTGCTGGAATACGCCGACTGCATCCAGACCGACGCCTCGATCAACCCGGGCAACTCGGGCGGGCCGCTTTTCAACGCCCAGGCCCAGTTGATTGGCATCAACGGCCGCGGTTCGTTTGAAAAACGCGGCCGCGTCAATGTGGGCGTCGGCTACGCCATCAGCATCAACCAGATTAAAAACTTTATGGGCTACCTCCGCAGCGGGCGGATCGTCGATCACGCCACGCTCGGCGCCAGCGTCGCCACCTCGGAAGAAGGCCTGGTGCTGGTTTCCAACATTATTGAAACCTCTGACGCCTACCGCCGCGGCCTTCGCTACGACGATGAAATCGTCGCCTTTGGCGGACGCCCTATCACGACGGTCAACGGCTTCAAGAACGTCCTCGGCATTTACCCCAAAGGCTGGCGCGTGCCGCTCAGCTTCCGTCGCGATGGGAAACGGTACGACGTCCTCGTCCGGCTCTCCGGCGTTCATTCCGACGACGAACTGATCAGCAAAATCCAGCCCGGCCTGACCCCGTCGGAAAAAGACGCTCCCGATCCGGGCCACGACCCGGAAGGACCGGCGCCTGGTCCGGACAAGCCGGGCCCCCGGCCGATCCCGCTGCAGCCTGGCAAAGCGCCCGCTCCGCCGCCGAAAGAGGCCGCCCCCTTCATCGAAATGCGACGGGGTTACGCTAACTATTACTTCAACCAGCTCAACCGTGACCGGGTCTGGACTGCCTTTGAACAGGGCGGCAGTTTTACCGGCCAGGGCGGCGTCTGGACCGCACAGGGCGAGCTCGAAGCGGGGGGCGCCTTTGAACTGACGCTGGGAGAAACCGCCGTCTCGGGCGTGTTCCCGGCCGGTCCGGCTTCGATCGATCCGTCCAAAGATCTCGATACGCAACTCGCCCCCGAAGGTTCCGGAGGGCTGCTTGCCGCCATGCACCTGTGGCGCCGACTGCTGCTGAACGGACCAGAGAAATTCGGCCAGGTGTATTACCTGGGCACCGCGCCGATGGCCGGCTTCGAACAGCCGATCGACGTGCTGGTCGCGACCCATGGGGTGATTGAATCGAAGTTCATGTTCGACCCGCAAACGGGACGTCTGGTCGGTATGGAAATGTACGCCGACTCCTACGCGGACCCCTGCGAATTGTATTTCAGCGAGTATCGCGAAGTCGACGGACGCCAGTTGCCGGGCCGGATCGAAGTCCGCCGCGGCGACGACGTCTTTGGCGTACTCCTGCCCAAGACTTACGACCTGGCCAAGACCCCCAAAACCGACGCCTGACGCTAACCTTTGGCTTTCTTCTAATCGTTGACGCTGCCACACATGGGGAAGCAGTCGGCGAGGAATTATCGTATGACCAATCATCATCGCCGCTGGGTCGCTTTCACACTGGCTCTCGTGGGACTGGCTTTCGCCGGCAGTTCGAAAAACGTCCACGCCCAGTCGTTCGCCAAAACGATTACCGGCGTGCAGCCCAAGATCGTCAAGATCTACGGCGCCGGCGGCGTACGCGGCCTGGAACCGTATCAAAGCGGCATGGTGATCTCTCCCGAAGGCCACGTGCTGACCTCCTGGAGTTATGTGCTCGATACGGATTACATCACCGTCACCCTTAATGACGGCCGCAAGTTCCAGGGAGAGCTGGTCGGCTACGACCCGCGTCTGGAAATCGCGGTGCTCAAAATCGACGCGGTGAACCTTTCGTATTTCAATCTGGATAAATCGGTCGAGCTGAAATCCGGGGCACGGGTTCTGGCCTTTAGTAACATCTACGGCGTGGCCGCCGGCGACGAAGCGGCCAGCGTGCTGCACGGCGTTGTCTCGGCCAAAAGCAAACTGTTCGCCCGACGCGGCGTGTTCGAAACGCCTTACCGCGGCGAAGCGTACGTGCTGGACGCCATGACCAACAACCCCGGCGGCGCCGGCGGGGCGCTGACCGATACCCGCGGCCGACTGGCCGGCATCCTGGGGAAAGAACTGCGGAACGCGCAGAACAACACCTGGTTGAACTACGCCATTCCCGTCGCCGCCCTGGCCGACTCGGTCGACAATTTGAAACGCGGCCTCAGCGTGCCCAGCGTGGACCCGGAGGATCTCAAACTCCAGCCGGATCCCCTGACGTTGTCGATGCTGGGCATTACCCTGGTGCCCGACGTGCTGGCGAAAACGCCGCCGTTTATCGATCAGATCCGTCGCGGTTCGGCGGCGGAAAAATCCGGCCTGAAAACCGACGACCTGATCCTGTTCTGCGACGACGACATTATGTCGTCTTGCGAAGTGTTCCGCGTGCAGTTGCTGCAGATCGACCGCGACGACTCCATTCGCCTCACGGTCCAGCGCGGCCAGGAGTTGATCGAAGTCGAACTGAGCGCCAACGACTAGCCGAACGCCCGGTCAACGACCCGGTCCGCCCCAGCGGTCCGCCCCCCAGCGTTGTTGCTCCGCGTTCCTGTTGCCTTGCTAACCCGATGAAAGTTTTCGCTATGCGCCTGCTGCTGCTCGCTACGCTCTGCTTGCTGGTTTCCCCGTGGACCTCGGCCTGGGCCCAGGATGATATCGCCACCATCGAAGAACGTGCGATCCTGGCCGCCGTGGACAAAGCGTCCCCCGCGGTCGTGCGTATCGAAACGTATGCCGGGCAGGAACGGGTCGGCGAGCTGATCGCCGGCGAAGGCCCCACCACCGGCCTGATCGTCTCGGAAGACGGTTACATTCTTTCCAGCGAGTTCAACTTTGTGCAGAACCCGAACTCCATCATCGTGAGCCTGCCCGAAGGCGGCCGCGCCGCTGCGCAGATTGTGGCCCGCGATGAAAGCCGGAAGCTCGTGCTGCTCAAAGTCAAAACCGACAAGAAACTGCCCACGCCCGAGATCGCCCCCCGCGACGAATTCGTCGTCGGCCAGTGGACGATCGCCATTGGCCGCACCTACGGCCCCGACGCCCCGAATCTTTCGGTCGGCATCTTGAGTGCTGCGGATCGTGTCTGGGGAAAGGTCGTGCAGACCGACGCCAAGATTTCGCCCAGCAACTACGGTGGTCCGATTGTCGACATCCGCGGCCGCGTGATGGGGATCCTGGCGCCCTTTTCTCCGCAAGGCGGCGACGCGGTTGCTGGCGCTGAATGGTACGACTCCGGCATCGGTTTCGCCGTGCCGCTGTCCGACGTCATGCCGCACCTGGAAAAACTCAAAGCCGGCGAAAACCTGAAGCCGGGCCTGCTGGGCGTGTCGCTCAAAGCATCGGATCTGTATGAAACGCCTCCCGAAGTGGCCGCTTGTCCCGCCACCTCGCCCGCTGCTGAAGCCGGCATCAAAGTGGGGGACAAAATCGTCGAAGTCAGCGGCCAGCCGGTCGTACGCCAGGCCCAGCTCAAGCATCTGCTGGGACGCAAATACGCGGGCGACGTCGTCCAGGTTGTCGTCCTGCGCGGCGAAGAACAGCTGCCGTTTGAAGTCACCCTGACCGATGAGATCCGTCCCTACGTGAACCCGTTCATCGGTCTGCTCCCGCTCCGCGGTCCCGGCAAAGAAAAGGGCGTGGTGGTGCGTTACGTGTATCCCGGTTCCCCGGCTGCCGAGGCCGGCATCGAGCCGGGCGATCGCCTGACCCTGCTCGATGGCGATGAAATCCCCGACGCCGGCTCCCTCAGCGATCAGCTGGCGGCCTTTACCTTCGACGAAGAGATCACCCTGACGCTCCTCCGCGGCGAAGAAAAGAAAGAAGTCAAAATCAAACTGGCCAGCCTGCCGACCGAAATCCCCGCCGAGCTGCCGTCCGCCCTGCCCGACGGCGTGACACCCGCCGGCGAAGGGGAACGTCCTCCCGTCGGTCCCGTTGATCTGAAGCTGGCCGAAGAAAAGAACGAATGCCTGGCCTATGTGCCAACCACCTACGACCCGCAATTCACCTATGGCGTGGTGATCTATCTGCACGCTCCCGGCGAATTCGACCGCGAGAAACTCCTGGCCCGCTGGCAGCCCGTCTGCGACCAGCAGCAGTTAATCCTGCTGGCTCCCCAGGCGGCTGACCCTGCCAAATGGACGCCCGGCGAAGTCGACTTCATCAGCAAAGCGCTCGACGACATTCTGGCCAACTATAATGTCGACCGCAGCCGGATTGTCGCCCATGGCTACCAGGCCGGCGGCGGCATCGCTTATCTGGCGGGCTTTACCCATCGTGATCGGGTGCGCGGCATCGCCGCCGTCGATGCGGCCATGCCCGGCAGGGCGGCCCCGGCCGACAACGATCCGGTCCTGCGGGTCGCCGTGTACACGACCCGTCCCGACAAGTCGCCTTTGGCTCCGGCCATCAAAGCCGGCGTCGACAAATTAGAAAAGCTGAAATACCCGGTCACCACCGTCGAGCACGAAGGCCCGGGCCGCTACCTCAACGACGAAGAATTCGCCGGATTCCTCCGCTGGATCGATTCCCTCGATCGTTTCTAAGCACAACGCTTTGGTCAGCCCATCTGCTGCCCGTAAACGACGACAAGCCGGCTGGATTTCCAGACGGCTGTCGGGGTTGCACTCCATCGGCCTCACTTGCCCGGCCGATCTGCCCCACGTTCTCCGGGGAGAACGTCCTTTTTGCATGCTGCTTGACGTCTACTGCTTAACGTCCGCTGCGGTACGACGACAGTCGCGGCCGACCTGACAGGTCAAGCGAACGACGGGCCGACGAAGCCGGTGCGGCAGCGGGAGCCGGCTTCGGTTCCGCAGGCATGTATTCCTGGTACTGGGCTCCGGACGGTTGGGGAGCGTGCGACTGCTCGTGCGAATCAAAGTCGCCGGGCAGCTGTCCCTGCCAGCCGCAGTTGCCAGTGCTGCAGCCACAGTTGCCATCGCCACAGCCACATCTACCATCGCCACAGCCGTTCTGGCATCCGCCGCCATGGAAGGCCGACCAGATCCCACCAAACAGCCAGGCGCCCCGGCTCGGGTTGGAAGGACCGCAGGTCGGGCACGGAGCCGACAGGTGCAGGCGATCCAGCGTATCGTGGTTGTCGGGCAAAGAACCCAGGCTGCTATCACAACCATGCACAGGCCGCACACAAGCGTAGGGCTGCGACGGGCACAGCCCCATGCCTCCGCACCTTCCCACGCCGCAATCGGTCAGGCCAGTGCTGCCCACGCCGCAGTTTCCCGTGTTGCACATGTTGCAGGCCGCAGCACGGCGATGCTGACGATTGCACCAGAGCACTTTGTCGGCGCAGTAGTTGCCCCATAAACCCCGGGCGCACGGATCACCCGTCTCGCAGCACTGGTTGCCGAAGTTGATGCCGTGGTTGTAGTACGGATCCGCCATCGGAGCCGAAGCCTGGCGGAACGGACGCCCCGGCACAGGGGACTGGATGCGCGGCGCATAATAGGGCGCCGGTGCTGCCTGGCTGTTATTTTCCAGCGGACGAGCCTCCGGGGCCGGGCTCAGCGGCAACTCCTCGGCCGCCTGCTCGACTGCCGGGGCAGCCAGGGCGGGCCCATCCCCATTCTGTGCAAGGAAATTCTGCGCTTGAACCGCAGCCGGCGCGAGCAAGCCGAACAAGGCTGCAAAAATCAATTGACGTTTCATAGCACGTTCCTCGATATCAAGATGAGGATTCCAGGGGGAGTTTGCCGCTTGCGTAATTCGGCAATGTGGTAATGATGAAACATGCGATGCGTCTTGAGGTTGAGCAAATGCAACGGTTGATTTTTTGCAACATTTCTTGAAACGCCGCGGCGGGCACTTGTCGCATCTTGTTCACACGCCTAGTCTTATCGCTATCAGCACTTTTTTGGACCGCCTGCAGAACAACAGGCGGTCCTTACTAGTATCGGTTACACGAACTAATTCGGTTTTGTCGATTATGCCGTTTGTTGCCGGCAGTTTTGTTCTGCCCGCGGTGGCCCTGGGGTTTGGAGCCGCTGCCATTGCCCTTTGGATCTACTTTCGACGACTGCTGCAGGGCACCACTTTGCTGGCCGCCTGGTGGTGGATGCTGCTGTCGCTGGGGGTGCTGGCGATCAGCGAAGCGTGGCTGCTGGCAGGGGACGTTTCGCCAGCGGTCAGCCAGTCTGTCCGCTTTCTGACGGCGACTTCTTCTTTCTGTCCGCTCATGGCCGTGCTGGGGGCTCGCCGGCCGCAGCATCAGGCCTGGACCTTCGTCGTCGCTACGCTCTGGGGCATTCTGGCGATGCCGGCCGCCGAGAAACTGTTGCTCCAGCCGAACCAGCCGCTGGAGATTCGCGACGCCCGCTCCTGGTTCCTGCTGTTGCTGCTGGCGATCAGCTGGGCCAATTATCTGCCCACCCGTTACGGAGCGGCTGCCTGCCTGGCGGGGGCTGGCCAGACACTAGTGCTCTGGCCGTATCTGCCCTGGACTTCGCCGCAGGCGTGGGAGCTGGCGCCGCTGGTCGGTCTGGGCTGTTGCGCGGCGGCGATCGGACTGGCGACCTGGATTGGCCCGGGCCGGGAAGCGGCAACGGGCGCAGATCGGCTGTGGTTCGACTTTCGCAACCTGTACGGGGCGCTCTGGGCTCTGCGCGGGCTGGAACAGTTTAATACGTCGGCAGAACAGAACGACTGGCCCGTCCGGCTGGGCTGGAGCGGGTTCCAGGCGACCCAGGAAGAGCAGCCGGCCGCCTTGCCGGCCCCGGCCCGCCAGGCCTGGGCGAACATTTTGCGGCGATTCCTCCCGCAAGAGCGGATTGGCAGAGAGTCGGGGCTGCAGTTAGACTAAAGGCTATTCTTCGGCCTTCGTCAGGGACGACTCTCGCCGTTACTGTCCTGACCTGAAGTTTTCGCCTGATTGCCTTGAGTACAGATCTATGAATAAGCCGGTTATTGGTCGTTTCCTCCTGTTCACGTTGCTCGCAGCGGGAGCCTGCTGCCTGACAGGCTGCCCGCAAGATATCGTCCCCAAATCGCGTTCCGTGGCGGGCAACACGGCCGAACCCGGCAAGCCCGTTCGTCCGCCCATCGCCGACGACACCGAAGAACCGGAAGTCAACCCGGCCGCAACCGCCACCACCGAGCCCGTCGACAACACGCCCGACAAATCGGATACGCCCGACAACACCGCCGTTGCGGCCAAACCGCCGGTGAAGCCGGCCCCGCCTGCGGAACCGGCGTTCGATGAGAAGCCTTTGCTGGCCATTATCGAAGACATCGGCGGTACGGTCGTCCGCAACACGGACGGCGACATTACCGAAATCGACTTCACCAGCGGCTTCAATATTCCCGATCGTTTGAAAGAGCAGATTGCCTCGCTGTCGGAACTCAAAGCGCTGCCCAAGCTGGAGCGGCTGTCCTTCTTTGGCCCGGTGATTGACGACGCCGCCCTGGAAGAGGTTGTCAAAATCACCCAGCTGAAAGAACTCGGCCTGGAAAAAACCGAAATCAGCAACGACGGCATGGCCATTCTCCAGGCGCTGCCCAACCTGGAAGAACTCGGCCTGGGCGTTACCAACGTCACCGACGAAGGTTACACCCACATCGCCAAGATGCCGAAAATCAAGCGAGTTTTCGCCTATCGCACCTATGTGACCGATTCCGGCCTGGAAGCACTCGCGAAGCATCCCACCATCGAAGCGCTCGACTTTAACGAGTGCCAGCTGGTCTCCGACTATGGCGTCAGCCACCTGACCGACCTGCCCAAACTGAAATACCTGAAAATCTGGGGACAGCAGATCTCCGACGAATCGTTGGCCTCGATCAAAGGGAAAGAACGCTTCGTGGTGCTGGGACTCGACGAAAGCCTGGTCTCCAACGCCGGCATGGAAGATATCAAATCGCTGGTCAACCTGCAGGAGCTCTACATGCGCAACTGCAATATCAGCGACGAAGGCCTGTACAGCCTGAGCGCCCTGGCCAACCTCAAGCGACTTCGCCTGCGGGGCTGTGCGCTGATCACCAACGCCGGCTGGGTCGTGCTGGATCCGCTCGACAAACTCGAACGGCTGGACCTGAGCGAAACCACCATCAACGATGAAGGCGCCCAGCATCTCAAAGGGATGGCCGGCCTCAAGGACCTCAACCTGTGGCTGACCCAGGTCGGCGACGACGGCGCCAAACACCTGGCGGAAATGACCAGCCTCACCACCCTCAACCTCGACGCCTGCCCCATCACCGACGCCGGCGTGGCCCATCTGCCTAAGCTCAAAAACCTGACCTTCCTGCATCTGGGACGCACGCCCATCACCGACGAGGCGATTGAACACCTGAAGAAAATGACCCACCTCAAGCAGCTGGTTCTGACCCACACGGAACTGACTGAATCCGCCGTCGCCGATCTGCGCAAAGCGATGCCGGACACCAAGGTGGAGTACCCGTAGTCCGTCGCTCTCCATCCCGGCCGGCAGTCACACCGTCTGCCGGCCGCGTTCAACTGGGCGGGGTCGAACCCAATGACATCCAGCCAGTCCACGCGACGGCGAAAGATGTCCCAGGATGCAACAACCATGGCCCGCCCTTTGATTACCCTGCTCACCGATTTTGGCGACGGCAGTCCGTATGTGGCGGAAATGAAGGGCGTCATCCTCACGCTCAACGCCGAAGCCAATCTGGTCGATCTGACGCACTCCGTTCGGCCCCAGGATATCCGCGACGGGGCCTGCGCCCTGGAGCAGGCCGTGGGCCGCTTCCCGGCCGAAACCATCCACGTCGCCGTGGTCGACCCGGGCGTGGGAACCGATCGGGAAATTGTCTGTGTAAGGATGAACCAGCAGTACTTCATTGCGCCCGACAACGGCCTGCTGGGGCGGGTCGCCATGCGGTATCCGCCGGTGCGGATCATCGCGTTACAGAACCGCGAGTACTGGCTGTCGGAAGTCTCTTCGACTTTTCATGGCCGCGATATCATGGCTCCCGCGGCCGCCTATCTGAGCCTGGGACACGACCCGCAACGACTGGGAGAACCCCTGTCCAAGCTGGTCGAAATTGAATGGCCCCAGGTCCGCGTAGAACGGAATCGACTGGTTGGAACGGTCGTCAGCTTTGACACGTTCGGCAACCTGATCACCGATATCAGCCGTTCCCTCCTGCAGGAACACGGCGTGCCGTCCAGCGCTCGGGTGCGCTGCGGCAAGGCGGAAATTGCGGGTCTGTCGCGCACCTACAAGAATCAACCGCCGCTGGCGTTTGTCGCCCTGCTGGGCTCGCGCAATATGCTTGAAATTTCGATCGTCAACGGCAATGCGTTGACTCGCCTGGGTGTCGATGTCGGCGCTGAAGTCGAAGTCGTCTGGTAAGTCGCCATTATTCAGGCGTGTCGTCCGCCCGGCGTAACGGATCGTCCCGCCGCAGCCAGAACGCCCTGGCTTCCGCCTGCTCCACGAGGTTTCCCGATGGAACTCGACGACGAACTGTGCCTGTGCTTTCATGTCACCCGACGCAAGGTGGCGAACTATCTTCGCATTGAAAAGCCGCGTCGCCCTGGGCAACTGGCGGACTGTTTTGGAGCCGGCACCGGTTGCGGCTGGTGTCGACCGTTCCTGCGGAAGATGTTCGAGGAGTCCCAGCAAGGCGGCGTTCCCGACTTGCCAACGCCCGCCGAGTACGCGGCCGCCCGCTCCAGTTATGTCCAGAAAGGCGGAGGCACTCCGCCGCCTGGCGCCGCCCCGATCGACCCGCCGTAACGAACCCCGCTGGACCGCGTGTCAAATCATGCCACAACGACACAAGTACGTCACACAGTCCGCCTGTCAGAACGGAGGACCTTTTTCGCACTCACTTCGCGAGCCAGTTGGCCTCATACGAAGCGCGTGTGCGGCGACCCGTTGAATCCCGCAAGCGACTGATTAATGCCGCAAGCGACTGAGCGCCTGGACGCCGACCGTGCGAAGTTCTTTCCGTTGCTCTTTCGGCAGGGCGGCCCGTTCCAGCAGTTCCGGATCATGCTGGGTCCAGGTTTCGCGGAAGGCGCTAGCCCGCACGCTGCGGAGCACGTCGCCATCGCGCCAGACGGATTCGTATCCGCCCAGGGACCAGTTCCGTTGCGGAAACTGGGACGCATGTTTGAGCAGACGCCATGCTCTTACGTGGTAGCGGCTTTCGTCGTCAGACCAGTCGTAGAAGATCACCTGGTCGAAAACAAGCTTTCCGTTTTCATCGTAAAAGTGATTGACTTCGGCCAGATCCACCGCTTCCGAAACGACGATTTCTTCGGCCAGTTCAGGTCCCGAGGAAAGAACCAGGAGTGCGCAGGCGAGAACGAATGGCATTTGAAGCCTCCTTGGCGAAAGAGTTGCGATCCCTGCAACAGTGACTTCCTGGCTGCCAGGCCAGACGAAGCGTGCCGCCTTTTTAAGCCTGGAAGCTATCACAACGCCTATGCGAATCCCGCGCCGAATCGCTCTTTCCGCCCGCGACTTCCACCAGGAAGCCACGCAGCCAGGACATCTCCTGGCAACGCAGGCAAGCAGCCAAACGGGGTCTGGCCAGGGCGAAAAATCACGTCCCGCATGCTTCTTGCCGGCGGACCGGAAAGCAGGACGTACGACAGGGGCTCGCGTCGAAAGCTCCGCCCAGTTCGGCAGTTGTGCTGCAGCTTTGCAGCGCGGCCGAGCGGCCAAAGCTTCCTTCTTCGCGTTGTTTTTTGTTCAACGCAGCGGCACGCCGGGAATCAAAGAAGTCGTTCATGTCGCCGTCAAGAAGGCGTGCTGCGACCCCACCAGATATAAGTGAATCCCCTTTTTTATAAAAGGGCAATTTTTGATCGGTGCGATTTTTTCAGCCACCCCCTTGCCCAGAACTTAGGCGGAGGCTGTGCAAGAGCGCAGCATCGCCCCTGTCCCAGACTCAGAAAAGTGCTAGCAAATGGCCCGCTAATCCAATCGCTGGGCGTAATGCACCTGGCGTGCGACTTCCTGGAAGCCGCACGCCGGATATAAGTGCTGGCCGATCGGATTCTGAGCCATGGTTTCGATCACAGCGTAGCTGAGCCCGGCGGCACGGAAGTAATCCAGGGCGAATTCAATCAACCGCCGCCCCAGACCAGCGCCCTGGTGCTGGGGATCGACCGCCAGATTCACAATGCGGCCTTTGCCCGCCTCAGCATCGATCCGGGTGCTGACATACCCCACCAGGGTTGTATCGCAAACGGCGACAAACAGTCCCTCTGCGTGGGCGGCCACATCGTCGTCGATGTGCCGCATTTTCCTCCAGCGCCAGTCGCGGCCGTTCAAAACGCCCAGCGAGCGCTCGACGTCCTGCTCCAGACTGACGCCTTCAAAGCAGGCAATCGTCAGCGATTTGATTGCCTGCAGATCGGCCTTTTGACCGCAGCGAATCTGAATGTCCATACTGCTTGCCCCCGCAAAGGAATAACGGTCGCATCGGAAGCCCGGCGGCAGGCATGCCGCAGCTTAGGGCTCCATCGTGGTTTTCATCGGAGTGAACATCATTTGCTCTGCGTCGTACGAAGCGACTTCGCCGGTGGGGAAGTGATAGTTCCAGCCGTCGCGGGATGGGTGTGCACGTTTTCCATCTGCACCCGCACGTTTAAACAGAACCTGCTCTTGGCGGAACACATCACGCTGAAAATGACCGATTCCGTCACCATTCTCTTCATGATTTCGATCCCTTTCTGATGTCGGTCGCAACAAGAAAGCCGCCGATTCGCATTCGCGACGGGTTGTTGCGCACTTCCTCTTGCTGTCGCCCACTGGGCGGCGGACAGCGTCGGTAAACCTCGGCAGGGATTATATTTGTGGATCGAAGCTTAGTCTGCAACCCCTCAGCTGGTTCCGCCAGGAGAGTGGACATCAGGACCCTTCCGTGTCCCAACGCCAGGCAATCAGCTACTTCCCTGGAACGTAAAGCAGCACATTATCCAGGCGAAGTTCGACCCCTGCGGGGAGCCGAAAAAGCAGCTCGTCGACAGTCGCAGGATCGTCAGCCGACTCGGCCGCAAAATCCCCATAAGCGACGCCCCAGGTCTGGGCCGGGAGCGTAATCGAGGCCGCCCGATAGCCGGCCGGTTCTGCCTGGTTGTGTAAAGAAACATCAAGCTTCGCGGCGGCGCTCGCCCAGTAATCGAACCGCAGCCGCAACCTTTCCGCTCCGGCCCGCTGCCCACGCAGGTTCAGGCGAATCACCGCCTGTCCATTCTGGTCGACGGAACGCGCGTACCTCCAGGTGCGGGGAGAAGCGTGCGCGGCGATTTCAAAGTCGCCCGGCCATTCAGCTCCCTGCTTGCCTGTATCAAAACCGCCGGTGAACAAAATGCGGTCGGGGAAGGGCCGCCGTTCGTCTGGCGCGGCTGCTTCGTACAGTACGATATCGTCGATCAACAGTTCTGCCCGCGGATCGATATAGAACTGGATGTCGTCAATCCGTTCATTCTCCGCCAGCGGTCCGCCTTCGCCGTTCGGCTTGCGCATTGCCGTCAGGTCGACCGCCGCCGTCGCCCAGGCGTCCTGCTGCAGGCCGCTGACCGCCAGGTAGCGATGGTAGCCGTTTGACAGGCTGAACAGTTGCACCCGTAAGGTATCCGTTCCGTGCAGGTGATAGCGAAACGCGAGACGGGTCTGCGGGCCCATCGGCGGACCCGGCACGGGATTGAAAATCACGGCGCGGTAACTGGTCGCCAGGTCTCCGTTCTTGCCGTCGAAGTCCTGGGTCAACACGGCCCGTTGCGCGCGGCCGCGGCCCGGCGGCGCCTTGTCGATCTCCAGCATGCCGGTCATCCACCAGCGTTTTTCAATATCGGTATCGTAGTCTTCAAACGTATGCACGCGAGCCGGCAGCGGGCCCGCGGCAATCAGGGAGGAAGCGTTTTCCGGCGGCAGGGGCAGCCGCGTCTTGTCGTAACCCAGAAGCCGTTTCAGACCCCAGTCGAGCAGACGGGAAGCATCGGCAGCCTCGGCGACCCGGGCGTTTGCTTTGCCCTCTTTCGCCTGGGTGACGCCTTTATCCGTGACGACCAGATGCAGCGGCTTGAGCTGCGCCAATCGCGGGTCAACCGCCAGGGCGACGGCCAGCCAGTCGTACAAGGTCGGCGACGGCTCGTCGCTCAGCTCGTACAGCGACTGCACCTGGAAGGTCAACGGCGAGCAATGGGCGAACAACTGCTCCCGCTGCGCAGCGGTCGGCTGCAGGCCAATCGAAGCGTCCAGCGGAGCGACCAGCAGCGGCGCTCCGGCCGTAAACACGGCCTGGGCGGAACGGATATCGGCATGGATATTCCACTCTGCCGTCGCGGGGCCTTTCCCTTCGTAGCCGATCTCTAACGCACCGCCCATCAGCACGACCTGCTTGACCATGCCGATCGCATCGGGATGTTGCTGGAACAGTTTTGCAATGTTGGTGAGCGGCCCCAGGCAAAGCAGGGTGACATTGCCCGGGTCGGCCTGGAGCTGCTGGTAGATAAAGTCGGGCGCCGCGGCGGCGAGCGGTTTGGCGGTCCGATTCCACACGACGGCGGGATGGCGTCGATACTGGATCTGCCAGTCCAGCGGGTAGTCGGGCTGGGGATCGGTCCCCGCCGCAACCGGAATCGAATGGCGGTCCAGGTGGGTCAAGAATCGGCAGACCAGCCAGGCGCGATCACCCGCCTGGGCGCCGCAGGTGGTGATGCCGCGGATCTCCAGTTCGGGCGACGCCAAAGCCAGACCCAGGGCAAAGGCGTCATCCACAGCGGAGCCGATATCGGTATCGATTATCACCGGCTGGGCCGCGTGGAGACTGACAATCGGGCAGCAGCCTGCGAGCAGAAGAAAACAGAAGTACCATATCCGGCGCATGTTGAGGACTCCCCGGCAAGGTGAAGGACAGCCGTCATGGTGGCGTAGTCCTTGCTCCAGAGCAAGCAGAATCTGCTCCGGTAGACCGCCTGTTGCGCTGCGAAGCCGCCAGCGGTTGCGCGACCTGGGCCGTCCTGCAGGCGCAGACAGCGTTTCTGGACAGCGGCAGCCGGGTGACGCAATGAAACAGGCCGGAACGCCTGAGTACGTTCCGGCCTGTGATACTTGTTGGCTCTACGCTGCCAGCCGAAGCCCGTTCAGCGTAGAAACTTTATGCCAAACTAGTGGCAACCACCACCACAGCTGCCACAGCCGCCGCAGCTCGAGGCGCAACCGCCGCAGCCGCCGTACGACGAGGAGCAACCACCACAGCTGCTACCGCACGAGACGGGAACGCTGACGGTGTGGGGGACCATTTTGCAAACCTGGACTTCGATTTGCTTCTCAACCTGGTGCGGCACGCAAACGGTGTAGGTGCTCGTGTGGGTTTCGGGAACGCGATCGTAGTGCGTCACATTGACGGTACGGGTCTGGGTCTGGGGCACGCACACGGTGTACGGAATCTCGCGGGTGCGAGTTTCGTGGTTGTACGAGCAAACTTTGCTGGTGCGGGTGCGGGTTTCGGTCGTGTAGCTGCAGACCTTGACGGTGCGGGTGCGGGTCTCGTTGACCATACGGCACACCTTGTTGGTGCGGGTGCGTTCTTCCTGAACGTAGTTGCAAACTTCGACCGAACGGGTGCGTTCTTCGGGCGAGCAGACGGTCACGGTGTAGTCGTACTCTTGGTCTTCGTAAACGTTACGGCAGACGGTGTAGGGCACTTCTTCGGTGACACATTCCGGAACCCAAACGCGATTGCAGACGGTGTGGCTGCCACACGACGATCCGCAAGACGAACCACAGCTGCCACAACCACCACAGCTGCCACAGGCCGAGCTGCAACCGCTGTTGCAACCACTGTTGCAGCCATTGCCGCCACAGCTGTTGCCGCAGGAAACTTCAACCATCTGGGTTTCCCAGTGGCCGCAGTTGCGGGTGACGGTACGATAGGCGGTCTCCTGCACCTGGGTGCAGACCTTGCGGGTGCCGGTGCGGGTTTCCTGATGGGGGACCATCACGGTGTAGGTCTGTTCGACGGTCGAACGAACCGGCACCGAAACGGTGTAGGTTTCTTCGACGTCTTCCCAAACCGGAACGCAGACGGTGTACTCTTGTTCTTCTTCGCTCCAAACCGGAACCTGCACCTGGTATTCGTGCACTTGTTCGGTCCAGACGGGAACGCAAACGGTGTATTCGCAAGTGCGAACACGCTGCTCGGGCACCATGACGGTGTAGGTCTGCTCAACCGGCTCAACGCGAGCCACACAGTTGTACGTGGTGTATTCGCGGGTACGTTCTTCCTGCGAGTACTCAGTGCAGGTGACCGTACGAAGTTCCGTGCACATGACGGGCTTCATCACGACCTTTTCCACGTACGAAACACAAGGGGCGCAACAGTCGCCGCAGCCACTGCCACAACCATCGCCGGCGTTGGCGTAACCAACAAACAGCGACAGCATCAAGAAGGGAACACTAAAACAAAGCGAGCGGATCAAAGCTTGCTCCTTCCTCAAGGTGAGGTGAAAAGAAGGGGAAACAATACCAAAATAGGTTATTTAGGTTGCCTGTACGGGCTTATCCTGTCAAAAGATACCAATCAAACTAGCGTTGTCAATTGTCGACGCCCAAAAAAGGCATAAAACTGGGGGGGTTCCACCTGCAACGGTTAGCTTGGATACAGAAGCCAGTAAAAGCAGGTTGTCTCTCCGGTTCGTCTGTTGCAATCTTAATTCCCCGTTAGAGGAAGGGCGAGTTTTGGGCCGATTTTTGGCAAAGTTTTCGCAACTATCTGGCCCCGCCCCTCTAACCGATACGACTGAGCACCGTCTCCAGGGTTTGCCTCAAAACCGCCCCGCTGCGGCGCAGACCCTGCAGCTCTTTCGGCCACAGGTCCAGCTCGTAACGCTCGATGGCGCCCTGCCGACCGACGACCGTGGCGACCGACAACGCCACATCGCGCAGGCCATAGCAGCCTGACTGGATGGTCGAAACAGGCAGAATCCGCTGCTGGTCCAGGGCGATGCTTTCGATCACATCGCGAATGGCGATACCCACCGCAAAACCGGCGCCGCCTTTCTTTTTGATCACTTCCGCGCCGGAGCCCTTCGTCCGTTCGAACAGTTCGTTGGCCAGATGCGCCGACCAGCCCGGAAACTTATCCAGCGGCAAACCGGCCGCCGTGGCGCTCGACCAGATCGGCAGCATGCTGTCGCCATGCTCGCCCAGGATCAACGCCGCGACCTGGGTCGGCGGCAGCGTCAGGCGCTGTGCGATCAGGCTGCGAAAGCGGATCGTATCCAGCTGCGTGCCCAGTCCAATCACTTGCGACGCCGGCAGGTTCAACCGCTGGGCCGCCACGTAGGTCAGAATATCCACCGGATTGGAAACCACATGCACGATCACGTCCGAGCGATGGCCGGCCTGTTTGATCTGATCCAGAATCGACACGAACAGGTCGGTGTTCCGATTGATCAGGTCCAGGCGGCTTTCATCGGGCTTGCGACGCAGGCCTGCTGTGATGCAGATCACATCGCTGTCGACCACTTGCTCGTAACCGCCCGATGTAATCACCTGGTCGGCTGTACTGGGTCCGCCGTGCAGCAGGTCCAGGGCATGGCCGGCCGCGGCGTCCTGGTTCACATCCAGCAGGGCGATTTCCCGCACCACGCCGCCGCATTGCAACGCATAGGCAGCGCAAGAACCCACCAGTCCGCCGGCCCCAATAATACTTACTTTCATGCTCTTGATCCTCGCCTTGGTGCGATATGTTTCAGGAGTTGCGTTGAGTTACGCAATGTCGGCATGACTCTCACGGAAGCGAAGCACGGGCCAGCGTCGTCCTGACGGTTTGTCGGTGTTCGCTCCGCAAAGAGCACGCATCCTTTCGCCAGGCGAAAGACGACGCTCCAGGAGGCAACAGGGTAAAAACTTGGTGACAATTTGCGGACGCAATCGCGACCGACGCGTGTACAACCCGTTAGCTGCGCAGGGCCGCCAGCACGCGTTCCGTAATCAGCTTGACGAGCGCTTCCTGATCGGCGCCCAAGGCCGGAGCCGAACCGCTGGGGGCAGGCGCCGGGCTTGACCCATTGCTGCTGGAGCCATTGCTGGAAACGCTGCCGCCGGGCCGCATGACCGGGGGAGCTTCAAAGGCGCCGCGCTGCACGCCCGACGATTCCCAGCTGTCGCGGAAAATGTCGTTCGCGCAGATATCGCAATCCTTGTACGCTTCGGTGTTGCGGGGATCTTCGAAGCCCCACTTCGCCTTCAGGTCGAGCAGTTCCCGCTCTTTGTCCTCGGTGAAGTAGTTGACCTTCCCCAGACTCTTGGCCAGCAGCAGCATGCGGCAGTAGGCGTCGAGAATTTCCGTCCACCAGTAGGCCCTTTCGACATTCTCGCCAAAGCTGACCGTGCCGTGGTTCGCCAGGATGATCACGTTCGTGCGGTCCACAAACGGCAGGATCGTATCGGCAAAGGCCTGCCCGCCGGGCGTTTCGTATTTGGTGATCGGCACGTCGCCCAGGAACACTTCGACCTCGGGCAGCACGCACTGCGGGATCGGTTCGCGGGCAATCGCAAACGCGGTCGCGTGCGGCGGGTGGCAGTGCACGACCGACTTCACGTCGGCCCGCTGCTTATAGATTTCCAGATGCAGCAACGCCTCGCTGCTCCGTTTTTTCCGGCCGGCGGTCTGCTTGCCCGTCATGTCGATGGTGCAGATATCTTCCGGGGTGAGAAAGCCTTTGGAGTGCATGGTGGGGGTGCACAGGACTTCGTTCTCGCTGACGCGAACGGTGATGTTGCCGTCGTTGGCGGCGGCGAAGCCTTTATTGTAGATCCGCCGGCCGATTTCGCAGATGTCCTGTTTGAGCTTATGCACATTGACCATGAAAAGTCTCCCGCAATTGGGCTGGTAAGTTCCGGCGTTCATTTCGCCCGTCGACTTGCCGATCGATGGGGGCGATCCGCAGGGACCGTAGGGTTATTTTTGATTCAGGGGTGGTTTGATTTACGCTTTGATTCAGGAACGTGCGACGAATTACTGATGGTTTCTGTTTCGTCGTTTTGAGCAAGAGAAGACGCCGGACAGTCGACTTTCACTCCGTGAAAGTACGCGTTCTTTTGCGGAGCAAAAGACGACTTTCTGCGCCTGTTATTTCGCAAAACGACGAAACCAAATTCTAGAGGCATTCCCCTCGCGTTCCTGGTAAGTGGATTTACAAGTTGATTTCGTCGAGCAGGGCGGCGTTGTAAGCGTCAACCGGTTTGTCGTGGGGGCGGAAGGGCTGGGCCGCTTCGCCGCCTTCGCTCAAGGCGATGCGACTGCCGATCCCGGCGCCCAGATCGTCCCAGACGACCAGCGGCTCGGCCGCCAGCGGTTGCTCCTGCTGCAGTTCGGCCAGCGTCATCGGCACGGCCAATCGCAGCCGCGCACCCTGGAAACTGGGGTGACAGCGACTGAGCGTGACGGTTCCGATCACTTCGGCAATACGCATGGTTAGTTTCCTGGGTCAGGTCGCCTGTCAAAGGGTCTCATGGCGCCGATGCTGGGCGAAAAACTCCACCTGGCGGGCGACCTGGTGCGGATTGAGCAGCCGCGGGTCAATCACCAGCACATTCGCCGACGCCTGTTCCCAGGCCTCGCGCAGGATCTCGATCGTGGCGCCGGAGACCGCCCGCACGTCGGCATGTTTGTTCAACTGGCACAAGGCGATCGCGGGTCGCGTGGTCGCGAGCGCCGCGGCCTGGCCCTGGCGGATACTGGCGGCGACCGCCTCCCAGGCTTGTGGTTCGGTCGGCTCCAGCCGTAGCTTCACCCCCGGCAGTCGCCGGATGGCGCCGATCGCCCCGGCGTCGTCGCCGCAGGCGACCAGGCAGGTCGTCTGCCGGATCGTATCGCTGTCGCCGCGGAGCAGCCGAATGTTCTTCTCGCGCAGTTCGTCAGCCACCGCCGGCGTCACGACCGCATCGGCCCGCACCAGCAATCGCTGCATCCCGCTCCAGCGATGTTTGAGCGAAGCGAGCGTCACCACCCGATCCTCTATCGCCACCAGGCCCTCGTCGTCGGCCGCTTTCCCTGTGCCTTTACTTCCGGGAGCGACGCCATTCTCCGTTATCACTGGCGTCGGGCGGGGCGCGACCACCGTTGTCAAGGGCTTCGTCGACAGCGCACCAGCGGACCGCAGTCGTCGCACGACTTCGTGCACGATCTGTTCGATCGCGGCTTCGCTGAGGGTCGACGGGAGTCGGGTCACGCGTCTTGAATTCCTAAGGTCGTCCAGCGGACGGGCGTCGCATCGGCCTGGAGAATCTCCCGGGCGTAACGTCCGTCGCTGGTGATAATCACCGTCTCTCCGCGACCAGCGCCAAGCCGATCTACGCAAATGCAAGGATCGCCGTCGGGCGAACGACCATCGGCCAGCAGCGGCTGCACGATCAGCAGCTTGGTTCCCTGCATCGACGGGTGTTTGATCGTCGAGGTCGCCGATCCCACTACCAGGGCTTGTTGCATGCTATCGCCCCAGGATGTGCAGGTCGTCGATCAACGAGCAGCGGCGTTCACGGGTAAAGGTCATCGGCGTGGTGACGCCTTCGCCGGTCGGACCGGCGATCGAAAACGACAGGTAGCCTTCGCCGCCCAGACCCAAAGAAGCCATGCACGGCCCGTTCTTGACGAACAGGGTCGTCTCCAGGGCGCGGCCCATTTTGGTCATGTTGCGGACGTTGTTCGAGTGGATGATGCTGGTGTGGCGGAAGCCGTGCTCATAGTGCTTGGCCTTGGCGATCGCTTCGTCGACGTTACGGCAACGGACGAACGGCACGAAGGGCATCATCTGTTCGACGGGGACGAACGGGTTTGTCTCGTCGGTTTCGCCAAAGAGCAGTTCGCAGCCGGCCGGGGCCTGCACGCCGGCGCCATGGGCCAGCACGGAGGCGTCTTTGCCGAGGAACTCCTTGGCCGGGGCGTCGTGGCGATCATCCCCTTCGCCGACCTGCGTAATGGCGACGCTCGTCAAACGGTCGACTTCGCGGGAGTTCAGCCGCATGGCGCCGGCCCGTTCCATCGCCTGCATCATTTTGTCAAAGACCGACTCCACCACGAAGACTTCCTTCTCGGCGATGCAGAGCAGGTTGTTGTCGTAAGAGGCGCCCTGGATGATGCACCGGGCGGCCCGATCCAGGTCAGCCGTTTCATCGACGACGACCGGCGGGTTGCCAGGTCCGGCCACCACAGCCCGCTTGCCGGCCCGCAAGGCGGCCCGGGCGACAGCAGGTCCGCCTGTTACACAAATCATGTTCACATCGCGATGCTTGAAGATCGCATCGGCCGATTCCAGCGTCGGTTCGGCGATCACACAGATCAGATTGTCGATGCCCAGGTCGCGATAGATGGCCTGATTGAACCGACGGACCCCTTCGGCGGCGACTTTCTTGCCGCTGGGGTGCGGGTTCACCACCAGGGTGTTGCCCGCGGCGATCATGCTGACGGCGTTGCCGGTGATGGTCGGCAGCGAATGGGTGACCGGTGTGATGGCTCCGATCACGCCGAACGGAGCGTGTTCAATGATGGCCAGGCCGTGGTCGCCGCTGAACGCTTCAGTGCGGAGGAACTCCACGCCGGGCGTCTGCTCGCCGAGCGTGCTGAGCTTGGCGATTTTGTGTTCCAGCCGGCCGATCTTCGTTTCTTCCATCTCCATCGTGCCCAGCTCGACACACTGCTCGATCGAGATCCGGCGGATATGGTCGATGATCCGTTTCCGGTCCGACAGCGGTCGATCGCACAACTGCTCGTAAGCGTCGCGGGCCGCGGCGACCGCTTCGTTGGCGTCATGGAATACGCCATGCCGGCCAGCGTAGCTGCCGCCCGACACCGCTGGCGCCTGGCCCACTTCAGCCAGTACCTGGGCGACAACACTGCGAATAAAAGTTTCGTCGATTTGCATGGCGAATGAAGATTCGAGAATAAGGCAAGCAGCCGGCGCAAACGCCTGGCGGCTGGATGATTAAATGACCGTTAGCTTGTCGCCTTTCGCCTGGTGAAAGGCCGTTTCTGTTCCGTCGCCGTTCGCTCCGCGAAAGTACGGAACGAGGGGAAAATAACTTCGGTTTTTGTATAGTGAGCCGAACGCGCTAGCGTCGGGCGGTTCTACTCCTGTGAGCCGAAGTTATTCTTCCCCAGTTCCAACGTGGTTTCGCCGAGCAAAAGGCGACGCTCCCGGGCTTTTTAAACCTTATATATAAGGTTCCTATATATCTGGGTTCCCGCGCCGCTTGCTGACGATCCTTCTATAATTTTTCCTTCTAGAAGGACGCGTCGGCCGGGGCGTCAGGTTTCTTCGTCGCGGCGATAAACGCAGCCGTGATCAATGTGCACCTGGTCGACGATGCCGACAATGACGCAGTCGATCGGCAGGTTCTTGGTCTCGGGAGTGAGCCGGGCGCTCGACCCCTGGGTGATCAGTACGTAGTCGCCTTCGCCGGCGCCGATCGTGTCGATGGCGATAAACGTGCGGCCCGTCGTGGTGAGCTGACGGCGATCGGCCGGCTCCAGCCGGTACGGTTCGACCACCAGCAGTTTTTGCCCGACGAGCGTGCCGACTTTCTGGGTCGACACCACGGCGCCGGTCACTTTCGCAACAAACATGCGTTAGCCTTTGAAACGACGTTAGCCTGTTAAACACTGCTGGGTCTGGCGGGCGACCACAATCTCTTCATTGGTGGGCACGACCCAGATCTCGACCCGACTGCCGGGCGTGCTGATCTTTCTTTCGCCGGAACTCTTTTCCTGGTTGGCGGCCTGGTCGAGTTCGATGCCGAAGTCGGCCAGGTTGCGACAAACGCTTTCCCGGATCTCAGCGCCGTTCTCCCCGATCCCGCCGGTAAACACCAGCCAGTCGAGCCGCCCCAGTTCAATCAGCAAGCCGCCCAGGTAGCGGCGAATCTCACTGACGTAAACATCGAGGGCCAGCTGGGCCAGTTGGTTTCCTTCACCGGCGGCCTGTTCCAGGTCGCGCATATCGCTGCTGAGTCCCCCGCTGAGCCCATAGAGTCCGCCCTGACTGGCGAGCGTTTCCAGGGTTTCTTCAAGGGTTTTGCCGGTGGCTTGCATCAGCAGCGGCAGGCTGTAAATGTCGAAGTCGCCGACGCGGTTGTTTTGCGGCAGGCCCGACTGGGGGCTCATGCCCATCGTGGTGCCGACGCTTTTCCGTGAGTCGATGGCGGTCAGACTGCTGGAGCCTCCCAGATGGCAGGAGATCACCTTCAGGTCGTCGCGTTGAGCGAGCTCGGCGGTGCGTTCGGCGATAAAACGGTGACTGGCGCCGTGAAAGCCCCAGCGCTTCACCTGGTATTTGTCAGCCCATTCCGTGGGAATGGCGTATCGCTTGCGTGCTTCTGGTATGGTCGCATGGAAGCCCGTTTCAAAGGCCGCCACCAAAGGAATGTCGGGCAGTTGTTCTCCCAGCAGACGCATGGCCGCAATATACGGCGGGTTATGCGCCGGCGCGGCCAGACTCATTTCCTCCATGGCGGCTAACACCTCAGGCGTCACCCGTTGCACGCCGCTGATGCGGCCGCCGTGGACTGCCTTGAAGCCGATCGCCGCCACTTCGTCCGCCTGTTTCAGGCAACCGGACTCCGGATCGGTCAGTTGCTGCAGGCACAACTTGACTGCAGCCGCATGATCGGGCGCCTGGGTAATGAGTTCGCTCCGCCGGCCCGCGATCTCCACAAAGCACTGGCTTTCGCTGGACCCGATCCGTTCCACTCCCCCGCGGGCGAGCTGACGTTCGTCGGTCATGTCGAAAAGACGATACTTGAAACTAGTGGAGCCGAGGTTCGCTACCAGAACTTTCACGAGGTTCCTCCTTGAGTTCGCGACGCTTCCGCAGCAACTGCTTCCGCACGCAACAACGATTTACGACAGATAGGCTTCGACCAGACCGTCGGCCGGACGAGCAATCACATGGCTCGAGACCAGCTCGCCAATCTGCGAGGCCGCTGCGGCGCCGGCTTCCACCGCCGCCCGCACGCTGCCCACGTCGCCGCGGACGACCGTCGTCACATAGGCGCCGCCGATCGAAACGCGTTTGACAATTTGAACATTGGCCGCTTTGGCCATGGCGTCGGTGGCTTCCACCAGCCCGATCAGCCCTTTGGTTTCTACTAACCCGATCGCACTTTGCATGGGAATCATTCCTGTTTATGGATTCAAGGCCCGCGTTCGCCGCGGCGCACGTTTATCGCTGGACGCTACTGGCTGAAAAAAACGACTCGACTACTCGGCGCTGCCGCCGCCGCCCGACTGGGAAGGCAGCACAATGCCCAGATCTTCGTGCGGACGCGGGATCACCTGGACGGCGACCACTTCGCCCAGACGGCTGGCCGCAGCGGCGCCGGCGTCGGTAGCCGCTTTGACCGCAGCCACATCGCCGGTGACAAAAGCTGTCACCAGGCCGCTGCCGACTTTATCCCAGCCCCAGAACGTGACATTCGCCGCCTTCATCATTGCGTCGCTGGCCTCCACCAGGGCGATGAAGCCCTTGGTTTCGATCATGCCGAGCGCTTCATTGGTTTTCGCCATGAGCAACACTCTCCGAAGTTAAAAAGGTAAGTGATTCGGCAGCCGCCCTTCGCGAAAGAAGAACGACCGCCCGTGTGTGGTAAAAAAACTCGAAACGAAAGGCGCCCTTCGCTCCGCGAAAGCAGCGTTCCTTCGTAGAGCGAAAGACGACAAACGTACGTGCTTTCGCGGAACGAAAGACGACGAACGTTTGGGCGACGCCGCCCAGGTGCGGCTTAGTGCTTGCCTCCCTGGCAACCGCACGATCCGCCCTTCTTGGGCAGCAGTTCAATCTTCAAGGCGGCGTCGAGATGGCACGCGTTGCCTTCGTCCGTG
Organism: Lignipirellula cremea; assembly: GCF_007751035.1. Classification (NCBI taxonomy): domain Bacteria; kingdom Pseudomonadati; phylum Planctomycetota; class Planctomycetia; order Pirellulales; family Pirellulaceae; genus Lignipirellula; species Lignipirellula cremea. The sequence goes on along the minus strand of NZ_CP036433.1, from coordinate 1,219,510 downwards.
TCCAGATGCACCTCGAGCTTGCTCGTATCGTCGGCCCGCACCAGCAGATCCTCAAACAGAATGCTGCAGCCGGGCGACTCCACGCGGAGGTCCATCAAATCCTTGTTCTTCACGCCATATCCGGCCGCATCCCGGTGGCTCATATGCACATGCCGGGCGGCCCGAATGACCCCCTGGCTCAGCTCGACCACGCCGGCCGGTCCCACCAGCACGCAGCCGGGAGTGCCTTCGATGTCGCCCGAGTGCCGCACGGGAGCGTCGATGCCGAGCGAAATGCTATCGGTAAAGGCCAGCTCCACCTGGCTGTACGAGCGACTCGGTCCCAGCACGCGAACGTTCGGCAGCATCCGGCGCCGGGGACCCACGACCATGACTGTTTCTTCGGCGGCGTAAAAGCCGTCCTGGTACAGGTCTTTCATCGGGGTCAGCGTGCGGCCCGGGCCGAACAGAATCTCCACATGCTCATCGCTCAAATGACAATGACGGGCGGAAATACTGACTACCAGCGACGGCGCCGCAGCAACCGGCGCCGCACCACCGGAACGGACCGTATGGGCAACGATTTCGCGAACAATACGTTCGACCGTCGCGCGGTCGAGGGGCTCAGCCGAAACCATGCGTGTTTTTCCCAGCAGATGCAAAAGGGCGAAAGGGGGTATTCAGGGTGCGCTTCCTGCAAAGCCTACGTTATTTGCCAGGAGAAAGTTTCCCGGACTGGCAATCGCAAGAGATGCGACGCCGCCGTCCGTTCGAACCGCCTGTTTTGTGGAGGCCGCCGATTACTCGAGGCCCGCTGTTTCTCCGGCAGGCGTTGACGACGCCACATGCAGGTGGACGCCTGCCGCAATCATGCGGCTGCGCCAGTCTTCGCTCATCTCGTCATCAACCACCAGCGAATGGATGGCGGACAACGGGCACAGCTGCGATAAGCTCTTGTGCCCAAACTTGGTGCTGTCGGCAACCACCACGACCTCATCGGCCGCCGCCATCATGGCGCGTTCCGTTTCGACCAGCAGCAGGTTGCTGTTATAGGCGCCGTCTTCGTGAATACTGGCCACGCTCAGCACGGCATGCTTCACATGGATATGACGCAGCATGTCGTTCGCATACGGCCCCAGCGAAACGCCGGTCCGCGTGTGGACATACCCGCCCAGCAGGATCAACTCCGCCGATTCGCTCGCCATAAACAGGTTCGCCACCGGCAGGGAGTTCGTCACAATCTGCAAAGGCCGTCCGACCAGCTGCTGCGCCAACTCATACGTAGTGCTGCCGCCGTCGAGCAGGATCGTCTCTCCATCCTCAATCAGTTCCGCGGCACACCGGGCGATCTGTCGCTTTTTGTCCCAGTTGGACGACTGCCGCAGATCAAAGTGCGACAACTTGGGCGACGGACCTGCATAAAACACCCCGCCATGCGAGCGACGGGCCGAACCGCTCTCCTCTAGTTGATCCAGATCGCGGCGAATGGTTGACTCTGAAACGGCCAGCTCGCCGCTCAGATCGCGTAAAGAAGCAAAGCCGCGCTGCCGGACCATTTCCAACAGACGCTCTCTTCGTTCTTCCGCTAGCATTCACGCTCCTCCGAGACCGTACATAACTTCCATTCTTCCTATCTTCTAACGGAAGCAATTATGCACGGGCAAATGAGAGAAATCAAGCATCGAGTGAAAGAATTCTTTCACTCTTAACCGTGAATGACAGACTTCATGAGAGATAACGACAGAAATTCATCGAATCCGCGCAATCGGAACGATCATCGCCACCCAATCAGGCGTGATCATCGCTCCTTTCCCCGTATCGGCCAAAGAAACGTGGCCGAATCGGTCGGAAAAAGCGGCGGCAAAGAGAATTTCCCGGCAGGCCGACGTCTGGCCATCTGCACGCTTGCGGTTTAGCATTAACCGAGCGACCCCTGACCTTATTTCGCCTGTACAGGTGCCCCCATGACAGACAACAATTTCGACCGTCGGCGCAACGCGCTCGAAGAGACCTTTTTCGGCAAGCGAAACTACGAATTGCTGGAGCAGATGCGGCAGCAATTATCGCAGCAAGAGCAGCGGGACGCCCTGTCGGCTGCTTCCGGCGTGACGGATGCGGCGGTCCTGGACCACCTGGTCGCCTGCAGCATAGAGCCCGCCACGCTGGCCGCCATCGCGATTGTCCCGCTGGTGCAGGTCGCCTGGGCCGATGGCTCTGTGCAGAAAGCAGAACGCGACGCCGTTATGAAAGCGGCCGCCGCCGCCGGAGTGCAAACGGGCGATCCCAGCAGCGTACTCCTGGAACATTGGCTCACCGAGAAACCGGGCGATGAGCTCTTTCTGGCCTGGCAAGAGTATATCGGCGCTCTGGGCGAACGAATGGACACCCGCGCCCGGCAGATCATTCGCGACGATATTGTCACCCGCACCCGCCAGGTTGCTTCCGCCGCCGGCGGATTCCTGGGGATGCAGAAGATCTCGGCGCCCGAACAGGCCGTGCTCGACGCCATCGAAAAAACGTTCGACTAACGGCAGCCCCGCCCCATCGTTCCGGCTGCCTGGTGCGAGCCGACCGCTCCAATCAGGCGGCGACTGTGCGCCGGCGATCCTGCCGATACCAGGCGATCGTCTGTTTCAGCCCTTCTTCAAACGACGTCTGCGCTTCCCAGTCCAGCAGGCGTTTGGCCTTGGACGTATCCAGGCAGCGTCGCGGCTGGCCGTCGGGCTGGGAGGCGTCCCAGCGAATCTCCCCGTGAAAACCGGTCTGCTCGGCGATCAGTTCGACCAGATTGCGAATGGTGATTTCCTGGCCCGTGCCCAGATTGATCGGCGACGGGTCGTCCATGCATTCGGCCGCCCGCACGATCCCTTCGGCCGCGTCCTCGACGTACAGAAACTCGCGTGAAGCAGAGCCCGTGCCCCAGCAGGTCAGCGAGGAATCGCCGCGATCGATCGCTTCTTCGCACTTGCGGATCAGGGCCGGAATCACGTGGGATGACTTCGGGTCGAAATTGTCGCCCGGTCCGTACAGATTGACGGGCACCACCACACTGCTCCGCAGGCCGTATTCCCGGCGATAGGCGTCCAGCATGACGAACAGCGATTTCTTCGCAATGCCATAGGGAGCGTTCGTCTCTTCCGGATAGCCGTTCCAGATATCCTCTTCCACGAACGGCACCGGGGCGAACTTGGGATAGGCGCAAACCGTCCCCGTTTGCACAAACTTTTCAATACCGAACAGGCGGCCCATCTCAATCAGGTGCATCCCCATCGCCAGGTTGGCGTAGCAGAAGCGACCGGGATGGGCGCGATTGGCGCCAATGCCGCCCACGTCGGCGGCCAGGTGCAGCACCACCTGGGGCTGAAAGTCGGCGTACATGCGCCGCACGCCGTCTTCGGTCGTCAGGTCGTACTGGGCTTGTCGCGGCACGCCAATTTTCCGGCAGCCGCGTTCACGGAGTTTTTCGCAGACGACGCGTCCCAGAAAACCTGCACCTCCGGTCACTACGACATTCAATTGCGACCACTCATCCATGAGAACCATCCCGGCAAAAGCAGAAAGCTGTAGTTGCTGCGCAAAGCAATGCCCGTCATAGCAATTTGCCGCCCAAGAGAGCAAGAGCGATTCCCGGCCGCCCCCGCTGGTAACGCTAGCACTGCCATCGCCTTCCGTTAGTGGACTTGGCCGGCTCAGCTGTGCATGCGGGGGAAGGCGTCCCCTTCGTCGATGATGGCCGCTTCCAGCACAGCCAGCTCGTCCAGCCGCTGCATGACCTTCTCTTCCGGCGCGAAAAGGCGGGCCAGGCGGACGTACGTCGTGTGGTGCCGGGCTTCCGACTCAAACAGGCTGCCGTAGAAATCGGCCAGCTCCTGGTCGGCCACATGCCGCCGGAGCAGATCAAATCGCTCGCACGAACGGGCCTCGATCAGACTGGCGACCAGCAGCCGGTCCACCGCCTTGTCGGGCTCGAACTTGCGCACCAGATCGTTCAGCCGCCGCCCATAGGTGCTGGGCGTTTGCCGGCGGAAGCGGGTCCCTCGGCGGGCGAGCAGGTCAAGCACCTGCTGGAAGTGGTCCAGCTCTTCGTTGACGATCAGAACCATTTCGCGGCAGAGCTCTTCCTGTTCGACATAGGCGAAGATCAGATTCATCGCGCAACCGGCTGCTTTTTTTTCGCAGTGGGCGTGGTCGATCAGGATTTCGTCGAGCCCTGCGTCAACCTGCTGCAGCCAGCGGTCCGACGAGGAAGATTGAAGGTGTAACATGTCCCGTATTTTATCCCGGAGGAGCGATCTTCGAAAGCTGGCCGGCCGCCCTCTGCCGGGAGTTCCCCCTGATCGATTACAATCACCCCATGATCCTGCTAACCGTCAACAAGGTGACAAAACACTACGGCCCGGAACCGGTGCTGGCCGGCGTTTCGTTCGATATTCGCAAAGGCGAACGTGTGGCGCTGGTCGGCCCCAACGGCGCCGGCAAGACCACGCTGATGAAGATCGTCTGCGGTCAGGAAGAGCCCGACAGCGGCACGGTCGAGATGCACAGCTCAGTCCGCATTGGCGTGCTGGAACAGCACTCAGAGTTTGCCCCGGGTCGCACCGTCTGGGACGAAGCCCGCGAAGCGCTCCGCGACCTGATCGAACTGGCCGAACGGGTCGAGGATCTGGCTAACCAGATCAGCGAGGCGGACCACGCCCAGCGGGCGAAGCTGGGCCAGCAGTACGATCGGCTGTCGCACGAACTGCACCTGCGGGACGGCTACAATCTCGACCATAAAATCGAACGCGTGCTCAACGGCCTGGGCTTCCAGGAAGAGACCTACCTGCAGCCGGCGGCGACACTTTCCGGCGGCCAGGCGAACCGGCTGATGCTGGCCCGTCTGTTGCTGGAAGAACCCGATCTGATGATGCTCGACGAACCGTCGAACCATCTCGACCTGGAGGCGACCTCCTGGCTGGAAAATTACCTGTGCGAGTCCGACCAGGCGCTGCTGCTGGTCAGCCACGATCGCTACTTCATCGACAAAACAGCCACCCGTACGTTTGAATTGTATAACGGCACCGTCGACGCCTACCCGGGAAACTTCACCGCCTATACCCGGCAAAAGACCGAGCGGCTGGAGGTGCAGAAACGCACCTACGAAAAGCAGCAGATCGAAATCGGAAAGATCGAAGATTTCGTCCGGCGCCACTCGGCCGGACTCAAACACGCCCAGGCGGAAGATCGCCGGAAAAAGCTGGAGCGGATCGAGCGGGTCGAGCTACCCCGCGAGATCGCCGCGCCCGTGATGGGCTTTCCTCCCGCGTCCCGCACCGGCGATATTGTGCTGCGGGTCGAGCACCTGTCCAAAGCGTTCGATCGACCGCTGTTTTCCGACTTGACGTTCGACATCCTCCGCGGCGAAAAATGGGGCATCCTCGGCCCCAATGGCTCCGGCAAAACGACCCTGCTGCGTTGCCTGATCGGAGAGCACCGCGTCGACAACGGCCAGGTCTCGTTTGGCGCCGGGGTCAAGGCGGGCTACTTCGACCAGTTGCTCACCTGCGTGTCCAGCGATGCGCTGGTCATCGACGCCATTCGCCCCAGCCATAAAGAGTTTTTCGAACAGCAACGCCGCGATATGCTGGCCCGTTTCGGCGTGACCGGCGACATGGTGTTCCAGCAGGTTTCCAGCCTGTCGGGCGGAGAGCGGAACCGCACGGCGCTGGCCATGCTGGCCGCTTCTGACGCCAACTTTCTCCTGCTCGACGAACCGACAAACCACCTGGACCTGTGGGCCCGCCAGGCGCTGGAGAAGTCGATCAAAGCGTACGAAGGCTCCGTCATTTTCGTCAGCCACGATCGCTACTTTTTGAACCAGGTCGCCGATCACCTGCTGATCGTCGAGCCGTCGCGGTTCCGCGTGATCGAAGGGAACTACGACACCTATCTGCACCTCGTTCGCCAGGGGCTGGCCGGCGGCGAAGGGATCCAGGCGGGCGTCGCCGAGAAAGAGGTCAAAAAAGAAGCGAAGAAAGAGAAGCGAGAAAAGACCGCCCGACCCAAGCGAAAGTTCCCATTCCGCAAGCTGCCGGAGATCGAAGCCGACATCGCCGCGCAGGAAGCCCGCATCGAAGAACTGCACGGCCAGTTGGCCACGCCCGACTTTGTCCGCAACGGCCAGCAAGTCAAAGCGGCCCAGCAGGAACTCGACCAGCTGCAGGAAAAACTGACGAACCTGTACGAACACTGGGAAGAAGCCAGCGAGATGAACTAGTGGTGCGTCAAGTTTCCATTTCAGGTTTGGCCATTTTCGCGCGAGCCGCTGTTCCTTTTAGTGAACCGTGGCTATCGCCAAAACGGCTAATTGGAAGAACCCGAACTCTTTGCCTTGACGCAGCACTCGTGGGGCGTCAAACCATAAAATCAGGTTTCTCTCAATCAGCCGCCGGGCGCTAGCCCCCGGTTTTTTTGACAGCATAGCAGCACGGCCGAAATCGCTCACTTTAAGATTGAAGATTGACGTAGCACTCGTGGTGCGTCAACGCTTTTTTTCGGGGTAGTGGACTTCGCCAGAAGTCACTTCGGCATCGCGAAGGAAAAAAGGGACTTCTGGCGAAGTCCACTACAGCCCCCTGATTCTTCGCTCTGACGCAGCACCAGGCGAGGGCCGCCGCCATGACAGACGACGACTTTGAAGTCGACCGCGATTACGCCGCCTTGCCGCCGCTGTCGGCAGAGTTCTACCAGGGCGATACGGTCGAGGTCGCCCGGCGCCTGCTGGGAACCTTGCTGGTCCGTTCCTCGCCCGACGGTCTGACTGCGGGGCGGATCGTGGAAACGGAAGCGTACCTGGCCGTCGACGATTCCGCCTGCCATGCGGCTCGCGGGCGCACCCGCAGCAACGCCGCCATGTTCGGCCCGGCAGGCAGGGCGTATGTGTACCCGATCCACAGCCGCTGGTGCTTCAATGTGGTGACCGGTCTCCCCGACGAAGGCACGGCCGTGCTGGTCAGGGCGATCGTCCCCCTGGCCGGTGAAGACCTCATGCGTCGCCGGCGGAAACGCGAGAAACGGCTGGAACTGACGCGAGGTCCGGCCCGCCTGTGCGAAGCGCTCGCCATCAACCGCGAGCTCGACCACTGGGACCTCACGCTGGGAGAGCCGCTCTGGATCGCCGCCGCGGAAGGGCCGCTGCCTGCCGAACAGCTGCGTGTATCGCCCCGCATCGGCGTAACGTCCGCCGCCGACCTGCCGCTCCGTTTCTTCCTGGCCGGCAACCCATTCGTCAGCGGGAAACGGTCGGGTAATGTTTGATGGGAGTGAAACAGGGGAAGAAAAGCTGGGAATCGTCCCCTCAGGTCGCCGGATCGCTCAGATAGAAATCCAGCACGGCGACGACGTCTTCCCGCCGCTTGCCGCAAAAGATGTACAGGCCGCGCAAAGGCGAGCCCGGGTTGTGCGGCTGGATCAACACGCCGTGGGGGCGATCTTCGTAACCGTAAATTTCCCGCCAGGAAATGCGGCGCCGGTAGCCCAGAATGTTCTCCACAATCCCCAGCGGTCCGATCACCACCTGCACGGGAATCCAGAGACGCCACATGGCCAGGACCACGGCGCCGCCGGCCAGCCAGCCCATCGTTTCGCTGCCCGACATCTGGTCGGCCAGCCAGCCCAGACCGATCGCCAGCGCCAGCGCGACAAGCGACCGTACAGGAGCCTGGATCGCCGGCCAGACGTTGACCGTCAATTCCAGCGGACGGGGCGCTCGCCGGGAGGACGAGCTGACCACAGGATGGCGCGAGGTCATCGGCGTCGACTCCGTGAACGGACAGTCAGACAGGATTTGCTCATCAGGCGTCGGAATCCGAAGGAAGGATGGGTTGCGCTTCGCCCGGGCTGGGGGAGGGGGCGGCTGCCTCGCGCTCGGCCATGCGCCGGAGCATTTCGCCGGGGGCCGGGGCGACCGTTTTATCGTCGATCGACCCCAGGTGCAAGGCGACTTTCTCCGGGTCCTCGGGGCCGCTCTGGGTGCGGCCGGTGCTGGCAAACCAGGCGTATCCCGCCACTGCCAGCGCTAGCACCCCCGCGCCGATCGAACCCAGCAGATATACCCACCACGGAGCAGTCTGGTCGACCACAACGGCCGCCGGCGTCCACTCGGGCGAACCAGCCAGCACCAGCGGCGCATCGCGCAGATCGACCTGGGCGCTGTACACCCAGTTCTTGAAAAAATAGCCCGTAATCACAACCGACTCATCCAGATCGGTATCGCCTCCCGACCGGTTCCGTAACGCGGGAAAGCCTGGCGGCGTTTCCAGGCAGTACGCCACGATCGGCGAATTCTCCCCCGTCGCCGGGCGAATCCAAAGCACATAAAAATACTTCGCCCCCAGCAGATTGGGCGGAGCATCCACCCGATAACCGAGCGTCGCCTTGCCGCGGATGGTTACCAGTTTTCCGCGGTAGTCGTCCGCATGATTGCCCAGCACAATCGCGTTCACGTCGGGCGGATCCAGCTGCCGGCGGAGTTCGGCCAGGTCCGACTGCTGCAGGATCTCGAACAGACGATACCACGCCGACGATTCATCATAGGTCCGCGTGTAAGGCCCCTCTTTGATACGCGACAACGCAAGGGCGTCGAGCGTCGCCTGGGTTTCCGCGAGCGCCGTTTGCTGCCCCGGCGTAAGGGCCTGCTCGATGGAGAGCGCGGCCAGCGCTTCGGCCGCCGTTCGCCAGGCCGCTTCCGACTGCGCGATGAGCTGCTCCCAGGACTCCCGCTCGGCGTCGTCCAGCGTGGACTGAGGTGCGGCTAACGACGCCCGGGCGTTTTCATGGTAGACGCCCCAGCCCTGGTCCAGCTGTTCGATCAGGCCGGGCAGCTCGTCCCGTTCTTCTGTGGTCAGCAGGAAGGCCTGCTTCTGGCCTTGTTCGCGGGCGGCCTTCAGGGCCGCATACAACAGCTGATGCTGGTCGCGTTCCAGGTGCTCCCAGTTTTTGGACCAGCCGATCGCCCTGTTGCGGGCGGCCGGATCCTGGGCCTGGGTGCTGCCGCCATCGTACCGGGCGATGGCGACGACGCCGGGCGCGGCGGTCTTCTCGGGGCGGGGAGCGGTGCGGTTATCCAGCGGCTGGTTGAGCATGGCTTTAAAGCCGGCGCCGGGGTTGCTGGGTTGTCCGCTCCACATCCAGGCCCAGGTTTGGGGCTTGCGGGCCTGGTTCATCAGCAACAGGACCAGCAGAATGCTGAACACGAGCGCCATCAAGCGAACTTGCACCCCCCGTGTTTTGTAGTTGGGCGGCGAACGCAGCTGTTTCCGCGGGCCGGACCCGCGGTCGGACGATGTTTCCATAAAATTTGTGTGCGGCGAAAGCAGAGCTGGGGAACGACGGACCCGGGGTCGCTCCTGATCTATCTTATCCCAGCAGCCCAGGGGGAACAAGAAAAGCTGGCCGATACCAAAAAAACGGCCCCGCAGCGCAAGCCTGCGGGGCCGTCATGGAAAAACGATTCCGAAGTCGACGTGCGACCTATTCGGAGTCGGCTGGTTTTTCTTCGGCTGCTTCTTCCGCGGACGCCTCAGCGGCGGGCGCTTCGTCAGCAGGCGCTTCGGCAGCGGGAGATTCCTCGCCGGCAGGCGCTTCCTCTTCGGGCGCCGAGGCCGGTTTGATCAGCGGACCGGATTCGCCCAGACCGCCCTTGAGGTCGTCGCGAACAGGAGCCGAACGGGAGCCGGCGGTGGTGGAGGCGGTAGCGCTGGAGTCCGTCTGGACGCCGTCTTCCTCGTTCCATTCAACCCGCTTGCGGCTGAGGCCGATCTTCCGTTCTTCGGTGTCGACCCGCAGGATCTTGACCTCGAGTTCATCGCCGACTTTGACGATTTCTTCGGGGTTTTCGACCTTATGGTCGGCAAGTTCGGAGATATGCAGCAGGCCTTCGAGGCCGTCTTCCAGGCCCACAAAAACGCCAAAGTTGGTCGTTTTGGTGACGACGCCTTTGATGACCTGACCCGGCTGGTACTTGCTGGGGATATCGACCGACCACGGATCCTGATCCAGCTGCTTGAGGCCCAGGGCGATGCGGCGCCGATCCTGATCGACGTTGAGCACCTTGCATTTGACTTCCTGGCCTTTTTCCAGCATTTCACTGGGATGGCTGATCTTGCGAACCCACGACATGTCGCTGACATGCAGCAGGCCGTCGATGCCTTCTTCGAGCTCGATAAAGGCGCCATAGTTGGTCAGGTTGCGGACCTTGCCGGTGACGATCGTTTCCACCGGGTAGCGGTGGATGACATCGTCCCAGGGATTGGCCTGCGTCTGTTTCATGCCCAGCGAAAGCTGCTGGCCGGCTTTGTCGACGCCGAGGATCATGACGTCGATCATGTCGCCAATGTCGACCAGATCGCTGGGGTGGTTAACCCGTTTGACCCAGGACATTTCGCTGATGTGCACGAGCCCTTCGATGCCCGGTTCGAGCTTCACAAAGGCGCCATAGCTCATCACATTGACGACCTCGCCCTTGTGGACCGAGTTGACCGGGTACTTTTCGACCACGTTGTCCCACGGGCTGGGCATCTTCTGCTTCAGGCCGAGGGCGATCTTCTGTTTTTCGCGGTCGATATTGAGGATCATCACCTCAATTTCCTGGTCGATCGCCACCATTTCCGACGGGTGGTTGATACGGTCCCACGACATATCCGTGATATGCAGCAGGCCGTCGATGCCGCCCAGGTCGACGAACGCGCCGAAGTCGGCGATGTTCTTCACCACGCCAGGGCGAACCTGACCTTCTTCCAGTTCCTGCAGCAGTTGCGTGCGGACTTCTTCACGCTGCTTCTCAATCAGCGAACGACGGCTCACGACGATATTGCGTCGGGTCTCGTCGATTTTCAGCACTTCGCACTGGACCACGCGGCCGATGAAGTCGCCGATATCGCCCGGACGGCGGATATCGACCTGGCTGGCCGGCAAAAAGACCGACACGCCAATATCGACGAGCAGACCACCTTTGATTTTGCGCACCACGTCGCCAGTCACCACCTGGCCTTCGTGGACACTCTCCATCATCTCCTTCCACTTCAGGATCTTTTCAGCTTTGGTCTTGCTGATGGACAGCATGCCGAAAGGATCATCCGTGGCGCCGGTCTCGTCTTCGAGATCTTCGACGAGGACTTTAACCAGGTCCCCGACCTGGGGCGTCGGCTCGTTATCCCACTCGGAGATATCGATCGTGCCTTCGCTCTTGAATCCGACATCGATCAGCACGGCGCCGTCGGCGATCCGGATAATGCGACCTTCCACGATTTGATTGAGATCAATATCGTCGGTCGCTTCTTCCGGATACCAATCCGGAACCTCGTCATCGTCGACGTCGGTCGCGAAGAGCGCGTCGAAACTTTGTGTGATTTCTTCGTCTTCTAAACTGCGAATTAGATTGCGATTAACCATAAAACTTAGAGAAGCTCCGCAACGCCTCACCGGCAGACGTTCGTGTTCGTCGCTGCGCCACGGGCCCGCAACAACTTGGGGTAAAAGGAATTGTCGTTTTGCTTCGGACCAGACGTACGGCCCCAAACCAAAGAGCGAAACGAATCCGGTAAATGTATCGCAATCCGGAATTCCGGGCAAGGGATACCTGCCCGACGCAAATTTTAAAACCCATGCCAGCAGTGCTGGCAAGGAAGAGCGGCGGATAGTGAATAGCCGCTTCTCGTGGAGCAGGTTTTTCACCCGCTAATTAGACAGGACAGGTTGCAAACCTGTCCCACGAGAAGCCGAGGAAGCACAAGCCGGTTAGCGGTCCGAGCCTTTGTCCAGCACGGCCATGAAGGCCTTTTGCGGAATATCGACCGAGCCGATCGACTTCATCCGCTTCTTCCCTTCTTTCTGCTTCGCCCACAGCTTCCGCTTGCGGGAAATATCGCCGCCGTAGCACTTGGCCGTTACGTTCTTGCGCATCGCTTTGACCGTTTCACGGGCAATCACCCGGGCGCCGATGGCTGCCTGGACGGCGATCTCGAACATGTGGCGGGAGATTTCTTCTTTCAGCTTTTTCACCACGGCCCGGCCGCGACGGTCGGAGTCGGCCCGGTCGCAGATCACGCTGAGCGCGTCGACCCGGTTGCCGTTGACCAGAATATCCAGTCGCACCAGATCGGCCGGAAAATAGCCGATCAGTTCGTAGTCCATCGTGCCGTAGCCCCGCGTGGCGCTCTTCAGCCGATCGTGCAGATCGTAGATCACCTCGGCCAGCGGCAGGTCGTAGCTCAGCATGGCGCGGGCGGCCGACAGGTATTCGGTCGTTTTCTGGATGCCCCGCCGTTCCTGGCACAGCTGCATTACGGCGCCGATGAACTCGCTGGGAATAATGATGTTCACGCGGACAATCGGCTGGCGGAACTCTTCAATGTCGTTGACCTCGGGCACTTCCTGCGGCCGATGGATCATGAGGGTTTCCCCCCGTTTCGTGAGAATCTCGTACGTGACGTTCGGCGCTGTCTGCACCAGGTCGACATCGGACTCCTGCTCCAGTCGCTGCTGCACGATCTCCATGTGCAACAGGCCGAGAAAACCGCAGCGAAAGCCGAAGCCTAACGCCTCACTGGATTCCGGTTCAAACTCGAAGCTGGGGTCGTTGATCGACAACTTTTCCAGAGCGTCGCGCAGCTCGGTGAAATCCTGCCCGTCGGACGGATAAAGGCCGCAGTACACCATCCGTTTGGGCGGCTGGTAACCTTCCAGCGGCTCGGCGGCCTGGCCGGTCGCCACGCTGACCGTATCGCCGATATGCACTTCCGTGAGGGACTTGATATTACAGATCAGGTAACCCACCTGGCCGGCCTGAAGGGTTTCACAAGCGCGGGTGCGCGGGGCGAACTGGCCCACTTCGAGCACATCGTAGGAGGTTCCCCGCCGCAGGAATCGGATCTTTTGCCCTTTGCGAACGGTGCCGTTCATCATGCGCACATAGGTGATGGCGCCGCGGTACTCGTCGTAATGCGAGTCGAACACCATCGCCTGGAGCGGCGCTTCCGGATCGCCGCTGGGCGGCGGCACTTTTAAAATGACGGCTTCGAGTAGTCCTTCAATCCCCAGCCCCGCTTTGGCGCTGACCAGTTGCACGTCGTCGGGGTCGACGGCCAGCGACTGCTCCATCTCTTCGATGACTTCATCGGTCCGGGCATGCACCAGGTCAATCTTGTTGATGACGGGCACAATCGCCAGTTCCTGCTCGAGCGCCGCGTAGGCGTTGGCGACGGTCTGGGCTTCGACGCCCTGGAAAGCGTCGACCAGCAGCAGGGCGCCTTCGCAACAGGCCAGCGAGCGGGAAACTTCGTACTGAAAATCGACGTGGCCCGGCGTGTCGATCAGATTCAGTTCGTAGGATTCCCCTTTATACATATAGCGCATGGCGACGGCCCGCGCTTTGATGGTGATGCCGCGGGACCGCTCGATTTCCATATCGTCGAGCAACTGCTCTTTCATTTCACGCTTGGAAACGGTGCCGGTAAATTCCAACAGCCGATCCGCGAGCGTGCTTTTGCCGTGATCGATATGAGCGATGATGCTAAAGTTGCGGATATGCCGGCAGTCGATATTCGCCATCAGAAGGGGCTCGAAGGGGATGGGGGCAGGTTGGTGCAATTGCCCAGTCTGCGCCAGGGGTTGCCGCAGAGACTATCGATCCTAGTCCCCGCAGGCCAAATCGGGAAGCCGGGTTTTCTTGATTGTCCGCGATCAGGCGGTCGTCATCGCCGGTAAAAACCTGCCGGGAACCCGGAGCGCCAGGTGGCGATCCGCCGCGACTGGGGATGTTCTCCTGATCGAGACTACAGGCCGCTAAATCACCGGCAGCAGCGCCGGTTTGCGACTGCGGAAACGCGGATTGTTCGGTTCGCACAGCACCGCATCGGCGTACTCTTCCACCTGTTCGGGCGTTTCAAAGTATCGCTGGTAGGTCCAGTCGTCGTCGTATTCGCAATTGTCGGTCGTATAATCCCGGCAGATTTGCGGTCGCGTCTCGTAAATCCCGCAGCGGTAGTCGTCGCCCAGGTGCTTGCAAACGGTGTGGACCAGGAGGTACCAGGTATCGTCTTCCGTAAAGACCGAAGCCCGGTCGTGCAGCAAATACCAGCGAATAAACTCGAAATCTTCCCGCGTATCGGGCGTTTCGATCGGCAGGGCAAAGTACCGGCAGCATTTGGCGGTGCAATAGTTGCACAACGATTCGCCAGCCGGCAGCTCGCTGCGTTTGATGCGGGGCTTCTGGTTTGCGTTAGCCATCGTCGATCAGCAGGGGGACGGAATCCTGGAGAAATGCGGAAAGAATTCCCGCCAGGGCGGACATCTGCAACCGCCCCAGATACCGCAACCTATCTGACTGGCCGTCATTCGCAAGCCCTGAATGGGGCAGGAAGGCGATTTCCCCGGAGCAAGCGACCCGAAGAAGATTGCGGAAGAAACGGCCGGGAAACAAACCGGGCCCGTTCGCCCTGGCGACAGACAGGTCGGTTTTTGCCTGTGGGAGACGCGATTTTGTCGTTCGCCCGATCGGCGTGCATGGCAAAACCGGGCCGGGCCGCGCGCGATTCAGGATGGAATCGCGCGGGCGATCGCCCCTGATTCGGCTCAGGCGGCGTGATGCGGGTCGAGGCTGCGACGGACTTCGTCGATCAGCATTTCGGGGTTCAGCGGTTTGCTGAACCAGCGATCGACGCCGCGGGGGCCGACTTCCATCCCGATGCTGTCCGGTTCGGCGCCGCTCATGCCGTAAATACGGATGCCGGCCATTTCCGGATCGGAACGCAGGCGGCTGACAAAGGTCGGCCCATCGCAACGCGGCATGAACATATCCAGCAGGACCACATCGGGGGCGCTGTGCATCGACAGGTAGTCGAGCGCATCCTGCCCGTCGGGGGCGGTGGTGACTTCAAAGCCATGCATCCGCAGGTAGCCGGCCAGCAGTTGGCTGGAGTTGACGTCGTCTTCGACGACCAGGGCCCGGCGGACGGTCGTATCACTGACCGAGGAACTGCTGCGGGAGCCGGAGTCGGTGTCGCCTTTTCCTTCGCGTTCCAGGGCTTTCAGCTCGTGGTAGATTTCCATGATGGCGGCCTGGGTGTTTTCCAGATCACCTTCTTCCACACGCTGATGCAGCTGGTTCAGGCCAAAGCTGGCCGCATTCAAGCGTTCCTGGATGGCGGTCGTCAATTGACGCAGACGTTCCACAGCGGACTCTTCATCGCAGGCAAATTCCAGCGACTTGAGACCGGCGAGCTCCGCACGACGGATCGGCACATTCTCCGGGGCGGAAATCCCCAGACGAACTCCAGATCCTCGGGCTTTGAGAATTTCGACCGAAATTCCCAGACTCGGAAAGAGAATTTTTTCGTTTTCACGACGTGTTAGCACGAGCATGGCATCCATCTCCTGAAACTGCGCTGTTGCTTAGACACCGATTGCAGCAAACGAATGAACATTCGTCATCACGAAACTGACGGGGCCCTGACAACAGGGCGGGTTTCGGGCCGCAATTTAGGGGGGAGTGTCGGCAATCGTTCGGCTATCCTGCCGGACGTTTCAGATTCCACTACATTGGAATGATACGTGGAAAATCCCTTTCCACACGGTTGCCAATACGAGGGTTTTCCCACATACGGCAAAATCGGGCAATAGCAGTTTTTTTGTCATTTGGCAATTCCCTGGCGGATTTTCGCCTGTTGCAAATCCGGCCCCTGCATCGCCATTGGGGAACCATGCCGGAACGCGTTCCTGTTTGACAGGCGGCCCCTGCCAGGCTTGAATCGTGGCTGACGGCTTTGATCCAATGAACCGACCAGGCGACTCCGCCAGGGAACCCGCGAGGCCTCGATGAGGGATTGCCAAACACCACTTCTCCTGCGGTCTGCTGCCCGCCGATTGCTGCTAGCCTGCCTGGCCAGTTTGCTCGTCTGCCTGGCGACTTCCGCCGGGAACAATGCTGGCAGCGCCCGGGCCGAAGATCCGAGCGCCGAGGGAACCGCCCTGTTTAATCGCTCCGTGCTGCCCGTCCTGCAGCAGAAATGCTACGACTGCCACAGCCATGCGGCCGGCAAATCCAAAGGCGGACTGATGCTGGATTCCCGCGGAGGCTGGACCCAGGGCGGCGAAAGCGGACCCGCGATCATCCCCGGTAAACCCGACGAAAGCCTGCTGCTGGAAGCGATCCGGCATGGGTCGCTGGAAATGCCGCCCGATGAAAAGCTGCCGGCGGAGACCGTCGCCCTGATCGCCCAATGGATTTCCCTGGGCGCCCCCGATCCGCGCACCGCCGATCCGTCGCAGGGAGCCATGCACCAACGGATCGCCAAAGCGCAGGAAAGCCACTGGTCGTTCCAGCCGATCACGAACCCCACGCCGCCGCCCGTCGAAGGCGCCCGGCACCCGATCGATCGTTTTGTGCGGAGCCAGTTGCCGCAGCACGGTCTGGCGCCGAATCCGCCGGCCGACGCCCGCACGCTGGTGCGCAGGGCGTACTTCGACCTGATCGGATTGCCGCCGCCGTATGAAGTGGTGGAGCGGTTTGCCGTCGATCCCAGCGAGGCCGCCTGGGAATCGCTGCTCGACGACCTGCTGTCCCGGCCGGAGTACGGGCAGCGTTGGGCCCGTCACTGGCTGGACGTGGCGCGTTACGCGGATACGGTCGAAGCCTCGACCGACGCCGAGCGCCGCATCCCCTTTGCCCATACCTATCGCGATTATGTGGTCGACGCCCTCAACCAGGACAAGTCGTATCAGCGGTTCGTCCTGGAGCAGATCGCGGCCGATCGTTTGCCCGACGCTTCGCCCGCCGATCTGCGAGCGCTGGGCTTCTTCGCCGTCGGACGCCAGTTCGCCGCCAACGCCGAAGGGCCCGCCCTGCGGGTGGACGACCGGATCGATGTCGTCGGCCGCGGCTTTCTCGGATTGACGCTGGCCTGCGCCCGTTGCCACGACCACAAGTTCGACCCCACGCCGACCCGCGACTACTACTCGCTGTATGGGATTCTCGACAGCTTTGAGCAGCCGCTGGACCTGCCCGAAGTCACCCGCACCGGCGACCCGGCCGCGATTTCCGCCTACGAAAAGAAAAGGGCCGAGGCGATCGCCGCTTATGAAGCCCATGTCGACGCCTGCTTGAAATCGTCGAACCAGCACCTGCGCGACTATGCGACCGAATATCTGCAGTACCTGGTGCGGGCGTCGGAGAACCATCGCACCACGACCGGCGACATCCCGCTGGATACGCCTCGCGGCTGGCTCGTGTACCATGCACCCGATCGCTGGGCCGCCTTGCTGGAACAATGCCGGCAGCGCGACGAACCTTTCTTCCGTCTCTGGCGTCAGCTGATGGCGCTACCGCAAAAAGGCTTCGCCCGCCAGGCGAAAGGGCTGATCGACCAGGGTCTGAAAGGCCATCATCCGGCCGTGCAGGCGGCCTTTATCGCACAGCCGCCGGCCGACATGCTGGCCGCCGCAACGACCTATGGCCAGATCATCGCCGCCGAGCTGCAGCAAACCGACAGCCCGGTGGTGGAGCTGATTTTTGGTTCCGAGTCGCCCCTGCCGCCGCGGGACCGGGACGAGATCCGCGAAGACCTGCACCGCTTTCTCACCAGCAAGCAGCTGGTCGGTCGGGCCGACGGAGAAAAGGCGAAGAAACTGCAGACAGCCGTCCATCTGCTGGAAGTGTCGGCCCCTGTCGATCGGGCGCTCACCGTGCAGGTGCGCAAGCGTCTGCCGCAGCAGCACGTGTTCCTCCGCGGCGATCTGACCCATCCGGGCGAAACGGTTCCCCGCCGGTTTCTGCATGTGCTGGCCGCTGTCGATGATCGCGAATATCCCGACGACGGGCGACTGCAGCTGGCCCAGGCGATTGCCAGCGACCAGAACCCGCTGACCGCCCGCGTCGCCGTGAACCGGGTGTGGAGTCATCACTTTGGGGCCGGGCTGACGACCACGCTGGATGACTTTGGCTACAGCGGCTTGCCGCCTTCGCACCCGGCGTTGCTGGACCACCTGGCGTTCTGGTTCATGGAGCATGGCTGGTCGCTCAAAGCGCTGCATCGGTATGTGATGACCTCGGAAACCTGGCGCCAGGCGTCGACCGCCTCGGCGGACGCGCTGGAGCGCGACCCCGAGAATCGCTACCTGTGGCGGATGCCGCCGCGGCAACTGGAGTTTGAGCCGCTACGGGATTCCCTGCTGCAGGCGGCTGGCCGACTGGATACGCGAATGGGGGGACGCGGGGCGTTGCTGAATGCGGCCCATCATCGACGGGCCCTGTACAGTTACACGGACCGTTTCCGCATCCCCGCGTTGCTGCGGAACTTTGATGTGGCAAACCCTGACACCTCGATCGCCCAGCGGTCGTCGGCGATCGTCCCGCTGCAGGCTTTATACCTGATGAACAGCCCGTTCGTCCGCCAGCAGGCCGAGCACGCCGTGGCCCGGCCGGAGGTCGCCCGGGTGACCGAACCGCCGGCCCGCATCCAGGCTTTGTTCCGCCTGGTCCTGTCGCGCAATCCGACCGCCGCCGAGGCGGCGCTCGCCCTGAAGTATGTGCAGTCGGCCGATCCGGAACCGGCCGCGGCCGGGCGCCGCTGGGCCAGCCTGGCGCAAGGCCTGATGCTTTCCAACGAATTCCTGTTTGTCGATTAGGCCGTCCGCGGATCGACATTTCCTCCTGGAGCTGGACCCATGTTGCAACTACCCGTCCCGCAGTGGAGCCGTCGGCAGATGCTTTCTCATTGCGGCGCCGGCCTGGGTCTGGCCGGACTGGCCGCCGTGCTGCAGCAACACGGTGCACTGGCGGCGGAGCCCGCATCGGCAGCAGGTTCCTCGCAGGGAGCGGCTCCGTCGTCGGCGCATCCGCTGGCGGCCCGGCCCGGACACTTTCCCGGACGCGCCAAACGGGTGATTCAAATCCTGGCTAACGGCGGCCCTTCGCAAGTCGATACGTTCGATCCCAAACCGGAACTGACCCGGCGCCACGGCGAGCGTTTGCCGCTGCACTTCGCCACGGAACGTCCTACTGGCGCCGCGCTCAGCTCGCCGTTCACGTTCCAGAAGTACGGCGAGTCGGGGCTGGAAGCGAGCGAACTGTTCGACAAGCTGGCCTCGAATCATGCCGATGATCTGTGCGTGGTGCGATCGATGTACACCGACGCCCCCATTCACGAAAACTCGCTGCGGCTGATGAACTGCGGAGCCGCCGCCATGTCCCGCCCCAGCATCGGCTCCTGGGTGACGTACGGCCTGGGGACCGAGAACCAGAACCTGCCCGGCTTTGTCGTGCTGGTGCCGCAGGGGATGCCCGTCGCTGGCGCCGATAACTGGCAGTCCTCGTTCCTGCCGGGCGCTTACCAGGGCGCTTATCTCGAAACGCTTGATCGGAAACCGAGCGAACTGATCGACAACCTGCAGAACCCGCTGCTGTCGCGAGGCGAGCAGAAAGCCCAGCTGGATTTCCTGCAGTCGCTAAATCAAATGCACTTTGCGGATCGCGGCGAGCCCGACCTGGAGGCCCGCATTCATTCGTTCGAAACGGCGTTCCGGATGCAGACCGAAGCGACGGACGCCTTTGATATCGATCGCGAACCGGCCGACGTGCAGAAGCTGTACGGCGAGAGCGCCCAGGCAAAACAGATGTTGATCGCCCGGCGACTAGTGGAACGGGGCGTACGGTTTGTGCAGGTCTGGCACGGTACGCTGCAGCCCTGGGACAGCCATAACGATATCGCCCGCGATCATCGCCGCCTGGCGAAGGAATGCGACCAGGGACTCAGCGGCCTGCTGACCGACCTGAAGAACCGCGGCATGCTGGACGACACGCTGGTGATCTGGGGCGGCGAGTTCGGCCGCACCCCCACGGTCGAACTGACGCAGGACAACAAGCTCAGCCCTACCGCTGGCCGCGACCATAATAACCATGGCTTTACCATGTGGCTGGCGGGCGGCGGCGTCCGCGGCGGAATCACCCACGGCGCCACCGACGAGTTTGGTTTCCGCGCGATCGAAAATCGCGTGCATGTGCATGACCTGCAGGCGACCGTGCTGCATCTGCTGGGTCTGAATCACGAAAAGTTGACCTTCCGGCACAGCGGACGCGACTTTCGCCTGACCGACGTCCACGGCCGCGTGCTGCACGAACTGCTAGTTTGACTTTGGGGACTTCTTGCGGCTTTCCGCAGTCGTGATTCCCTGATTCTTCCCGAACGGTCGCCTGACCATCGGGCGTAATCGTTACGATTCGCACTGCCGACGGCCTGCCAGGGCTCAGTTGGCAATTATGGCGTGGGTGCTCCCGCCCGTTTCAGGGGGGAGACGACGATTACCGGTAATCTACGGAATACAGCGGGCGCCGGGCCGACTGGACACGCTCAGATCGTGACGTACTCTTGGATTGTCTGGCGAAGTTCCCCCACTAACTTCGCTCCCATTACCTCCGTTTCCTTTAGCGAAAAGGGACGCCGGATACGCTCGTATTTCCCGAGCGAGAACTCGTTCGTCTCCCCATAGCGAAACCGCCCGCTCCCTCACTGCCCTTGTGACTGATCGCTATGAAGGCTGCCCAAGAATGACATCACGCCACCTCCAGCTGGCCATACCCTATGTCCTGGGGTTATTGACCGTCACGGCGCTGGCCTTGATGCTGCCGAGCTTTTTCTCGTCCCAGCCGGTGCTGAAACTGATTGTGTTTGCATCGATTGCCAGCGCGGTCTTGTTAACGGCCGGCTGGTGTCTGTCGACGCGCCGCCAGGAACGCCGCCTGATGGCGGGTTACTTCCGTTGCCTGGCCGAACGTCGCCCTGAAGAATGGATCGCGGCCACTCCTCCCAGCTTTCTGGCCGAAGGTCTGTGCGGCGAGTTCCATGCCGAGTTCCTCAGCCGTGTCGCCGAAGCGATCGAAAACTGGGAGTCGATCAACCAGCAACGCGCCAAGGCGGAACTCAAAGCGAAGCGCACCTCCGAAAAACTGACGCAGATCGCCGAGGTGGTCGCCAGTCTCGACGATCCGGTCCTGGTCGTGAACGCCTATGAAGAGCTCGTCCTGGCGAACCGCGCCGCCGAAGCGCTGCTGGGATTCACCTTTGACGCCAGCCGCAAGCAGCGTCTGTCGGAACTGGAGCTGGCGGGCCCCATCCTGGAACCGATCCAGGCCGCGCTGCAGCACAAAACCGAAGTCCATCGCAGCCGCGATGTGAACCTGACCGACCCTGCCGGAACGGAACGCTCCTTCCGTCTGCTCTGCCGCAACTCCAACCCGGCCGACGAGAACGGACCGCTCACCGCCGTGGCCGTGCTGAGCGATGTCAGCGACCGCAAGCTCCTGCAGAAACGGAACGCCGAGTTTGTCGCCTCGGTCAGCCATGAAATGAAAACGCCCCTGTCCAGCATCAAGGCGTATGTTGAACTGCTGGCCGATAACGACGTGGAAGACGAAACCACTCGCGAAGAATTCCTCGATGTCATCAACAACCAGGCCGACCGCCTGCAGCGGCTGATCGACAACCTGCTGAACATGGCCCGCATCGAAGCCGGCGTGGTGAATGTCAACAAGCAGAAACAGTCCCTGAACGAACTGCTGGAAGAAGCCTTTGGCGTGGTGCAGCCATCCGCCGACCAGAAAAAGATCCAGCTGAAAACCGACCTCAGCCCGCTCTACCTGGGCGCGCTGGCCGACCGCGACATGCTGCTGCAGTCGGCGATCAACCTGCTCTCCAACGCCATCAAGTACACGCCCGAAGGCGGCCACGTTACGCTCCGCAGCCGACTGACCGAAAGCGGCGTGGAGTTCGAAGTGGAAGACTCCGGCGTGGGACTCAGCCAGGAAGACTGCCTCCGCGTGTTTGACAAGTTCTACCGTGTGGCCCGCGACCGGAACATGGCTCCCGGCACGGGTCTCGGCCTGCCGCTGGCCCGGCATATCATCGAAGAAGTCCACGGCGGCCAGTTGACGGTCTCCAGCCAGCTCGGCAAAGGCAGCACCTTCCGCATCTCCCTGCCGCCCGCCGGCTCCCTCAGCGCGTAGCACAACGAACAAAGACAACGAACGCCATAAAGTTAGTCGAAGTCGCCAGACTTTGGACAGCGTCTGCCGGGGAACAGCGGCCAAACTCTGGCGAGTTCAGCTACAGTATTCGGCCCACGCCAGGCAGGCCCGTGCACGCGGATCGCGATTGCCGTCTGCCGCCGATTCGGATAGCCTCGACACAGCGGCCCGTTTGCCGCGGGGGCTGTTGAATCGCCGGGGGACGTTTCATGAATCGCGCATTGCGGATGGCTATCGCAAGCGGCGTCTTGCCGTTGCTGACGGGAGTCGCCATTTTTCTGCTGTGGCTTGCGTGGCCGCTAAAGGAACTGGCGCTCGCCGGCATCTTCGTGCTGCTGGGCGGGATTGTCTGCTTTCTGAACGGCGGGGTTGCCCTCGGCCTTTACTGGGTGCGATCCGGTCGCGATCCGGCCGTGACTCCCCGGCGCCGCTGGCTGGCGACGCTGGGCGCGGGTGCTTTGCTGCTGGTTAATTTTCCCGTCGCTGCCGGAGTGATCGCGGCGGTGGTCAGGCAGGAAACGCGCCTGACGGTGCAGGTCGATAACGCCTGTTCGCAGACGCTGTCGAACGTGCGCGTCGGGGGCGGCGGTTGCGAAGCAGCGCTGGGCCAGATCCCGCCGGGCGAAAGCGCCAAGTGTTATTTCTGGATCGAGCAAGACGGCTCGCTCTCCCTGCAGGCGGACCGCGAAGGCGCATCGCCGGTGAACGGCCAGGGCGGCTACGTGACCCACGCCATGGGCGGGCACAGCATCTTCACCGTTCAGGAAGACGGCACGGTGCAGCTGGAGGAACGGCGCACCCGTCTGGATCGCGGGCACGCGTTTGACGCTACCGTCTCCCGTGACTGACAGACCCGCGTCAGCGGCTGCCCCGTTCCTCGTCTTTCCTCCCGCAGCCGCGCAGGTTTCTTTCCAGAATCCCTCCTGCTTCCCAGGTGGCGAAACGGCAGGCGACGCGCTATAACTACCGGGGCAAGCGATCGCCTGCCCCCCGGCGACCGTGCTGTGCGACGGGACCTTTCGCGAACGTTTTGGGATCGGACTCCATGGATCTGTATTACCCTGTCAATACTTTTGGCCCTGCGATGAAAGGGATGGTGCTGGGCGGCCTGGGCATTTTCCATGTCTTCCTGGCGATGTTCGCCATCGGCGGCGGCATGCTGATGTGCTATTTCCAGTGGCTGGCGCAAACGGGCCGCAACCCGTACGCCCGGCGGTTTGTCGACGATTACTTCAAGCTGCTGGTGCTGATCAGCTTTGTCGTCGGCGCGGTAACGGGCGTGGCGATGTGGTTCGTTTCCATCCAGGTCAGCCCGCGAACCATCGGCATGATGGTCGGTGAATTCCACTGGGTCTGGGGGATCGAGTGGACGTTCTTCAGCCTGGAGATTACGGCCGGCTACTGCTTTTATCGGTACAGCAAAGTGTTGACCGATACGGCTCGTTTCCGGCTGTTGCTGATTTACGCGGTCGCCTCCTGGTTCAGCCTGTTCTGGATCAACGGCATTTTGTCCTGGCAACTGACGCCGGGAAACTGGCCCGAAACTCGCTGGATGTGGGACGGCTTTTTCAACCCCAGCTTCTTCCCTTCGCTTCTGTTCCGCACGGTGACCGCCATGACGGTCGGCTCGCTGGTCGCCTGCGTGGTGATCAACGCCGTCCCCTGGCTGGATCGCCCTGCCAAAGAGTCGCTCATTCATCGGGCGGCCCATCTGCTGGCTCCCATGGCGCTGATGCCGTTTCTGGGCGCCTGGTTTCTGTTTACGATGCCGCCCGACAGCCGCGCCATGGCGCTGGGCGGCAACATCACCATGACCATGTTCATGGGCGCCAGCATCGGAGCCTCGGCGTTGATTGGGCTGTACGCGCTGGTCGGCATGCTGCGGCAGCAACTGTATATCAACGGAGCGACCGCCAGCCTGCTGTGCATGCTGGCGTTTGTGGCGACTGGCGGCGGCGAGTTTGTACGCGAAGGGGTCCGCAAGCCGTACTCCATCCGCAAGACGCTCTATTCCAACTCGGTCACCCAGGCGGATGTGGCCCGCCTGCGAAAGATCGGCTGCGTGACGAATGATCCTTACCCGATGCGGAACCCGGAACAATATCCCAACGAGCAGTTGCTGCTGGGGGCCAAGGTGTATCGCTTCCACTGCTCTGTGTGCCACACCGTCAACGGCGCCAACGGGCTGTCCGAGCTTTGCTCCAGCTGGTCGACGGAACAGAAACGATTGAACATCGCCCAGCTGCAGCGGACCAAAGCGTTCATGCCGCCGTTCGCCGGGAACAACCTGGAGCTGGAGGCGCTGGTGCAGTACGTCTCCTGGGAAAACGCCAATCGCCCGGCCGACTGGAAAGAGACCGACGACCCGGCCGTCCTGGAGCAGATCCAGCGCTGGCTGGACGAAGTCGGCGTGGAATCCGGCATCGTGCTTGAGGAACACCTGACGCAAGGGAGCACCCACTGATGGATACTGTATTCCCTTTTGGCTTTCCGGGACCGACGGCGTTTTATCTGACGCTGCTGGTGGCCGTGTTTATGATTCATGTCCTGTTCATGAATTATGTCCTGGCGGGCTCGGCCTACCTGGCGGCGCATACGGTGCTGTTTGGTTCGGCCGACGATGGGACGCCGTTGTCGCGGATCTTGCGCGACTGGCTGCCGTTCATGTTGAGCGCCGCCATCACCGCCGGCATTGCGCCGTTGCTGTTCCTGCAGATTGTATATCGCGAGAACTTTTATACGGCCAACCTGCTGCTGTTTTATCGCTGGATGGCGATCCTGCCGGTGCTGATCGCCGGGTTTTACCTGCTGTATATCCTGAAGAGCAAGCGGATCGGGCACTGGCCGTTTGTCGCCCGGGCGGCGGTCGGCGTGGGGGCGTTCGCCGGCTTCATGTTTGTCGCCTGGAGCTGGGTGGAGAATCATCTGCTGAGCGTGCATCCCGATGTCTGGGTGGAACAGTACGCCTCGGGGGTGCTCGTTTATCGGCCGTTTGAATTGTTCCCACGGCTGGCGTTGTGGGTCGTGGGATCCTTTCCCACGATGGCGTTGATGCTTGCCTGGCAGGTGTGGTGGGAGTCGCGACTGGATACCGGCATGCCGACCGCGGAACAGACCCGCGGTGCGCATCGTACGGCCATGATCGCCCTGATAGCTATTGTGCTGACGAGTATTTGTGCGGGCGCCTATTCCTTGTTGATGCCGCCGGCGGCGCGGGATGTGGTGTTCAGCATGCTCACGCTGCCGTACGTGATTCTGTCCGTGATTGGCGTGACGCTGGAACTGATCGCCTGGGTTCCCCAGCTGCGGGCAGGGCGGCTGAAGCTAGTCTGGCTGAGCGTCGCGACGGTCGGTCTAATGCTGCACTTTTGCGGCATGACGGTCATCAACGAATCGACCCGGCTGGCGGCGATCGACATATCGACCCGCTACGCCGAACACGCCGCTTCCGCCAAAATCGGCGGCCGCTGGGCCTTTGGCTTTTTCCTGTTGCTGAACCTGGGGTTAATGGCCTACTGCATCCGCCTGACCAGCATGCGCCGCCCGCCCGAAGAAACGATCGAAACGCCGGAGAAACCGTAACGCCATTCCCCCGTAGCGGACCTGGCCACAGGTCCCTGCCCCCGTCCTCAACATGGCCGCATGTCCGTATGGCGTCAGATAAAAAGAAGGACTTATGGCCAGGTCCACTACCCCGGAGCCGCCCATGTCTTGCTTGCGAAATGCGGTGTCGTTCGTCTGCCTGGCCGCCGTCCTCCTTTCTGGAATCGATGCGTCCCGTGCTGCGGCGGCGGAACTGTTGCGGGTGACGGACGACTTTGAAGGCGGCTCGGCGCAGGTGCTGGAACTGGACCAGGCCGGGCGGAGCGTGAGCTTCATGCCGGGCGGCGATCCCCGGCGGGGCTGGCCCTGCTGGTGGTGCATGCGCGTCGCCGGACTTACGCCAGGGGAAACGCTTACGCTGCGTCTGCGCGGTTCGACCGCGACGGTCGGCAACGCGAAACCGCTGGCCGCCTCGTGGGCCATGCCGGACCGGGCGACCTTTTCGATCGACGGCGAAACCTGGCTGCATACCGAGCCTGGCAAACGCCAGGATGGCGGGATCGTCTACACGCTCCAGCCCCAGGCCGAGTCGGTCGTCGTTGCCTGGGGGCCGCCCTACACGCCTGCAACGGCGGAGAAGTTCGTCCGCGACATGGCCCAGAAATCGCCGCACGCCACGGCCCGATTGCTGTGCCGCTCGCGCGAAGATCGTCCTGTGCCGATGCTCTCTATCCGGGAAGGCGAACTCCCTGCGTCGGAGCGTTTTGGCGTATGGGTGCAGGCCCGGCAGCATGCATGGGAAAGCGGCTCCAGCTGGGTCGCGCAAGGCTTTGGCGAATGGCTGCTGAGCGACGCCGCCGAGGCCGCCTGGCTGCGGCGTCATGCGGAGATTTACCTCGTTCCCGTGATGGATATCGACAACACGGCGACCGGCAACGGCGGCAAGAACGCCGTGCCGCACGACCACAACCGGGACTGGTCGCCCCAGCCGCACTGGAACGAAATCATCGCCGCGCAGAAGCAGGTCAACGCCCTGATCGACGAAGGCCGGATGGACATCTTCCTGGACCTGCACAACCCGGCGCCAGGCGACCCGACCTTCTTCTTTGTCGCTCCCGACGAACAGCTGAAAGAGCCCGCGATCAGGCTCCGCAACCAGTTCACCGACCTGGCCTGCGACCGGATCGCCCAGATCAGGCCGTCGACTCCCGTCAGTAATAAACAGCGAAGCACCGGCCCCAGTTACCATCCGCTCTGGCGACAAATCAGCGCCAACTGGGTCGCCATGCGGGGCAATCCCCAGACCGTGAGCGTCTGCCTGGAAACCAGCTGGAACAACCCCACCAGCACCACGGCCGGCTATCGGGCCATCGGCGCCAGTCTTGCCGGCGCCGTACAAACGTTCCTGCAGGAACGGCCGGCCACGCCGTAACGTGGACTAACCGAACACGCTAATGAGAAAGCCGCCGCACATCGTCAGGAAGAAGCCGCCGACCACGATCAGGCCGATGATGCAGCCGACGGCGTTGTTGCCCGGCGAGGCCGTCGCGGAGGAGGTCCCGCTGGACACGTGCTCGCGGCTGAGACTGCCGGTCAGCGATGCGTCGAAGAACGTATCGCGATCGCGGATGATGGCTTGCGGCAGCAACTGCTCGCTCACGGTTTTCATCTGCGGGTTGCGACGGATGGCGGTGCCGATCGCCAGCACCTCGACCAGGCCGCTGCCGATCTCGTGGACGAACACCTTGGCTCCGATCACTTGCTCGGCGCCGCAGCTGGCCGCGTCTTCCATGATGTGCGCCAGGGCGTTCTCACGGGCTTCATACACCAGCTGCGTCACCTCGGTGATTTCGCCGCGGGAGAACGACTTGAACATGGCCGTCATGCCGCCGGCGAAACCCAGGGCGTATACCGAAGTCCCCAGCACCAGTCGCACCGGCGCGTAGCCCATCTGCGTCAGGTTCCAGAGCTCTTCGCCCGTCAGCTCCGAAGTGACGGGCCGCTGCAGTTTTCCCAGCGACGGGTTGTAAGAGCCCGTGCCGACCATCAGCATTTCGCGCACGCCGGCGATCGACAGCACCTCCGTGTTGATATCGACGACCGAGTTACAGCCCATGTGGGCCGCTTCCGCTTCCAGGCGTTCCAGCGCCAAGTGCCGCGTGTGGTTGTACAGGTCCGAGAATTCTTTCACTTCCCCGCGGACGGCAAAGGTGCGGAACGACCCGCTGATGCCGCGTCCGATCCCCAGGGCGTACGCGACATTGCCCATCACAAAATGCCGCGGCTGATAGCCCGCATCCAGGTGGCAGTAAAACTCCTGGCCGCTGCAGGCGGTCGAGAAGAACGGGCCCTGGTACTGGGGCCCGTGAATGGCGGAGCCGATCGCCAGGAACTCAATCATGCCGCCCAGCGTTTTCAGCTCCGTCGACACGCCGGTCAGTCCTTGCGCGCCGCGGACTTTGGCGTCTTCTTCGATCCGGTTGATCGCCAGGTGGCGACCTTCCGAGATCAGACTCGTCATGTTTTCCACTTCGCCGCCGGCTAGCGTTTTCAAGCTGGAGGAGATCCCGCCGACAAAGCCCAGCGACTGCACGCTGTTGCCGACCACGATCCCGCCCGGCTGCCAGCCCTTCTGGTGCAGGCAGTAGATTTCGTTACCCGACAGGCCGGAAACATTCATCGCAGGCACTCCCCACAGAATCGCAGATTAACGGGGCGTTGGAGACGAACAACGCTTGCCAGTGTTATTCGTCTTCAGCGGCGGAAAATTTCTCCTCGGCCAGCTGTTTCATCAGCTTCAGGTCGAGCTTGCCGGATCCCAGCAGCGGCAGCGTTTCCACTTCCAGGAACCGGGTGCGGGCCGGGATATAAATGTTGGGGAAGCCGTCGTCGGACAGCGATTTGCGCAGGTCGTCGGGCGTTTTGTCGATCTTCGTATGCAGCACGACCAGCTGCTCCCCTTTTTTCTCATCGGCGATCGAAGTCACCGCCAGCCGGATCCCTTCGCTTTCCCCGTCTTCGTCGCTTTCGCCCAGGGCCTTGTTGAGGGCTTCTTCGACTTTGATATGGGGGACCATTTCGCCGCCGATCTTTGAGAACCGACTGATGCGGCCGGTAATTTTGATGAAGCCTTCTTCATCGATCAGGGCGACGTCCCCCGTTTTGTACCAGCCATCGTGGACGACCTCGCCGGTCAGATCGTCCCGGTTGAGATAGCCCGTCATCACATTGGGGCCGGTGATCCAGAGCATGCCGGGCTGATCGGTTCCCAGCTCTTCGCCCGTGTCGAGGTCGGTCACCTTGGCGGCCACGCCGGGGATCGGCCGGCCGACGGTGCCGTTCTTGCTGTCGGTCTGGAAGTTGCCTGACGACCGACTGGGCGGCACGTTGACGGAGACCAGCGGGGAGAGCTCTGTCGCTCCGTAGCCTTCGACAGGACGCACGCCAAACTTCTCTTCAAACGCATCCGCCAGTTCGGTCGGCAGCCGTTCGGCGCCGGCGACAACGACATCAAGCTTGGCGAACTGCTTGGGCTCCACCCGTCGCAGATAACCGCGCAGGAACGTCGGCGTGGCCAGCAGCAGGGTCACATCGTTCCGCATGCAGAGCTTGCCAATGCCCTTGGCGTCGAGCGGATTAAAGTGGTATACGCCGCGGATATCGAGCCCCATCACGCCCCACATGGCGATGGTGTAGCCGAACGAATGGAAGAACGGCAGGATGCCCATCAGTACGTCCTGGCTGTTCAAATGCACCACCTGGTCGACCGCTTCGACATTGGTGCCAATGTTCATATAGCTGAGCATGACGCCCTTGGGCGCCCCGGTGGAGCCAGAGGTGAAAATGACCGTCGCGGTTTCGTGCGGGTCGATCCGGTGCAGGCCATGCAGCACTTCCACCACGCGCGAAGGGAGCACATAGGTATGCAGGCCGGCGACTGCTTTATCGGCGCCGGTGACTTTGTCTTTGAAGTCTTCCAGGTAGACGATTTCGGCGTTGAGGTTCAGCGGCCCGCGTTCGGTCAGTTTCTCGTAGAAGCGTTTGCTGGTCAGCACATGCTTGATGCCGGCCTGCTCAATGCAGCTGTTCATCACCGCTTCGGAAACTGTGTAGTTCAAGTTGACCGAAATCCGATGGTCGAGCGCAATCGCCCCGTTGGCTATCACCGAAGCGCACGTCGGCGGCAGCAGCACGCCGATGTACTTTTCGTCTTTCTTCAGCACATGGCGTTTCAGCAGCCGCTTTAGCACGATCGTACGGGCCAGCAGCTCGCTGCCGGACAGCTTGACGCCGGTCGAATCCGACACCTTGGGATTCTTGCCGCGCTGTTTGCAGCGGCGAATAAACTTGCGGGTAATCAGCGTGTTCCGCTTTTTTCGTTGCTCCACAGCCAAGGCTCCGAGATCTTGCACCGCCCTGCGCACCTTGTGAATATCGTGGGGTTGCTGGGTCAGCGGTTCGCCAAAGAAAATAGAAACAGGGTACGGCCATTTCTTCGGCCACTTCCAAAAGAATTTCCCCTGATCAAAACTGAAAATACTGCCCCATAGTTCGTCGAGATAGATCGGAATAATGGGGACGTTGGTTCCTTTAAGAATCTTCATCATACCGGGGCGGAACGCCTGGACCTGCCCCGTCCGGGAGATGCCGCCTTCGGGAAAAATGCAGACCAGGTCGCCGGCGTTCAATGCCTCGCGGGCTTCCTTCAGGGCGCCGGCGATTTCTTTCGGTTTGGAGCCGATCAGAATGGCGCGGAAGACGCCCGTCATCCACAGCAGCCAACCCTTTTCAAAGTTCCCCCTGAAGGCCACCATCCGCACCGGGCGCGGCGACACCAGCATCAGCAGGATGCCGTCCAGCCAGGAGACATGGTTTGGCGCCAGCAGGGCGCCGCCTTCTTCCGGCAGGTTGTCACGGCCGTGAATGTGCAGCCGATACACGACCAGCGTGACCAGCCACACCAGGAAGCGAATCGTCGCCTGCGGCAACAGGCAAACGATATAGACCAGCACCGGCAGCGTTAAAATTCCGGCCAGCAGGAAAATGCTGCGGGCGGAGAACAACGGCAGGTCGTTGCTCTGATAGTAAACTTCGCCAGCCAGAGGACGATCGGCGTCGTCAAAGTCGGCCAGGAACGCCGACAGCGGCACCGTCTCGCCCGCCTCCCGTCGCTGATGCAGATCAATCCAGGCCAGCTGCACGACCGCTTCCTGCTGCGCTGCAACCGGCAGACGGGAGACATAGTCGCTGCGATCCGGCCTGGCCCCTGGCTGCTCCCAGGCGGTCTGGTATTCGGCGACCGTTTGCTGCAGCTGCCGGGCCTGATCGTCCGCCAGCGGCAGACCGCGCTGGGCGGCGGGAATATTCTCCAGCGAGCCTTCGTAAACAGGCGCCCGGAGCGCGGCGAACAGCACCGAGGAAACGACCACGCCAGCAAAAGTCAGCGAGTTGGAAGCGGCCAGAATGGCGCCGCGGCCTTCGCGCGGGCTGCGCTGCTGCAGGTACGATTCCAGCGGCACCGAGAACAGCCCCGCACTGCCGCCCAGGAAAAACAGCAGCACGCAGGACCAGATCAGACTGGTCGTGACGGGCGATCCGGGCTGGAAGATCTCGCCGCTACAGGTAAACAGCAGCAGACTGCAGACCGCCATCCCCAGCGCGCCCAGCGGCAGCATGCCCAGCTCCACTCGGCCGCCGGAAGCCAGTCCGGCCAGCACGCTCCCGGCGCCAATACCCAGCACCAGGGAGATCAGCAACGGATTCTTCGCCGTTTCACTCAGGGCCCCGCCTTCGGCCGCAAACTGGTCAATATTCAGATTCGCCAGGGCGCCGATCGACCAGAAGAACATAATGCCCAGCGCCACGCGGAACAGGGCCGCATGCGAGAAAAGCTTGTACAGGTCGCGAATGTTCTGCACCGGCGCATCCCAGGGGAAACGTCGGTTCGGGTTGGCCGGGGGCACGTAACGGATGCCCAGGCTGAACAGGGTTCCGGCGATGGCGACGCCGACCAGCACCAACGGCGTCCACCACCAGGTCTCGGGATTCTTTCCATGCGGTCCGGTCAGATCAGCCAGCCAGCTGCCCACCCCAGCTCCGACCACGGTCGCGGCGATCGTCGCCAGCCCGAAGTAGCCGTTGGCGGCGGAGATGTTCTTGCTCTTCAGCGTTTCTGGAATCGCCCCCAGCTTGGAAGGAGAGAAAAGCGCGCTCTGCGCTCCCATGCAGGCGACGATCGTAAAGATCACCGCCATGGTGGCCAGCGGGGCCGCCGGATCGCCCAGCAGGACGGCTGCGGAGCCGATCGCCATGATCACAATCTCGGCGATCTTGCAGCCGATGATCACGGCCCGTTTGCTGAACCGGTCGGCCAGATAACCGGCTGGCGAAGCCAGCAACAGATACGGCGCCACAAAACAGACAGTGCCGCCCATCAGCACCAGCCCAATCTGCGAAGGCTCCACGTAATCCTTGGCGACCCCAATCACCAGCCAGCGGAAAATATTGTCATTGATCGCCGTGAGCAACTGGGTAAACAGCAACCCCAGGAAACTGATCGACAGCAGATCGCCGTGCGCTTCTTCCAGCACGCTCGATGCGACAGGCGCAACAGGCAAGGCGTCGTCGGCGGCGGACTCTTCAGGCGCAGCGGAATCAGGCATACGAATGTTTCGCAAGGTCACCAGGGAAAGCGGCGCAGCCCAGGCGGGCCACCAATGCCGGTGCGGGCACTAATGCAAATTGGGCGCCGAGGGTATTTGACCCGCCAAACCCTTATAATACAAGGTCGATCTGTACAGTTCAGGTTACCCCCCTGACAGAAAATGCACCGACCGTACGCTCGGCGCCAGGCAAGGCGATTGCCGAGTTGAAGAAGAGCGTGACCGCCAGATTGGGGATCGTCGTTTCCAGGAGTGTGGGGCCGGTTTCCAACCTGCCCTGGATCCCCACCATTCAATCGTTGATTCTCAGGTCAATCGCTGATGCGCAGGTTCAAAACCTGATCCATGCCAATGGCAGAACCCTTCCGTCCGTCATTTCTTTGGCGCCCCCCACAAAAGTCGACATTGGGGTGAGGTTAGCAAGCGGGCGAAGCCAGCTATAATTGCTCGGGAGAGCCCCGAATCGCACGGGACGTCCCCGCCGCTGTCGCCCCTCCCGTCGACTTTTGCTTGCCTGGACGACTTTCGCTTGCCTGGAACGCGCCGATGAATCGCCGATTAACGCCTCGCCAGGCGGCTTTAGCGATTGGCGTCAGCGAATCCTCTGTGAAACGCTGGTGCGACGACGGCGCGATCCCGGTGGAGTACACCGTTGGCGGGCATCGCAGAATCACGCTCGATGCGCTCATCGGCTATGTCCGCCAGACACAGCGGCCCCTGCTTCGCCCTGAGGTGATCGGCCTGCCGCCGACCAGCGGCGTTACGCAATGGGTGCTGGATCGGGCCGTCCCGCGCCTGGTCGACCTGCTGCTGCAGGGTTCGGCCGACGGCTGCCGGTCGATTGTGGTCGATCTCTACTCCGCGGGTAAATCGGTCAGCGAAATAGGCGATCAGGTGATGGCCCCCGCGTTCAAGCAGATCGGCGACCGCTGGGCCTGCGGCGAGGCCCATGTGTATCAGGAACGAAGAGGCTGCGAAGCGTGTCTAAGGGCGCTGCATACGTTGCGTGACTTGCTGCCGGAGCCTGCGGCCGATGCGCCGCTGGCGATTGGCGGTTCGGTGGCGGGCGACCATTACCAGCTGCCGAACCTGATGGTGGAAGCCGTCCTGCGAGAGCATGGCTGGCAGACGCAGCTGCTGGGAACCAACCTGCCGATCGAGACGCTGATCCAGGCCGTGCAGGATCGTCGCCCTCGGCTGTTCTGGTTCTCGCTGTCGCACCTGGAAAACCCCTTGCCGTTCCTGGCCGACTATCGGAAGTTTTACGAAGCACTCCCGGAAGAGACGCTGGTCGTGCTGGGAGGACGGGCGTTGTTGCCGGAGATTCGGGAGCAAACTCCCTGCGCGAAGCATTGCGACCGGCTGTCGGATTTGTCAGAGTTTCTGAAATCACTCTGATGCACGCCCAGTCCGCCGCCCTGCTTTCCCCGAATGCCGTGCCATGACGTCCGACCTGATGCAAGTCACCTCGACGACCGACTCCCGCCACGACGCCGAACAAATCGCCCGCTTGCTGGTCGATCGGCGACTGGCCGCCTGTGTGCAGATCAGCGGCCCGATCACCAGCATCTATCGCTGGCAGGACCGGATCGAAACGGCGGAAGAATGGCGTCTGACCATCAAAACCGTGGCGACCGCCTGGGCGGGGCTGGAACAAGCGATCCGCCAGGCGCATCCGTACGACGAACCTGAAATCCTTGCCGCCCCCATCACCGCAGCCAGCGAAGGCTACCAGCAATGGCTGCGCGAACAGGTCGGATAAGGCGAAAAGAAGGACGACGGCAGTTCGTTTCGTCGTTCTGGAAAAGGACCGATGGGGGCCGTGCGGGTGTGGTATCAAACTGCGATTTCTTCGCTTTGCGGAGGCGCTCCCGTGGTATCAAATCGCGTTTTCTTCGCTTGGCGGGGGCGTTACTCCCCCTGACATCGGCCGGCGATTCTTCCTGATGCGTCCGCTCCTTTTTGACGTATCCACGGAAATTGACGGCCTTTACCGCAATTTGTCCAGTACCGCGCAGCGCTAACTCCCGCAACGACTGTCGGCGGGCAGGGAAATGCAGGACCGGATCGCTGCAGACGGGAAAGTACTTGCGTCGGCTCTGCAGGCCGGATAGCGCGGGGCGGCGATCGCCCCCCGCTTCAGAAATCAACGAGACTCTTGTCAAGAAAGGTAGGAGTCCGGCCAGGCCGAATCAAGCGCATTCTCTTGGATTGCCGTGCCGCCTGGCAGCAGTTCTCTGCAGCGACTCCAGGCCTCGCGGTCATTCATTTCGCGGTCCCCGCAAATGACGCAGGACGGTCGAATTCGGGCAGTGCGAAAGTTTCCTGTCCGCTGGGGCGTTACTTCGTTTTCTTTTTCGGCTGGGCGGCCCGCCAGGCGGCTTCGTCGACCTGCTGCGTTTCCTGCACGAAGACAAAATGCCCTTTCTTGTTGCCGACGATCACGTCGACCAGACCGTCGTTGGTGACGTCGGCGGCGATCACTTGCGTGCCGACGCCGGAGTCGTCATCAATCTGGTGCGGCACAAATTCGGCCCCGTCGTCCCCGCGGACCAGCTGGAACCAGTAGTTCACGGCCGGCGCTCCGGGCTCCTGATCGCCTTTGGGGCCGTGAGCCCAGTAGCGTTTGCCGGTGATGATATCGAGCAGGCCGTCGCCGTCGACATCGGCAAGGTCAATCGCGTGCGGCTGCGAGAATTTCACGCCATAGGCATTCTCTGAAGTCTCCGCGCCGACGATCGTATGCTTCTCAAAGCCGATCTGGCCGTCGGCGGTCGGCTGGTTCTCAAACCAGACCACTCCATAACCGTGCGCCTGCAGGCTGGTGACGACATCGTTGTCACCGTCGCCATCGATATCGTAAGCGAACATTTGCGCGCCGCCGGAACCGAAGTCAAATTTGTGGAACGTCCAGGGGCCTTCCTGCGGCTGGGCCGGCTGCTCCCACCAGCCTTCCCGCATCATCAGGTCGGGACGGGAGTCGCCGTTGATATCGCCAAAACCAAAGCCATGCTGGAAACGGCTCCAGCTGCCTTTTTCGGAAACGGCATGAAACGTCCACTCGGCCTGCGGCTGCTTCGGGTTGTACGACGCATAGCCGACCACGCCCTGGGTATGGAACAACAACTCGGGCCGACCGTCGCCATTGATATCGCCGAAGCAGGGTGATTCATTATCGACGACCGGAAAGGCCGTGTGCCGCTTCCAGTCCCCTTCGCCGCGGGGATTCTCGTACCAGAATGCTTCCTTGCCGGGGAAGCCCACGACCAGCGGATCATCCCAGCCGTCGTCGTTAAAATCGCCGACGAACATCAAAAAGGCGTCGGAGTAGCCATGCGGATCAAACTCCTTCGGCTCCCAGATTTGATGCGCGGTCTGGAAATCGGGGCCCGCGTACCAGTAAGGGCCGGCGACCACATCGGTTTTGCCGTCGTGGTTGAAGTCGCCCTGGTGCATCCCTTCGCTGAAGAATTTGTCGGTCAGGGCAATTTTGCGAAAGGTCCGCAGCGTATGCGTTCCGTTTTCGGCAGCCAAAGCCGAACCTCCCACGGCCACAGCCAGAGCGAGCCCCGTTGCCGCCTGGGACAACCAGCCAAATATCGGACGAGCAGACAACATGGAACCATTCCTCATAAAGGGCAATAACCGACCGGCAAGACCGGGCGCAAGGCGGGGGAAACGCTCCGATTCTAACAACAAAATCCTGGCAAGGCGTCATTTCGTCCGCAAGAAACGCGCCCGCAAACCGGGTCCGGCTGTTGTCGCCGGCCGGGAAATGCGGTTCAAATTTCCCACGGATCGATGGTGAACGGCAAGCGGCCTGGTTGGCTCCGAAATGACAGCCTGGTCGCCGCGAGACCAGACCGGACGCACGCCATCCAGCTCTCCGCCATGGAACAGTAGGCAATTCCACCACACTCTGACGGAAACCCTGTCTACCACTTCGAGATCGCCCGAAACCCTGGCAAATCCGTGAGATGCAAGGCGACCACCGACGGCAAAACCCCTTCGCTTGGGCCGTTCTTCCAGGGGCCGACCCCGATGGCACGAAGTTTGCTTTTCCGTCTCGTAACCTAACAGGACGAGGAGGAGTGATTCACGATGACAGACCAGCCGCCCGAGCAGCAAGATCGCTCATGCCCGGAGCAAGACTCCGACGGCACGCCCCCCGACAGCCCCAGCCCTGAACAGAATGCATCCCCATTCTTTATCGTCGGGGTTGGCGCCTCGGCCGGTGGTCTGGAAGCCCTGGAACGGATGTTTGCGGCCACTCCGATCGACACCGGGATGGCGTTCATTGTCCTGCAGCACTTGTCGCCGGACTTTAAATCCCAGATGGACCACCTGCTCCGCCGCCAGACCCGTATGCCCGTGCGGATGGTGGAAAACGGGGTCGAAGTCGAGCCGAACGCGATCTACCTGATCCCGCCCAAGAAAGAGATGATCATCTCCCACGGCCGGCTCTTGCTGACCGACAAGGATCCCCGGCACGGCTTTACGTTGCCGATCGATCACTTCTTCCGTTCGCTGGCGGAAGATGTCGGCGCCCAGGCCATTGGCGTGATCCTGTCCGGCACAGGCAGCGACGGCTCCCGCGGTGTGGTCGATATCAGCGAGGCCGGCGGACTGGTGATTTGTCAGAGCGAGGATACGGCCCGTTTCGACGGCATGCCGCTGGCCGCGCAGCAGACGGGAACGGTGAATCTGATTCTCCCGCCGGATGTGATTCCGGAAGCGCTCATGCGGTACAAGGATCATCGGCTCAGCCCGTCAGCGCTGGCCGAAGACTGCATGCTGCAGGGGAAAGACGGCCCTCTCGACCATATCTTTCGTCTGCTGCGGGCCGAATACGCCATCGACTTTTCACAGTACAAGCCAACGACGGTACAACGCCGCATCGAGCGGCGCATGGCGATCCTGGGAGTGCCGCAGATCGAAGACTACAGCAAGCTGTTCCAGGCGGAGTCCGAAGAACGAAACCTGCTGTACAAAGACCTGCTGATTGGCGTCACCCGGTTTTTCCGCGACGGCGAAGCGTTCGCCCGGCTGGAACAAGAGGTGATCCGGCCGCTGATCGAAGAGCCCCGCGACGACGACGCCGAGATCCGTGTCTGGATCGCCGGCTGCGCCACGGGCGAAGAGGCGTACAGCATGGCGATTCTGTTCGACGAAGCCCTGGCCAGTGCGAACATCAAGCGGCTTGTCAAAATTTTTGCGACCGATGTCCATCGCGGTTCCCTGGCGACCGCTAGCGCGGGACTGTACGGCCCGTCGTCGCTGGTCGATGTTTCGCCCGAGCGGAAAGAGAGATATTTCCAGGAAACGGCCGACGGGTTTCTGGTCGACAAATCGATCCGACAGATGGTCGTCTTCGCCCGGCATAGCATTATCGCCGACGCTCCGTTCACGCGGCTGGATCTGGTTTCCTGCCGTAACTTGTTGATCTACCTGCAGCCGCTGGCGCAGCGCAAGGCGCTGTCGCTGTTCCACTTTGGCTTGAAGACGCAGGGCTTCCTGCTGCTGGGTCCCAGTGAAACGCCCGGCGAGTTGGAGGACGAATTTGAGCCGATCGACAAGCACTGGCGCCTTTACCGAAAACGCCGCGACAGTCAGTTACCCCGCGACATGCGACTGCCCCTGTCCAACACGAACCTGCCCGGAAGCTCGGCGACCGCCATGCGTCCGGCCGGGCCGCGTCCGGCCGATTCCCTGGCCCGCACCTACGATCAGTTGCTCAACCGTTTCATGCCGCCCAGCGTGCTGGTGGATCAGCAGTTTGAGCTGCTGCATACGTTCGGCGGGGCGGAATCGTATCTCCGCATCCGCGGCGGCCGACCCTCCACCCATCTGCTGCAGCTGATCGATCCGTCGCTGCGCACTACTTTGGCGGGCGCCCTGCAGCATGCCCTGAACGATCAAAAAACGGTGCGTTACAGCGGCCTGCGGATCCAGCAGGGGGACGTCCAGCGGCAGCTATCGCTGGAGGTCGCGCCCACCCAGGACCAGCGGAGCGGCATGACGCATCTGCTGGTCAGTTTTTACGACGACCAGCCGGCCCCCGCTTCGACTCCTGACGAAATTCCCGTCGACGAGGCGACCGCCCGCCACACCGAAGGGCTGGAGTCGGAACTTCGGGTAACCAAAGAGAACCTGCATGCGGTGATCGAAGAGCTGGAAACCAGCAACGAAGAACTGCAGGCCGCCAATGAAGAGCTGATCGCTTCCAACGAAGAGCTGCAGAGCACAAATGAAGAGCTGCATTCCGTCAACGAAGAGCTCTACACGGTCAACGCCGAGCATCAGCGGAAAATCGCCGAGCTGACGGAAATGACCGACGACATGGATAACCTGCTGCTCAGCACCGATGTCGGCGTGATCTTCCTGGATCGCGAACTGTGCATCAGGAAATTTACCCCGCGAATGACCAAAGTCTTTCACCTGATGCCACAGGATCTGGGCCGCAAGATCGAGAGCTTCGCCCACAACATGCAGCGTCCCACCCTGCTGGCCGAGATTGAACAGGTGCTGCAGTCAGGAGAACGGATCGAATACGAAACGACCGACAACCAGGGAGAAAGCTACCTGCTGCGATTGTTGCCGTACCAGGCCGGCCCGCGGGTCGACGGCGTAGTGCTGACCCTCATCGACATGCGCGCGGTCAAACTGGCCGAGGCGGAAACCAAACGCCTGGCTTCGGTCGTGCAGACCTCGGGCGACGCCATCCTGCAGATCGATCTGGAGAACCGCATCCTCTCCTGGAATAAAGGAGCGGAAACCCTATACGGCTACAAAGAAGAGGAAGCGATCGGTCAGTCGATCGAGATCATCCTGCCGCCGGAACGGGTCGAAGAAAGCAGACAGATGATCGCCCGGGTGAAAAAAGGGGAGCGAATCCGCGGCTTTGAAACAGAACGCATAAGCAGAGACGGCGAGCGGCTGTGGGTTTCGCTGGGGATGGCGCCATATTACGACCTGGGCGGTGCGCTCGCCGGCGTGTCGAAAATTGAACGCGACATCACCGAACAGGTCCAGGCGCAGCAATGGCAGCGTCTGCAGGAAAAGGCGATTGCCTCGGCCGTCAACGGCGTCCTGCTGGTCGATGTGCAGCAGGAAGACCGACCCATTATTTTCGCCAATGCCGGGTTTGAACAAATCACCGGCTATGCGGCCGCCGACGTGATCGGCCAGAACTGTCGTTTCCTGCAGGGACCCGAAACCGACCGCAATCAAATTAACGAGTTGCGGGCCGCCATCCAGGCGGGCGAAACCCACCGGGCCGTACTGCTCAACTACAGGAAAAACGGCGAACCGTTCTATAACGATCTGACGGTGACCGCCGTCCGCGACGAAGAGAACCGCCTGACGCACTTTGTCGGCATCCAGAACGACGTCACCATGCAGATGAATACGCTGCAGGAACTGGAAAAAGCACGCGCCGCGGCGGAAGCCGCCAGCGCGGCCAAAAGCGCGTTCCTGGCCAACATGAGCCATGAGATCCGCACCCCCATGACGACGATCCTGGGTTTAACCGAACTGCTCCTGGCGAATGAAACCCAGCCGGATCCGCGGAAGTCGCTCCAGATTATCCGCCGCAGCGGGAATTACCTGGCGGAGCTGGTGAACGATATTCTCGACCTGTCAAAAATTGAAGCCGGCAAGCTGGAGATTGACCACACCCGCACCTCGCCCACGCACCTGCTGCTGGATGTGTGCGATCTGATGGCCGCCCGCGCCGAAGAAAGCGGGCTCAATTTTGAAGTCTCTTTCGCCAGCTCGATGCCGGAAACGATCCTCACCGATCCCGTACGCGTGCGGCAGATTCTCATCAACCTGATCGGCAACGCCATCAAGTTCACGGCGACCGGCGGCGTCAACGTCACCACGATGCTGCTGGAGCAGGATCCGCCGCGACTGGAGATCCAGGTGAAGGATACAGGCATGGGCGTTTCCGTCAACGAAGCCGAGCGGTTGTTCCAGCCGTTTACCCAGGCCGACGAATCCACGACCCGTCGCTTCGGCGGCACCGGACTGGGACTGGCGATCAGCAAACGCCTGGCCCAGGCGCTAGGCGGCGATATCTCCGTTCATAGCGAGGTCGGGCAGGGCAGTACCTTCACCGCCCGCATCGCCGTCGGCCCTCTCGATGACGTCCCGCGCGTTCGAGCCGAAGAAGTGGCCCGCACCCGCACCGACGACAGCGCGTCGTCGGCCCCGCTGGATCTGTCCTGTCGGATCCTGCTGGCCGAGGACACCCGCGGCATTCAGTTCCTGCTGACCCGCCTGCTGGAATCGCATAACGCCCAGGTAACGGTCGCCAACAACGGCGTCGAAGCGCTGGCGCGGATGGCCGACTGCGACCCCGACGCGCCGTACGATTTAATCCTGATGGACATGCACATGCCCGAGATGGACGGCTACCAGACAGTCGCCCAGCTGCGCAAGCAGGGCTGCAGAATCCCCATCATCGCCTTGACCGCCAGCGCCATGCGGGGCGACCGGGAACACTGCCTGAGCATCGGCTGCGACGACTACCTGGCGAAACCGATTGATCAGGCCGAATTGACCGCCATCATCCGCAAGTACACCCAGCCCGGCAGTCCCTCTTCGCACGGCGCCTCCACAAGCCGCAACGGCTAATCGCCGGCGACTTCGGTGGGACGGAGGACGCAGATATCGAAGGACCGGCGCCCTGTACCCCGGAGGTTGCTATCCGCGGGGCCGGCCTAAGGTCTGCTCGATCACGTAAAACTCGTAAGATCCGGCCGATCCGCGGACGCCGAAGACCGTTTTGCGAATCTCTTCCAGCGGTCGTCCCGCCTTGGCCAGCTCAATCTGCAGCAGCCGGGCGGTTGTCTCCGGCGGGAAAAACTGCAGCGGTTCGCGGCCTTTGGTCTTCAGCCCGGCCGCTTCCAGCAGGCTCAGGTCGAGATCGCGCATCGGTCCGCCGGCGTAATTGAAGTACAGCCGCTTCTCCTGCGAGCCGTTGGCGACCGAATACGTTTTGGGTTTGGCGGAGGAGAGATCGGAAGCGTAATCGATGCGAGCTTGTCCGCCGCCGATCAGCCCCAGGTGGATCTTGAAAAAGTCCAGCTGCTGGGCGTACGCCTGGCGGCTATTGGTGCTCCATTTGATCTGCCAGCGTTCCGCTTCGGGCACGCCGTCGGAATCGCCTTCGCCGCCGGGACCTTCGGCGCGGCTGTCGCCCAGGCCCGATCCAGAGCCCATCAGGGCGGCGTTCCCTTCGACCGCTTCAATGGCGCCGGAAACGGAGGAAGCGGCGTCGGTCACGGCCTCCAGCGTGTCGGAAATCTGCGGTTCCTGCACATCGGCCAGCTCTTCCATCCCGGGCTCTTCCAGATCGCGAGCAACGCCCGCAGCAGCCGCTCCGCGGCCGCCCAGCTCGGGGATATATTCCACCGGCACCGCTTTGGTTTTGAACTGCAGGATCGTCGTCAACCAGACCAGGAACAGCAGCGTCACCGTCAGGCCGAGCAGGGCCAGCAACGCCAGCAACAGGCCCGCGACCCGGTCGTAGTTGGAAACGCCCGTCTGCGAAGCCCAGCGGCGCGGCGAGTTGGAAGAAGATGCAGAAGTCGCCACAGCCGGTTATTTCTGAAGGAATGACAAAGGATCAAACACGGGCAGGTTGAGCCCATCCGGGCCGCAGGCAAGCTGCTTATTTTAGCCGAAAACTCCGGCAACCGCGAAACAGAACGACGACAATTTCCTGCCGCGGGGGGACGTCCTTAAATGTCAGCGTCGGGGCGGATCGAGCGGTACCAGTCCCGCCATTTGTTCTCAATCTGCTTCCGTTCCACGGCGCTGGATTTCGACGTCAGACCGTAGCCGTCGATATTCCGGCTCATAAAGCGTAAACCGTCGCGGGCTTCTTTCACCACGCGCCAGTCCGGATCGCTCAGGGCGTAAAGCAGGGCCGGCACATTATCCAGGTCGCCCGTTTTGGCCAGCGCTCGCATCGCCACCAGCCGAACCTCGAACGATTCATGCGCGGCGAACCCGCGCAGGCGGGCCGCGTTCCGGGCGTACTGGGCCGGGTCCTGGGAAATCTCAATCTGATCGGGAAAGCTGGCCAGAATATCGAGTTCGCCGCTGGCCGGATCGTCGAGAAGGGTCATCAGATCGTCGAACGATTTGGCGACCGGCACGGCGACCACGCGACCGTTTCTCATGCGCACCTGGCTGGTGTCGCCCGACAGCCCGAGTCCGCCGCGCATCACCCCTTCGTTGAGGATCGCCTTGCCGATCGCTTTTTTGGTGCTGCGGGTCAGGAACAGAATGCCAAAGGCGGTCTGGGCGCCATGCGGCGAGCTGCCAACGGTCCAGCTGCCGTCTTCCGTCTGTTTCTTCTTGAGATGTTCAACGCCCTTGTTGTACCAGACCGGTTCCAGATTGCCGTCGCCCTCGGCCAGTTCGCGGAAACTGAAGTAACGTTCATAAGCGTACAGACAGTACATGCTCCATTCTTCGGAATCCGCTTTCCAGTTGCCGGCCACATACCGGGCGCCGGCGGCCTGGCTGTTGCGGACAACATTCAACGGCACGCGCCCGGTAGGCGTACGTTTCTGCAGGGCCTCTTCTTCTTTGACAAAGGTCAAAGCCGGGGGCAGTTTCAGGCCCGTATCGAGTTTTTCCGAGGCAATGCCCAGCATGTCGCAGCAGATATAAATGCTGCCCATGCCGGCGCCGCAGAGGGTCAATGAGGTTGCGTCATTGTCGTTCCCCATCCAGGTTTCGGGGATATACGGCTGATACTGAAAGGCTCCGTTTTTCGATTGCACGCGGAGCAACCAGTTGGCGACGCCTTCGATCCGCTCGGTGGGCGAACGCAAGCCGGCGTTTTCCAGCGTCCACATCGCCAGCACCGAATACTGCGTTTGCGAGGTATCGCCGCGATCGCTGCCCTGGCGGCCGTAGGTCCAGCCGCCTTCGGCTTTCTGGCGGGCGTGGATAAAGTTCTGGTAGATCTGCAGCTGGGGACGATACCGGACCGGATCGATTTCGGCCAGCAGGATCGCCATCAGGCAGGGGGCGTAAATCGAGCCGATATCGAGTTCGCCTCGATCGCCTTTCTGACTGATCTTAGTTGCCGTGGCGACAGCACGCTCAATGCCGTCCTTGATGCGAGGGTGGGAATCGGGCACATCCGCTTTATGCAGGGCAATGGCGATCAGAGCCCGCTCGCCGTTGGCGTCCAGCGAATTGGCCGGCGTCGAGTAGTTGGACAGGAAGCCCACCGCCTTGGCGATCATCGCTTTGACTTCGGGACTTTCGGGCGAATAGGCACAGGCCGGAGTCGGTCCGGCCCAGGCGACCGCCATTCCCAGCAGTACGACCAGGCAAGCCATACGCGGCAGCGATTTGCGAGGGATAAGCACAGGAAAACAG
This sequence comes from Lignipirellula cremea, assembly GCF_007751035.1. NCBI lineage: Bacteria > Pseudomonadati > Planctomycetota > Planctomycetia > Pirellulales > Pirellulaceae > Lignipirellula > Lignipirellula cremea. The sequence goes on along the minus strand of NZ_CP036433.1, from coordinate 1,175,866 downwards.
TCCAGGCGGAAGCAATTCATCACGGAAAAACCATCGGAAAAGGTCCGGCGCCATGCTACAGGATGGGCGCAGAACAGGATGGAAAGCGAAAAGGTCAATCCTGCCCGGGGGAATAAGACCGACAGGGAACCCCCGAGCGTTCCTCTTGATGCTACCCCTGACCGAAAACCGCGTCAACTCAGACGCGAATCCACGATTCCCGCCCGGGCCGGGCGCCGCGGAACTTCATGCCGGGAGGATTTCGTGTTAAATTACAGGGGAGACTCCAATTTTCTCGGCGATCTGTCCCCCGACGTCATGCGACAATCCGACGGCCGTCGCCGGTGTTTCTGGCGATAATACGCGGCTTCTCTTTTGGTGGTGGTGAGCGATGCCCATTGAACGTCTGGGACCGTACCTGATTCAGGAGACCCTCGGGCACGGCGGGATGGGTTCGGTTTTCGCAGCGACCAATGAAATCACCGGCGATCGCGTCGCGGTGAAAATGCTGTCGGCCGCTTTCTGCGACCAGGCGCACTTCCGCGAACGGTTTGAAGCGGAAATCGAAACGCTGAAACGCCTCACCCATCCGCATATTGTGCAGCTGTACGCCTATGGCGTGGAGAACAGCCAACCGTATTTTGCGATGGAGCTGGTCGAAGGAAAATCGCTGTTTGAGCACCTGCGGGCGGGACGGAAGTTTCATTGCGAAGAAGTCGCCCAGATTGGCGTCGAGATTTGCGCCGCCCTGCGGCACGCCCATGACCGGGGCATTATTCACCGCGATCTGAAACCGGCGAACCTGCTGCTGGATCCGGAAGAACGGGTCAAGCTGACCGACTTTGGCATCGCCAAGCTGTTCGACGGCGCCCAGCTGACCGTCGCCGGCGGCGTGATCGGAACGGCCGACTACATGGCCCCGGAACAAGCCCAGGGCGCGGCCGTTTCCACCCGCAGCGATCTGTACAGTCTGGGCAGCGTGCTCTATTCCCTGGTGGCGGGTCGCCCGCCGTTTTACGCCAAAACACTGGCCAAAGTACTGCACAGCCTGCAGACGGATGCTCCGCAGCCGATCCAGGAACTGGCCCCGCAAACACCGGACTCGCTGGCGCGCATCATCCATCGACTGCTGGAGAAAGATCCCGAAGAGCGGATCGGCACGGCCCAGGCCGTTTCCAATCGCCTGCAGGAAGTCCTGGACGAAATCCGAGCCCGGCGGGAAGCGCCCTCGCTGGCGAACGATCCGCGTCCCACCGAAGTCGACGACGATTTTGAGCTGAGCGAGGACGGCGACGCAGAAGGCGGCGACATCACGCGGATTCCCCATTCGGCCTTTTCCCGCCCCACGGCCCCGCTGGCTCCGCCCGGCGAAAGCAGAAAAGGGGAACCGCCGCTGAAAGACGCTCCCACCCGGCGACCGCCGACCGATCTGCAGACGGGCCTGCGTGCCGGGGGCAAACCCAACGACGAAACGCCCACGCATGTCGTTCCGCCTGGCGTCAATCGCACCACCCGCACGGGCGTTCCGCCGCGGGACAACACGCCGACAGAACCACCGACCGGAGCGCCCTCGACCCTGCCGCCCACCGAGAGTCCGTCAGGGAATCGCTTCATTACGGTCGAAGAAGCTCGGCGTCGCAGCCAGGGAGAACCGGAACCGGCAGTCACTCCCTGGGGAACGGTCGCTTCGGTCGCCGGCCTGGGCCTGGCGCTATTGGCGATCCTGGGCATTGGCTTCTACGTCATGCTGCCGCCTTCGGCCGATCAGCTGTTCCAGCAGATTTCCACCGCCGCGACAGCCGACGATGCAGCGGCCCTGACGGGAGTGCGCAGCCAGATTAACGACTTCCTGAACCGCTTCCCCGATGATCCCCGTCATGGTGAAGTATCGGCCTACAACGAGGAGCTCGAAGTGCGCACGCTGCAGCGCCGACAGGCGCTCCGCAACCGGTTCGGCCGCCAGGATCCGGCCACGCCGGCCGAACGCATCTACCTGCAGGCCGTGGACCAGGCCGCGGTCGATCCTTCCGCCGCCGTCGCCCAGCTCCAGGCGCTGGTGGATGTTTTTGCCGACGATGCGCAAGCCTCGACCACAACCGCCTTGACCGTCGAACTAGCCCGCAGCCAGATCGAACAGCTGGCTCCCAGCGTGGCCGAGCAGCAAGCGCAAACGCTGCGACTGCTGGCGGACCGCCTGGCCGAGGCAGAAAAGATCCAGCCCGCTGAACCCGAACGGGCCAAAAGAATCTGGCAAGGCGTCATCCGGCTCTACAGCGACACCGAATGGGCCCGCCCGCTGGTCGAACAAGCCGAGAAACGTCTCACCGCCGCCCAGACCGCCAGCGAAGCAGGCGCGTAACCCAAGGGCGTTCCGGTGAACTTCGAGATTCACCGGAACGCGATTTCCAGGGGCGAGAACAATGCCGCAGGATCAGGCGGCGCGGCGGCGGGTGCTGCCGGCGTCAATCTGCTTGCGGATCGCCGTCAGATCGGTTTCCACGTACTGCGTGGCGCCGTCTTCGGGCTTCTCGATGAAAATCCGGGAACGTTCGTGCAGCATGCGGGGCAGATAGAACCAGGAGCGGGCAAGCGATTCCTGATCCTGATGAGCCGACACAATCACCAGATCGATCCCTTTGAGCACATTGGCGTAACGCGCCAGCGCCATGAACGGATCGCCCGGCGCCAGTTGCACTTTGGCGCCGGTCTGCTTCAGCAGCTGATGAGTCTTCTTCAGCGTCAACGCAGGCTGGCCGGCTCCGCGCTGTTCAAACTGGTCGATCCCCGTGAAACGGAGTTCGGCCTGGGTATAACGGGCCGCAAACCGCAGCAATCGCACGCTGCGCTCGGCGGAGACCAGCCCGATCTCAAGGAGGGAACGCGGCTGCATCTGGCGGATGGCGCGATAGAGCACCCGATCCGCCTTGGGGCGAGACAGGTAAGCCGCATGAAAATACTGTAAATACTGCAAAAACTTGGAGCCCGACACGCCGCCGTCCTTTTGCAAAGGAGGATTCAGGGAGGGGAATGCGCGAGCGGAGGGGGACACCGTCGCGGCGAGGCACGCATCCACTCCCATCGGCTAAAGCAGGGCGGGATATCAAGAAAAACTCCTACAAACCGTCTCCACGGGAAACATCCCTGAAAAGCGAAAAAGCACTCATGCCGGAAGAACCCCTCGCGCGAGCGATTCGGGAAGGGCGGCGATAGAACAAGGGGGGACGCAAAGGAAACAGGAGACCACCACGTGTAGCGGGAGTCCCGCCCCGCCCCCGCAGCAGAGTCCCAGGTCGACAGCAAAATGGCTGGCCCCTTGCTCAGCCATCTTCCGCAGTGGGCCATCTTCCACAGTGGGCCAGGGCTGTCGGTCATTGGCGCAAAAATTGCTTCTCTACGGGAGCAGCGCGAATCACGTTAATCACGTTGTATCGAGGTTCGTGCGCATGTCTCAGAGGCGTAATTTCGGCCATGTTGGTTGCCTGTCGTTCAATGAACGGCCGCGTCTCTTGTCCTCCACCGCCCTGAATGCAATCCCATGAATCGATCCTGTCTGCTCCTGCTTGGGAGTGTTTTTGCTGGCCTGTTGAGTCCGGCGTTTGCGCAAGAGTTACAGCCCGTTGACACCTCCCGGTTAATCGGGTCGCCCGATCCCCTGCCGCTGGAGACCAGGCCGGCCTTCCCGCCGTTAAAGTTCGAACGGCCGATCGAGTTGACGTTTGCTCCCCCGGGAGACGAACGCCTGTTTGTCGTCGAACAGGGCGGAGTCGTTCGCACCTTTCTCAATCAGAGCGACGCCCCGCAATCGAAAATCTTCCTGGACCTGCGCGAAAAAGTGTCTCGCGAAGGAAACGAAGAGGGCTTGCTCGGTTTTGCCCTGCATCCCCAGTTCCAGGAAAACGGCCGCGTGTTTGTGTACTACTCCACCGCAAAGCCGCAGCGGATGTCGATTGTGGCCCGCCTGGAAACCACGCCGGATCGCCAGCAAGTTGACCCGCAAACCGAAACCGTGCTGCTCAAGATTCCCCAGCCGTTCTCCAACCATAACGGTGGAAGTATCAGGTTCGGGCCCGATGGCTACCTGTATATCGGCCTGGGCGACGGCGGCCTGGGAAACGATCCTTACGGCAACGGGCAGGACCTCTCCACGCTGCTCGGTTCGATCCTGCGGATCGATGTGGATGCGGCCGATAAACCCCTGCCGTACGGCATCCCGGCGGACAATCCTTTCGTCGATCACCCCCAGGCCCGAGCGGAGATTTACGCCTATGGCTTTCGTAATGTCTGGCGCCTGAGCTTTGACCGTGAGACGGGACAATTATGGTGCGGCGATGTCGGACAGGAACGTTACGAAGAGGTGAACCGCGTCGTTCGCGGCGGCAATCATGGGTGGAACCTGCGCGAGGGCCGGCATCCGTTTGCCGCCCACGCCAAGACCGCCGCCCCCCTGGTCGAGCCCGTCGCGGAGTACTTTCATGGCGAAGGGCAATCAATCACCGGCGGCCTCGTTTACCGGGGGAAGAAGCTGCCGGATTTTCGCGGGGCCTACTTCTTCGCAGATTATGTCAGCGGCTTTGTCTGGACGGTTCGCCGTGAGGGAGATGAATGGAAAATGAAAAAAGTCGCCGACACCGGACTGGCCATCGCGGCCTTCGGTGAAGATCGCGACGGGGAGATGTATCTGTGCGCGTTCGATGGCGCGATCTATCACCTGCAGCCTCGCAAGGAGGACATCGAGCAGGAAGCGGCCGCGTTCCCGCAGACACTGGCCGACACCGGACTGTTCGCCTCGGTCGCCGATCACCAGCTCGTCAAAGGCATCATCCCCTACGACGTGAACGTGCCGTTCTGGTCCGATAACGCGCGGAAGGAGCGATTCATCGCCTTGCCCAGCAAAGCCAGCGTGCAGTTCAGCCGCGAGGGCGAATGGGAGTTCCCCGTGGGGACGGTGTTGATCAAAACCTTTCTCCTGCCCATCGATCAGTCCGCACCGGGCAAGCCGAAAGACTTCCGGCGGCTGGAAACGCGGCTGTTCGTGCATGGTCGCGCAGGCTGGGCCGGCTACACCTATATCTGGAACAAGGCGCAAGATTCCGCCCGACTGCTGGAGGGAAGAGCCACGCAGGAGTTCACGATCAAAACCCCGCAAGGCGAAAAACAGCAGACCTGGCCCTATCCCAGTCGGGCCGATTGCATGGCCTGCCATTCCAAAGCCGAAAAGTTCGTGCTGGGATGGAACACGCTGCAGCTGAATCGGCCCGTAGCAGAAGCCCTTGGCGCAAAGCAGAATCAAATCGCATTCTTCGCGGAGCAAGGGTTCTTCTCCCAGGACACCGCCCCTTCGGAAACAGCCCTTTCGGAATCGGAGTTGCCCGCCTATCCGGCCCTTCGCACGGCCGAGGAGGAAGCGGCGGCAGCGATGGACGCCATGCACGTCGACCGCTACGCCCGCGCCTGGCTGGAAGTGAACTGCGCCATGTGCCATCAACCCGACGGCATCGCCGGGAAGGTGGGGAGCGAAACGGTCGATCTCCGCTACGCCACGCCCTTGCAAGAGATGGGAATTTTCCGACGCCCGCCCGGCCAGGGCCAGCTTTCTCCCCAGGGAAGCGCCGTCCTCGCCCCCGGCGATCCCGCGCACAGCGAACTCCTGCATCGCCTGGGCAGTCGCGGTCCGCGACAAATGCCGCCGCTCGCAACCAACCTGCCCGACGACACGGCGACCCGGATCCTCGAACAATGGATCCGTTCCCAGAAGGCCCCCGGGCAGGAAAACTCTGGGGAACGGTAAGCGAGTTACCAACAGAGCCAGGACACAGCAAACGCACGCGAGAGCACCGTTAATGCCAATGAGCGTAGCGTGCGAGTCGAGGTTGAAGTCGACGCCGCTCAGCTGGGCTCAAGAGCGAGCCACCCAAACCTTGGGTGGCCCTATTCCATTCCCATATCGCATCTGAAACCGAACCATGACTGAGACGATGCATTTGTTCGGAATTGTTCGCCACGTGGAAAATCCACGAATTGAATCGGGGACGTTTCGCTTTGCCCCCGCGTCAATCGAGTTGCACGGTCAAACCTGGATAACATTGACTGACCTCCCAAAATCTCGTCCTGGTCATGCACTGTTGTCGGCTTCGCCAAATGCGCCTTACTTTCGTGGTCGCTTACAGAAATTGTTCGACTTCCAGCAATCACCCGACAATCTCGAATGCGAATCTTGGTTCGACGGCAAAACCTGCGCTGATCGAATGATGCTCAACACAACCTTTGTGGCTGAAACAATTCAATCGGGAACACTGATCCAAATACCGTTTGTTTGCACAGAACAATTCGGGGATGGCGCAATTTGCCACGGTGGCCTACCGGAACGAAATACTGATCGGCGCCTTCAATTGACGTCATTGATGACTACCGCATTTGTTGATCTACTTCTCGCTTCCGATCACGTCGATGACTACCACGATTTCGCGGTCACGTTTGGGCTCCGATTCGAGTTTGGCATCCGCAATGGAATTCCGTACAATACGCTTCTCAAGGCGCATCGCTGACATGGTGCGACAACAATGCCGTGAACTGGAGCGGCAAAGTCGGGTGGATCTGAAATGAACAATCTTTCGTGGCCGCCCGGTTATCCTGGATGTCGTGCCCCCAAACCTTGTCACTGCTTGACGGCTACGAGGGGAATGGAACCGTCGCCTAACTTCCTGAATCACTTCCTTCCAATCGCCAGCATCCAACCAACGGCGACCACAGCGATTCGGATTGGGGCATTGCATGTCGTGTCAATTGCCGTCGATAATAGCCCGATGCCAAAACAAGAATAAAACCCGTCCCAGCACTCCCCATAGCAAACGGATCAACCGGAGCCGGAACAACCCCGGGCGTTCGCTTCTCTCAACGACAGTAACCCCCGGCCCGGTTGTCCTGGTCGTTGCTTGGCCAGGTAAAGGCTCGACATGAAAGAGACCGCGTATCTACTTCAGGCGACGCTCATCGCGGCTTGGTGGATCGGCCTCACATGCAGTTCACGCTTCTTCGACGCTTTCCAATTCTCCGGAATCTCGTCGATAGCATTTTGGTCCTTTTTTGGTCCCGACGTCCTGGTGATTGCCGCGCTTTCACTGGTGCGAGCGTACCGTGAATATCGAACACTTGAATTGATCGTCTTGGGAGCGTTCGCCTATGCCGCACTGTACTGTTGCAACGCAGTCGCCCTCACCAACAGCGGTTACCTGCCAACCGGTCTGATGGTTCTAGGCCTGCTTTACAATACCTTTCTTTGCTTTCCAAACGCAGCTTTTCGCGTTTCATCGTCCAAGCACACCACAACGAACGCACTGAAAACGCTCATTCAGATCGTCTGCGTTTGGACGCTGGCGCTCGTCGCCGTTCCGTACGTTTTACTGGACGCATTCGACGCCCTCAGATTTCCAACAGTTTCTATCGGATCGGTTGTTGGTACTGGGCTCTTTCTCGCCTGCAGTCTGCTTGGACTAAGCAGTTCGTTTTTTATTGTTCGGGATGGTAAGGGAACTCCGCTGCCGCTGGACCAAACCAACTCACTGGTGATGTCTGGCCCCTATCGATACGTTTGCAACCCAATGGCCATTGCTGGCATTGGTCAGTGCATCTCGATTGCGCTGATTTTTCAATCGTTCCCGATACTGACATACTCGCTCATTGGCGCGTTTTTCTGGCACTGCGTTGTTCGTCCCATCGAAGAACGTGACCTGGCAGAGCGACTTGGTGACGCCTACACGGAATACAGACGTGAAGTTTCTTGCTGGATACCCACATTCAAGCGAAACGCCACATAACAATCAGGATTTGTCCTCGCGGGTCGGTGCATAGATTTTCCGCTGCGAGTTGTTGTTGAGCGTGAAGGCGGGACCGCATTGCCGTTCGAGGAGCCGTAACTATTCAGCCTTCTGCGGCAGGGGCGGGATTTTTCCGGTTTTGGCGTAGTTCGCGAGGGCTTCGAGGATCGTTTCGAGCGGTTGTTGATTTCGCAGTTTGAGGGTGCGGAAGATCGTCATCAGTACCGATTGGGTGAGCATGCCGCGGTCGCTGTGGTTGCCGTAACTGTTCTTGCGGATCATCACCGCCGGACGAATCTGACGCTCGCCGTGGTTGTTGTCCGAGGGGATGTCGTCGTGCCATAAAAAGGTCAGCAGCTGGTCGCCGTACTTCGCCAGGCGTTTGGCGAGGCGGGCCGCGTCGGGGTGGTTCCAGGCTTCGCCGGCGATGGTCGCCAGTCGGCTTTCTAATCGCATCGCGGCGATGTCGTAGTCGACCGCAGCCGTTGTCGCCTTGGCGGCGTGCAGTTTCTTCGCTTCGCGATAGACGCTGATCACTCGCCGCGCGAACGACTGCCAGACCTTGTCACCCGCGTGTTTTTCGTCGACGTTCGCCATGTCGCGCAGCAGGTGCGGCCAGCACTTCTGTTTGTCGGCGCAGACGATCGCATCATACGGCGACCAGAAGTCGGTAATGAGGACGCCTTCGAAGGCTTTGGTAAAAAACTTTTGTAACGCCGGCGAACCGCGACTGCGATCGATCATATAGAAAGTCGCATCCGGCCCGGCGAAGCACCACAGCCAATGCGTCTTGCCTTGCACTCGCCAGCCGGTTTCGTCGGCGTTGAGCCGGGCCGAGTCGAGACATTCGGCTTGAATCTGCACGTACCAGGCGAACAGCAGAGTCGCCAGCCGATGCCACATCTGCATGAGCCCGCCCGGCGTGACCTTCATTCGCAGATGGAAGTTGAAGGTGTCGACAATCTGGCTGATCGTCAGTCCCTGCAGGTAATGGAGCACGGCCGACAGGACCAGCGTGCGATTGCCGAGCGTGCAGTTCGGCAGGACGTCGGGCGGCTTGGGCTCGACGCGTTTCTTGCAGGTCGGGCAATAGTCGCGATGCAGGATATCTTCCGTAATGACCGGCTTGAGGCCGTCGGGAATGTCTTCGCTGCGGCGAGTGCGAGTGTCGCCTGTTCGCTGCAGCTTGCCCTGGCACTCAGGGCAACAATCGAGTTGGAGTTCGCGGCGCCGATCCGGCTCAGGAAGCGGCGGTCGGGTGACGCCGGGATGTCCTTTTTGTCCGCCGCGTCGCCGCTGACCTTTCCTGGGCGAAGCGGTCGGCTTGGCGTACGGCGGAACGGCGGCCGACGGCGTGTTCGGCCCAGCCGCCTGCTGACCAGCGACCCGCTGCGTAAGCGCCAGCATGGTAAAGGCGATAATCTCGGCCCCGGCCGCAGCAAACGTTCGAGCCTCAGCCTCACTCAACCGCCCACGCAGCACCTTCTCCAAAAAGGCGGCGTCCACCAGGCCATCGTCGTTAGAAAGGGAAGCGTCCATGATCCCCAAAACAGAACAAATTTGTCGAAATCAGCCAAGAGCGATTTCAGAAGGCTGAAGGGTTACGAGGAGCCGAGGTCAAGTCGTTTGTTCAACAACGCAATGCACCCAAGTCGCGAAGTCGGGCGTTTTGACAAGGATCAAAATGGGGCCACCCAAACCTTGCCAGTTGGGCGCGATCATTGGATAGCCCCATTTCCCCACGCCCCATTTCCCCATTTCAGGCCGGCTGGCCCAGCCCGGTTAAGAAGATGAGGAGGGAGGTGGGGGAGGTGGTTTCAGAGGCGTAATGCAGGGAAGCGGTCTATTGCGTAATCAGTTCACAAACCTTGTCGAACACGTCTTCCAAGTCCTTATTAGAAATCGTGAATGAGAGCCGGTGCTCGGCTCTTGAGTATTCTGGGTTATTCAGCAGTCGATCATCGGTGAGCATGCTCTGCTGACGATCGTCAAGCCCGTCAATTTCGATCATGAGTTCCCTCGCAAGTTCCGCTACCAAGAGTTCCTTCAATGAAAACTTCGCCGGTGCGGCAATATGGAATTCGATGTCATCTGTGAGTTTTTTGGAATGCAAATTCAACCCAGGCCCAATCGCCTTCTGCACGAAATCGCTTGTGTCCATTTTTCGACTTTCACTGAAGCAATTGGCAACGGGCAATTGGGGCCATCCAATGATCGCGCCCAACTGGCAAGGTTTGGCTGGCCCATTTTGATCCTCCAAGAACGGTCCGCTGCCGACCGGCACTTTGCGCCTTTGCGTGAGATCCTCTTCGTGACCGCCCCGCCAATCCGTCCTTGAATGGCTGGAAGACAAGAGGAGCCGGTTGAAAAATCTCCATGGCATAAGTGGGGACCTCACGCAAAGGCGCGAAGCCGCAAAGAAGGAGGAAGAGGTGTGAAAATGACCTGGCCGCAACCATAGTGCGACGGAAATTGGGGCCATCAAATGTCGCGCCCAACTGGCAAGGTTTGGCTGGCCCATTTTGATTGCCGGGCCTGATGGATCGCCGCTGGGAGGCACGGTAAACAACCCGGCTTCGTCGGCCGGGTTGAAGCATCGTCGGTTGACGGCGACCGTTCTTTATTGGTTCCCTCCAGCGTGAGTCGTCAGGGCGAGGTATCTGGCGTGCGACTGATGGCGCCCGTGATGGCTCCGCCGTGTTCGGGGTTGGTCGTTTCCCACCAACGGCCGGCGTAGAAATCGTCGAAAAACATGATGCGTGCGGACCAGTTGGCCTTGCCGGGACCGGCGCGAACATTGTCCAGGATAAGCACCGAAGTGTCACCGGCGAACTTCACGGATACGGAAATTGGAAACTCTATCGTTTGACCGCGAACCGAGATGCGAGAGACGATGGTCCATTCGCCAGCTTCGTTTTTCTCGACCCGCGCAATGCGGTAGGTGTCGTTCCCCTTCTCGGCTCCCAGCCGCCCCTGCTGGATCGGCGCCCAGGTTCCTTTGAGGGTGGCGTTCTTCAACATGGCCACAAATTCTGCTTCGATTTCGGCGTCGCCCTGCGCGACGGCGACTCCCTGGGCTGCAAGCATGCAGAAGGCGCATGTGACCAGACCGAGAGTTAATAGCTTGAACTTCTTCATGGGCCTGCTTTGACAAAGGAGAAGGAAAGGGCGACTGCAAAAAACCATGCTCTGCACGCATCACAACAAGTGGCGACATCCCTTGATTGTCCCAAACTGGAAAGGCTCGGGTGACCGCCTTTTGCTCTTTTTGCTGCTTTTTTTCCCATGCCGAAAGACCCCTCCTGAGAGAAAGAGTGAGCCTGGGGAGTGCGGCCGCAGAAGAAGAGGCGTCTTTGGGAAGATCGCAGAGAAGCTGGCAGACCAGGAACGCGTTGCTTCGCCGGCGGGAGATGACCACGCGTCCCTTTTGGGGGCGGTCGAGGGGATCTCCGTTGCCGCGGGCGATTGTCGGTAATCGACTGCTGAGAAGCGTTCCCGGCAGTAACGGCTTTCCGCCCCGGCGGCCTGGCCTGTCAGATCGGCCAGACGTTTCGTCGATAGCGCGACGCTGGAGAACGGGAAAGGAAACGCCCCGCTCGTGGATCCCGGATGTGCGGGAGCGACGAGGCAAGACCCGCGTCGATTCGCTTGCTGCTTAGAGTGCGCGGCGGGGCATCTTGCGAGGATACGGGGCCGGTTCCAGCGGCGGCGGGTTCACGCCGTGCTCTTCCGCCCAGGCCTGCCGTTCCTTGGGCGACGCATAATAACGCAGCCACTGCTGCGGCTCTTCGTCGGGATCCAGGCAATGCCAGTGCAGGTAGTTCTTGGGCAGGTCGACCTTCTTTTCAAACGAAGGCAGAATGTCCCGATACAACAGGTTGTACAACTGCCGATCCGAAAGGTGCTCGGTAAAGTCCAGCACGATCTTCCGTTCGTACAATCGCTGCAGCGTATCCCAGAGCAGCGTCGACAGATCCAGGTCGGACACCAGATCCGGCGAAGGCAGAATCAGCTCCGGCTCAAACCACTGGCTGATCCGCAATACGGGCGCCCTTTCCCAGGCCAGCATCGAGGCCAGGAAGTCGTTTTCTTCAGGCGTGGAAAGGGTGCGCATTTTGAGCAAGTCGACCGATTCGTCGAGGTACGGCTCAATGTCGGAACGCAGCTGGGCGTTCAGTAACAGGTGCTCCACCTCATCAGCGGTCGGGCGCCGGGCGTCGAACATGGCGAATCCTATAGAAGCAGTCCATCAATCCAGAAGGCACACACGGCAGGCGAATGGCGGCGCCTTGCGGACGGTTGTCCCCGCCTCGCCGTGTTTCTTTGACTCTATCAACAATCGCGCAAGCGCCAATACTTTCTCTGCGCCATTCGCATGCAAATAGCGGTTCCCGCACGAACAGAAAATGCACGATCGGTACGACCCCCAATCTTTCACCGCTGCAACCCCAACATTCGCTATAAGGCGCCCTGACCGTTAACTCGCCCTGGGCCTTTCGGAGAGCGGAAAAACAAGGCTCTCCCGTCACAAACACCCTGACTCTCCCGGCCTGCCAGACGCCTGCGCCACACGCCCGCAGACGCCATCCTGCAGACCGGATCCAGGGCAAATCCGCACCCCGCCTACGGCCCCTTGGGAGCCTTCGCGTCGACGTACTCGTGCACGACCTTGCCGTGCACATCGTGGTGCCGGAAGACGATCTGCGGCTGGCCCTGTTCCTTCGTCACGGCGACGGTGAGATAGCCGCCCTTCACGCGCAGGAACGGCTGCCAGTCCGGCTGCTCGGGATTGCCGCCGGCGTGCTCGTTGCTGGCCGGTCCGCAGGAGAACTCCCGCAGCCCCGAAGCCGGATCGACCGACATGTACTGCCAGTGGCGGTCGCCGCAACAGGTGTAAAAGTTCTTCAGTCCCTTCGTCCACTCGCGAAAGCGGTTCCCTTCATAGGCGAACGCGTCGTTGGCGTGGTTATCGTTCTTCCCCTTGTCCCGGTCGGGGCCGACGATCGGCGTGGGACTGATCAGCACGCGGAAGTCGGCGTCGCTGGCGGCGATCGTCTCCTGTAACCAGGCCAGCTGCTCTTTTCCCCAGATCGTCTTCTCCGGCCCGTCAGGCATCGTATTGGGCGAGCGGTAAAGGCGCCCCTCCACGATCCACACCTGCAGTCCCTTTCCCCAGCGGAACGTTCGATAGGCGGCCTTCCCCAGCGGGTTCTGCTCCCGATAAACGTCAAAGCCTTCGGTAAACGTCAGCGGATTCATCCACGGCGCCTTCAGCGTCGGCCAGCAGTCGTTGCACCAGGTATCGTGGTCGTCGACCTCCCAGTAACCGGGCGTATCCCGATGCAACGCCACATGCCGCGGCAGGGAATACATCCGGTGCCAATGGTAGCGGGCCAGGTCGATCGTGCGGGCCCGCGGCTCTTCGCTGTCCAGGTACACCGTGTCGCCGGTCGGCACGAGGAAATCGAGGTTCATCGCCTGCATCGCCGGATAAATGTGAAAACCGTCTTTGTGATCCAGGTCCCAGTACGACTGCCCCGTGATGACGCCAAACTGCACATCCTGCCACACCTGGGCCGCCGCCGGCGTGCCGAATGATCCAAGCGCGGTCGCACTCACCGGCGCCGTCGCCGTATCCCGCGCTTCCACCTGCAGGTAGTACCGCGTACCGGACTGCAGACCCTGCAGCGGGAATTGATGCACAAAGTCCTGTTCGGCCGCGACCGTTTCCCACGCGGTCGCCTGCGGCTCGGAGCGATCCGCATGCACCGAATACAACACCCGCACCTGGCCGACGGCGCCGGGCGTTGCCCCTTCGCGATCCTCAACTTTGACGGTCGACGGCGTGTACGCGTCGACACGGGCCGCCCGCTTGACCGGCTCGCGGTAGCCTGTCTGGTTCCGCTCTGCGTGCCGGGTCACACGTGTCCAGATGATGGCCGAATCCTGGGTGACCTCGCCCACACGGAAACCCATCGCCATTTCGGCGGCCGAAGCCGACGGAACCGTCAGGGCTACCGCTAACGCCAGGAGGGCTCCAGAAAGGAGCGGAGGAGAAAAGCGATCAAATTGCTGCAGCATCATTGGGGGTATCTCGACAAAAGGCCTGGAAAAGAAGAACGGCATGCGGCGACCTGCCGCCCTGACTGGGGGGAGAACGCCGTTTTCCATGATAAGGTTCCGCTGCGAGCTCGCCCATCATTTCTGACTGATTCCTGCCCGAGGAATACTCGTCATGCGGAAAAACGGGCCCGCTCACAGGCGACGTCCCAGCGGCTTTCGCCGGTTGCCCCGATTCGCTCCCAGCGATAGAGTTAATTGAATGCCGCCCCCCTTTCCCTGTCCCCGGCGAATAATTCTGGTTTATGGCTTCGTCGAAAGAAAAAGGCAGCAGTCCCGAGCCGCCCAAGGCCGTGGTGATTCGCTTGAGCCTTTACCTGAGAGAACTTCAGCATCTGGTGCGCGAAGGCATCGAAACCACAAGTTCGACACAACTTGGTTCGAGACTTGGCTTTAGCGATGCGCAGGTACGGAAAGACCTGGCGTACTTTGGTCAGTTCGGGCGGCCTGGAATCGGTTACCCCTGCGCCGAACTGATCGACACCGTGCGGGGAATCCTGGGCGCCGATCGCTCCTGGCCAATTGCCCTGGTCGGAGCCGGAAACCTCGGCCGCGCGTTGCTGCGATATAAGGGATTCTCCCAGCGAGGCTTTGACATCGTGGCCGCCTTTGACACGGACCCCGGGAAAATTGGCGGCAAGCTGGAAGCGGTGCCCATTTACTCCCTCGAAGACCTGCCGGCGGTCGCCCGGGAAAAGTCGATCCAGCTGGGCATCATCGCTACGCCGGTCGGAGCCGCCCAGCAGGCGGCCGATCAACTGGTCGCTGCCGGGGTGGCCGGCATCCTCAATTTCGCTCCGCTGGCGATCTCGTTGCCCGACCATGTGCGTACGTCGGAAGTCGATCTGGCGATTGAGCTGGAGCAACTCTCCTTTGCGGTGGTGAACTCCACCATCGGCAAGATCAAATAGCGTATTTCCTCGCATAACCCCTATGTTGAATTTCGCGCAGAGCCGCTAAAATGGCTTGAAGTTTTACCCCGTGGTGTAATGGTAACACTAGGGATTTTGGTTCCCTCATTCTAGGTTCGAGCCCTAGCGGGGTAATTCGGCCCTCTTCAGCTTCTCGCTGGAGAGGGCTTTTTTTATGGACGCAGCGATGCCAACGGATTGCGCGCCCGCACTCTCGCCGCGGCCGGACGACCCGCCAAACACGGCGTTGCTAAAAGAGAAACAGCAGCAGGCTGCCCGCCAGCAGCAGTAACAGGGCGACCAGCAGCCCGGCGATCGCCGTGAGATCACGCACTTTTTGCCGCAACCGCTGCGAAGAGGCGTCCGCCAGGGGGGCTGCGGGCTCCCGGCTTTCCCATTCCTCTGCGCGCAGGTCATGCAGCGGGGCGGGCGGAATGCGGATCTTTTCCGGCGGCACGGTGATTGTGATCTTGTCCGACGAATCCCGACGGGGCGGAGGCCGGCGCGGCGGCCCGCTCATCGGCAAACTGGGCGGACATCCTGTCTTTTCCGGCTTCTCCGTCTGGCAAACCGCGCAGCGCGCCCCCGGCGACGTCAAAGGTTGCTGGCAGATCGGACAGGTTGGCATGGAAATACTTCGGGAGAAAACGGGGCAATCCGGCCCCGGAAGCAGCGAGCATCCTCCATTCTAAACCTCTCGCCGCCCTTTCGCCCGACTAACTGACCGCGAAAACGCTCGATATTTCGCAGAAGGCAACGGATCGGCTATACTTGATCAGGCGATTCTGCCTGCCGATCCGTTTGTCTGGGGCCTGCCCATGAGCTTGTTGTTGCCGCATCTATCCCGCCGAGAAATGCTGACCCAGGCCGGCGCCGGCTTTGGCGCTTTGGCGTTATCGGCCCTGCTGGGACAAACGGCTCGTAGCGACGAAAGAGCTGCCTCTCCCCAGCCGCATCACCGGCCGCGGGCCAAGAATGTGATCTTCCTGTTCATGGAAGGCGGTCCTAGCGCCATCGACCTGTTCGACCCCAAGCCAAAAATCGAGGAGCTGGCCGGCAAACCGCTGCCCGCAAGTTTCGGCCCCGTCATCACCCCCATGGGCGAGTACGACGCGCCGCTGCTGCCGTCCCAACGCAGCTGGAAACAGTACGGCCAGTCCGGAACCTGGGTCTCCGACTGGCTGCCGCATACGGCCGAGTGCGTCGACGACATCGCCGTGATTCGCTCCTGCTATGGCGAGGGACTCAACCACAGCAACGGCGTTTGTCAGATGAATACCGGCTCCATCCTGGGAGGACGACCCTCGCTGGGCGCCTGGGTGACCTACGGCCTGGCGACCGAGAACGATAACCTGCCGGCCTTTGTCGTCATCAACAATGACGGCGGCAAGCCGACCAACGGACCGCGCAACTGGAGCGCCGGATTCATGCCAGCCCTCTACCAGGGCGCCGAGCTGCAAAGCGGTCCCGTGCCGATCAAAAACCTGGCCAATCCGCCCGGCGTCAGCCAGCAGCAGCAGCGCAGCAAACTCGACCTGCTGCACGAACTGAACCAGCAGCACGCCGGCCCGCGCTCCCAGCAGACCGAGCTGGAAGCCCGCATCCGCAGTTACGAACTGGCCTTCCGGATGCAAGCCGAAGCCCCCGAGGCGATCGACCTGGAAAGCGAAACGGCCGACACCTTTGCGTTGTACGGTCTCGACGACCAGGCAACCCAGAGCTTTGGCCGCGACTGCCTGCTGGCCCGGCGACTGGTGGAACGGGGCGTCCGTTTTGTGCAGCTGTACCACGGCGCCGGCTCCAAATGGGACGCCCATAACAACATCGAAAAGAACCACGGCGGTCTGTGCAAAGCGTCGGACAAACCGATCGCCGGTCTGCTGAAAGATCTCAAACGCCGCGGCCTGCTGCAGGATACGCTCGTCATCTGGGGCGGCGAATTCGGCCGCACTCCGATGAGCGAAAAAGGAAACGGACGCGACCACAATCCGTACGGCTTTACCATGTGGATGGCCGGCGGCGGCGTCCGCGGCGGACAAACGATCGGCGCCACCGATGAGATCGGCCTGCACGCCATCGATAACCGGCTGCACATTCACGACCTGCACGCCACCATTCTTTGGCTGCTGGGACTCAACCACATGGACCTGATCTACTACCACAAAGGCCGGCCCGAACGCCCAACCCTCAACGAGGGCGAACCGTACACCCGCATCGCCACCTGATCCCGCGGGCAGGGCGCTGGCGAACCAGCGATAGCGAACTGGCGCTGGCCGCGCAACGTAGTTAACGCTGCGTGAACCCCGGCAGGCGATTGCTTGTCTGTTCGACCAGCGACGTCGCCGCCGACATCGTGTACGCTCACCTGGCGTACGAAATCCTGTTAGCAAGTATTCCTGTACGAGCCCTCATGTCCAAATCTCCCCGCGGAGGCGACGCCCGTCCCGACCGCAAAACGCTTCAGCTCTGCCGCCAGATCGAAAAGGCGCTCAGCTACGCGTTCTCCCTGTGTAATAACGAGCTGGTCAGTGGACTGCAGGTCGACGAAGTCGTCCCGGCCCCCAATGCGGCCCGGCTGATGGTGTTCGTCAGCAGCCTGGACGCCGGCGTCACGCCAACCGACGCCCTGGCCGCCCTCCACGAAGCGGCGCCCCAGCTGCGCACCGAAGTCGCCGCCAGCATCAACCGCAGCAAAACCCCCGATCTCATTTACCAGTTCCAGGCAAGCGGCGGAGCGCCCGGCTCCCCTGATAGTTTCTGAACCGCAAGAGAAGGCCAGCGTCCATCCCTTCGATTTCTTACTCTTACTCTTAATCTTAATCCCCAGCGGGACGGCCCCATCAAGCCGCCCCGGTCCGCCTGATGGAAAGATCGCGATCGATCGCAGGCCGTTCTGACCGTCGCTCGAAGAGAGAGTAAGATTAAGAGTAAGATTAAGAGTAAGATTAAGATTAAGAGGCAAGCACAAGAATCCCTTTCCCTTACGGCCATGAAACCCCAGCCTGCGTCGCGGAAACCCTCGCCGCCGCTATCGGATCCGTTCGACCGCCCGCCACGGGTGCGATGGCTGCTGCTCCTGCTTTGCCTGCCGCTGCTCGCTGGCCTGCTCTTTGTTGCCTGGCGCCAGGGACCGACGGCGAACGAGGAAGCCTACTGGCGGATCCGCGGCGCCATTCCGACCTTCAACGCCAGCGGTCAACTTACGGAGCTGAGATTCTCTCGCGACGCCGACCCGCTGCTGGCCCTGGTCGCCGCCAGCCAGCAGCCGTATCTGCGCCGCATCGATCTGTCGCACACCGCCGTGCGGGATGAAGACCTGCAGACGCTCACTGGCGTCGTCGCCCTGGAAGCGCTCGACCTGAGTTTCACCACCGTCACCGACGCCGGCCTGGAGGAACTCGGATCGCACCCGCAGCTCCGCTCGCTCAAGCTCAAAGGCGCCGCCATCACCGACGCCGGTCTCCGGGCCCTTCGGACCTTCCACAACCTGCGTGAACTAAGCCTGTCCGAAACGGCCATCCACGGCCCGGGCCTGGCCGACGTGCTGGATCTGCAGCTTCTGGAAAAGCTCTACCTCAGCCAGACCGAGATCGGCGATGAAAGCTTGTCACTCGTCGCCGCCTTCCCTCGCCTGAAATGGCTCGGCCTGCGCGCCACCCGGGTCACCACCGCCGGCCTGGAAGAACTACGGACGCTGCAGGAGTTAGAGCTGATCCATCTGGGCGAAACGCAAATCGACGACGGCGTGGCGCCGATTCTCGCCGGGTGGGAGAAGCTGGAGGGCGTCAGTCTGGAAGAGACCGCGCTCACCCCCAGCGCGCTAGAGTCTTTACAAAAGGCGGCCCCCCAGCTCATCATTTTCAAACCGTAAGAAAAAGACAAACGCCCCATCCCCCCCCGTTCTTAATCTTAATCCCCAGCGGGACGGCCCCATCAAGCCACCCCGGTCCGCCTGATGGAAAGATCGCAATCCATCGCACGCCATTCCGACCGTCGCTCAAAAAGAGGATGAAGATTAGCACTTTCCCAAGGCGCCAGGCTGTAACTCCCCTATGCCAATCATCAATCGCTCCCTTCCAGCCCTGCTTGTCCTCCTGACCCTTTCCGCCGGCCTCGCCTCTGCAGCGACCTTTGAACGTCATGCCGTGACTCTCAAGGATGGCGCCAGAATCGCCTACGCCGTGCGTCCGGGAACAGGACCGACGCTGGTGCTCATTCCTGGCAGTTTTGAGTCGCTGGAAAGCTGGCAAGCGGTCGTCGAAAGTCTCGACCATGATCTCCAGGTGGTCGTCGTGGAACTGCGTGGGCATGGCGAAAGCTGGCCGCCGCCGAACGCCCAAACAGGCACGATAGAACAACTGGCCGACGATGTCCTGGAAGTCCTCCAGGCGGCCGACCTGAAATCGTGCTACCTCGGCGGTCACAGCATCGGCGGGATGGTGGCGATCGAATGCGCCGGGCGACAGCCGCAGCGACTAAAGGGCGTCATCGCGATCGAAGGCTGGACGCACAACGCCGTCCTGCGGGACGCATTCCAGGGGAACACGGAAGGCACCCTGTCGGCGGCCCAGAAGTCTCGAAAGCTCGAACTTCGTGAACCCACCACCAAACGCTGGACCGCGGAACAAAGGTCCTCGTTCGCACAGATCTGGACGAAGTGGAATGGCAAGCCAATCCTGGAGCAGACCTCGCTACCCGTCCTGGAACTCTGGGGAGACCGCGGCGGCGAAAGACCGGATCGAGATAAAATGCAAATTCCCGATCGGCCGAATATTCGCCTGACGTGGGTCACCGGAGCCTCGCACTTCTTGCCGCTCGAAAAGCCGAAAGAAACGGCGCACGCCGTTCAAGCGTTCATTCGGAAAGTGGAAGGCAAGCAGCGGTAGTAGTTTTTGCCGTTCTTAATCTTAAATCCCCAGCGGGGCAGACCCATCAAGGAACCCCGGGCCGTTCAACTGACAGATCGCGATTGAGCGCTGGCGGTTCTGACCGTCGCTCCAAAGAGGATTAAGAGTAGGATTAAGAGTAAGAGTAAGAGTAAGAGTTTCTATTCAAAACAGCGGGGGCTTTCCCAGCCCTCTTCTCACCACGGCCCATTGTCCGGCGTGCATCATCCAGTGGGTTGCCTGGCCGGCGAAGATGCAGCCTACGGTCGGACCGAAGTAATGCAGCCCCTCGGGTCCAGGGGCCATCAACTCTTCGTCGGTGAGCGATTCCAACACGGCCAGGGCGCCGGCCCGCTGCTCTTGCATCAGCCGCAGGTATTCGTCCCGCGTGCGAAAGCCGTCGCGGCTCTCGCTGGCCGACGTTTCCTTGCTGTGCTGGGCGGAGAAGCCATCCGGCAAAGGCGGCATGGAGCCGGGCCGCAGCTGTTCGATCTGGTTGTGCTCGCTGGCGATCAGATGCCCCAGTTGCCAGGCGATATGATTCATCTGCTCGGCCGGCCGAAGGAACAGCTCGTCGTCGGTCAGGTCGGCCAGATAGCTCTCGACGACGAACGTCGGCAACTCCAGCGACGCCTTTAAATGAGCCGCAACATGCATGAGCGAAGCAGCCGGGCGCCGGGGAAAAAGAGAAGATGGCGACAAGGAAATAGGGCCGGCAGGACTTGAACCCGCAACCCGCCGGTTATGAGCCGGCTGCTCTAACCGATTGAGCTACGGCCCCAGGACTCGCGACGACGCGCCTGAGCAGACGTGATTCTAGCAAAACCGCCACATCCTGGCGACGCCATCCCCCCATTCAGACAAACGACCCGCCGGCCAGGTTCGCCGCTTTCTGCTCGGAAGAGAAGCACCCGCATGCCGCAGCCAAACTCGCCAAGAGTTTGGCCGCTGCTTCCCTCGACTTCCCTCGGCTTCCAGCATTCCTTCCCAAGTCTGGCGTCTTCCGCTACCTGCGGACGACGGAGCCGCAAAACCGGGCAGGTTCTGGTTCCGCCGGGTGGCCGGTGTTATGGTGAAAGGTCCGTTTCTTGAACGTCCTCCCGTTGCCGCCTTCTGCTTGTGAGTCGCCCCCATGTACCGATCCTTGCTGCCTGTTCTGCTGTTGACCCTGCTTGCTGTGAGCGGAAATTCCCGCCTGGCCCAGGCTGCGAAGCCGGAGCCGTTACGCGGGTTGATCGTCACCGGCGGCTGCTGCCATGACTATCCTCGCCAAACCTTGATCCTCAAAGAAGGGCTCAGCCAGCGGATCGCCATCACCTGGGATGTCGTCCATGAAAGCGACGCCGGCGACACGCGCATCTCCATCTTTGAGAAGCCCGACTGGACCAAGGGCTACGATGTGGTGCTGCACAATGAGTGCTACGCCAACATCACCGACCCCAAATTTATCGGCAATATTGTCAACGCCCACAAAGATACCGGCGTCGGCGCCATTGTCATCCACTGCGCCACGCATACCTTCCGCGCGGCCGAAACCGACGAATGGCGCAAGCTGCTGGGCGTCACCACCCGGCGGCACGAACGGACCAAGCGTTCGCTCGAAGTCGTGAACCAGGCGCCCCAGCATCCGATCATGCAGAACTTCCCCAAATCCTGGAACACGCCCAATGGCGAGCTGTACGTGATCGAAAACATGTGGCCGCACGCCGCCCCCCTGGCCGCCGCCAGCAGTACAGAAACGAAGAAAGACGAGATCTGCATGTGGACGAACGAATACGGCAAAGCCCGCATCTTCGGCACCACGCTGGGGCACCACAACGAAACGATGATGGCCGACGAATGGCTGGACACGGTCGCCCAGGCTGTGCTGTGGACGACCCGCCGCCTGGACGAGAACGGCGAGCCGACTCCCGGTTACGAAGGCACAGGCAAGGCCCCCTTTAGCTTCCAAAGGAACGACGGCCCCCAGCCCACGCCCGCCGATCCGAAGAGCAAAAAGAAGTAACCGCCGCCCAGAATCCACGGTGACCCGTCGGCAAGGATTACTCCTTGTCGGCCTGCTTCAGGCGACGCTTCAGATAGCCCCGCTTCCCCGCGGGAGCGTTGTAGAGATGGCAGATGTTCCCGATCACCAGGAACGCCATAACCAGTACGCCGCCCAGCGCTGTACTCCACCAGGAAACGGCTCTCCAGCCGAAGCACAGCCACACGCCCACCCCCAGCACAATCAGGGCGACTCCCAGCAGGCCGCACGCTATCCCCCAGAGCTGCCTGCGGGCCCAGCTCTTCGAACTCGCCTCCCACATGACGCCCGTACAGGCGGAGACCAGGCCCCAGAACAGCCAACCCAGAACTTCCAGCACTGCGTCCATCAATTCGCTCCCACGTTAAATAATGGCGAGCGGATCGCGGCGTTCTTCCAGAGCTCCCCGCGTCACGCCGACGCGGTTGGCGGCCTGCAGTTTCCGCCAGACCTCCCGGCCGGTGACTTCGCCGGCCAGCAACTGCTGGTAGAGCGTGACGATCGGCTGCAGCTCAAAGGGCGACTGCTGCAGCAGTTCCACGCGAAAGTGTTTCACCCCGCTGGCCAGCAGGGCGGGCACAATCTCGGCCGCGCTTTGCGGGGTGGCGTTGAACAGGGTGTTGCGACAGCCGACGTCCGCCAGCAATGGATGCTCCACGCCGGTACGGTCCCGCAGCTGCACCTGGTGCACGTCGCACGGCCGGCCGCAATTGTGCTTGTTCGTGCCAGGCGACAGCACCGCACAGAACACGCAATGCTCCATATGGAACATCGGCATGTGCTGATGCACGACGACTTCCAGCCAGTCGACGGCCGCCGCCGCGGCCAGATCCAGCAGCTGCTCCCGGTTCAAATCGTACGACGCCGTGACCCGCTCGGCGCCCGCTTCGTGTAGCCAGTGGGCCGTCAGTTCGTTCGCCGCATTGAGCGAAAAATCGGCCGCCGTCGGCAGGCCCCGTTCCACGTAATACCGCAGGCCGGCCAGGTTCCGCACCAGCACCCCGTCGGCTCCATGCTTTTCTAACGCCTTGAACAGGTTGAATTCGTCCGGCTTCTGGATGCGGGGCGTCGCCAGGTAGATCGTCGCCCCCAGTCCATGGGCAATCTCCACCGCCTGGCGATACTCGCGAATATCCTGGAAATCGGCCAGCACCTGCGTGACGCCCGCCGATATCACCGGCTCCAGCTGATCCAGCCGCCGGCACAACACCCGCAGCACCGGGTCGGGCGAAGAAGCACTTTCTTTCCCAGGCGAAACGAGCGACTGCCGCAGATCGGCCAGCGGCGAGCCGGCCGCCACCTGGCGAACGGGCGGACGCCATGCTTCCAGCTGTTCGACCAGCGACTTCCGTAACCGGCCCAGCACGCTCAGCGGAACCATCGGCTCCCCTTCGATCAGGGCGGACAAATTTCGAAGTTCATACGGCGTGCCGCCCAGCCGGCTGAACTGCTCGCGGAGCAGTTCCTCGCTCAGCGGATGGCGCCGGGCGACTTCCAGCGGCTCTTCCGACGCGATCTCGCAAACGGCTCCGTTTCCGGCCTGACCACTCGCCTGGAACGGCTGGCCGGCGATCGCCGTGACCTGCAGATCCAGCGGCAGCTTGCGAATCGGATCGGGACCGGCGAACGTTTTCCGCAGTCGGGCCGTCAGCTTCGGGTCGTCGGTTTTCCATAGATACTGGCCCGGATACAGGGCGTGCAGGTCGATGCTGTCGTGGCCAAAGGTCAGCTCGATCAACTCACCCGCGTCGGCCGTCTGGCAGCGCCGGCCGTCGCGATGCAGTTCGTAGATCCGGCCGCCCTGCTCCTGTCCTTTTTCTCGATCGCCGTCGAACACCACGCCGTCGCCGGGGGCCAGCGGGCCCTCCAGCTGCATCAGTACGCGGTTCCGGTCGACCCGTTCCACCCGGCCGATGCGAACGCCTCGCTTGGCGGAGCTCATGCCGGGCACCAGCATTTTATGGTCGTTGCCGCCGAGCCAGCCGGGCGAGAAACCGCGGGAAAACGACAGCTCCATCTCCATCACGGCCGCCCGATCGATCGAAACGGGCAGCCCTGCGGCCGCAGCGTCGATTGCTTCCCGATACCGGCGGGTGATGTTGGCGACGTACTCTGGCGTTTTCAACCGGCCTTCGATTTTGAAGCAGTCCACGCCGGCGGCGATCAGGTCGGGTGTCAGCTCATACGCGGCCAGATCCTGCGGGCTCAGCAGGTACTTCATCTCCCCCAGATCGACGTCGCGTTCGTCGCAAACCAGATCGTACGGCAAGCGGCAAGCCTGCGCGCATTGCCCGCGATTCGCGCTACGGCCGCCGAGCGATTCGCTGGTCAGACACTGGCCCGAATAGGCCACGCACAAGGCGCCATGGACGAACGCCTCGAGCGACATGCTCGTCTGCTGGCGAATCTGGGCGATCTCGGCCACCGACAGTTCCCGCGGCAGCACGACCCGTTCGATGCCGAGCGCCTCGACCGCGGCGAT
Source organism: Lignipirellula cremea (assembly GCF_007751035.1). Lineage (NCBI taxonomy): Bacteria > Pseudomonadati > Planctomycetota > Planctomycetia > Pirellulales > Pirellulaceae > Lignipirellula > Lignipirellula cremea. The sequence continues at coordinate 1,151,651 of NZ_CP036433.1, read as the reverse complement.
GCACTCGGCGCTGCTGAGCGTCATCTGGGTGGAGGCGTGCAGCGTCAGTTCCGGGCAGATCTGGCGGATCAAACGCGCCAGTCCCAGGTCCTGCACCAGCACCGCATCGACGCCGGCCACGGCCAGCTGCTTGACGGTCGCTTCGGCCGACGCCAGTTCGCCGGAGAAGATCAGCGTATTCAGGGTGACGTAACCCAGCACGCCGCGACGGTGCAGGCCCGTCATCACTTCCGGCAGATCGTCCAGATGCAGGTTGGTCGCCCTGGCCCGGGCGTTGAAGCCGCATTCCAGGCCAAAGTAAACAGCATCGGCCCCGTTCTCCACGGCTGCATGAATGCAGTCGCGATCCCCAGCCGGGGACAGAAGTTCAGGCCGACGCAAAGGTACGGGCGAGTCAGAAGTCATCATGATCGACAGCCAAAAACGGTGCGGGTAGAGCCTTCATTGTAAGAAGAATCACCCGCCCCGCCGAGGCCTTGCGCGATTCGGCTGGGATGATTGCCTTTGTTATTCCGCGTGCGATATAACCATGGGTGGTAGAGGGCGCCTTCTTTTCAAGGCTCAGAATTCTCGAAAAGGGCTCAACAATGCGAATGCGAATCGGATGTTTGCTGGCGATCCTGGCGTTCGGGATGGGTTGTAATCAACCCAACATGGAAACTACCGATGAAACGCCTCCGTCTTCAAGCACGACGGCTGCAGCGACGACGACTGCTTCGACGCCGACTGCTTCGACGCCGACTGCTTCGACGCCGACTGCTTCGACGCCGACTGCTTCGACGCCCACTGCTACGACGCCCACTGCAACAACGCCCGCTGCCGCGGAGAGCGACCTGGAAAAAATTCAGGGCGTGTGGAAGATCGAATCCGTCGGGATGGAGGGTGCTCCGCAAGAGGTGATCGACCAGATCGAAAGCGGCATGATGCGCATGAGCGGCGCCAAAATCACGTGGTTCGCAGTCGTCAACGGCAAGGAGCAGGTCCTCCAGGAGTCGAGCTTTACCCTGGATTCAAGAAGCAGCCCCAAATCGATAACGATGACGGAAAATAAATTGCCCGCGGGCGAGAAAGCCCCCGATGTGCCCGGAATTTATGAACTGGAAGGCGACCAGCTCAAACTGTGCCTCCCGACGGCGGATGTCAAAAGCGGGGACCTCGACGACCCCGCCAGCAAACCCGAAATCTCCATGGGAGAACGTCCGAAGACCTTCATGGCCAAAGGCTGCGGCAACATGGTGCTGCGACGCGTGAAGTCCTAGCAGGCCCGAGTGAGGAATCGCCCCTGGTGGATCGTCAAACCATAAAATCAGGTTTCTCTAAATCAGCCGCCGGGCGCTAGCCCCCGGTTTTATTGGCAGCACAGCAGCACGGCCGAAATCGCTCACTCTAAGATTGAAGATTGACGCAGCACTAACGTCGTTCCCGGCAAAGAGTTCGGGTTCTTCCCATTAGCCGTTTTGGCGATAGCCACGGTTAACTAAAAGGAACAGCGGCTCGCGCGAAAATGGCCAAACCTAAAATGGAAACTTGCCGCACCACTAGCCGAACTTACCAGAGTTTGGCTGGGGCTTCTCTGGCCCAGATACTCCCTCCAAAGTCTGGCGACTTCGGCTACATGCAGCCGCTGTTTTCGTAGTCGAAAGCACTCCGCCCACCGCTCCGGCAGGCAATCGGCCGTTTAGTGCGAGTCGGCCGGTCGCCAGCCTTCGGCCAGACGCGCTTCGTGGCGCAGGCCGCGAGCCAGGCGCCGCAGGCGATCCGAGGCTTCGAACTGGCGATCCGCCTCCAGCCGTTCGGCACGGGCCAGCATCATCGCAATCGTCGTTCGCAGACTGACCGCATAATTCGGGTCGAGCGCCGCGGTCTCCTGCGGCAGGGCGCCAGGGCCGGAAAACCGGGCGACGGCCTGGTTCTGCCGGTCGTCGGCCGCCTGGTCGAGTCCCTGCTCGAAGAAATTCTCTCCCTCCGGCAACGCCAAAGTTTCCAGGGCGGTGCCGGCCAGCGGATCAATGCCGACCGCTTTGCGAATCTGCATGATTTCCGACCGCATTTCCTGCCAGGGCGGATCGCGGAAACTGGGCGCCGGGGCAGGCGTTCGTGGCTGATCTTCCAGCAGCGGGGGCAAAGATTCCGCGAACGGCGAAATCGCATCGGCTGCAGCGGTGGACGGCGTGACGGCCCCGGAATCGGCGGAATTTTCGCCCGCCTGCAGAACGTTAGCCCCAGCTGGGACAGCCGAAATCCCCGCCGGCGCCGGTGGAGAGTCGCCGCTTTCCGCCCGGACCGTCAAGGCGGCAAGACCTGCAGCGAACAGCCCCGCAGCCAGATAATACTTCCATCGCATTCGAATCGACCTCCCTGTCCCGCACTCAAAAAATCAAAGCATCGCCCTCCGGCAATGCGGCCTGTCCGCCGCGGGCGGAAGGCCCGAGTATAGCAGCCCAGCCGAGAGCGCCCCAAGATCATTCCTATTTCCAGGAAATTTGAAAAATCCTGTCAAAAAAACACCTCATTCGGCGTTAATTCCCTGGCCGGCCGCAACCACTAAAGTACGGTTCCCACAGGGGCTGGTCCGAGTGAAGCAGAACCGGACGAAACGACGCACGGCTTCTAATCCGATGACAGTTGGCCCTGCACCTGGCGGTAAGAACGGAACGAATTCTGTCCGCAGTGCGGCCGCTTTAGGGATGAACTTTGAGAGTACGACCTTTGGTCATTTGGCCTGAATGTTGCTTGAAGACTGCAAAAGACACGAACCTTGCCACGAAACGCCTCTCTCAACGTATGAGGAGATTGCTATGAAAACTCATCCCCTGAACGCCTACCTGGTGCACGACATTCGCCGTCGGGCTCGCCTGCTTGAACAAGCGGAGCAGGTTTTTCCCATGCTAGTCAATGCATTGTCCGCTTCGGACATTGATTACAGCAAGCTGTCGCTGGAACAATGGAAGGACCTGGTGCTTCTCGCCCGCATTGCGATGCGGGATAAAAAGGGATCGGCCTCAGCCGCCCGCCCAGCGTTGCACAGCACAATTTGAGCAGGACCCTGCAAAAAAGGTACAGACCTGCTTCCTCCACGGCCTGAAAAACGGCGGGGAACGGGGTCAAAAGTTGCGAATCGGCTCGTACAATCAAAAAATGTTCAAGCCTGACCAATACGCCTTGCTCGATTTTGGCGACGCCCGAAAACTGGAGCAGTGGGGCCCCTATCGACTCGACCGCGGCGCACCGGTCGTTGTTGGAGAAGCGCCCCGGAAATCCCCCTGGAAAGCCGACGCCCGCCATCGTCGCACCGACGGGGAACGCGGCCAATGGACGCCGCCCCAGGCTCTTCCTTCGCATTGGAACATCACGGCAGAAGCGCCGGCGGGACGCTTGACCTTTGAGCTCAAGCCGACCCCTTTTGGCCACGTAGGCCTGTTCCCCGAGCACGCACAGTTCTGGCCCTGGCTGCACGCACAGATCCAGTCCAGTTCGAAAACCAGCGTCCAGCCGCCAAAAGTGCTGAATCTTTTTGCCTACACCGGCGCCGCCAGCCTGGCGATGGCCCTGTCGGGAGCGGCCGTGACACATATCGACGCCGCCAAGAATGTCGTCGCCTGGGCCCGCCGGAACGCCGAACTTTCCGGCCTGGCCGAGGCTCCCATCCGCTGGATCGCCGAAGACGCGACCAAATTTGTCCAGCGGGAAGAGAAACGCGGCAACGCCTACCAGGGCGTGCTGCTGGATCCGCCCAGTTTTGGTCACGGCCCCCAGGGGGAACGCTGGCAACTGGAGAGCCAGCTGCCCGAACTGCTGGCCGGTAGCGGCCGCCTGCTGACAGGCGACCACGCATTTTTCCTGGCGACCTGCCACACGCCTGGCTTTACGCCACAGAATCTGGCGCAGCTGGTTCATCGGTATACGCCGCATCGGGGCGCCGCCATCTCCGCCCAGCCGCTGGTGATCGCCTGCCGGGACGGTCGCCGTCTGGACTGCGGGGCGGCCGTCTGGTGGAGCCGATAACGGCCCGGTCTTCGCCGCGCGGCGAAGACCGAACGCCCCTTATCTGCAGGTCGCCCCTGCGATGAACGTCCGCGTCAGCTTTATTCGGCCACCACGGCGTTCCGCAGAGAGCCGATCGAGCCGATATAAGCTTCCACCTGGTCGCCCGGCTGGAGATAAACGCCCGTCGTATTCCCGACTCCGGCCGGCGTGCCGGTGGAAATGATGTCGCCCGCCTCCAGGGTGACAAAGCTGGAAATGAAGGCGATCACCGCCGCCACGGGGAAAATCTGCTGGCCGGTGGACGCATCCTGGTGAATTTTGCCGTTCACCAGCAGCTTCATTTCCAGATTCTGGGGATCGGCGATCGCCTCCGCCGACGTAATACACGGACCGCACGGACAAAAGCTGTCGTGCCACTTCCCGTGCAACCAGTCAAAGAAGCCGTCTTTGTCGCGTGGCTTCCGCTCGGGATTGGGACGGAACTTCCGGTCGGAAATGTCGTTGATCACCGTGTAGCCGGCCACATGCTTGAGGGCTTCGGCTTCGGAGATCCCCTTGCCGCCCCGGCCGATTACTACCGCCAGCTCCAGTTCCCAGTCGACATGGGCAGGGGAAACCTGCGGAATACGGATCGCTTCGCCCGGGTTAATGAGGGTGGTCGAAGGCGGCTTCATGAACACGTAAGGAAAGGTATCGGCCCGTTCGGACGCCACGGCGCCGCCTTCTTCGATATGGGCCGCGTAATTCCCAGCCAGCAGAAAAAGCTTGTTGGGCCGCGGCTGGGGCAGCAGCAGTTCCACCTCCTCAAGCTTCAGCTGCAGCGATTCCACGAGCGTCGAATCCTGTTTGCCGAGCCAGTCGAATAACCCCTGGGCGACAGCATGAAGGGAGCCGCCCGGGAGCAAAGGCAACAGCTCCGCCTCGCCAGGCAGCGAAAAACTCTGGCCCGCGGCAGCAGCTGCGGCAGAAGCCGCGTCCAGTGGAACGACGAACTCATCGCCGTAGAAACCGACCTGGGGCAGCCCTTGCTGCGAGAAACGACAAAGCCTCATCGAGGAACTCCTGCAGAAACAAACGAAGGCGTCAAAGAACAACTTCCTCAAGTTACCCCGATAACGACCCGATATCATCCTTCTCGCGACAAATCGGACGAATACAACCCCGGGCCATACCGCCATCCATGCTGGACCGCTGGCCTGCGAGGCGAAAAACAGCTCGTCGCTGGGCACGCAGAGCCGATTAGCTGAAAAACGGGCTGGGACTCGCCTTCAGAGCGGTGCCTCCGAGGGCTGTAAACCGGTGAAAACGGGGCAGAAGAAACCGCTTTGCAAAAGAAAATGAAGACGGGAAACCCCATAAAACGTGTAACAAACCGATATCCGGAGAAGAAACGGCGAAATTCCGATGAACCCCCATTGCTCTCTGCGACCGGGCTCCTATAATTCCCACCTTGTTGAAGAGGGAAACGTCAAACAACTCACGAGAAACATGGAAACGACTACTCGACGCGGAAACACTGCTTCTCAGATCCGCTGACAGCCGAAACAAAAAAACTTCTCCTGACCTGTTGACGACGAAAACCAAAACACTTAAACTCAGCTTCTTCTCAAGACCACAAAGTTTCGCTCACTTCGAAAACGAAAAAAACGCGAAACACCCCTTGAAGCCGACTGAGACTTGAGACTATAAAAGGAATCGTGGCTGAGACTTAAGCGAATCATTCGCACCGCGAAACGACTCGCTTAAGTCCCATCCATGTGGTGGCGAGAAACCAATCGCTTCGGCGATCGGCTTCTCAATGATCTTTGACAATTTGGTTGTGTAAAACGTAGATGGCATCTTTATACGAATAGATGCAGTTTCTACCTGACAGTTTACTGTCAGTAAGATTCTGCTTTTTGTTCTCACGACTCTAAAATGTAGCGCATCTAATCGGCTGTAGTGGCTGGTTAGTGCAGACGAGAATCGTTATCTCGTAGACAACGCTGGCAAGCGTTGGGTTACTTGCACGATATTGAACACGATTCGTTGGCTATCAACTAACTCCGGTTAAGCGATAGTGATTGGAAAGGGTTGAATAAATGTGGTCAAGTAATTAAGGGCGTATGGGGGATGTCTTGGCGTCGAAAGGCTTTGATAGGCGTGGAAGTCTGCGAAAAGCCCGGGGGAATTGACAAACGAGTGCTGATCCCGGGATTCCTGAGCTAACCTGGTGAACTGAAACATCTAAGTAACCAGAGGAAGAGAAAGAAAAATCGATTCCGTAAGTAGCGGCGAGCGAAAGCGGAATAGCCCAAACCGTGAAGATTTTCTTCGCGGGGTTGTAGGGCTTCTCACATGGGAGTTAGAAAACATCTGTTAATAGAAAAGTGTGGAAACGCTTACCACAGAGGGTGACAGTCCCGTACATGAAAACAGCATGTCTCCCGAGAAGTTCCTGAGTAGGTCGGGCCACGTGAAATCCTGACTGAATCTACGGGGACCATCCCGTAAGGCTAAATACTCTTCGACGACCAATAGTGCAAAGTAGGGCGACCGAAAGATGAGAAGAACCCCTTTTAGGGGAGGTATGTGAACCTGAAACCATACGCTTACAAGCGGTCGGAGCACTATGATTCGTTCAGTGTGACGGCGTGCCTTTTGCATAATGATCCGGCGAGTTACCGTTTGCAGCTAGGTTAAGGCCTTACGGGCCGAAGCCATAGGGAAACCGAGTCTTAATAGGGCGATTGTGTTGCGGGCGGTAGACGCGAAACTGCGTGATCTACCCATGAGCAGGTTGAAGCGCGAGTTATATCGCGTGGAGGACCGAACCCACTTGGGTTGAAAACCGAGGGGATGACTTGTGGGGAGGAGTGAAAGTCTAATCAAACGCAGAGATAGCTCGTTCTCTCCGAAATATCTTTAGGGATAGCCTCGAGCCACTATGCACTGGGGGTAGAGATACTGAATTGGATGGGGGCCCTTCCCGGGGTACCCCACCGAACCAAACTCCGAATACCAGTGTAATTATCTCGGGAGTCAGTCCGCGAGGGATAAGCTTCGCGGTCGAGAGGGAAACAACCCAGACCATCTGCTAAGGTCCCGAATTTATACTTAGTCACTAAGGAAGTTGATTTGCTAAGACAGCCAGGATGTTGGCTTAGAAGCAGCCACCATTTAAAAAGTGCGTAACAGCTTACTGGTCGAGCAGATCTGCGCCGATAATGAACGGGAGTAAGTATAAAACCGAAGCAGTGGATTTAGTAAATCTTCGGATGAACTAAGTGGTAGGAGAGCGCTGTACGTCAGATACAAGCCGTACCGGAAGGAACGGTGTCGGGGCGTACAGGTGATTATGCCGGAATGAGTAACGATAAAACAGGTGAGAATCCTGTTCGCCGAAAGCCTAAGGTTTCCTGGGGAAGGTAATTCCGCCCAGGGTTAGCCGGTTCCTTAGTCAAGGCCGAAAGGCGTAGACGATGGATAGCAGGTCAACATTCCTGCGCCGCAACGTGGAGTGATGGAGGGACGGCGTCCGGAAAGTGAGCGGTACGATTAGAAATGTCCGTGGAGTTCACTGAGACGAGGGATAGGAAAATCCGCCCTCATCAAGTCAAGGTGTTCGACCGACTGCTCATATGTTCAGGAAGTCATTGGAAGGACGTCCAAGAAAAGCTTCTAAACTTTGAAGCGTTTGCGACCGTACTAAAACTGACACAGGTAGGCGAGACGAGTAGTCTAAGGCGCTCGGGAGAACGGTGGTTAAGGAACTCTGCAAAATGACCCCGTAAGTTCGCGATAAGGGGTGCCTGCGAAAGCAGGCCACAGTAAATCGGCTCTAGCGACTGTTTATCAAAAACACAGGTCTCTGCTAACACGTAAGTGGATGTATAGAGACTGACGCCTGCCCGGTGCCGGTAGGTTAAGGAAGAGGGTTAGCCTTCGGGCGAAGCTCGCGACCGAAGCCCCGGTAAACGGCGGCCGTAACTATGACGGTCCTAAGGTAGCGAAGTTCCTTGTCGGGTAAGTTCCGACCTGCATGAAAGGCGTAACGACTGGAGCACTGTCTCAACCACCGACCCGGTGAAATTGTAGTCGTGGTGAAGATGCCACGTACCCGCGGTTAGACGGAAAGACCCCGTGAACCTTTACTGTAGGCTGATATTGGGCTGAGGTATATTTTGTGTAGGATAGGTGGGAGACTTTGAAACGGGAGCGCCAGCTCTTGGTGAGTCGTCCTTGAAATACCACCCTGGATATGCTTTAGTTCTAACCCTGATCCTGTGAAACCAGGCAGGGAACAGTGTCAGTTGGGCAGTTTGACTGGGGCGGTCTCCTCCCAAAGAGTAACGGAGGAGTGCAATGGTTCCCTCAGCCTGGTTGGTAATCAGGCGAAGAGCGCAAAGGTAGAAGGGAGCTTAACTGCGAGACTTATCAGTCGAGCAGATACGAAAGTAGGTCTTAGTGATCCTGTGGTTCCGAATGGAAGGGCCATAGCTCATCAGATAAAAGGTACTCCGGGGATAACAGGCTTATCGCTCCCGAGCGTCCATAGCGGCGGAGCGGTTTGGCACCTCGATGTCGGCTCATCACATCCTGGGGGTGAAGAAGCTCCCAAGGGTTTGGCTGTTCGCCAATGAAAGTGGTACGTGAGCTGGGTTCAGACCGTCGTGAGACAGGTCGGTCCCTATCTGCCGTGGGCGTACGAAACTTGAGGAGGTTCTTCTTTAGTACGAGAGGATTTGGAAGGACGTAGCTCTGGTGTACCAGTTGTCACGCTAGTGGCACGGCTGGATAGCTAACTACGGAAAGGATAAACGCTGAAAGCATCTAAGCGTGAAGCCTTCTCCAAGATGAGGTTTCGTAGACTTTATGTCGAAATCCCCCTGGAAGACTACCAGGTTGATAGGCCGGATGTGTAAGCACAGTAATGTGTTCAGCTAACCGGTACTAAAGGGAGAATACTTGGCCACATTTATTCAACGCTTTTGCTTGTCAACATAGTAGAGTCAATTAAGATAGCCATCGAGTTTTACACAACCAGTCAGAGATCAAACCCGGTCGGGCTTTACCGTCCACCGGGTTTCTCCGGCGACCATATCGAAAAGGTCACACCTGTTCCCATACCGAACACAGTAGTTAAGCTTTTCGAGCCGATGATAGTACTGCAAGTGCGAAAGTAGGTATCGCCGTTCTTTTATAAACCCTCCCGTTCGCGGGAGGGTTTTTTTATTGCGTCGCTTCTAAATCCCAACAACGCCTTTCTGGCCCAGAATCAGGCTATCGCTACAATACAGGCGATTGGATCACGGGAACTCATCTCCTGAGCAGCCGAAGGCTGCAGCCAGAGTCCAGCTACTCTTCTTTCCAGTTCTTCCGTAGGGCCCGAACGGTCTTATTCCTTGCGAGGCGCTCATGTCTGCTGAGTTACCATTGGCTGAAAAGCGTATTTTATTTTTTGTCGGGGATATCTACGAAGATCTGGAGCTCTGGTATCCCAAACTGAGACTTCAGGAGGCCGGCGCCACGGTCGTTGTCGCGGGCCCTGAATCAGGACAGAGCTACGCCGGCAAGCATGGCTATCCGTGTGTCGCCGACGCCTCTATTTCAGAGATGGAAGCCGATCAGTTTGACGGGTTGGTCGTCCCCGGCGGGTTCATGCCGGATAAACTTCGTCGGGACGGTCATGTGCTCCGGCTCGTACGTGATTTCGTCGCGGCCAAGAAGCTAGTCGCCGCGATCTGCCACGGCGGCTGGATCCCCATTTCGGCTGGCGTATATCGGGACGTGCGTGTGACAGGCTCCCCTGGCATCAAGGATGACCTCATCAACGCGGGGGCCGTCTGGGAGGACGCTGCCGTGGTGATCGATGGAATCTTTGTTTCCAGCCGAAAACCAGATGATTTGCCCGACTTCTGCCGTGGCATTCTTACGGTTCTGTCCTGACCGATCGCCACACCTGGTATCGTCGCTCTGAACGCACGTCTTTTGGCGTGCGTTTTTTCGTGCGCGGGCGATGGAAGCGGCGTTAAGCGTGTTGATTTCCTGCCATTCAGGCATTCGAGCCCTCTGGCGGATGTTGCTTTTTTGAAACAATTGCAGATTTTTTGCGGAGTGTCGACGGATTAATCCGCATGTCCGTTAGGACCCCTGGTATCCCCTTCCAAAATTCGCGGTTCCGGGCTGTTTCTCTTTGGCGCGTTAGAGAGTGTGAAGCACACTCGAACTTGCTAATGCTGGAATGGAATTTTTTCGGGTCACTGTTTGAGTTCTCTGCGGCGTTGTTTCCGTTTTGCACTCCTGGAGTTCGTACACGATGTCGCGTTTCTCGCCGATGCCTTTGACCCCCGCCACGGTCCTCCGCGCTTGTCGACGTCACTGGCGACGGTCTTTTGCCGTGCTTTCGGCCGTCGGGCTTCTGACAATCGCGGCACTCATTTTTTGGCCTCGAACTTACATGTCGGAAGCGAAGCTGTTTGTGAAGCTGGGGCGTTCGGTGCTTTCGGTCGATCCCACGGTGAACACCCAGCAATCCATTTCGGTGCAGGAATCTCGAGAGGTCGAAATGAATTCGATCGTGGAAGTCCTGGATAGCCGCACTCTTGCGGAACAGGTCGTCTCGCAGCTGGGCGCCAAAGTGGTTTTGGGCGAGAGCAGGATCAATCCACAGTCTCTGGAAGTGCGTTCGGTCAGTCTCACAGAGCCGCCACCGATTGCCGTTTCCCATTCTGCGGACTTTGAGGAGGCTGTCAAAGTGGTCAAGGATTCCTTCGGAGTTTTTGCTCCCCGCAAGACAACCATCGTTACCTTGCGATACAAGGCCGGCTCGCCGGAACTGGCGCAGGCTGTGACAAACGCTTTTTTGGATTCCTATCTGCGGGAGCATGCCCGCGTTAATCGCACGCTGGGGTCGTATGAATTTTTTGTCGCCCAAGAGGCGGCGGCCAAGAGCAAGTTGAAATCGGTAAGCGACGCCTTCCGCGACGCTAAAAACGCCATCGGCGTCGCTTCCATTGAGGGACGTCGGTCCTCGCTGCAGGGGCAAATCAGTTCCGTCGAGTCCAGCATTGTGATGGCGGAGACCGATCTCGCCACGGCTCGGGGGGGCATTGCTTCGCTCGAGGAATCGATTGAGGGGTTGCCCGAACGTCGTTTGTCGGCGGAGACCAGTGGTTTTCCCAACCAGGCAGCCGACCAGATGCGGCACCAGTTGTATATCCGCCAGACTCGACTTGCGGAATTGCGTTCCAAGTACACGGATCTCCATCCTGAGGTGATCGCCATGCAGTACGAAGTGGCGAACTCTCAGAAAATCCTCGATGAACAGCCGGTCGCCCGCGTGCAGCGCACCGAAGGCGCCAATCCGGCGCGGGAAAAGCTGGAACAGGAATTACTCAGCGAGCGGGCCAAAGCGGCCTCGTTTGCCGCCCGAGTGACGGAGCTGCGGTCGCAGTACGAAACGGCGCTGGCCGAACTGCGTTTGCTGAACCATCACGAAGTTCAGCTTGCGGCGATGGAGCGTGAAGTCCAGCAGGCCGAAAACGCCTGGAGGGACTATGCCGGGAAGCTGGAGCAGTCCCGCCTGGACAACGCGATCGACAGCCAGCGAATTTCTAACGTAAATATATTGCAGCGTGCCAATTACGTGGCCAAGCCGATCAGCCCCAAACGGACCATGGTGGGGGGCTTTGGCCTGATCTTCGGCCTGACCAGTGCTTTGGGTGTTGCTTTGCTGTCGGAATTTTTGAGCCCTTCGCTAACTTCGGTGGAAGAGGTGCAATCGCAATTATCGGTCCCCGTGTTTCTGTCGCTGCCACGCGTCTCTCCCGGGTCCACTTTGTTGAACTAGGACGCAGGAACGTTTCACGGAAGCGGAGCGTCTGCCCCTGCTTCCGCTGTTCAGGAATCGTCAATCCGAAAGAAGGTTTCCGGCATGATCCATCGCACGACCACTTCCGCTTCCGAGGCCGCTTCTGCGGTCGCCCGGAACGACGAACTTCCCGCTTACTACGCCACTTTGTTGCGGCGCCTGTCGTCCGCCTGTGGAGAATCCTCTTCTGCCTTGCGAACCCTGGGCGTCACCAGCGCGACCTCGGGCGAGGGCGTCAGTACGATTGCCGCCAATCTGGCGATGTCGGCTGCAGAAAGACGTCGCGTTGTCCTGGTCGACGCCAACACCATGAATCCGTCCCAGGCGCACCTGTTTGGCGTGGCTCGATCGCCCGGCCTGCAGGAAGCGTTCCATAGTTCGCTGGCGACGCACGACTGTGTGCAGGAAACGCCCTTGAAAAACCTGTGGGTATTGCCGGCAGGACGCGCCCAGCGTTTCAATCCGCACCTGGACCGACAGGAAGTCGAACGACTGGTCGAAAGTCTGCAGGAGCGTTTTGACCTGGTAATTTTTGATTTACCTCCCGCCGAAGAGTTCAGCTCCTGCCTGATGCTGGCGCCGGCCCTGCAGGGGGTTTTGTTTGTGGTGGAGGCGGCCCGCGCCCGAACCGATGTGGTCGTCCAGGCGAAACGACGCCTGGACGAATCCCAGACGACCGTGCTCGGCGCGGTGCTCAACAAAAACGACGCATAAAAAAAATCCACGCTAAGCAAAGACCCAGGCGGCCCCTTTTTTTCTTCGCTCTCTTTCATCGAATTATCCCCATGCGATATCCCAGCGTTCGCCCTCGCACTTCGATACAACTTGGACTTTTCGACCGTGCTTCGTCTGACTCTTTTCGCTCCGCTTTGGAACGCGAACAAAGCCGCAGCAACCGCTCGGGCCAGACCTTTGGGTTGCTGGTTTTCCAGTTTGACTCCCAGAAAAGCATGCGTCGCGATATCGAACAGTTCCTGACGCTGCTGCTGAATCGTGTCCGCGGCACCGACGAGGTCGGTTTGCTCGATCGGCGTCGACTGGGCGTGCTACTGCCCGATACGGACATCAAAGGCGCCAGGCTGCTCGCCCAGTCTTTGACGGAAGCATGCGGCGAAAACATAAAGGCGCCCGACTGCGAAATTTTCATCCATCCCTTGTCGGCGGAGGATGCGGCGAAGGCTGCCCCGCAGGATGCCGATTCCGATGACGATGACGATTCTTCTGGCGGACACGCCCAGGAGGTGCGGCCGCTGGAGTCGCTGTTTATTCGTCCCACCCCGTTCTGGAAACGCTGCCTGGATATTGTCGGTTCGGTTCTGGGTCTGGTGCTGGTCTCGCCCATTTTGTTGCTGGCGGCCGTGCTGATCAAACTGACATCGCCGGGTCCGATCGTATTTACGCAACCCCGGGACGGCCTGGGCGGTCGCCCCTTTCTGATCTACAAATTCCGCACCATGTATATCGATGCCGAAGCCCGCAAGGCGGCCCTGCGGGAATTCAGCGAGCAGGACGGCCCGGCATTCAAAATGCAGAACGACCCGCGGATCACACCGCTGGGAAGTTTTCTGCGCAAGTCGTGCATTGATGAGCTGCCGCAATTGTGGAATGTGCTCAAAGGCGAAATGTCGCTGGTGGGACCGCGACCGCTGCCCTGTGACGAGTCGGCTGGCTGCCAGGGCTGGCAACGGCGCCGGCTGGAAGTGACTCCCGGCCTGACCTGCATCTGGCAACTGGACGGCGGGCGCCGCGTCAGTTTTGCCGAATGGATGCGGATGGATATTCGCTATATCGGGCGACGCGGTCCGCTGGAAGACGTGCAGTTGATCGCCCGCACCGCCTTTCGCGTTTTGACGCATCGCGCTTCGGTTTAGTCGCGAAGCCTTTGCCGGTCGTTTGCCGGCGCTCCCCTGGTTTTGAGGAAGCAGATGTCGCACGATTCATCGCCCGAACTGGCCGCCGGACCTGTCGACCTGGCTCCAGCGCCTCCGCTTTGTGGAGCCGCGCCGTCGGGTTTGTTGCGCAGCCTGGTGCGGCGCGCCAAGAGCGGGACTTTTCGCACGGCAGCCCAGTGGATGGGGCGCCTCCTCGGGCCCCGCCGCGCCGAGGCTTTTGGCATTCTGATGTACCATCGCGTCGCGGAGCAACCGCGTGGCTTGCCCGAACCAACCTGGAACGTGACGCCCGCCCGGTTAAGAGAACAGCTGTCAGGCTTGCGGGAACGGGGCTTCGAGCCCTGGTCGCTGGGCCAGGCGCTCGATGCGTATGAGGCGGGCGAGCCGATCCCTCGCAAAGCCTTTGTGGTTACGTTCGACGACGGTTACGAGAACAACATCACGCTTGCGCTGCCGATCCTGCAGGAACTGCAGGTGCCGGCTACGATTTTTTTGGCGACCCAGTATCTGGATAGCGTGGATCCTTTTCCTTCCGACGACTGGACGATGGCCGGATCCCGCCGGGCGCCGCTGGATTCCTGGCGGCCGCTTTCGACCGAGCAGTGCCTGGAACTGCAGGCCAGCGGACTGATCGAACTGGGCGCCCACACCCATTCCCATGGCGATTTCCGTGGTCGCCCCAAGGCGCTGCGGCACGACCTGGCGATCTGCTTTGAAGTGTTGCGTAATAAGTTCGGCATTGAGCATCCGACTTTCGCCTTTCCTTATGGCACGGTGCGTCTGGGTTTTGCCGGCGGGTCGCTGGCGGAAGCGGCTCGCGAGGCAGGCGCTCGTTGCGGACTTTCGACCGAAAGCGAACTGATCGGGCCCGAACGCAATCCCTTTGAATGGGGCCGTTTTACCGCCGAACAGAAAGATACGGCCGCCACGCTGGCCGGCAAACTGGGCGGCTGGTTCGGCTTCCCCCGGCTTCGTCGGCTGCGGGAATCTTTGCGGAACTCTCGCCGTCAACCTGCTTGAGAAAGCCCCGATGCTCAAAATGGCTCCCCAGGTTGTCCCGCTGGCCAGCAACGTTTCTCCCCGGCATCGGGAACGCGCGCCGGGGCCGTCGTGGCGCGGTCGGCTGCTGGGACTGCTTTCCCACTCGGGAGTGGCGGCCATTTTTGACCAGGGCATTGTGAGCGCGGCGAACTTCGCCACCAGCGTGATTATTGGCCGTTATGGATCGGTCGACGACCTGGGCGTGTACTTCCTGGTGCTCAGCGTGCTCTATTTTGCCCGCGGTATCCAGGATCAGATCGTCAGCGGGCCCTACACGATTTACGCCCCTCGCCGGGACGAAGCGCAGATCCCGCGGTACACAGGCAGCGTGCTCGCGCATCAAATGCTGTTTTCCGCCGGCACGGTGATCGCCCTGCTGGGTATGTGGCTGGCGATGGTGCTGGGAGCGATCCAGCCGGAACTGACGCCGTCGCTGCTGATGCTGGCGGGCGTAGTTCCGTTCCTGTTGCTGCGCGAATTTATTCGCCGACTCAGCTTTGCCCGGTTCCAGGTCAAAGCGGTCATTCTGGTCGATCTGCTGGTATCCATCACCCAGGTGGGAGCGCTGATCGTGTTCGCCTGGGACGGCCAGATTTCTATCCCTGCGGTTTATCTGGCGATGGGGTTGGCCTGCGCCGTGGCGGCGGGCGGATGGTTTGCGATGCGTGTGCAGCCGGTTGTTTTTTCAGCGGCGAACGTGCTTACGGACTGGCGGGAGAACTGGAAGTTTGGACGCTGGGCGCTGGCGGGACAACTGGTCGGCTGCTCGGCTCCGCTGGTGCTGCCCTGGCTGGTTGCGGCCGGTCATGGCGCGGCGGCGGCGGGACTGATGGCGGCCTGCAATACGCTGGTCGGCGTGGCCAACACCTTTGTGCTGGGGTTCTGTAACTACCTGGCCCCCAAAGCGGCCCAGGCGTACGTCGACGGCGGAACCCGCGACATGTTACGCGTGTTGCTAAAAGCCGTCGCCGTGTTCACTTTTTGCATCGGCGGATTCAGCCTGGCGGCGCTCGTCGCCGGCGATTCGATCCTGGTTGGCGTGTATGGAGCGGACTACGCCGGAGGCGGCCTGATCTTTGCTCTGTACGCGTTTGCGATGTGGGCCAACAGCCTGAAAATGGTTGCAGGGAACGGACTTTGGGCGATTGACCGACCGCAAGTGAACTTCATTGCGGATGTCGCTTCCCTGGTCGTTTCGATCATTGCCGCGGTCATTTTTGTGCCGCTGTGGGGCGTGTTTGGCGCGGCGCTTGCAACACTTACGGCGAACAGCCTGGACGCGATGATTCGCTTTCTGGTGCTGGGTTATTCGCTGCAGCGTTTGCGGCCGGCTCCCCTTCCTGCCTAGGCCAGTAGTGGGCAGCCAGCTTCCGCCGTTGTGCTCCATTTCTGATTGATTCGCCTGTCTATGATCTCGCCCGCTGCTTCCGCTGTTCCCTCCACGCCGTCTGGCGAGCTTTCGCCCGGACTGTTCGCGGCGGCGCTGTGCGTGATCTTCTTCGCGTTTTATATGACCGACCACAGCGTGACCACCTCGCAAACCGAGGCGTTCACGCAGACCGCGGCCGAGATGGAACAGGCCGCCGGCGGCGGCGATACCGTGCGGCGACTTGTCTTCCTGTCGCTGGCAGGTATCGGTCTGTTCCTGCTGCTGGGCGCCGAAGCGCGTCCCTGGCGGATAACGCTGGCCGGCGGACTGGCGATTGCCTTTCTGCTGTGGGCTGGAGCGAGCGTGCTGTGGTCGGTCGACGCCGGCATGACGATCCGTCGCCTGGTGGTGATCGGCTGCTGCTTCCTGGCGGCGCTCGGCATCGGCCGGCGGATGAGCGGTGAACAAATCTGCCTGCTCGTGCTGATCTGCACCAGTGTCTGCCTGTTGATCGGCATTGGCGCCGAGATTGCCCTGGGCACTTTCAAGCCCTGGTCGGGCGACTATCGCTTTTCCGGCACCCAGCACCCGAACACCCAGGGCATGTCGCTCACCGCCTTATGCCTGTCCGCCATCTGTCTGGCCCGGAAAGTTCCCTCGTGGAAAACCGCCTGCTATGGCCTGTTCGCGGTGGGCCTGTTGTTCCTGATCCTCACCAAATCGCGAGGTTCGGCCGCTGGCCTGCTGTTCGCCCTGGGAATGATCTGGATGCTGCACACCTCCAGCCGGTTCAAGTTTGTCGCCGGACTGTCGATCGCCTGGGTGTTGTCATTGGGCATGATGTTCGTCGAACTCAACGGCATGAAGGCGTCGGACGTTTCCGACCTGGTGCTGCTGGGTCGCGCCGAAGACGCCCATTCGCTCACCGGCCGCGCTCCGTTGTGGACGGAGCTCAGCTACTACATCGCCGCCCGGCCCCTGCAGGGCTATGGCTTTCAATCGTTCTGGACGGCCGATCATATCGACGCCATTACCGATGAAATGCAATGGGCCATTCGCGAAGCCCACAACGGCTATCTGGAAACGACACTCAGCGTCGGACTGATCGGCGCGGGACTGCTGCTGGCGGCGGTGCTTGCCGGCATGGCGACAACGGCCCGTATGTACCTGAAGTCGGGCGACGCCACTTACAGCTTTGCTTTTGGCATGTGCGCTTTTGGCCTGCTGAACTCGTTCTCTGAGTCCGGCATGACAAACCCGCTGTTCGGCCCCGTCATGACGTGCGCCGCGCTTTCCCAGGCCGTTTACTTCGCTGCCTCGCAACCTGCGGCCGCACCGCAGGAACCGAGTCCGCTCGCCCGCGACGATGGAAGAACAGGACCGCCGTACGCCTGGGATTCGCCCGCCTTCCCCCGCTCTTGAGCGCCCGAAAAACACCAGGCCGCCCTGACGCGGCCGCGCCCGCAGAAACCTTCTGCAACCGGAGATTTGTTCGCATGTCATCGCCTGCTGTCACCATTGTGCTGTGTACGTATCGTCGAGCCGAGATGCTCCGCGAGGCGGCGACCAGCCTGCTTGCGCTCGAGACGCAGCTCCCGGCGAATGCAGCCGAATCCGCAGAAACGTTCGACTACGAAGTGCTGATCGTTGACAACAACTCGCCCGACCATACCCCGCAGGTAGCCGCGGAACTGGCTGCTTTGTCGCCCCGCGTACGTTCCATCCGGGAGACGAACCAGGGCGTGGTCCACGCCCGGAACCGGGGCGTGCGCGAAGCCCGCGGCGAGTGGATTGCCTTCTTCGACGACGACCAGCTGGCTGATCCGCGATGGCTGGTGGAGTTGCTCACCGCCGCACGCTCGCGGCAGGTGCGGTGCGTCGGCGGGGCGGTCTGGCTTGACCTGCCGGCCGAATGTGACAGGAACCTGTCACCGATGGTGCGGATGCTGCTGGGAGAAACGGTCGGGCTGGACAGCGCGCGACCGTACTCGGCCCGCTTTACCCCGGGCTGCGGCAACCTGATGCTGCATCGCAGCGTGTTGGACGAGGTCGGCCTGTTCGATCCCGCGTTCAACGGCCGCGGCGAAGACACCGAGTTGTTCATGCGCATGCTCGACGCCGGCATCGCTGGCTGGTGCACGCCCCAGGCGATTGTGCATCACCGGATCGATGCCGCACGCCTGGAAGACGCTTTCCTGCTTCGCCTGGCCAGAACCATGGCCGTCGGCATGGCAGCCGACGAGCATCGCGAATGGGGACCCTGGCGGTACCCGCTGATCTGGCTGGCGCGCGTTGGACAGACCGGGGTCCGGTTATTGCCGGCCTGGGCTGCGGCCCGCCTGATGCAGGACCAGGAGCATTTAATCGGTGCTCGCTGCCGCCTGCTTATCGCACGACAAATGCTGCGGGACGGCTTGCCGCTGCTGTTTCGCCGCGCTCCCGCGAGCGGCTCTACGCCGTCTTCGACCATCACCGCTTCGGCGGAATCTTAACCTCCGCCGTTGTTTGCCTGACATTTCCTCTCCTGCTCTCTCTTGAATTCGATACCCGCACCAAAGCCTTTTCATCCACCGCGGCCACTTCGCCGGAACGAGATATCCATGTGTGAAATTCGCACGATTGAACCCCGCCAGCTCACGCCGGAGCTGATCGCCGCCTGGTCGACGATCCAGCAATCGCTGCCAGCGTTTGGCAGTCCCTACTTTCGCCCGGAATTCACCCAGCAGGTGGCCCGCGTCCGCTCCGACGTACGCATCGCCGTGCTGGAACAGCAGGGCCAGCCGGTCGGCTTTTTTCCGTACCAGTACAGCGGCATGGGAGTGCTCGTCCCAGTCGGCGGCAAGTTCTCCGACTATCACGGCGTGATTGCTCCGCCCGAAGTCGAGTGGACGGCGTCCCAACTCCTGGCAGCCTGCGGCGCCTCTGCCTGGCGGTTCGATCATCTGGTTGCAGAACAGCAACCGTTTGCTCGCTACCATGGCAATGTGGCCGGCTCGCCGTACCTGTATCTGGCCGACGGTTACGAGGCGTACGAGCAGGAACGGAAAAGCAGCGGCTCAAAAGAACTGACCAAGCTCGCCCGGAAGAAACGGAAGCTCGACCGCGAGGAAGGCCCGCTGCGTTTCGAATACGACACGCGCGACCCCCAGGTGTTTGAAACGCTGCTGGCCTGGAAGCGGGACCAGTACGAACGGACCGGCCTGACCGATGTGTTCCAGTTCCCCTGGACGACCGAACTGCTGCAGAATATCTGGGACTGCCGCGAGCCGGATTTCTCCGGCCTGATGTCGGCCTTGTACCTGGGCGATCGCCTGATCGCGATGCACTTTGGGATGCGGTCCGGGCCTATCATGCACTCCTGGTTCCCGGCGTACGATCGGGAATTCTACAAAGCATCGCCCGGGCTGATCCTGCTGACCGAGATTGCCAAAGTCGCCAGCGACCAGGGCGTGACGATCTTCGACCTGGGCAAAGGGGACGCGGAATACAAAACCAACCTGAAGTCGGGAGACTTCATGGTGGCCGAAGGGGAGATTGAACTCCGCCCCATGGCACGCTTGTTGCGTAATGGCTACCGAGCGTCGCGTGACTGGATCAAGGCGTCGCCTTTGCGGGGTCCTGCGCAGATTCCCTGGCGCATGATACGTCCGCTGCGGGACTGGATGGCGTTCCGTTAGACCGGCGTTCTGAGCGTCAGCAAGCGCAGAAAGACGCCTTTCGCTCCGCGAAAGGACGCGTTCTTTCACGGAGTGAAAGACAACTGTCCTTCGAATTTCGTCCATAGAACATCTCACGCCTTGTCCTTATCGCTACACCCTGTCTCCTTATCGCTACAGTTATGATCACACTCCTGAATATTGCGTTGCTGATCACGGCCTGCCTGGTGCTGGCGCCGATTCTTCTGTTTGCGCTTGAGGTGGCTTTATCGCTCCTTCCGGCCTGGGGCAGCGCCTGGAGTTTTACGCGTCCCGCGCCGCGAACGGCCGTGCTGATTCCAGCCCATAACGAAGAGTCCGTCATCGCCGATACGCTGCAGCGGATGCTGCCCACTATCGACCACGCCACCGAACTGGTGGTGATTGCCGACAACTGCACCGACGGGACCGCCCGGATCGCACGGGAAAACGGCGCCCGGGTGCTGGAACGGACGAACGACCAGCAGCGCGGCAAAGGGTTCGCCCTGGCGTATGCGGTGGAACAGCTGAGCAACGATCCGCCCGACGTGGTGGTGATTGTCGACGCCGACTGCGTGGTGAGCGATACGACGATCGGCGGTCTGGCTCGCCGGGCTGTCGCCAGCGGCCGTCCTGTGCAGGGACTCAACCTGACCGATCGTACGCCGGGCCGCGATCGGGTGCAGGTCGCTTCGATCCTGGGCAACCGCTTCATCAACTTCATCCGTCCGCTGGGCCTTGCCCGCATCGGCGCGCCGTGCCAGCTGATGGGAACCGGCATGGCCCTTCCGTGGAAGCTGGTCTGCGATGGTCGTCTTTCCAGCGGCAACCTGGTCGAAGATATGCAACTGGGCGTCGACCTGGCGATTGAAGGTTACTACCCGATCTTCTGCCCTGACTACAAAGTCTCCAGCGCCGTGCCGCAACAGGCGGCGGCGTTTGTCACCCAGCGCACCCGCTGGGAGCATGGCCATTTGACGACCGCCTGCACCCAGATTCCGCGACTTCTGCTGGCCAGCGTGCTCCGCCTGCGTCCGCGATTATTGATGGTCGCCCTGGATCTGGCGATTCCGCCAATGGCGTTGCTGGTCGCCGTCTGGATGGCGGCCTGGGCGACGACCGTGCTGGCGACCTTCGTCGGCGCCGACCTGTTGCCGGCGATCCTGCTGTCCGCCGGCGGGGGGCTGATCGGCCTGTCAATTCTGCTGGGCTGGGCCGCCCATTGCCGGCAAGTGATTCCGTTCTCGGCCCTGGCCGGACTGCCGATCTACCTGTGCAAAAAGCTGCCGATCTACTTCGCCCTGCTGGTCCGTCGCACGCCGGCCCAATGGGTCCGCACCGACCGCACGGCCGCGATCGACAAGCCCGTCCTGTAAGTTTCGGGCGATCCTGCCCGTGCACCAGCATGTAGCCGAAGGTCGACGCCATTATTGGTCGGCGTAGAGCGCGGTGATTTCCGCCGCGTAAGTCTGCTCGATCACTTTGCGACGCAGGGTGAGCTTGGGAGTGAGCTCGCCGGACTCGATCGAAAACGGATGTTCCAGCAAGGCGAAATGACGCACCTGCTCATGGGCCGAAACGTCTTTTAGCGCCTGGTCGATACGCTCCCGCACCAGCGCGCGGACCGCCTCCGAAGTTCGATCCAGGACGGCCTCGGCCTGGCCGAGTTCGCCGAGTGCTCGCTGGGTGCGGTCCCGGTCAAGCACCAGCAACGCCGCCAGGCAGCGGCGATCGTCGCCGACGACCAGCGCCTGGGAGATGATCGGATCGGCCGTCAGCAAACCTTCAAGCATCACAGGGGCGATGTTCTTGCCGCCCGAGGTGACAAGGATTTCTTTCTTGCGGCCCGTCAGCCAGAGCCAGCCCTCTTCGTCGAGTTTTCCCAGGTCGCCCGTGTGCAGCCAGCCGTCGCGGATCGCCTCGGCGGTCGCTGTCGGGTTACGAAAGTAGCCGGTCATAATATTGGGACCGCGGGCCAGCACTTCGCCGTCGTCGCTGATCTGGATTTCGACGCCCGGGATAGCGGGACCGACGGAGCCTTTCTTCCAGCGGGTCGTTCCGGTCGCGGCGATCACAGGCGCCGCTTCGGTGAGTCCGTAACCCTGCAGGATCGGTACGCCGCGTTCTTCGAAATACTCAAACAGGTAGTCGGGCAACGCGGCTCCGCCCGAGACACAGAACCGGATGCGCCCGCCCAGCAGGTTCCGCAAGGCGTCTGGCGCGCTCTGCAGGCCGGCGTCGCGCATGCCGCGAACCACGCGGTCAAAGAAATGCGGCACGCCGTTAAACATGTGCGGCTGGAAAGTGTGGCAATCGGCGATGACCGTTTCCCGCGCGCGGGCCAGACATAACTCGCAGCGACTGATCAGCCAGGTATACAGATCGCAGGTGCGGGCAAAAATATGGCTCAGCGGCAGGAACGACAAACGCACGTCGGTCGGCTGGTCGTCGAACAGCGTGATCGAAGCCTGGGCGTTGGAAACCAGGTTCTCCTGGGTCAGCATCACTCCCTTGGGTTCGCCCGTCGTGCCCGAGGTGTACAGGATGGTCGCCAGGGCCGACGGCGCACCACCTTCGGCGGCGCGTTGCAGCAACGCGGCTCCGTCGCGGATATCGCTGTTCTCTAACACGGCGGGCAGCAGTTTCACCGCGCGACGGCCGATGGCGGCTTCGCACGGCTCGTAGGAAAAGAACTGGATATCGACGACCAGTTTGTCGCTGCAATCCGCCAGTTTGCGGGCCTGGTCGGGACGGGAGACAAAGCCGAAGGCCGCGTGGCAATGGTTGATCTGCTCGACCAGTTGCGGCCCAGTCAGGGTGGAGTGCAGCGGCACATGCACCGCCTGGACCGCATGCAGGGCCAGGTCGGCGACGATCCATTCCCAGCGATTCTCCGACAGGTGAACCACGCAGTCCCCCTGCTTCACGCCGGCCGCCGCCAGCGCAGCGGCCCAGCGTTCGACCTGTTGCACCAGTTCGATCCAGGTGAAGCTGTCCACCTGGTCGCCGCGGTGGAAACGCAAGGCAACCCGATCGCCGCCGGCGGCGCGGGCTTCCTGCAGGAGCGCGGGAACGGTGCTGCTCATTTCAATTCACGTAGCTTGTTGATGTTATCTTTTTTGCCGACCACGAGCAGAATCTGATCGACGCTGAACTTGAACTCGCCATCGGGAAACATCTGCAGTTTGCCCGTGAGGGCGTCTTTTACACCGACGACCCACACCCCAAAGCGACGCCGCAGGTTCAAGTCAATCAGGGTCGCGCCGGAAAAGGTATCCGGCACGGCGAACTCGACAAAGCTGTACTCGGGATCGATCGGCAAAAAGTCGATCACGTTGGGCCATGTCATCCGGTCCGCCAGCTGCATGGCGATTTCTGTTTCAGGAAAAATGACCCGATCCACGCCCAGGCTTTTGAGAATCTTGCCGTGCTCGGGCGTGACTCCCTTCACAATGATCCGCCGGGCTCCCAGTTCTTTGGCGTGCAGGGTGGCCAGCAGCGAGCGGGTAATATCTTCGCCCAGGCCGATAAACACGGCGTCGGCTTCGGAGAAGGCCACATGCTTGACCGCGTCGCGGTCGGTGGCGTCGCCGATCATGGCTTCGTACAGGTCGTCTTTCATGCTTTCGACCTGATCTTTATGGATATCCATCCCCGTGACGCGGCAACCGTTTTTATGCAGCTGCCGGGCCAGGGCGGCGCCGAAGCTGCCGAGTCCGATCACAATGAAGCGTTTGGTGTCGGCCATAACTATCCGTTCATCGGTTCTTCGTTGGGATATTCAAAACGCTCTTCGCGCTGCGAACGCGAGATCGCGACAAACGCCGAGATCGGCCCCAGCCGGCCCAGGAACATTAACAAAATGATAACCATTTTTCCCGCCCAGCTCAGGCTGCCGGTCAGACCGACGCTCAAGCCAACCGTTCCCAGGGCGGAAACCACCTCAAACAGCGCCTCGAGAAACAGCCCCAGCGCCTGCTGGTGCGAGATCCGCGACTGGTCCAGCACCAGCAACAGGGTCAGCGCAACCGAAGCGACCAGGCCGAAGATAATCACCGTCGTCGTCGCCCTTTCCACCGCCGCCCGGGGAATGGTGCGACGAAACGCATTGACCCGCGTGTAACCGCGGAGCGTCGCCCAGGCTCGCATCACCAGCACCGCCGCGGTGGTGACTTTCATGCCGCCGCCGGTAGAGCAGGGGCCGGCGCCGATCGCCATCAGGCCGATGGTGATGAACAGGCTGGCGTTGCTGAGATCTTTTAACTCGATCGTATTGAAACCGGCCGTGCGGCAGGACATGGAATGGAAAAAAGCGACCATGAACTTGTGCGGAATCGACATCTTCCCCAGGGCGACCTGCCATTCAATCGCCAGGAAGCTGACCGTGCCAAAGACCAACAGGACCGTCGCCCCGATCAGCATGATCTTGGAATGAATGTGCAGCCGCGACCAGCGATCCCTCCAGGGGCCGGTCCAGTTCCGCTTGAGATCAAAGATCACCGGGTATCCCAGACCGCCGACAATCACCAGGGCGCTGATCGTAAAGTTGACGACCACATCGTCCTGGAAAGCGACCAGGCTGTTATCGTTGAGCGAAAAGCCAGCGTTGCAAAAGGCCGAGATCGAATGGAACAGGGCGTGCCACAGCGCCGTAACGGGCGGCATCAGAAACAGGTTACGGATCGCCAGAATGACAAACCCCAGCCCTTCGCAAATGACGGTCAGCAGGATCACGTTCCGTAAAATGGCGCGGAGGTCGGTCGCATCGTCGGCGCCCAGCGTTTCCGCCACCAGCACCCGATGCCGTAGACTCTCGCGGCTGCCAAAGTGGAACAGCACAAAAGTGGTGACTGTCATGATGCCGATCCCGCCCAGCTGGATCAGCAGCAGAATCGTCAGCTGGCCCCAGACCGTATAAGCGTACTCGGTCGAACGAACCGACAGGCCCGTCACGCATGCGGCGCTGGTGGAAGTAAAGACCGCGTCGATCAGGGAGACCGGACCATAATCGCCGCCGACGGAATTCAGCTCGTCGTGGTCCAGATAATCATCGCCGTTAGCATCGGCCCGCTCCAACTTCAGCAGCAGCCGCGGCGGGGCCGCGCTGATTTCTTCCAGAGAAATCTTCTGGTCTTCGTCGACATCCAGCCGCTCGAACAGACGCAGATGACAGAACGGCTGCCATAGAATCAGGCCGCCGACGAGTATCAGGCCAAGATACCAGCATAACGAGGCGCGGGCGGGGTACTTCGTAACCGATCCGGTAATCTGCGGCATAAGATCTTCCGCCAGACGCCCGGTTTAATCCCGGCGCCCTGGCGTCTGTTTTGTGATGATCGCCGATCCAACCATACGGTCAGCGGCCGCATGTAACGGGCGGTGGACTCGAAACATTCCAGGCGAGGGAAAGCTCCTGGCGCAGCATGGATTCCCTATCGGGGGAAACCGAATCAGGATACCGAAGCAGACGCCCTCCAACAAGCGGCCCCCCGGTGACAGAACCCCAGACCAAAACCCCGACCGCACCACCGGGAGCGGTTGGGAGCGGACCCTCTGCATCGAACCGAGCCCCCCTTTTTGCCAGAAACAGGTCGTGCATCACATGTCGTTGATGGGTATCATGGGACCGTGCAACTCTGCCCCCTTCTGCCCCGCCCTGCAGGACCCTTCGCATGACGCCGCGTCCCTCGCATCTGGAACATGTTCGCTTGCCCCGACGACAAGCCCTGCAGGCCGGCGCCATTGGCCTGCTCGGACTGGGAGCCAACCATGTGGCCCAGCTGCAGGCAGAAGCAGCTGATGCTCGCCCGCGGGCCAAATCGGTGATCTTCATTTTCCTGTCCGGCGGCCTCGCTCAGCATGAAAGCTTTGACCCCAAGCCGGACGCCCCTGAAGAAATCCGCGGCGAGTTCCGCCCCATCGCCACCCGCACCCCGGGAGTCCAGATCTGCGAGCACCTGCCCCTGCTGGCCGCCCGCAGCGATAAATGGTCGATGGTCCGCAGCCTGACCCATCCGTACAACGAGCATTCGCAGGGACACATGGCGATGCTCACAGGACGCACGCCGCTGCCGCCTGACTTTAATCCTTCGGCGCCGAAGCCGAACGATCACCCTTCCATCTGCTCGATCGTCGGCGATGTGGTCCCCGCGCGAAATAACCTGCCGCCGGCGATTGTGCTGCCGGAGAAACTTGTGCATCGCACGGGCCGCGTGATTCCCGGCCAGTTCGCCGGTTCCATGGGCAGCCCCCGCGACCCGTACTTTTTGACCTGCAGCAAGTTCAACCCGCAAACCTACGGCGCCTGGCCCGAGTACGGCTTCCACCATGCCCGCGGTCAAGAGAACCCGGCTGGCTTCTCCTTCATGGCGCCTAGCCTGTCACTGCCGGCCGGCATTAACGCCGACCGCTTTGGCCAGCGGGTGAATCTGCT
Organism: Lignipirellula cremea; assembly: GCF_007751035.1. NCBI lineage: Bacteria > Pseudomonadati > Planctomycetota > Planctomycetia > Pirellulales > Pirellulaceae > Lignipirellula > Lignipirellula cremea. The sequence continues at coordinate 1,125,403 of NZ_CP036433.1, read as the reverse complement.
GGGCCAACTGGAAAACCAGACCCGCCAACTGGAGCGTCTGGCCGAAGTCGAGCCGTTCGACCGATTCCAGCAGAAAGCCGTCTCGCTGCTGGCCGACCCCAAAATGAAAGGGCTGTTCCAGGTCACCCAGGCCGATGAAAAAACGCTCGACCGCTACGGCCGGCACGTGTTTGGCTGGTCGCTGCTGATGGCCCGCCGGCTGGTCGAATCGGGCGTGAGCCTGGTTCAGGTAAACCTGGGAAACAATGAGTCCTGGGACACCCATGGCAACGCTTTCCCCAACCTGAAAAACTACCTGCTGCCGCCGATGGACCAGTCGGTCTCCGCCCTGCTCGACGACCTGGGCGAGCGCGGTCTGCTTGACGAAACGCTGATCGTGATGGCGGGCGAGTTCGGCCGTACGCCCAAGGTTTTCCGCACCGCCAACACCGTCTATGCCTTACCGGGACGCGACCACTGGGGAGCCCTGCAGAGCGTCTTCCTGGCAGGCGGCGGCATCCCCGGAGGAGCCGTGATCGGAGCCTCCGACAAACAGGGCGGACGTCCCGCACGCGACGCCCAGACGCCGGAGTCGCTGGCCGCCACCATCTATCGGTCCCTCGGCCTGCCGCGTTCAGCAACCTGGAGCGACCTGCTCGACCGGCCGATGCCCGTCTACCACGGCGAACCGATCCGCGGCCTGATCGGTTAGGTACGCGCGGAGAATTACCTCGGGATTCTGCTTTCGTCGTTAAGAGCAAGTGCAGACGCCGGACAGTCGACTTTCTCTCCGTGAAAGATCGCGTTCTTTTGCGGAGCAAAAGACGACTTGCTTTCAATTTCCGGCAATACTTCGTCACAAAAAAAGCCCCGTCCTGACGCTTGTCGGAACGGGGCCGTTTCTTTGAATTTGAGGCGAGTTGCCTGACTTTTGGCTTACTTCTTCACTTTGACATGGAAGCCGGCGTCGAGCAGGGCCGAGACCAGCTTCTTGCCGTCAAAGTTGCCTTCGACCACAAAGCTGGTCTGCTTCGGTTTGGCGGTCGAAGCTTCCACGCCGTCGACCGTGCCGATCGCCTTTTTGATTGCCACATTGCACGAACCGCAACAGTTGTGCACGCCTGTCAGTTCCAGACGCTTGACCAGGCCGGCTTCGGCGCCGGTGTCGTCTTTGTATTTGATCGTTTCGCTGTCGGTCTCGCCATGGAAACCGGCGTCGGCCAGGGCGTCGATCGCGTTCTGGGCCGCGGCGTCGCTCTCAGCCGTAATGGCAATCGAGTGGGTGCCCTGCGCCGCTACGGCCGTGGCGCCTTCGACTCCCTGGATCGCTTTGTCGACGGCCTTTACACAGGCGCCGCAGCACAGGTGAACGTTACTGACCGTGACTTTGGTTTCCGCCTGGGCGAAGCTGGCAAACGCCAGACCCATAGCAGCCGTCAGCGCGAACGAAAGCATCGATTTCATCGTCATCATGATTATCCTGGTGTACTTTGTGTGAATTGGGAAAGGTAGCATGAACTCTGGTGCGTGCAGGCCAGCGGGATCTTCCCGTTCGCTTGCTAACGCCCGTAGCATCGCACAAAACTCAAAAGAAGAGTTGCGGACGTTCAAGCTCGCCAGACACAAAGCATCGCCTGCCGGACATTCGCCGGCGGCGCCCTCCAGGAACAAAACAGCTCCGGTCGCCGTATCACAGAAAGCGGCCGTACGAACGTAATCGTACTGGCCGTAAAGTTCAGGTCCTGCGTTTGGTTCTGCGCAGGTTTCGTCGCCAGCAACAGCCGGGGAGTCGCGTTCCGCTGGCACTGGCATTTTCCCGATACCTGCGCGTCGCCCCCCATGGCAGTCGCCCGCAGGCAACGCGGGCAGTGACCTGTTGCAGGCTTGGATAACGATGACCGAATGCCCTGCGGACTTGCACAGCAGGCAGCTCCCGCCCGCGCACAGCAACACCGACTCGCCAGCCATGTGGGCCAGGGAAGTGCGATCAGCAGCAAGCAGGTCAGAGTGCAGAACAGACGGTACATAAGTATCTCCAGCGATTGATTATAGACGCAAGGACCCAGCGATCGCCACTCTATTTTCCTCTACAACGCGGCGGTCCGACGCGGGCCGTCCAATCGCCAGGCAAGAATCTGGCCAGCATCAGCAATCATGGGCTCGCCTGACTCGGTCCCTCGTCGTCAAACGTGCAAGCGTTTGGCCGCCTGCCTGCGTCGCCCAGGACACTCCCTCCAAAGCCGGGCGACTTCGACTACATGCAGGGGCGCGACGCAATCTGCATGGCGGCAAGCATCAACTCAATGCATTTTTGTCAGAATTTATCCCGGCAAGTATTTTCTGCATGCATGCCGACGACTCTTGCGGAGGCGGCCGCTTCGTCTTATTCTCAAGTCTGGATCCTTCGATTCCTCGCGGCGGACGGCTGGAAACCCTGGCATGAATTTATCGCTCATCCTGCATGGTCGCGACGACAACACGCGACTCTCGCAATCCGTCTACGAAACCTTGCTCGAAGCGATCCTGGCGGGCCAGCTCGCGCCGGGCGATGTGATCAGCGAAGTCAAGCTGGCTCAGCAGTTAGAAGTCAGCCGCACTCCCGTTCACGAGGCGATCCGTGAACTGGCGAAAGACGGCCTGGTGGTGCAGCACGCCAACCGTCGCCCCGTGATCTCCAGCTTCTCGCGCGAAGATGTCTTCGACGTGTTTGAAATGCGCATCCTGCTGGAAAGCGAAGCCGCCCGCAAAGCGGCCCAGAAGGTCGACCGTCCCACGCTCGCCCGACTGCGGACCACGGCCGAAGAACTGGCGGCCGATCGTGAGGCGCCCAACTGGTTGAATCGCTGGGCCGATTTCGACGAAGACTTTCACGACGCCATCGCCAAAGCCAGCGGCAGCCCGCGTCTGCTGCACGATATCAATCGCTATCGCCTGCTGCATCGCGGCTTCAACAAGCTCCGCACCTCGGTGGAAGTGCTCGGCCAGGCGCTGCAGGAGCACTTCGACATTCTCGACAAGCTCGACCAGCGCGACACGGCCGGCGCCCATGCGGCGATGGCATTGCATATCAAAGAATGGCAAGCCTTCTTCGTGCAGAACTTTAACGGGTCTTGTTAAACGACAAACGCCCCGTTCAGAAACTCCTCTCACGAAGAACCTGTAAGCGTCGCCAGCATAAATCCGAAGTCGCCAGACTTTGGAGGCAGCAGCCTGGGCCAGCAGAGCAGGCGGCCAAACTCTGGCGAGTTCAGCTACGGGCTACAAGGTGGGTTAGCTTCTTGGCTGGACGGTGAATCCTCTCTTCCTCTTTCGCCGCTTTCGGTTCGTTCACACATCGCCTGCGGGCAGGCGTTCGGCGGACTGGTCGCTGACGGCGGCTGGCAGCGCTTCGTGCAGCGTGTGCCAGAATGCCGCTTCCAGATTGCCATACAGGTCGGCCATCAGCATGGCCCGGGCGGCGGCCTCGGTTTCTTCGGTGCTGGAGGCTTCTTCAATCTCATACGGCACGGCGTCGCTGTTGGTGGCGATGAACGGAAAGCCGCCGATCAGCTCGCCCGTTTCCAGATCGAACAACAGTCCCTCGGCCACCAGTCCGCCCGGAGTGAACTCCTCGCCTGCGACTTCCGGTTCGGTCTGTGACACCAGACGCACCACCACCAGGTAGCGTAACTGCAGCATGCGATCCAGATCCTGGTTATCGGCCAGGAACGACGTCGCATGCAGGCCAGGCTCGGCGTACAGCATGTCAGCGGCGTTGATCAAAAAAGGCTCTTCGTAGTAACGGCCAAAAACGTGCGACGGACCGGCCCAGTCGAGCTCCTCGCGCGGAAGCACGTCGCCGGGCCGTTTTCCCGGTTGCAGCCGGGCCAGATCGACCGCCTTGACCACGCCCGCATTCCAAGTGTCAGGCGGTTCGCCATAGCGCTGCCGAAAGTCGGGCGCCGGTCCCGTTACGACAAGCGTCTTGTCGTTGTGCTCACCAATCGGCGCGGCATCCACCTGCTGGGCAATGCGCGCCAGTCGCTGCAGCTGCGCTTCCAGCGGCGCGCGATCCCGCTCCACCCGGGCCGACAGCCGGGCGGAAAAAGTGGGCGTCCACAGCGCTGCCGCGATGGTCAGCAGCAGGCCGGACGCCAGCCCTAGTCCGCCTCCCAGGAAGCTCAGCATGCGTTGAGACAAAGCGGCCACAAAGCTCCCCGCGATTAAAAAAGGTCCAGCGTATCGAGCTTCGCCAGCAGAAAAATCCACGGCGGAATCCCCAGCAACAGAAACACGCCCAGCGGAGCCAGCAGCGGCCAGGCGCCAGGTGAACGCCGCAGGAACCAGGCCGTGATCCAGGCGAACATCGCTCCCGGAACCGCCGCCAGCCCTACATACAGCCCGCGGAAACCTTCCGTCTCCGACACCAGCACGCGCGATCCGGCCAGGCAGAGACCGGCCACCAGCAGCGCGACCAGCAGCCCGCCAAAATAGCTCAGCGCAAAGGCCGGCAAACGGCGAGCGACGACAGGCGAAGGATCCTCTACCGGCGGCATGACGGGGAGACTTCGGTTGAAAGGACGAACGAATAACCAGCGGCCAACGCCTGATCCGGGCGGGGCAGCGCGACCATTCTACGAGAAAAAGCTGCGTCGCACTTGCCAGGCGAAGGACGAAAGCGCAAGCGGCCTCGCACGTCCTGCAGGGGCGAGGGAACCGGCGCAACGGGATCCGTCGTGCCGGGCAGTGCGGAATCTCCCGGCGGCTGGGACCAGATCCCGCGACCGGCGGAACGGGCTTCTTGTTCGGCCGCGCGGAAGCGGCGCTCCATCAACGGCGAATCGCCAGCGTAAGTGCGTGCTCGCGCGAGCCCCTGTCGGATCAGGCTTTCGTTAAGCAGTTCGTCGTCGGCAAACAGGTATCCCAGCCAGCGGCCATAACGATCGCGGCGCCGTTTATCCAACTGCAGGCGCAACGACGAATGCCGCGCGACAAACTGGGAGGTGAACTGCGAAGCCTCAGGCCCCCAGGGCTCGACCGGATGATTCGGCTTGACCGTCTCCGGCGTATCAATGCCCAGCAACCGCAGACGGAATTCCTGGTCGTACTGCCGCACGAGCAGCGTGTCGCCATCGATCACGCGGACGACTTGCACGTCGCCTTCATGAAGAGCCCCAGTCCGCGGCGAATAAAGCAGCATCGCTACGCGGATAACAACCAGCACCAGCAGCACAGCCGGAAAAAGAAAGCTGCGCCACCGCCGGCGATGCGAAAACGGCAGCCAGGCGAATCGGGTCAAGGCGACAGCAGCTCCCGGAGCAAAGCCGCCGGCAAGAGTCCCTCGCAACCGGCGCCAAGGGACGGGCGGAATCAGTTATCGCTGAATTCAATCTGGGCGGCCAGTTCGCGCCCCAGCGGATTCCTGATGTAGTCCTTATAGCAACCCGCGCACAGATCGTAATTGTGCCGGCGATAAGGATTCTCGCCCAGCTGCTCGACTTCCTGGTCGTGGAAACTTTCCAGGATGTCTTGAATCTCCAGCAGGTGGTCGCGATCGTCTTCCTGTTCTTCGGGCGCCAGCGGATCAATCGCTGCGTGCGTTTCTACCTTGACGATGTAACGTCGTTCTTCGGTCTCGATCTCACGCTTGCAGCGATCACACGAGTAATGAAGCATTCGAACTGGCCCCCAAAAAATGAAACTTATTCGACACCCTTGTCGGCCAACGCCGGGCAAGGCTGGCGTGCCTGGCTGTGCACGCCATGACTCTATCCTAACGCCAGAACGCGAATAGCGGCAAGTCGATTCTCGCCTGAATTTTCCGGCAAGCGTCGCTAGCGAATCACGCCCGTTCAGTCGTCCAGCTTCAGCAGTTCGACTTTGCGGAAGTCGATCGGATGGCTTTCCGACTGCAGGGAAATGGTCCCGCCCGACAGCATCTTGTCGCCGTCGACGATCAGCGTCCGGGCGTGCGCATCGCGCTCGTCCAGCTGAGGCTGCGTGTACTCCAGCACCGATTCGCCATCGATCAGGTGACGCACCAGTTTGTTGCCGCGGACTTCAATCTCGACCCGGACCCACTGGTCGCCATGGTAGGTTTTGGAATGGCTGCTGGTGCAGTGGGGCAAGAACAGCTTGTTGTTCATCACCACGTTGGTGCCGGGCGTGCACAGGTTGGCGTTGGTGCGGTCCTTGCTGCCGTCGCCGCCCAGCAACTGCACTTCGATCGAGGTGGGAAAGCTCTGGTCGAGCTCCATCTGCTCCGGCGTTTCGCCGTGGATCATGACGCCCGAGTTACGAAAGGCCCAGCCCGGCCCGCCGGGAACCTGCTCGTCGACAAAGCGGTACTCGACCCGCAAGCGATAGTTCGACAGTTTGTCTTTGTAGAAGATATGACCGAAGCGTTCGCCGAACTTATCGTAGCCGTCGTAGCGCACCTGCAGCAGGCCGTCCTTCACGCGGAACGTATCGGCAAAATTGTCGCCCGGCTTGTGGCCGCGAATCTTCACTTCCCAGCCATCCAGATTCTTCCCGTTAAACAACGGGATCCAGTCGCCCTGGGGCGCAGGCTCGGCGGCCGCCAGGCAAGTGGGCGTCAGTAACAGCAGGGAAAACAGGAAAGAACGCATGGCGAATCTCTTGCATGGGGATGAAGGAGTCAACAGAGGTGGTCCCATTCTAACCCAACGCCACGCCCAGGCGAATTGTCCGCCGCCAATTGCCTGTTGTGCGCCAGCATGCAGCCGAAGTCGCCCAACTTTCGACGAAGTCGTCGGCCAGGGAAACTGCTGCCAAACTCTGGCGAGTTCGGCCAAGGGGACACAGAATGGTTGCCGGGAAAACGGCAGTAGCGAAGCTGACGCAGGCGGTGCACAATGAAGTCTTGCCGTTGCGTTCTTCCGCGCTGTGTCGCCTGCCTTGCCATGACTGACAAAATCTCTATCACCCACGGCGAGCTGTACAGCGATCAGACCGAGCGAAAACTGCAGCAGGGCTCCGGCGGGCAGCTGTCGCAGCCGTACCCCACCGCACCCGAACAGGCCAGTCGACTCCCCTGGACGGCCGTCTTTTATCATTCGCTGGTGTACATGTCGCTGGGCGGACTGCTGGGTGGGTTCAGCGGATGGCTGCTGGGCGAGATCGTCAACACTACGACCGCCAGCCAGTGGCGCCAGTTCCAGCCGATCGCCGCCGAATTGAACCTCATCAACGAACGCCGTGACCGGGGAGAAATCACCCCGGCGGAGTCGTTTGCCATGCTGGCTGAGATCCGCGTGCAGCATCCGCAGAATGTTTACCTGCAGATTTACGACGACCGCTCTCTGTCCGCCCGCGAAAGGGAACGCCGCATGTCGTCCCAGCGGCGGGACGACCAGATCCGCGAAAGCGTCGCCAACCTGATGTGGTTCCTGGCGATCGGCATGCCGATCGCCTTCTGCCTGGCCGTGTGCGAACCGCTGGCGGCGGGCAACTTTTCCGACGGCATTCGCCAGGGTGCGGTCGGGCTGGTCGTCGGCCTGATTGGCGCCGCCGTCGTCGGCCTGTTCATCGATCGCCTTTACAACTTCCTGCAGGGGCCGGGAACGGATCCGGGCATGGTGCGACAAATGTTCGCCCGGACTGTCGGCTGGTCGATGCTGGGTGCGTTCCTGGCGATCGGGCCCGGCGTGGCGATCCGCAACGGGCGCCGACTGCTGGTCGGATTGCTGGGCGGCATGGTCGGCGGGGCGCTGGGCGGCTACCTGTTCGATCCCGTAGCAACGGTCACCCAGACCGATATCCTCAGTCGCCTGGTCGGCGTGACGGGTGTCGGGCTGTTCACCGGGCTAGGCGCCGGCATCCTGGAGAACGTCGCCAGGCATGGCTGGCTGAAGGTCCAGGTCGGACTGATCGCCGGCAAGCAGTTTGTGCTCTACCATAACCCAACGATCATCGGCAGTTCGCCGCAGTGCGAAATCTACCTGTTCAAGGATCCGGCCGTGTTCCCGCGGCATGCGGCCATCTTTACGGGAGCGGGCGGATACGACCTGAAAGAACTCGACCCCGCGGCCGTGATTCTGGTCAACGGTCAGCCCGTGCGCCGCGTGCGACTGCACAGCGGCGACCGCGTTCAAATTGGCGGTTCGATTTTCGAGTTTCAGGAGAGAAACGCCTCCTGAAACGGCGGCTCCAAAAGGAGCCCGACAGAAGCCGGGTAAAAAGAATGCCACGGCGCCAGCCCCGAGAACGGGCAAGAGAAAAAAGACGGCGCCGACCTTGGCTGCCGGCCTAATCTTCGCGAGTGTTCAATTCGGCTTGCCGCCGGATGGCGTCGTACACCTCCTGGCGATGGACTGGCACATCGGAGGGAGCTTCGATGCCCAGCCGGACCTTGTCGCCCCGAACTTCTACAATTGTAATGACGATTCCATCGCCAATCACAATCTTCTCATCGCGTTTCCTTGAAAGCACCAACATGGGAGTTCCTCAATGAAGCAGAATCAATATCCACTTGAAAAGTGGATGATTGCACGAGTTGCAATGACCTGCCCTCGATTCTGCAGTGATTACGCTCACTGAGATAATCGGCCACGTATCAACTCGCAAAATTCTAGACAAGGAAAGGAACCAGGGTTAAAATTTCCTTAAAAATTTGCCAGGGATTTCCGGACGAGTCGCCTACCCACATTCAATGGTAGTTACTACCCCTTGCAATTCCTGGACTTAGCTTCGCCCAACAATTCCTGCGCCACGCTGCCCCGGCGAAGTTCTCTATTCCCCTCCCCGCCCAGGAGTGGGCCCGGACATTTGTGCAAATGCGTGCGGGAGACTAGTGCTGCGTCAAGGCAAAGAGTTCGGGTTCTTCCAATTAGCCGTTTTGGCGATAGCCACGGTTACCTAAAAGGAACAGCGGCTCGCGCGAACATGGCCAAACCTGAAATGGAAACTTGACGCACCACTACTGCTGCGTCAATCTTCAATCTTCGAGTGAGCGATTTCGGCCGTGCTGCTGTGCTGCCAAAAAAACCGGGGGATAGCGCCCTGCGGCTGATTGAGAGAAACCTGGTTTTATGGTTTGACGCACCACTAGGGATCAAGCACAATTTCTCGCAGCTGGCCCGCCTTGTCAAAGGCCGCTAGCAATCGCTTCCCCTGCGGGGAAAACGCCTCCAGCCGACGCGGATCGCCCGATCCTCCCAGTCGGTATCCGGCCGAGCGGGCAAAGTGCTCCAGCATAGCCCGATGATCGCAAGCAAAGTTTTCGATCACTTCCAGCACCACATACGCCAGCCGGTCCGGCTCTCGTTCCCGCGTCAAAGGCGTCGCATAGTTCCCCACCAGAAAAATCGAATCCTGCGGGCCATCGCACTCAAACCAGAAATCCGCATCCAGCAGCCCGCAAGCCACCAGCGCCAGACAATCCGGCTCCGCATGGTCCAGCGTCAGCACCGGCTGCTGCAGTTCGGGCGTGTCGTGTTCCTGCCCTAGGCGAAGCAGTTTGTCGGCCGCCAGCGATTCGCCCGGCATGTCCCAGGCCCAGCGCCAGGTCGCCCGCAGGTTACAAAAAACGCCAATCGGCTGCACGTCGAAATGGCGCCCGTCGCTCAGGCGCAACTTCCCCGCTGACGAATCGAATTCCCATTCGGCATCGTGGCCCAGCGTGGCGTCCAGACACAGGTGCTTGTCGAAACTGTCGCCCGCGTACTGCTCAAACAAAGCCGCCAAAGGAGGCGACATGGGCGGACGCGAAATGACGCGCGGCTCATAAGAAAGGGACGCAGCGGGAGCATACTCAAACTGCGTTTCCACGCTCCAGTCGCCTGAAGTTTCCGGCTGCGCCAAAGCAGTGAATCGTAACCAGGGCGAATCACAATCCAGGCAATCGGCGTAAAGGCGTGTCACACGGTCCAGCATGGCCGGTGACGGTTCCAGCCGTTTGCCGGCAATCGTTGGCGATTCGATCCGGACCGACAGCTCTACCTGCCGGCCCTGATGGGCCGCCTCGACCGAGATCCGCGCCCAGGCGCAATGATCAGGCAACTGACCGACCAGGTCGTGCATGGCCTGGTCCGCGATTTCATTCACGCCTGGCGCCGGTTCCATCGCTGCCATCCTTCATGGGTGGGGCGCCGGGCAGCTTTGTCCGGCCGCTTCCCCCGAAGGCGATTCATTTCCCGCGCACCCGGGTCTTGCCAGGTGCTTGAAAAACTAATCCAGGTAGCGTCGCAGTAAAACGGCCCGGTCAATGTTGTGGTTCTCGCCAGGTTCAAAGGCGACCGGTATCGAGCGGTCGATTATATAGAACGCCCGATGCCGCGTCACTTGACCTGAATCGCTTCCTGCTTCCGCTCCCAATTGGAAGCCGCCATGCAAGGCCGCGTTCGGCGTTGCTTCGAATTCGCCGATGGTGACCCACACGGCAAACACGTTGGAGTGCGTCGTCAACAGGTTGTCCAGCCGCGAGATTCCCTCGTAGGCGAAGAACGCGTTCCGCTGGAAGTCCCGGTAGTTGGCGGTGCTGGTCCCGGCGAACAGCGGGGCCCCTGGGTTGCCCGGATTGCTCCGCAACAAGGTCGCCTGGACGGCCGACGTTTCCAGCTCCGGCAAGGGAGCCAGATCGGCGGCGGCCGAACTGCGGAACGGCTGGGCGAACCGGGTCGGCGAGTTGGCCGACGTCAGCGTTGTTCCGGTAAAGCCTTCGCGGCTGGTCTCAATCGTGTTCCAGAACGCGGTCGAGTTATGCTGCGGGAAGCCGCTGGCAATGCCCGACCAGGTTCGGAAATCATAGATCGTGTTGATGTTCACCTTGCCCGGATCACGGAACTTGGAGATCCGGTTAAACGGCGGATGAAAGAGGGACAGCGCCAAGTGGTTGCTTGTCACGCCCGAGGTCGAAGAGTACCACTGGTTCGTGCCCACAAACGGCGAACGCGTGCCGACATAATCGAACAGGCGATGCAGCTGCGGCGAGCCAGTGCCAGTGGGTTCCGAATAAAAGAAGTTCAGCAGGTGCGAGTACGGAGCACGGAACTGCTCCGGCCCTGTGACGCCGCCGACCAGCGTGTAAGGATTGGTCGTCGAGGCGGTCGAGAACTCCGACAGCAAGCGGGAAGGACTGCTGGCCGGGACCATCATCAACTCATAGGCCGAGTTGAACGGACGGTTGTTCCAGGTCAGCCAGGGGAACGGCACCTTGGTCGTACCGGCGTACTGCAGCGGCTGGCCTAAGGTCGCCAGTTCGGTCGTGGTGTAGGTATTGGCGTTGGTGCGAACGTTCCCCATCGTGGTGTTCAGGAAGCCCAGCGTATGCCGCACCGGCCGACGCCAGTAAATCTGGTTCTCGGTGGCGATCGCGCCGGCCCGGGAAGAATAGTGCTGGTCGGCTCCGTTCCAGCCAGCCCGCGGGTTCCACGGATCGGGAGCCGCTCCGCCGCCGGTGCCGCGTTCGCGCGAGTACTGCTGCACCGAGGCGCCGTCGGCGCCGCCGGCCGTATCCGGGTCGCCGCCTTGCGGGTCAAAGACAGCCGGGGCCTGCACCATCCAGTCCGTTGCCTTTTCGTCGTCCTGACCGTTGAACACGGTCAGGTCGATCGTCCCCCAGTCCACCGTGATATACGGGTTACGCAAACGATGCCAGGCGATCGTCGGATCGGCCAGACGCTGCAGGAAGGCGGCCCGCACCTTGGTGTACGTTCCCGTATTCTGCATTGCCTGGATCGGCGCGGTGCCCCGGTCGTCGAACGGACGATCCGGCACCGTATTTCCCATCGTGGTCGTATCAAAGAAGCCGTCGTACGGAGCACCCGTCACCACCTGGTAATTCGGCTTGCCGTAGTAATTTCCGCTATTGGGCCGCGGTTCGCTGATATTCAGCCCGATCCCTTCGGGCGCGACTTCGGCGTTGGTCGGATCGCCTGCCCCGCCTGCGCCGGCGGCCCAGGTCGCGGGATGCGCCGCCGCGGCCACCATTCCCACCGCCGGAGCGGCCTGGGTCGCGTTGGGTGAAGCGTTGTCGGCCGTCAGGCCATTAAAGGTAATGCCGGCAGGCCCCAGCTGGAACGTGCGGATCGAATCGGTCCCCATCGGCGCGAGCGGCGCCGCCGTGCTGCCCATGTGCGTGATGCTCCGCGGTCCAATCACCGCGTACTGCCCCGGCGCCGGGCCGAAGTTCGCCTGGTTGTTGTAGTTGTAAAAGACCTCGACGCCCCAAGCATGGAGCTCAGCAGCGGTATACCCGTGCGTCGAGTTGGTGAAATAGATGACCCGATCCAGATCGACGTAGCGGGCCGCTTCCCCTTGCACGCCATTCATGTTCAAACGTCCGAACGGATGGCCTACGCTAGTATCGGCCATGCCAAAGGAGCTTGAATCAGGATGGATCAGCGGTTCATCGTGGGGATGATTCGCCGTATTCATTTCCGAAATGGCGATCCGCCAAACGGGAGCCTGCTGTATGTTCGCTCTGCCGCCATCAATATCGTCAGGCGAAACGCGGGTCAGATCGAGCGTGCCGGTGGCGAGGTTATACAGTTCGGCCGGCAGGTTCGGGTTGTTCGTGTTGAAGTTCCGCATGCACTGCATTTCGATGAACAGGCTGCCCTGCGGCATGCGGTACTGGTCCAGGTCGTCATCGTCTTCGGCCCAGCCGCCGGGCGCCATGGCGTCCATCTTTTGACGCTTCTTGCCGGTCGTGTCCCAGTCGGTATCTTTCACGCGGCGATCGTGGAAGGCCAGGAACTCGGTCATTGTCAGCTCGGGCTGTTCCGAACCCCAGACGATGCGGCGTTCGTTCCCTTCGTCGGACGCCGGGTCGCCGTCCATCGCGTCCCAGCCGTTGAACGGGTTCACGTCGTACTCAAACGGCGTCATGATCGAATCGGCGTCGCGGAAGTCGACCGCGTTGATCGCCCACTGGGCGCACCGCTGGGCCGTCAGTTCGGCCGCACTCACGGCGCCTTCGGTCCGCGGAAAGTTGTAACCCTTGCGGACCAGCAACATCATCATGGTGTACAAATGCCGGGCGTAATTCTGCCGGGCGAACTTCGTATTCAGCGCGACTGGTTCACCCGTGTTGTGGTTAAACGAGATGTTCTGGAAGTTGGCCATGCTGCCAGGCAGGGGCTCTGTGGAATAATCCCAGACGAGCTCGCCGGTTGCTTCGGCCGGTTCATCCACCACGCCGTTGCCGTTGTCGTCGCGGCCGTTCCCCAGGGGACGGTTCACGTCGAACAGTTCGCCCCGCCGCAATTCCAGCGGGACAAGCTTCTCCAGCAGCTGCAGCTGTGTGGTCGTGTTGGTCACGCCGTTGGCGATGATGCGTTCCAGGAACAGGTCGGCGATCGTCGGCGAGGCCGACTGGTTCGCGCGGACTTCGCTCTGGAACTGCACGTTCGCCACCGGCAGGCTGCGGCTTTCGGTGGTGACCTGAGCCCGCTTTGCCGCCGAGTTGAGGTCGCCGTTGGCGTTGAACAGCAACCGCGACGGCAGGATGGGGCCGTCGTAGTCGTTGAACCGCAACAGCCTTTCCAGCTCGGCCAAAGTGTAAGGATGATCGCTGCCGGTCGGCGAACCAAAGGCGGCCGAGCTCGACAGGTCGAGTTCGTAAGGATCGTCGACCGTGTTCTGCGAATGCTTGATCGCGGCGTTCGTTTCCCCTTCGACCAGTTGCTGGCCGCGGTAGTCGACCGTAATGGCGTTCACGCCCCACACATCAGGCGGCGTGCCGTAATTGGAAACGCCCGAGGCGGCCGAAAACGTCGCCGGCAGGCCCAGTTCATCCAGGCGGCCCACGCCGTCGTAGGCGTTGCTGTCGCCCGCTTCCGTCAGACCGGTGACCGAATCCAGATAGCGCTGCGACACCACGTTCTGGTAGTTGGTCAGCGAGCTGAACAGCGGCAGCAGGCTCACGTCGGCCGGTCCATACCCGGCGCCGCGGGAGACGTTGACCGGACCGCTTGTGCCGGCCAGCGGCCCCTGCACCTGGCGGAGGCGGCGGGACGAAGTCAGCTGCCCGGTCGTCGGGTCCACCTCGTAATAGGTGTTGGTGTGGTCCGTGCCGTTGAACACGCTGAAGTGCGCGTTGTTCCCATGGGCGTTCACATTCAGGCGACCGTCCAGATCCTGGATCAGGATCGCGGCCAGCGGTTTGTAGAGCTTGCCGTCGGCCTTCGACTGCACCGGCAGACCGATATCCAGCCAGATGCTTTCCGCCAGCCCGTCCCGGTCATTGTCGACATCCCACGGGCCATTGATCAGCGTATTGGTAACGGCGTCGATACCGGCAGGCGTCAGGTTAGAGCAGTCCATGAAAGGATTGCTGCCCGTGAAGCCCGGATGATCCCAGCCCATGGGCCGCATGATCACGCGGCGTCGCAGATCGTTCGTGGTGGTGCTGCGCCACAGGGTCGGATTCAACTGCGACCAGTGCCTGATCAGGGAGGTCCGATGGAAGGACGGCTCGATCTGGTTCGACGCCGTGACCCCCGGCGGAATCATGGCCAGCCACATGTTCTGGTAGTCGGCCGCGTCGTAACTTTCGTCGGCCCCGCCATCGTTGGCCAACCTGCCGGCGCCGGAGAAGTACGTCGCATAGTGCGGCATCAACGCGATGGGAGCGTTGGAACTGTCGCTCAGCGTGGTGACTCGATCGACGTTCCCCGTCCCCAGGCGCCAGCCGGCGCCGGAACCGTTGAAGGGCGCTCCGTTAATGATAATACGATCGTTCATCTGGGGCAGAGCCGAACTGGCGACGTCGCTTTGCGGACGTTCCACCAGAATCCACGGACCGGCCGGAACGCTGGCTGTGCCGGTAAAGGCGACCGGGGCCGATCCCAGCACGCGGAAGCTCACATTGCGATTCGGTCCGTCCAAAAGCGTGGCGACCCGCCCGGCGAACACGTTGGGGATATCGGGGATGACCGCCGAAGTTGCGCTGACGCGGGCGAGCGGAATAATCCAGAACTGGCCGTTGCCAATCACATTCGACGGGGCGGCCGTCTGCATGGTGGAAGCGACCAGGAAGCCGCCGCCATCGTTGCCGTACAAGTCCTCCAGCAGGGAGTGTCCGATCAGGCTGGAGTTGGAGCCGCTGGGTCCCCGCAGGACCTGATACATCGCGCGGTCGAGGTTCGTCTGCGGGCTGTCGCCGATCCGGTCGACTTTCGCCCGGGAGACGGCGCCGTCGTAGTACAGCGTCGCCCCGATCAGGAAGGTCGTGACCAGCACCATGAACAGGGCCAACAGCGAAAGCACCACCAGCAACACGATGCCGCGTTTTTGCCGACGAGCGAAGGAGGAACGCATGAGATTTGCCTTACGGGTGTTCCAAGGAAGAAGCCTGGCGAAAGTCAGGCTCCGCCCCCCTGGCGTCGTCTTGAACGGCGGGGGCGCAAACTACGCGGCGAGCAAGGCCGGCGTTCTACATCGTTTTCAAAATCAGTTTTCAAGATCAGAGTTGAATATCAGACAAGGCGACCTGCACCAGGCAGCCCGCAACGGGCCGCGCCTGCGGTCGGTTAATGAAACAAGGAATTGGTTTCCAGGCGAAAGGTGCTTTCGTAGACGCCGACGACCCCTTTGACCATGGTCATGCTAGTGGTGCCAATACCGGGGCTCGGCCAGTCGGCCCCTTCGAGCAATACCTCGCGGGTGAACACGCCGGCCGTATTGACCGGGTCGGGATCGGTGTCGGCGACCCGATACCATTGATGGAAGGAAGTCGGCGCCCCGCCCGAAGAGAGCAGCACCCAGTCCCCTTTTTTCACTTTCACGCTGGCCTTATCGGTTGAGCGGATTTCCATCGGGCCGCCGCCGATGCCGGCGTTCCCCATAAAGTTGCTGACCGTGGCGACCCGCTCATTGGACAGAGTCTTCAGGCCGTCGTCATTTGCCGGAGAGGCATCCAGGCTCATATCGGGATCGCGATCGTGGAACACAACCACCGACAGGCGCCAGTCCTTGCCGCTGGAGTCCAGCGGCACGATCATCGCCATCCAGGAAAAGTGGCCGGCCGACATGCGACGATTGCTGATCACCGCGTCGTACATCTCCTGCACAGGCGGCAGCTTGGTGTCCGCCGGCTGGCTGAACACCAGATCGTTCTGGCTGGTAAAAATCAGATTGGCGGCCATTAGATCCAGCGGAGGACCTGTCAGAGAGTTCCGTACGCTAATGCGGGGAATGCTGAACGGGGCCTCGTTGGTGGAGATATCGTTATCCCGATCCGTAAAGGGGAAGTCTACAGGAGTTCCGAGCGCCCGGCGAACGGCCACATGGTGCGGATCGATCAGTACGGGCGTGGGCGTACCTCCCGGCGGAAGTGCGGCGCCGGCGGACGTGACCCAGCTATTGGGATCGGCGTAACCGCGGGTCTGGAACTCGTCGGTCCAGGCCTGGCCTTGCATCGACTTGCCGTCTTCGATGGAGCCCTGCACCACGCGGCGTCCCGCCAGCGGCAGCACCGACAACACGCCCAGCAGACCGATGGAGATCACCCCGATCGAAATGATCACCTCGAGCAGGCTGATGCCTTCCCGGGAGACCCGTAACTTTTGCTGTGCCGCTGTGGTCATCATAAAAGGCTCTTTTCGCCGATCCGATGAGGGGCCGGGACGCGTGACGCGCGCCGGAAAATCGGGACGGCAGGGGGAATGGTTAATTCTCGATAACGGGTGAAGGGGTTCTGTATTACGTTGCTGCCGATCAATCGGAGCCCAGGGTCAAAGACCGGATCGCAAACTCGCGAGCGAACTGAATTCTTTCCAGGTTCGTCGTGGCCGCGCTGTTATCGACATTCGCCGAGGAGGTCACCAGGCCGTTCCGGATGCCGACCGAGACCCACACATTGGCCATGTCGGCAAGGTTCGCTTCCGGATCGACAATGTTGGAGCTGTTCACCTGGTCGTCGCGTCCCACCAGGAAGTGCAACGACCCGATCGGATGCTGGATGCTGCCGCCCGCGATCACGCGATCGATATTTCCCGACGGCGTAAACATCACGACCAGCGGCGTGCCCGGACCTGCGGTCGCCGAGCCAAACTCAATGCCGGTCGCTTCCGAGCCCGACGCCGACAGATCAATGGCGACGCCCTTAGGCATGTTCAAATGCCGCAGCGTGGCCCGCGGGGCGCGGACAATCTGATAGGGCACCCCCGTCACCGCCGCCGGCAACGGAGCCGTGCGATGACGGAACCGGATTACCGGAGCGTTCACATTGGTGCGGTCGATCGCCACGATATCGTAGTACGGGCCCTGATAATTGAAGCGAATCTGGTCGCCCGGGTTAATGATGGGCGGCGGGGCCAGCGTGGCCATTGGATCCACCGGGGCGGCGATGCTGGCGCTCTGAGCGTCAAAGGTGGCGTCGGCTGTCAGGCCGCCGACCGGCGTAATGGAAACAACGCGGGCCGTCGTCGTATCGCCGCAGTACGGCAACGGGGACTCGGCCAGGAACACCTGCAGGCAGGCGTCTTTCCCTTCCACGCCCCGGTCAAAGAACAGCCCGACCGGACGCTGCAGTTCGCTGGCCCGGGCCTTGGCCATCGCAAAAGCGGCGTTCAGCACGCGCGATCCTTCCCGGGTGGTCTGGCCGTCGAGTAACGGCTTGACCAGCGGAATCGTCAGCGCGGCCAGCAGCAGCATAATGCCGATCACGACCAGCAACTCAATCAGAGTTGTGCCGGCAAGGCGTCGGGCAACGCCTTGGCGAACGTTGCGTTGAAGGCGGCAGGGAATCATTTATTCAACCAGATGGTTAGTGATATTGTCGGCCCAGGTATTGACGCTCACATCGGCCGTGCCGGCCTGGGGCAGGGTCGGCCTCGGGTCAAAATACGGGTCGTTCGGCGGCGTGGTCTGGGCATAGTTCAGCGGCGCACTGGAGCCGAAGATATCGAACGCCAGGCCAAACTCTTTGTCGGGACCGGCCGAGGCAATCAACGGCGTCAAAGCAAACAACACCGGCACGTCCGCCTGCTTGCGAACCCCGCTGCCGTCGAAGTAGCGGGGATCGGCCTGGAGCGGATCAAACACATCAATCGCCGGGGTGGTGGCGCCGGGTCCCTGCAGGGTCGACTGCGAAAAGCCAGGAGCCCAGCGGAGGAACATCAGCGGTACCCCCCAGGCGTCGAGGACTTCGGGCACGCCGTCGCCGTCGGTGTCGCCGACTTCTTTCTCGGTGAGCAGACTCAAGGCGTTGGTATCGCCGACCGTCAGCGAGCCGAGAATCAGCCACAGGCACTCCGCGCTTTCATGCTGGGTCGTCCAGTTGCTGATCGTGTGGGACGGATTCACCTTCTGCACCAGGCGAAGCACTTTCCGCTGGTAGCCGCGCTGGACGGGCGACATGGCGACGGTGCCGGTGGTGACATCGCTCTTCCGTTCCGGCAGTTCGGCCCGCTGCAGTTCCCGCAGGGCGTTCAAACGGCGCTGCATCAGGCCAGCGCCGGCAGCGACGCGCACCGGACGGGTTTTGTAGCTGTCCCAGCGTTCCAGCAAAACGTCGCTGATGCGCTGGATCTCGGTTTCCGTGCTGCGGGTGCGGGCCTGTTCGGTCACGCCCTGCATGGCGAACAGCAGCATCCCGGCGACCAGCGTAAGGATCGACACAACGATGAGCATTTCCACCAGCGTAAAGCCTCGGCGAAGGATCATGGGAGAAGATCCTCCAGGGCGCGGCCTTCGCTAAAGTTGGCGATGTTGTCGTTATCTTCGCCGTCGGGATCGTAGTTGATGCCCGAAGGGAAAACCTTCCGATCGTTCGGCGAGGCTTGTACATGCCCGAACTGGCCATCGAGTCCGGCCGAAATAATCTGGTACGTCTCGGGGTTAATAAAGTCGTTCGCCGTGTTCGATTTGAAGTAAGGGCTGACGGTCCCTTTCCCGGATTGCGTGAACGAAGTCACGGCGTACGAACTGTGATCAAAGTACGCCAGGAAGGTGCCGTCCCCGTACTTGGGATAGTAGGAGAAGAAGCCATCGCCGTCGGGGTCGAGGATACGGGTTTCATTAAAGGTGAACAGGGCGATCGGATTGCCGGCGCCGGAGACCGGCAGCTTGGGGTTGAGCTTCAGGCTCGTCGGCGCTTGTCCCAGAAAAAAGACCATCGTTTCCGCAGCATCAAGGGTGGCGCCCGGCGAGGTGTTCCCCAGGGCGGCGGTCAACGAGGTGGGCGTTTCGGTGTGGTTCCGGAACGCCTTCCGCAGGTGTTTGTTGAACGCGATCGCGTTAGCGGACGAGGGGTTGGTCAGGTTCACGGTCGCCGGGAAGTAGTCGCCGAATTTGGTGTAGTAGGCTTCGACGGCGCGGCTGAGCTCGTTAATTTCGAGCGCGATCGCGGCCTTATGGGCGGAGCGAATTGCGGCCCCAATGCCGACGGTCGTCAACCCGGCCAGGATCGTAATGATGGTGATCACCACGAGCAATTCGACCAGGGTGAAGCCGCCGGGCCGCTTTCGGAGGTGGCTGTTCATCGCAATTGTCTCTGCAGAAGGAAAGTTATATGTGGGACGGCAGGCAACGGGCGGCGCCAAACCCTGGCGCCGCCGGCCGAGGCTCCAGGAACGTCCCCGGAGCCGGAACTGTCCTGCATCAGGACAGGCCCGTGATCAGGCTCACCAAAGGCATAAACAGCGAGATCACGATAAAGCCGACCGCACCGCCCAGGAACACAATCAGCATCGGTTCGATCAGTTTCATCATACCGTCGGTCAGGGTGCGAACTTCTTCGTCGTAGTAGTCGGCGACCTTGTAGAGCATGGTGTCAAGCTCGCCCGTCTCTTCACCGACGCCGACCATGTTCACGACCAGCTCGTCGACAATCCGGGACTGGGTTTTCCGGCGATACCAGAAGCCCCACATCATCATCTGCAGGATCGTCATCACGCCCGCTACCTGGAACACGAACGGATCCCAGTAAATGCCGGGCAGCACGACCAGCGGCCAGACGCACATCATTCCCCAGAAGAACAGCGCGACCGGGTGGAAGCCGTAATACGAGTGGATGCGCATCGGCTTGTTGATCGTTTCGCCTTCGCGGATGGCGTCGGTCACCCGGGCGTACATTCTTTCAAACACCGCGTTATTGGAAGTTTCACGGGTAATGGTCAGGGCTTCCAGGATCGGCACGCCGGAGGAAACCAGGGTGCCCAGCGTTCGCGTGGTGCGGGCCAGAATGTTCTTTTCAATCAGCTTGCCAATGACGGGCAACTGCAGCAGGAACTGATGGAAGCCCATCCGCCCTGGTTTGAAGCGGGTGACCAGTTTGACAAAGATAAACAGGGCGACCGGCACCAGAGGAATGAACCAGACCAGCGTCAGCATTTTCTCGGAGGTTTTGATCAGAATGGTGGTCGCCAGCGGGAGTTCCAGCTCGAAGTCCTGGAACATTTTATTAAACGTCGGCACGATACCAATCATGATGAACGTCAAAATACCAACCGCCACCAGCACGACCACGACCGGGTAGATCATGGCGCCCTGCACGGTTTTCTTCAGGGTCTGGGCCCGTTCCATGAACTCGGCCAGACGCCGCAGAATGATTTCCAGGGCGCCGCCCGCTTCACCGGCCCTGATCATGTTGACATAAAGGCGGTCAAAGACCTTGGGGCTTTTGGCCATCGCTTCCGACAGCGTGGAGCCGGATTCGATTTCTTCGA
Organism: Lignipirellula cremea; assembly: GCF_007751035.1. Lineage (NCBI taxonomy): Bacteria > Pseudomonadati > Planctomycetota > Planctomycetia > Pirellulales > Pirellulaceae > Lignipirellula > Lignipirellula cremea. The sequence goes on along the minus strand of NZ_CP036433.1, from coordinate 1,104,812 downwards.
TCACATCGATCAGGGAGTTCTTCAAGGCGCCGGGCGCGGCTTGCTGTTCCAGGATTCGCAGGCTGCGAAGGATGGGCAGACCAGCGTCCTGCAGAATGGAGAGCTGGCGAGTGAACAGGGTTTTGATTTTGCCCGACACGCCGCCGATGACAAAGGTTTTGCCTGCCTTCTTTTTGCCGGCGGTCGCTGCTTCGCCTTTTTGCACCGCAATCTTGGTGACGAAGTAGCCCATTTGACGGATTGTTGCTTGCGCGTCGTCTTGACTCGCCGCCTCAATCACATCTTTGATTTCCTCTCCCTTGGCGTCCATCGCCTCGAATTGATAGGTGGGCATGTTCGTTCCCTGGTCTGCAATGAAAAAGTTGCAATTGAATATGGCGGCCGGTCAAACGGCGGCCAGGGCGACATTCGCCCCGGCCTGGCTGTTTCCCCAGACGACGGGTGATGATTTCAAAAGGATTGGGTCGCAGGCGGTTAGTTTCATGTTTACGAACCATGCGTCGATCAGCGTCAGACGCCGACCGGGCGCTGACTAAGCGTCGACAATGGTTTCGCGAATCACTTCATCGATCGTGGTGACGCCTTCGAAGGCCGTTTTCAAACCGGCGTCGCGGAGGGTCACCATGCCGAAGTTACGGGCCGCATCGCGCATGTCGTCGGTCGAGGATTTGGTCATCACCATTTCCCGTAGATGGTCGTTCATCACCATCAGTTCGAACAGGCCGACGCGGCCTTTGTAGCCGCCGTTGTTGCAGATATCGCAACCCCGGCCGCGATAGAACTTTTTATCCAGGACGTCTTCCAGCTTAAGGCCCAGCTCCTGCAGCTGGTCTTCGCCGACTTCGATCGGTTCGCGGCACTGGGCGCAAATGCGTCGCACCAGCCGCTGGGCCAGGATCGCTTCGACCGTGGCGCTGATCATAAAGGTCGGCACGCCCATATCTTTCAGGCGGGTAATCGTGCTGGGAGCGTCATTAGTGTGCAGCGTGCTGAACACCAGGTGCCCGGTGAGTGCGGCCTGGATGGCGATTTCGGCCGTTTCCAGATCGCGGATCTCTCCCACCAGGATCGTATCGGGATCCTGCCGCAAAATGGCTCGCAGGCAGGCGGCAAAGGTGACGCCCATGTCGGCGTCAATCGGGATTTGAATGATGCCTTCGATGTCGTATTCCACCGGGTCTTCGGTGGTGATCAGTTTGTCTTCGATATCGTTCAGGGCGCTCAAGGCTGAGTACAGCGTGGTGGTTTTGCCGGAGCCGGTCGGCCCCGTCACCAGCACAATGCCGTTGGGCTTGGTCATGATGGTGCGGAAGCCGGCGATCGTTTCTTCGTTCATGCCGACCTTGTTCAGGTTCAGCGACACGACCGAGCGATCCAGCACTCGCATGACCACGCTCTCGCCAAAAAGCGTCGGCAGCACGCTCACCCGCAAGTCGACAGGGTGGCCGCCGACCGTCAGTTCAATGCGACCGTCCTGCGGCATACGGCGTTCGGCGATGTCGAGATTCGCCATCACTTTAATACGGGTGGTAATGGCAAACGCCAGATGCCGGGGCGGCGGGACCATTTCGTAAAGCACGCCGTCGGCTTTGATGCGGATGCGGAACTCGTCTTCAAACGGTTCAAAGTGCACGTCGCTGGCGTGATCTTTAATGGCCAGCAGCAGCACCATGTTCAGCAGCTTGCGGACCGGCGCGCTATCGGCCAGGGCTTCCATGCTGGTGATATCGATGGGGCCGTCGCTGGACAGCTCTTCGGCGGCCTTTTTCAGATCGACGTCGGCTTCCATGTCCTGGATAATGCCCAGGATGCTGTCGGAATCGTCGGCGTAATGCTTGGCGATCGCCGTGTTGATCTCTTGCTCGGTCGCGACGACCAGGCGAACCTCATAGCCCAGGAACTGGCGCAGCTCGTCGGTCACCTGCAGGTTCTGGGGTTCGCTGGTGGCGACGGTCAGTACGTCGTTTTCCAGCAGGACCGGCACCACGCGATACATTTGCGCCATGGTGTCGGTGATGGCTTCCAGCACTGCCTGGGGTATCACCACGTCGTCGAGGCTGACCACCTGCATGCGCATTTGTTCGGCGAGCGCCTGGGCCAGCTGCTCGTCGGTGACCATGTTCATTTCCATCCCCAGCCGACCTAGCATCTGCCCGGGGTTCTGCTTTTGCTCTTCTAGCAGAACCTCGAGCTGATCGTCGGAGATGAATCCAAGGTCGACAAAGATTTGACCGATACGTCGGGCGGCCATAAAGCAGTTTCCGGGGGCAAAAGGCGATCAACAGGTGCAATTCAACAAGTGCGATCAAACAGCGAGACAACCGCTCGCCTGACCGCCTGACAGCGAACAAGGTGATGGTAATAAAGGCATGACGAAAAAGCAGGACGTGAGACCACGCCGCCAGAGCAGGATTTCAAACCCCAACAGACATACGCCGTCAGCCAGTCCGCCGCCGGCTCGCTGCATAATCACGCAGCGCACCCGCATTGAATACCGCCAGACGACCCGCCATCCGTACGACCACCTGCGTGCAGCAAAGGAAAAGATGAAAGGATATCAGCTGCGAAACAAGGGACCGAGCACGGAATTCATGTCGGGTTCACAGGGGGCTCACACAACGGAGGAAAGCGGCACTGCCGGACTTCCCCCCTGCCTGATCCCCTGGGGGCAATTCTCTGTTCTCTCGTAACTCTGTTCTTCCACAAGGCGCTTCTTCACCACGCCTTTTTCAAACTTCAGTTCACAGGGACCGTTTTCCACACCGTTTCCTACCGCTTCCACAAGGTGAAGCATGTCGTTGAGGTGTGGATCGGGTCCCCTTTCATTCAAACGTTTATTTACAAATTCGCCAAGCGATAGGCAGGGGCCAATTCTGTTTTACTGGGTTTTCGAGACTTCGCCGCCTTGCTCTTCGATCATACGGTGGTAGTTGGCGATACGCTTCGCCAGTTCGTCCGGGTTATGCGACTTGCCCAGGCAATCTTCCATGGTGACTTTGGCGTCGCGCCAGAGCTTGAACAAGGCGTCGTCCATCAGCTGCATGCCGAACTTGGCTCCCGTCTGGATCGCCGAGTTGATGCGGAACGTTTTGTTCTCGCGAATCAGGTTGGCCACGCTGGAAGTCACCACCAGGATCTCGTACGCCGCACAGCGACCGCCGCCGATCTTGGGCAGCAGGGTCTGGGCGACCACGCCAATAATCGAGGTGGAAAGCTGGGTGCGGACCTGATCCTGCAGGTTCCCGGGAAACGCATCGATAATACGGTTGATCGTGCCCTGGGCGCTGTTGGTATGCAGCGTGCCAAACACCACGTGGCCCGTTTCGGCCGCGCTAATGGCCGCTTCGATCGTTTCCAGATCTCGCATTTCCCCCACCAGGATCACATCAGGATCCTGCCGCAAAGCGCGGCGAATGGCTTCGGAAAAGGAAGGGACGTCGACGCCCACTTCACGCTGGTTGACGGTCGACTTTTTGTGGTAGTGGAAAAATTCAATCGGATCTTCAATCGTAATAATATGATGATCCACTGTTTCATTAATAAAGTTCACCAGACTCGCCAGCGTGGTGCTCTTGCCGGAACCGGTCGGACCGGTCACCAGAAACAGACCACGAGGACGCATCACCAGTTTTTTCACCGTTTCAGGCAAACCCAACTGCTCCGGAGTGAGCATGTCGTTGGGGATTTGTCGCAGCACCATCGCCACATGGCCGCGCTGCTTGAAAATCGAAACGCGAAAACGGGCCTGGTCGCCAAAAGCAAAACCAAAGTCGGAACTGCCGTTTTCCTGCAGCTCCCGCTGGCAACGCTCCGGCGCGATGCTTTTCATGAGTTGCACCGTGTCTTCCGGCTCCAGCACTTTCGTTTCCAGCTTGCGCATTCGCCCATGCAGGCGAAACACAGGCGGCTGGCCGGTGGTGATATGAATATCGCTCGTCCCCTGCTTGATGGCAGCGGAGAGCAATTTGTCGATGAGGATTTGACCGGCCATGGTAGACGCCTGATAGCGAGAAACTCAGTTCGCCGTGCAGATTGATTATTGGGCAGTGCGCGGCGAGACTCAAGAAAAGTAGGGTTAAGTCGGAATAAACGGACGAACCCTTGCGGCCGTCCCTTTTGGCCTGGGGCCTAATTCCGGGCGAACATCGCCTGCAGGGCCATATCGTCCTGCTCGGTTTTCTTCGCCACACGGTAGACCTCTTCAAAACTGGTGATCCCCCGCATGACCTTGTCCATCCCATCGGCATAAAGGGTCGACATCCCCTGACTGATCGCCATCTTGCGGATCTCAGCCGTGTCCGCGTCGTCGAAGATTAACTCGCGAATTTTGGAGGTAACCATCAGCAGCTCATAAATCCCCAGACGTCCGCGGTACCCCTTCTTCTGGCAATTTCCGCAACCTTTGCCGCGAGCAAAACTGGCTTTAGCGGCCAGCTCCGGGGGAATGCCAGCTTCAGCCAGAACGCTCTCCTTGGGGGTGTAGGGCACCTTGCATTTGGGGCAAATTGTCCGCACAAGACGCTGTGCCATGATGGCGATAACGCTACTTGCGACCAGATATCCGGGAACACCGATATCGATCATGCGTGTTACAGCACTGGGCGCATCGTTCGTATGGAGAGTACTAAGAACCAGGTGTCCAGTTAAACTCGCTTGAATCCCCATCGAAGCGGTTTCCTGATCTCGCATTTCTCCGACCAGAATAATATTGGGCGCCTGCCGCAGCATCGCTTTGATCACCCTGGCGAAGTCGAGGCCAATGTCGTGCCGGATCTCCACCTGGTTGATCCCCGGCAGGTAGTATTCCACCGGGTCTTCGGCGGTAATGATTTTTCGGTCAGGGCGGTTCAGGGCGTTCAGGGATGCATACAGGGTGGTCGTCTTCCCCGAACCCGTGGGGCCCGTCACCAGGATGATCCCATTCGGCCGTTTGATCAGACCCTGGAACCGGTCGTAGTCCCGCTCCGAAAGACCCAGCTGCCGGGTGCTGATTTTGATATTGTCTTTATCGAGCAGTCGCATGACGACTGACTGGCCGTGGTTGGTCGGAATGGTGCTCACCCGCAGGTCGAGCTCTTTCTCGCCTACGGTAACTTTGATCCGCCCGTCCTGGGGGCGCCGGCGTTCCGCGATATCGAGCTTGGCGAGAATTTTGATACGGGAGACCAGGGCGCCCAGCAGTCGCCGGGGGACGTTATCCCGCTCGTGCAACACGCCGTCGATCCGGTAGCGGATGCGGACCCGCTCTTCGAACGGTTCGACATGAATATCAGAGGCTCGTCGCTGCACGGCCTCGCTAATCATCATATGCACCAGCCGGACGAGGGGGGCGCTGTTCTCGTCGACGACTTCGCCGCTGGACAGGTCGTCGTCGGTGGTTTCTGTAAAGTCGATCGCCGTATCGGTAAACTCCTGCAGCATGGAGTCCGCCGATTCCCCTTCGATCTGCCCGTAATAGCGGTTAATCGCTTCGAGGATATTTTCGCGGGGGGCGAGGGCGGGAGAAACCGACCGGTTCAGAATGAAGGTCAGGTTCTCCATCGTTTTGACGTCGCGCGGGTCGCTCAGAATGATTTTGAGCGAGCCATCGAACTCCGCCATCGGCAGGATGACATTTTCCCGCGCGACCGATTCGGGAACCATTTCGATCACATTGTCGGGAATGGTGATTTCATTCAGGTCGACATATTCCAGGTCGTGCTCTTCGGCCACCGCCCGCATCACCTCGTCGGAGCGGGCATAGCCGACCTTAAGCAGCGCGTCCTGCACGGAGATGCCTGCCTCGCGGGCCATCTGACTGGCCTCGGACGCCTGATCCAGGCTCAGAGAGCCGCGGCGGATCAGAATGTCAACGAAGGATTCCTTCTTCTTTTTAGCCATGAGCATGGTTCCGAAAAATGGGCCTGGTGGATAAGGAAGCAAACAGAGCTGGCCCCTGAAAAGACAATCGCCTCTGGTTTCATTTGACTTGGCGCGTCGCAATTTGTCAATCAACGTAAACTCACCAGAACCCCATTCTTGCGCCGTTCCGGGCGGCTTTTACGGGTCGCCCGGACAGACGCATGCCGTTGGCGTCCCGCAGACCCAGGCTGCCGCAGGGTCGCCTGGCCGGGGTCGTGCCGCCGCGAAACAAAAGTGACTATACTGGCGAGCGCAGGCCGCCTGCCTGTTGACTGGATACTCTTTCGACGCTGATTCCATGAGGCCGTAGATGACCGCCGTCCCCAAGTTACTAATTCTGGGAGCCCATCCCGACGACGCCGAGTATCACGCCGGAGGGCTGGCCGCGATCTACCGCAGCCTGGGACGCCCCGTCAAATTGGTTTCCGTCACCAACGGCGGCGCAGGACATCATCGTCTGGCTTCCGAGGAGCTTGTCCGCACCCGGCGGGCCGAAGCCAAGGCGGCCGGCGACGTCATCGGGGCCGAATACGTCACCTGGGATTTCCCCGACGGCGGACTGCAGCCCACGCTGGAAGTTCGCGACCGTATCATCCGTGAGATTCGCACCTGGCAACCCGATCTGGTCCTCACCCATCGGATTAACGACTACCATCCCGACCACAGGGCGGTCGGCCAGGCCGTGCAGGACGCATCCTACATGGTCACCGTGCCGCTGGTCGTGACCGACACGCCGTATCTGCGTAAAGATCCTGTCGTAGCCTACATGACCGACCTGTTCACCCGACCGTGCCCGCTGGAGCCGCAGATAACCATCGACATTACGCCCCACGTCGACGAAGTGGTAGCGATGCTGGCCTGCCATGCCTGCCAGGTGTTTGACTTTTTGCCGTACAACCACAACATTGATCCGCCGCCGACCGCAGAGCCCGCCCGTCGCAACTGGCTCCGCGACTGGTTCCGCTCCCGCTCCAGCTTCCCGCGCTGCGAACGTTTTCGCGACGCCCTGATCGCCGCCTACGGCCAGGAGCGCGGGTCTCAAATCGAGTTCGCCGAATTCTACGAAATCAGCGAATACGCGGCCTCCCTCAGCGACCAGGAGAAAGACCGCCTGTTCCCCCAGGCTGGACAGACCGAAGTCTGAACCGCAGCGATTAGCCAGTAACCTCAGGCGTCGGGCGGGTGCAGATCGCGGTGGTCGGTCGGCAGACGATGGGCGTTCTGGTCCGCCCACATGGCGGCTTCCCCGTCGAGCGGGCTGCGCAGGTTGTACGCCTGGTAAGCGATCATTTCTCCGATGCGGATGATCAGATCGATCAGCCGTTCGCCCGCTGTCCAGTGATCGCCGACGCAGATCATGGCCGGCTCAATATTGGGATGGAACACCGGCGTCAGCATGCGGCACTTGGGGCTTTGCCGCGGATATTCGTGCGTGAGCTGGATTTCCACGACATGACCTTCCCGCACAACCGGTCCTGTCGGTCCCCGTGTGAGACCGCGAATGCGGTAGATGATCTGGTACATCTCGGGCGGATCGCCGGTGGTTTTGTAGACCCTGATCAGCGGAAAGTTGTGCAGGGTCTGCCGGATCTGCTCCGCGTCGGCCTGCAGGCGGCGGATGCGGACGGGCGGCTTTTTCTTGACGATCGGGGGAGCTTCCGGTTCCGGCAGCGCATGGCGGTCGGGAACCACAATCGGGCCGCCGCAAGCTTTGCAGGAAGCCGACCGCCCAGCGAGATCATCGCCGACGACAAACGTCTTTCCGCAGGTAGAACAGGAGAATCGAATCATGCGCGACGCCATCGCCAAAAACTAAAAGGGCTCGTTCGCCTGGCTCGATGTTCCCCGACGCCTGGCTCATGTCGCTTGCCAGAACAGCAGCGACAACCTCAGGCCGAAAACCACTCCCACCGCGGAAAGCAGCAGGCTTGTCGCGGCGGGACCCCAATGGGATTTGTCCTGCTGGAATGCGTAGGCGACCAGGGCGGCCAGGCCAGTGACTGCCGAGGGACCGCCATAACTGAGTATACTCAGGAACACGCCGACTGCACTCGCCCCCATCCAGAGATAATCCCAAGCCAGCGTCGGGGACGCTGCCGCACGATCGACCGCCGACGGCAGGGCCCCGCCCTGGTAACCGCTCGCACCCAGCGGCGATTGGCCGGCCTGTGGGAATCCCGGTTGCCTGGATCCCGGCAGCGGCGAAGCCGGCGAAGGGATGCGAATATCGGGCCCCACCTTCAGAACGTTGACCTGGCTGCAGCCATAAGCAGCACATCCTAGATTCTCCACCCAGCACTCGGCGTGGTAGGGCAGATCGCACGCCTGGCACAGGGTGCGGGGATCGTCCTCGGCAATCGCCGTCTGGCAGATGCCGCACACTTCCTGCACGGCAATCGCATCGGCCCGGGGAGCGGTCGACAGGACGCCTGGCTGCGGAATTTCAAACACGGCGCCGCAACCCTGGCACTTCCCCTGGCGACCCGCCAGCCGCCGCTCCGCCGCCAACAGGGCGCCGCATGCACAGGAAAACTGGAACTGCTTCGAAACCATACGCATGCCTGCCAGGAAAACCGCCGGCGGCTCCCGCGGCCAGGAGAAACGAAAACCGGGAACGGAGACGTCCCGTGAAAAAACGGGACGGCCGTCCCGGCGGCGAAACGGAAACGCCGGGATTAATGCGGTGACACTACCACTTCGAAGTCGGAGCCCTTCACCTTGCGGAGCTCGTCGTGCAGGTTGGGGATCCGCGGATCGGGCGTCACGGAGATGGCCCATTCGATGCCGTTGTCCGCCACCAGCATGCCGTACTTTTTCAAGCCTTTCAGAATCGCCTGGACGGGCGGCGAGAAAGGACGAATATCGAAGTCGGCCCGCAGTCGCAAACGCTCGCCCATGCGCGGCAGGTTCTCGTCGGTCAAGGAACTGGCGTAATGCGTCGCCGGGTGGACGTACGCCTTGCGCGACCGCCTCACCGTTACCCGCATGGCGTGTTCGACCATGCCCCGCTGGAGTTCGTCGTAACGCACGACGAGCGGGAAAACGGGCAGGCCGGCGGCGTCCGACGAGGTCCAGCCCTGCGGCCGCAGCTTGTTGGACTTCAGATCAAAGATCGAAGCCTGGGCCGCGACCCAGCCCTTCGGCTCCCGCCGCATGATATAAAACTCGTAGAGCTTGCCGCCCACCGGATCGACGACAATCGCGTGCCGATCCCCGTCAAAACGTTGCATGTCGGTCTGCACTTCGCGGAGCGTCGGCATCGGCTGATCGCTTTGCTGAAAGCCGGCGGGCCAGCCTTCAATCGGCAGATCGTCGGGCGCCGGATACGGGCCGGGGTCGGATTCCTCCGGGTAACTGACAATGTCAACCGCCACCCGTCGCTGGTTCGGCGGGACGAGCAGGAAGCCCATATCAGGGTTGTAGCGGAACGGTTTGTCGGCCCCGATTGAAGCCACAATCGCTTGCGACTGCGGGTGCAACGGCCAGTCCTCTATCGTTTGATTGATGGCGTTGTCGGCCGGGAACACCTCGAGCGCCGACAAAATGGCGTCGGCCTCCGGCGTGGCGAAGAACACGGGCTTGCTGATCTTCGGCATCTGGGCCGCCCGAATGCGGGCCAGACGGGCCGGGTCGGTCGTTACAGCCGACGGTCGACCGGGAGCGTTTCCCGCGCCGCCGACCAGCCAGATATCGCCGAAGAACAACGTCGGCGATTTCTCTTTTTCCGCCGCCAGATACCAGTGCGAAATGGCCGCCAGGTCCGGCGCCGAGCCGTTCACATTCTTCAGTTCCGCCAGCGGAATGCGAATCGTGTTCTGGCCCGGCTTCAAGGTCAACGGCAGGTCGACGCGGGTTTCATAGCTGACGGAACCTGCATGCTTGACGCCCAGAGTCAGCCCCACGCTGGCGTTCGCCGGATTCCAGGCTTCGAACGCGATCGCCGAGAACGGCTTCCAGTTATCGCTCTGGCGCCCCATGCCGAACGAATCGCCCGGGGCGTAATCCACCCGTAACACTTTCCCCTGCTGCGGATGCTCGACCAGCGAGAACCTGGTCTGGTCCTCCTGCGAAGTATCGTTCGGCAACTGCCCCTGGGACACATGCAACAAAGGGCGTCGCTGCTGCCCCACCGCCGGCAAGGCAGCGCCAAGCAGAAGCAACACGCCAACCAGCACGCGCCACGACGGGGCGGAACACGTAAACCCGAGCAGAAAATTGCGAGCGAGCATCGGTCATCGACTCCAAAAAGACGGGGCGAAAAAGCACACCATCAGCACGGCTGAAAGTCGTCTTTCGCTGCCAGGATAGCACGCGCCCTCCGCCCAGGAGAAAGCGACCAGCCTTCAGCCGCTGGCCTTTGTGCTCGTTCGCACAAAAGCAATTGCAGTTTAACGCCCTGAGGCTGAGATTACACCTGTGGGCAACCGCAGGTCAGCGTGCTGGCGCCGGCTTGATCGTAAAGGTGCGATCGACCTGCGTCAGGTTGCCGTCCCGATCTTTCACCGAGACCGTGATCCGGCCGGCGGCGAGGGACGACAGCGGCTGCTTCAGCTGCAGTGAGAAGCGGCCGTCTCCGTGGTCGACCAGATCCCCTGCCAGCTCTTGACCGGCGGCGGCTCCATTCACGGCGAAGTCCGTCTTCACGCTCAGGCTGTCTGGATCCAGTCCGGACCCGTAGTCGTACACGCCCAACAGAATCTGCGACAGCGGGCCATTCTCGCCCCGCACAGGCGAGGTCAGCGTCAGCGTGGGTCGCTGGTCGTCGCAGAGCCAGCCGAACCGGCTGGCGGACGGATCGGACGGGTCATGATCCAGGTCGACCGGGCAACCCAGATCAATCCAGCGGACGATCGTGCGGCGTTCCTGGTCGCTCAGGGCCACCGCTTTGCCGGCCGCGATTGCGGCTGCCGGCGGCATCGCCTGCCCGCGGAAGTCGAGGTCCGACCGGTCGCGATTCGCCTGGGTGTTCTCAAGCTTCTCGCCCCGATGCTGCAGCGTTTCGGGATCGCCCGGCTTCTCGGCAGAGGGGAAGTCGTCGTTCTCCCAGCCGTCGAGCCGCTCACCGTATAGCTTCCACACCAGCAGACTCCGGCGGGACTGGAACTTGCGGATATACCGCGAGGCGTTCGTCTGCCGCCAGGCGCCGTTATGGATCAGCGGCTTGTGGCCGAACTCGGCCCGATCGTCAGCCGCCAGGCGATAATACGTGCCGGGCCAGTTGCCGCGATTCGACTGGTTGACCCATTCCGCATCCGCATCGAGATCCAGATTCCCGGCCGGCGTTTTGCCTTCCTTCGATGAATGGCAACCGACGCAGCTGCGCTGCAGAATCGGCTGGACGTCGCGAAAGTACTCCACATCGACGGCCGCCTGGGGGACCTGCTTCAATCCCGTCTCCTGGTCGGTGTCCCACTGAGGGCCCGCCGGCGCATCGGCCCGGGCGGCCAGCAGGGGCGTCTCCTGCGTCAGATCAAACACCTTGTAATCCGCCTGGGCGGCGACCGTTTCCGCAAACGGCGTGGGCTGCTGGCTATGGGCGTGGCAGCCGCCGCAGTCCTGCCGCACTTCGCCCGGCCGCAGCTGATGCCAGGTCTGGGCCATGTTCAGCACCATCCCCCGACGGTCGAGCGTTTGAAAGGTAAAGGCCGTATCGGCCGGAATCTTCGCCAGGAAGCTGGTGTCAGGATGGCCGTCGGGGTCGATCGGCTGCTTGCCGTCGACAAACTTCCGCACCGGGATTTCGCCCAGCACCCGCAGCCGCTCCTGGGCGTGCGAGTAGAAGCGTTTGCCGCTGTTCTCGCCACGATGGCGGTCGGTGGTTGGCTCCATCGCCAGGATGCGAATGGCATGAACATCGTCGTTCGTATAGCGGCCCGCTTCGGCCCCCTGGTTGAACCAGTTGAGCGAAGCGCCGTTCTGTGAAGTGTTGAATGGGTCAAGTCCGCCCAGGCCGGTCCGATCCTGCTCTTCGATGTAACCGGCCGTCACGCTGCCGGGAGCGAGGCCGCCTTCGGGATAGCTCTCCCGTTTGTACATGCTGGACGTACCGACCAGGCCAAACGGCGTGCCGGCCGGCAGGTGGGGCGACAGCGAGCCGTCGTTCGCCAGCGGTTTGATGACCTGCGGCTGCTTCTGGCCGTGGATCCGTTCGTAGGAGACAACCGCCCGAGGCCACTGCTCGTTGTAGCGTGGGTCGTTTTTGATCAGACGCATTTGCGCCGGTTCGTCGATCGGGGCGCCGCTTTTAATCAGGTACAGGCCGCCATCGATGGCTGGCTGTTTCAGTCCGTTCTGATGGTTGGCCGGACCGGGCGTGTACACGGTCAACAGGTGGTTGTCCGGCGCCGCGGAAGGATGCGTGAACTTGCCGACCGTCGGCGAACTGCGGTCCTGCAGATCCGAGTAATCGGAAGGGCCTTCGCCGTTGTTGGCGAAACGGGTCAGCGACTCCATCCCGTAGGGAGTAAACGGCAGACGGTACAACTTCGGCTTGCCGTTATAGAAACGCCCGAACCGCAGGGAAGGGTTATCGGCCAATCGCCCGGGACCGAAGCCGGCGTAGCCGCTGGCCGGCGACGGCGGCAGCTTGAAGAAGGCGCCAAAGCCGCTGTTATTCTGGTTGTAGTATTCCTCGGCGATGATCGAGCCGTCAGACAGCTGCGTCTGGAAATGGAAGGCGTTCGGCGCCCCGCCCGTATCGAACGCGCTGATCACCGGCCCCCAGTTGGCGCCGTCGGGCTGGATACTCCACAGGCCCCACAGCAGGTTGCTCCGCAGTCCCTGGCTTTCCAGCGTGCTGAACAGAATGCGGCCGTCCTGCAGCACGATCGGATGCAGCGCCATCCCCATGTTCATATGGCCGATGCACTCCACATTAGAGCCGTCGTCGTCCATCACAAACAGCTGCATCGTGGGGCCGTTATGCTTGGGCGGAGTAAACGCATTCCGGTTGCTGGTGAACACCAGGCGACCGTCGGGTAACGGGCAGCAGCCCATGTTGAACACGCCGTAATCGAGATGCGTTTTTCCCGGTTCGCCCGTGCGGAAATCGCTCGACCAGTCGGCGGCGCCCAGGTTGGGCGTAAACTGCTGCTGCGTCAACTGCACGATCTTCCGCGTGGGCAGATGCAGCTTGTAGATATCGGCCCCGGCCACAGCGTGCTTGCCGGCCCAGTTGACCTTTAAATCGTGCAGCAGCGAGTAGTAGACCCATTCGCCATCGAGGGAAATGACCGGATCAGCGACCGAACCGGGGCCGCCTTCGACCAGGACTTCCTCTTCCCCGTTGGGGTGCAGCAGCATCAAATCGCCGCCCGCATCCATTGACACGGGATGGGCGATCTCGGCCCACTTGCTGACCTTGTCGTCTCCCTGTCGCGGGGTGCGCACGTACACAATGTCGAAGTCGTACGCGACCGTTTTATCCTCGTCCAGGCGGGGAACCTGCAGGTTGATTGGCTGCAGGTACATGGCCTTGTCAGGACGGGGCGGGGCGACCTCCGGCGTATTTTCCGCCGCCATCGCAATCGCCAGAAAACCGCTGATAACGAGCGCACTCCCGAGCACGCTCCTGATCACCACTGGCCGCATCCACTCGTTACGGGCGTGCATCGCTTTGACTCCGCGTTTTGAAAGTGCGGACCGAATCCGCCTGGACAGTCCCATCAAACGGTGTTGATTATACAACACCAACGCGCCAGAGAAAGCAGAATGCCGCAGGGACCGGGAAAGACCGGTCGCGACCCGACTATTCTTCTTCGCCCCCGTCGTCGGCGTCGTCATCGGCCACCGCCGGAACGATCGGCCTGGGGCGGGGCGGCTGGGGCCGCGGTCGGGAGAGCAGCTGGATCGCGGACGCTTCGTCCGGCGCCAGCTCAAAGACCGACTCCATGTGCAGGATCTTCAGCACATTGTTGACCAGCGGCGGAATGGAGTGCAGCACCATGCGGCCGTTGTTTTCGATAAACCGTTTGTGGCAAACGAGCAGCCAGTTAATCCCGCTGGAGTCGATGAAGTCGGTATTCGCCAGGCTGAATAGCACGCTTCGCTCGTACACTTCGCCGTTGACCAGATCCTTCAGGATCTTGTCCTGCTGCGACAACTGTTTTTGCGTGAGCGCCCCGATAATACCAATGTGAACAATCGCAGCATCGGGGTCGCGGACAGAGAAGTCCATCGTTGAGTTCCTCAAAAGACAGCCGAGTGGTAAATGCCAACGCCCCCCATAATACCGAAAAAACTCCCGGCAAGTGACAACCTGCCAGCATGTCGCCGAAGTCGCCAAACTTTGGAGAGTGGATTCTGGGCCAACGACGCCGCGTCCAAACTCAGGCGAGTTCGGCTACGGGGGATCGAATCGTGGCTTTCCGCCGGGCGTGCGGTATCATGGGGCGTTTGCTGTCCGCCAGGTTATCAACGCACAGCTCTCTACAAGCAGGCTTCGCGTGCAGCATCCTGTTTGACTCGCCTCAGTTCCACCCTCCAGCAGGAATCCACGCCATCATGAAGACCTTGTCTCCCCAGGATGCCGTCGCGATGTTTCTCCAGCTTGCCAATGACTGGAAGAAAAACAATGCGACCGCCCGAGAAGTGATCACCAGCTTCTGGCAATTCCAAAAGGAGGTAATCGTTGATGGTACGCAATCCGAATTCGCGGGACACGATGAGCTAAGCCTGCATCTGGGGAAAGCGTGCGAGATGGGATTTGACAATATCGCCGATTATCGCCATCAGAATTACGAATCGAAGTGGTCTGAAGAAAAATATCTGGCTCTAATTGTCACAAGGACCATCAATCCCGTAGAAGGGGACTACGATGACGACGCTTATGCGATGACGGTTTCCCTCTACTACAACAAGGGTGAAGACTTCGAGAGCCAGGCCCTGTATGAAGTCACCGAGGATGACCTGGCGCAATATCTTGCCCTTGAGTCGGTTCAGAAAATCCTGGATGTCGCGCCGCGAAAGTACGAAGGTTACGTGGCGGGCGCCGGCTGACTCGGACTCACGCACAACGGTAAGAACATTGGCTTTGCGAGCCCGCAGCCGGAAGGGCAGCTCGGTTGAGCCAGCAGCCCAGAGACGCCAGTACCCAGGGAGCCGCGACATACCAGGCCAGCGGGGCCAATCCCAACGAATTCCCCAGGTCTCTCGACCGTTCCGCCGGCAGACCCTCTGGCGACGACGATCGTGGCTTTCCGCCGGGCGTGCGGTATCATGGGGCGTTTGCTGGCCGGACGAGCGTCTGCCTTTGGCGCCTCGTTCCGCTTCCTCCGTCCTGCTCCTGCCGTCCCCTGGGGTTCTTGTGGTTACGCTTCCTGCCGCCGGTCGCCGCGTTTCGCGCGGCGCCGCCTTCCGTTCTTACCCCAGCGCTTCCCAGCGACTGCTGGCGGCCGTCCTGCTGCTGCCAGCCGGGCTCCTGGCGCCGGGCGGCTGGATCACGCCGGCTGCTCTCCAGGCCGAAGAGCCCGCGGCAACTCCGGCGGCGGCGCAGACCACGAATCATCTGGCCGGCGAGAACAGCCTGTACCTGCGGATGCACGCCCATAACCCGGTCGACTGGCGTCCCTGGGGAGAGGAAGCGCTAACGCTGGCCAAACGGGAGAAGAAGCCGATCTTCCTTTCGATCGGGTATTCCAGCTGCCACTGGTGCCATGTGATGGAACGGGAAACGTTCGTCGATAAAGAGATCGCCGCCTATCTCAACAAGCACTTCATCTGCATCAAGGTCGACCGCGAAGAACGGCCCGATGTCGACGATATCTACATGACCAGCCTGCACGTGTTCGCCCAGCTGAGCAAGTCGGGCAAAGGCGGCGGCTGGCCGTTATCCATGTTCCTGACCCCCGACGCGAAGCCTTTTTTTGGCGGCACCTACTTCCCCGCCCGTGACGGCGACCGGGCCGGGGCGACCGGCTTTTTCACCCTGATCCAGAAGATCGAAGAGGTCTGGGAAGCCAACCCCGAAAACATCCACCGCGACGCCGACCTGCTCACCCGCGTGACGCGGCAGCAACTGGCCGCGGCGCCGCCCGCCCTGCTGACCCCGCCGACCGCCGCGACGATAGAAGCCTGCCTGGAAGCCCTGGCCGAAGACTACGACCCGCGTTACGGCGGCTTTCGCTTCTCGGAAGACAACCCGAACGTGCCGAAGTTCCCCGAACCTTCCAACCTGATCTTCCTGTTCGGCCGGGCCGCCGCCGGCAAGGATTCCCCCGACAAAACGATCCAGCAACAAGGCAGCCAGGCCCTGGCCATGGCGACCGGCACGCTCGACCATATCGCCCAGGGCGGCATCCGCGATCATATCGGCGGCGGCTTCCACCGGTACAGCGTCGACCGTTTCTGGCGGATTCCCCACTTTGAGAAAATGCTCTACGACAACGGCCAGCTGGCGTCGGCCTACGCCCTGGGCTACGCCGCGACCGGCAACGAAGCCTACGCCCAGGCGACGCGGGAGCTGCTTGACTTTCTGCTGCGAGAGATGACGTCGCCCGCAGGCGGGTTCTACGCCGCCATTGATGCCGAATCAGAAGATGAAGAAGGGAAGTTCTACCGCTGGACGAAAGAAGAGCTCCAGTCCCGCCTGACGCCGGCCGAATTCACGCTGCTGGCCGCCGTGTACGGCGTCGACAATCCGCCCAACTTTGAAGACGAATACTACGCCCTGCAGCTCGACCAGCCGCTGTCCCGGATCGCGGAAGCCCGCGGCCTGAAAGAAGCCCAGCTGAACGCGCAGCTGGAACCGATCCGCAAGAAGCTGCTGGCCGTGCGCGACCAGCGGGAACGTCCTTTGACCGACACCAAAATCCTGACCGGCTGGAACGGCCTGATGATCCGCGGCCTGGCCGATGCGGGTCGCCTGCTGCAGGAACCGCGGTACCTGGCCGCCGCCGAGAAAGCGGCCGACCTGGTTCTCACTAAACTCCGCCAGCCCGATGGCCGCCTGCTTCGCAGCTATTCCGAAGGCGAAGCCAAACTGAACGCTTACCTGACCGACTACGCATTCCTGGTCGACGGCCTGCTGGCACTGCACGAAGCGACCGGCGAGCAGCGCTGGCTGACAGCCGCCGACAAGATCATGGCCCTGCAGCTGGAGCTGTTCTGGGACGACAAATTCGGCGGCTTCTACTTCACCTCCGACGACCACGAGGAACTGCTGGCCCGCACCAAACGGGAATACGACGGCGCCATCCCGGCCGGCGGTTCCGTTTCGGTTGATAACCTGGTGAACCTCGCCCAGCGCCTTGACCGGCCGGAGTACCTGGCCAAAGCCCGGCAAACAGTCAACGCCGCCGGCGGCCTGCTGGCGAACTCCCCCGGCGCTAGTCCCCGCATGGTGCACGCCCTGGCGAGACTCCTGGAGGTCGAAGCGCTGCAAGAGAAGAAAGCGCCCGTCCCGGCTCCCTGATGCGGGTCGTTACGATTCCGTTTCGGCCCACTGGCGAAGATCGCCGGCGCGGACCGTTACGCCCAGGCGATCCAGGTATTCGCAGTACGGCAGGACGTACTTTCGTGAGGAACCGAAGAGCTGCCGGATCTCGCCGACCGGCAGGCCTGGCCCGCCCTGCAGCGCCTGCTGCAGTCGCTGGCGCAGCTCCGCTTCCACCTCGACATGCAGGTAACGCTCGGGGGCGATCTCGATCAGTTCGCCGCTGGCGACGGCCAGCTGGATCAGCTGGGGGACCGCCTGCTTGTTCCTGGTCGCCGCTTCCGCACACTCGGCGGCCGACGGCGCTTCGATGCCGGCCTCGCGAAACTGCTGCACGATGGCGGCCAGCAACTTCCGTTCATTCGCCGACAACTTCGGACCGCGATCACTGAGCCCAATCGTGCGTTCCGTCAGATGGATGCGGCCCGCCTGCCGCATCTGCTGCAGCACGGCCTCCAGCAGCGCCGGCTCCAGGTCCGCAAACCGGGCCGCCAACGGAGCCCGGTCATGCGACAAGCGCAGTGGATGATGCGTGTGCGACGCCTCCAGCGCGGCGACGATCCGCTCGGCCGTATCGGCCAGCACGTCCCGCTGCACATACTGCCGGCGCGTCGGCGACAGGGCAATCTCCACCAGTTCGCCCCGCTCCAGCAATTCCGCCGCGATCGCTTCCGCATCGTCCACCCCCGCCAGCCGCACGAGGTCGGTCGTTCGCCAGGAACGCAAGCCCGCCAGGTACGCGGCCGCCGCCGCCCGCCGCAACGGATCGCCTGCAAGCAGGTCCTGCAATTGCTTCCAGACCGCCGGCGTCGCGCGTCGCAACCGGGCCGCATTCGGATCGATCACACGGCCGCCGCCGACCGTATGCACCGGCGACTCGCTCCGCAGCACAAACGGCTGGCTCCAGACGGCCGCGACCGGCTCCGCCAGATGCAGCTGCGCCATCCCCCGCTGGCCCGGCTCCAGCTGCCGGGCGTCGTCCGGCTGGTCCGGCGGCGCGAGCAGTCGCAGCGAGACCATCGTCTCGCCTGATCCTAAATGCAACCGGAAACGGCTGCGATCTTTCAGCCCTTTGCCGAGCTGGGGCAAGGCCGCAAGTTCCACCGTCAGCAAGCGACTGGGAGCCAGCAGCCCCGGCGCGGCCAGGCTCTGCCCGCGGGCAATCTGATCATGCCGCACGCCGCCCAGGTTGATGGCCGCCCGCTGCCCGCACCAGGCCTGTTCGACAGGACGATCGTGATTGTGGAGCCCCCGCACGCGGACTTCCACGCCGGCCGGTTCCAGCTGCAGCAGATCCCCCAGGGCGACCTCGCCGCGTGAGATACTGCCGGTCGCCACGGCCCCATGGCCGGCGATACTGAAAGAGCGATCTACCGGCATGCAGAACGGTCCCTGCCGACGGATCGCGGCCCGTCCTGCCGCCTGGCCGGCCGCCGCGCGGAGCGCTTGCCGCAGTTCGTCCAGTCCGCTGCCGTTGACCGTGCTGGTCCGCACGCAGGGGGACCGGGCCAGGAAAGTGCCGGCGACCAGCTCGCGGACCTCTTCCTCGACCAGCTCCAGCCAGCCCGGATCGACCAGGTCGCATTTGGTCAGGGCGATCACGCCGGCAGGCAGATCCAGCAGCCGCAGGATCTCCAGATGCTCGCGAGTTTGCGGCTTGACCGAATCGTCCGCCGCCACGACCAGCAGGGCTACATCCATCCCCACGGCGCCAGAAAGCATGTTCCGCACAAACCGCTCATGGCCCGGCACGTCGACCACGCCCAGGCGATAGTCGCCCAGATCCAGTTCGGCAAAGCCCAGGTCGATGGTGATGCCGCGGCGTTTTTCTTCCGGCAGGCGGTCCGTATCCACCCCCGTCAGCGCACGAATGAGCGACGTTTTACCATGATCGATATGGCCGGCGGTTCCTAAGATAAGGCTGGTTACCATGCCCAGGATTATATCCGGGAAATCCGGATCTGCTTGCCTGCCCCCCAAAGACAACCTATGAATTTAATGGAAACTCGCTGCGAGGGCTGCGACGGTTTCCCTTCCCTTTTGGACTGGCAGCAATGACAAACCCGCGTCTGGATAATGAGTTCTTCGACATGATTCACTCGCTCCTGCAGGAGGAGCAGCAGTTGGGCATCCCGGAGAATCGTCGGGTCGAAGTGCGCCGCCACTACAATCGCGTCACCCTGCTGGCTCCGTACGACGGCGAAAATCTGCCCCAGGCCGCCGACTTTGCGCCGCGACTGTGCCACGATCTGTCCTCCCAGGGATTTTCCTTCGTATCGACCGAACGACCGGAAACATCGTTAGTGGTCGTCGCCCTCGGCGTAGCGCCGTTCAAATTTTTTGCCGCCGAGATCAGGAACGTCCGCCAGCTGATCCGCGACTCCCAGGTATACCACTACATCGGCTGCCAGATCCGGAATCGGTTGCGTCCTTAAAAGAAAAAGGTAACGCAAAGAAGAGCAGGATTCACCGCCCAGGCCGCCTGGCTTCTGCTGGTCCCTGCCATCGCGACGGGCCCGCCGCACGGGATGTTCGCCGTGCGTGGGCCTCGGTTTCATCTGCCGCCTGCTTTCCGGAAACGGCAGAGCGGTAATCTGGCTCAGGCGACCGCGGTCCGGTCCTGGCCAAGAAAATTCGACCAGTTGGGCTGACGGACGGGCCCGCTGAAGGTCGGCTTCCAGGTCGGGCGGGTCGGCTCGCTGCGGAGCTTCATGCGGGCCTGCTCCGGCGTGCGGTCCGCCTTGCGATGATTGCAGTCGACGCAGGCCAGCACGCAATTCTCCCAGCTCGAGGCGCCGCCCTTGCTCTTGGGCAGTACGTGGTCCAGCGTGGTCTCCTCACGGGTAGGCTGCTCGCCGCAGTACTGGCAGGTGAAGCGGTCCCGCTTGAATACGTTCCGCTTGCTGAAGGTCACGCGACCCTGAGGCAAACGATCGAAAGCGACCAGCGTGATCACCTCAGGCGCCCGGAAGCGACGGCTGACGCTGCGGATGCCGGGCTCATCGTCGGCCGGCTCGAGCGCGGCCCAGTCGTCCCACGTGTACAGCTGATAGCTTTGCGGATCAACGACGCGCGCCGCTCCGGCAAACAGCAACGTCAACACGCGGCGGACGCTCGCCACATGCACGGGTTGCCAGTTACGATTCAACACGAGCGCGGGTTGTCCCAGGATAGACGCCATCGTGAACCTCCTTTCTTGCTCTCCAGGACCAATCCCAGAAAGTGGGTGTCGTTGCCGCCGTGAGCAGTTCACCGCGATAACAATTTGAGAGACGCCGCCCCCCAAAGGTTCACCCTGAAAAGCACGCCGCGTGCAGAAACAGCCGGTTGACCGCAATCGCCGGCCGTGCATTGATGGCCCTTCCCGCACTCCAACCGGCCGTGTTTACGGAATGACAACGCCCGCCTGGTGCAGGAAATGCAAGCCGGCGAAGATGCGGATGCCGACCTCCCGTCCGGACGCCATCTGTTCCTGCAGCCAGCCCCGGACTTCGGTCAGCGGGATCTCGTGCAGGGTAATCTCTTCGCCGTCGACGCCGCCGCCGGCCGACACCCGGGTGAGGCCTCGCGCCAGAAAGAACGTAACCCGTTCGTCGGTCAATCCGGCCGAAGCGGGGCCCGCATACACTTCCTCAAAACTGGCCGCATCGTAGCCCGTCTCTTCGATCAGTTCCCGCCGGGCCGCCGCTGCTAACGGTTCGCCAGCCGCCTCGGGCGTATCGCCCGCCATGCCGGCGGGAAACTCAATGCAGCGGGCATCCAGGGGAGCGCGGTACTGCTCGACCAGCAGCAATTTGTCATCGGACGTGACGGCCACAACCAGCACCACGCCGGTCGCATTATGCCGCTGGACAAACGCCCAGCCGCCGCGTTCCACCATCCGCAGGTACGGCGTCTCGGCCAGAATCTTCAGGTCCGCATCCGACATGGCGATCTCAGTTTTGTCAGCAAGAGAATAGAACGGGGGCGACTCGTCGCGCCGGTGCAGTTTACTCTTCGCTCCGCACTACGCGGAAGCCCGTGTAGCTGTAGGCCTCGGACGCTTCGCCAAAGCTGCGCGAGGCCGATCGGCTGCTGACGGGGCTGCTGCACCAGGCTCCGCCGCGCAGCGATCGCCAGTCGCCATACGCGTGATTGGGCGTGGTGTCAGGACCGGCCGGATCAACGCTGGGCGGGGCCTTGCTCGAAACCTTCGACATGGCCGACATGCCGGAAAGCTCGGTGTAATAGCGGTCATAGTACTTGTCAGAACACCACTCCCAGACGTTGCCGTGCGTATCGAACAGCCCCCAGCGATTCGCCTGCAGGCTGCCGGTCGGAGCCGTGTACACATGGCCGTCGCCTTCGCCTTCTCCCAGCCGGGCCACCCGTTGCCGCAGGACCATGCCTGGATGGGCCGCCTCCAGGGCTGCATCGGCCACGTTGCCGAAAGAGTAGATCGTGTCGGCCAGATCGCCGCCCAGGTAGCTGGTGGTCGAGCCGGCCCGGGCCGCGTATTCCCATTCAGCTTCGGTCGGCAAACGATAGTCGGCCTTCTCCTGGCGCCCCAGCCAGTCGCAGAAAGCGACGGCGTCTTTCCAGCTGATGCAGACCACGGGGTGACGATCGGTCTGCGCAAAGCCGGGGCTGCGCCAGTTCCGTTCCGGTTGGACGACGAACTGCTCGATCTCTTCCTCCGCATCGGCGACCAGCGCCCCGGCGCCCTGACCGCTGGTTTCCGCCGTGGTGCGATAGCCGGTCGCTGCGACAAACTTGCCAAACTGGCCGACGGTAACCTCGCACTCCGCCATCCAGAACGGCCGCGTGAGTCGCACCGGATGGGCCGGACGTTCGCTGTGCGAACCGGTCGACCCGGTCGAGAACGGATGGTTCTTCCGCAGCAGATCGCCGTGCATCTCCCCCTGCATGAACTCGCCGGCCGGAATCAGTCGCAGTCGCATCCCCAGCGAGTTCGTCTCCACCGATAACGGGCGGGACGCTTCTTCAGCGACCGGTTCCGCGCCGACAACCATGCCGCCGACGACACCCGCCAGGATGACGCCGCAGCAGGCCGCGTGCAACAAGCTTATCGGCTTAAGCATCGAACCAGGCATCGAACTAGGCATCGATCAACTCCTTGACCACGCCCGTGCTGTCGTGGAACGTTTCGGGAACGGGCACGCCGGTGCGGTCGAGCATGGTGCGCCACAGGTTGGCCAGCGGCGTGTTCGGCGGCAGGCCCACATGGCCCTGGTGATGCAGGCCCAGACGAGCCCCGCCAGAGACCATCGTCGGCAACTGGTCGCGGCTGTGGCCAATCCCCATGCCGCTGCTGAAGCCAAGTGCGGCATGATCCAGCAGCGTGCCGTCCCCTTCGGGGATCGATCGCAGGCGGCTCAAAAAGCGGGACCAGTGCCGCATATAAATGGTGTCGGCCCGGGCCAGTTCTTCCAGGTTTTGCGGGTTGTTGCCGTGATGTGTGAGCGAGTGATAATCCCGTGACAAGCTCCACTCCGGATAGGAGCCCCCTTTGAGTTCCGTCCGCACCACATAGGTCGCCACGCGGGTGGAGTCGGTCTGAAAGGCGAGAGCGATCAGGTCGTACATCAGCCGGGAGTACGCCTCGTAGGAGAAGTCTTCCGGCTGGTCGGGCGAGATCGGCTGGCTGTAGTCGCCCAGCTCCGCCAGCTCGGGACGGGCCTTCTCTTTGTCGGACCAGGCGATCCGGCGTTCCAGTTGCTGCTCCAGTTCCCGCACCGAATAAAAGTACTGATCCATCTGCCGGCGGTCGGCCTGGCCGAGACGCTTCTGCAGTCGGGCGGCGTCCTCCTGGACCAGATCGAGGATACTCTGGCGATGACGAAAGGCTCCCGCTTCCGCGGCCTTCTCTGCCTTGCTGGGCGGACGGAACAACCGGTCGAACAGCACCGAGGGATCGTTCTCGGCCGCGAGCGGCGCGCCCTGGCGATTAAACGCCAGCGTCGCCAGCACCTGGCTGCCAAAGCCGGTGCCGTTTTTGACCGACATCTGCAGGGAAGGAAAACGCGTATCCTGCCCCAGCGCTTCGGCCGCCAGCTGATCAACCGATACGCCCTGCTTTTTATCCATCGGCACGCCGGTCGCAAACGGATACGTACCCTGGTGGCCGCCGCCGTGCTGCAGGTACGTGCCGGAAAGAACCGTGAACTGGCCCCGGTGCTCCTCCAGCGGCTGCAGGATCCGCGGCAGCGTGAACTGCGGGCCAAAGTCGGTCGGAGTGAACTGCCGCATGTTCATTCCCATGCCGAAGTAGAACATGCCCAGCCGCGGCGTCGCGACCGGAGTCGGCAACGCATACACCGAACTCGGCATCATCGCTTCCAGGTACGGGAGCGCCACCAAAGCGCCCGCTCCCTTGAGCATGGTCCGGCGAGACAGCAGCGCTTTCTTCGCCCGGTTCAACCGCCCAGATTCTGCGGCGGCGGATTGCGGGACGCCAGGCTGCGGGACGTTCGGTTGAGAGGGCGAGGGATTCTGGTTCCACATAGCAATAGGCTCAATGAATATGGCGACCGACCGTCGTCGTCGCCTCGATGCGGTGAAGAAACGCTAATGGACGGTAACGTTACTTGGTTTGAAAGGCCGGCATGGCGACGATCTCGTGCAACGCGTCGCGCAGCGAATCATTGCGGCTGGCCATGGCAGCGACGGCGGCGTCGAGTGCTTCCCGATCGGCCGCTTCGACTGGTCGTCCCAGGGCGTAGACCAGCAGCTTCTCTAACAGGGCCCGTCGGAAGCGGTCGGGTTGCTCCCGCAGCAGGCCTTTGAACTCTTCATACGTGGCGAACGACTTGCCGTTGGGCAGCCGGCCGTCGACCTGCACCGGCGGCAGGTTCCGCCCGCGAAAGTCTTCGCCGTTCTGCAGGATTCGCCAGGCGCCGGTGGCGTCGAAGTTTTCCATTGCCAGCCCGTACGGATCAATGCCGCGGTGGCAGCTGGCGCAGGCTTCAATCTGCTGGTGCTGCAACAGGCGATCCCGCACGGTAAGGCGTTCTCCCTGGATGTTCGGTTCGATCTCGCCCACGTTGGGCGGCGGCGGATCCGGCGGGTCGTTAAACAGCACCTCGCGCACATAAACACCCCGACTGACGGGCTTGGTGCGGATGCCATCGGAGCCCAGCAGCGCGACGCCCGCCTGACCCAGCAGGCCGCCCCGCGGTGAATCGGCCGGCAAGGGAACCTTGCGGAAGTGCAGGCCGGACACCTTTTCCAGCCCATAGAATTTTGCCAGCGGCTCGTTCGCCATGACAAAATCCGAGTCGATAAAATTCAGGACGCTCAGGTCGTTACGCAGGATCTCTTCAAAAAAGGCGAGCGTCTCTCCCACAACATGCGACTGCAGCGTCGGGTCGAAGTCAGGGTAAATCTTCCGGTCCGGCACAATGTTGCGGAACTCGGCCGTCTTCAGCCATTGCGCGGCGAAGCCATCGACCAGCGCCTGGGACCGGGAATCGGCCAGCAGCCGATCGACTTCGCCAGCGAGTACGGCCGGATCCTGCAGCTTGCCGGAGCCCGCCAGTTCCCGCAGCCGATCGTCCGGCATGCTCGACCACAGAAAGTACGACAGCCGCGAAGCCAGCTCGTAATCGTCCAGCGGACGAACGTCCGACGAATCCGGCTCCAACAGATACAAAAACGCCGGCGAGCTCAGCACGTACGTCAGGCCGAACTCGACCGCCTTTTCAAACGTCGCCCCCTGTTCCCATTCCTGTCGCACCAGGCCGACGACCCGCTCCACCTCGTCAGTCGTGACAGGACGGCGATAGGCTCGCGGCAGAAATCGGGTAAAAATCTCCCGCGCGTAATCGACCGAAGGCGGCGTATCTTCCGGTTTGAAGAACAACGCCTTGTGGCTCCGCGGCGGCCATTGCTCGTACAGCGGCCCTTCGATTTCGACCCAGTCGATGACCAGCTGCGGCAAACGGGACGTATCCAGCAACTGCTCGCTGGGGCGGTTGCCGCCGGTCCAGCCTTCCGACATCATGCGCGCCCGCAGCTTGAGGGCCAGGGCGTTGTCGCCCGCTTCGGTCGCCTTTTGGATGGCCGCTTCGAACTTCCAGAAGTTGGGCATGCCGACCGACAGCTTGCTGCCGTTGGCGATCCCGATCGTCATGTAAAGGCCATGGGCGTTCGGCAGGGCAACCATTGACTGCGTTGATTCGTAGACGCGCGGAGCCTCCAGAGGGGCGTCGACGATCGTTTCCAGCAGCTTCCCTTCCCGGCCGTTGATCCGCTCGACGACCATTTTCACTGGCTCGCCGCGGTCGCCGGGACTGGCCGATGCGCGGACGCGGATCTTGTACTTTCCTTTGGCGGGAAACATCAGGCTGGTTCCCGGATAATACAGACCGCGGGAAACGCGGGCCGCGCCGGTCAGCAGGCGGACGTCGTGCTCCCGGCAGTCGGTTCCCAGATGGCCGCACACATAGGCATGGCCGATGTTCGGCAGGGCCATGTCTTCCATCTCATGGCGAGTGCGCTGGGTCGGCCATGCGGGCGGACCGGCGACAATCGCCCTGGCGGCAACCTGGGCGGCGGCCGCATAGTAGTTGTCGAGCAGCGACGGATCCAGCATCAGGGCCGAGCTGACCGTATTGAAGCCGTTGAAGGTCGGGTCCGGCGGCAGCAGCTCGGCCGGATCCTCGCCAGGCAGGAATTCCATCTGCAGGAGATCGCGAATCGTATTCGAGAACTCCGTGCGGTTCATCCGCCGCAACAGCACGCGGCCCGAGGCGCCGGCCTGGCGGTTGCGAGCCTGGCGAAGCTCGGAGCCGATCCAGGCGACCACCTGTCGATGGTCGTCGGCGGCCGGTCGCGGTTGGTCGGCCGGCGGCATTTCGTCCAGGTTGAGGTTGTCCATCACTTCGATCCACTGGCCCAAAGTTTCGGCCGAATCAAAGTCGGGCTGCAGCAGGTCCAGGCGCAAGTCGCCCTGCTGACGTTGCTCGCCATGGCAACGGAAGCAGTGCGTCGCCAGGAAGGGACGCACCTGCTGCGCGAAAGTATCGTCGGCGCCGCGACAGCAAGCGTCGCCGGTGAACAGGCCGACCATCGCGCCGCACAGGATCGCCAGAAAGGTTGACGTTTGTTTCATTCCCGTCATGCTCAATGATTCCTCATTACCCAAAAGATCGCACGTCCATTGTAACCAGCGACGCCCCTACACTTCAACGATCGTTGATCGGTGCGGCGCCGGCCGGGTCTGCCTCCCACCCTTGCCACTGGGCGAGGCGACTCTTGACGAAAGCAACGGCGGCAGGCGGACCGTAAATCACGTTCGGCTCCCCTTCGATGCCGGCGACAACACAGACCACGCGGCCTTGCCGGGCCGCCTCCTGGAACGCGGCGTCACCGGGACCGCTCGCCAGGTAAAGTTGCCGGGTGTGATCCAGCTGCGGCGACCATTTGGCCAGATCGCCATGGGCGTCGACATCGGCGATCGGCGTCAACTTGTCGACGTACCGCTCCCGCCAGGGGAACACGCGGACAAAGTCACGCGGCGTCCAGTTAAAGCCGACCAGCATGGCGTTGTAGCCTTCGTCGCTGGCCAGCCCGGCGTCGTACGCCTGGTAGGCATGCTCCATCTCAAAATCCTGTTCGGGATACACCAGGCTGCCGGCGCGTCGCATCGGCCCGATTACCTGGCGGCCGTATTCCCGCCAGGAAAGGTTCGCCTGGCCGTGCTCGTGGGCTTTGTCCCACACGGCCCGTTCGGCCGCGGTCGCATCGGGATCCAGGGTAAAGTTGCCGATATGATGCAGCGATGCTCCGCCCCAGCGCTGCGCCCGATGCGGGTAAGCCTCGGGGCAGAGGACGACTTCGACCGCCGGCTCCTGCTTCAGCCCGACCGCCCTTAACGACGACGCCAGGGCGAAGTCTTCCGACTTGAGCGCCAGCCAGGAGAACCCGCGGGACGCCAGGCCAGGCAAGTCTTCCGCCGCCAGCAACGGCGCCTTGCACACGCCCTGGTAGATCGTCAGACCGGCCGGCAAGGCAGTCGGCTCTTTGACGTCGACCGTTTTGGCCGTGATCGCCGGTCGCGGATCGCCGGCCACGGCCGCCAGCGCATCGACGGCGTACCAGGTGCTGTACAAGCGGGAGCGCCAGCCGGGCTGGTCGCCAAAGCCGCCGTCAGCGTTCTGCAGCCGATTGATCCAGGCGATACAGCCGGCCGCGTCGGTCGGCTCGGCGTCCAGCAGGCGGAGCGCTCGGGCGGCAGCCCAGGCGTAGTACACATCGGCCCGATTGCCGGGCAGGTCAGCCTGCGGATTCCAGCGGAAGCCGCCGTCGGTCGTCTGGCAGGACTGGAGAAACTTCACACAGCCAGCCGGGTCGGGAACCGTGCCGCCCAGCAGTTCCAGGGCGGCGATCGCCTGGAAGGTATGCGCAACGTGGGCCTCTTCCTCTTCCAGCTTGCCGTCGGCCGTGCGGAGATCGACGAATCCGCCGCCCGGCGCTTGCCGCTGCTGGATAAAGGCGATCAGCTCGGCCGGGTTCGCTGCGGTGCGGTGCGACGCCTGGAGTCCGGCCAGCAGGTAATACAGGGACGACAGGTTGTAATAGCCCAGCTCCGCGGCGTCGGCGTCGGCCGGGTGCGGCTGCGATCCGCCGGCCGCCTGGAAGATCGCCTCTCCTTCGACGGCGAACGGACTGCCGTAGTAGCGGACCTCAAACCCCTGATGCTGCAGCCGTACGGTTTTCTGGCGGGTCGCCAGCGGCTGCTTCAGCAGGTGTCGCAACTGATGCTGATGAAAGAACAGCCAGTGCCCATAACCGACATGGCCGGCCGGCTGGCCCAGGCCGTGCTGCATCACGGCTTCGGGCCGGGGGACCGGTTCGCCCAGCCGCTGCAGGATGCAAACCGCCGGATAGTTCCAGGCCGCATCGGTGTAGGAGTGGTCGGGCGGGCCAAAGGCGCCATTCTCTTTCTGACAGGCCAGCACAAAGTCGACAACCGAGTCGGCGTCCACCCGCGTTTTCCCTTCGGCGGCGACAACCGGCCGGACCGGTTCGCCGGACATTCCGCACCAGGCCAGCATCAACAGCAGCGGCAAAGCAGTACGCATGAGAACCTCTCTATCGGGGCGGCAGGTCTATCGGGGCGGCAGGAGGAACGGCCGTCTGGTCAGCGGCAGTGGGGCAGGCGATTGTAACACACGGCCAGGAGCGGCCGGGAAGTTCCGTCCGGCGCCTCTGTTTCCGGCGATTCTCCCGGATCGTCACAGCTTCTCATCCGACGGGACCCGGACAGAAAAAAGGGATGGCGGATCGCCCCGCGCCCGGCCTTGTCTTCGCACGAGTGCTGCTAGCATGGTGGTAGCAAAAGTTGTTGACGAACGGATCCGCGCTGGCTATCCTGAAATTAGTTCGTGCGCTAAGTAAATGAGGCATTGATTTGTGCTGGAATACGATTTCAGGAACAGCATCGGCTACTGGTTGATTACCACCGCCCATGCTTACCAACGAGCCATAAACGAAGAACTGGCGCCGCAGGGGATCACCTATCGCCAGTGCCAAACGTTGGGGTATCTGGCTCTCGAGGGCCCACTTTCCCAGAACGAGCTGGCCCAGCGAATGCAGATTGAACCCCCCACGCTGGTCGGCGTGCTGGATCGGATGGAACGGGACGGCTGGATCCGGCGCGACGTCTGCCCGACCGACCGACGTCGTAAACTGATCCAGCCTTTACAAGGCGCCGAACCGGTGTGGCAGACCATTATCGAATGCGCATTGCGGGTGCGGGCCCACGCCAGCACCGGATTAACCCCTTGCGAACTCGATCTGCTGAAGTCGCTGCTCGAAAAAGTTCAGACGAACTTGCAATGCAATTTGACGCTGGAAGGCTCTCCATGAAGTATTGTCCTGTGAACCGGTTTCTTCCCCTGACGGTCGCCGTTATGGCTGCGGCCTTGCTGGCTCCAGAAACGATCCTGCTGGCTCAGGCTCCGGCAGCGCCGGCGTCGGCGATTACGGCGGCCAAGGTCATCTCCCGCAAGATGGCTTCGGGACGGAGTTTCGTGGGAACCGTGCTGCCGATGCGGCGTAGCGTGATCGGCAGCGCCGTGGATGGCCGCGTGACCGAATTCCCCCTGCGGCCCGGCGATCGCGTGTCGGCCGATGGCACCGTCGCCCAGCTACTGACCGATACGCTGGAGCTGGAGATCACGGCGGCCGAAGGCGAAATGCAGCTGCGGCAGCACGCTCTGGATGAATTGCAGCGCAGCGGCGACACCGATATCGCCGCGGCCCGGCTGGCTTCGACCGAAGCCCGCAACAAGTACGCCGAGGCCCGCCGCAAACGGTACGAGGACCTGTACCGCCAGGGCCGTACCGTCACGCAGGAAGAGTACGAACTGGCGATGGCCGAATCGCTCGAAGCACGGGAAGCGTACCGGGGAGCCCAGGCCGAATACAAGTCGATGACCGAAGGCGCCCGGCTGGATCAGATCGCCCAGGCCCGGGCCCGCGTGGTGATTGCCGACGCGGCCATCAACCTGCTCAAAAGTCGACTGGCGAAACACCGTCTGCGATCTCCTTTTAACGGCTTTGTCACGAAGACCTACACCGAAGTCGGCGCCTGGCTGTCGCGCGGCGATCCGGCGGCCGAGATCATTGAAATCGACGAGGTCGAAATCGAAGTCGGCGTCAGTGAACAGTACATCCCTGCACTGCGGCCCGGCATGTCGGCCCATGTCCGTTTCGACGGCCTGCCCGATCGCATCTTCGAACAGAAGGTCACCAGTATCACCCCCCAGGGCGACGTCAACACCCGCACATTCCCGGTGCGGATTCGCATCCAGAACGAGGAAGTCAACGGCCTGCCGCTGCTGCGGCCCGGCATGTTCTGCAGCGTGACCATCGCCGTGGAAGCAGAAACCGAAGTGCTGCTGGTCCCCAAAGACGCTCTGGTCCTGGGCGGCCGTTCGATCCTGGTCTACGTCGCCGTCGAAGATCCGCAAACGAAAGGGTACGTCGCCAAACCGATGACCGTGGCGATCGGCGCCGGACTGGGGCAGTATATCCAGGTGCTGGGCGGCCTGAGCGCCGACGATCTGGTGGTGGTCGGCGGCAACGAGCGACTGCGGCCCAACCAGCCGATCCGCGTCGCCAAAATGGCGACTTATCAGGAGTAACGTTGACTCGCCCTGCCGGATCCTGCGTGCATCCCGTCGCCAGCCAAAATTTACACGCAATGATCTTTCACTCTTGTGAAACATGCCGCTGGGGCTGATGAGCCCGGGCCGACCTTCCTTCCCTCACGCCTCCTTCCGTCACGCGATCAGCGAACCGCCATGCACCCCATTGAAGCCTGTATCCAGAACCCGGTAAAGGTCGCCGTGGGCGTGCTGCTGCTCGCCCTGTTTGGGACCGTCGCGCTGTTCAGCATGCCGATGCAACTGACGCCCGAGGTCGATACGCCGTCGATCACCATTGAAACGCGCTGGCCGGGCGCCAGCCCCCAGGAGATTGAACAGGAGATCATCCTGGAGCAGGAAGAGTATCTCAAAAGCGTTGAAGGCGTGGTGAAAATGAGTTCGGAGTCAGCCGACTCCCTGGCCACGATCGTGATGGAGTTTGGCGTCGGCGCCAACATGCAGGAAGCCCTGCTCAAAGTGAACAGCAACCTGCAGCAGGTGCCCGAATACCCCGAAGACGCCGATGAACCGGTGATCCGGGCCAGCAGCTCCTCCGACCAGCCAATCGCCTGGTTCATCCTGGGCGCGCGGATGCCCAGCCCCGAACAGATCAAAGAGTTCCAGGCCAAACACCCGGATTCCAAAGCGGCCCTCGACGAAGTGCTGGAAGCGGGCAACCCAGGCCTGTCCATGCTGCGATTGCGACGGGCCCAGGCGGCCAACCCGGCCGTGGCGGAGCTGCTCCCCAAAAAGATCGACATCTCCACGATGCGAAAATTCGTGGAAGATGAAATCGAACCGGAATTTGAACGTGTCGACGGCGTCTCTAACTCCTCGGTATTTGGCGGCCGTGATCCAGAAATGCAGGTGATTGTCGACCCCGACAAACTGGCGGCGCGCGGTCTGACCGTGCAGGATGTTCGACTGGTGCTGAGGGCCCAGAACAAGGACACCTCCGCCGGCGACCTGTGGGACGGCAAGCGCCGTTATGTGGTCCGCACGCTGGGACAGTTCCGTTCCGAGGAAGAGGTCGCCCAGCAGTTGCTGGCCGTGGAGGATGGACGGCCCATCTACGTGCGCGATGTGGCGACCGTGAAGCTCGGCTATCGCAAACCCGACGGCTTTGTGCGACGGTTCGGCGACTTTGCCCTGGCCTGTAACTGCCAGCGAGAAACAGGCGCCAACGTGCTGGATGTGATGGACGGCCTGCGAGCGACGGCCGCCCGGCTGAACGCCACGGTCCTGAAAGATCGCGGCCTGGAGATGCAGCAGGTTTACGACGAAACCGACTATATCTATTCGTCGGTGGGGCTGGTGAACCAGAACATCATTCTGGGCGGCGCCTTGACGATCATGATTCTGATGACGTTCCTGCACCTGGGCTATCGCACCATGGTGTTTGCTCCGTTGATACTGGTATCCGCCCTGGCGGCGATGTACGTTTCGCCGTGGCTGTTTGTGGTGACGCTGGCGCTCATTCTGGGGGCCGGTTTCTGGTTTGCCCGCGGCGCCCTGGTGGTCGGTCTGGCGATTCCGATCAGTATCATCGGCACCTTTTTAATGCTGGCCCTGATGGGCCGCTCGCTGAATGTGATCAGCCTGGCCGGTCTGTCGTTTGCGGTCGGTATGCTGGTCGATAACGCGGTGGTGGTGCTGGAGAACATTTATCGGCACTACCAGAACGGCGAGACGCCCTACAACGCCGCCTACCGGGCCGGTCGCGAGGTGTGGGGCGCTGTGTTCGCCTCCACGGCGACCACGCTGGCGGTGTTTTTGCCCGTGATCTTTGTGCAGGAACAGGCGGGCCAGTTGTTCCGCGATATCGCCCTGGCGATCAGCTTTGCGGTGGGCCTGTCGCTGATTGTCAGTATCACGGTGATTCCCACGCTGGCCGCCCGTATCCTGCCGAAGCGGCGGGAACAGGTCGGCTCGATCCTGGGCAACGAGGATCGGACCAGCGCCTTTACCAAGGGGGTCGTCGCCATCAATCGCTGGGCCATGCAGGGCGTGCTGCGGCGACTGGCGATTGTGGTCGGCATGGTGGCGCTGGCGGTGATGTTTACCTGGATGCTGCGTCCCAAAATTGAGTACCTGCCTAACGGCAACAAAAACCTGGTGATCTGCCTGGTCTTTCCGCCGCCCGGTTACAACGTGGATCAGCTGATGGCGCTGGGCCAGGAGGTGGAAGATACGCTGGAGCCTTACTGGAACATCGATCCGGAAAGCCCCGAAGCGGCCGAGCTGGATTACCCGCCGATCGCCGACTTCTTCTACGTCGCCCGCGGTCGCCAGGTGTTCCTTGGTTTACGTTCCACCGAACCGACCCGCGTGGGCGAACTGATCACCCTGATTCAAAGCAAGTTCCGACCGAAAACGGCCGAAGAAATCGCCGCGCTGGAAGCCAAAGGGGAGAAAGCGCCCCACCTGCCGGGTTCGTTCGTGGTGGCGTTCCAGTCCAGCCTGTTTGAACGCGGCCTGCAGGGCAGCCGGTCAATCGATATTGAAATCAGCGGCCCGGAACTGGAAACGCTGGTCGGCATGGCCGGCCAGATGATGGGCCAGATCTCCGGGGCGATGCCCGGTTCCCAGGCCATTATCCCCAACGCCCAGCTGCGGCCGATCCCCAGCCTGGATCTGTCGAGTCCCGAGGTGCACGTCCAGCCCAAACTGTTCGAAGCAGCCGGCATGGGCATCAGCACAACCGACCTGGGTTACACCATCAACGCCCTGGTCGACGGCGCCTATGCAGCCGACTACTACCTGAATAACGACAAGATCGACCTGGTGATTATCGGCAGCGATCGCAGCGTGGAACACACGCAGGACATCGCCAGTCTGCCGGTCGCCATTCCCAGCGGGCGCGTGGTGCCCGTAGGAGCGCTGGCGAATATCGACATTCGCAGCGGGCCGGAACAGATCAACCACCGGGAGCGGGAGCGCA
Organism: Lignipirellula cremea; assembly: GCF_007751035.1. Lineage (NCBI taxonomy): Bacteria > Pseudomonadati > Planctomycetota > Planctomycetia > Pirellulales > Pirellulaceae > Lignipirellula > Lignipirellula cremea. The sequence continues at coordinate 1,071,385 of NZ_CP036433.1, read as the reverse complement.
CCATTACGGTGCAAGTGACGCCGCCTTTGGATATTTCGCTGGAAGAGTCGATCCGCCTGATCCAGGATCAAATTGTCACCCCGCTTCGCACCAGTGGGCAGCTGAACAACGGCTATAAAGTCAACCTGGCCGGCGCCGCCGACAAACTGTCAGACACCTGGCGGGCGCTGCGTCTGCCGGTGCTGCTGGCGCTCTTGATTACCTACCTGTTGATGGCGGCCCTGTTTGAATCGTGGCTGTATCCGTTTGTGATCATTCTGACCGTGCCGCTGGGGGCGGTCGGCGGGGTGCTGGGTCTGCAGCTACTCAGCAAGTACCAGTTCTTTCTGGCCAGCGTGCAGGGCATTGCCCCGCCCGCGCCGCAAACGCTCGACGTGCTCACCATGCTGGGCTTCGTGATTCTGATCGGTACGGTGGTGAACAACGCGATTCTGATTGTGCACCAGGGTCTGATTTATATGCGAGAAGAAGGTTACGATCCCGAATCGGCTATTCTGGAAAGCGTCCGCACCCGTATCCGTCCGATCTTTATGACGACGACCACCACGGTGTTTGGCCTGGCTCCGCTGGTGCTGTTCCCCGGGGCCGGCAGCGAGTTGTACTGCGGCCTGGGCAGCGTGCTGCTGGGCGGTCTGCTGGTGTCGACCATCTTTACGCTGTTTCTGGCGCCGACGCTATTCAGCCTGTCGCTGGAAGCACGCGCCGCCACGGTCGCTCTGCTGCAGCGTCTGTCCCGCAGTGACGAGGACAGAAACTTCGACGCCGTGCCCGCGACCGCGCCGGCGGTGATCGCCGAAAAGAACGCCGCCGCGCCGGACGCCGAGGACACGCATCCATCGTACCCCGGGACGGCGCCCACGATCGGCAACGGCCATCCGCTGGACGATCCGTCGCCGGTCGCCCCCGGCCATGAGGAAGACGAACTGCCGATCAACGAAAAGTATCACCTGCGTCCTACGGACCTGGACAGCGAAGAGGCCGCCGACGAACACGCCCGTCGCCGGCCGAAATAGAACTTCACGGGGGTTGGAAACGAGCGAAAACAACCTCGGTTTTCGCATCACCGGGAAAACCCCTGGGGCGGCAAGACTCTGGCCGCCCGTTCTTCCGGGTGACGCAGAAGCCGGTGCGCTCAATGCGAGATCGAACTAGCAAAGTCCCCAACGACCACGCTGAGTTACCGCTGCCGCCGGCCGGGAGGGTATCAAATCGCGATTTCTTCGCGTGATATCAAGGAAATGGGGAAGAATACCTTCGGCGATTTCTTATCGGATCGTATTTCTCAACGGAGCCGCCGGCCTGGGGGGAATGAGAAAACTTGCGGCAGGAGGAGACGCAGGAACTGCCCGACGCCAGGCGTTCGGCTCACGGGATCAGCCGGCTTTGCTACTTGCGGCCCAGCCCGGTCCAGTTTTTCAGGCCCAGCTGAAAGATAATCCACACGGCGGAGAACGCTTCGCGCAGGTTGATTTTGGTTTGCCCGGCGATGCGGTCGACAAACAGGATGGGCGTCTCGGCAAAGCGTACGTCCTGCCGTTTCAGGCGCCACAGGATCTCTTCCAGGTAAGAATACCCTTGGCTTTGCATGTCGGAGAAATCCAGCTCCCGCAGCACGCTCGTGCGGTAACAGCGAAAGGCTCCGCTGCAGTCGCGCACCTGCAGACCCAGCATAACCCGGGCGTACAGATTGATCAGGCGACTCATGATTCGGCGTTTTAGCGGCCAGCCTTGCACTCCGCCGCCGGCCACATATCGCGAGCCGATCGCCACATCGGCCGGGTCGACCCCTTCGCGGACACAGGCCAGCAGGTCGGGCAGAAAGCGGGGCGAATGGCTGAAATCGGCGTCCATCGTCGCTACGTATTCGTAGCCGTTCTCCAGGGCGAACCGCATGCCGGCAAAAGTAGCCGAACCTAAACCCTGCTTTCCTGGTCGATGAATACAGTGAAAGCGGCGATCCTCGACCAGGCGTTCGTCGCACCAGTCGCCTGTGCCGTCGGGCGAGTTGTCGTCAATCACCAGAATATCGACGTGCGGACAATGCGAATAGATTTCATCCACAATTTGCGGCAGGTTCTCGATTTCGTTGTAGGTGGCAATCGCCACCAGTACGCGGCCGGAGCCCGTTTCCCCCAGCGGGGCGGAACGAGTGACGACTTTCGATTTTTCAGTCGGCGCGCTAATAGAAGTGTCCTTCGAAAGATTCGACAAAAGAGACCCTGAATCCATCATGAGCAATTCCCCGCAGAAAATCCAGGAGCGTTCACAATCTTCCCCTCCTGACCGGGAAAAGGGCCCGAAAATGCTCCTGATATGACGCTACTGTCGACCTTGCCGGTAGCCTGCCTGCCAGGTGCCCTCGGAACGAATCGGCGTCAACGGTATAATCGTGTTTCTCCTGCCGACAGCGGCGACGCGAGGGAGCCCCCCAAGCCGGGGAAAATCCTCCCTCCCCGTCGCCGAAACCGCTCATGGCGACGCCAGGCTTTTGGTGCGTTCTCCTGCTGGATGTCGACAGCGAAGTCACGGAAACCCGCCTGCCGGGCTTCCTTCCTGCCGTCCCCGCCTTCCCATGCTTAAACCGATCACGCGACCCGGCCGCTTCCCTGCAGAACGGTCCCCTGCTGTTTACGATACCCCCTTCTGGCTGACCTACGCGGGCAACACCTGCCTGATGGCGGCGGTCAGCGTGCTGTTCCGCTATTCGGACTTTGTCAGGCATGTGGGCGGGGCCGAACGGCAGCTGGGCCTGATTGTGGGCGTAGGGGCCGTCGGGGCGCTGGCGATGCGACTGATTCAGGGGATCGGGATCGACCGCTTTGGTCCGCGGGCGATCTGGCTGTTGTCGCTGGTTGGCTTTATTGCGAGCTGCGGTTTGCATTTGACGATCGCCTCGGCGTTTGGCGCGCCGGTCTTCGCCGCCCAGATTCTGATGAAAACGAGCCTGGCGGGGGCGTTTGGCGCTTCGATCGCGTTTACTTCGTTGCGGGCCCCGCAGGGACGGATGGCCGAGATGATCGGCATGCTGGGCTCTTCGGGGTTTGTCGGCATGGCGATGGGTCCGGTGCTGGGCGATTACCTGTTTTCTTTGCCGGGCTCTGAAGCGGGCCATGTGCAGAGCATGTTCCTGTCGGCGATCGCTGCCGGCATGCTGTCATTGCTGCTGGCGACGCTGGCGACCCGCGGAGAGGTGCGTCCCACTCCCAGTCGACGGCCTTCTTCGTGGAAACTGGTCGGACGCTATCATCCGGGCGCCCTGCTGGCGGTGGCCGTGGCGATGGGTCTGGGGCTGGGCTTGCCTTCGGTGTTCCTGCGTCCGTTCGCCCAGAGCGTTGGCATTGAGAAACTGCGGTGGTTCTTCCTGGTGTACGCGGCGACGGCGTTTTCCGTTCGTATCGCTACCCGGCGCTGGCCCGAACAGTTGGGTCTGCGGCCGATGATTCTGGCCGGATCGGCCGCCCTGGCGGGGAGCATGCTGGCCTTTTTGTGCGTGTCGCAACCGTGGATGATGGTGCTGCCGGCGATGGTGATCGGCACGGCCCATGCGTTTCTTTTCCCCACCGTCATGGCGGCGGGCAGCTTGTCCTTTCCGGCCCGATACCGGGGGCTGGCGACGACCGTCACGCTGGCGATGTTCGACCTGGGGAACCTGATCGGGCAGCCGCTGGTCGGCGAAGTGATCGAAGGGGCGAAGAGCTTCGGCTTGCCGCCTTATCCAACCATGTTTGTGATGGTTTCCAGTGCGATCGCCGTCGCGACGATCGCCTATGCGGTCTGCCCGGAACCGGTCCGTCGCAGCGCGGGCAAACCGCGACCTGTGCTGAGCGCCGCAGTGATGAAGGCGTAAAGCGCTGGGGTAAGCGCAAGGGCAAACGTCTCTTGCGGGGATGGCGATCAATCTTGTAAAGATGGCGGCGCCTTGTGTTTCCGCATGGCCCGCTGCCTTGCCTGGCGGGCTGCAGGAGACGCGCAACCCCATCTGAGCCGAAGCATGGAACCGAGTCTCTGGAAAATCCTGGTGCTTGCTGTAGTGCAGGGAGTGACCGAGTTCCTGCCGATCAGCTCCAGCGGCCATCTGGTGATTATCGCCTCGTTCCTGTCGACCAAAGAGAACGCGATCGAAATCGCCGACCTGAACATTGTGCTGCATCTGGGCACGCTGCTCTCCATCCTGGTGTTTTACTTCCGCCGGATCGTGCGGTTGCTGAACGAGGATCGCCGGGTGGCCTGGCTGCTGATTCTGGGCACGATCCCGGCCGCCGTGATTGGCCTGCCGATCAAGATGTTTTTTGAAGGCTTGCTGGAAAGCCGCCTGCTGGCCGGCTTCATGCTGATTGTGACCGGATGGATGCTGCTCTGGATTTCCCGCTTTCAGCCAGGTAAAGGCGAGTACCGGAAGCTGTCATGGCTGCAGACGGTGCTGATCGGCTGCAGTCAGGCCCTGGCGCTTTTGCCGGGACTATCACGCAGCGGATCGACGATTACGGCAGGCTTGCGCTGCGGGCTGTCGCCCGAGCAGGCGGCCACGTTCTCGTTCCTGCTGGCGATTCCGGCGATCGGCGGCGCCGGCGTTCTGGAACTGGCGAAGTTTGTGATCAAAAAAGAAGTCGCGACCACTCCCGTCAGTTTTCTGGCGATCGGAGCGCTGGTCGCGTTTGGCGTAGGGATTTTCTCGCTGTGGTGGCTGATGCGCTGGATCGAGAAGGGACGCCTGCAATGGTTTGCCGCGTGGTGTATCCCGCTGGGCGTGTTCATTGTGGGGCTGGAACTGTTCGGTCCCGCCCCGGTCGCCTCGTCACAAGTCGACCCGCCCCGTCCGCAGGTCTCGCGCGTGGCTGAGCCGCACGAAACCCGCCTGGCATCACCGCAACCGCACCGATCGCCAGGCTTCCAGCCTGTCATCGCCTGGCTGGATTCGGACCGCTAGTCCCTGCGTTACATGGAACTGGCCGTGTTACGGGCATAGGCCACGTAGGCCAGCAGCACCAGGATGGCGCCGATTAGCGACATCAAAAAGTTCGACGCCTGCAGCGGTTCTCCACCCATAAAAATGTAACTGATAAAACCTCCGGCGAAGGAGCCGATGATCCCCAGGATCATCGTCGCCAGATAGCCCATGGTCTGGCGGCCTGGGAGAAGCAGGCGGGCCAGGAAGCCACAAATCAAACCAAAAAACATCCAGGAAATGATAAGCCAAAGCATCGGGAAACCCTCTTGATAAATATGTAAATGTGACGAACGCCGTCACGGCGCGGCGTTCTTCAGGAAGCCGCCGGGAAGAGTAGCAAACCCTGCGCCGCAAACCGGAGAGGGAGATGCTTGCCCGGAAGTTTTCTGTCTGGGGCTGGCGCCAACAGGGCTGCCGGCGACGTCAGCTTGAAGTATCGGCAGCGGCGTCAATTCGTTACAATGCGCTCGGTCAGACCACGGTGCTAGCGGAGTCGTCGACACGACCTTCGCCCAGGGGCTGCGAAGAATCATCGAGCGGACGCATGTCGAAATCTAAAACAAAGTCGGGAAAACACGGTGCCAAAGGCGAACCAGCCGAGCCGGTCATGGCTTCGCGTTCGGTGCGTGAAACGATCGAATCGATCGTGATCGCCATTATTCTGGCGTTTCTGTTCCGCGCTTTTGAGGCCGAGGCATTCGTCATCCCCACCGGATCGATGGCGCCGACCCTGCAGGGCCGCCATGTCGATATTCCGTGCCAGAAGTGCGGCTTCTGGTACCGGGCCGGCGCCAGTATGGAAAACAGCGACACCCGTCCGGGAGAACAGGGCGTGGTGGTCGCCGCCACCTGTCCGATCTGCCGCTTTACGATGACCCTGGATCGGAATAACGCCGGCAAGATGCGCCCGGCCGATCCCAACGCCGGCAACCCCAACCAGGAGTCGTTCACAGGCGACCGCATTCTGGTCAGCAAGTTTGCCTACGACCTGGCCGATCCCGAGCGGTTCGACGTGATCGTTTTCAAGTACCCGCACAACGCCACGCAAAACTACATCAAGCGTCTGGTCGGCTTGCCGGAGGAAGTGATCCGCATCCAGCATGGCGACGTCTATACCTTGCCGTTCAAGGACTTGACCAGCGAAGAGAAGGAATTGCTGGAAGATTCCAAGAGCAACATCGGGACCAAAATGCGGGTCGTGAACGAGATCGACCTGTCCCGCTTTCGTATGATTCGCAAGCCGGCCGACAAAGTCCAGGCGATGCTGCAGCTGGTCCACGACACCGACTTTATTCCCGGCGAGCTGATCGCCTCGGGACTGCCCAGCCGCTGGCAGGAGTGGTCGCCCGGCAACGCGGGGCAGGGCGTCTGGGAAACCAGCGAGGATCGTAAAACCTACAAATCCAAAGCGTCGGACCAGGAATCGTGGGTCCGTTACCGCCACATTCTGCCCCGGATCAACTGGGGCGACGGTCCCAGCGACTGGTCGCGCATCCTCAGGCCGGAACTGGGCCCCATTCCCCAGGTTGAGAAACGGGCCGGCCAGTTGATTACGGACTTTTACGCCTACAACGCCGATCTGTCGGTGTCGCGGGGGGCCATGTCGCAGTACTCGCCCAAAACTTCCCACCTCGACGATGAAATGCTGCAGAACAAACAGGGTCTGCACTGGGTGGGCGACCTGGCCGTTGAGTGCCTGGCGAACATTACCAGCGATCAGGGCGAGTTGCTCCTGGATCTGGTCGAAGGGGGCGTCCATCACCAGTGCCGTATCGACCTGGCGACCGGCAAAGCCCAGCTCACCATCGACGGATCGGGCGACGCCTTTGAAACGCAGGCGAGCGAGCTGCCCTCCGCCTCCACGGCGGTCCGCGGCCAGGGAACGCACCGTATCCGCTTTGCCAATGTCGACGACCAGCTGCTACTTTGGGTCGACCACAAACTGGTGGCATTCGATCGCTCCACCGCTTTCAATAGCGACCCGAACGCCCGACCGCAAATGACCGAGGCCGATCCGCTGGATCTGGCCCCGCTGGGCGTCGGCGTGAAAAACGCCAGCGTGGAACTGACCGACTTGCGCGTCTACCGCGATGTGTATTATGTCGCCACCCGGCGGACTTCGCCCTTTCAGCAAGCGGACTACCCGGAGTACTACGCCAACGAACATTTTCGCTCGCACCCGACCAATCGCGAGCTGTTTGAAATCTTCAGCACCCCCAGCACCTGGGCCACGACCGACGTGTTTGATCCCCAAGGGCGCGACAAGATTACCTACTGGCTGGAAAAAGACCAGTTCTTTCCCATGGGCGACAACAGCCCGCAAAGCGCCGACGCCCGCATGTGGCATCCGACAGAATGGTATGTCAAACGCGACCTGCTGACCGGCAAGGCGCTGCTGATCTACTGGCCGCACCACTGGCGCCGGCCCATTCCCCTGCAGCCGAACTTTTCCCGCATGGGTCTCATCCGCTAAGGCCGTTTCGCCAGGCAATACCTTGCTGCGACAATCCCGCTTCTGGTCATGGAGGACCCGATGTCGAAAATCCTCGAAGTCAACGGACTGATGAAAACGTTCGGGCGGCGGACCGTCGTCAAAGGGGTCGATTTCTACGTGAATCACGGGGAGATCGTCGGCCTGCTCGGTCCCAACGGCGCCGGCAAAACGACCTGCTTCCGCATGACGTGCGGCATGGTTGAGCCTGACAAAGGCACCGTCCTGCTCAACGATATCGACGTCACCCACTGGCCCATGTACCTGAGGGCGCGTGAAGGCGGCATGGGCTACCTGGCGCAAGAGTCGAGCGTCTTCAAAAAGCTCAACGTCGAACAGAACATTCTGGGCATGCTGGAACTGCTGGGCGTGCCGTACAAAGAACGGCGGAACCGGACCGAGTTCCTGCTGGAACAGTTCAAGATCACGCACATTCGCAAGTCGAATGCCGCCCGACTGTCCGGCGGCGAACGCCGGCGGCTGGAGATCGCCCGCTGCCTGGTGTCAGACCCTGACATCATCATGCTCGACGAACCGTTCGCCGGCATTGACCCGGTGACCGTGCAAAGCATCCAGGGGGTGATTCGCGAATTGCGGGAACAGGGCATCTCGATCCTGATCACCGACCATGCCGCCCGGGAAATCCTGCAGATCACCGACCGCACCTATGTGATCAGCGCCGGCAAAGTGCTGTGCAGCGGCGCGCCAGCCGATGTGGTGCAGCATCCCGATGTCAAACGGGACTACCTGGGCGATATCGACTCCGCCTCGGCGAACATTCCGGAGCCGACGGTCCGCAGTCTGCGCGGCCGCCGTACGAAACTCTCAGACAAACGCTCCCCCGACGATCCGCCCAAGTCCAGCGACGCTGCCTGAGCCGGTCTCTGGACTTTCCCCGGCCAGAGCAAGGAAAACGATTCGACGGCGTAACCGCAGGCCCCGGCAGGCCTATCGACTGGCGGCCGGCTCGGCCGTCAGGGCGACGAATGCCTTGTAATACCGGCGGCCCAACTCGCGGTACGAGTCGGCGTCGAAGTGCACCATGTCCCCTTTGTGGTTCAGCCCTTCCGAGGAAACAAAGGCCGTCAGCGGCTTGTTGTTCGGCAACGCCTGGTGGGCCGCGTCGACCTTTTTCTTATAGGCGTTCCAGGGGGCGCCTTCAAACTGCCCCATCTGTCCGGCGATGAACGGGACTTCGGGAGCCGCCAGCTCTTTCCGAAAACGGTCGATCAGCGTCAGCAGTTTCTCTTCGTAGACTTCGCTCAAGGCCGCGCTCGCGTCGGACTCGCCCTGGTGCCAGAGGATCCCTTTCAGCTGACCGGCCGGCAATGCCGCCTTGGCCCGGACCATCGCGTCGTCCCAGGGATGCGTTTTGGTCGAGCTGTGATAGCCGCCCACATCCCAGGCTGCGATCGGCGATCCGCCCACGGCGCACGGGATCAGGCCGACCGTCACGCCCGGGTGCGCTTTGGCGTATTCGATAGCGAACGTTTTCCCCAGTCCGACGCCCGCCGAACCTTTGTCAAAGTGCAACGGATCGACCGCCGGCTCCCAGGTCTGCTTCCTGGTAAACATCAGCACTTGAGGGTGGGGCGTTTTATCCTGTTCGGCAACCTTTCCCCGGCCCGCCATGTTCGACTGCCCGACCAGCAGGAACAGATGGAACTGTTCGGGGGCGGGCGGTTCCCCTCCCTGCGACAAAGCCGGAAGCAGGAACAGGCCGGCAAGCAGGCCAGGCAACAGCAGAAACCAGCGGCGGACAAACATCAAGACGTCTCCTGAATCGAAGGGGCAAAAGCAAGGGCGACCATGCGGCAGGCATTGAAACGGTCCGCCGCAGATGACGCAAACGCCGACGGCCGTCCGGCATGCGTTGCGGGCGTTCCTAAGCGAAGCGGGTCGACTGTAGTATAAGCCCGCGGGCCAGCGATTGTCGCCCGAAACCGGAGGGAAAATGGGCTGACGGCGGCGGCTTGCACCGTCGCAATATTTTGTGGGGAACCTTACAGTGCAGCAGGCGAATTGCGGTTACTATAGAGATTCCTGGCTGTGGGCGGAAACTGGCGGGACGCAGGCGGTCACCAGGCTCGTAATCTGAACGAGCCGCATTTGTCGAGCGTTCAGCAGTCGGTAAGATGAGCCTTGGGGAATGCGTTTTTTTGGCGCTTCGTATTCTGACTTGCTGTTTCAGAGCGCCGCGATCCCACTAACGTCGAAAATCACCTTGAGTACTGCGGCAGATACTACGCTCCGGGCGAAAATTGACGACCTGCGAAACAACTTGTGCTCGGTCATTCGAGGCAAGAGTGAGGTCGTCGAGCTCGTATTAACGGCCCTTTTTGCGGGCGGTTCGGTCCTGATCGAAGACGTACCCGGCGTCGGCAAAACGACACTCGCCAAAGCGCTCGCCGCCTCGGTGGAGCTGAAGTTCCAGCGCGTGCAGTGTACGCCCGACCTGTTGCCGGCGGACATTTTTGGGTTTTCCGTTTACAACCCGCAGGAAGGCGTTTTCCGGTTCCGGTCGGGCCCCATTTTCACCAATATCCTGCTGCTGGATGAGATCAATCGAGCGTCCCCGCGCACCCAGTCGGCGCTGCTGGAGGCGATGGCGGAAGGGCAGGTCACCATTGAAGGAGAGCTCCGTAAACTGGAGGCGCCCTTTCTGGTGATCGCCACGCAGAATCCGGTCGGCCACCACGGCACCTTCCCTTTGCCGGAATCCCAGCTGGACCGCTTCCTGCTGCAGTTGACGATGGAGTATCCCGACCCCAAAAGCGAAATGGAGATTCTCTACTCCCAGACCAGCGCCCATCCGCTCCATGCGCTGAAGACCGTTCTTACGCACGACGAATTGATCGATTGCCAGGAACGGGTGAAGAGTATCCATGTGGCGGAAAACGTCGCCGCTTATCTGGTCGCCATTGTCGGCCGCACCCGCACCGACAGCCGGCTGAAGCTCGGCTGCAGTCCCCGCGGTTCGCTGCAGTTGTTCCGGGCGGCCCAAGCGATCGCCTTTTTACATAACCGCGATTTTGTGTTACCCGACGATGTTCAGAAAGCGGCGACCCCCGTGCTGGCGCATCGCCTTTCTTCGGCCCGCTCGGCCCATGCCTCGACGGCGGCCAAGCGGGAGATCGTCGCCGACATTGTCTCCCAGGTGAATGTCCCCGTATGAGACGCCTGCTCGAGCGGCAGTTCCGCACGTTTATCCGGCTGAATCGCTGGCGCCGTGAGCATCTTACGGGGGCCGGCAACGCCATGCTGGCCGTCGCGATGCTGAGCATCTTTGGCATTTTCTCGCTTAGCTCTCCGCTGATCCCGTTGTTCTGGACGGTGGTGGCGGCGCTGCTGACCACCACGACCATCGGCTGGTTCTTTCGGCCCGTGCTCAAAGCGACGCTCGATGTGCCCGCCAAAGCCGAACGGGGCGAGCGCATCGTGTTTGAGATTCTGCTGGAAAACCTTTCTCGCTGGCCCGCATTTGAGATGTTCTTCCAGTTTGAAGGCTCGCCCGAACACTGGCGCGAAGCGGGCGACCGGCCTGCGATCGCTGTCCTGGGCGCCGGAGAAACGGGCAAAATCCGCTTCCATGTGCGTCCCCTGAAACGCGGCTCCTATCCCTGGGCGGTGGTCCGCTGCTCCACCGAATTCCCGCTGCGATTGGTTCGCTGGCGGCAAATGCTCGACATCCAGGGAGAATTGCTGGTGCTGCCCGCCTTTCGTCCCCTGCACGAAATGGAGTTGTTCTCGTCGGCGCCAAGTATCCTGGGAGAAGAGTTCAGCGTGGCTCCCACTACCGGCGAATCGACCGACTACCTGGGCGCCCGCGAGTACCAGGAAGGCGTGCCGGTGCGCCGCTGGGATTACGCCTGCTGGGCCCGGACCGGCAAGCCGGCCGTCCGCGAGTACGAAGACTCCCAGCACGGCAGCGCCGCCATTTTGATCGATCCGTTTTACAGCAGCGCCCCGGGCGAAGAGGTTCCCGCGTTCGAAGCGATGCTTTCCCTGGCCGCCGCATTGGCGGAAGCCACGATCGACGGCGGACGCCATCTGAACTCTGTTTACCTGGGAGACCAGCCGGTCGATCTGGGCGAATTCGCCGCGGACCAGGTGGACCGTCTGCTGGAAGCCCTGGCGATCGCAGCGCCCAGCGCGATCGACCTGACGCCGTCGCTCTCGGATCGGATCGATGCGATCGCTCTCGAGGCCGACGCCGTTTACTGCCTGTTCAGTTGCTGGGATGCGTCCCGCGAACGTTTGTGCAACGCACTGAACCAGGAAGCCGCGCGCGTGGTCCCGCTGGTGCTGGGAACTGACCTGCACGGATTGCCAGCCGGCGTGGCGGCGATTGACCCTGCCCGGATTTCGGTGTTCGAGGAGGATCTGTAATGTTGCGGCAAAAGTTGATGGCTGCGGCCTTCGTCGCCGGGCAGGCTGTGTTGTTGGGCGCCGTTACCGGCGAACCGCTCGTTCCCCTGACGGCGATTGGCGTGGCGCTGGCGGGGATTTTCATGGGCGATCGCTGGACAATAAGCCGACGGCAATGGCTCTTCACCACGCTGACGGCCGCCGTCGTCCTGGCGGTAAAAGGGCAAATGATTCCGGTTGAGATCGACAGCGCCGCGGTGCTTTATGTGGCCCCCTTGGGGTTCACCCTGCTGGTCTGCGAGATTCTCCTTTTCGTCCAGGCGATTGGCTCCTTTCGACGGACGCCAGCGGGCAATCTGCCCGACATGTACTCCGTCTTTGGCCTGCTGTTTCTGCTGTTTCTGTGCAACCATTCGATCCCGCTGGTGGAGCAGGATTTCTATTTCATGACGATCATCGCCGCCGTCGGGTTGATGGCGTTACTGCGGCTGACGATTGATCTGGATCAACTGGACCGCACGGCCGTGCTCAATGGCGGAGTGTTCCTGGCGATTGCGCTGACCGCCTGGGTGTTCCTGGCAGGCTGGACCTACGCCCTGCCGCGGACGCAGATCTGGTTGTCCCAGAGTTTGTCGGTAAGTCCCACGGAACGCCGGGACGTGGCGACCTCATACGTGCAACGCGCGACGCTCTTCAATATCGCTGACTCCCAGTTGCGCGAGCCCGATGGCGTGGCCCTGCGCGTGTACACCAATCGCACGCCTGGCTATCTGCGCGGAAGGGCCTTCGACTATTTCGCCAAGGGTCGCTGGGACAACGGCCGCCAGTCCCGCTGGAACTCGATCAATCCGACCCCGCGAATCCCCGACAGCCTGCCCGTTTTACCGGCCGAACTGGCGCGTTTCCAGCCTCGGAATGTATTCAACCTGGCTCCCCGGTCCTCCGGGCCCTGGACGAAACTGGAGATCCACAACGATCCCGAACGAGGCAATGTTTTCTTCGTTCCCAGCAACGCCGCTTACATGATGGCCAAGGCGGTCGTCATCCGCACGGACTCCAACGACACCATCCGCGACGGCATTTCGGCAACGGCGCCGTACACCGCTTATGTCGGCGAGCGCACCCGGGATCCGCGTCCTTCTCTTCGACGGCAGCAGGAACTGGTCACGCCGCCGATCGGCGTTGACCCCCGCGTCGAAGCAGTCGCCCAGCGCATCCTCGACAGGCGCCCCACCGACAGCAAAAAAATCCAGGCGGTTCAGGCGTTTTTCCTGAACAATTACAAGTACTCGCTCGACGGTTTCGATGCGCCGATCAACATGGACCTGCTGAGTTATTTCATCTTGCACCGCCCGCCGGCCCATTGCGAATTCTTTGCGACGGCGGCGGCGGTCATGCTGCGTTACGGGGGCGTGCCTTGCCGGTATGTCACCGGATATGTGGTGACGGAACTGGAGCCGGAATACAGCGATTACTGGATCGGCCGCAACCGGAACGCGCACGCCTGGGTCGAGGCCTACAATCGCGATACGCAACAGTGGGTCATCGTCGAAGCGACGCCCGGTATTTCGGTGGGCGTGGAAACGGTCGAAATCGAACAGACCATCACCGGCAACGAAGTCACGGCCACCACTGGTCTCAGCTTTTCCGATTCCTGGTCGACCTTCGCGAGTCGCGTGCTGGCGATCATGGCGAAAAACTTTCTCAGCCTGGCTCTGGCAGGCCTGGCCATCGTCACGATCCTGGGCGTGCTGCTGAAGATTCGCAATCGCCAACCACTCGACCCCGCCACCGCCGCCCAGCGCCATAACCGGGCCCTGCTGCGGACCCTCAGCCGGCGACTGGCCAGGCGGAAACTGACCAGGTCGACATCGGAAACCCTGCACCAGTTTGCCAAACGGGTGCAGGCCGCTGCCGAAAAAGAAGCGTGGCTGGAGGTCGCCGCCCAGTGGTGCTCTAACTATGCCGACCAGTTGTACGGTCCAGCCGAAACCTTTGAAATACTGGACCCGTGCCCCGCTCCGCCCCGCCGAGCCAGAGCGCGACAACAACCCCAACACCAGCCGTAATCCACCCTCGACAGAATCTGCAGCGAGTGCAATGTCGGCTCCCCGCCAGGGGAGTTACTGGCGCTGCAGCAGGGTCTGCATCGCCAGCGACGTTAGCTCCTGTAGCGGCTGCTTCAGTTCCGGCTTGGCGCGGTCGATGCAGCGCTGGGTCAGGCTCGCCAGCTGCAGCATCACAGGCAACGAAGAGGCCTCGAACAGCTGATCCAGTACGCCCCACGCCAGCACGCGATCAATCTTCTCTTCCACAAACGTTTGCCGCTCGGTCTGCGGCAACCCGGCAAAGATCTGCGCCTGGGCCTGCAGCCAGGCTTCCATCAGCAGTTGGCCGTTGGCGGCGAAGCGTTTCCGTTCGTCGGCAGAAAAGCTCTCCCGCGGGGCTGGAAGCTGCGGATCCTGGTCCAGTTGCTGCGCAATTCGCACCGCCAGATCGCGTCGCACCGCCGCGGAAACCGGCTCCAGGTCGGCCGTACTGAGCCACACCTGCAGACCCCCGGCGACGGCGGAACCCATCGGTCCCGCCAGCCCGGGCGGCGCTTCCTCGATCCACTGGGCAATATCGTCAAACAGTTGGCTCGCGGCCGAATCCCCGCCGACCGAGGCATTCGCCCACAAGTCCACCGTAGCGACTTCAGGGCGCAAAAAAGCCAGCCGTTCCTCCGGCGGGAGCAGCGCATACTTCTCGACCCGGGACAGAAACCAGTCGCGACGCAGCAATCGCACATTATCGTCCAGTTGCTGCTGCATGCCGGGCGTCAAAGATTCCGACGTCATGGCGATTGGCTCATCGGCCCCCAGCTCGCGCAGCAAACGATCCACCAGCGACAAACGAAAGGTTCGCGACTGCTGGGACAAATCCGACAGCACCAGCCAGCGCGCCAGTTGCGCCCGGGGAGCCGTGTGGGGATCCGACGAAACCAGGTAGAGTTTCCCCAGGGCGACCCCTGCCACGAGAAGCAGGACGATGGCTGAAAGGGCGATCCAGCCCCGATTCCGCTTGATCATGCCTGACTCCTGGATAAACTCGCATTTCCCACAGCGGGGCAATCCGTAAGGCAAGGACGGATGCGCCAGCGATCGATTGTAAAATGGGCGTCTCCCCAGGCGGCCGTTTTTGTTAAAATACCCCAGAGCAAGTGGTTACCTGGCAAAACGCCGGCCGGTTTCAGCTTCTTTCGCTGGGAATTCGCGCCCCAACCACGTGGCTCCCCTTTATTCGCCAACCTGCGACCCATCCAAGGATACATCGATGCCCAATATGAATATCGTGGTTCCCAACCCGTTGGGGAAAGAAGCCGCCAAAACCAAACTGAAAAACTTTCTCGAAACAGTTCGCTCCAAGTACAAGGACCAGGTCTCCAATCTGGAAGAAACCTGGGTCGACGACACGCTGAACTACTCGTTCAAAACCTACGGATTCGCCATTAAAGGCCAGCTGATCGTGGAGGAAAGCCAGGTCGTGGTCAACGGAGCGCTGCCAATGGCGGCCTTCGCTTTCCGCGGAAAGATCGAGCAATCGATCAAAACCGAGCTGGAAAAACAACTGGCCTAGCCGCCTGATCCCCCGGACACCGAGAGCTCCGTTCGCGCGCCGCAACCGTTGATACCGGATCAAACGGCGCCTGCGTCAAAACACGGAGCCGCATGGCGGACTAGTATCAGGGAAAGCCCCCATTACAGAGCGTAAGGTTTCCCCCCACCGCCGGTCTTTTTTTCCAGGCGGACAGGCTTGTCGAATCCGGTCGACTTTTACCCCAAACATGTTCACCCGGAACCGGGCCGACCAAAACAGGCCAGCCAGAAATCGGGCAGGGGTCCGCCGCGGGGAAAGAAGCACGCCATCGATCCGGCTGGCTCCCTCAGACAGCGAGAGCTCTTCCTGCTATTCGTCTTCGCTGGCAAGCCGCCAAATAATCTCGCGCGGCCGATCTTCCAGCAGCAACTGCAGCTGTTCGGCGCCGCATTCCTGTTCGACAAGTTCCAGAGCCCGGCGGCGTTCACGCAGCGCCCGGGGAGCGTGCGTATCGGTAGCCAGCACATAGTACTGCTTGGCCTTTAAAAGGCGCCAGCTCCGTTCCTGGCTGACGGGTCCTTCCCCTCCGCCCAGGCTGTTGAGATTCCCCTGCAGCCAGACTCCCCGCTCCAGCAGGCGGTCGATGACTTCGTCCCAGGCTTTCGCTTCCAGGTTCATCCGTTCCGGGTGGGCGAACACCGGCTGGTAGCCGTTATCGAGCAGAAACTGGCAGCATTCTTCGCAAAACAAGGGCCATTGGTCGCCCCACCAGTCCAGCAGCACGCAGCGGCCTGGGCCCAGCGTGGGCAAGCCCCAGTAAGAAAACCACTCCGAGGTTTCGGCGAAAATGCGGACTTCCCCCCCGTCCCACAAATGGTAATCCAGCCCCGCAGCCGCCACGCTTTCCCGTAACGAAGGCATCAAATCGGCGATGTGATCGGGCGTGTTTTCCTGGAAGTACCCAGGGCCCACATGGGGCGTGCAGACCGAACCGATAAACCCTTCTTCGATCCAGGCGCGAATGCAATCCAGCGACTGCTCGACGGTCTGGCAACCATCATCAACTCCGGGGAGGAGATGGGAGTGGATATCAATCCGCCCTCGCGGCGGCGGCTTTACCGAAGATAAATTCATGCGGCCCTCATCTCCCTGGCATAGCCAAAATCGAGGGCGCTGGCAAGGGCAAGATCTGTAAACCGGGTTTCGTCGACTGGGATCCTTTTTGAGTATACGCAAACGGGAGCCGATATCTACCGGTGAATTTGGCGAACTCAATAACCAAACGGGCCCGTGCGGAATACCGCATAGGAACAGGGATTTCCTGATAGAGAGGAAATTGCGCCGTATAAACTTTTAGAGAGTGGTCGGGGACAAAAAATGACGAACTTCTGAAAATACAACGAGGCAGTCGATGCTATTGAACCCCAAGCGCGTACTTTTTGTCGACCCGGACCCTGCCACGGCTTCCAAACTGCAATTATTACGGTCCACCGTGCGACTTCTGCTGGCGATCGACGAAGTCGTGATTGAGCTGGAAACGACCAGCACCCTGGACGACGCCCGCACTGCGCTGCAGCGTTCGAAGTTTGACCTGTGCCTGATGGGCGCCGAGATTGATCAGCTGGACCCGCTCGAAGCCCTGCACCAGCTTAGCGATGCTCTGCAGGGCGTCCCCATCGTCCTCCTGGTCCAGGAACATGATCCGCGCGTGACCGAGCGCGCCCTGGAAACGGGCGTGCAGGAATGCCTGGTTCTGGAGGGACTGTCGGCGGAATCGCTGGCCCGTTCGATCCGCCAAAGCCTGCTGCGCTACCGCACGCTGCAGCGTCTGCAGACCGCCAGTCGCAGCAAGAGCGAGCTCCTGGCCACCCTCAGCCAACAGATCCGCCACCCTTTGACGGGCATGCTGGGTTTTACCGATGTCTTGCAACTAAGCCGCCTGACGGAGGAGCAGCAGCATGCGGTCGAGCAAATCAACTCGCATGGACAACGTCTGCTGTGCATCCTGAACGATGTGCTCGATCTGTCCAAAGCCGAGTGCGGTCGCATCGATCTGCGACGGGAGCGCCTGTGCACGCAGACGTTGCTGCAGAACGTCATGCAAATGGTCCGCTCCCAGGCCGAAGAAAAACAGCTTGCGCTGAGTTTTTGCTGCCAGGAGCCTGTGCCAGCGGAATTCCTCGGCGATCCGGCCCGCCTGCGACAGGTGCTTTTTAACCTGCTGTCGAATGCGATCAAATACACGCATCAGGGCGAGGTCGCCGTGGTTGTGTATCTGGCGAAAATCCCAGGCGAACAGCGGCTGGTGTTTGAAGTGCGCGATAGCGGCGTCGGCATCGACGGGTCGCGGCTGGAGCATCTCTTTGAACCGTTCAACCACGCCGACCAGCGCGATAGCACGGCGACGGATTTCGGCCTGGGCCTGGCAATCACCCAGCGTCTGGTCGAATCGTTCCACGGCAAGATCGAAGTCAAAAGTTATCCAGGCCAGGGCAGCACCTTTCGCTTCTGGATTCCGCTGGAGTCCCCGGAGACGAAGAATCGAACCTCCCACATCGCCGCCAGGCAGGTCCGCCCGACCGGGAACAGCAACGACAACCCACACCAGCTGCAGGGCCGTATTCTGCTGGTCGACGACTCCATCGATATCCAGATGTTCTTGAAAACGCTGCTGGAAAGCGCCGGCGCCCAGGTCGAGATCGCCGCCGACGGAGTTGCCGCCGTGGAACGGATGGAAGCCGCCTTGAATGGCCAGGAGGAACCGTTCAACGCCGTGATCATGGACATGTCGATGCCCGTGATGGATGGCTACGCCGCGACCGAAGCCATTCGCCGGCTGGGTTACCTGGATCCGATCGTCGCGCTGACCGGGAACGACATCAACAACGCGCGGGAACGCTGCCTCAACGCCGGCTGCGACGACTTCGTGACCAAACCGATCAACTTCAGTGATCTGGTCGCCCGCATGCAAGGGCATCTGGAACGGGTGCCCGAATTGATCTGAGCCGGTTGACCTGAGCTGGCCGCGCTACCGGAAAGGGCAATCCGGCAATTCGTCCAGATAGTCCTGGCAAACGCCGCGCAGCCAGATATGCGTCTCGGTGATCCGCACCGCAGAGACCAGCCGGGCGGAAGCAATCCCATAACTACTGCCAACCACTCCCAGGAGGACTGCCGCGACGAACAGCAGCTTGGAGATCGTCGACGATTCGTTCATAAACAGCAGCCCCGCCATGCCGCAACACAATCCCGCCAGCACCGCCAGCCACGCCGTCAGGATCACCCGGCGGCGACGAGATTTCCACTCCTGGCTGAGCCCGACAAAAATCGAAGCCCTTTTTTGCACGACCAGCACCACCAGTAGAAACACCAGCGCATTTAACAAGGCCAGCAGCAACAGCAGCGGCGGATAGTGGGTGAGGTCGCGACGCAGCGTGCCGCCGTGGGCCGGCTGGTTCGACTTGATGCAACGATCCGGCAAGCGCGATTGCCGCTCCATCACCAGTAAGGGGCCTTGGCGCCAGATTCCTCCCTTGGCGGACAGGTCGCGGGAAATCGGCTCGACGGCTTCCACCATCGGCGACGCATAAGGATTGATTTCCGGCATCGGATGTCCCCTTTGCCTGCGATTCGTGGGAATCGCATCGACCTTACCGGCTCAGGACCCGTCGTGCGATGCGCCCGGCCCGCTCCACCGCGAACCGGACCAGCGCCCCCTGGCGACGGACGGGAGTCGATCAGGCCTCCAGGTTAATTTTGCGAGGCCATTGCTGGTAAGCTTCCCAGTAAGTTTTCTTCAAAGCGATTTCGTCGTCGCCCTCAGCGGGCTGGACACGGCCGTCCACATCAATCGCACGCGAGACGATCTCGTGCTCGCCCGGCGCCAGGTTCCCCAGGTCGATGGAGAAGAACGTCCAGCAGTACTTCGATCGCGGCTCTTCGGCCAGTACGGCTTTCTTCCAGGGACCATCGTCGACCTTGACTTCCACCTGCGCGACGCCTGTGCCATCGTCCCAGGCCGCTCCCATCGCCTGGCACGGAATACCGCCGTCGACCGTATCGCCGCGAGTCACCCGGGCGATGATCGACTTCAGGTTCATTTTGGCGACCGACGACTCCACAAACACCACTTCGTCTCCCTGCATTTCACCGCGGACGGTAACGTAATCGCGGGCCATGTAGCGGCCCATGTACCGCCGGTCGCGCAGTTCAATCCGCTGCAGCCATTTCACATTGGCGATGCCGTACAGGCCCGGCACGATTAACCGCAGCGGAGCGCCGTTGCGGGTTTCCATCGGTTCGCCGTTCCGTTCGTAAGCCAGAATGGCGCCTTTGTTCAGGGCGTCTTCCACCGACAGGCTGCGGCCGAAGGGAACTTCCACTTTGAGTTCGCTCTTGGTCATCGGCCGCAGTATTTCTTCTTTGGTGTCGGCGCCAAAGAAGACCGCTTCGATCGCTTCCTTTTTCACACCGCATTCTTTCAGCAGCGGGGCCAACGGCGTCCCTTTCCAGCGACTGTTATAGATCGCGTTGATGAAGCCCTTTCCGGCGCCGTTGCCGGAACACTCCAGCGTCATCAGGACTTCCTCTTGCGGGCGCGTTTTCAAATCCTCAATGCTCAGACGCATCGGCTTCTCGACCAGCCCGTCGATTTCCAGCTTGTACTCCTGGGCGTTGACTTCGGGAATCCCGTAGTGCTGCACGCTGAAGACCTGGTCCTGCGGCGTAAGCCATTCGTTCAGTGCTTCCCAGTCCAGGCGATTGGGCGGTGTGCGCGGCATGTCGAGAAAGGGAACCAGCTCGCCGGTGTCGGCGTCGGCTGCCATCGCCCATTGCGGAATCGCGGCCCAGGCAAACAGGGCGGCGGCGACCGAGGCGCCCGTCTGGAAGGCCTGGCGGCGGTTGGGTTGCTGCGTCATGGTGTGGCTCCTTGAAATGAGTCGCAGGGAGTTTCCCGGCGAAGGTGCGATACGTTTCTGCGTGAGGTTTCCGTTCATCGCCCGGTGCGAAATCCCTGGCGACCGGCCCGTCCCTTACTTCTTCAGATCATCGGGCGACAGTTCCACTTCCACTTCGACTTTGGCGCCCGACGCGACCGTGATCGTCTGGGTCGATCGCAGATCGCCGGCCGGATGCGATACGTCCAGCTGGTACTCGCCCGGCGGAACGTTGGTCAGCGTGAACGTTCCCTCTTTCGCCGTCACGGCGAAATAAGGGTGATCGAACACAAAGATCCAGGCTTGCATGGCGCTATGATAAACGCAGCCCAGGCGATACGGCCGCTTGATTCCTTCGGCAAAACGGAGCGTTTCGATATGCTCGCCGCCGGGCGGCATGTTCACGTTGAAACTCTGCCGCAGATGAAACGCCTGCACGTTATGCAACTGCTTGTCGCTGTTGAGAAACTTGACGCGATCACCCGCCTGGACAGCGGTTGTCTCGGGCGTGAACTGGAAGTCTTTCTGATCGACGACCCAGGTCTTCGCTTCCTGGTCGGCTGTGGCTTCTTTGTCGGCCTGCACCAGCAATGGTCCTGACAGCGCGACGACCGCCTCGGCCAGTTCGCCGGTCCGTTTCAGATAGTAACGCCCCAGACGCCAGGGCCGGGCCGAATCTGTTTTGTAGACGACCTTCCCCGTAACCGTTCCCCGCGCCGGGCCTGCATCCTCCGCCATCGCCATACCGGAACCATCCGCCAGCAGCAGCGCGGCCAGCAGCAGCCCCGAACAAACCCCAGGCCAGACACGGCTCCCGACGGAAACCTCTTTCACAACAGGCGGCGACAATATCACGGAGCAGATTCCCTGGAAACATGAGGAGGGGACAGCCCTCAAGTATAGCTGTCCCGCAACCCGCCCGAAAACCAGCCTGTCGGGGGAGCGTTTCTAGCGTCGTTCCCAGCAAAGTTCCGGGTGTGAGCCAGATGTAGCGGAAGTCGCCAGAATTTGGACGGAGCGTCCCGGAACTAGCGACCAAACTCTGGCGAGTTCGGCCTCGGCATACGGGATTCACTCACGCCAGGGGCGGCGGCTCCCGCGAACAGCCCCCACCTTTTGGCGGGAAGTTCTCGGGATTGACGATTCATTTCTGTCGGGAAAGCGGTAAGATGGAGCGTGGGGTGAAATCCCGCCAGAACACATCTCCCAGGCGACCGGCCGCATGACATGCATGCAGAACCAGGTCCCTGGCGGCAGGGCTTGCCCGGACAAGGCTTACAGGAGTTTGATCGTGGAACAGATTACGCGTCAGGTGGCGAACGTCCAGCGCCGACTCACCCTGCAGAAGTTTCTCGCTGTACTCAAGTGGACGTTGGGCGGCGCCATGCTCCTGGCCCTGGTCGCGCTGGCGGTTCCCAAAATCTGGGCGTTGCCAGCAACGGAAACGCCGACGGGCTGGTCGATCTGGGCCGCTTCCTGGATCGGCGGCGCAATTGCCGCCGGCCTACTGGGCGCTGGCCTCTGGACCTGGCTGAAGCGAGGAAGTTCGCTCGATGCGGCGATGGAAATCGATCGTCGCTTCGGCCTGAAAGAACGGGTTTCCAGCGCCCTGGCCTTGGGACCGATCGATCGCGAGTCCGAGCTGGGACAGGCCCTTGTTTCCGACGCGGAGCGACGGGTGGAGCGGCTGGAGATTGGCGAAAAGTTCGGGTACGCCTTCGACTGGAAAGCGCTGCTGCCGCTGGCGCCGATTGCCGCGCTCGTCCTGTTTTTCTTCCTGCCCAATCGCCTGCCCCAGGGCGGCGCCATCGGCAACGAAACCACGCCCGAGGTCCGCAAGCGGATTATCGAACAGAACAAAGAGCTGCAGAAAAAGATCGCCGAGCAACGGAAGAAGCTCGAAGAAAAAGGGCTGCACGACGCCGAAGCCCAGCTGAAACAGCTGGAAGAACGGCTCGACCAGATCTCCAAAGACGGCCAGATCGACCGGAACAAAGCACTCGTCCAGCTGAACGATCTAAAGAAAGAAGTCGAAAAGAAACGCCAGGAAGCAGGCGGCGCCGAGAAACTCCGCGAGCAGCTTAAACAGCTCAAACCGGCCGGCCAGGGACCCGCTGAAAAAGTCGCCCAGGCCATGAAACAGGGCGACTTCAAAAAAGCCATGGAAGAAATCAAAGACCTGCAGGCCAAACTCAACAACGGCGAACTCAACGACCAGGAAAAAGAGAAACTGGCCGAACAGCTTGACGACATGAAAAAGAAACTCGAAGAGCTGGCCAAAGCCCACGAGCAGGCCAAACAGGACCTGCAGCAACAGATCGACCAGGCCCAGCGCAACGGCGACCAGGCTCAGGCCGACAAACTGCAGCAACAGCTTGACCAGCTGCAGATGCAGGATGAACAAATGGAACAGGTCCAGCAGATGGCCCAGAACCTGGGCGACTGCCAGAAATGCCTGGCGGAAGGGAACGGCCAGCAGGCCGCCCAGAAACTGGACCAGTTGGGCCAGCAACTGCAGGAGATGCAGAACCAGCTCGACCAGATGGAAGCCTTCGACGAAGTGGCCGAGCAGATCGGCCAGTGCAAAAACGGCATGTGCGATAAACCGGGCGAAGGCAAGCCCGGCCAGGGGATGGCCCAGAACGGCGAAGTCAAGGACGGCCCGCCCAAGAACGGCCTCGGCGCCGGACGCGGCCAGGGCGACCGGCCCGAAGAAGCGACCGACACCGGCAGCATCGATTCCCAGGTTCGCGGCAAAACCCGCCCCGGCGAAGCGATCCGCACCGGCGACGCCGACGGCCCCAACATCGCCGGCCGCTCGCAGGAATCGGTCCGTGAAGCCATCGAAAGCGCAGGCGGCGAAGAAACCGATCCGCTCACCAGTCAGCGACTGCCGCGCAACGTCCGCGAACATGCACGCGAGTATTTCCAGTCCCTGGGACAGGGCAAATAGGCGCCGGCCGACAGAGTTCTGCGAGAGAATTACTCCAGGAGATGACGACCATGCCGTTTTTCCAAGGCCCAAGCCTCAAGGCGTTCGTTCTGGCAACCACGGCCGCCAGCCTGCTCACCCTGCCAGGACCGTCCCCGGTCGATGGCTGCCTGCATCTGCACGAAAAGATGGCGAATTCGTCAAATTGGCGTCCGCGCCAGGCCAAACAGCGGGCCGTGTTGCTGCACGCTAACGGTCGTGAGGATCTGATCCTGTCGATCGACGTCAATCTGAACGGCTCGGAAAAACCGGTGACCGAACTGGGCTGGGTTATCACCATCCCCAGCGTGCCCGAGCAGTACAGCGCCGACGTCGATCCGAAAATCTTCGACCAGGCACAGGCGGCCCACCTCCTGGCTGCCAGAGTTCAGTCCCTTCGCGAAGTTGTCCCTGCCGCCAATAACTTGCCCCGCAGCTACAGCTACGGAGGCGGGGCGTCGGGCGGCGGATATCGCCCCAAACCCTCCATCGAGGTCCAGCGGTTCGATGCCGGACCGTACGCCATTCATCAGATCCGCACCGTCGGGAAGAACGCCGTCGAAGAGCTGAACCAGTGGTTCAAAACCCACCACTTCGCCCCGGTCACGGCCGACCACATGCAGTTCTTTATCGATCGCCAATTCACCTTTGTCTGCGTCAAAGTCGTTCCCCAGAAAGGGGCGGACGCGCTGCAAAGCCAGCTCAAGCTGCCGCCGCTGCGGATTACGTTTCCCACGGACCGGCTGTACTACCCGCTCAAGTTTTCGTCGAACCAGGGCGTCTTCAACCTGCAGGCGTACGCCTTTACCGATCAGCCGATCGACTTCAAGGCGGCGGCCACCGCCTGCCGACAGGCCGGCATCGACCCGGCAAGGTATCACGCCGACCTGCACTGGACCCTGAGCAGCGGCTTCTCCGCTTTTCCGACTTCGCCGGGCACATTCCGGTTTGGCCAGGGAAAGACCGCCCAGGCCATCCAGTTCCGAACGAAGCACATTTTCCGCCGGAACTCCCTGCTGAAAAACGCAGCTCCCGTGCAGGCCTGGCTCGGCCCCGGCCGGACCGACCAAAAATGGTACGTCAATCGACTGGACGCCATCGGGGTGAACGGGCCCGCCAATCCCATCGCCAAATGGACCGATGACCTGTTCTTTCCGCTGGCCCGGGACGGATCCGTCCCTGCTGCAGACGACTCCGCCGCCATCGAAAGAGTCGTTCAACAGGCCCGCACCGCTCGCGACCGATAACCCGAATGCGTTGACCGTGCGGCCCGGTCGCCTGAGTCGACCTCCTGCCGCCCAGGCAAGCTGTTATACTGTCGGCGGATTGAAAAACCGTTGACCGCAGGCAAGTTGAGATCGCAGCATGGCGAGCTGGATGACGTTGTTATGGATTGGACTGGCCGGCAGTATCGGGGCCATCAGTCGCTATCTGCTAAGCGGGGCCGCCTATCGACTGCTGGGCGAGCACTTTCCCTACGGCACCTTGCTGGTGAATGTGCTGGGCTGCTTCTGCCTGGGGATGCTGGCCGGCTGGGCCGGAGAGCTCTTTCATCCAGCCGCCAAACCGACGTTGAGCGTCGGCTTTCTGGGCGCCCTGACGACCTTCTCGACCTTTGGTTACGAGACGATCAACTACCTGGAAAAAGGCGCCTGGCTGTTCGCCCTGGCCAACATCGGCGCCAATCTGGCGCTAGGCTTCTTCGCCGTCTGGCTCGGCCTGCTGGTCGCCCGGCAATGCGGCCCGGCGCTTTGAATGCGGTTCAGGGAGAGCTTCGCTTAAGCCCCGTACACCGTGTTATGCGTGCGGTTGCATAGCACAAAGGTGGTGCACTTCGACAGGTCTTTCAGCGAGGCGGCCCCCACATAGGCGCACGCGCTGCGGATCCCGCCGGTGATGTCCTGCAGGGTTTCGCTGACGGGTCCTTTCGACGGCACGACGACTTCTTTCCCTTCACAGGCGCGGTAGTCCTTCCGTCCGCCGGCGTACTTGTCGAGCGCCACGCGGCTCGACATGCCATAGAACTTCATGCCGACGCGCTGGCCGTTCTCTTCGACCCATTCCCCTTCGCACTCGTCGTGCCCGGCCAGCATGCTGCCGAGCATCACAAAGTCGGCGCCGGCGGCGAACGCTTTCACAACATCGCCCGCCATCCGGCAACCGCCGTCGGCGCACACATGCCCGCGCAGGCCATGGGCCGCATCGGCGCACTCGATGATGGCCGATAATTGCGGATAGCCGACGGCCGCTTTCAAACGGGTGGTGCACACGCTGCCGGAACCGATGCCGATTTTCACAATGTCGGCGGCGCCAGAGATCAACAGCTCCTGCACCATTTCCGGCGTGGCCACGTTCCCCGCCATGATGGTCGCCTGGCCTACCGCCTGGCGAATCCGCTTGACGCGATCGACAAAGTATTTGGTATAGCCGTTCGCCGCATCGACGCAGATCAACCGCAGCGGAACCTGCCGATGCACGGCGACCATGCGGTCAAACTCATCGTCGCTCAAACCCAGCGTATAGAACACGCTGGCGGCGGCCGGGTCGTTCTGGAAAAACTCAACCAGTCGTTCCGCCGGATAGTACTTGTGCAGGCAGGTCAACATGCCAGGCGCCAGCGCCTGGGCCATGGTCAACGAGCCGACCGTATCCATATTGGACGCCACAATCGGCACGCCCCGCCAGGTCGTCCCCGAGTTCAGAAAGCGATGCTCCCGTTCCAGGATAATGGCCGACCGACTGGGCGCTTCGGAACGCTTGGGACGGATCAGGACATCGTCAAAATCGTACTTGGGATCAGGGTCGATACGCATTGCAGCGCCTTGTGAGCCAGAGGAGAACCGATCGCTTCTACCAGGTCGCAACCGTCGCGATGCAAGCGGTCAGGAGACGCTTGCAATGTACCCCGCTTCGCCCGCGAGTCCCATCCGTCCAGGAAAAACAGACTCGCAAGAAGCGCGGCGTCCGTTTTTCAAAGCTCCGGGTTGCAGGCCGCTTCCTGCATGCGACATATTGGGGGGACGTCCTTTTTTCCCGCCTTTTCTCATTGACCCTGGCAGCATCATGAGCGATTCGGAAACTCCCGTCTTCTGGTTTCCCGGCGACGACCCCGAGATGGAACAGGCGGCCGCCAGGGCGAGGCAAACCTTCCGCTTTTTCTGGCGGGAATTGGCCTGGGAACAGCGGCGCATTATTCCCGGCCTGGAACTGGCCGCGGTCAAGGCGGCATTCTTCGATCCGCCCGAGATCCAATCGCAGACCCCAGAGACCCCGCACGTCGAACACATGTGGCTGATGGACGTCGATTTCGACGGCCGCCACTTGTACGGCACGCTCATTAATAGCCCGCACTCCCTGCAGACGTACGCCGAAGGCGATCAGGTGACGATCCCCGGCATGCAGATTTCTGACTGGATGTATGTTATCTCGGGGAATGTCTACGGCGGATTCACGGTCGACATGCTGCGGTCGCGGATGCAGCCAGGCGAACGCAAGCAGCACGACCAGGCCTGGGGCTTTGACTTTGGCGAAGTCGGCATGGTGAACCTGGTGCCGCCCGAATTTTTCAGCGATAGTCCGGCCCGCAAGAAGAGCTTCTTCTCCTTCCTCGGTACGCCGAAACCGGTCGCCCAGGACTACGCCAAAGTCGCCGCGACGGAGCACCCGATGTCGGTCAACATGCGCAAGTCGCTCGACGAAACGCTAGCCAGCAATCCCGGCATGGTGCATGAAAAAGATGAACGCGGCTTCACATTCCTGCACCAACTGGCGCTGGCCGGATCCTGGGACGGCGTCGACATCTGCCTGAAGCACGGGGCCGATCCCCAGCAGACCACCCCCAACGGCATGACGCCCCTGGCGCTTGCGAAGAGCTTGAACTGGACCCGCGTCATGGAACGCCTGCAGTAAACGCCCCCATTCTGCGGCGGCTATTTCTTCATCATCTTCTTCATCTGCAGCCAGGTGTGCGTATTGGCCACATCGGCTTTGGTCAGCCCGCCCCGCCGGGCCTGCAGCACGCCGCAGCGCATAAAGTCAAAATGCTCGACCGCGTGAGCATCGGTATTCACCACGATCGGAATGCCATGGGCCTTGGCCGCGGCGCAGTAAGTATCGTTCAAATCCAGACGCCGCGGATTGGCGTTCAACTCCAGCAGCGTGTGATGCTTCTGGGCGGCCAGCAGCACCGCATCGAGATCGACCTCATACGGCGGCCGCTGGTTTAACAACCGACCCGTCGGATGGGCGATGCAAGTGACGTGCGGGTTCTCGATCGCCTCCAGCAGCCGCTCGGTGATCTGCTGCCGCGACTGTTTTTGCCCGTAATGAATGCTGGCCAGCACCCAGTCGGCTTCCGCCAGCACGTCGTCGGGCAGGTCCATGCCGCCCTTTTCCAGGATATCGCATTCGATCCCTTTGAGCAGGGTGAAGCTCTTGGGGAGCGTTTCCCGCAAGGCATCGATCTGCTTCCACTGCGCCCTGAGGCGGACCGGATCCAGGCCGCGGGCCATGCTGACTCGCTGGGAATGGTCGGTAATGGCGATATATTTGAGCCCCCGTTCCCGGGCGGCGGCGACCATCTCTTCCAGCGTGGCCGAGCCGTCGGTCTCGGTCGTGTGCATGTGCAGGTCGCCGCGGATATCGTCCAGCTCGACCAGTTCCGGCAGCTTCCCCTGCGCGGCCCATTCGTACTCGCGGCGATTCTCGCGCAGCTCGGGCGGAAAAACGGGCAGTTCGAGCAGGTCGTAAACTTCCTTCTCGGTCTGTCCCCCAAGATACGTTTCTTCGCCGTCTTCCACGCGGAACACGCCGTACTCGTTGATCTTCAGCCCCTGCTGTTTGGCCCGGCCGCGCAGCTCCACATTATGTTCTTTCGAGCCGGTAAAGTACTGCAACGCCGCGCCAAAACTGCGGGCTGGCACCACCCGCAGGTCGATCTGCAGTTTGGTGTCCAGCCGAATCGACATCTTGGTCTCACCGCGAGCCAGCACGGTCGCCACGCCCGGGAACTCGCCCAGTCGATCCATGACCTGTTTGACGTCGCTGGAAACAACCAGCACGTCGAGATCGCCGATCGTCTCTTTCCGACGACGATAGCTGCCCGCCAGTTCCAGCTTCTCAATGCTGGGGCACGTTTCCAGATGCTCCCGCAGCGCCTGGGCGGTCTGGTCGGCGTCGTGCCAGAGGATCCGCGTTTCGGCCTCGGCCGCCAGCGGGATGCCGTCCAGGATCATCTGTTCTGTTTTTTTGCCGAAGCCTTTGAGCGCCTGGATCTTCCCTTCTTCGCAGGCCGTTTTCAATTCTTCCAGCGTAGCGACGCCGAGCTCTTTGAAAATGACGGCCGCCTTTTTGGGCCCCAGCCCCTGGATGCGCATCATGGCGAGCACCGTCGCCGGCACCTCCTTGCGCAGTTTGATCAGCTGGGGCAGTTCGCCCGTTTCGACCAGGGTGACGGTCTTTTCGGCGATCGTTTTCCCAATGTCGTCAAACTCGACCAGCCGAGCCGGATCCGACACGGCGATCGCGGCGATTGACTCCCCCAGGTCGCGAATCGCCCGGGAACCGTTCCGATAAGCGCGTACGCGGAACGGGTTTTCCCCCTGGAATTCCAGGATGTCGGCCATCTCTTCAAAGATGTCCGCAATCTGCAGATTGGTAAGCATAGACGGCCGCAGGCAAAGAGAATCGGGTTAGCATCGGGTCAGCGAGGCGGACGACTGGCTTCCAGCTCGCGGATGCGTTGTTCTAACGTTTCGATCGTCGATTGCAACGTGTCGACATGGCGCCGCAAACCGTTCAGCTCGGCTTCGGATTCGGCCGGAATTTTCGCCGCTCCGCCGCCCAGTTCCAGCGGCCGGTCATCGGTCGACGAAGCGCCCGCTGCCGGCT
The DNA here is from genome assembly GCF_007751035.1 of Lignipirellula cremea. Lineage (NCBI taxonomy): Bacteria > Pseudomonadati > Planctomycetota > Planctomycetia > Pirellulales > Pirellulaceae > Lignipirellula > Lignipirellula cremea. The sequence continues at coordinate 1,042,202 of NZ_CP036433.1, read as the reverse complement.
TCAAACGGTCCAGCATCCCTTCCAGCGCATCGAGCGCGGGACGCCCTGCGTCGGTCGCCGGAGTCGGCTCTTCCGGAGCGCCAATCCGCCGACGAAAGCCGGGCGGATCGACCGCCGTCGGCTCCACCATCGACACCGTCTGCATGTAATTCCTGCCGCCACGATGAAACAGCAGGCGAATCTCGTCGCCCCGCTCCACCGAGCGCAACACCGCGTACAGATCCTCGGGCGTGTCGATCCGACGCCCATCAATCGCCACGATGGTATCGCCGGGCCGCAAGCCAATCACAGCCGCAATCGAGCCCGGCTGCAGATGATCGATCAGCGCCCCCTGGAAGATATTCAAGCCGAAATTCGTCCGATCAGCGGCCGTGACTTCCCGTGGAAAGACGCCCAGCACGGGCCGTTCTTCGATCGCCGCGACAGGCGGTCTGTCGGCCGGTCCTCTTTCCGGACCGTCCAGCTCCACGCCGCCGGTGCGAGGCGGCGCCAGCGGATCGTCGCTTTCCGCCAGCCGACCGGTCGAAGCGTCGGGAGCCGCCAGCGGCGGGGGCACGCTCTTTTCCGGCATCGGCGGCGGCAACGGCAGGGCAGGGCGGGGCAGGATCGTCAGCGCCAAAGCCTCACTCCCGCGCTGCACGCGGAGCTTCAGTTCCGAACGGCCGTCGAGCGTCGACAGCAGCCGGCGCAGATCATCCGCCGTAGCCAGCGGCTGGTCATTGACTGCCGCAATCCGGTCAAGCAGACGCAAGCCCGACTGTTCGGCCGGGCTGTCCTTGAACAGGGAGCGGACCAGCAGGCCCGCCGCGTTGAAATCCAGCTCGCCAAATCCGGCCCCATACAGCGACAACGGCGCCGCGCTCACGACCGACGCATTCGCCGGGGCAGGCCGGTCCGGCGGGGCGGCCCCGCCGTCGATCCGTTTCTCCAATTCGTCCAGCGAACGACTTTGGCCCAGCGCCGGCAGGGCGACTGGCAACGTCGCGATGAAAAAAGTAGCGGCAGACAATAAGCCCGCCATGGCCAGTTTCAGGGAACGAGTCATAGGATCTCCCGGCAAAAATTTTAACGACGCTCGTCGGCCCCCACCGCGTTTCCTATTATAGCAAACAAAGCCCCCAGGCGATCCGCGAATCACGCGACGTCCGGAAGAGACGCCCCCAAGGGAAGTGTTCGCGGGGAACGCCTGTCGAGAAATTTTCCCTGGCGTCGGAAGACGCTTGTTTCCACCGACAAACGCCCCCACAATGCATCGGTCATGCACGACTCCGCCGATGTTATCGTTCGATCTCCCGGGCCAGGCCGGCAACGGGCCGCCCTGCTGCTGGCGTACCGTTATCTGGTGGGAGCCCAGGCGCTGGAAGCGGCGGCCGGCGCCTTTGCCGCAGCAGAACAAGGGGCGTTTGACCTCGCAGGCCTGGTCGAAGCGGTGCGCGACGGACGCCTGGTCGGGGCGGCGTTGTTTCAGCTGACGCCGGGCCGAACGGCGGCCGTCCATCCGCCGCAACTGCTGGCTGCGGAGCCGGAAACCACCGCCCAGCGACTGCTGGCCTGGGGAGAAGATTTCGTCCGCCAGCGACAAGCGACCATGCTGCAGGCGGCCCTGGCGACCGACGCCCCGCTGGATGCGGCCCGCTTCCTGACCGCCGGCTACGCCCACGCGGCCGACCTGGTCTTTATGGGCTGCGCGACCGATTACTGCCTGACGCCGCCCCGGTTGCCCTGCGATCTGCAGCCCTACGACGGCGATCGCAACCGGCTGGGCGCCGTGATCGAAGCAACGTACGAGAACACCCTGGACGTGCCGGCCCTCGACGATCTGCGCGACACGCCCGACGTGATCGACGGCTATCTGGCGACCGGCCAGTTCCGCGACGACTGGTGGTTTTACCTGGTCGAACAGGGCGTCGATGTCGGCTGCCTGCTCGTCAATGACTTCCCCGACCAGCACCGGGGCGAACTAGTCTACATGGGCCTCATTCCCGCCGTCCGCGGCCGCGGCTGGGGACAACTGCTCACCCGGCAAGCGCAAGCACTCGTCGCCGCCGCCGGTCGCCCTCACTTGCTGTTGGCCGTCGACGCCGCAAACCAGCCCGCCATCCAGGCCTACGACGCCAGCGGTTTCCAGCCCTGGGAAACGCGCGCCATGTATCTCAAACCCTTGCCGTCAACCAGCATGTAGCCAAAGTCGCCAGACTTTGGACGCAGCATTCTGGGCCCCCGCAATCCGGGGCAGGGAAGCGGCGGCCAAACTATTGCGCGATCGGCTACGACCGGATCAGGCCAGCCATTGATTGCTGATGATTCTCCTCGTTCCCCTTTCATTCTCCCCCGCCACAACGACGCAAACTGGCTCGTAATCCGACCTCGAATAGCCAGATAATGGATGTCCCCAATAATTGTCCCCAGATAATGGATGTCTCCAATTGACCGGTTAGCCTGGGGCGTGCGCTACGTTGGGGGCGATCAGGAGCCGAACGTGAAGAGAAAACGGCCGATCACGCAGGTGAAGATCGTGACCGACGTGCGATTGATGATGTATGCTTCCACTGAAACAGCCACCTGCATGCTGCAAACTTGCAGATCGCCTTCTTTCTGTCGGTCGCAGAGGACACCTGAATGAGTTTGTTAAGTCGTCGACGCTTTTTAGAAACAGCGGGCCTGGCGAGCGGGATGGTCGCGGCCGGGCCGCTTCTCGGGCAAGGCTTCGCGGCTGATCCGCCGCTTGAGCCAAAGCGTGTCCTGGTGCTGGGTGCGGGCATGTCGGGGCTGACCGCGGCGCTGGCGCTGCACCGCCGTGGGCATGAAGTCGAAGTGATCGAGTATCAGAAGCGCGTCGGCGGCCGTCTGCTGTCGGTCGCCCTTTCGGATGGGCAGTTCACCGAAGCCGGGGGCGGACATTTCCGCACCAATATGCCTTTGGTGTGCGGCTACCTCAAGCGATTCAAACTGCCGTTGATCTCAATGAACGACGGCTGCCCCCGGTACCATGTCGATGGTCAGATCGCCGACGGGTCCTTGACCAGGCCGTGGCCCTGGCCGATGCACGCGAACGAACGCAACGTTGACCTGCCCTCGCTGCTGGCCAGCTATCTGGTAAGAGCCGGAATCAACCTCAACACGGTGCTCGAGTCCGCCTGGCCCGATCGAGCGACCCTGGCGAAGTACGATCGGGTCACGCTCAAAGGACTGCTGCATTCCCTGGGCGCGTCCGAGGCTTTTATCAAACTGGTGGATGCGCACGCGGCCGAAGCCACGGTCGATACGGCCGTTTTGGCGCTGTTGCCCGACTTTGCTTATCATTTCGCCGACCGCAATCTGTTTCGGATTGCAGGCGGTAATGACCGCCTGCCGCAAGTTATGGCCGAGGTTCTCGGCAATCGCGTGCATCTCGACAGTCCCGTGACCGCGATCAGGCAGACGGCCGCCGAGGCAAGCGTCAAAACCAAGGATGGTCGAGAATGGGTGGGCGACGCCATCATCAGCACGATTCCCTTCACCGTCCTGCGTGAACTGGAAGTGACGCCCAAACTCAGTCCGCGAAAGCAGGAATTGATCGAGAAGTTGAGGTGGACGCCTGTGGTCAAGGTTTACGTCCAGACCGAGACGGCCCCGTGGCTGCAGCAAGGCGTCCGCGGCTGGCCAATGGCTGCTTCCAATCGCCCCTGGGAGCGAGTGATCGATATCACCGGCAACGAGCCTGGCGGCCATGGGAATGTGTTCTTCTACCTCACAGGGAAAAATGCAGAACAGTATCGCAGCCGCCCCCAGAAGACGCGGGCGAAAGAGGTCCTCACACAGTTCCGCAAAGACCTGCCGGGCCTTCTCGACGAAGTGATCGAGACGGGAGAGTTCTCCTGGCCGGACCAACCGTGGATCAAAGCCGCCTTCGCCGACCTGCCGCTGGGCGGTGGTTGGATGATCAACGAGTGGCAAACCCCCGAGGGAAAACTCCACTTCGCCGGCGACTTCACCACCCTCAAATCAGGCTGGGTCGAAGGCGCCATCGAATCCGGCCTCCGAGCCGCCCAACAAATCGACCCGGGCGCACGGGCCGAGTATGAGATGTAGGGAGGGTTTGATCCGCGGTCAGCGAGTTTCAGGCGATGTCTGGACAATCTCTTACGAGTGCTGCGTCAAGGCAAAGAGCTCGGGTTCTTCCAATTAGCCGTTTTGGCGATAGCCACGGTTAACTAAAAGGAACAGCGGCTCGCGCGAAAATGGCCAAACCTGAAATGGAAACTTGACGCACCACTAGTGGTGCGTCAAACCAAAAAATCAGGTTTCTCTCAATCAGCCGCCGGGCGCTAGCCCACGGTTTTTTTGGCAGCACAGCAGCACGGCCGAAATCGCTCACTCGAAGATCGAAGATTGACGCAGCACTAGTACTAGCGCGGTGGGCGGGGGAAGTGTTTGTCCGGTGTGAGTCAGCGCCGCGGGTTGCGAGGTCGATCGTAAGGGGATGTTTCGGATCTTTCGGATCAAGGGGGGTCAGCCATTGATGGCTGACGATTCTCCTCGCTTGCTTGGTATTCCCCCACGCCGCGACGGTGCAAACTGGCTGGCAGTGCGTCGCAACCTCTGCCGGCAGAATATCGTTCTCAGGGCATTTCGCATGGGATAAACTGGCGGACTACCGATGAACTCGCCTGAGTGGTCCAGGAGCCAGCAGCATGACGAAACGACGTGACTTTCTCAAATCGCTGGGAGCCGGATCGATGGCCCTGGCGATGGGACCGGGCCAACCGGCCCGCGCCGCGGAAACGGGCGATATCACCACCCCGGCCGACGGCCCGCCGCTCGACATGCCGCGGGAACTTCAGCCGTTGCGTGCGAATATGGGTTCGCTCTATCCGTACCTGAAGCAGATCGCCGGCCAGGAGGATTACCCCGATTCGTTCCTCAGCGATCGCTTTCCCACGCTGGAAGCGTTCAAAAAGAACGGCCGGGAAAGGGTGCAGGCGGCGTTCAGCTATCAGCCGCCCCGGGTGGCGCCTGAGGCCGAGGTCCTCCATCGCCAGGATTGCGGCGACTTTATCCGGGAGAAGATTCTCTTCTCCACGTCGCCCGACTTTCGGATCGCGGGCTATGTCCATATTCCCAAGAATTTGAAGGGGCCGGCGCCGGCGATTGTCGACCTGCACTCGCACGGCGGCATGTTCCTGTTCGGCAAAGAGAAGGTGATCGACTTCGGCCAGAATCACCCCGTCATGACGCGCTACCATGAAAAGAACTACGGCGGACGACCCACTACAACCGCCCTGGTGCGGCGGGGATATGTGGTGATCACGATCGATGCCTTGATGTTTGGCGAGCGGAGGCTGATGCTGGACGAGGACCTGCACTATGGCTGGGAACGCAGTAAATACTCGGTCGAAGTGGCGACAGCGCTCAACCAGAAATGCCGGGGGAAAGAATCCACCCTGGCGAAAAGCATGGTCTACGCCGGAGCGGCCTGGCCGGGGGTGATTACCTGGGACGATCGCCGCACGGTCGACTATCTGGTGACGCGGCCGGAAGTCGACCCCCAGCGGATCGGCTGCGTCGGCGTTTCGCTGGGCGGCTGGCGGACACTGTTTCTGGCCGGCATGGAAGAACGGATCTCGGCCGCCTGCCTGGTCGGCTTCATGTCGACCGTGCGGCCGATGTTGCACCGCCATATCGATACGCACTCCTGGGCGCACTTTGTCCCAGGGCTACACCCTTATTTGGATCTGCCGGATGTGGTCAGCATGATGGCGCCCAAGCCTTTAATGGTGCAGCAATGTCGCCAGGACGGGCTGTTTACGCCCGAAGGCATGCAGGACTCGGTCGACAAAATCGCCGCCGTTTACGAGAAAGCCGGCGTCAAAGAGCAGTTCCACGGCAACTTCTATGACGGAGGCCACCGCTTCGATGTCCCCATGCAGGAGGACGCCTTCGACTTTTTCGACCAACAGTTGCGTGGATAGCGGCTCAAAGAGGCGGGAAAAGGGGGAAAACGCTCCCGCTCCGGCGACTCACGGCGGGAGAGACGAAGGGCTGGCGAAAGAAACCGCTCGGGAACCGGTCGTTGGGGCCTGCCTTTGGATCGTTAAGGTGCGAAACAGACCAGGCGTCCACTGGCAAACGGGCAATTCGGGCGATGCATTCAAGTCGCTCTAAGAAAAAACCGAAACTAACCCTACCCTCGCAAAACCTTAACACATCACGATTTAGGAAACGGCGCAGGGGAGGCGACAAGAAAAACGCCTGACGGAGTGAGAAAAGCGTCTCGACCCCCTTTCCACCTTGGGGTCGTTCGCCTAACATACCCTCTCACTTGAGCGAGAGAGCCCAACTCACTCCCTCCAGTTTTGAGTAGAACGTGTTAAACGTTCGACTCAAAGACAGAGCTGGAAAGCACTGAAAAGAAAACTTTCCAGCACCTGTTGACGCGAAAGAGACGCGAGACTAAACTCGCCAACCTCCTTCACCTAAAACCTGACCTGGAAAGCACTTAAAAAACTTTCCAGGACCGGTTGACGAGAACGAGACGCGAGACTAAAATCGCCAACCTCACTCGCTTAAAGCCAGTCACGGAAAGAACTTAAAACTTTCCAAGGCCGGTTGACGCGAAAGAGACGCGAGACTAAACTTGCAAACCTCTTTCACCTGAAAGCAGTCTGCGGAAAGACGACTTGAAATTCAAGTCAAAAAACTTTCCACCTGCTGTTGACAGAAAAGAGACGAGACCATAAACTACTCAGCTCGACATTACCTCCGGGTGACGTCACTGAACAAATCAGATCTTTGACAATTTGGTGGTTATTTTTCCCACGTTATTTGTGAGAACAAATAACAAAGTGTGAGACTTTGTTAATTTGCCTCGCTGAGAACTGTTGCTTGCAACAGGGATTAACGAGGTGAGTAAATCAGAAACTCAAACTCGAGTTTAATGGCTAATTGCTGAACAGTTCGCTGTTCAGTGTAAATACATTAATTGAAGGGTTTGATCCTGGCTCAGAATGAACGTTGGCGGCGTGGATTAGGCATGCAAGTCGTGCGGCAGCAAGTCCTTCGGGATGTTGGCGAGCGGCGAAAGGGAGAGTAACGCGTGGATACCTACCCCTGGATTCGGGATAGCGTCGGGAAACTGGCGGTAATACCGAATAATGTCTCCGGACCAAAGGTGTGATTCCGTCCGAGGATGGGTCCGCGTCCTATTAGCTTGTTGGTGAGGT